>NZ_JARVWW010000004.1 GCF_029846715.1 Bradyrhizobium nivariense
CGCTTGCGAAGATCCAGAGAATAAGGCTTGCCCATCCATGCTGGCCTCCGCCCAGCCAGCATGGTGAATCAGAAACAAGCTGATTTGGGAATCCCAAATCGATTCAACCTAACCCCATTCCGCTTTAGGCGTCATTCATGCTGCAATCCCTGGCCGAGACAGCCGGGGCATTCTACGGCTGGCGCGTGTTTGGGTAGATTTTACCTCCACCCCCCTGCGCGCGCGACCCGCGCGGATTGCAACCTCCGGTTCCCCACAAGCCGCTTCCTTCCCGGCGCGAAATTCAAGTAAGCTCTCCGGTGTGGGACCGGAGCGACCGTGCAGGGCGCGCAACGCAATTCGCTGAGACTGTTGCAGTGGATGATGGCTGCATCCCTGGCGCTCCCGATTGCGCTGTTCGCGATCGCCTCCTCGACCTCCTACACCTCGACGAAAGACATCGCCGACCGCGAGATCGAGCGCACCCTCGATGTCGCGCATGAGCACGCGCTCAAGGTGTTCGAGACGATCGACCGCAGCCTCGCCGAGCTCAACGAGGTGGTGCGGGGCCTTCCCGACGATATCATCCGCAGGCGCGAGCCGGCCCTGCACCGCCGCCTGAAGCAGCTGACCGATTCGCTGCCGCAGCTCAAATCGGCCTGGATCTTCGATGCGGACGGAAAGTCGCTGGTCAACAGCCTTGCCTCGCCGCCGCCGGAGCAGAGTTTTGCGGACCGCGACTACTTTGTCGCCCATATCGACCAGAACATCGGCAGCTACATCGGTGTTCCCCTGACGCCGCGCCAGCCCTATCAGGGTGCGCGCTTCTTCGGGGTCAGCCGTCGCCGTGACGCCGACGACGGCGGCTTCATCGGCGTGATCCAGGCCTCCGTCCTGCCGGAATATTTCGAGAGCTTTTATGCCAGGATCGGCACCGATCCCGGCAGCTTCTTCGCAATGGGACGCACCGACGGGGTCGTGCTGGCGCACCTTCCGCGGCTCGATCGCGACCTTCGGCTCGATCCCAGCGGGCCGGTCGGCCAGAACATCGCAGCGCACCCCGAGCACGGCCTCATCACCGTCGCATGGCCCTCGGACGGGATCGAGCGCCGCATCGGTTACCGGCGCGTCGCCGAATACCCGATCTATGTCAGCGCGGGGCTCGAGACCTCGGCCATCCGCGCGCGCTGGTTCGCCACCATGGGCCAGCATCTGGTGTTCGGGATTCCCGCCACCGCGCTCCTCCTCCTCCTGCTGGCGCTGGCGATCCGGCGCACCCAGCATCTCCAGGCCGAGGCCGCGGCGCGGCGCGAAGCCGAGGGGGCGCTCAAGCACAGCCAGCGCCTGGAGGCGCTCGGGCAGCTCACCGGGGGCGTCGCGCACGACTTCAACAACCTCCTGACCGTGATCCGCGCCTCCGTCGACCTGTTGAACCGACCGCAACTGAGCGAGGAGCGGCGCCAGCGCTACATCACCGCCATCGCGGACGCGGTCGCGCGCGCGGCCAAGCTGACATCGCAGCTGCTCGCCTTTGCGCGGCGCCAGACCTTGAAGCCGGAGGTGTTCGACGTCGGCGCGCGGATGCAGTCGCTGCACGACATGCTCGCGACGCTGCTCGGACCCGCGATCGAAATAGCGATGCGGCTGCCGGCTGAGCCCTGCCTCGTCAATGCCGATGCAAGCCAGTTCGAGACGGCGTTGATCAACATGGCGACCAATGCGCGCGATGCCATGCACGGCAAGGGCAGGATCGTTTTCAAGGTCGAGGCCGCGACGACCATTGCGGACACGCTGGCCCCCATCTCGGGCAGCCATGACCTTACAGGCAACCATGACCTTCCTGGTAACCATGTCCTTCCTGGCAAACATGGCTTCGTCGGCATTGCCGTCAGCGACACCGGAATGGGCATTCCCGCAACAAGGCTCGAGCGCATCTTCGAGCCATTCTTCACCACCAAGCAGGTCGGCCACGGCACCGGTCTCGGCCTGTCGCAGGTGTTCGGCTTCGCCCGGCAGTCCGGCGGCGAAGTGACAGTCACGAGCGAGGTGGGGCACGGCAGCACCTTCTCGCTCTACCTGCCGCGCGTGCCGCCAGACCTGCTGCCGCAGCGGCAGGCACCGAACACGGCCCCGGCGGTCGCCGGCAGCGGCATGTCGGTGCTGCTGGTCGAGGACAATATCGAGCTTGCCAATTTCGCCGCCGACGGCCTCACCGAGCTCGGCTACAGCATCACGCTGGTCGACAATGCAACCGATGCGCTTGCCGAGCTGGTCGCGGATGCGGATCGTTTCGATATCGTTTTCTCGGACATCGTGATGCCGGGCATGACCGGGCTCGATCTCGCGCAGGCGGTCCGCGATCGCGGCATCGGCGTGCCCGTCGTGCTGACCACTGGCTACAGCGAGGCGCTGTCCCAAGAGGCGCTGTCCCCGGACGGCAACCTCGATTGCGAGCTCGTGCAGAAGCCCTACGCGATCGATCAGCTGTCGCGCGTCCTGCACCGGGTCGCCCGGCGCCGCAGGGTGCGCGACGGCGCCGCGGAATGATGCGGCACCTGGAACCATCGGGAACCGTTTGATTTCTCTTGCGTTATCCGACCATGCAAACGCCGGCCGGAAAGCGCGAACAGGGCAAGAAGCCGCCCATTGTCGAAATCGTCGGCGAGAACGGCGAGGAAGTGACTCCGCCGCCACCCGAGCTGGTCGAGCCCGACCCGGAGCTGTCGCCCGAAGAGGCCGAGCAGGCCCGCAAGGACTATCTCCTCACCCGCTTCTGGATCAGCGCGCGTGGGTTCTGGGGACGCAAGGGCGACCGCCTCGCCTGGCCGTTCTCGATCGGCCTCGGCGTGCTGATCGTCCTGACCGTCGGCTTCCAGTACGGCATCAATGTCTGGAATCGGGCGATTTTCGACGCGATCGAGAAACGCGATGCGACGGCGGTCTTCCATCTCACCGCAATGTTCTTCCCGCTTGCGATCGGCAGCATCGTGCTCGGCGTGGCGCAGGTGTTCGCGCGCATGGGCATCCAGCGGCGCTGGCGGGCCTGGCTGACGGCAAGCGTGCTGACGCGCTGGCTCGGCAACGGCCGCTACTATCAGCTCAATCTCGTCGACGGCGATCACAAGAATCCGGAATACCGGATCGCGGAAGATCTGCGCGTCGCGACCGATTCGCCGGTGGATTTTCTCGCCGGCGTGACCTCGGCGCTGCTGTCGGCCGCGACCTTCATCGTCGTGCTCTGGACCATCGGCGGCGCGCTCACGGTCACGCTTGCGGGATCGTCGGTGACCATTCCCGGCTTCCTGGTGATCGCCGCGATGCTTTATGCCGCGATCGCATCGGGCTCGATTGTGGTGATCGGCCGTCAATTCGTGCAGGTCTCCGAGGACAAGAACCAGGCCGAGGCCGATTTCCGCTACACGCTGACGCGCGTGCGCGAGAACGGCGAGAGCATCGCGCTGCTCGGCGGCGAGGACGAGGAGCGCGACGGCATCGACCGCAACTTCACCAGCGTGCTACGACAATGGGCAAGATTGGCCGGGCAACACATGCGCACCACGCTGGTGTCGCAAGGCTCTAGCCTCGTTGCGCCGGTCGTGCCGCTGCTGCTCTGCGCGCCCAAATTCCTCGACGGCAGCATGACGCTGGGACAGGTGATGCAGGCGGCTTCTGCCTTCACCATCGTGCAGAGCGCGTTCGGCTGGCTGGTCGACAATTATCCGCGGCTGGCCGACTGGAACGCCTGCGCGCGCCGTATCGCCTCGCTGATGATATCGCTCGACGGTCTCGAGCGCGCCGAGCAGGGCGACGGACTCGGCCGCATCAAGCGCGGCGAGACCAGCAACGACGCCATGCTGGAGCTGAACGACCTCTCCGTCACGCTCGACGACGGCACTGCCGTGGTCGGCGAGACCGAGGTGGTGATCGAGCCCGGCGAACGGCTGCTGGTCGCCGGCGAATCCGGCACCGGCAAGAGCACGCTGGTGCGCGCCATCGCCGGGCTCTGGCCATGGGGTGGCGGCAGCGTCAATTTCCATCCCGACCGGCGGCTGTTCATGCTGCCGCAGCGGCCCTACGTGCCGTCCGGCTCCTTGCGCCGCGCGGTCGCCTATCCCGGCGCAGAAGACGACTGGACCGCCGAGGAGATCGTCGAGGCCCTGCACAAGGTCGGTCTCGACCATCTCAACGAGAAGATCGAGGAAGAGGGACCGTGGGACCAGACGCTGTCGGGCGGCGAGAAACAGCGCCTCGCCTTTGCGCGGCTCTTGCTGCACAACCCGGACATCGTCGTGCTCGATGAGGCGACCTCTGCGCTCGACGAGAAGAGCCAGGACAAGATGATGAAGATGATCACCGACGAGCTGCCGAAGGCCACCATCGTCAGCGTCGCGCATCGTGTCGAGCTGGAGGCCTTCCACAGCCGCAAGATCGTGCTGGAGCGCCGCAAGGGCGGCGCAAAACTCGTTAGCGACATCGACCTGATCCCGCGCAAGGGCAAGCGCAAGCTGCTCGGCCGCTTCCTGCGCCAGCGCAAGGCTGTCGCGAAGAAGGCGGCGTGAGGCTCCTCGTCGTCCCGGCCTAGTGCGCAATTGCGCACGGGGGGCCGGGACGACACCGAAATTGTAGCCCTCATCAAAACCGGCTATGCATGCGCCGCTTGCAACGAGGACCGCCGCTTGACGACCGACAATGCCCCTCCGTCCGCGCCGTTCGGCGCGTTTGCGCCGAACCCGTCGCAGGCCGCGATCATTCGCCTCGCGACACAATCGGCGCTGAAGCGCGGCGCGTTCCGGCCCTGGCTGTCGCGATTGGTCAACCTGCTGCGCGGCGGCCCCGTCGACGTGCAGTATCAGGGCGCCTCGTTCCGGTTCTACCACCAGGGCAGCGCGACCGAGCGTGGCGCGCTGTTCAATCCCGACTACAATCTCGACGAGCTCGACTTCCTGCGCCAGCACATCCCGGTGGGCGGCGTGTTCGTCGACGTCGGCGCCAATGTCGGCACCTTTGCGCTGGTGATGGCGCGACAGGTCGGGCCATCAGGGAAAGTGGTCGCGATCGAACCGCATCCGATGACGTTTGGACGGCTCTCGTTCAACCAGGCCGCATCGAAAGCAGCGCAGGTGCACCTGGTGCAGGCCGCCGCAGGCGACAGCGACGGCGAGCTCATGATCGAGAGCGGCGGCGGCAATCTCGGCGCCACGCACGTCGTCACCGGCACCGCCAGCGCGGAGGCCATCAAGGTCCCGTCGTTGCGGCTGACGCGCATTCTCGACGAGGCCGGCGTCACGAAGGTGGACGCGTTGAAGATCGACGTCGAGGGCTTTGAGGACCGCGTGCTGATCGGTTTCTTCCGCGACGCGCCGCAATCGCTATGGCCGCGCGCGGTGGTGATCGAACATCTTTCACAAAACGAATGGCGGGAAGATTGTATCGCCGACATGGTCGCGCGCGGCTTTGCGGTTGCGCGCAAGACGCGGAGCAATACGTTCCTGTCGCGCTGACAACGAACGACGGAGGTTGCGATGATCGACCATATGGGCTTTCCGGTCTCCGACTATGAGCGCGCCAAGGCGTTCTACGCCGCTGCGCTGGCGCCGCTCGGCTACAGCCTGATCAAGGAGGTCACGCAGGAGCAGACCGGACACGATCCGGCCGCCGGCTTCGGCGCCGACGGCAAGCCGGATTTCTGGATCGGCGGCGAGGGCGCGCTGAACAAGCCGGTGCATGTCGCGGTCCTGGCGAAGGACCGCGCCACGGTGGATGCGTTTTACAAAGCGGCGATAGCGGCAGGCGGCCACGACAACGGGCCGCCCGGCATTCGTGCGCACTATCATCCGAATTACTACGGCGCCTTCGTGCTCGATCTCGACGGCCACAACATCGAGGCCGTCTGCCACGCGCCCGAATAAGACGGCGAGGCGAGACGGAACATCGGCGCGACATCATCGTTGTCGTTCACCCGACAACTGATTTCGATGATGCCGATGCCGATCGAACCGCCCGAGATTCCGCCGTCGACACCCGGCACTCCCGCCGAGCCGCCGCCGGGGATTCCGCCGGGCAATCCGCAGCCCGAAATCACGCCGCCGGTGCGCGAGCCCGGCTCGCCACCGCGGCCCGACGAATTGCCGGGTCGCATACCTGAAGAGATTCCATCACGCGGACCGAACGGACCGCTCACGCCAAATCCTGCGACGGATGCAAGTTCGCCGCGGCGACCGCACATGAGGCGAAGCATCACATGTGAGGCAATTGCAACCTGCGTCTGAATGCGCAATGAACGTCACCGTAGTGAAGTGATTTGCGTGCAGAAATAAATCGGGCGGCGACTGCTTCGTCCGCCACAATCCGGCCTAACGTGTAGCCGTTCATCCCAACACTTCGTCAAAGAACCTTCCGGGGAAGTTCACCATCATGACTAATCTTCGTTTCGTGCTGCTTGCCACCACGGCTCTGACCGCGATGCAATTGGCAAGCTCCGCATCGCATGCGCAAGGCGCGCCGCCGCTCGTCGTCGCTCAGGCCCAGCCAGAGACCGGCCCTGACGGAAAACCGAAGCAGCCACCGAAGGAAGCGCCAAAGGCACCGCCGCCCGCTGCGCGCCCGGCCGCGCCGCCCCCTCCGGCCGCAGCACCGCCTGCAGCTCCCGCACGTCCGAGCGCGCCGCCGCCCGCGGCTGCGCCTCCGCATCCTCCTGCCGCGCCGCCGCCGGCCGCCGCACCGTCACGTCCGACACCGCCGCCTCCGCCGGCGCCGACTCATCAGGCACCTCCGCCGCCGCCCCCACCGCCGGCTGCTCCAAAGCAACCGTCGCCGCCTCCGGCCACGGCTCCGCAACAGCACGCGCCGACACCTCCTCCTCCAGCGCCGCCCGCGGCACGCCCGGCTCCCACGCCGCCGGCACCGCCGCCTGCCGCGGCGCCGCAGCAGCACGCGCCCACGCCTCCGCCGCCTCCTGCCGCGGGTCCGTCCGGACGACCCTCGCCTGCGCCCACGGCAACGCCGGCTCCGACACCTGCTGCTCCCGCAGCGCGCCCGGCGACGCCTGCTGCCCCAACCGCCACGCCTGCTCCGACAGCAACCCCTGCGCCGACCGCAACGCCGGCTCCGGGCAGCACGCCGGGTACGCCACCGACTGGCCGCCCCGGTGCACCGCCCCCTGGCGGACGTCCTGGCGCGCCTCCGGCGGCAGGCTCACCTGCTCCAGGCGCCACGCCTGCACCGACCGCCACACCGGCCCCCGGTGGCGCTCCGACGCCGCCGTCCGGACGTCCAGGTTCGGCTCCCGCGCCCGGCGCAACCCCGGCCCCGACAACGACGCCGGCCCCCGGTGGCGCCGTGACACCGCCCCCGGGACGCCAGGGTGGCGCGCCTCCTGCTGGTGCGCCCGCTGCCGGAACTCCGCCGACCCAGCCGCAGGCAGGCGCCCCGCCCCGGCCACCGGCTCCCCCCGCCGGCGCCGCGGCACCGAGCACCGTCCCGGGCTCCGCGGCCGCGACGCCGCCGCCCGACAGGGCGCAATTCGCTCACCCGACCGTCGCTCCCGCGTTCCGGACTGCGCCTACGGTCGCAGCGCCGCTGCCGCCGCCGCCGCGTCCGCCACAGCGCGACCTGACACCGCTCGCGATCGGTGCAGGCGTGGTCGCCGGTGCCGTGATCGGCGCCACCATCGCCGACTACCGCAACCAGCGACGCGAGTCCGTCGAAGGCGGCCGGACCGTCTACACCGAGCCGGACCGCATCATCATCCGCGATCCGGGTGGGCAGACCTACGTCCGCGGCAACGATCTCTATCGCTTCCGCTATGGCGCCCGGGACATCCGCACCGACACCGTCGGCGGCGATACCCGCACCGTCGTGATCCGTCCCGACGGCAGCGAGATCGTCACCGTCGTCGGTCCGGACGGTCGGTTGCTGCGTCGAATCCGCAGGGACCCCGGCGGGCGCGAGATCATCATCATCGACAACAGCTATCGCGATCCGCAATCGGTCGGGGGGTTCTATGTCGATGCGCCGCCGCCAGTCGTGAACATTCCCTACGATCGCTATATCGTCGACGCCGACGAAGCGTCGCCGGACGTGATCTACCAGACGATGGTGGCGCCGCCGGTGCAACGGATCAACCGTCGCTACACGCTCGACGAGATCCGCTACAGCCCCAATGTTCGCATGCAAATGCCGAGCATCGACCTCAACACGATCAACTTCGAGACGGGATCGTGGACCATCCCACCGGACCAGGCGGCGAAGCTGCAGTCGATCGCCGACGGTCTCAACCGTGCGATTCAGGCCAACCCGCGCGTGGTGTTCCTGATCGAAGGTCACACCGACGCGGTCGGCAACGACGTTGACAATCTGTCATTGTCGGATCGCCGTGCGCAGTCCGCGGCCGAATTGCTGACCCAGCAATTCGGTGTGCCGTCTGAGAACCTGACGTCGCAGGGCTACGGCGAGCAGTACCTGAAGGAGCAGACGCAAGGACCGAGCGCGATCAACCGGCGCGTCACCGTCCGCAACATCACGCCGTTGCTCAACGGCGGCCAGGCCTCGCTGCCGCCGCCCCCGCCCGGCACCGCCCCGCCGCGCTGAGGCGAAGCACAAAATGCAAAATGGCCGGGAGCGATCCCGGCCATTTTTTTGCCTCGTAGCCCGGATGGAGCGAAGCGTAAGCCGGGTTCTATCGGCTTGGTTAGAAAGTCCCGGATTTCGCTTCGCTCCATCCGGGCTACGAGTGCGTCAGTCCTTGTCGTTCTCCAGCCGGAAGATCTGCGAGCCTTCACTGCCCGACAGCAGGCCCGTGTCGGTGTACAGCTTCAGCTTGGCGCGGGTATCGTTGATGTCGAGATTGCGCATGGTGAGCTGACCGATGCGATCGGCCGGTGTAAACGCCGCGTCCTCGACCTTCTCCATGCTGAGCCGCTCCGGCGCATAGGTGAGGTTGGGGCTCTCGGTGTTGAGGATCGAGTAGTCGTTGCCACGGCGCAGCTCGAGCGATACCTCGCCGGTGACGGCGCGCGCGACCCAGCGCTGCGCGGTCTCGCGCAGCATCAGGGCCTGCGAATCGAACCAGCGGCCCTGATAGAGCAGGCGGCCGAGACGCATGCCGCTGATGCGGTACTGTTCGATGGTGTCCTCGTTGTGGATGCCGGTGACGAGGCGCTCATAGGCGATGTGCAGCAGCGCCATGCCGGGCGCCTCGTAGATGCCGCGGCTCTTGGCCTCGATGATGCGGTTCTCGATCTGGTCGCTCATGCCGAGGCCGTGACGGCCGCCGATGGCGTTGGCTTCGAGGAACAGCGCGACGGGATCGGAGAAGGTCTGGCCGTTCAGCGCGACCGGCTGGCCCTCCTCGAAACGCACCACGACCTTCTCGGCCTTGACGTTGCAGTCGTCGCGCCAGAACGGCACGCCCATGATCGGGTTGACGATCTTGATGCCGCTGTCGAGGCTCTCGAGATCCTTGGCTTCATGCGTGGCGCCAAGCAAATTGCTGTCGGTCGAATACGCCTTCTCGGCGCTCATCTTGTAAGCAAAACCCTGGGCGGTCATGAACGCCGACATCTCGGCGCGGCCGCCGAGCTCGTCGATGAATTGCTGGTCGAGCCAGGGCTTGTAGATGCGCAGGCCCGGATTGGTCAGAAGGCCGTAGCGATAGAAGCGCTCGATGTCGTTGCCCTTGAAGGTCGAGCCGTCGCCCCAGATGTTGACGCCGTCTTCCTTCATGGCCGCGACCAGCATCGTGCCGGTGACGGCGCGCCCGAGCGGCGTCGTGTTGAAATAGGTGATGCCGCCGGTCGAGATGTGGAAGGCGCCGGACTGGATCGCGGCAATGCCTTCGTGGACGAGCTGCGTGCGGCAATCAACGAGCAGCGCCTTCTCCGCACCGAACTCCATCGCCTTGCGCGGGATCTCGTTGTAGTCGGCTTCATCCGGCTGGCCGAGATTGGCGGTATAGGCGTAGCAGCGCGCGCCCTTCTGCTTCATCCAGAGCAGCGCCGCGCTGGTGTCGAGACCGCCCGAAAAAGCGATGCCGACTTTTTCACCCTTGGGCAGGCTTTTCAGGATCGTGGTCATGGCGCTTCCAATCGGGTCTCAAAGGGCTGATGTGAGGGCGGGTTGACCGCGCGAATATCAAATTTCGCACGCCTCGGCACCCATTTAATGGCTCAGATCGACGGCTCGGTACCCGTCTTGCGGCCGAACAGGCGCTGGCGAAGCCGGTAGGCGGGCCAGTTCAGCCGGGTCAGGGCGGCATCGACCGCCTCGTCCGAAAACCGGGTGCGCGGCCAGCGGTAAATCAGCGCGTAGGCAAACCAGATCACGACGAAGGTGACGAGGCCGGCGATCGAGACATCGGTGAAGAAATGGCCGCCGAAGGCCATCCGCAGCCCTGATGTCACGAGGCCGAACACCACGGCTCCGGCATAAGCGAGCGGCCGCCACGCCGGCGGCGCCAGTGCAGCTGGCGCCAGCGTCCAGAACGCGGTGGCGCCCTCGCCCGAGAAAAACGAGCAGTTGCGCGCGCAGTCGCCGCGCGGATCCCACCACGGCACGAATTGCTGGTTGCCGGCAAACTGCGTCACGACCACCGGGCGCGGCCGACCCCAATAGGTCTTGAAGGTGAGATTGGTGAGGATGCCGGCCGACATGATGATCGTGACCAGCAGGAAGACGATCGCGCGCCCCGATACCATCAGCGGGCGGTCGGGCCGGAACATCTTGACCACAAGTGCGATCAGCGGAGGCAGCACGAACGCCCAGGCGACCCACATCGCGGCATCGCGCGCGAAGCCGGCCCAATCGTTCAGCTTGAGCGGAAACGTCTTGGTGTCAGGGTCGAAGAACAGCGCGGCGAGCTTGAGATCGAGCTCGGGATAGAGGCCGAAAACGACGCCGATCACGAGCCACAGCGCCAGGGCGATGAAGAGTCCGGTCCGGTTCATGGCGCGCGGTTTAGCCGAGTGGGGCGGGGATGAAAACCCCATGCAAGGTGCCCATCCTCCCCCGGAGGAGCTTAAGAAAGCTACCGTGCATCCGGCCGCGACTGTGACGGCAGCGGCGGAGGCGGATTGCGCGGGGGCGGCGGATTGCGCCAGGCGCCGGCATTGCGACCGGCGATCAGCCAGTAGACGACACCGGCGACGATGCCGGCACCGGTCATGATCTCCAGGTGACGCCGCACGATCCCTTCGAACTGCAACGTCTCGGAGTGAAAGGGGACGAGGCCGAGATAGCAGGCGAGCCCCACGAGGCCGCCGCCGACGGCATAAGCGAGCGCACTGCGGATATAGAGCGCTTCGGTGATCGCGACGATCACCGAAGCCGGCACCAGCGCAAAACCGGAGACGAAGATGAAGCCGAAACCAAGCAGGATGTCGATCGTGCCCTGATCGACGGGACCGGCGCCAAGATCGGCGAATTCCGGAAACAGCAGCGCGACGACCACGATCATCCCGCCGACGAAACAGGCGGCGAGGAAGCCGATGAAGATGACGATGAGGCGGCCGATCAGGGACATATCTAGACCGAAGTCACCGGAACTTGCTCCGATCGCATGCCCCAGTCACCCGCTTGACGGCCAGCCATCCGCCAGAAGGCGTAGCCGGCAACCATGCCGGCTAAAGTGACCGTCGCCAGTTCGCTGAAGCTGAGCCTCACACAAAACGAACGTGCTTGGTCGAGATAGTCGAACTGGGTGCAGGCGAGATCAAGCAAGGCCGCGCCGCCTCCCGTAGCCAGTACATAGAACCACTTCCCACGCACTTTCAGCGCCTCGGTGAAGATCAGGACGAAGAGCGTGGGCGGCAAAGCCATTATGGAGATTGCGCAAGTGCCGCCGGCCAGTCTGAGCAGAAACCCAAGATATGGCCCGTAAAAAGTAGAGTCTGTGTAGTGATGCAGGTTGTCGAAGTCAGCCAAGATTTTCCCCGCAAGCAGCACCACCACCGCCAAGAAATTCCCCGCGACGAATGCTGCCAGTATCCTAAGCATTCGCCTGAGCGGCCTCATCCGAACGATCCCAAATTCAATCCGTCATCGCCATGGCGCGCAGCGACTGGCGTTCCCTGGCGGAGAGCTTTTCGGTCTCCGACTTCAGCTGGCCACAGGCCGCGAGAATGTCTCTGCCGCGCGGGGTGCGCACCGGCGAGGAATAGCCGGCGTTGAAGATGTATTCGGAGAACTTTTCGATCTGATCCCAATCCGAACATTCATAGGCCGTGCCGGGCCAGGGATTGAACGGGATCAGATTGATCTTGGCGTGAATACCCTTGAGCAGCTTCACCAGCAGCTTGGCGTCGTCGAGCGAATCGTTGACGCCCTTGAGCATCACATATTCGAAGGTGATGCGGCGGGCGTTTGAGGCGCCGGGATAGTCGCGGCAGGCCTGCAGCAGTTCGGCGATCGGATATTTGCGGTTGAGCGGCACCAGCTCGTTACGCAGCTCGTCGCGCACCGCATGCAGGGAGATTGCGAGCATCACGCCGATCTCCTCGCCCGCGCGCACGATGTTCGGCACCACGCCCGAGGTCGACAGCGTAATGCGGCGGCGGGAGATGCCGATGCCTTCATTGTCGCCGACGATGAGCAGCGCATCGCGCACCGCGTCGAAATTGTAGAGCGGCTCGCCCATGCCCATCATCACGATGTTGGTGACACGACGCGTACCGTCCTCGCGATCGGCCCAATCATTCAAACGATCCCGCGCGACCATCACCTGTCCCACGATCTCGCCGGCGGTGAGATTGCGCACCAGCCGCTGCGTGCCGGTGTGGCAGAAGGAGCAGTTCAGCGTGCAGCCGACCTGGGAAGACACACACAGCGTACCGCGATCGGTTTCGGGGATGTAGACGCACTCGACTTCATGCGCCCGCTCGACATTGTCGCCGCTCGGCAGCCGCAGCAGCCATTTGCGGGTGCCATCGTTGGAGATCTGCTCGGCCACGACTTCGGGCCGGTCGACGGTGAAGCGCTCGGCGAGTGAGCTGCGGATCGTCTTCGAGACCGACGTCATGTCGTCGAAGCCCTGGGCGCCGCGGAAATAGATCCAGTGCCACAGCTGCTGCACGCGCATTTTGCGCTGCCCGGGCGCGACGCCGATCTCGCCGAGGCAATCGGCAAGCTCGCTGCGCGACAGGCCGATCAGCGACGGCTTGGCCGGCGGCACATAGGTTTCGAGCGGAGTCTTCTCCAGCAGTGTTGCGTTGTGCGGCTCGGTCGTCGGTTGCATCGGTTGCCTGAGGTTGCTGCTGTCTCGTCATGCCCGGGCTTGTCCCGGGCATCCACGTTCTTTTCCGCCTGCGGTTACCGCGTAGACGGCCGGGACAGGCCCGGCCATGACGACTGAAATTGTGGAACCGCCCCTATATAGCAACCGGAATTGCCGATTGCGACCTTATCGACCGCAGGCTTAACGCCTGCAATCCTGGGAGATCCGGTCAAGCGCCTGGGCGAGGCCCTTCAGCGAGAAGGTGTCGGTCGTCTCGGTTCCCTTCGACGAGACGCCCTTGACCACGAGATCGGCGGATTTGCGCATGGCCTCGACCATCCGCTCTTCCTCGGCCGCGTTCTTGATCCAGAGGCCGTCGCCCTGCGAGTACATGGCGAAAGCCGCGCCGCCGACCTCGACCGAGGATTCGGAGCCCGGCTTCAGCGCATAGCCAATCATGACCGAGACTTCGTTGTTGACCTTCTCCGCCGGGCGGGTGGAGACGAAGGCATAGGCAGGATCGCGCGGCCGATTCGGCGGGTTGGTCTTCGACGACGACGGTTTGGCCAGCGCGAAGCAGACCTTTTTGCCGTTGGGCGTGGCCGAATAGGCACCCCAGGTGCCGAACTGGCCGATCAGGGTTGGCTCGGCGCCGCCCGCAACCGCCGCAGGCGGGGCCATCGGCTTGCTCTCGGGCTTTGCAGCCGTCTTCCCAGTCGTATTGGCCGCCGGCGCAGCCGATTTCGGCGCAGTCTCTTTCGCTGCAGCCTTGGGCGCCGGTTGCGCCGTCTGTGCCCGTGCGGAATCGGTGATTCCACAGGCTGCCACGCCAGTCATCAAAGCTAAAATCAGCACCCGCCACATGCTGGAGTGGTTCCCTCAATATTGTGACTGGAAGATGGCCCGGCCGCGCGTTGTCCCTGCGGCAGGGATAGCCGGGAAACTCCAATTTGGGAAGGCAGTTAGCGAAGGTCGCGATGACTAGGCCTTGGATCGCGCGGCGCGCTGCTCCGACCATTGCGCATCGGTCCAGCGCAGCAAATCCTCCGCGCCGGAACTGCGCAAATGGGCGCCACCGTCGATCACCACCATCTCGCCGTTGATGTAGCCGGCACGGTCGGAGACCAGAAAGCTGGCGAGGTCGGCAAGCTCGCTGTGCTCGCCGGTGCGCCCCATCGGGTTGCGCGCGGCCCACCCCTCGTCGCGATCCTCGGGGCGAAGCTGCCCCGATGCGCCGGCGGTCGGGAACGGTCCCGGCGCGATCGCGACGGTGCGAATGCCTTTCGGGCCCCACTCGACCGCAAGACTCTTGGTCATCGCCAGCACCGCCGACTTCGCCATCGCCGAGGGAACGGTGAAGGCGCGGCCGGTGATGGTCGAGGTCGAGAGGATCGAGAGCACGACGCCGCCATGCCTGCCCTCGATCCAGCGCTTGCCGGCGGCAAGCGTGCAATACATCGCGCCATGCAGGGTCGGGGCGAGGATCGCGTCCGCGGCGCGGAATGAGAGATGCTCGCTCTGCGCGATGAAGGTCGCAGCGGCATTGTTGACGAGAATATCGAGCGGCGCCTCGCGCCAGATGGCATCCATCATGCTCTCGACGGCGGCGCCGTCGCGGATATCGCAAGCGATGGCTGTAACCTTGCCGCCGGTCTCTTCGCGCATCTCGCTCGCCGTCGCTTCCAGCCGATCGAGCTTCCGGCCGCAAATCACGAGCTCCGCACCGAGCGCGAGGAAGCGACGCCCCATCGCGGCGCCGAGGCCCGAGCCGCCGCCGGTGACGAGGATGCGCTTGTCCCTAAGCAGACTCGTTTCAAACATCGTTTGAATCCTTCTCCGCGGATTTGGGCGTTGCGAGGATAGGCCAGTGCATGGTCTCTGACAAAGAAACCGGATTGTCGCCCGTGCCTAAATCCGGCAGAAACGGGCAAACTATAATCCCACTCGAAACGCCCAAGGTGCCGCCATGAAAGCCATCCTCTGCTCGCAATATTGCCAGCCCGACGATCTCGTCCTGGCCGACGTGCCGGATCCGGTGGCCGGTCCCGGCGAAGCCGTGATCGCGATCAAGGCGGCGGCGCTGAACTTCTTCGACATCCTGATGATCCAGGGCAAGTACCAGATCAAGCCGCCGTTCCCGTTCTCGCCGGCCGCTGAAGTCGCGGGCGTGATCGAGAGCATCGGCCCCGGCGTGACTGACGTGAAGGTCGGCGACCGCGTCGTCGCTTCCTGCGGCCACAACGGCGCGCGCGAAAAGATCGCGCTGCCGGCGGCATCGATCGTGAAGATTCCCGACAATCTCGACTATGACCGCGCGGCCGGCATCATCATCATCTACGGCACCGCGCTTCATGCGCTGGAAGATCGCGCGAGCCCGAAGCCGGGCGAAACGCTCGCGGTGCTCGGTGCCGCCGGCGGCACCGGTCTAGCGGCCTGCGAGCTCGGCAAGCTGATGGGCCTGAAGGTGATCGCCTGCGCCTCGTCGGACGAGAAGCTCGAATTCGCGAAGGCGCATGGCGCCGAGCTGACGCTGAACTACGGCAAGGAAGATTTAAAGGAAGGCTTGCGAAAACTCACCGGCGGCAAGGGCGTCGACATCATCTTCGATCCCGTGGGCGGCGCCTATGCCGAGCAGGCGCTACGCTCGATTGCCTGGGAAGGCCGCTTTCTCGTGATCGGCTTTGCCGCCGGCGCCATTCCAAAGATGCCGCTGAACCTCGCACTGCTGAAGGGCTGCGACATCCGCGGCGTGTTCTGGGGCGCATGGACGCGCCTCAACCCGGCCAAGAACCGCGCCAATCTCGAGAAGCTCGTGAAGTGGACAGCGGAAGGAAAAATCTCCTCGCATGTCGATCGCGTCTTCCCGCTGGCGCAGACCGCCGACGCGCTGAAGGTGCTCGCGGGACGTCAGGCCATGGGCAAGGTGATTTTGCATCCGTGAGGTGATGCAATGGCGAAGACTCCCTCCGCGAGTCGTCCTGGCGAAAGCCAGGACCCATACCGCGGAATCTATCGGTAGCGTTCGGTTGCAATACCGAACGACGAGTCTTCGCCAAAGGACTTGCTGGGTAATGGGTCCTGGCTTTCGCCAGGACGACATTGGAGCGTGCTATTGCGCCTCCGCTTCTTTCACCCCGCGCTTTTTGCATGCCGTCGCCTGGTAGAACGCCCTCAACCATCACCGTCAAAATTGCGGTGCATTCCCCCGCCTCGCCCTAATCAAACCCCAATGTCTCCCGATTCGCGCAAACCGCCGTCGCTTTTTGGGCTGATTCAAACTGCGATTTACCGGCTCCAGTTTGCGGGGAACTTCTGGACAAAAACAAAAAGACTGAAGCCGGGATTGCCCCTGCGTTGCGTTAGTTATGGGGAAGCATCACCATGGAGACGACGGCGCACCGTCCGTCCAGGGAATCGAGAGCGTTCGATTCCGATCAAGCTGCATCACATCCGTCCGTCGCGTCCTATATCCGTGCGCGCGCAGCACGGGTCGATCCGTCGTCGGACGATCCAATTCCACTGTTCCTGTCCGATCCGCTCGGTGCGCCGGACCCAGGCGAATATACGCCGCAGGAGTTGCGTCCCCGAGTGAGAATTGTCCCGCGTGTTCTCGCGGGCATTCTCGCGGCCGTTCTAGTGGCATCCACCCTGGCAATTCTGGCCACGCTGTTTCAGTCCGACCTTCGCGGCATCTTCGCCGCCGAGGCCGGTGGCTCGGCGGGCTTCGCGCTAAACCAGGCGATGGCGTCGGCCAACGCGCCGGTTGCGCGGCAGGTCCCGATCAAGGATCCGGCCCGCGTGTCCGACACGATGCCGGCGAGCGCTGACGTGCAGGATCTCCCTGCGCCGTCGACGCCGAGCCGCGAAGCGATCGCGACTGCCTATCAGACCGCGCTGCAAGCCCAGGCGCCAGTGCCCGCGCCTGTCGCGGCGCAGCCTCCGCCTCCTCCGCCCGCCGAGACACTCGAGAAGACGCTCGACGCCGACACGCTGGCCGGGCTGATGGCGCGCGCGAAGAGCCTGTTGACGGTCGGCGATATCGCTGCGGCGCGCCTGCTGCTCGAACGCGCAGCCAATGCACAGGATGCGACGGCCGCCCATCTCCTGGCGCAGACCTATGACCCGGCCGTGCTGGGCACCAGCGACGCGCGGCGCATCACCGCCGACGCGACCGCCGCACGCGACTGGTATCAAAAGGCCGCGGCACTCGGATCGGCGGAGGCGCGGCAGCGCCTCGCCCAGCTTCAGAACTAGAACTCTTCAGGAGACATCATGCGTAACGCTTTGAGAATGGCGCTTGCCGCCATCATGACGATCTGTGCCTTTGCGGCCCGCGCCGAGCAGGCCGAATACGATCCGGCCAAGGTCTCGGACGGCCTGAAGGCCATCTTTCAGTTCGGCTCGACCTCGACCAAGCAGTCGCTGAACGCCAACACCGTTACGCTGATCACCGGCACGATCGGCGGCACCTATGTGCAGTTCGGCGCGGACCTCGCCTCCGTGCTCGACGACGGCAACAAGATCCGCGTGCTGCCGATCGTCGGCCGCGGCTCGGTGCAGAGCGTTGCCGACATCCTGTTCCTGCAAGGCGTCGATCTCGGCATCGTGCGGGCCGATACGCTCGACTATCTCGAACGCAAGGGTTTTGCCAAGGACATCAAGAAGCAGTTCACCTATGTGACCAAGCTCTACAACGAAGAGATGCAGGTAATCGCGCCGAAATCGGTCGCGACATTGAAAGATCTCGAAGGCAAGACGGTGAGCGTGGACCTGCCGAACGGCGGCACCTTCGTCACCGCCCTCACCGTGTTCGAACGGCTCGGGATCAAGGCGAAATTCGTCTATGTCGAGCAGCGCATCGCGATGGAGAAGCTGAAGGCCGGTGAGATCGACGCCGTCATCGTAGTCGGCGGCAAGCCGTACAAGTCGGTCTCGACCTTCGGCAATGACGGCCGCTTTCATCTTGCGAAAGTCGACTATGCCAAGCCGCTCCAGAGCGACTATCTGCCGGCGACGCTGACCGCCAAGGACTATCCAAACCTGATCAAGGACGGCGAGAGCGTGGACACGATCGCGGTGCCTGCGGTGCTCGCGGCCTACAACTGGGCGCCCAATACCGAGCGCTATCGCAAGCTCGCGCTGTTCGTAGACGCGTTCTTCGCGAAATTCCCCGCGCTGCAGAACCCGCCCTTCCATCCCAAGTGGAAGGAGGTCTCGCTCGCAGCGCCCCTGTCGGGCTGGAACAGATTGCCGGTGGCGCAGCAATGGCTCGACCGGCACGGTGTCGAGCCGGTGGCACGCCAGCGCTTCGAGGCGTTTTTGACGCAGAGCCCGACCGCAGCAAAGGTGTCCGACGCAGACAAGGAAACGCTGTTCAGGCAATTCCAGGCGTGGGACGCGGAGAAGGCACGGGCGCAGGCGGAGAAGAAGTAGCGGGCGTCGTTGCGACCGATGGTGTCGCAAGCACCATCCAAACGCTCACTGTCATCGCCCGGCTTGACCGGGCGATCCAGTAGTCCGAGACGCCAGTGATTGAATCGAGAAGCCGCGGTGTACTGGATTCCCCGCCTACGCGGGGAATGACGGCAGTGGGTGTGGTTGAACCGCCCGCTACTACGCCGCTTCCGCCTCATCCACGCCGCGCTTCAGCGCGGTGCGGGCGGCTTCGCGGTGCTCGGTCGTGATGTGGCTGGCGACCATGCGGATCGCGGTGGCTAGCACGGCGGCGTCATCGGTGAAGCCGAGGATCGGCATCACGTCAGGGACGAAGTCGAAAGGCAGGATGAAATAGGCGATCGCCCCGAGCAGCGAGGCCTGGACATGGCGCGGCGTCTGCCGGTCGAACGCGCAGTAATAGGCGGCGAGCAGGTCCTCCGCGAACGGCAGTTGCGCGGCGACACGCTTCAGCTTGCGCCAGAAGCGGCGGCGCACGCTCTCCCGATCCTCCGCGAGCCGATCGGCCGGCTCGAAACCGACACTGTGTTCGGCAGCCATGTTCGACAAACTCCCCGTTCAGCCAAGGGTGGCGCCAGGGCGGCAGATCGCCGCATCCCGCGCTGATCACAAGATGGGGATGCGGCCGGTCCCTGCAAGACGTCAGCCCGGTGTAAGCTTGGCGATGGCGTTCATCGCCTTGGCCAGCTCGATGTCGAGCGCGGTGACCCCGCCGGCGTCATGGGTCGAAAGCACCACCTCCACCGTCTTGTAGACGTTGCGCCATTCGGGATGGTGATCCATCTTTTCGGCGACCAGCGCGGCGCGCGTCATGAAGCCGAAAGCTTCGTTGAAATCCTTGAAGACAAAGGTTTTCCCGAGGGCGTCGCGGCCCTGGGTTTCGCTCCAGCCCGGTATTGCGCTCAGCGCCTGCTTGCGTGCGTCCGCCGTCAGCCGTTCTGCCATGACCGTCTCCGTCGTTCAGGGGAACTTTACCCTAACACCGGCTGGCGTCCCTGGTTCATACGGGATTTCCGCCATCCGCTAACCATGACGGAGATGTCACCCCGCCGGACAAGAAATTTGCTACAATTGCAGGCGTAAATCGCCGGCCAAGATGAAACTGAGCCTCAAGAGCCTGTTCGGGAGAACGATGACCGGGGAGTTGGACCTGGCCGAAGCGCCCTCTCCGCCTTCGCCGCGATACGCGGCGCGGAAGACGGCACTCGTGACTCTCGCGCTTGTGCTTGCGATCGTCGGCGCGCTCGTCGGTGGCTATTATTTCGCGATGCGGCCTGTGATGCTGAAGATCGCGGTCGGCCCCGCCAACAGCGATGACGTCAAGGTCGTGCAGGCACTGACCCAGGCCTTCGCGCAGAACAAGAGCTATGTGCGGCTGCGTCCGATCCAGACCGACGGCGCCACCGCCAGCGCCGGTTTGCTCGCAGAGGGCAAGGCCGATCTCGCCATCGTACGCGGCGATCTCGACGTGCCGAAGACCGCGCAAGCCGTTGCGACCCTGCGCAAGAACGTCGTGGTGCTGTGGTCCGTCCCCGGCAAGGGCAAGAAGAAGGGCGCCAAGATCACCAAGGTCGCGCAGCTCGCCGGCCATCGCGTCGGCGTGGTCGGCCGCACCCAGGCCAACGTCAACCTCCTCAAGGTGATTCTCCAGCAATACGGCGTCGATCCCGCCAAGGTCGAGATCGTGCAATTCCCGGCCAATGAAGCCGCCGAGGCGATCCGCACCCAGAAGGTCGACGCCTATCTCGCGGCCGGTCCCGTCAACAGCAAGATCACGTCAGATGCGATCGCCGCTTCCGCCAAGGATTTTGGCACGCCGACCTTCCTCGCGATCGATTCGGCGGATGCGATCGCGCAGAACCATCCGGCCTATGAAGCGTCCGAGATCCCCGCGGGCACCTATGGCGGCTCGCCCGATCGTCCGGACGAAGAGGTGAAGACCATCAGCTTCTCGCACCACATCGTGGCACGCAAAACCGTGTCCGAAACCACCATTGCAGCGTTCACGCGTCAGCTCTTCGCCGTGCGCCAGCAACTGGTGACGGAATTCCCGCTGGCGGCGAAGATCGAGACACCCGACACCGACAAGGATGCGGTGATTCCGGTGCATCCGGGTGCGGCCGCCTTCGTCGACGGCGAGGAAAAGACCTTCCTCGACAAATACAGCGATTACATCTGGTGGACCCTGATGGCGCTCTCGGCCATGGGCTCGATCGGCGCCTGGTTTGCGGGCTATTTGAAGAAGGACGAGCGCAACACCAACAGCCATCTGCGCGAGCGGCTGCTCGACATGATCACCGCCGCACGGAAGAGTGAGACGACCGAAGAGCTCGACCAGATGCAGACCGAGGCCGACGAGATCCTGCGCGACACGCTGCGCTGTTTCGATCACGGCGCGATCGAGGGAGCCGCGCTCACCGCCTTCAACATCGCGCTCGACCAGTTCCACGCCGCCGTCGCCGACCGCAAGGCGGTGCTGTTCAGCCTGCCGCAGAACCTGCAACGCACGGGTGCAGCGTTCAGGGCCGCCGGCAACGCGTAAGCGCCTGCGCGTGTAATCGCTGCGTCACATTGTCTCAATATAGCGTCGGACTTCACCGTGGCGGCCGCCTGGGCCGTCGCCTCACGCGATATCGAGACGTGCCATGAACATCAAATTCTCCCGCCGCCGCTTCCTGGCAACCAGTGCCGGCGCGCTGGGCGCGGTCGCAGTGCCCTATCTCTCCCGCGCGGCCGACCGGCCTGCCGTGACCCATGGCGTGCAGTCGGGCGACGTCACCGTCGACGGTGGCGTGGTCTGGGCGCGCACCGACCGGCCTGCGCAGATGCTGGTCGAAGTGGCGACGACGGAGTCGTTCAGGGATGCCCGGGCGCTGCCGCCGATCGCGGCGCTGCCCGAGAGCGACTTCACCGCAAAGATGCTGATCGAAAACCTGCCCAGCGGACAGGACATCTTTTATCGCGTCCGCTTCCGCGATCTTTCGCACACCGCGGTGGAGGGCGAGCCGGTGACCGGCCGCTTCCGCACCGCGCCGGCCGACCGCCGCGACGTCAGCTTCGTCTGGGGCGGCGACGTCGCCGGCCAGGGCTGGGGCATCAATCCCGATGACGGCGGCATGTTCACCTTCTCGGCGATGCGCAAGCACCGTCCGGATTTCTTCCTGCACTCCGGCGACACCATCTATGCCGACGGTCCGATCGCATCGGAGGTGAAGCTCGCCGACGGCAAGATCTGGAAGAACGTCACGATCCCCGAGAAGGCCAAGGTCGCCGAGACGCTGGACGAGTACCGGGCCGCGCACAAATACAATTTCACCGACGACAATGTCCGCGCCTTCAATGCCGAGGTGCCGATCTTCGTGCAGTGGGACGACCATGAGGTGACCAACAACTGGTCGCTGTCGAAGGAGCTGCCGGCGACCTACAAGGAGCGCGACATCACGCTGCTTGCGGCCCGCGCAGGCCGTGCCTTCCACGAGATGTATCCGATGCGCGAGAGCATCGTTGAGCCCGGCCGCGTCTATCGCCAGATCTCCTACGGCCCGCATCTCGAATTGTTCGTGCTCGACGAGCGCAGCTATCGCGGCCCGAACGGCCCCAATCTCGAAACCACTTACGGCCCGGCCAGCTACTTCCTCGGCCCGGACCAGATGGCCTGGCTCAAGCGCGGCCTTTTGAATTCGCGCGCGACCTGGAAGGTGATCGCCTCCGACATGCCGCTCAGCCTCGTCGTGTCCGACACGCCGAAGGGCGGCTCGGAAGCGTTCGCGCAAGGCGACGGCCCGGTGCGCGGCCGCGAGTTCGAGATCGCCGACATCCTGCGCTTCATCAAGATGGCGCCGATCAAGAACACCGTGTGGCTGACCGCGGACGTGCACTACGCCGCCGCGCATTATTACGATCCGAACAAGGCGCAATTCCAGGAGTTCGAGCCGTTCTGGGAATTCGTCTCGGGGCCACTGCACGCCGGCACGTTCGGTCCGAACGCGCTCGACAACACGTTTGGGCCGGAGGTGCGCTTCGTCAAGGCGCCGGGCAAGGACGACCAGAACCTGCCACCGTCCGCCGGCATGCAATTCTTCGGTCACGTCAAGATCGACGGCGCCTCCGGCCAGATGACGGTGACGTTGCGCGACCGCGCCGATGTCGCGCTGTGGTCGACCACGCTTGATCCCAGGCTGGCCTGATCGGCTTCAGGCGCCGCGCGACCGTAGCGCGGCCTCCAGCGCCTCGCTCGAGCATGGCTTCAGCAAACGCGGCCGGTTGACGAAATCGGAAGCGATCCGTGTCTCGGCGCCGTAACCGGTGACGAAGACGAAGGGAATTTTCAGGGCCGCCAGCCGCTCGGCGACCGCAAAGCTCTTCTCCCGGCTCAGCTCGACGTCGAGCAGCGCAAAATCAGGGGCCCGCGCCGCGATCGCAGCCAGCGCCTGCGCCACCGACCCCACCGTGCGCACGCTCTTCACGCCAAATCCGAGCAGGCGATCCTCGAAGTCGATCGCGATGATCGGATCGTCCTCGACGATCAGGACATCGGCAGGACAGTCTGAGCCATCGGAAAGAGGGGCATTCGCGCTAGGTTTAGCTCTGGACACAAAGAATCTCGATATGATTCAAGCTTGGGATGAAGATTCGTCCTGAGATTTTGGATCATTGGCCGGAGGTGAGTGCGCAGCTTCCGGCGGGTTTTGACGTGGAAGCAACCGCGCGATCGCGCGGGGCGTTCACGCGGGCGCGGGAGATCAAGAGTGCCGAGACGCTGTTGCGGCTGGCACTTGCCTATGGCGGTCTCGGCATGTCGCTGCGCGAAACCTGCGCATGGGCGGAGGCCGGCGGGATCGTCAGTTTGTCCGATCCATCACTGCTCGAGCGGCTGTGCAAAGCCGCGCCTTGGCTCGGCGACATCGTGGCGGCGCTGATTGCCGAGCAGGCCAAAGTTCCGGCCGGACGCTGGGCCGGGTATCGCTTGCGTGCCCTCGACGGAACATCGATCTGCGAGCCGGGAGCTGACCGCACGACGTGGCGGCTGCATGTCGGGTACGATTTGGCAAATGGGCAGGTCGATCAGCTCGAATTGACGGACGGGCGTGGCGCCGAGCATCTGCAGCGCCTGACTTACGTACCCGGCGATGTCGTGCTGGCGGATCGCTACTATGCAAGGCCGCGCGACCTGCGGCCGGTGATCGATGCCGGTGCGGACTTCATCGTGCGAACCGGCTGGAACTCGTTGCGCCTGTTGCAGGCCAACGGTGAGCCCCTTGATCTGTTTGCCGCGCTCGCCGCTCAGGCTGAACAGGAAGGCGAGATGCGAGTCCGTGTCCATGAAGGTACGACAGAGAGCCCATCATCGGAGCCGCTGATCTTGCGCCTCGTTGTCCGACGCAAGGAGCCGGAACAGGCGGAAGCCGAGCGCAAGCGCCTGCTCAAGGACGCCAAGAAGCGCGGAAAGCAGCCCGATCCGCGCAGTCTGGAGGCTGCGAAGTACATCCTTCTTCTGACCTCGCTACCAGCCGATACCTTCCCGCCGGCCGATATCCTCGCCCTCTATCGCTTCCGCTGGCAAATCGAGCTGGCGTTCAAGCGGTTCAAGAGCCTGGCCGGTCTCGACATGCTGCCGGCCAAGAAGCCAGAACTTGCGCGGGCCTGGATCTACGCCAGACTGATCGTTGCCATCATCGCCGAACAGATCGCCGGGCAAGTCCCGGACTCTTCCCCCTCTGGGCACGGCGACGCCACCGGCAAGCCCATCGCGATGGCGTCTTATGAAGATCGCTCTGGCCATCATTTGCGCCGCCATTCGTGGACCACTTCTGTGGCAGGCTGTCCGTAATCTCTTCAGCCGAACCCGCCGCCACCTCTGCGAACCACCGCGACGGCGCCAAAAACAACACGACAATCTCCGCGCACGACTAACCTAGCGCAGATGACCCCAACCCTCTCCCCGTAAGAACGGGGAGAGGGAGAGAATGACCGAGCCATGTTTTCGTCGCCTGGCTGTGTTAATGACCCGCCATGCTCGACACCGTCCAGCCTCGTCCGCAGCCGCAAGCCGGCGCGCCGCCAAATCCTCTCGCCGACGAGTTCGTCGAGACGCTGCGGCTGGCCGTGCCGATGATGCTGACGCAGCTCGGACAGATCGCGATGATCACGACCGATCTCGCGCTGATCGGGCGGCTCGGCGAGAGCGCGGTCGCCGCGGCGGCGCTGGCGCATACGGTCTATTTCGTCAGCTTCACGTTCGGGCTCGGGCTTGTGACGGCGGTATCGCCGCTGGCCGCGCAGGCGTTCGGCGCCGGCGACGTCAGGCGCATTCGTGGCTCCCTGCGCGTCGGCCTGTGGGTCGCGCTGCTGATCTCGCTGCCGATGATGGCCTCGCCGCTTTATGGCGAGCACATCCTGATCGCACTCGGTCAGGCGCCGCACTCGGCCGCGCTCGCCCAGCGCTATCTGAACGGGCTCGCCTGGGGCATCGCGCCGGCGCTCGGCTTCATCGCGCTGCGCAGCATGATGAGCGCGGTGAACCGGCCGCAGGCACCGCTGTGGATCACGCTCGCGGCGATCCCCGTCAATGCCGCGCTGGTCTACGTCCTGATCCACGGCCTGTTCGGCCTGCCTGAGCTCGGCCTGTTCGGCGCGGGGCTTGCGACCACGCTGGTCAATCTCGGCACTTTCGTCGCCGCGCTCGCGATTGCGGGGCTGCGCAAGCCATTCGCGGACTATCGTCCGCTCGCCCATCTCTGGCGGATCGACTGGCCCCTGATGCGCGAGCTCATCGCGATCGGCGCTCCGATCTCGTTCTCGCTGCTGCTGGAATACGGCCTCTTCTCTTCGGCGGCGCTGCTGATGGGGTTGATCTCGACCACGGCGCTCGCGGCGCATCAGATCGCGCTCCAGGTCACCGCCGTGCTGTTCATGGTTCCGCTCGGCATCGGCATGGCGGCTACCGTGCGAGTCGGTCATGCCTTCGGCCGCGGCGAGCCGCTTGCGGTGAAGCGCGCCGGTCTCGTCGCAGCGGTGCTCGGGATCGCGTTCGTCTCGGCCCTGACCGTCGCGATCATCCTCGGCCGCTATGAGCTGGGACGGCTGTTCTTCGGCAGCGGCGAGGCGAGCATGGCGACCATCGAGCTGACCGCAACGCTGCTCCTGGTCGGCGCGACCTTCTTCATCGCCGATGCAATCCAGACCATCATGGGCGGCGCGCTACGCGGCATCAATGACACCAGGATGACGCTGGTATTCGCCGCGATCGGCTATTGGTGCGTGGGCTTTTCCATCGCCTGGTGGCTTGCCTTCCACGCCGATTTCGGCGCCGTCGGTGTCTGGATCGGACTGTCGATCGGATCGTTCGTCTACGCGGGCTTGCTGATCTTGCGCTTCCGGATGCTGACGCGCAGACTGGCGTCATGACCGGGACCGTCCGCGAAGTCACCCCAGAGGTCGACGCCGATGCCGTGCTGGCAGGTGCGCAATTCATCGACGCGTTCCGCGTCGAGATCGTCGCGACGACCGTGAATGCCCGCGAAGCCTGCACCCGCATGGTGCTGCACGGGCCGCGCTGGATCGATGCGCTGCTGCGCTTGCGCAATATCCTGGTGAGCCCGTTCGGACTGAAAACGTCGGGCGAAGGCCTGCCGGCGCCCGGCGGCCTGATCGGCCTGTTTCCGGTGCTGAGCGAAACGCCGGAGCGGCTGATCGCGGGCTTCGACGATTCTCATCTCGATTTTCGCATCGTGGTCGATGTGGCCGGCGATAACGCGAGCCGGCAGGTGACCTCGACCACGCTGGTGCGGACGCATAACCTCCTCGGCCGGACCTATCTCACGCTCATCATGCCCTTCCACAAGCTCGTGGTCCGCAGCATGATGGGGCGCATCGCGGAGCCGGCCCGATGACCTTGTCCGTCGACCTCTTCTACTCCTACCGCAGTCCCTTCAGCTATCTGGCACTGCCCAAGACACTGAAGCTCGTCGCGGAATATGATCTCGCGGTCAACCTGCGGCCGGTCTATCCACTCGCTGTCCGCGTGCCCGGCTTCTTCAAGAAGGCCAGCCCAAACTTCATTCGCTATGTGGTGCTCGACAGCACGCGCGTGGCGCAGCACGAGGGCATTCCGTTCCGCTTTCCCAGACCGGATCCGATCGTGCAGGACAAGTCGACGCTAGATGTGGCGGCCGAGCAGCCTTACATCCACCGACTGACCCGGCTGGGCGCCATGGCGCAGCTCGAAGGCCGCTCGCTCGATTTCACCTACGCGATCGCGCGCGTGCTTTGGGACGGCTCGGTGGCGGGCTGGAACGAAGGCGATCATCTCGCGCGCGCCGCCGACAAGGCTGGCTTCGATCTCGCCGCAATGGATGCCGCAATCACCGCTGACCCGGATCGCTACGAGCAGGTGATCGCGGAGAACGAAAAGGACCACGCGGCATCAGGCCATTGGGGCGTGCCGACCTTCGTGTTCGAGAACGAGCCGTTCTTCGGCCAGGACCGCATCGACCTCCTGCTCTGGCGTATGCAGGGCAAGGGCTTGATACGGCGGTAGGGCGTGTGTTTCCTCAAAGGCGACGCAGTCGCCCGTCAACTTCACACCGGCTGCCCCACCCCCAGCAAGTTACCTTCGCTGTCGCGAAACCACGCGCCCCGCTCTCCAACACCCTTGCTGGGGTAATTTCCGGCAATCTCGGCAATCCCATCGACGGTCTTCAGGCCGGGCAGGTCGTACTCCTCGAACTCGACGCCCCGCGCGCGAAGCTCGCGTACGGTTGCCTCGATATCCCCGACCTCCCATCCCATCTGTGTGTGCGTGCCGGATTGCATTCCGGCCGAGATGAATATCGCAAACTCACCCCCCGCACAGACATAGCGGAGTCCGCCCGCACGCTCTTCTATCGGCTCGAGCCCGAGTTTCTCGGAGTAGAATGCCCGAGCCCGGTTCAGGTCTTTGGCCGGAAGCCGTGTTGCCACCTTCGCGTTCGATAGCATGCTCTCCCCTTTCTTCGTCTAAAGCTCGTTTACCTGTTCTACGGCGCTTTGCTGTCGGCAGCCAACGCTTCTGAGTGCACGCCCAAGCTCACTCCGCCACGCGCGCGGGCTTGTCGGCCGCGGCCTCCGACCATTCGCCGACGACGCGGTCGAGATCGCAGAGATTCTGGTGCATCTGCTCCAGCGAAAAGCCGAGCGCGAAGAAGCGCTCCGCGGTGTCGCTCGGCTGCCCCCGGATCAGGCCGTCCTGGCGCACGGCGGCGACCGCCTCGGCATAATGCTGGAGCGCAACGTGCACGGGATGGATCGGCGGGGCGCCGGCGCCTTCGCGCAAGGCCGCGGCGGCCGAACGCAGGAAGCGTGCGATCACGGTCGAGACTTCCGTCAGCGGCGCGGCAAGCCGCGTCTGCACCTCGGCCGGCAACGGCACCACGGTCGAGCGGCCGATCATCACGACGTCATGGCGCAGGCGTAGAACCGTTCGCAGCAGCGGACCGGTGTCGGGCCCGCTCGACAGCCGCGCCGCGCGCTCGCGCTCGGCTTCAGCGCCGATCGCATTGAGGCCGACCATCGCCGTGCCGATACCGTCCTGGATCCGGTGCAGCGCGTCGTTGTCGCGGCCGCGGGTCAGGCCTGCGAGCAATTCGGTGAAAGCCTCCGCAATCAATTCGAGCAGTTTTGCCGCGCTGGCGCGAATTTGCCGTACCGCGCGCGAAGGCAGCACCAGGAAGGAGACCAGCAATCCCGTGATGGCGCCGACGCCGACCTCGCTGACGCGATCGATCGCCGAGGTCATGGGATCGGAGTGATGCATGGTCGGAACCAGCAGCACGATCACCGCCGTCACCGTGGCGGCGCTGAGGCTCGGATTGATCGCGGCGATGAAGGCGAGCGGGGCGACCGAAAGCACCAGCAGGCCGAGGAGACCCGCCTCGCTGGAGTACGGGATCAGGATCGCGATGGCGCCGCCATAGATGGCGCCGCCGATGGTGCCGAGCATATAGTCGCGCGTCGCCTTCAGCGAGCGCCCGACGCTCATCTGGGTCACGATCAGCGAGGTCAGGACTGCCCAGAGCGGCAATAGCAGATGCAGCGCGGTGGCGATCGCATAGGCCGCGGTCGCCGCCACCGTGACCCGGATCGCCAGCCCCAGCTGCGTCCGCCGCGATCGGACCAGTTCAAACAGCTTGCCTGCGAATGCCATGGTCAAACGTCCCGGTCCGATGCTCTTGAGTCAGGCAAAAAGCATAGCTGATGCCCGCGGCCCCGAGGCCGCTTGAAAGGCCAAATCAGCCCGCCTAACTTGCGCGCCAAAACGAGGAAACACGATGGCCCACGAAACCGCAACGCTCGCTGCCTATGTCGCCAGCCTGAAATACGGGAATATTCCGGCGGAGGTGCTGGATCGCGCCAAAGTGCTGACGCTGGACTTCCTCGGCAGCGCCATCCGGGCCCGCAGCGAAGCGGAATCGACGCCTTCGATCCTGAAAATGCTGGAGGCGCTGGCGCTCGACACCAGGGGCGAATCCACCGTGTTCGGCGATGCCAAGACCTGGACGCCGGCGGTCGCGGCGCTGCTCAACGGCGCACTCGGCCATTCCCTCGATTTCGACGACACCCACGCCGATTCCTCGCTGCATCCGAGCGCGCCCGTGGTTCCGGCCGCCTTCGCCGTCGGCGAGATGGTCGGCGCCTCCGGGCGCGATGTGCTGACCGCGATCGTTGCGGGCTATGAGGTCTGCTGCCGGCTCGGCAACGCGCTCGATCCGACCTCGCATTATGCGCGCGGCTTCCATCCGACCGCCACCGCGGGCACCTATGGCGCAGCGGCGGCCGCCGGCAAACTGTTCGGCCTCTCCGAGCAGCAGCTCATCGCCGCCTTCGGCGTCGCCGGCAGCCAGGCCGCGGGCTCGCTGCAGTTTCTGGTCAATGGCGGCTGGAACAAGCGCTACCAGGTCGGCGCCGCTGCGATGAACGGCGTGATCGCCGCGACGCTGGCGCGCAACGATTTCGTCGGCGCGACGGAATCGGTCGAGGGAAAGCACGGCCTGCTCGCCGGCTACACCGACGATGCGCATCCGGACAAGGCGGTCGCCGAGCTCGGCAAGACCTACGAGACCATGAAGATCGGCGTCAAACCGTATCCGAGCTGCCGCTATACCCACGCCGCAATCGACGCGCTGATCGCGATGCGGCGCGAGCACAATCTGACGCCCGATCAGGTCAAGCGCGTCGAGATCGGCCTGCATCGCAATGGCATCACGCTGACCGGCGACGCCGCGACCAAGCGGCATCCGACCTCGATCGTCGGCGGCCAGTTCTCGATGTTCTTCACCGGTGCGCTCGCGCTCGACCAGGGCTCGTTTGGCTGGGACGACTACAACCGTCTTGGCGACGCCGCCATCGACGCGCTCGCCGACAAGTTCGACGTGGTACAGGACGACCGGCTGGAGGTCGGCCGCACCCATCCGTTCGGCGCCCGCGTCAGCATCACCACCGACGACGGCGTGCATGAGCGGCTCTACGCCGATCCCTCGGGCGAGCCGAATTCTTTCCCCGATGCGCAGGCGATGCAGCAGAAATTTCTGACACTGGCGCGGCCCGTGCTGAATGCACGCGCGGAGAAATTCGCGGACGCGATCATGACGCTGGAGCGGTTCGACCGCGTGGCGAAGGCGACGGAGCTGGGGAGGTAGTAGCTTCGAGCTGGTGCGGCGCAGGCAGTGCACCCTCGCCCCTTGTGGGCCCCTTGTGGGAGAAGGGAAGAGAGAGCACCTCAATCCGCCCCCGTCAACTTTCCCTTCTCACGCGTCGCGGCCACCACATCGCGCACAAGATCGAACACACCGTCCGCTTCCGGCGGCCAGTTCGGCGAACGGCCCAACCGCACGATGACCAAGCGCTCCGACGGGATCACGATAGTGTATTGCCCGATCGTGCCCTTGGCGAAGAAGGCATCGCGCGGCCAGCCGTGATCGACGCGGAAGGTCGCACCAAAACTGTCGCCTTGATTGGTCCAGAAGCCGGCGCCGATACCGACCCAGGCATTGGGCGTCGCCGACGCCGAGTAGGTCACCCATCCCTCGGGCAGGATGCGCCTGCCGCCGGCGACGCCGTCATTGAGATAGAGTTGACCCAGGCGCGCCCAGTCGCGTGCGGATGCGAGCATCTCGCTCGAACCTTCGATCGTGCCGGCGCCGTCGAGCTGGAGCGTGACATGACGCATGCCGAGCGGCGCGAACAATTCGCGGCGCGCGAAGCGAAGTGCGTCTGCGGGATTGCCGCCGGCGGCTTCGCGGATCAGATGCGAGAGGATGAGGATGTTGCCGTCGTGATAGTTCCACACGGCTCCAGGTGCGGTCTCCAGCGGCATGCTCTCCGCATAGGAAGCCATGTCGGCTTCGGCGAATTTCATGCGATTGACCGGCTCGAAGGCGGAGCCGAGCGAAGCCTGCAATGAGCTGCCGAGCGCAAGACCCGCGGTGTGTCGCAGCAGCTGATCGACGGTGATGGCGTGGCGCGGATCGTCCGGATTCTTCCAGGCGGCGACCGGCGCAGGCCCGTCGAGCTTCAGTTTGCCCTGACGCACGAGCACACCTGATAGTGCCGAGATCACCGATTTCGTCATGGAGAAGCCGAGCAGCGGCGTCTCGGGTCCGATGCCGTCGGCATAGCGCTCGGCGATGATGCGGCCGGCCTTCATGATCACGACCGCGCGGGTGCGGCGGTAGGGCAGCTGCGCGGGTTCAGTGAAGGCGCGGTCGAGTGCGACTGAGAGTTCCGGGCTTTGCGGCGGCATGACCGCGGGGCCAGCGATCTCGGGGAGCCACGCGGGCTGCCCATCATCCGGCGGCAGCGCGACGTCGGCAATCTCCGCGCCGTGCTCGAGCGTGCAGCCGAGGCCCTCGCGATAGACGGCATGGCTGCGGCCGATGCCGAACAGCGTCACCGTGACGTCCTTGCGCACGCGGTCGACTTGGTAGTCCATCGCCCAGGAGAGCAGGCCGGCGCCCGGCATCGCATCAATGGTCTCGGCGAGGTTGCGTCTGATATCGAGGCCCGAGACGAACGTCTCCGAGCAGAGCACATCGGCGATGAAGCCGGTCGCGACCTTGGGCACGTCGCGGGCTCGCGCGGCGCCGAGGGCGAGGCCGGCACAGGCGATGGTGATGGTGAGGAGGATGATCTTGCGGCGGCGGGGCACAGGCTTTCTCCGGCTTGGGGCGTGTCCCGAAGACGAAGCGGCATTTGTGCAAGGCCCGCTCGCCGGATTTTGAAAATGGCGTAGCTGAAACCCGCAAGAAGCTCGCCGATTCTGAAATAACCTAGATATTTCAGTACACTAAAGATTAGACAGCACTCACCTTCAGCCGCCGATATTCCGTCGGCGTCACCCCCGTGACTGCCTTGAAGGCGCGGTTGAACGGGCCGAGCGACTGAAAGCCGGCGTCCATCGCGATGGTGATGACGGGGACCTCGGCCTGGGCGGGATCGGCGAGCGCGGCCTTGGCTTCCTCGATCCGGTGGTTGTTCAGGAACACATTGAAGTTGCGATAGCCGAGCCCCTGGTTGATCAGCCGGCGCAGCCGGTATTCGGGAATTTTCAGCCGGCCCGCCAACACGCCGATGGTGATGTTCTCCTGGCGATAGATCCGCTCGTCCGCCATCAGCCGCATCAGGGCATCGATGAGCTTTTGGTCGGCGATGTCCTCGCCCGCAGGCTGACTGAAAACAATCGGCGGTGCGGGCTCCGCCGCGGCCGGAAACAGATCCGCCCCGTCAACGCGCATCATGGCATAGACGATCGCCGCGACGGTGCAGGCGAGCACGCCGGAATTGATGGTTTCGGCGACATCGCCGACGTGGTGCCCAGCGACGGCGATCTGGAGCACCGCGTTCAGCCCGCCATAGAGCGCGGTTGCGCAGACGATGAAGACGCGGACGCTGCGGCGGCGCTCGACCAGGTCGGCCGGCCAGGAGGCGATCGTCTGCCCGATCGCAAGCGCGATGAAACCGAGCACGATCAGATTGACCACCGTCACCGAGAACCGCACATGGCCGCTGGGTGCAATCCAGACGCAGCCTGCGAAGCTGAAGGCCGCCACCAGTGCCCAGACCGATCCGTGCCACCAGCGAAGGTGAAACTCGTCGTCGAACAGGGAGCGAGTGAACAGCCAGAACACCACCATGCTGCCGGTCGACAATGCGATCAGCGGTGCATGCCAGAGCGGGATCCGCGACGTGACATCCAGCGAATAGCTCACAGCATGCGCGGTCGAGCCCAGCGCAAAGGCCGCGCCGAGGCGGGCAGCCAGCACATTGCGGAAATCCGAGAGCAATGCCGCCGCCAGCACCAGCAATAGCGCGACGGCGGCCGAACGGAATGCGAGTTCAAGGGCGGCTGATGTCATCAGATGCTGCGGCCGATCGGTATGAGCGAGCCGAACATCGTCCGTCGGGCTGATTTTTTCAAGGACCATCCGCACCACAGCTGTCATCGTCCGGCTTGACCGGACGATCCAGTACTCCGAGACGGCAGTGATCGAACCGAGTGGACGCGGCGTACTGGATCGCCCGCCTTCGCGGACGATGACAGTCGTGCATGCGGCACTGCTGGCCTCACAACGTCTGAACCCGGCTTTGCCGCGACGGCGGTGCAAATTTCTGCTAGCATCGGCACCAAGAAAGCCAAAAGGAGTCCATCATGAGCTGGCAGCCCTCCAACGATCCCGTGCTCGGCGATCCCATGTCCTGCGATGCGCTCGATCTCGTCATCGTGCCGCGCACGCGCGACCTCGGCGACGGATTCGCGGTGCGCCGGGCGCTGCCGCATGGCAAGCGGCAGATGGTCGGACCCTTCATCTTCTTCGACCATTTCGGGCCGGTGCAATTCGTCTCCGGCAAGGGCATGGACGTGCGGCCGCATCCGCATATCGGCCTTGCCACCGTCACCTATCTGTTCGACGGCGCGATCATGCACCGCGACAGCGAGGGCAACGTCCAGGAGATCGCGCCCGGCGCAATGAATTTGATGACAGCCGGACGCGGCATCGCGCATTCCGAGCGTACGCCGGATGCGCAGCGCGCCTCGGGCCAGCAGATGCTCGGCCTGCAAAGCTGGATCGCGCTGCCGGCCGGATCGGAAGAGATCGCGCCGTCGTTCCAGCATTACGGCGCGGGTGACTTGCCGATGATCTCCGAGCGCGACTTCACGGCGCGGGTGATCGCGGGCTCGGCTTTCGGCATCGCCTCGCCGGTTACGATGGTGTCGCCCTGGTTCTACACCGAGGTTACGGCGGCGGCGGGCGCGAGCGTGCCGCTCGATCCCGATCACGAGGAACGCGCCATCTACGTGGTCGACGGCGAGGTCGAGATCGCGAACGAGCGCTACGAGGGTCCGCGACTGCTGATCTTCCGCCCGGGCGACCGCATCACGGTGAAGGCGCTCAAAGCCACGCGGATGATGTTTCTCGGCGGCGATGCGCTGGAGGGGCCGCGCCACATCTGGTGGAATTTCGTCTCCTCCAGCAAGGAGCGGATCGAGCAGGCCAAGCAGGACTGGAAAACCGGTCGCTTCGCGGCGGTTCCGCAGGAACATGAGTTCATTCCGCTGCCGGAATAGGCTAATCCGGTTTCCGGTCGCGCTATCAGGTGCGGCTGGATCTCCTGTCGCAAGGCCTTGCTCCGAAAGTTCTGCCGATGACCACCATGCTCTCCAGCGACTTGCCCCTCCCCAAGATCGGGCGCGGCAAGGTGCGCGATATCTACGCCGTTGACGACGACCGCCTGCTGCTGGTCACCACCGACCGCATCAGCGCCTTCGACGTCGTGATGGGCGAGACCATCCCGATGAAGGGCGCGGTGCTGACGCAAGTGAGCGCGTTCTGGTTCAACGAGCTCGAAGGCGTGGTGCCGCATCACATGATCAGCGCCGACACCGACGAGATCATCGCGGCCGTGCCGGCGCTGAAGCCGCATCGCGCCGAGATCCTCGGCCGCGCCATGCTCTCTCGCCGCACCACCGTATTCCCGATCGAATGCGTGATCCGCGGCTATCTCTCGGGCTCGGCCTGGAAGGAGTATGCAGCAAGCGGCACGCTGGCCGGCGAGAAGCTGAAAGCAGGTCTCGTCGAGAGCGCGAAGCTGGAGCCTTCGATCTTCAGCCCGGCAACCAAGGCCGAGACCGGCCATGACGAGAACATCACCATCGCGCAGATGCGCGCGGTCGTCGGCGACGAGACAGCCTACACGCTCGAGAGCATGGCGCGCGCGGTCTACACGCTCGGCGAGGAGCTCGCCCGCGAGCAGGGCATCATCATCGCGGACACCAAGTTCGAGTTCGGCCGCGACAAGGACGGCCGCATCATCCTGATCGACGAAGTCATGACGCCGGATAGTTCGCGCTTCTGGGCAGTCGACGCCTACAAGCCCGGCCAGCCGCAGGCGAGTTTTGATAAGCAGCCGCTGCGCGACTATCTCGACGTCGAGCGCCGCGCCGGCCGCTGGAACGGCGACGCCCCGCCGCCGCCTTTGCCCGCAAGCGTGGTGGACGCGACCAGCAAGCGGTATCTGGAGGCATATCGCCGGGTGACGGGAACGGAGCTGAAGATTTAGCGCAGGCATCGCACCGAAACTATCGGATACTTCATACTTGCAAGAATCCTGTTGCGCTAGGCTCGCAGTCGTCTACGTCTCGGACGGGAATTTTCATGAGCGAGTGTCACGGCGTGACCGATCCGGCAATTGGCTTCACTCCGTCGACGGGGCTCAATCCGGCCCTCAAGCGTGCGCTGAATGATATACTGGGCGGAAGCGCCGCCAGCGTCCTGACCGTTACGTTCGGGCTGTCCTATTCGTTGCTGATCTTCGCGGGGCCGCTGTCGCCCTATCTGTCCTACGGCATCACGGCGACTTTCGTCAGCTCCGCAGTGCTTGCGGTCGTCGTCGGGTTGGGCAGCTCCCTGCCCTTCGCGATTGCAGCCCCCGACAGCTCGACCGCCGCGGTGACGGGAATCCTGGCGGCCTCGGTGGTCGAACGCATCGAGACGGCGAACCCGTCGGCGCCGTTGCTGTCGCCGATCCTGATCACGCTCGGCCTGTCGACGATGCTGACAGGATTAGTGCTGTGCGGATTGGGCCTGACGCGGCTGGGCCGCGCCATCCGCTACGTGCCTTATCCGGTGGTCGGCGGCTTCCTCGGCGCCACCGGACTTCTCATCGCCATGGGTGCGGTCCGGGTGATCACCAACCACCCGCTGCAATTCGCGACGCTGTCGCACTTCGCCAACCGCACCATCTTGCTGGAGCTCGGGGCCGCCTGCGCGATGGCGCTGGTGCTGTATCTCACCTGGCACCGCTCGCGCAGCCCGTTCGGGTTGCCGATCATCCTGGTCGGCGGCGTGCTCACCGCGCATCTGGCGTTCTGGATCTCCGGCGTTTCCTTCGATGACGCCCGCGCGCTGGGCTGGACCTTTCAGTCCCCGCCGCAAGCGGTCTTCACGCTGCCCTGGCATACCGCCGATCTCGCCCGCTATCCCTGGTTTGCCATACCGGACCTGCTTGGCAATGTCGTCGCCGTCATCTTCGTCACGGCCTCCAGTACGCTGTTCAACACCACCGGCATCGAGGTTGCCACGCATCGCGAAGCCAATCTGGAGTGTGAGCTGAACGTCACCGGCGCCGCCAATATCCTGACCGGCATGCTGGGCGGATACCCCGGCTGCAGCTCGACCAGCCGCTCGATGCTTAATTTCAGCAGCGGCGGCCGTGGGCGCCTGTCCGGCCTCACCGTCGCGGCGCTGTCGCTGCTGATGCTCGCTGTCGCGCCCGAACTGCTCGGCTTCATCCCCAAGTTCGTGCTCGGCGGCCTGTTGCTCTATCTCGGCGCCGACCAGTTGCACAAATGGATCATCGAGTCGCGCAAGCGGCTGTCGAAGCTCGAATATCTCTCGCTGATCGCCATCATCGCGATCATCGTCGCCTGGGGTTTCGTACCGGGCATCCTGATCGGCGTGATCATCGGCTGCGCGACGTTTGCATTCAGCGCCGCACGGGTGGAGTCGATCAAGTACAGTTTCGACGGCTCGGAATACCGCTCCTCGCTCGACCGCTCGCGCGACGACCAGGAGGTGCTGCTGGCCCATGGCGGCAAGATCCGGGGCCTCAATCTCCAGAGCTATCTGTTTTTCGGCTCCGCCAACCGGCTCTACCAGCACGTCAAGCAGCTGCTCCAGGAACGCCCGGAGTGCCGCTATCTGCTGTTCGACTTCAAGCTCGTCACCGGCGTCGATTCGTCAGCCGCCTACAGCTTTGCCCAGATCAAGCGCAGCGCAGGCGATCTCGGCGTCGAGCTGATCCTGGTGCATCTGTCGGCCGCCGCCGAGAAGGTGCTGCGCTCCAGCGACTTCGTCGGCGAGGGCGTCACCATCATCCCAGAGCTCGATCGCGCGCTGGAATGGTGCGAGAACGAGCTCATCTCGCAGCATCAGGAGCTGGCGCAGGAAGAAGCCAGCCTGCGCGACTGGTTTACAGGGATTCTCGACAGCGAGGACGACGCCGACGCGCTGATCCACCGCTGCCAGCGCCTCGAGGTCGAAGCCGGCGAAATCATCGTGCGGGCCGGCGACCCCGCCGATTCCATGCACTTCATCCTCGACGGCCGCGTCGGCATCATGGTCCCCGCCGAGGACGACCGCACCACGCGCGTACGCAGCCTCGGCCGCTACACCACGATCGGGGAAATGGGCCTGGTGTCGAACACACCGCGCAGCGCGACAATCCAGGCCGAGGTCGACAGCGTGCTCTATGTACTCAACACGCACCAGTTCGACGCGATCAAGGACGAAGACCCCGCGCTCAGCCACAAGCTGCTGACCTATTTTGTGTCAGTCATGGCCGAGCGGCTGACGTTCGCGAACCGGACGATCGCGGTGCTGCGGCGGTAGAGCACCCGAGGGAGAGCCTCCGGGCGGCGGCGCCTCGAACGCTTCGCCTATGGCTGCCGCGGGTTTACAAAGCCGTGAAGCTGCCGAATGCGGTCTCCATCCAGCACCGCCATGTCAATTCCTGTGGCGGCCGGCGTTGCAGCCCCGGGGACAGCCAGGGTCCAGCCAAACAAAGCCTGATCGTGATGTGCATTCACGGCGCCGGAGAGCGTGAATCGCAGATCCGGAAGCCTCGCCTGCAAGGCTTCCACGAGACGCTCGATTGCATCCCGTCCGACGACCAAGTCGTTCGGGTCGATATAGCTGCATCCCTCGCTGAAGACCTGATCGATCAGCAGCCGACGCTTCCCTGCGTCTCTCTCGTTCCAGACGGCGATGTAGTTGCGGACGAGATTCGTCACTTGTTCGCCCATTGTATTTTTCTCCTCGCCATATTCATGCTCGCCGTTTACGGCAGGGTGTCGCGGACCATCGTGTCCAGGCTGCTCGCGGTGACGCCCAGCAATTTCTCCGTATCCGCGGCATCGACCAACAGCGGCTTTTCAAACAGGTAGGACATCTCGATCGCTTCGTGGAAGTCGATGCGCTCCAGTTCGACCGCCGTGAGCGGAAGCAGGTTCGGAACTTCAATCTTCAGCGCAGTTGCGAATTCCCTCACCAGTTCGCGAACGGACGCCGGCTGCGACGGCACATGAAACGCTCGTCCCCATTCTCCGGTGAAGCGCGATGCCGCGACCAGAGTCTTCGCGGTGTCCTTCGTGAAAGACCAGGCATGCATGGCGTCCGGATTGCCCAGGAAGGACACCGGCTCGCTCTTGAGCAGCGACGGCAACGCCAGCAGGGTGAAATACGCAACCGCTCCCTCGCCCAGATAGTCGCTTGCGCGGACCTCGAGAGCGGGAACGTTCGATCGAACCGCCCGCTGCCACATGATGTGCCTGGCCGTGCCTTTTCTGGTGGTCGGGTCCGGCTCCAGGCCCGGAGTGAGAGGGCTCGCAGCCCGCTCGCCGTAACCGTAGACATTCCCGAGCACGATCAGCCTGGCACCAACCTGCTCGGCGGCCTTGACCGTCCCATCCATGATCGGAAAGAAGTCGGTCGGCCATCGATGATAGGCCGCCATGGCGCACATGAAGATCGCATCAGCACCCTTGCTTAGTGCTGCCAGTTGCGCAGCCTCGGTGGCATCCGACGAAATGGTGCGCACATTTGCGATATCGAGCGACCCGGCGTTTCTGCTGGTCAGGATGATGCTGTGTCCGTCCTCCGCAAGGAGACGAGCGGTTTCGCGTCCGACGGGACCGGCTCCGACAATCACGTAAGTACCCACTTGGCATCCTCATTTGTCATAAGCAACAGATGAGTTCTTGGCCTCGGAGCCGTTGAAAATCGCGCACAAGGCGCCAAATACCGATCAGATTCCGCCAAGACCCGGAGTGCGCGTCCCATGCGTGCGAAATCGAGCTCGACGCCAATATCGGTCGGCACCACCGCAGCGACGACACGAACCGAACCTGATTCCATTGCACTGGAGCCGACTGCCGATCACAGGGTCATTATCCATCTCAGCCCTGCCACGCGTTCGCGCTGCCTCGAGACTGGAGGCCAGTTCCTGCGTCAAGCCGGCGATATCGATCTGGTTCCGTCGGGCACCGCCGGAGGCTTTGTTGCGGAGACTCCCTATCAGTCGCTTCAGATCCGGCTGGCGCCCGGGATGCTCGACTATGCAGCAGCCCGAGCTGGACGAGGGGCATCCGTCCAGCTCGGGACGCATCACATGCTCCGAAATGACCGCATCGTTTTCCTCGGGCAGGCTCTCGAAAGTGACATGAAAGCGGGCTCGCCGAGCGGCCCCTTGTTCGCGGAAAATGTTGGAATGGCCCTGGCGGTTGAATTGCTCGGCCTGGCGGATGATCCGCCAAGTCAGACCACTCGTCTCTCAAATGCGCAACTTCAGAGAGTCCTGTCGTATGTCGACACGAATCTGGACCAAGCGCTCACCATCGACGTTCTCAGCCGCGTGGCCGGCGTGAGCAGCTCGCATTTGCGGACCTGGTTCAAGGTGGCCATGGGCGTCACGGTTCACCGCTACGTTTTGAAAAAGAGGGTGGAGCGCGCGCAATTGCTTCTGCTTCAAGACGATCGCAAACTGAGCATGGTTGCCCTTGACGTCGGCTTCTCCCATCAATCCCACCTTGCCAAATGGATGCGCCGCGAACTCGGGCGCAGCCCCAGTCAACTGCGTCGAAGCAAGCGTTGACTGGTGACTTCGGCGAAGGCCAGCCGTCGCGCTGACCAAACGCGCCATGGCGTCGCAGCGCGGATGCGGCGGCCTCACACCCCCGCCATCATCACGTATTTGATCTCGACATATTCTTCCATGCCGTGATGCGAGCCTTCGCGACCCAGGCCGCTTTCCTTGACGCCGCCAAACGGCGCGACTTCGGTGGTGATCAGGCCGGTGTTGACGCCGACCATGCCGGATTCCAACGCTTCGGCAACGCGCCAGACGCGGCCGAGATCGCGGGAGTAGAAGTAGGAGGCGAGACCGAACGGCGAGGCGTTGCACATCGCGATCACGTCGGCCTCGTCCTTGAAGCGGATGACGGGCGCGAGCGGGCCGAAGGTTTCCTCCTTCGCCACCAGCGAATCCGGCTTGACGTCGGCAAGGACGGTCGGCTCGAAGAACGAGCGCCCGAGCTCGCTGCGCTTGCCGCCGGTGACGATCTTGGCGCCGCGCTTGACGGCATCGGCGATGTGGCGCTCGACCTTGTCGACCGCTTTCAAATTGATCAGCGGGCCCTGCGTGACGCCGGTTTCCGTGCCGTCGCCGATCTTCATCGCCGCGACCTTCTTCGACAGCTTCTGCACGAACTCGTCGTAGATCTTGTCCTGAGCGTAGAGGCGGTTGGCGCAGACGCAGGTCTGGCCCATGTTGCGGTATTTCGAGACGATTGCGCCTTCGACCGCCGCATCGATATCGGCGTCGTCGAACACCACGAACGGCGCGTTGCCGCCGAGCTCGAGGCCGAGCCGCTTCACGCCGACGGCGGCCTGCCGGTAGAGAATCTTGCCGACCGCGGTCGAGCCGGTGAAGCCGACGAAACGCACGGCCGGATGCTCGCACAGCACCTTGCCGATCGGCGCTGCATCGCCGGTGATGATGTTGAAGACGCCCTTGGGCACGCCGGCTTTCTCTGCGAGCGCGGCAAGCGCCAGCGCCGACAGCGGCGTTTCATTGGCGGGCTTCAGCACCACGGTGCAGCCGGCCGCAAGCGCCGGCGAAACCTTCCGCGTGATCATCGAGTTCGGAAAATTCCACGGGGTGATCGCGCCGCAGACGCCGATCGGCTGCTTGATCGCGAGCAAGCGCGCATCCGGCCGCTGCGTCGGAATGGTCTCGCCATAGACGCGGCGGGCCTCCTCGGCGAAGAACTCGACATAGGCGCCGCCGATGTCGACCTCGCCGAGGGCTTCACTGAGCGGCTTGCCCTGCTCGGAGGTGAGGATCAGCGCGAGGTCCTCGCGATTGGCGACAATCAGCTCGAACCATTTGCGCAAAATATTGGAGCGCTGCTTGGCGGTGTGCTTGGCCCAGGCCGGAAACGCGCGCTCGGCGGCTTCGACCGCCTTGGTGGCGTCATCGGCCGAAAGCTGCGGAACCTTTGCAAGCTCGACGCCGGTCGCGGGGTTGTTGACGGCGAAGACCGGCGAGCCGACCCAGGCGCCGTCGATGTAGCAGGCCTCCTTCAGAAGCGACGGGTCCTTCAATCGGTCGCGCAGATTGGACGTGGCGTGCTGAGCGCGTGCGGCGGCGGTCGGGGTCATGGCGTTGCTCCTGGAGGCTTTTCAGGTTGCCCGGAATATAGGGACAAGCGGCGCGCAATGCACCGTCCCGCAACGCACATCTGCTGGGAGCCAAGCTCGGAGCGGCGGATTTACGCCGCGCCGCTCATATAGGTCTCGCGCCGGCCGATCATGCGCTCGGCGGCGGCCTTGGCGTCGGCCTTCGAGGAGGTTGCGCAGGTCCGGTATTCGAGGGCGGGGGCATCGGAGGTGTCGCGGCGGCCGAACCAGGATTTCGAGCCGACCGGCAGCAGTGCCAGCGACTGCGCCAGATTGTCGACCGCGCCGAACGAATAGAGCGCGCCGGTGCCGGCGATGCGGACCTCGTAGATGCCGGGCGCGATCGGCGCTTCGAGATTGTCGCCCCGTCCGGGACGGGGATAGCGCTTCCATTCGCTCCAGGTCGAAATCATCTGAGGTCCCCCTCGCGGCCGGTGGGCGGCCGCCAAATTTGCATCAAGTCTTAACGTTGGCCGTCGATCGGCCGAGAGCTGAACGCCGCAACTCACAAAATGTTTCAAGTGCTTCAAACAGTCGAAACATATCGCCAGCACCCATCCACGGCCACGGCTGGTTGCGGCGATCCACCGCAGATTGTGACGGAGTGTTGCAGTTCAGCCGCCTTGTCGGCTTGCGCTGGGCGCGGACCGTCAAGTCACGACATCGCGACCGCAGCAGGTACGTGGATGTGCTTGCCGCGCGGAGCACGCGGGAGGACAATCGATCACTTCCAACAATAATCAAACCGGAGGAAACGCGTATGCAAGGCAAAGCCCAGATCGATGAGATTCTGCGCCAGAAGAGCGAGGCCAAGGAGATTCCCGGTGTCGTCGCCATCGCCGCCAGCGGTACCGACGTGCTGTATCAGGGCGCGTTCGGCAAACGCGATCTGTCCAAGCCGGATGCGATGACCGCCGACAGCGTATTCTGGATCGCATCGATGACGAAGGCGGTGACATCAGCGGGCGCGATGCAACTGGTCGAGCAGGGCAAGCTGTCGCTGGACGCGCCGATCGGCGAGGTGCTGCCCGATCTCGCCAAGCCGCAGGTGCTGGAAGGTTTCGATGCCAAGGGCGAAGCCAAGCTGCGTCCGGCCAAGGGGTCGATCACGCTGCGTCAGCTCATGACCCACACGGCAGGCTTCTGCTACAACATGTGGAACGGCGATCTCGCGGTCTATCTGGACAAGACCGGCATCCCCGCCATCACCACCTGCCAGAACGCGGCGTTGAAGACGCCGATCATGACCGATCCCGGCACGCGCTGGGAATACGGCACCAATATCGATTTCGTCGGCAAGGCGGTGGAAGCCGTCAGCGGCAAGCGCCTCGATGCCTATCTGCCCGACAATCTGTTCGCACCGCTCGGCATGAGCGATACCGCCTTCAAGATCACCGACGACATGCGCAAGCGCCTGGTCGGCATGCATGCGCGCGGCGAGGACGGCCAGCTTGCCGCGATCCCGTTCGAGCTCGAGCAGGAGCCGGAATTCCACATGGGTGGCGGCGGCCTCTATTCGACCGCGGCCGACTATATCAAGTTCACCCAGATGATTTTGAACAAGGGCCGCGGCAACGGCAATCAGGTGCTGAAGGCCGAGACCATCACGACGATGGGGCAGAATCACATCGGCGACCTCGCCATGGGCAAGCTGACCACGGCGGCGCCGATGTACACCAACGACGTCGATCTCTATCCGGAGCAGGTGAAGAAGTGGGGCCTCAGCTTCATGATCAACACCGCCAAGACAGCTGAGGGGCGCAGCGCGGGCAGCCTCGCCTGGGCCGGCCTCGCCAACACCTACTACTGGATCGACCCGGTGCGCGACGTCACCGGCGTGATCCTGATGCAGCTGCTGCCATTCGCGGATGCAAAGTGCCTCGAGACTTTTGCTGGCTTCGAGCGCGCCGTCTATGCCGGGCTGGATGCCAGCAGTGGGCAGAAGGCGGCATAAGGGACGGCCACAACTCTCCCCACACGAAAACTGTCATTCCCCGCGAAAGCGGGGAATCCAGTACGCCGCGGCTTCTCGATAAACCACTGACATCTCGGAGTACTGGATCGCCCGGTCAAGCCGGGCGATGACTGCGAAAATGAGGCTACTCCACTTTAAACCGTCAGGCCGCGCTGCCCGGCGAGCTCCTTGAGCGACATTTGCGGCCGCGCACCGATGTGCTGGATCACTTCGGCAGCCGCGAGCGCGCCGAGTTCGCCGCACTGCTTGTACGGCAGGTTGCGCGCCAGGCCATACAGGAAGCCGGCAGCGAAGAGGTCGCCGGCGCCGGTGGTGTCGACCAGCTTGGCAATGGGGAATGCAGGCGCGGCGACGGCATCTTCCGGCGAGACCACCATGCAGCCCTTTTCGCTGCGGGTAACCACGCCGAGATTGACGTCGTTGCGCAGCTGCTTCAGCGCGGTGTCGAAATCCGAGGTCGTGTAGAGCGAGTGCAGCTCGGACTCGTTGGCGAAGACGATGTCGACGGTGCCGTTGCGCATCAACGCGAGAAACTCGTCGCGGTAGCGGTCGACGCAGAACGAATCCGACAGCGTCAGCGCCACCTTGCGCTTGGCATCATGGGCGATCTTGGCCGCCTTGACGAAGGCGTCCTTGGCGTTCTTGGGGTCCCAGAGATAACCCTCGAGATAGACGATGCCGGCCGAAGCGATCTCGGCTGGGTCGATGTCGGCGGGCGACAGATCCTGCGCGGCGCCGAGATAGGTATTCATGGTGCGCTCGCCATCACCGGTCACCAGGATGTAGGAGCAGCCGGTCGCAGGGCCATCCTTCGCCGCGGGCGTGTTGAAGGCGACGCCAGCAGCGCGGATGTCGTGGACGTAGAGCTTGCCGATCTGGTCGTCCTTGACCTTGCCGACATAGGCGGCGCGCGCCCCGAGGCTGCCGATGCCGACGATGGTGTTGGCAGCCGAGCCGCCCGAAACTTCCGTCGCCGGGCCCATGTCCTTGTAGATGGCGGCGGCCCGCGCCTCGTCGATCAGGGACATGCTGCCCTTGGTCATGCCGTGCTTGCCCAAAAAGGCTTCATCGGTCTTGACCAGCACGTCGAACAGCGCGTTGCCGATGCCGAGAACGTCATATTTCACGTCAGCCATTCACCTTGATCCTGTTTGGCGGATTGCGATTACCGGAGAAATCCGCTTCCTGTCCGGTCTGAAATCTGGCTCGCGGCGTATCACGACCGGGCCTGCGCGAGCAAGCAACGAGGCGTATTTGACGCGTTTTCTTCACGCGAACCGGGACCACTTCGCTCGAAAACGCTATGGTATGAACGCGCAATGATCCGCTCCTTCCTGACCGTCTCGACGGGAACACTGGCCTCACGGCTGCTGGGCTTCGCCCGCGATTCCCTGATCGCGGCACTGCTCGGCACCGGCGCCGTGGCGGACGCGTTTCTGGCGGCGTTTCAGCTCGTCAATGTGGTGCGGCGCCTGCTCAGCGAGGGGGCACTGAATGCGGCGCTGATCCCGGCATGGCTGCGCGTTCGTGACCGCGACGGCGAGGAGGCCGCAGCGGCGTTCGCGGGACGCGTGCTCGGAACGGTCAGCGCGGGTCTGATCGCGATCTCGATCGTCATTGCGCTGTCGATGCCGCTGATCGTCACGATCATCGCGCCGGGCTTCCTCGGCAGCGAAACGCTCGATCTCGCCGTCCGGAACGCGCGGCTGATGCTGCCCTATCTCGCCTTCGCAGGACCCGTCACGGTGCTGATGGGGCTGCTCAACGCGCAGGGGCGGTTTGCGCTCACGGCGTTCTCGCCGCTGCTGTTCAACATCGCCCTGATCGCCGCGATCGCGGCACTCCTGCTGTGGCACGCCGATGCAATCTTCGCCGCGTGGATACTGGCGGCCACCGTCGGCATCGCCGGCCTGCTGCAACTCCTGATGCTGCTGTCGCAGCGAAGCGCACGCCTCGCCACGCCGCTGCGTGCAGACTTCGACACGGAGATGCGTGGCTTCTTCGCCAAGGCCATTCCCGGCATGATCGCAAGCTCTGGTCCGCAATGGCTGATCGTTGCGGGCGCGATCATCGCATCCGGCACACCCTCCGCCGTGTCCTGGCTCTATTTCGCCAACCGCCTGATTGAGCTGCCGCTCGGCATTGTCGGCGTCGCCATGGGCACGGTGCTGATGCCTGAGCTGACGCGCGCGGTGGTGAGCGGCGACCGTGATGCGGTCGCGCATGCGGAATCGCGCGCGCTGGAACTTGCGACAGGGCTGGCACTGCCGGCCACGCTCGGCCTGATCGTGCTGGCCGAGCCGATCGTACGGCTGCTGTTCGAACATGGCGCCTTTGGCGCGGAGGACAGCGCGGCAACGGCGCGCGCACTGATGTGGCTGGCGCTGGGCCTGCCGGCGCACGTGCTGATCAAGGCGTTGTCCCCGGCCTTCTATGCCCGCAGCGACACGATGGCGCCGCTGCTGGCAACTGCCAAAGGCTTTGTGGTCGCGATCGCGCTCGCGGTGCTGCTCGGTCATTTTTTTGGCGCAAGTGGGATCGCCGCCAGCATCGCGGCCGGTGCCTGGAGCAGTGCGATCTCGCTGCTCCGGAAAGGCAGCAGTGAATTCGGGTTCTCGGTCGATGCCGCCGCCCGCAAGCGGCTGCCGCGGATCGTGCTCGCCGCGCTCGCCATGGGCGGCCTGCTGTGGCTGACCGCAGGCCTCATGCCTTCGGAGGCCCATGGGCTCATCCGCTTCATTGCGCTAGGCTTACAGATCACCGCCGGAATCGCCGTCTACGGCTTGCTCCTGCAAATCCTCCGCGTCGGGTCCTGGCGCGAGGCGGCCGGTGCCCTGAAGCGCCCCGCCCGGCCCGATCCCGGCGCCTGAGGTTAGCGAAATACCCTTGACGGGGCAGCGCCGCTGTTGGAAACGACGCCCCGTCTCTTGCAGGAAAGCTGCCATGGCATTCGTTGAACGGATTTTTTCGGGCGTCCAGCCGACGGGCAATCTGCACCTCGGCAATTATCTCGGCGCGATCGTCAACTTCGTGAAGATGCAGGAAACCCACAACTGCATCTATTGCGTCGTCGACATGCACGCGATCACGCAGGGCGTGGACGTCTGGGGCGGCCCGGTGGAGCTCGCGCGCAACACCCGCGAGGTGACCGCGGCGTTCATCGCAAGCGGCATCGATCCGAACAAGCACATCGTGTTCAACCAGAGCCAGGTCTCAGGCCACGCCGAGCTCGCCTGGATCTTCAACTGCGTCGCCCGCATGGGCTGGCTCGGCCGCATGACCCAGTTCAAGGAGAAGGCCGGCAAGGACCGCGAGAATGCGTCGGTCGGGCTGTTCGACTATCCCGTGCTGATGGCGGCCGACATTCTGCTCTACCGCGCTACCCACGTGCCGGTCGGCGAGGACCAGAAGCAGCATCTCGAGCTGTCGCGCGACATCGCGCAAAAATTCAACAACGACTTCGCCGACTCGATCCGCAGCCAGGGCCCCAATGACGGCCTGTTCTTCCCGCTGCCGGAACCCTTGATCACGGGCCCGGCGACGCGCGTGATGAGCTTGCGTGACGGCACCAAGAAGATGTCGAAGTCGGACGCGTCCGATAATTCGCGCATCAATCTGACCGACGACGCCGACACCATCGCGCAGAAGGTGCGCAAGGCCAAGACCGATCCCGAGCCGCTGCCGACCGAAGAGAAGGGCCTGGAAGCGCGCCCCGAGGCCGACAATCTCGTCGGTATCTTCGCCGCGCTCTCCGGCCGCTCCAAGGCCGACGTGCTCAGGGATTTCGGCGGCGGCCAGTTCTCCAGCTTCAAGAACGCGCTGGTGGACCTGTGCGTCACGAAGCTCGCGCCGATCGCCGGCGAGATGAAGCGCCTTGTCGCCGACCCCGGTCATATCGACACCACCCTGAACGGCGGCGCCGACCGGGCCCGCGCCATCGCCGACGAGACCATGAAGCTCTCGAAGGACATCGTCGGCTTCATCCGCCGGCGCTGATAATAAGTTCGCGAAACGCGGCCGACGCCCACGGCGCCGGCCGCTTCTCCTCTCCCCAAGCGGGACGGAGTGTGGCAGCATGTCTGCCGTGCACACGCCGGGACATGCATGACCAGCAAGCGACTTTGCTTCGAGCCGGGTCACAAGCCCAAATGCCTCGTCATCGTCGACGACACCGCCGAATGGGATCGCGCGGTCTATTATGCCAGCCGCTGGGCGATCCGCGCCGGCGGCGGCGTGGTGATGCTCCGCATCATCGAGCCCGAACAGCAGACCCAGGAATGGCTCGGGGTCGCCGACATCATGCGCGCCGAAGCGCATGAGGCGGCAGAAGCCGCGCTCGACCGCGCCGCCGGCCGCGCCAACGGCATCGCCGCGATCACGCCGGAGCGGGTCATCCGTGAAGGTGCGGCGATGGAACAGCTGCTGGCGGTGATCGACGAGGACCCCGACATCGCCATGCTGGTGCTCGCCGCGAATCCGGGCGCGGAGGGCCCGGGGCCATTGGTCTCGCTGCTCGCGCACGCGCTGGGCACGTTCCCGGTGCCGGTGACGGTCATTTCGGGCGCGCTGAGCGACCAAAGCGTGGATTCGCTGTCGTAGGCTGCTGCGCTTCACCTCGCCTCGCTTGCCGGGAGAGGGAGAAACGGGCACCTTAACCCGCTGATATAACAGGTGAACGGTCAGCTCCCCCCTTGACCGTGCGTTCGCCGTCGCCATCTGCTAGTGGATAGAGCACGCGCCGGCCTTGAACCGGCGACGTCTGGAGAAAACCATGTTCATTCAAACCGAAGCCACCCCCAATCCCGCCACGCTGAAGTTCATTCCCGGCCGCGTCGTGGTCGACGGCGGCCCGATGGAATTTGCGAGCCGCGAAGCGGCCACGCGCTCGCCGCTCGCCGAAAAGCTGTTCGACGTGCCCGGCATCACCGGCGTGTTCTACGGATCGGACTTCATCACCGTGACCAAGTCGAACGGTGAATGGCAACAGCTCAAGCCCGCGATCCTCGGCGCCATCATGGAGCACTACATGTCCGGCGCGCCGCTGCTCGCCGACGGCGCGGCCGCGAGCGATGCCGATCTCGACGACGAGGACGAGTTCTTCGACGAGGCCGACGCCGAGACGGTCGACATGATCAAGGATCTGATCGAGACCCGCGTGCGCCCGGCGGTCGCCAATGACGGCGGCGACATTACCTTCCGCGGCTTCAAGGACGGTGTCGTCTATCTCAACATGAAGGGCTCCTGCTCCGGCTGCCCGTCATCGACCGCGACGCTCCAGCACGGCATCCAGAACCTGCTCAAGCATTTCGTGCCGGACGTGGTCGAAGTCCGGCCGATGTAGGCTGGAGCCGCAAAGGCGTGGATGGCCGGGACAAGCCCGGCCATGATGACGAGCATTCCATGACGGATGGTGCTACGATCATTCCATGCTGATCCTCGCCATCGATACCGCGCTGGAAGCGTGCGCGGCTGCCGTGCTCGACACCGACGCCGGCCAGCTCCTCGCGCAGGAGCAGCTTCTGATGAAGCGCGGCCACGCCGAAGCGCTGATGCCGATGATCGCGCGCGTGATGCTATCAGCCAATCTCGCCTTCACCTCGCTCGATCGCATCGCGGTCACCATGGGCCCCGGAAGTTTCACCGGCCTGCGCGTCGGCATCTCGGCGGCCCGCGGCCTTGCGCTTGCTGCGAAGCGGCCCGCAGTCGGTCTGACCACCTTGTCGGCCTATGCCGCCACCGTCGTCGGCCAGAGCGGAGCGGCGCCGGTGATCTCGGCCATCGATGCCCGGCACGATCACGTCTACTTCCAGATCGTGGCCGGCGACGGCAGCCAGCTGGTACGGCCGGGCGTCGCTCCCGTCGACGAGGCGATCGCGGCTTCGCAATTCGGCGCGCCGCATCTGGTCGGCAATGCCGCAAGGATCCTCGCCGAGCGCTGGCCGAAAGATATCCCGCAGCCGGTCGCGGTCGACGCGCAGCCCGCGCCCGACATCGGCTGGGTCGCATGGCTTGGCGCCGCGGCCGATCCCGAGACAAATCCGGCGCGGCCGTTCTATCTACGCGCGCCCGATGCAAAGCCGGCCGCACAACCGCCGCTCGCAGCGCAAGCCGCAAGCTCATGATGAGATGGGTGTCGCAATGGTGGCGCGGCGGCACGGTCGCTGTCGAGCCGGCTGTCGCGCGCGACGTCGCGCGGCTGGCGCAGCTTCACGGCGCCTGCTTCGCGCGCGGCTGGGGCGAAGCCGAGTTCGAGAGCATGCTCAGTGAGCGCAACACGCTGGTGCACCGGTTGCGCCTCGGCCGCGACACGATCGGCTTTGCGGTGTCGCGGATCGGCGCAGACGAGGCGGAAATCCTCTCGATCGCAGTCGACCAGGCCCATCGCGGCCGCGGCCTCTCCCGCACGCTGCTGATGACCCATCTCGGCCACCTGGCAGGACGCGGCGTGCGCACAATATTTCTCGAGGTCGAGGAAAATAACCAACCGGCGCGGCGGCTCTACGACCGAACCGGATTCATGGTGGTCGGACGCCGCGAACGCTATTATAAGCAGCCGAACGGGGAACAATTGAACGCACTTCTGATGCGACGTGACTTGTCGTAACATTGATGGCAGAAAGCGGCCCCGTCAGGCAGACATCATATGACTGGACTTAAACCTTCCCCCGCATCCAAGGCATCCGGCATCGAGGCGCGCTGTGCCGCCACCGGCATGCGCATGACCGAGCAGCGCCGTGTCATCGCCCGCGTGCTCGCAGAGGCGGTCGATCATCCCGATGTCGAGGAACTATACCGCCGCTGTGTCGCGGTCGACGACAAGATCTCGATCTCGACCGTGTATCGTACTGTCAAACTGTTCGAGGATGCAGGCATCATCGAGCGCCATGATTTCCGCGAAGGCCGCGCGCGCTACGAGCAGATGCGCGACAGCCATCACGACCACCTCATCAACCTGCGCGACGGCAAGGTGATCGAATTCACCTCCGAGGAGATCGAGAAGCTCCAGGCGGAGATCGCCCGCAAGCTCGGCTACAAGCTGGTCGATCACCGCCTCGAACTCTATTGCGTCCCGCTCGACGACGACAAGCCCACAAGCTAAGTGCCCATCGATCTCGTCATCTTCGATTGCGACGGCGTGCTCGTGGACAGCGAGGTGATCTCCTGTCGCGCGCACGCGGATGTGCTGTCCAGGCACGGCTATCCGATCACATCGGAGCAGGTGCTGGTCCGCTTCCTCGGCGTGTCCGAGAAAGATGCACGGCGAATGGTCGAACAGGAGATCGGCTGCAATCTTCCCGGCGATCTCGAGAGCCAGGTGAATGCAGCGACGCTGCAATTTTATGCCAGCGATCTACAGCCGATCACCCATGTGGCCGCAGCGATTGGCGCAATCGATTTGCCCAAATGCGTTGCGTCGAGCGGCACGCCGGAGAAGATCCACCACGGCCTGACTTGCGCCGGTCTCTACGATCTGCTCGCTCCGAACATCTTTTCCGCGAGCCAGGTCGCACGCGGCAAGCCCGCGCCCGATCTTTTTCTGTTCGCCGCCGCACAGATGAAAGTCGCCCCCGAGCGGTGCCTCGTGATCGAGGACAGCGTCCCAGGGGTGACCGGCGCGCATGCCGCCGGGATGACCGTGCTGGGCTTTCACGGTGGCAGCCATTGCCCGCCAGGCCACGCTGAAAGGCTGCGGGCCGCGGGGGCCGGATTGACGTTCGACGATATGCGGCAATTGCCGGAACTGGTCCGGCGGGTCGCGGCGGACACTCTGGCGGGCTGATCCAGGGCACCTGTTCAGGGCACTTGGCGGCATCGGGGGCGCGCATGAACCCGGAATCCAGAGGTTTTGACGGGATTTCCGCACTTTCCGCTGGCGCTCGCCCCGGAATGACAGCCCAATGGGTTCCAATCGCTGGATTTTCGCCGCCCCAGCCTATATCTGAGGGCGGTCCTCCACCTCAATTTTCGAGTTCCATGACGCCGCCGCGCAAGCTGCACATCAAATCATATGGCTGCCAGATGAACGTCTACGATGCCCAGCGCATGGTGGACACGCTGGCCCCGGAAGGATTCGTGGAGACGGCCAGTGCCGAGGACGCCGACCTCGTCATCCTCAACACCTGCCATATCCGCGAGAAGGCCTCGGAAAAGGTCTATTCCGAGCTCGGCCGGCTGCGCGTCGCCAAGGACGAGGCTGCGCGCGGGGGCCGCACCATGCAGATCGCGGTCGCCGGCTGCGTGGCCCAGGCCGAGGGCGAGGAGATCGTGCGCCGTGCACCCGCCGTCGACGTCGTGGTGGGACCGCAGAGCTATCATCATTTGCCGCAGCTATTGAAGCGCGCCGGCCATGAAGGCCGTGCGATCGAGACCGAATTTCCGGCCGCGGACAAGTTCGGCTTCCTTGCCCAGCCCAGGCCCGAGGCGATCCGCGCCCGCGGCATTTCCGCTTTCGTCACGGTCCAGGAAGGCTGCGACAAGTTCTGCACCTTCTGCGTCGTGCCTTACACCCGTGGTTCGGAAGTCTCGCGGCCGGTGGCAAGGATCGTCGACGACGTGAAGCGGCTGGCCGATAACGGCGTGCGCGAGCTCACGCTGATCGGCCAGAACGTCAACGCCTATCACGGCGAGGGGCCGGACGGGAAAAGCTGGCCGCTCGGCCGATTGCTGGAGCACCTCGCGGCGCTCCCGGGCATCGCGCGGCTGCGCTATTCGACCAGCCATCCCCGCGACGTCGACGACAGTTTGATTGCAGCCCATCGCGATCTCGATGCCTTGATGCCGTTCGTGCACCTGCCGGTACAGTCGGGTTCGGACCGGATTCTGGCCGCCATGAACCGGAAACATACCGCCGATGATTATCGGCGTGTCGTCGATCGTTTCCGGTCCGCGCGCCAAGACATTGCTTTTTCATCAGATTTTATCGTCGGCTTCCCCGGCGAGAGCGAGCAAGATTTTCTCGCCACACTCGCGCTTGTCACGCAAATCGGCTACGCTGCGGCATATTCGTTCAAATACTCCGCCCGGCCGGGAACGCCGGCCGCGGACATGCAGGAGACGGTGTCCCCCTCCGAGATGGACCAGCGATTGGAGCGGCTCCAGGAACTGATCGACAGCCAGCAATCGGCCTTCAACAAGGCTGCGATTGGCTCAACGGTCGACGTGCTGTTCGAGCGTCCGGCTCGCAAGGACGGCCAGATCGTCGGCCGCACCGCATTCCTCCAGCCTGCACATGTGATGGCCTCGCCCGACATCATCGGACAAATCCTGCCGGTCCGGATCGACAGTCTCGAACGCTACAGCTTCCTCGGCGAGCTCGCCACGACGCGCGAGCCCGCTTTATCGCTCATCGCCACTGGAGCCTGAACCCTTGCCAAAAAGCGCATCGGATTCGTCTACTATCGCTTCCAGCCGCAAATTTGACCGCGACATGCAGGTTCCGCCCGAGACTCAGGTCGTCATCGACTTCGACGACAACCGCGCCGCGTCCGCGCTGGTCGGTCCTTACGGCCAGCATCTGGCGCAGATCGAGCGGCGGCTCGGCGTCGTCGTCGATTCCAAGGGCAACCACATCACCATCGGCGGCTCGCGCGACGGCTGCGATGCCGCTCGCCGCGTGCTGGAGACGCTCTACGCGCAGGCCGTGAAGGGACAGGATCTCGACCAGGGGGAGGTCGAGGGGGCGATCCGCGCCGTCATCGCGCAGGGCTCGCTGTTCGAGTTCGACGCCAAGTCGGCCAAATCCACCTTCGACAGCATCAATTTGCGCAAGCGCCCGGTGCGCGCGCGCACGGCGGCGCAGGATTCCTACATCCGCGCGCTGAAGCGCCACGAGCTGGTGTTCGGCATCGGCCCCGCCGGCACCGGCAAGACCTGGCTCGCGGTCGCGCATGCCGCGCAACTGTTCGAGCGCAAGGAAGTCGACAAGATCATCCTGTCGCGCCCGGCGGTGGAAGCCGGCGAGCGGCTCGGCTTCTTGCCGGGCGATCTCCGCGAGAAGGTCGATCCTTATCTGCGCCCGATCTACGATGCGCTCTACGATCTCATGGATGCGCGCATCGTCGAGCGCGCGCTGCAGACCGGCGAGATCGAGATCGCGCCGCTCGCCTTCATGCGCGGCCGCACGCTGACCAACGCCGCCATCATCCTGGACGAGGCGCAGAACACCACGTCGATGCAGATGAAGATGTTTTTGACCCGTCTCGGCGAGAACAGCCGCATGATCGTAACAGGCGATCCCTCGCAGATCGACCTGCCGAACGGCCAGACCTCGGGCCTCGCCGAGGCGACGCGCCTGCTGACCGGCGTCGAAGGCATTGCGCAAGTTCATTTCAAGGCCGAGGACGTGATCCGCCACGAGCTCGTGGCGCGGATCGTCTCCGCCTACGAAGGGGCGCCGCAGCGGCCGGCCGCCGGTAGATCCTGACGAGACAGCAACCGGACCATATGGGCGCGGACACAGCGCCCCTTCGTTCCGAACAAGGACAATGTCACACCCCAACCTTCCCATTACCGAGGTCCTCGTCGTCGCCGATTGCTGGCAGCGGGAGCCCGATTCCGAAGCCGTGATCCTGCGCGCCGTGGCGGCCGCCGCCGAGAATGTCGAGGAAGACGTTGCCGAGGCGGAAGTGGCGGTGATGCTGACCGATGATGTCGGCATCCGCACGCTGAACAGCAACTGGCGCGGCATCGACAAGCCGACCAACGTGCTATCGTTTCCCGCACTGCAGCCGGAAGGCGACTGGAAGCCAGGCGATGCGCCGCGCATGCTCGGCGACATCGCGATCGCCTACGAGACCATGCGGCGTGAGGCAGATGAGGAACAGAAACCGTTCGATCATCATTTGAGCCATCTCGCCGTGCACGGTTTCCTGCATCTGGTCGGCTACGACCACGAAAACGAAGACGACGCGGAGGAAATGGAAGCGCTCGAACGAGAGATCCTGGCTCATCTCGGCATTCCCGACCCCTATGCCGACCGCCCAGGGACGCATTGAGATGCCGGATTCCGACCCGATACACGACAATCCGCGCAACACGGCCAATTTGCCGGCCGTGGTGACATCAGGCGAGGTGCTGCGTCCGACCGCCGACGGCTGGCTGCTGCGCGCCATCCGGACGTTGTTCGGCTGGAAGGCGGGTTCGGTGCGCGACGACCTCCAGGTCGTGCTTGACGCCACGACGCCCGACGACACCGGCTTCTCGACCGTCGAGCGCACCATGCTGCGCAACATCCTCGGCCTGCACGAGCGTCGCATCGCCGACGTCATGGTGCATCGCGCCGACATCATCGCGGTGAAGCGCGACATCCCGCTCGGCGAGTTGATGGACCGCTTCGAGAGCGCCGGCCATTCGCGCCTCGTGGTCTACAACGAGACGCTCGACGATCCCGTCGGCATCGTCCACATCCGCGATTTGCTCGCCTTCATGACCGCGCGTGCGCGCGTGTCGGGGGTGACGAAAACCAAGCGCAGGAAACCGCTGCCGGCCGGGCTCGATCTGCGTACGGTCGATCTCGCGCTGCCGCTCGGGGAAGCGCGCATCATCCGCAAGCTGCTCTACGTGCCGCCGTCGATGCGGGCGATCGACCTGCTCGCGCAGATGCAGGCCACGCGCATTCATCTGGCGCTGGTGGTCGACGAATATGGCGGCAGCGACGGGCTGGTCTCGCTTGAGGACATCGTCGAGCAGATCGTCGGCGAGATCGACGACGAGCATGACAGCGACGAACCGCCCTCGATCGTGCGGCTGCCCGATAACGCCTTCATCGCCGACGCCCGCGCCAGCCTCGACGACGTCCGCACCGTGATCGGCGAGGATTTCGTCACCGGCGAGGCCGGCGAGGAAGTGGAGACGCTGGGCGGCTATCTCGTCAGCTTCGTCGGGCGCCTGCCGGTGCGCGGCGAAGTGATCTCGGGCCCCGGCAATTACGAGGTCGAGGTGCTCGACGCCGATCCGCGCCGCGTCAAGCGGCTGCGGATCGCGACGCGGAAGGAGCGTCCCGCGCCACGCACCCAGCGCGAGAGCCGACGCCGCGAGGCTGCGCCGGATGGCAGTCAACCGGCGGCCAGCGACACGCCCACCCCGCCGCCAAGCGACGGGACCGGCCCGCGGTGAGTCCGTTCCAGCGACTTCGCCAGATCGCGCTTGCCATCATCCTCACCTGGGGATGGAAGCGCGCGCTCGTCGCGATGGCCGCCGGGGCGTTCTCAGTGCTGGCGCTGGCACCATTCAACGCCTTCCCGGTGCTGTTCATCACTTTCCCGGTGCTGGTCTGGCTGATCGACGGCGCCGGCGCCGGACGATACGGCGGCGTCCCCGCCGCGGCGCTGACCGGCTACTGGTTCGGGCTCGGCTATTTCGTCCCCGGCCTCTACTGGATCGGCTACGCCTTCTTCGTCGACGCCGATGTGTTCGCCTGGCTGACGCCGTTCGCCGTGCTGGGCCTGCCGGCCTATCTTTCCATCTTCACGGCGATCGGCTTTGCGCTAGCCCGCCTGCTCTGGACCAAGAACGCCACGCGCGTGCTTGCGCTCGCGGCAAGCCTCACCATCACCGAATGGCTGCGCGGTCATGCGCTGACCGGCTTTCCCTGGAACGCGTTCGGTTATGCGTTGTCCGAGCCGCTGCCGCTGGCACAAACGGCGTCGCTGATCGGCCTGTGGGGCATGACGTTCCTGACGGTTGCGATCTTCGCGAGCCCTGCGACGCTGATCGACCGCACGCCCGATCGCCGCCTGGCGTGGCGCGTGCCGGCCGCAGCCGCGGCGCTCCTGCTGGTCATGAGCATCTTCGGCGCGATCCGCCTGTCGCTGCATCCGACCACGATGGTTGCGGGCACCAAGTTGCGCCTGATGCAGCCGGATCTCCAGCAAGACGCGAAATTCAACTACGCCGCCAAGGCGGAGGTGATGAAGAAATATCTGGCCTTGTCGGACCGCGCCTCCGGACCGCAATCGACCGGCGTGCGCGATGCCACCATCCTGATCTGGCCGGAATCCGCCTTTCCGTTCTTCCTGACCCGCGAAGCCGATGCGATGGCGCAAATCGCCGAGCTTCTGCCCAAGGGCACGGTGCTGATCACGGGCTCGGTCCGCGCGCCCGACCTGCCGCGGGGCACGCCGATCACGCGCGCCTATAATTCGATCTACGTGATCGACCACGACGCCAGCGTGCTCGCGGTGTACGACAAGCTGCATTTGGTGCCGTTCGGCGAATTTCTTCCCTACCAGGATCTGATGGAGAAGCTCGGTTTCGAGCAACTCACGCGAGTGCGCGGCGGCTTCATTCCCGGCAACGTGCGGCATGCGCTGCCGGTCCCCGGCGCGCCGTCCGCGCTGCCGCTGATCTGCTACGAAGCAATCTTTCCCGGCGAAGTGGCTGGACGCAATGAACGTCCGGGCTGGATCGTGAATCTCACCAATGACGGCTGGTTCGGTATCTCGACCGGCCCCTATCAGCATCTGGAGCAGGCGCGGATGCGCGCGATCGAGCTCGGATTGCCGCTGGTCCGCTCCGCCAATACCGGCATCTCCGCAGTGATCGATCCGGTGGGACGCACCGTCGCCAGCCTCGGTCTCGGGATCGAAGGCATTTTGGACGCAAACCTGCCCGCCGCGATCCCGCCGACCATCTATGCGCGGGTGGGCGATGTGCCAGCGGCCATGCTCGTCGCGCTGGCAGTGTTTCTGGCGGTCCGCCGACGTGTTGCCAAACGGCACCCCTGATCACGCCGTCGCTGCCGATGCGGCCGGAAACTTTTGACAACCGTAGTCCCACGGTTGACAGACTGCATGCGGCCTCCTCATTCTGCATCGGCTGCAAAAGACAGTGGGCATTGCTAAATTTCTCCGCAATGTTTCCCAATAACAGGGTCTGATTTTGACGTTGCTTACACCTGAGGCATTCCTGATTGCGCCGAAGGTGATGTTTGGAGGGCTGAGGAAATGTCGAAAGCGCCCAACCCTGTTGACAAATATGTCGGCAGTCGCGTGCGGATGCGCCGCATCATGTTGGGCATGAGCCAGGAAAAGCTCGGTGAAGCTTTGGGCCTGACTTTCCAGCAGGTTCAGAAATACGAGAAGGGCACCAACCGGGTCGGCGCGAGCCGCATCCAGCAAATTTCCGAAATTCTCCAGGTGCCGGTGTCGTTCCTGTTCGAGGGCGGCCCAAGCGGCGTGCCGGGTCCGGATGGCTTCAGCGAAGGCGCATCGCCGTCTTACGTCTCGGACTTCCTCGCGACCTCCGAAGGACTCGCTTTGACCAAGGCGTTCACCCGAATCACCGATTCGAAGATGCGCCGCTCGATCGTCGATCTCGTCGAGCAGATCGCGGCCCGCGAAGGCCCCGACAAGCGCTGACGCGCGATCTCAATCCGATTTGAGACTGCGCCAAATCTGGCCTATGTCGTCATTTGCGGCCGCGCTTTGATGCGCGTCCTTCCGGATGATGCGATTCAAAGGCACAGATGCGCCCATGGCCAGCTCCAATTGGTTCGATTCCCAAACTATTCTCGATGGCATCCGCCGCTGGGTGGAGGTCGAGACGCCAACGGAAGCACCTGAACAGGTCAACAAGCTGATCTCCATGGTCGCGGAGCAATTCCGCGACCTGCCTGTGACGCTCGAGCGCGTCGCCGGCGTCGATGGCTGCGGCGATCATCTCGTGGCGCGCTCGACCTGGGGCCAGGACCGGCCGGGCATCCTGGTGCTGAGCCACCTCGATACCGTTCATCCCATGGGATTCATCGCGCGCCTGCCGTTCAAGATCGAAGGCGACAGCGCGTTCGGTCCCGGCATCTACGACATGAAGGGCGGCGCCTACATCGCCCATCACGCCTTTCGCGCGCTTTGCACCACGGCCGATCGCTCGCCGCTCGGCATCACCCACCTGTTCACTTCCGACGAGGAGATCGGCAGCCCCACCTCTCGCGCCCTCATCGAGACGGAAGGGCGCAAGGCCAAATACGTGCTGGTGACGGAGCCGGCGCGCGATGGCGGCAAGATCGTCACCGGCCGCAAGGGCGTCGGGCGATTCGAAGTGTTCATCAAGGGCGTGCCCGCACATGCCGGCACGCGACCCCAGGATGGCCGCAGCGCGATCCGCGAGCTTGCCAACGTCATCCTCGCGCTGGAAGCGATGAACGATCTGGCGCGCGGCGTCACCGTCAATGTCGGCGTGGTGCGCGGCGGCACGCGGCCCAACGTGACGCCGGAAGAAGCCCATGGCGAAATCGATCTGCGCGTGCTGAGCCTCAAGGACGCGGACGAGTTGGTCGGCAAGATCCTCGCCCTGACATCGAAGACGGATGGCGTCACCGTCAAGGTCACGGGCGGGCTCAATCGTCCGCCTTACGAGAAGAGCGATGCAGGCGCCTCGCTGTACGAACATGCGAAGACGCTTGCCACGGAGATCGGCTTCGAGCTGGTCGACACTCACACCGGCGGCGGCTCGGACGGTAATTTCACCGCCGCCCACGCCGCGACGCTCGATGGGCTCGGCGTCGACGGCAAGGGCGCGCATACCCATTATGAGCAGCTCTATGTCTCCTCGCTCGAACCGCGCGCGCGGCTGCTCCATCGCCTGTACCAGACGCTACGATGAGCGAGCGCAAATCAGACCCCGATCGCGATGACAGCGAGCGCGCCTTCTTCGGACGCCGCAAGGGCCACAAGCTGCGGCAGCACCAGGCCGAGCTGATCGATCATCTGCTGCCGCGTCTTGCGCTCGACATCGCGGGCGAAGCGCCGGCGGATGCCCGCGAGATCTTCGACCCCGCAGCCGACGATGCGCGACTCGAGATCGGCTTTGGCGGCGGCGAGCATCTTGCGGCGGAGGCACAGAACTTCTCCACGACCGGCTTCATCGGCTGCGAGCCCTACGTCAACGGCATGGCCAAGATCCTCGCGCAGATCGAGGTCGCCAACATCGGCAACATCCGTCTGTTCGCGGGCGATGCCGCCGAGCTCCTGGCCTGGCTGCCGAAGGCTTCGCTGTCGCGGATCGACCTGATCCATCCCGATCCCTGGCCGAAACGGCGGCACTGGAAGCGGCGCTTCGTCCAGGACCGAACCATCGCCGCGATGGCGCGCGTGCTGAAAGCCGGCGGTGAATTCCGTTTCATCTGCGACATCGACGATTACTGCGCCTGGACGCTGTCGCATCTGGCGCGCTCGGCGGATTTCGTCTGGCTCGCGGAGCGCGCCGATGATTTTCGCCTGCCGTGGGACGGCTATACCATGACGCGCTACGGCCGGAAGGCCACGCGCGAGGGCCGCAAGGCGGCGTATCTGCGGTTTCGACGGCTCTAGATCGTCTGCCGGTTGCGCCAGAAATTCACGACGCGCTCGGCAGTCGTCGGCATCAGGCGCGTGAAATTCGTGCGCGCCGCCTCGAGGTCGGCATCGGCCGGCGTGCGATGCGGCCCGTACCAGAGCAGGATGAGCGCGCGCACAGTCGGCCAGCCGAGATTCAGCACGCGCCCCAGAACCAGAATTGGATCGTAGCGGTCAGCCGCGATCAGGCGGTCGAGGATCGAGAGGCGGACGCCGGACATCGCCGAGAGCGAAGCGATCGCCTCCTCGTATTTGTGCGCCTTGGCGAAGCCAAGCAGCGCGCTCTCGCCAAGATGGCCCTCGCGATGCAAGGTGAGCACTGTGCGCTGTGCCCCCGAGAAATCGCGACGCGGACCCGGCGGCAGCGTGGCTTCCTCGATCGCTGCCATGGCGCGCTTGATCTCGACCTGGCGCACGGGATTGACCACGATCGAGAGGCGGCGGCGAATGACGTCGAGCGTGCCGTCGAGAAGCTGTTTGAGGTGCTCACCCGAAAGATCGTTGCGCTGGCCGATCTTGAGCGTCAGCACGCCGTCCCGGGCGGCACGCTTGATCAGCTCGGAATAGCTGCCAGGCGAGAACACCGCGCCGGCGTTGCCCGCGGCGCGACGCACCACGTCGCGATCGCCGCGCTCGACCAGCACGTCGGTGATGACAGCCGACAGCGTGGGGCGCTCGGTCATCGCCAGCAGATGGCCCTGGCCCTTCAGTCGCGCGATCTCGACGAGAGCGGCGTCGTCGAGCACGGGGGAATGGCGCAGCACGGGGCCCGCCACCATGATCTCGTTTTCGCGCGCGAGCTGGCTCACCAGATGCCGCGGCGCGTTGTTCAGCCGCGAGAAGCGTTCGGCGAGATCAACGCGCGAGGCGAGTTCGGCATGCGGGACGAGATCGATCAGCAGATTGTCGAAGAGATCGACGAGATCGGGACTGAGCTTCTCGGCATCCTGGAAGAACAATTGGGAGATGGCGCGCGCGATCTCGCCGCGACGCCGCGGGTCGCCGCGTTTGACGATATCGTCCAGTCCGGGAATGAGCGACGTGGCAACGGTCATGAAAACGCAAACTCGTACAGGGCACGCCGCGGGTGCGCCCTTGGTCCAAGCCGCCCCCCAATCAGGGAATTTAGGCCTCGGAGGTGAATGAAGCGTTGCGCGGGGCCGCAAGCCGGGCGCAAAAAGCCTCGTCTGCCTTGCGATGGGCCTTGTCCGAGAGTGCGGAAAGGGCTATATCACCGCCAATTCATCTTCTCATACGATCCGCGTAGTGAGAGTGGGCCCGAAAGGACCCGCTCTTTTTTATTACCTGAACGCGGCTTGGTGGAAGATTAGCGGCCCGGCGATCTGTCGGGAGAGTTCCGAAGCGGGCTTTGAAATTGTAACCAAGCCTTAACCATATCGAGCGCCTTGACCCCTGATATGACCGAACCGAACCCTGGTTCCACGGATGCCGAGTTGCTGGCCGAGCCGAGGCTCGTGGTTGAGCCGGGCGTGGCGGCACGGGTGTCCGCGGTCGCAGGACCGGTGCTCGAAGGCATGGGCTACCGCCTGGTGCGGATCCGAATTTCCGGAGAATCTGGCTGTACCGTGCAGGTCATGGCGGAGCGGCCGGACGGCTCGATGCAGATCGAGGATTGCGAGGCAATCTCGCGGGCGCTGTCGCCTGTGCTCGACGTCGCCGACCCCGTCGATCGCGCCTATCGGCTGGAAGTCTCCTCGCCGGGAATCGACCGCCCGCTGGTGCGCCGCTCCGATTTCGAGCGTTATGCCGGGCATCTGGTGAAGGTCGAAATGGCGGTCGTCCATGAGGGGCGGAAGCGGTTCCGCGGCACGATTGGTCCTGTCGAAGGCGATCGCGTGCATCTGCATCGCGACGACGTCAAGGCGGGCGAGGCTTCCGACGTTCTCCTGACGATGGAGGATATCGGCGAGGCACGGCTGGTGCTGACCGACGAGCTGATCGCGGAATCCATGCGCCGCGGCAAGGCCCAGGCACGCGAGATGCGGCGCAATCTCGGCCTTGAGCCGCCGGCCGCACCGCACGCCGGCATCAGCGAAAAAACGACCAAGAATACCAAGCCGACAAAGAAGCCGGCGCCGACCACTACGAAGAAGCCGGCCCCGACCAATACCAAGAAACATCGCCTGGCCGCCGAACGCGCGCGACGGGGCGAGATCGAGCCTGACGAAGGAGACTAGCCATGGCAGTCAGCGCCAATCGACTTGAATTGCTCCAGATCGCCGACGCCGTTGCGCGCGAGAAATCGATCGACCGCGGCATCGTCATCGCGGCGATGGAGGACGCCATCGCCAAGGCGGCACGGGCCCGTTACGGCAGCGAGACTGACGTTCACGCCGAGATCGACCCGAAGAAGGGCGAGCTGCGGCTGTCGCGCCACATGCTGGTCGTCGAGACGGTCGAAAACCATTCCAACCAGATCTCGCTGGTGGATGCACAGCGCGCCAATCCCGGTGCCCAGGTCGGCGACACCATCGCCGACACCCTGCCGCCGCTGGAATATGGCCGCATCGCCGCGCAGTCTGCCAAGCAGGTGATCGTGCAGAAAGTGCGCGAAGCCGAGCGCGACCGGCAATATCAGGAATTCAAGGACCGCATCGGCGACATCGTCAACGGCGTCGTCAAGCGCGTCGAATATGGCAGCGTGATCGTCGATCTCGGCCGCGGCGAGGCCATCATCCGCCGCGACGAGATGCTGCCGCGCGAAGTGTTCCGCAACGGCGACCGCGTCCGCGCCTATATCTTCGACGTCCGCCGCGAGACCCGCGGCCCGCAGATCTTCCTTTCCCGCACTCATCCGCAGTTCATGGCAAAACTGTTCGCGCAGGAAGTGCCCGAGATCTATGACGGCATCGTCGAGATCAAGGCGGTCGCCCGCGATCCCGGCTCGCGCGCGAAAATCGGCGTGATTTCCCGCGATTCTTCGGTCGACCCGGTCGGCGCCTGCGTCGGTATGCGCGGTTCGCGCGTGCAGGCGGTGGTGAACGAATTGCAGGGCGAGAAGATCGACATCATCCCCTGGTCGCCCGACATCGCGACCTTCGTGGTCAACGCGCTGGCGCCGGCCGAAGTCTCCAAGGTCGTCATCGACGAAGACCGCGAGCGCATCGAGGTCGTCGTGCCCGACACCAACAACCAGCTCTCGCTGGCGATCGGCCGCCGCGGCCAGAACGTGCGTCTGGCCTCGCAGCTCACCGGCTGGGACATCGACATCCTGACCGAACAGGAGGAATCGGAGCGCCGCCAGGCCGACTTCGAGAACTCCACCCGCGTCTTCATGGAATCGCTCAATGTCGACGAGGTGGTGGGCCAATTGCTGGCGTCCGAAGGCTTCACCTCGGTTGAGGAGCTCGCGATGGTGGACGTCAAGGAACTCGCCGGCATCGAGGGTTTCGACGAGGAGACCGCGCAGGAGCTCCAGAACCGCGCTCGTGAATATCTCGAACAGCTGGAAGCCGAGCTTGAGGCCAGGCGCAAGGAACTCGGGGTCGAGGACGCCGTCAAGGACGTGCCCGGCGTCACATCGAAGATGCTGGTGAAATTCGGCGAGAATGACATCAAGACGGTCGACGACCTCGCCGGCTGCGCCACTGACGATCTGGTCGGCTGGACCGAGCGCAAGGAAGGCGGCGAGCAGACCAAATATCCGGGCGCGCTCGACGGCCTCGATATCTCCCGTGACGATGCTGAAGCGATGATCATGCAGGCCCGCGTCAAGGCCGGCTGGATCACCGAGGCCGATCTCGCCAAGCCGGCGGAAGAGGCCGAGGCGACCGAAGATCAGCCGGCTTAGGGCGAAGGAGGATGTCACCCGGATGCTCGCCGATACTGACCCCGAACTCGACCATGGACCGCGGACCGAAAGGTCCGCGACCATGCGGATGTGCGCGGTCAGTCGCGAGGTCCGGCCGATCGACGAGCTGATCCGCTTCGTCGTCTCGCCGCGAGGGCACATAGTTCCCGATCTCAAGCGCAAGCTGCCCGGACGCGGAATGTGGATATCAGCCTCGCGAGAGGCGGTTGCGGAAGCCGTGCGGCGTCACCATTTTACCAAAGCCTTCAAGCGCGAGCTGCGCATCCCTCAGACGCTTCCCGCCGACATCGAGGCGCTCCTGGTTCGGGGCGTGACGGAAGCCCTTGGGATTGCCGCCAAGGCGGGCCAGATCGTGGCCGGCTTCGGCAAGGTCGAAAGCGCGCTTCGGGGAGGTACGGTCGAGGTCCTGATCCACGCCAGCGACGGGGCCGCGGACGGAATCCGCAAATTGGACATGCTGGCGCGTCAAAATGACGGAAATCGCGGCGCAAAGCCGCAGATTCCCGTCGTTACCGCACTGAAATCAATAGAATTGGATTTGGCACTTACCCGGTCAAATGTGATACATGCTGCCCTGCTCGCGGGCCCGGCGAGCAAGTCGTTCCTGTCACGTAGCCAGATGCTGGTCCGATACCGGATGGCAGACGATGACAAGACTGCCGAAAAGCCCGGCCAGGATTTCTGAGAGACAACGACGACCCAACAGGACGGTGCGGCAACGCACAATGCTAACAGATCAGGATTAGGACTGCTGAATGGTTGATACCAAGACCCCTGGCGACAAGAAGCTGAGCGTTCCGAGCAAGACGCTATCGCTCAAGCCGCGCGTCGAAACGGGCACCGTGCGCCAGAGCTTCAGCCATGGCCGTAGCAAGCAGGTCGTGGTCGAGAAGCGTGGCAAGCGCCGCACCGACGGCAGCCCCGAGCCACAGGCTGCCGAGGTGGCGAAGCCCGCGCCGGCCGCCGCGCCCAAGCCTGCTCCGGCACGCCCGGCGCCGCCGCGCAACGCCGGCTCCGGCGTGGTGCTGCGCACGCTGACCGAGGACGAGCGTTCCGCCCGCGCCAGCGCGCTGGCCGATGCCAAGGTGCGCGAAGTCGAAGAGCGCCGCCATGCCGAGGAAGAGGCCCAGCGCCGCGCTGTCCGCGAAAACGCCGAACGCGCTGATCGCGAGGCCGCCGAAGCCCGCCGCAAGGCCGAGGATGAACGTCACCGCCACGAAGAGGAAGCCAAGCGGAAGGCCGAAACCGAGGCCAAGAAGCGTTTTGGCGAGGGTGAGCAGCCGCAATCTGCGGCGCGCCCCGCAACGGCGACCTCGGCCGCTCCTGCACCGCGGCCCGGAGCGCCCGCGGCGCGGCCCGGGACGACCACCACGGCACGCCCGGGAACAACGACGGCGCGGCCCGGAACGACCACGCGGCCGGGAGGCCCGGTGGGTCGCGGCCCCGCTGTCGCAGCCGGACCGGACGAGGACGAGGGTCCGCGCCAGATCCGTCGCGGTCCCGGCGGCGCTGCGCGGCCCGTGATAGCCCCCAAGCCCACCCACAAGCCCGGCCCGCAGAAGGAGCGCGGCCGCCTGACCGTCGTCACCGCCTTCAATGCCGACGACGTGCGCGAGCGCTCGATCGCCTCGTTCCGCCGCCGCACCCAGCGCCTGAAGGGCCATGCCGCGAACGAGCCGAAGGAAAAGCTCATCCGCGAGGTGATCATTCCGGAAGCGATCACGATCCAGGAACTCGCCAACCGCATGGCCGAGCGCGCGGTCGACGTCATCCGCATGCTGATGAAGCAGGGCGCGATGCACAAGATCACCGACGTGATCGACGCCGACACCGCGCAGCTGATCGCCGAAGAGCTGGGTCACACCGTCAAGCGCGTTGCCGCGTCCGACGTTGAAGAAGGCCTGTTCGACGCCATCGACGATTCCACCGACACCGAGCCGCGCTCGCCGGTGGTGACCGTGATGGGTCACGTCGACCACGGCAAGACCTCGCTGCTCGACGCGCTCCGTCATGCCAACGTTGTCTCCGGCGAGGCCGGCGGCATCACCCAGCATATCGGCGCCTATCAGGTGCTGTCGCCCGAAAGCGGCAAGAAGATCACCTTCATCGACACGCCCGGCCACGCCGCGTTCACCGCGATGCGCGCCCGCGGCGCCAAGGTGACCGACATCGTCGTGCTGGTGGTTGCTGCCGATGACGGCGTGATGCCGCAGACGATCGAAGCCATCAACCACGCCAAGGCGGCCCGCGTGCCGATCATTGTTGCCATCAACAAGATCGACAAGCCCGACGCCAAGCCCGAACGCGTGCGCACCGAGCTGCTCCAGCATGAGGTGCAGGTGGAATCCTTCGGCGGCGAAGTCGTCGACGTCGAAGTGTCCGCGAAGAACAAGACCAATCTCGACAAGCTGCTCGAGATGATCGCGCTCCAGGCCGACATCCTCGACCTCAAGACCAATTCGGATCGCCCGGCCGAAGGCACCGTGATCGAAGCCAAGCTCGATCGCGGCCGTGGTCCGGTCGCGACCGTGCTGGTCCAGCGCGGCACGCTTCGTGTCGGTGACATCATCGTCGCCGGTGCCGAAATGGGCCGCGTCCGCGCGCTGATCTCGGATCAGGGCGAGACGGTGCCGGAGGCAGGTCCTTCGGTGCCGGTCGAGGTGCTCGGCTTCAACGGTCCGCCGGAAGCCGGCGATCGTCTCGCCGTGGTCGAGAACGAAGCCCGCGCCCGCCAGGTCACCAGCTACCGCGCGCACCAGAAGCGCGAGAACGCGGCAGCCTCGATCTCCGGCATGCGCGGCTCGCTCGAGCAGATGATGTCGCAGTTGAAGACGGCGGGCCGCAAGGAATTCCCGCTGATCATCAAGGCCGATGTGCAGGGCTCGCTGGAAGCGATCCTCGGCTCGCTGGAGAAGCTCGGCACCGACGAAGTCGCCGCGCGCATCCTGCATGCCGGTGTCGGCGGCATCTCGGAATCGGACGTGACGCTCGCGGAAGGCTTCAGCGCCGCGATCATCGGCTTCTCGGTTCGTGCGAACAAGGAGGCCGCCGCGGCCGCCAAGCGCAACGGCATCGAGATCCGCTATTACAACATCATCTACGACCTCGTGGACGACGTGAAGAAGGCCATGAGCGGCCTGCTCGCGCCGACCTTGCGCGAAACCATGCTCGGCAACGCCGCGATCCTGGAGATCTTCAACATCTCCAAGGTCGGCAAGGTCGCCGGCTGCCGCGTCACCGACGGCACCGTGGAACGCGGCGCCAACGTGCGCCTGATCCGCGACAACGTCGTCGTGCACGAAGGCAAGCTGTCGACGCTGAAGCGCTTCAAGGACGAAGTGAAGGAAGTCCAGTCCGGTCAGGAATGCGGCATGGCCTTCGAGAACTACCACGACATGCGCGCCGGTGACGTGATCGAGTGTTACCGCGTGGAGACGATCCAGCGCTCCCTGTAAGTCCAAATCTTACCGAAGCGCCTGGATCTTATTGAACTGAATTGCGGGAGTGCGATGGCCGGATTTTTTCCGGCCATCCACCCCTCTTCGTTTCAACAGGACAAATGACAATGCCCGTGCCCCAAACACGGGCATGACGAGGTGATTTTCAGACCATGCCCAGCCATCATCAGAAAAAGAGTTCCGCACCCGGCGGCTCGCAACGCCAGTTGCGCGTCGCCGAGCAGGTTCGCCATGCGATGGCCGAGATTCTGGCGCAAGGCAATGTGCATGATGCGGACCTCGAAGGTCACATCATCACCGTGCCGGAGGTACGGATGTCGCCCGACCTGAAGCTCGCGACAGTCTATGTGATGCCGCTCGGTGGCCGCGACACCGCGATCATCATCGCTGCGCTCGAACGCAACAAGAAATTCCTGCGCGGCGAAGTCGCGCGGCGCGTTAACCTGAAATTTGCACCTGACCTTCGCTTCCGCGTCGACGAACGATTCGACGAAGCGGAACGGATCGAGAAGCTTTTGCGAACACCGGCGGTGCAGAAGGACCTGGAACAGAATCCGGACTCGGATCGGGAAGAAGAACAATGACGATGGACCCGGCTCACGGCACGATCGGCGGCAAAGAGGCCGATCAGCGCGACGTGCAGAAAAATAATTTTGCGGACATCAGCGGCAATTCTCAGCCGCATCACGAGCCGCGCCGCGTCAACAACGATCCGCGCGCCAGCAAGCAGAAGGGCAACCAGCCGCGCCGCGACCGCCGCGACGTCCATGGCTGGGTCGTGCTCGACAAGCCGATCGGCATGACCTCGACGCAGGCCGTTGCCGTGCTCAAGCGCCTGTTCAACGCCAAACGCGCCGGTCATGCCGGCACGCTCGATCCGCTCGCCTCCGGCGGCCTGCCGATCGCGCTCGGCGAGGCCACCAAGACCGTCCCCTTCGTCATGGACGGCCGCAAACGCTACCAGTTCACGGTGTGCTGGGGCGAGGAGCGCGACACCGACGACATCGAGGGCCGGGCGACCGCAACCTCCGACCAGCGCCCGACCCGGGAGGCCATCGAGGCCCTGCTGCCCCGTTTCACGGGGGTGATCGAGCAGATCCCGCCGCGCTATTCCGCGATCAAGGTGCAGGGCGAGCGCGCCTACGACCTCGCCCGCGACGGCGAGGTCGTCGAGTTGGCTCCGCGGCCAGTCGAGATTCACCGTTTAAGCCTTGTAGATCAACCAGATAGCGACAGGGCCGTGTTCGAGGCCGAGTGCGGCAAGGGCACCTATGTCCGCGCGCTGGCCCGCGATATGGGCCGGATTCTCGGCACTTACGGCCACATCTGCGCGCTGCGGCGGACCCTGGTCGGCCCATTTGGCGAGAACGACATGATTCCGCTGGATCAGTTGGAGGCTTTGTGCGATAGAGCCGCGTCCGGCGAGGGCAGCCTCGCCGACGCGCTGATGCCCGTTGAGACCGCGCTGGACGACATCCCGGCACTGGCCGTCACTCGGGCTGATGCGGCAAGGCTCCATCGGGGCCAGGCCGTTTTGTTGCGCGGACGGGATGCGCCCACTTCTAGCGGCACAGTCTATGTCACGGTGGCAGGCCGGCTTCTCGCGCTTGCCGAAGTCGGCAATGGCGAAATCATCCCCAAGCGTGTGTTCAACCTGACCGGCCTGACTGCCAGCGCCGTTCGCAACGAGAGAAATTGACGATGTCGATTGCCGCAGAACGCAAAGCGGAAGTCATCAAGACGAATGCCAACAAAGCCGGCGACACCGGTTCGCCGGAGGTTCAGGTCGCGATCCTGTCGGAACGCATCGCCAACCTCACGAGCCATTTCAAGACCCACGTGAAGGACAACCATTCGCGTCGCGGCCTCTTGAAGCTGGTCTCGACCCGCCGCTCGCTCCTCGACTATGTGAAGAAGAAGGACGAGGCGCGCTACAAGGCGCTGCTCGAGAAGCACAACATTCGTCGTTAAGAGTTCTTGCGCGCGCCCAACGGCGCGCGTTTTCGCGCGTGGTTTCGAACGAAAGCGTTTGTTTAAAGGTTTTTGATCGAGGCTGCGTGCGCGTCGGGTGCGGGCCGTTGACGGCGAGCATCCGGGGCATGATGGGCGAAGACCGAAGGTTCGGTGTTCGCGTTCGTGCCGACTGACAGTCCAGCAGCAATCCGGCGGCTGGGCACAACGGGCAAGGCGCCCGTATGACCCGAAAGGATGGACGCCATCCGAAATCCAAAAACCATGGCAGGATCGCAGGACGCTGATCGCCCGCTTCGATCAACGTCCCGCAATCTTGCGCATGGTTTTTGTTTTTCGACCCGTCCTTCTTTCGAGAACCCATGAAAGAAGACATCTATGTTCAATAAGCATTCGGTCGAGATCGACTGGGGCGGACGCCCTCTCAAGCTTGAAACCGGCAAGATCGCCCGCCAGGCCGACGGCGCCGTCGTCGCGACCTATGGTGAGACCGTGGTGCTCGCCACCGTCGTCGCGGCAAAGACGCCGCGCGAAGGCGTCGACTTCCTGCCGCTGACCGTCGACTACCAGGAGAAGACCTACGCAGCCGGCCGCATTCCCGGCGGCTACTTCAAGCGCGAGGGCCGTCCGACCGAGAAGGAGACGCTGGTCTCCCGCCTGATCGACCGCCCGATCCGTCCGCTGTTCGTCGATGGCTGGCGCAACGAGACCCAGGTGATCGTCACCGTGCTCTCGCACGACATGGAGAACGATCCCGACATCGTGGCGCTGGTGGCCTCATCGGCGGCGCTGACCCTGTCGGGCGCTCCGTTCAAGGGCCCGATCGGCGCCGCGCGCGTCGGCTTCGCCAACGACGAGTTCATCCTCAACCCGACGCTCGACGAGATGGTCGACACCCAGCTCGACCTCGTCGTCGCCGGCACTGCCGACGCCGTGCTGATGGTGGAATCGGAAGCCAAGGAGCTGAACGAAGACATCATGCTCGGTGCGGTGATGTTCGGTCACCGCCACTTCCAGCCGGTGATCAACGCGATCATCGAGCTCGCCGAGAAGGCCGCGAAGGAGCCGCGCGAGGTCACCACGATCGACAATTCGGCGCTCGAAAAGGAAATGCTCGGCATGGTCGAGCAGGAACTGCGCGCCGCCTACGCCATTCCGGTCAAGCAGGACCGCTACGCCGCGGTCGGCAAGGTCAAGGAAAAGGTGATCGCCCACTATTTCCCTGAAGGGCAGGAGCCGAAATACGACAAGCTGCGCATCGGCGGCGTGTTCAAGGAGCTCGAAGCCAAGATCGTTCGCTGGAACATCCTCGACACCGGCAAGCGCATCGACGGTCGCGACAGCAAGACCGTGCGCAAGATCATCGCCGAAGTCGGCGTGCTGCCCCGTGCCCACGGCTCGGCGCTGTTCACCCGCGGCGAGACCCAGGCGCTGGTCGTGACCACGCTCGGCACCGGCGAGGACGAGCAGTACATCGACGCGCTGTCGGGAACGTACAAAGAGACGTTCCTGCTGCACTACAACTTCCCTCCCTACTCGGTCGGTGAAACCGGTCGCCTCGGCGGCACCAAGCGCCGCGAGATCGGCCACGGCAAGCTTGCCTGGCGCGCGATCCACCCGGTGCTGCCGCCGCACCATGAGTTCCCCTACACCACCCGCGTGGTGTCGGAGATCACCGAATCCAACGGCTCCTCGTCGATGGCATCGGTCTGCGGCGCTTCGCTCGCGCTGATGGACGCCGGCGTGCCGTTGAAGCGGCCGACCGCGGGCATCGCGATGGGCCTGATCCTCGAAGACAAGCGCTTCGCGGTTCTCTCGGACATCCTCGGTGATGAGGACCATCTCGGCGACATGGACTTCAAGGTCGCCGGCACCGAGCAGGGCATCACCTCGCTCCAGATGGACATCAAGATCGAAGGCATCACCGAAGAGATCATGAAGGTCGCACTCGGTCAGGCCAAGGATGGGCGTATCCACATCCTCGGCGAGATGTCCAAGGCGCTCACCAACGCCCGTGCCGAGCTCGGCGAATATGCGCCGCGCATCGAGACCTTCAAGATTGCCACCGACAAGATCCGCGAAGTGATCGGCACCGGCGGCAAGGTGATCCGCGAGATCGTCGAGAAGACCGGCGCCAAGGTCAACATCGAGGACGACGGCACCGTGAAGGTCGCCTCCAGCGACGGCGAGGCGATGAAGGCCGCCATCAAGTGGATCAAGTCGATCGCCTCCGATCCGGAAGTCGGCCAGATCTATGACGGCACCGTCGTCAAGGTGATGGAGTTCGGCGCCTTCGTGAACTTCTTCGGCTCCAAGGACGGCCTCGTCCACATCAGCCAGCTCGCCTCGGCGCGCGTGCAGAAGACCTCCGACGTCGTCAAGGAAGGCGACAAGGTCAAGGTCAAGCTGCTCGGCTTCGACGACCGCGGCAAGACCCGCCTGTCGATGAAGGTGGTCGACCAGACCACCGGCGAAGACCTCGAAGGCAAGGGCGGCGAGGGCGAGAAGGCCCCGCGCGAAGCAGCCGGCGAGTAAATCGCTCCGCTAGAGCATTATCGGTTCTGATTGAATCAGAACCGAAGCTCTAGATTCTTGTTTTGACGCGTTTTCTTCACGCGAACCGGTATCCACTTCGCTCGAAAACGCTCTACATCAGAAACACGAAGGGCGGCCTCGCGGCCGCCCTTTTTATTTGTCGCTTGCTGAGCTTTGGGATCAGGCCGCGAGGTCGAACCGGTCGAGGTTCATCACCTTGGTCCAGGCCTTGGCGAAGTCCTTTACGAACTGCTCCTTGGAGTCCGACGTGGCATAGACCTCGGCGTAGGCGCGAAGCTGCGAATGCGCGCCGAAGATCAGGTCGACGCGCGTGCCGGTCCACTTCACCGCATTGGTCTTGCGGTCGCGGGCCTCATAGGTGCCGTCAGTGCCGGCCGGCGTCCACTGCGTGCTCATGTCGAGCAGGTTGACGAAGAAGTCGTTGCTCAGCGTTCCCACCTTCGCGGTGAGGACACCGTTCTTCGAACCGTTCGCATTGGCACCGAGCACACGCAGGCCGCCGACGAGCACGGTCAGCTCGGGACCGGAGAGCTTCAACAGCTGCGCGCGATCGACGAGCGCCTCTTCGGGCATCATGAACTGTTGCCGCTTGCCGGTGTAATTGCGGAAGCCGTCGACCCGCGGCTCCAGCGGAGCGAAGGAGGCAGCGTCGGTCTGCTCCTGCGAGGCGTCCATCCGGCCCGGCGTGAAGGCGACCTTGACGTCGACGCCGGCATCCTTCGCGGCCTTCTCGACCGCGGCAGTGCCGCCGAGCACGATGAGGTCCGCCAGCGAGACCTTCTTCGCACCGGATGACGCGTTGAAGTCCTTCTGGATCGCTTCGAGCTTGCCCAGGACCTTCGAGAGCTGAGCCGGCTCGTTCACCTCCCAGTCCTTCTGCGGGGCGAGGCGGATGCGCGCGCCGTTGGCGCCGCCGCGCTTGTCCGAGCCGCGGAACGTCGAGGCCGACGCCCAGGCGGTCGAGACCAGCTCCGACACCGACAGACCCGAGGCCAGGATCTTGGTCTTCAGCGCAGCGATGTCCTGATCGCTGGCCAATTCGTGATTCACGGCCGGAATCGGATCCTGCCAGATCAGCGTCTCCTTCGGCACCAGCGGGCCGAGATAGCGCTGGATCGGGCCCATGTCGCGATGGGTGAGCTTGAACCAGGCGCGGGCGAAGGCGTCCGCGAACTGATCCGGGTTCTCGAGGAAGCGACGCGAGATCTTCTCGTAGGCCGGATCGAGGCGCAGCGAGAGGTCGGTCGTCAGCATGGTCGGCCGATGCTTGTTCGACTTGTCGAAGGCATCAGGAATGATCGCCTCGGCGCCCTTGGCCGTCCATTGGTTCGCACCGCCTGGGCTCTTCGTCAGCTCCCATTCGTACTTGAACAGGTTCTCGAAGAAGTTGTTGCTCCACTTGGTCGGCGTCGTCGTCCATGTCACCTCGAGACCGCTGGTGATGGAATCGCCCGCCAGGCCCGAAGCGTGCTTGCTCTTCCAGCCGAGGCCCTGGTCCTCGAGCGCACCCGCTTCCGGCTCCGGTCCGACCAGCGACGGATCGCCAGCACCATGGGTCTTGCCGAAGGTGTGGCCGCCGGCGATCAGCGCGACGGTTTCCTCGTCGTTCATCGCCATACGGAAGAAGGTCTCGCGGATGTCCTTGGCCGCGGCGATCGGATCCGGCTTGCCGTTCGGGCCTTCCGGATTGACGTAGATGAGGCCCATCTGCACCGCGCCGAGCGGCTCGGCGAGTTGGCGTTCGCCGCTGTAGCGCTCATCGCCCAGCCAGGTGCCTTCGGGACCCCAATACAGCTCTTCCGGCTCCCACACGTCGGCGCGACCACCGGCGAAACCGAAGGTCTTGAAGCCCATCGACTCCAGCGCGACGTTGCCGGCGAGCACCATCAAATCGGCCCAGGAAAGCTTGCGGCCGTATTTCTGCTTGATCGGCCAGAGCAAACGGCGCGCCTTGTCGAGATTGGCGTTATCGGGCCAGCTGTTGAGCGGCGCGAAACGTTGCTGACCGGCACCGGCGCCACCGCGGCCGTCGGCGATGCGGTAGGTGCCCGCGCTGTGCCAGGCCATGCGGATCATGAGGCCGCCATAGTGACCGAAGTCGGCAGGCCACCATTCCTGCGATTCCGTCATCAAAGCGGTCAGATCCTTGATGACCGCGTTCAGGTCGAGCGTCTTGAATTCCTTGGCGTAGTCGAACTCCTTGCCCATCGGGTCGGACAGGCCGGAATTCTTGTGCAGCATCTCGATGCTGAGCTGAGTTGGCCACCAATCGCGGTTCGCCGGCACGCGTTTTCCACCCGAAAACGGGCACTTCGAAGTGTCGTCCATGAATACCTCCTCTGGTGGCGTCGAACTCGCGCCTTTGACCAGGTAGAAGTACTCTAAGCTTCGCGTTCGATCAGGGGAAGTTGACTTTAATGATCGCTGCGATAAGATTTTCTGATGATAAACCTGACGCTGCGCCAGCTCCGGTATTTCGACGCCCTGGCGCGCCATAGTCATTTCGGCCGCGCGGCTGAGTCCTGTTCCATCTCGCAACCGGCCTTGTCGATGCAGATCAAGGAGTTGGAGGAGGCGCTCGGCGGTCTGCTGCTGGAGCGCAGCGCCCGGCAGGTGGCGCTGACCCGATTTGGCGAGGAGCTCGCGCAGCGCGTCCGCGACATTTTACGCTCGGTCGACGAGCTCGGCGATTTCGCCCGCGCCTCGCAGGACCGGTTCTCCGGACGGCTGCGCATCGGCATGATCCCGACGATCGCGCCTTATCTTCTGCCCACGATCACCAAGAATCTCACGCGCATGCATCCGGAGCTCGACATCCGCGTGCGCGAGACGATGACGCCGCGGCTGATCCAGGAACTGGTGGAAGGCAGGCTTGATACCGCCATCGTTGCGTTGCCGGTGTCCGAGCCTTCGCTCACCGAGGTCGCCCTGTTCGAGGAAAAATTCCTGCTGGTGCGGCCGGCCGCGGATGAGGGGACACCTGCACCATCGCGGGAGATGATGCGCGAGATGCGGCTGTTGCTGCTCGAAGAGGGGCACTGCTTCCGCGATCAGGCGCTGTCGTTCTGCAACATGCAATCGGCGCCGCCGCGCGAGATGCTGGATGCCAATTCGCTGTCGACGCTGGTCCAGATGGTCAGCGCCGGCATCGGCGTCACCTTGATCCCGGAGATGGCCGTGCCGGTGGAGACGCGATCGGCCTCGGTCTCGCTCGCGCGCTTCCGCGACCCGGAGCCCTCGCGCACCATCGGCATGGTCTGGCGCAAGACCAGCCCGCTGGCGCGGCAGCTCCTGCAGATTTCCGAGGTGGTGTGCCTGTCGGCAGGCAAGGTGCGCGCACGGCCATCCGTGCGCAGCCAGCGGACCTGAGGCCTCGATGTCCCATCCCATCATCCGCCCGGCCCGCGCCGACGAATACGACGAGATCGGCCGTGTCTGGATGGAGAGCTGGGTCTCGACCGGGCTCGGCGAGACGAGCGACTTCCTGCTGGCAAACCTGCGTGCACGCATCCGGCGCGAGATCGAGGACGGCTGGAGCCTGTACGTCGCCGACGACAACGGCACGATCGCCGCGATGCTGGCGCTGCATCTGCCAAAACTCTATCTCGACATGCTGTTCGTTGCGCCGGCCTATCAGGGGCAATCGCTCGGCCGCCAATTGCTCGTCTTCACGCGCACGCAACTGCCTGACGAGATGTACCTGCGCTGCATCCGCGAGAACGAAAAAGCCTGGCGCTGGTACGAGCGCGAGGGCTTTGTGTTCGAGAAGGAAGAGATCGAGCCCTCGAACGGCTTCGTGATGAAGTATTATCGGTGGAAGCGATAGCGGCCCACCGGATAGACAACGATCTCCGGCTGCAGCTTGCGGTTGTCACGATGCCAACCTAGTGTAGCGTGCCCGATATCCTCCTGCTTCTGATCTCCTGGAATCCATGATTCGATTTGCTGCCTCGGTGCTCGTGCTGCTGTCCCTACTCGCTGCGGCAGCCGCGCAATCCCCTCCCGCAACCACCGCGCCTCCCGCACAGTCCGCAACTTCGGCAAAACCGGTCGCCAAGAAGGCGACGCCGAAGGCCAAACCGGTTGCGAAGCAGCCGGCAGCGATGGAGAGCGACCCGTGCCGGCTTGGCGTGATCTCGGTGATCGGAGACCACTACTCCGTCCAGAAATTTGGCCTCACGATCTTCGAGAATGAGGTGAGCGAGGTCCCAATCGACTGGGGCCTCGATGATCTCGTGTTTGCGCGGGTGCGCGCGGCAACGAGCAACGATCCCGCGGTGCGCAGGATCGCCTCTCCCAAGGGCGTCTTCGAGCCCTTCTATAATCCGAAAACGATCCTCATCCGGGATCCCGGAGAGCGTCTGCCGGTGATCGTGCGGAGCTTTACCGCGAATGCGAATTGCGATCGCTATCTCGTCGCAACTACGTTCAAGGCGGAGTTGCCGAACTCGCACATGACGCTGAACGGCATCGGCACCTACAATCAGGGTCTCGGCGGCCTCCTTCGGCACTCGCACCTTTTCGCCAACATTGCGATCACGCTGATCGACGGCCGAAGCTACGAGGAGATCAAGCGCCCCTTTGTGAATTTCGGCGCGAACTTCGCCGCAAGTATGCGATTGACCGAAGACCCGCTCACCAAGCTCGACAACTCGATGTTCCCCGACCCGCCCGCGGGAGCTTCGGCCAACGCGGCGCTGCGCGAGAGGACACGAACACTCGTCGTAGACAGGCTCGACCGGGGCCTCCCCGGCTATCTCAAGGAAGACTGAGCCGGAGCATTCTGTACCCAGGCGTAGCGCGTTGCGAATGCGCGGCAAACGCGCCATGAATTGCGCGCCGTTCGGCTCCCACCGATGAAAGGTCCGCTTGCCATGATCAAGCTCTATTGGTCGCCCCGCTCGCGCTCGTTCACGACGCTCTGGCTGATGGAAGAGAGCGGCCTAACCTATGAGCGCGTGCTGACCGACATCTCGACCGGTGCGCAGAAAGCGCCGGATTTCCTCAAGGTCAATCCAATGGGCAAGGTGCCGGCGCTCAGCGACGGCGATGCCGCGCTCGGCGAGGCCGCCGCGATCTGCGCCTACATCGCCGACCGCTATCCCGAGACCAAGCTTGCGCCAGACGTGACCGATCCCCGCCGCGCGCGCTATCTGCAATGGCTGTTCTTCTCGCCGGGCTGCATCGAGCCCGCCATTATCCAGATCTTCACCAAGATCGAGATCCCGACCTCGACCGCGGCCTGGGGCAGCGCAACTCAGGTCTTCGACGTGCTGGACGCCGCGCTCGCGAAGGGACCGTGGATTCTCGGCGAGGAGTTTTCGGCCGCCGATATCACGATCGGATCGGGCCTGAACTTTGCGGTGCGCCTGTTCAAGATGGTGCCGTCGCGCCCCGCCTTCGACGCCTATCTCGCGCGTTGCATGGCGCGGCCGGCGTTCCAGCGCGCGGAGAAGATCGCGGCGGGCTAGTCTTCCGCCTTCAGATCATCAGGCTTCGGCATCAGGACGATGTTGTAGCCGGAATCGACATAGTGGATCTCGCCGGTCACGCCGCCGGAGAGATCCGACAACAAATACAGCGCCGAGCCGCCGAGCTCGTCGAGCGTGACGCCGCGGCGGAGCGGCGAATGCTTTTGCATGAAGGCGAACATCGCGCGCGCCTCGCCGATGCCGGAGCCGGCGAGCGTGCGGATGGGACCTGCGGAGATCGCGTTGACGCGGATGCCGCGCGGCCCGAAATCGGAGGCGAGATAGCGCACCGAGGCTTCCAGCGCCGCCTTGGCCACGCCCATCACGTTGTAGTTCGGCATCGCGCGCATCGAAGCGCCGAAGGTCAGCGTGATCATGCTGCCACCCTCCGTCATCAGCTCGGCGGCGCGTTTTGCGATCTCCGTGAATGAGAAGCAGGAGATCACCATGGTGCGCGAAAAATTCTCGCGGCTGGTGTCGGCGTAGCGGCCCTTGAGCTCGTTCTTGTCGGCGAAGCCGATCGCGTGGATCACGAAATCCAGCCGGCCCCATTTCTCGCGCAGCGCTGCGAAGGTGGCATCGACGCTGGCGATGTCCTCGACGTCGCAGGGCAGCACCACGTCGACGCCGAGCTGCTCCGCCAGCGGCTTGACGCGCTTGCCCAGGGCCTCGCCCTGGAAGGTGAAGGCAAGCTCGGCGCCGTGGGCATGCAGCGTCTTCGCCATGCCCCAGGCGATCGAATGATCATTGGCGATGCCCATGATCAGACCGCGCTTGCCTTTCATCAAACCTTCCATCGGCCGGTAGCTCCACTATTCCAAGGTCATCGCCCGCGCATGCGGGCGATCCGGTAATCCGAGACAGTTGTTGTAAGTCGAGAAGCCGCGGCGTACTGGATGCCCCGCATTGGCGGGGCAAGACAGCGCGCCAAAATTACGCATCCAGCCGGCTGAACACCAGCGTGGCGTTGGTGCCGCCGAAGCCGAAGGAGTTCGACAGCACGGTGCCGATCTTGACGTTGTCGATGCGCTTGCGCACGATCGGCATGTCGGCGAATGCGGGATCGAGCTCCTGAATGTGCGCGCTCTCGCAAATGAAGCCGTTGTTCATCATCAGCAGCGAATAGATCGCCTCCTGCACGCCGGTCGCACCGAGTGAGTGGCCGGTCAGCGCCTTGGTCGCCGAGATCGGCGGGCACTTCTCGCCATTTCCGAACACCCTGCGGAGCGCATCGATCTCCGGGGGATCGCCGGCCGGCGTCGATGTCGCGTGCGGATTGATGTAGTCGACCTTGGTCTTCACGGTCGACATCGCCATGCGCATGCAGCGCTCGGCGCCTTCACCCGATGGCGCGACCATGTCGTAGCCGTCGGACGTCGCGCCGTAGCCGACGATCTCGCCGTAGATGCGCGCGCTGCGCGCCTTGGCATGCTCGAGCTCTTCCAGCACCAGCACGCCGGCGCCGCCGGCAATCACGAAGCCGTCGCGGTTGAGGTCGTAGGGACGCGAGGCCGTGGCGGGCGTGTCGTTGTACTTCGAGGACATCGCGCCCATGGCGTCGAACAGCACCGACAGCGACCAGTCCAGCTCCTCGCAGCCGCCGGCGAAGACGACGTCCTGCTTGCCGATCTGGATCGTCTCATAGGCGTTGCCGACACAATGGTTCGACGTGGCGCAGGCCGACGAGATCGAATAGTTCACGCCCTTGATCTTGAACCAGGTCGCAAGCGTCGCGGAGGCCGTGGAGGACATCGCCTTCGGCACGGCAAACGGTCCGACGCGCTTCGGCCCCTTGGTGCGGGTGATGTCGGCGGCCTCGACGATGGTGCGAGCGGACGGGCCGCCGGAGCCCATGATGATGCCGGTGCGGATGTTGGACACTTCGTCAGGCGACAGACCGGAATCCTGGATCGCCTGCTCCATCGCGACGTGATTCCACGCCGCGCCCTGACCGAGGAAACGCATGGCGCGGCGGTCGACCACCGTCGAAGGATCGAGCGTCGGCGCACCTTGCACCTGCGAACGGAAGCCGAGCTCGGCATATTTCTCAGCCCGCGAAATGCCCGACTTCGCCTCGTGAAGGCTCGCAAGCACTTCCTGGGTGTTGTTTCCGATGGACGAGACGATGCCCATCCCGGTGACCACAACCCGCCTCATGACAGCCTCGCCTCAATCGTTGTCTTCGTGGTGATGCGCTCAGCCCAGGCTCGTGCCCTGCTTGAACAGGCCGACCTTCAGATCCTTCGCGCGATAGATAATCTGGTCATCGACCGAAAGCCATCCGTCGGCGATACCCAGCACCAGCTTTGAACGCATCACGCGCTTGATATCGATGTTGTACACAACCTTGCGGGCCTCCGGCAGCACCTGGCCGCTGAACTTCAGCTCGTTCAGGCCGAGCGCGCGGCCGCGACCTTCACCGCCACTCCAGCCCAGATAAAAGCCGACCATTTGCCACAGCGCGTCGAGGCCGAGGCAGCCGGGCATCACCGGATCGTTCTTGAAGTGGCAGCCGAAAAACCAGAGATCGGGCTTCACGTCGAGCTCGGCACGCACCACCCCCTTGCCGAATTCGCCGCCGGTCTCGCTGATGTCCGTAATACGGTCGAACATGAGCATCGGCGGCAGCGGCAATTGGGCATTGCCGGGGCCGAACATCTCGCCGCGGGCACATGCCAGCAGATCTTCATATTCGTAACCGTTGCGCCTGTTCAGCATGCGGAAGCCTCTGTGTTCTAACCCCGATTGAGCGGCGTTTCTGGCAAAAATGGGCCCCGTCTTGTTCGGAAAGCAACGCCTGTTCTCATCGTGAGACGAGAATACCGAAAGACCCCGATGGATCGCGGGCGGCCATCAATGCCTGGCTGCGCCAAAATCGGCTAAGCGGAACCGCGCGCTCTCTAACACAGGCGATTTCGGGTGGCAAAGTGCTCTCATGAAGGTAAAATGACGGGGACCCGACCCGGTTCCTTGTCTGATTAGAACCACTCTAGTTGCGAGAAACTTGCATCTGCATCTATCTCTCCATATATGTACGGGGATAGTGTTCACGCGTGCCCGAAGCTGGAAATGAGCGAAAATAACGCGCCCCATCACGACGAAGAGGCCCATGCGGCGGCCCTCATGTCCGGCCGCCAGCCGGCTTTGACCGGCTGCCCATGGCACGACGTCAACGAAATGCTCCAGTCCGCGGGGCTTCGTCCGACGCGCCAGCGCATGGCGCTTGGCTGGCTCCTGTTCGGCAAGGGTGCACGCCACCTCACGGCCGAAATGCTCTACGAGGAAGCGACGCTCGCCAAGGTGCCGGTCTCGCTGGCGACCGTCTACAACACGCTGAACCAGCTCACCGATGCCGGCCTGCTCCGTCAGGTCAGCGTCGACGGCACCAAGACCTATTTCGACACCAACGTCACGACCCACCATCACTACTACCTCGAGAACAGCCATGAGCTGGTCGATATCGAGGATCCGCATCTGGCGCTGTCCAAGATGCCGGAGGTGCCCGAGGGTTACGAGATCGCCCGCATCGACATGGTCGTGCGGCTGCGCAAGAAGCGCTGAGATCCATCCTAAACTGCTGATTTGGTCGTCATGGCCGGGCTTGTCCCGGCCATCCGCGTTTTTGGGCTGGGTGCAAGGTCCGTGGATGCCCGGGACGAGCCCGGGCCCGACGACGGGGCGCGGGATTGCCCCTAAGCGTCAGTTTACCTGCTCGTCCGAATAGACGCCCCAGAGGCGCTCCTGCTGGATCCAGCCGTCAAAGCCGTTGCCGAGGACGTGGCACCAGTTTGCGGTGCACTTCTTCACCTGCGTGACGACGCCGGCCTGGAGCTTGGCTGCAACCGCGCTGTCGGGATCGGCGCGATCGTAGATCGGCGCGAGGTCGTCCTTGTGCTTCATGGTGACGACAGCGGTGCGGCGGCCCGACAGCAGCGAGTGATAGACCCAGCCCTCGGCGCCCTCGGAATCGCGCACCCGGCGCCAGTTCTCGAACTCCGCGGTGATTTCGACCGGCAGGCCGGAGCGGGTATAGACCCAGGCGACGTCGTTGTCCTTGGTCGGGCCGGCGCGGACGTTGACGTGATCCGATTTGAGGCTGACGTAGCGCGGCACCGGGAGGCCGGAGGCGGTCTGGGGTGTGCTGTCCTTTGCCGAATGCCCGGGGCTGACCGAAGCGCTCAACCAGGTGCAAACGAGCGCCATCACCGAACAAAAACGCCCCAACGCCATCAACCCGTCTCCTGTCGAAGGTCCGACCGAGCCGGGCCCTCACCCCAAATTCCAAAACCGTGCCGCGGTCGCCCCTGACCCGCCCCACGCGGGTGTTCCCGAGCCCTTTGCCCGTGGTTCTTGTCTTGGCCCGGCCTTCTGCTAGAGAGGACGGACACTTGAACAACCAGTTTGTCCCGATTTTCCGGCCGGAAATATCGGGGAGAGCTTGAAGGAAACGCCGGGGACGACGCGGCAAAGGCAGTGTCGAACAACCGGGTTAATGGGGCCTCAACGGCCGGCCTTTGGCGACAGAGGCAGCTTGCAACGCCTCATGAGGGCAGGACATGTCGGTGAAGAAAAAGCCCCTCGTCGTGGTGACGCGCAAGCTTCCGGACTCGATCGAGACCCGGATGCGCGAACTGTTCGACGCGCGGATCAATCTCGACGACACGCCGATGTCGGCCGAGCAGCTCGCGGAAGCCGCGCGCACCGCCGACGTGCTGGTTCCGACCGTCACCGATCACATCTCCGCCAACATCGTCAACCAGCCCGACTGCAAGCTCCGCCTGATCGCCAATTTCGGCAACGGCGTCGACAATATCGATGTCGAGGCCGCGCATGCCCGCGGCATTACCGTCACCAACACGCCGAAGGTTCTGACCGAAGACACCGCCGACATGACCATGGCACTGATCCTCGCCGTGCCGCGGCGGATGATCGAAGGCGCCTCGATCCTGACGGAAGGAAAACCCTGGCCGGGCTGGTCGCCGACCTGGATGCTCGGCCATCGCATCGGCGGAAAGCGCCTCGGCATCATCGGCATGGGCCGCATCGGCCAGGCGGTCGCACGCCGCGCCCGCGCCTTCGGCTTGCAGATCCACTATCACAACCGCCGGCCCGTGGCGCCGAAGATCGCCGAAGAGCTGGGCGCGACCTATTGGGAAAGCCTCGACCAGATGCTGGCGCGGATGGACATCATCTCGGTGAACTGTCCGCACACGCCGGCGACCTACCATCTGCTCTCGGCGCGGCGGTTGAAGCTGATCCGCAAGGACGCCTATATCGTCAACACCGCGCGCGGAGGCGTCACCGACGAGGACACGCTGATCAAGCTGATCGAAGCCGGCGAGATCGGCGGCGCCGGCCTCGACGTCTACGAGCACGAGCCCGCGGTCAATCCAAAGCTGGTGCGGCTTGCCAAGGCCGGCAAGGTGACGCTGCTGCCGCATATGGGCTCGGCCACGATCGAGGGCCGCGTCGAGATGGGCGAAAAGGTGATCATCAACATCCGCACCTTCCTCGACGCCCACAAGCCGCCGGATCGCGTGCTGCCGAGCATGCTCTGAGACCAATCGGCTGCATGACAAGCTCTCCTGCCTCATCCTGAGGAGCGCGGAACGCGCGTCTCGAAGGTTGGCCGCAGGCGAGAGACGGGCCTGCATGGTTCGAGACGGCGCTTCGCGCCTCCTCACCATGAGGGTCTAGGGCCGCGGCGTGTTTCGCTTGCGCCAGTCTGCTGTGAAATCGATGAAGGCCCGCAACGCCGGCGGCGTTTGGCGCCGGCTTGGATAGTACAGGAACGGTCCGGGAAACGGCTCGCACCAATCCTGGAGCAGGCTGACCAGCGCGCCGGACTTCACGGCATCATGGACATAGCCATCGAGCGTTGCCCAGATGCCGACGCCGTCGAGTACGGCACGCATCGCAAGGCCCATATTGGTCGAGATCAGCTTTGCCGGCGGATCCACCTTCACAAGCTGACCGGCCTTTTCGAACTCCAGATCATGCATGACCCCGCTCGAGTAGCGGGCGCGGATGCAGTCATGGTCGAGCAGATCCTTGGGATGCCCTGGCTTGCCGCGGCGCGCGACGTAATCGGGCGATGCGACGACGACATAGTTCTGCGGACCGCTCAGCGGGATCGCCACCATGTCCTGCGCGAGATGCTCGCCGTAGCGCACGCCGGCATCGAAGCCGGCGCTGACGATGTCGACGAATCCGCTTTCGGACACGATGTCGAGATCGACCTGCGGATAGGCCCCAAGGAACGGTCCGACCATCGGCGCCAGCACGAGGTCGACCGCCGGCGGCGGTGCGTTGATGCGCAGGCGGCCCGAGGCCACCTCGCGCAGGCCCCGGACCTGATCCAGGGCGTCGCCGACATCGCGCAAGGCGGGCGCCACGCGCGACAGCAGCAGCTCACCCGCCTCGGTCAGGGCGACGCTGCGGGTGGTGCGGTTCATCAGGCGGACGCCGAGGCGCTCCTCCAGGTCCCGTAATCGCTGGCTAAGGCTCGACACCGACACGCGAATGTCGACCGCCGCGCGTCGGAAATTGCGGGTGCGGGCGACCGCCACGAAGACGTCGAGATCACGCAGGTCGGGCTCAGCCATTGTTCGATATGATGAACAAGCCATCCTCGGTTGTCCAGCTTATCGGCGTAATCGATCAGGCGCATATCTGGCCTCGTTACGCGGCCCAGAGCCGCCTTTTCGAGGAAAGCCATCATGGAACAGCGCAAACTCGGTTCAACCGGCCCCACCGTCTCCGCCCTCGGTCTCGGCTGCATGGGCATGTCCGAGGTCTATGGCCCCGCCGATCGCGGCGAGAGCATCGCCACGATCCATGCGGCGCTCAATGCCGGAATCACGCTGCTGGATACCGGCGACTTTTACGCCATGGGCCACAATGAAATGCTGGTGCACGAGGCGCTGAAGAATATCGCGCGCGACAAGGTGCAGATCAGCGTCAAGTTCGGCGCGCTGCGCGGCCCCGCCGGCGAATTCGCAGGGATCGACTCGCGGCCGGCCGCAACGAGGAACTTCCTTGCCTATTCGCTGCAGCGGCTCGGCACTGATTACATCGACGTGTATCGTCCCGCGCGGCTCGATCCCAACGTTCCCATCGAGGAAACCATCGGCGGCATCGCCGAATTGGTGAAGGCCGGCTACATCAAACATATAGGCCTGTCCGAGGTCGGCTCCGACACCATCCGCCGCGCGCATGCCGTGCACCCGATCGCCGATCTCCAGATCGAATATTCGCTGATCGAGCGCGGCATCGAACGCGACATCCTGAAGACCTGCCGCGAGCTCGGCATCGGCATCACCGCTTACGGCGTGTTGGCGCGCGGCCTGATCAGCGGCCATTGGTCGAAGGACTCCAGCAAGACCGGCAGGGATTACCGGCTGATGACGCCGCGCTTCCAGGGATCGAACCTCGATGCCAATCTCGCGCTGGTGGAGCAGCTGCGCGCCATCGCCGCCGAGATCGGCGCGACGCCGGCGCAGGTCGCGATCGCCTGGGTGGCGGCGCAGGGCGAGAAGATCGTGCCGCTGGTCGGCGCCCGAACCCGCAATCGTCTCAGCGAAGCGCTCGGCGCGGCCAAGGTCACGCTAACACCCGCTCATCTCGCGATGCTGGCAAAGGCGTTTCCGCCCGATGTCGCCGCCGGTACGCGTTACGCAGCCGAGCAGATGGCACACCTCGACAGCGAGAAGCAGGCCACGACGTAACGACGGCAATCAGGTGCGATGGGCGCTCAGGTCAGTGATGACCGGCCCATCGCCATTGAGCGGATTGGCCGGATCGCGCCCGTAGCGCAGCGTCTCGAAGCGCATCGCGCGCGCATCGATCATCAGGAGACGGCCAACCAGGCCGTCGCCGAAACCGACGATCTCGCGGATCGCCTCCAGCGCCATCATCGAGCCCATCACGCCCGCAAGCGCGCCCATGACGCCGGCTTCCGCGCATGCCGGCACGGTCCCGGGCGGCGGCGCCTCCGGGAACAGACAGCGATAGGTCGGATTGAATTCGCCCTGCTCGTTCTTCTCATGCGCGCGGATGGTGGTGAGCGAGCCGTCGAAGGTGCCGAGCGCGGCGGTGATCAGAGGCCTCTTCGCGAAGAAGCAGGCATCCGAAGCCAGATAACGCGTCGAGAAATTGTCGGAGCCGTCGAGCACGAGGTCGTAGTCGCCGATCAGCGATAGCGCGTTGTCGGCGTTGAGCCAGGTGGCGTGTCCGACGAAGCGGACGTGCGGATTGAGCGCGGTGATCCGCTCGGCCGCGCTCTCGACCTTGTGCCGGCCGATATCGGGCGTGGTGTGAATGACCTGGCGCTGGAGGTTGGAGAGCGACACCACATCGTCATCGACCACGCCGAGCGTGCCGATCCCTGCCGCAGCCAGATACATCAGAGCCGGCGCACCCAGCCCGCCGGCGCCGATCACCAGCACGGAGCCCCGCTTCAGCGCGGCCTGGCCGGGACCACCGACATCGCGCAGCACGATATGGCGGGCATAACGTTCGAGTTCGTCCGGGCTCAGCATCGTCCTGCGTCTCTCCTACCACGCCCTCGCTGTCGATCCTCATGGTGAGGAGCGCGGAACGCGCGTCTCGAACCATGCAGGCCCGGACCTCGCCGGGGGCCATCCTTCGAGACGCGGCCAAGAGGCCGCTCCTCAGGATGAGGGCCGGGGTGCGTGGCTCAGCTCTTGGCCTGAACCACCCCAACATTGTTCGCGACCAACGAGATGTGCTTCAATGGCAGTGCGTTCAATGGGCTGGCTGGATTTGTCATGAGATCGATGCTTGCGGCAACACTGATGTTCGCGGCTGCGACGGGCGCGAACGCCCAGATGACGACGCCGCAGATGCCCGGCACCAGGCCGAAGGTGGTCCAAACCGTTCCGATCCGGCCGCCCGCACTGCAGACGCCGTCGGAGACCGCCGACGCGATGGCGCAGGCGGAGCGGCTGTCGCTGCAGTCCGACCTCGCCTGGGTCGGCCAGTATAACGGCGCCATCACCGGCGACGTCAGCGCGCGCATGGTCGATGCCATCAAGGAATACCAGAAGCTCAGGGGTAGCAAGCCGACCGGCGTGCTCAATCCGCAGGAGCGCGCCGCGCTCGCCGAAACGGCGCGCCGGAAGCAGGACAACGTCGGCTGGAAGATCGTGATGGAGCCGACCAGCGGCGCGCGGCTCGGCATCCCCGGCAAGCTGGTGCCGCAGCAGGCGACCGACGCCAACGGCTCGAAATGGACCTCCCCGACTGGAACGGTGCAGGTGCTGCTCAGCCGCCGCAAGGAAGCGAACCCCACCACCGCAAAGCTCGCGGAAGCGGAGAAGAAGGAGCCGGCGGGGCGCAACGTCGACTACACCGTGGTGAAGCCCGACTTCTTCGTGCTGTCGGGATTGCAGGGCCTGAAGAAATTCTACGTGCGCGGCACCTCCAGGGGCGATGAAGTCCGCATCATGACGATTCTCTATGATCAGGCGACCGAGAACACGGTCGAGCCGGTCGTGATCGCGATGTCGAGCGCGTTCAATGCATTCCCGTCGGGACCACAGGCCGGGCCGCCGCCGCGCAAGACCGTCGAATACGGCACCGGCATCGTCGTCAGCGACGATGGCGCGATCGTCACCGACCGCCTCGTCACCGATTCTTGTCTCGCGATCACGATCGCGGGCTATGGCAGCGCCGACCGTCTCGCCGAGGACAAGGAGCACGATCTCGCGCTGCTGCATATCTACGGCGCTCGCGGCCTGAAGCCGTTCAGCCTCGCCGCCGGCGCGGCGAAGACGACTATCGATGTCATCGGCATCGCGGATCCACAGAGCCAGGGCGGAGCGGCCGGTGTGTCGAGCCTCAAGGCTGCGCTGGCATCTGTCGGTGGCGGCGATTCCGCGCTATCGCCGCCGCCGGCAGTCGGATTTTCCGGCAGCGCCGCCATCGACGGCGACGGCAAGTTCGCCGGCATCGCGCTGCTGAAGCCGGCGCTGGTTGCGGGCCCCGCGACGTCGGTGCCGGCGTCGCAGGCGGTGATGGTCTCCGCCGAAACCGTACGTGATTTCCTGAAGGCGAACGCCGTCACCGCGAACGGCACGTCGACGGATGCCAAGGCAGCTGTCGTGCGCGTGATCTGCGTGCGGAAGTAAGTCCGCGCGGCAATCACCCTCTCCCGTGTCCCGGACGATTACGGGTCCAGCAATGGTACGGATTCGCTGGCATCCCCGATTCCGCCATCATCGTTACTGCTGATTCGGACCTCCGCGATCCCCTTTGGATCGGGCCGGCACGTCCTGAGCGAGAAGAGCTCAGCATCGAGATCGATGCACGTTCACGTGGCGTTTCCCTGACCCAGGCACTCCAAAGGATTGATTCTCAATGCACACGATCGTACTGGCCACCCAAAAGGGTGGCAGCGGCAAGAGCACGCTCGCCATCGGGCTCGCGTTGGCGGCCAAGCAGGCCGGCTTCACCGTCCACCTGATCGAGACCGACCCGCAGGGCACACTGTCCAACTGGCAGCGCCGCCGCACCGCCGATGATCTCGTCGTCGAGCCGATCTATCACGCCGCCGACATCGCGCCGCGTCTGAAGATGCTGGCCGACAGCGGCCTCCAGCTCACGATCGTCGATACCGCGGCCGGCCTCAGCGCCGCGACCACCGCCGCGATCCGCCATTCCGACCTCTGCCTGATCCCGGCCCGCCCGAGCGTCGCCGACATCGAGGCGACCGCCTCGACGCTGAGCGTCGCGCGCGCCTGGAAGCGGTCTTACAGCTTCGTGCTGAACCAGACCCCGATCCGCGGCCAGCGCATCGACAACGCAGCCAACACGCTCGCCGAGGAAGCCGCGCTCGATCTCACCGAGGTGCTCGCGCGTCCCCTGATCGTGATGCGCAACGACCACCAGGACTCGCTCGCAGCCGGCCTCGCCGTCAGCGAATACGCCCCGAACGGCAAGTCGGCGGACGAGATCCGCGGCCTCTGGCATTGGATCGAGACCCGGCTCGAGCTCGAAGCCACCACCAATGTGCCGATCGACCAGGTCATCTCGGCCGCGGACGGCATGCTGCACGTCGCCGCCGAGCTTGCGACGGACGAGACCACGACACTGGCGTCCTGAGCGGGGCGATCGCTCAGACGCCAGCCGGCCCTTCACCATCCGGAAGGGCCCCAGCGACCAAGCAATTCGGCCACCAGCCCGGCCGGATTGCTTCGCTTCGCGTTTTGAATGACGGCGTCATGCCTTCGCGACCAGCCAGGCTTCGCGCCGCACGATCCATTTCTCCGACTTCGACTGTCCGCCGTGATGCGCGAGCTCGATGAAGCAGACGAACTCTGCGCCGGTCTTCTGCTTGACCCGGCGGGAGGCCTCGTTGGTGGCCGCGTTGCAGACGTAGAAGTGGTCGAGGCCCAGCGTGATGAAGGCGAAGTCGTTCACCGCGGCGATCGCTTCCGTCATCAATCCGCGTCGCCAGTACCGCTCGGCCAGCCAGAAGCCGCGGTTGCCTTTCAGGCCTTCGGCGCGGGGCCGGAAATGAATGTTTCCGATCACCTCACCGTCGCCGTCCCGGAGCACCATCACCCAAAGGTAGATTTCCTCACCAGCTGAGATCTTGCCAAGCTGCAGCTTGACAAAAGCTTCCGCGCCATCGGCGGGATATGGCCAGGGCACGACGGTGGAGAGATGCCGAATGATGTTCCAATTGTCGAATTGGCGCTGGATCGCCGGCACGTCGGACAACGCCAGCGGACGCAGGATCAGACGTTCGGTTTCAAGCAGCGGTGTTTGCATGATCGGCTATTTTTGACATTTCGCACACCAGAAGGTCGACCGGCCGTTCTGGGTAAAGCGCTTCACGATGCCGCCGCAGCGCGGCGTCTTGCAGGTCTCGCCTTCGCGGTCGTAGACCTTGAACGAATGCTGGAAATAGCCGAGCTCACCGGAGGTCTGGCGATGATCGCGCAGTGACGATCCGCCGGCCTTGATGGCGTCGTTCAGCACGGCATGGATCGCGCCGACCAATCTCTTCGCATGATCCGTCGGCTCGCCCCCGGCAACGCCCTTGCGTTGTCCGGTCTTGGTCGACAGCGTCGCGGCGATCCGGCGCGGCGACAGATGCGAGCGATGCAGGGCTTCGCAGACATAGATATTGCCGAGCCCTGCGACCACGCGCTGATCGAGCAGCGCGGCCTTCAGGCTCGTGGTTTTGTCGGCACAGGACCGCGCCAGCATCGCGGCGTCGAATTCGTTGCCGAGCGGCTCGGGACCGAGCCCGCGGAGTAGCGGCTCCTCGTCGATCGCACTGCGCGCGATCACTTTCATGTAACCGAAGCGGCGCGGGTCGTTGAACACGATGTCGGCGCCCGAGGACATCCGAAACAGCACGTGGTCGTGCGTGGAGTCCTTGGCCCGCGGATAGTGAAACTCACCCGGCGCAGCCTCGTTGTCCGGCATGATGACGCGAAACGACCCCGACATGCCCAGATGCATCAACAGCACGTCGCCGGAGGCGAGATCGGCCATGAGATATTTTGCGCGGCGGCCGAGCCCGGTGACGACCTGCCCCTTCAACCGGGCCACGAAATCCGGCTGGAACGGAAAGCGCAAATCGGGCCTGCGCGCCTCCGCAACGAGGATTTTTGCACCCTCCATGACCGGCTGAAGGCCGCGGCGGACAGTCTCGACTTCGGGCAATTCAGGCATGGTCAGGCATTCACCTTATCAGGGCGGTGTGATAGCGCCATTGCGGCGGGCGCGCTATGGTCCGCCTCGTGGAGTAGAGTAATGGATCGGCCGGGCGAAACCACGCATTTTGGCTTCAGGGACGTCCCCCTGGGCGACAAGCAGACGCTGGTGAACGATGTGTTTCACAGCGTGGCGTCGCGCTATGATTTGATGAACGACCTGATGTCCGGTGGCTTGCACCGGGTCTGGAAGGACATCATGATCACCGCGCTCGACCCGCCGAGAGGCGACCGGCCGTTCGCGCTGCTTGACGTCGCCGGCGGCACCGGCGACATCTCGTTCCGCGCCGCCAAGGCGGCAGGCCCAGGCTTCCATGCCACCGTGTGCGACATCAACACCGAGATGCTGGCAGTGGGTCGCGAACGTGCCGCGAAGCGGCATCTCGAGACCCAGGTCGACTTCATCGAAGGCAATGCCGAAGCGCTCGCTTTCGCCGATCGCAGCTTTGACGCATATACGATCGCTTTCGGCATTCGCAATGTGCCGCGGATCGACCTAGCGCTGCGCGAAGCCTATCGCGTGCTGAAGCCCGGCAGCCGCTTCCTGTGCCTGGAATTCTCCACCGTCGAGATGCCCGGCCTCGACCGGATCTACGACCTGTTCTCGTTCAAGGTGATCCCGCCGCTCGGCCGCATGGTCACGGGCGACGCCGAGTCCTACCGATATCTCGTCGAATCGATCCGCAAGTTTCCTAAACCCAACGCCTTCGCCGACATGATCCGCGACGCCGGCTTCGCCCGCGTGAACTGGCAGACATTGTCCGGCGGCATCGTCGCACTGCATTCGGGCTGGCGTTTGTGATCTCTGCCGTCACCCACATGACGCGCCTGATCCGCGCCGCGTTCGTCTTTGCGCGCGAAGGCGTGTTCGGCTCGGTCGATCCGAGCCTGGTCCCGCCACCTGGACAGCTTGCGCTGAAGCTCGCACGCATTATTGAACGACGCGGTCCGAAGCACGGCCCGCGGCTGTCGCGCGCGCTGACCCGGATGGGCCCGGCTTATCTCAAGCTCGGGCAGTTTCTCGCGACCCGGCCCGACGTTGTCGGCGTCGTCATGGCGCGCGACCTCGAAAGCCTCCAGGATCGCCTGCCGCCGTTCTCGCAAGCCGAGGCGGAAGCTGCGATCGCGACCTCGCTGGAACGGCCGCTGACCGATGTGTTCGCGAACCTCGGTCCGCCGGTTGCGGCCGCCTCGATCGCACAGGTTCATCGCGGCGAAGTTTTGCGCGACGGCATCCGCAAGGCGGTCGCAGTGAAGGTGCTGCGACCCAAGGTGGCCGCGCGTTTCCGCCGCGATCTCTCCGACTTCTTCTTCGTGGCGCACAAGGCCGAGGCCTATTCGTCCGAGGCGCGGCGCCTGCGCCTCATCGAGGTCATCAACACCATGTCGCGCTCGGTCGCGATGGAGATGGACCTGCGGCTCGAGGCTGCCGCGCTCTCGGAGATGGCGGAGAACACGCGCGACGATCCTGATTTCCGCGTGCCGACCGTCGACTGGGACCGCACCACGCACAACGTGCTGACGATGGAGTGGATCGACGGCATTGCGCTGAACGATCACAAGCGACTGAAAGAGGCGCAGGTCGACCTGCCCGACCTCGGCCGCAAGGTGATCCAGAGCTTCCTGCGCCACGCGCTGCGCGACGGCTTCTTCCACGCCGACATGCACCCCGGCAATATGTTCCTGGACGAAACGGGCCGTCTCGTCGCGGTCGATTTCGGCATCATGGGCCGGCTCGGGATGAAGGAGCGGCGCTTCCTTGCCGAGATCCTGCTCGGCTTCATCACCCGCGACTATCGCCGCGTCGCCGAGGTGCATTTCGAGGCCGGCTATGTGCCCGCGCATCATTCGGTCGAGAATTTCGCGCAGGCGATCCGCGCCATCGGCGAGCCAATTCATAACCGCACGGCCGAAGAGATCTCGATGGCGCGGCTGCTGACGCTGCTGCTCGAGGTCACCGGCATGTTCGACATGACGACGCGGCCCGAGCTGATTTTGCTCCAGAAGACCATGGTGGTGGTCGAGGGGGTGGCGCGCGGCTTCAATCCCAAGCTCGACATCTGGAAGGTCGCCGACCCCGTGGTGCGCGAATGGATCGAGCGCAATCTCGGGCCGATCGGCCGGGTCCAGGGCGCACTTTCCGGCACCGGCGATCTCGCCCGCATCCTGATGCGTCTGCCTGACCTCGCCGCGCGCTCGGTCGCGGTGCTCGAACAGTTGGAGACCATGACCCGGGAGGGCATCCGGCTGTCGCCAGAGAGCATCGCGGCGATGGGCCGCAGCGAGGGTCGCAAAAACCGCGGGCGCACCGTGGCGCTCTGGATCATTGCGGCGACCTTCATCGGCATCCTGATCGCCGTCCGGAATCTATGATTGCAGTGCAATCACACGAATGATAGCATCGCTATCATTCGTGCTGGAGAGGCGCCATGGCAAGCCTGACCATTCGCAAGCTCGACGAAGGCATCAAAACCTACCTCAGGCTGCGTTCGGCCAAGAACCGCAGGTCGGTCGAGGAAGAGGTCCGGGTCATTCTCGGAGAGCTGATCGAGGGCCGCGAGGAGCCGCTGACGCCGTTTGCGGCGCCCCCGGCGGCATCCACCGCTCCTACATCCCAGCGCAGCGGCGCCCCTCCCGAGGCCAGCGTCACCCTGATCATCGGCGGCGGTATCGCGGCCTACAAATCGCTCGACCTGATCCGCCGGCTCAAGGAGCGGCGGATCGAGGTGCGCTGCGTGCTGACCACGGCGGCGCAGCAATTTGTCACGCCGCTGGCTGTGAGCGCGCTCTCGCATGAGCGCGTCCACACCGACCTGTTCGACCCCCAGAGCGAGTTCGACGCCGGCCATATCCGCCTCGCGCGCGAGTGCGACCTGATCGTTGTGGCGCCTGCGACCGCGGATTTGATGGCCAAGATGGCCAATGGCCACGCCGACGATCTCGCCAGCGCCATCCTGCTCGCCACCAACCGCAAGGTGCTGGTCGCGCCGGCGATGAATCCGCTGATGTGGAATAACGCGGCGACGCGGCGCAACGTCGCGCAGCTTCAGCGCGACGGGGTGGTGCTGATCGGGCCGAATTCCGGCGAGATGGCCGAAGCAGGTGAAGCCGGCATCGGCCGCATGTCCGAGGCGATCGAAATAGCGACCGCCGCCGAGCGCCTGCTGCGGCCGCCGGTACCCCGCCCACTCGCCGGCAAGCGCGTGCTGATCACCGCGGGTCCGACCCACGAGCCGATCGATCCAGTGCGCTACATCGCCAACCGCTCCTCCGGCAAGCAGGGCTTTGCCATCGCTGCCGCCGCACAGGCCGCGGGCGCCGAGGTGATCCTGGTCAGCGGCCCGGTCGATCTTCGCGATCCCCAGGGCGTCACGGTGAAGCATGTGGAATCGGCCCGGCAGATGCTGGAACAGGTACAGGCCGCGCTTCCCGCCGACATCGCGATCTTCGCTGCGGCGGTCGCCGACTGGCGCGTCGCCAATGAAGGCGAGCAGAAGCTGAAGAAGACCTCGGCCGGCATGCCACCGCTCCAGCTGGTCGAGAACCCCGACATCCTCGCGACGATCTCCAAGCTGACCGGCGAGCGTCCGCCACTGGTGATCGGCTTTGCCGCCGAGACCGAGCACCTCATCGACAACGCCAAGTCCAAGCTTGCCCGCAAGGGCTGCGACTGGATCGTCGCCAACGACGTCTCCCCCGCAACCGGCGTGATGGGCGGGGACCGCAACACCGTGCACCTCATCAGCCGCAAGGATGGCGAGAAGAACAGCGAGAAGGATGGCGAGATTGCAGTTGATTCCTGGCCGGTGATGACCAAGGAACAGGTCGCCATTGAACTGGTCGCGCATATCGCAAAGAGCGTGACCGGCAAATCCCGGGAGCCCGCATCTTGAGCACGAAAGTCACGGTCGAACTGCAACGCCTTGCGCATGCGGAGGGGCTGCCGCTGCCGGCCTATCAGACCAATGATGCCGCCGGTCTCGACCTGATGGCGGCGGTGTCGGACAGCGAGCCGATGACGCTCGCGCCCGGCCAGTATGCGTTGGTGCCGACCGGCCTCGCGATCGCGCTGCCGCCCGGGTACGAGGCGCAGGTCCGGCCGCGCTCGGGGCTTGCGGCCAAGCACGGCGTCACCGTCCTGAACTCGCCGGGCACGATCGACGCGGACTATCGCGGCGAGATCAAGGTGATCCTGATCAATCACGGCCGGACCGCCTTCGTGATCAAGCGCGGCGAGCGCATCGCGCAGATGGTGATCGCGCCCGTCGTGCAGGCGGCGCTGGTTCCCGTGGCCACATTGTCGTCGACCGACCGCGGAGCCGGCGGATTCGGCTCGACCGGCCGCTAACGCACGGTACCTTCAGCCGAATCACCCGAGGAACTACGTGAGTTGGAACGCTGCATCCGGCATTTTTTTGGGGCCGCCTTTGCGTTCACGATCTGGACTCTTACAGGTGGAGTCACGGTGAGGGTATTGTCTTTTGATTCGCGCGCGACGGGGGTCGTCGCGCGTAAATTCGTGCGGTCTTGGGGCAACTATGTCAGGCGTGATCGTGTCGATGCGTCGGACGCTGCTGTCGTGCACATCACTTGTGCGCAACGGCTTGATAGGGAGCGCTCTCGCGGCGCTGCTGCCGGCTGCGCCGGCTGAGGCCGCCGACCTCGTCGACACACTCTCAACATTGCTGGATTTCAACCGGCAGGAGCTCGCGGTGCTGGCCACTGCGCTGGCCCTGCTCGGCTTCTCGGTGGTCGCCGCGATCCTCTTGATGCGCACCCGCGTGCGTACGGCGAAGAACGAGGCGCGGCTGCGCGCCCGGATCGGGGAACTCCAGCTCCAGGCCGACCGCTTCGGTGCGCTGCTGTTCGCCGAGCCGCAAATCCTGATCTCCTGGCCGGCCGGCGACAATCGCGCGCAGATTTCCGGCGACATCTCCATGGTGCTGCCGCGCGACTCCTCGCCGCAGCGCGTGCTCGCATTCGGAACTTGGCTGCCGCCGGAACCGGCGCTCCAGATGGATCACGCGGTCGACGCGCTGCGCGACCGCGGCGACGGGTTCCAGCTGACGCTCACCACCGCGCATGGCCACACGTTAGAGGCCATCGGCCGCGCCATCGGCGGCCAGGCCATCGTCAGGATTCGCGAACTGTCGGGCCTGCGCCGCGATCTGGCCGAGACCAATCTGCGCTACAAGGCACTCTCCGACGAGACGGAAATGCTGCGCGGCTTCGCCGCCGCCGCACCCTGGCCGATCTGGGCCAAGGCCGAGAACGGCGCGCTGACCTACGCCAACCCCGCCTATGTCCGTGCGACCGAGGCGGCCAGCATCGCCGACGCCCAGGAACGCAAGCTCGAGCTGCTCGACAGCGCCGACCGCACCGCGATGGAGCGGGGACTGAAGGACGCGGCCAATTTCACCTCGCGGCTGCCGATCGTGATCGGCGGCGAACGGCGCATCTATGACGTCCGCGCCGTCAATGTCGGCAGCGGCAATGTCGGCGTTGCCATCGACGCCAGCGAGGCGGACGCGCTGAGCTCGGCGCTGGTGCGGATGGCGGAGGCGCATCGCCGCACGCTCGACCAGCTCTCCTCCGGCGTTGCCGTGTTCGACGGCCATCGCCGGCTCGCCTTCTACAACGATTCCTACCGCCGGCTGTGGGACCTCGACCGCACCTTCCTCGACGCCAACCCTGATGATTCCAGCGTGCTTGACCAGCTCCGCGCCGGGCGCAAGCTGCCGGAGCAGCCGGACTTCCGCGCCTGGAAGGCCAAGCTGCACGAGGCCTATCGCGCAGTCGAGACCGCCAAGGACACCTGGTACCTGCCCGACGGCCGCGCGCTCTCCGTCGTCACCACGCCGAATCCGGAAGGCGGCGTCACCTATCTGTTCGACGACGTCACCGAGAGCCTCGAGCTCGCCCGCCGCTTCGATGGCATGATCCGCGTCCAGCGCGAGACGCTGGACAGCCTCGCCGAGGGCGTCGCGGTGTTCGGCAGCAACGGCAAGGCGCAGCTGTTCAATCCGGCTTTTGTCCGGATGTGGAAGCTGTCAGCCGACGCCATGCGAGACGAGCCGCATATCCAGACCGTCGAGGGCTGGTGCCATCAGCTGTTCGACGATTCGATCGTCTGGCGACAGATCCGCGAGGCCGTCACCTCGATCGAGAGCCGCGCCGACGTGCCGCTGAAGCTGGAGCGCAAGGACGGCAGCGTGCTCGACGGCATGATCCGGCCGCTGCACGACGGCGCGACCATGCTGACGTTCCAGGACATCACCGACACCGAGAACGTCGAGCGCGCGCTGCGCGAGCGCAACGAGGCGCTGGAGGCCGCCGACCAGATGAAGGTGGATTTCGTCCACCACGTCTCCTACGAGCTGCGCTCCCCGCTCACCACCATCATCGGCTTCGCGCATTTCCTCAGCGATCCTTCGACCGGGCCGCTGACGCCGAAACAGGCCGAATATCTCGACTACGTCACCAAATCGACCAATGCGCTGCTGGCGCTGACCAACAACATCCTGGATCTCGCCACCATCGACGCCGGCGCGATGAAGCTGGAACTCGGCCCGGTTGACGTCAGCAAGACCATCGAGCTCGCCGCCGAGGGTATCCAGGACCGGCTCGCCACAGACCGCATCCGCCTCAAGGTCGAGATCGCGCCCGATGTCGGCAGCTTCATCGGCGACGAGAAGCGCGTGGTGCAGGTGCTCTATAACCTCCTCGCCAACGCCGTCGGGTTTTCTCCACAGGATTCCAGCGTCGGCATCAGCGCCCGCCGCACCGAACGCAGTGTGGTCTTCACTGTGACAGATTCCGGGCCTGGAATACCTGCCGACATGAAGGACAAGGTGTTCAACTGGTTCGAAAGCCGCTCGCAGGGCTCGCGTCACCGCGGCGCCGGGCTCGGCCTGTCGCTGGTGCGCTCCTTCGTCGAGCTGCATGGCGGCAAGGTGCGGGTGGATTCGATCGTGGGCAGGGGCACGGTCGTGATCTGTGATTTCCCGACCGACCAGGCGGCGCATCGCGACGCCGCCGAATGACTGACCCAACCGCATTCTCCGTCGCGCTTCACAACGAGACGGCCACTGCGCAACTGATGGCCGACCTCGCGCTGCTGGTCGGCCCCGGCGACGTCATTACGCTCACCGGCGATCTCGGTGCCGGCAAGACCGCAGCCGCGCGCGCCATGATCCGCTATCTCGCCGGCGACGAGACGCTGGAAGTGCCGAGCCCGACCTTCACGCTGGTGCAGGGCTACGAGCTGCCGCCATTCCCGGCGATGCATGCCGACCTCTACCGCGTCGAGGACGAGAGCGAGCTCGAAGAGATCGGACTGTCGCCGCTGCCGGAAGCAACCCTCGTCCTGATCGAATGGCCGGAGCGCGCCCCGTCGGCGATGCCTCAAGACCGCATCGACATTGCGCTGACGCACCGGCCGGCGCTGGGCTCGAACGCACGCGCCGCCGACATCACCGGCTATGGCAAGGCTGCCGCCACCGTCGCGCGGCTGAAGGCGCTGCGCGAATTCCTCGATGCGTCCGGCTACATGGAGGCAACGCGCAAACGCATGCCGGGCGACGCCTCGACCCGCTCCTATGCGCGGCTGCTGCGCGACGACGCGATCGTCATCCTCATGAATTCTCCGCAGCGCCCGGATGGCGCGGCGATGTACAACGGAAAATCCTACAGCGCCGCGGTGCATCTCGCCGAAAGCATCAAACCCTTCGTCGCCATCGACGAAGGCCTGCGCGCGCAAGGAATCTCCGCGCCCGCGATCCATCATTCCGACCTCGACCACGGATTCCTGATCAGCGAAGACTTCGGCAGCGAAGGCGTGATCGAGGGCGATCCGCCGCGCCCGATCGCCGAGCGCTACGAAGCCGCGGCCGATTTGCTGGCCCTGCTGCACGGCAAGACGCTGCCGGAGGAATTGCCGCTCGGGGGGCAGACCTATGCCATTCCCGTCTTCGATACCGAGGCGCTGCTGATTGAAATCGGGTTGATGCCGGAATGGTACCTGCCCGATCGCAACGCGCCGCTCGACGACGCGTTGCGCGTCGAATTTTTCGCGATGTGGCGCGAGCTGCTGAAGAAGCCGCTGGCGGCGCGGAAGACGTGGATCATCCGCGACTATCACTCGCCGAACCTGATCTGGCTCGGGAATCGCACCGGCATCGAACGCGTCGGCGTGATCGATTTCCAGGACACCGTGCTGGGGCCGCAATCCTACGACGTGGTGTCGCTGCTCCAGGACGCCCGCATCGACGTGCCCGAGGCGCTCGAGCTGACACTGCTGTCGCGCTACATCAAGGCGCGCCGCGCGAGCGACGCAAGCTTCGACGCGGCCGGCTTCGCCGAGCTCTACGCCATCATGTCGGCGCAGCGGAACACGCGTCTGCTCGGCACCTTCGCCCGCCTCAACCGCCGCGACGGCAAGCCGCATTATCTGCGTCACCAGCCGCGGATCTGGACCTACCTCCAGCGCTCCCTGGCGCATCCCGCACTCACCGATCTGCGCGACTGGTATCGCGCCAACGTCCCGCCGCCCCGAGGGCCAGCCCAAGACTGATAAGGCTGAAAAGGCTGATTCGGGACCCGATTTACCGGCTGTTAGCCAAGACACCGGTAATCTGGCGGCCAGGCAGCCGGATAATTGCGAGGCTGGAGCAGGGCAGATGGCGGTGAAGACGGACCAGCGCGGCAACAGCCGGGTTGTTTTCGAGCGCGGGATCGCGGCCCAGATGATGGGTATCGACGGCACCTGGCGGCGCGACTGCACCATGGAGGACGTCTCCGAGAGCGGCGCCAAGCTGACCATCGACGGCTCGGTCGAAGGCCTGCATCTGAAGGAGTTTTTTCTGCTGCTGTCGTCCACAGGACTTGCGTACCGGCGCTGCGAGCTCGCCTGGGTCAATGGCGACCAGATCGGCGTCAACTTTCTCAAGCTTGGCGACAAGAAGAAAAAGGCGCGTTCCACATCCATCCGGGCGTAACGGCAACACCCGTCGTACAAGCGTCACGGCAGGTGGTTAAGGCGGTTAAGACGCGGTGCGGTCAGTCGAACCTCGTGTTAGGATTGCTGCGAACGTAAAATCAGTAGGTCTGAGAAAGCAAAGGATGTCCGTCAAGCCGACCAAAGCCATGGTGCTCGCTGCAGGGTTCGGCCTGCGCATGCGTCCGTTGACGGACAAGATGCCGAAGCCGCTGGTGCCGGTGGCCGGCCAGCCGCTGCTCGATCACGTGCTCGACAAGCTCGGCCAGGCCGGCGTAAGCGAGGCGGTGGTCAACGTGCACTATCTGCCGGACCAGATCATCGATCACACCGCATCCCGCCAGCATCCGCGCGTGACCATCTCGGACGAGCGCGACCAGGTGCTCGGCACCGGTGGCGGCGTGGTCAAGGCGCTGCCGCTGCTCGGCGATGCGCCGTTCTTCCATGTCAATTCCGATACGCTGTGGATCGACGGTGTCCGCTCCAATCTGGCGCGGCTTGCCGAAAACTTCGACCCCGCGCGGATGGACATTTTGCTGCTGATGGCACCGACGGCAACCAGCATCGGCTATAGCGGCCGCGGCGACTACGGCATGACGCCCGACGGCGCCTTGCGCAAACGCAAGGAAAAAGAGGTCGTTCCGTTCGTCTATGCCGGCGCGGCGATCATGTCGCCATCGATCTTCGCCGATGCCCCGACGGGCGAGTTCTCGCTGACAAAGATGTTCGACCGCGCCAACGAGCAGGAGCGGCTGTTCGGCCTCCGCCTCGACGGCGTCTGGATGCATGTCGGCACGCCCGACGCCGTGCACGCCGCGGAAGAGGCGTTTCTGGAGAGCGTGATGTAGGGCCGCGCCGTCATGCCCCGCGACCCGGCTACGCCAAGGCTTCGCCGGGATTAAGGTCCAGGGGCGCCGAAGCTTTAGCGAAGGCTACAGGCGGGGCATCCAGTACGCCGCGGCCTCTCGGTCAAAACTCCACCGTCTCTGGAATACTGGATCATCCGCCTTCGCGGATGATGACACCTGTCCAGGTCCAGCGAACAGCGGGGACTATCTCACCTCGGCCCATGACCATTTGAGTCCGCCTCCCTATATTGGCGCCTGATTCCCGAATCAGGCAGCTCATGCGCGTTTTCAGCGTTCCAGTCTCAGTTCCGTTCCTGCGCACCGTCGTCTCAAGCCTGGTCGACGGCCGGCTGGTCGACGGCTTTGAGGCGCGCAAGGAGCCGGCGCGGCTGGCGGACGCCATGCTGTACCTGCCGACACGGCGCGCCATGCGCGTCGTCCGCGAGATCTTCCTCGACGAGATGAAGGTGGATGCTGTCGTGCTGCCGCGCATCGTGGCGCTCGGCGACATCGACGAGGATGAGCTCGCTTTCGCCGATGAAGGCGAACAGTTTTCCGGCGCAACGCCGCTCGACATTCCGCCGCGGCTCGGCGAGCTGGAGCGGCGGCTGACACTGGCGCAGCTGGTCGCGGCCTGGGCCAAGGGCCCGGTGCTGTCTCCGCTGGTCGTCGGCGGCCCCGCCTCGACGCTGGCGCTGGCGTCCGATCTCGCGCGGCTGATCGACGACATGGTCACGCGCGGCGTCGATTGGAGCGCGCTCGATGGCCTCGTGCCTGATATGCTCGACCGGTACTGGCAGCACTCGCTTGAATTTTTGCGCATCGCGCGCATCGCCTGGCCCGGTCATCTCGCCGAAATCAAACGCATCGAGCCCGCTGCCCGCCGCGACCTCCTGATCGATGCCGAAGCCAAGCGGCTGACCGCGCATCCGAGCGGTCCCGTGATCGCGGCCGGTTCGACCGGCTCGATGCCGGCCACGGCAAGATTTCTCCACGCAGTCGCCTCGCTGCCGCATGGCGCCGTGGTGCTGCCCGGCCTCGACACTGATCTCGACGACGATGCCTGGCGCAGCATCGGCGGCGTACGCGACTCGCTCGGCAAGTTCGCGGAGCATCCGGTCTCGAACCATCCGCAATATGCCATGCACGCGCTGCTGGATCGCTTTGGCATCAAGCGCAGCGACGTCGATATCCTCCAGCCACCGGCGGAAGGCGGTCGCGATCTGCTCGCCTCCGAATCGATGCGGCCATCGGCCAAGACCGAGATTTGGCACGACCGGCTGAAGCAGCCGGACGTGGCCGCGAAGATCGCCAGCGGCATGAAGAACCTCGCGGTGGTCGAAGCCCCCAATCCCGAGATGGAAGCGCTCGCGATCGCGATCGCGATGCGCGAGGCGCGGCATCTCGACAAATCCGCGGCGCTTGTCACGCCCGATCGCGCGCTGGCGCGGCGGGTGATGGCCGCACTGACCCGATGGGATCTCGCATTCGATGATTCCGGCGGCGACGTCCTGATGGAAACCTCCGCCGGCGTCTTTGCGCGGCTCACAGCGGAGGCTGCGACCAAGGGATTGGAGCCGCCGACGCTGCTGGCGATGCTGAAGCATCCGCTGTGCCGGCTCGGCCGGTCGCCTGGCGCATGGAAGGCGGCGATCGAGGCCCTGGAGCTCGCCCTCTTGCGCGGCACGCGCCCGCCTGCGGGCACCGCCGGCCTGCTGCGCGAATTCAATCGCTTTCGCGAGGAGCTGGCAAAGCTGTGGCGCAGCGAGGTCTCCGCGCTGCATAAGGCCGAGCCGCGCGCACGTCTCAAGGCGGAAGACCTCGATCGCATTCAGGCTCTGATCGATGCGCTGCGACAAGCCTTGGCGCCGATCGAGAGCCTGGCGTCATCGAAACCGTATGACTTCGCCGAGCTCGCACATCGCCACCGCGAGATCATGATCGAGCTGTCGCGCGACGAGCACGGCATTTCGCTGGCCTTTGAGGAACGCGAGGGCCTCGCGCTCGCGGGTGCCTTCGACGATCTCCTGCGCGGCGGCACGACCAGCGGATTGATGGTAACGCTGCCCGACTACGCAGACGTCTTCCAGACTGCATTTGGCGATCGCGCGGTGCGGCGGCGAGACAAGCCGGGCGCTCGCCTGCAGATCTACGGCCCGCTGGAATCGCGCCTGATGCAGGCCGACCGAATCATCGTCGGCGGGCTGATCGAGGGGGTCTGGCCGCCGGCGCCGCGCATCGATCCCTGGCTGAGCCGGCCGATGCGGCACGAGCTCGGCCTCGATCTGCCGGAACGCCGTATCGGCCTCTCCGCGCATGATTTTGCGCAACTGCTCGGCGGCGACGAGGTCATCCTCACCCACTCCGCCAAGGCTGGCGGCGCGCCGGCGGTCGCCTCGCGCTTCCTGCACCGGTTAGAGGCGGTCGCGGGCGACGCGCACTGGAACGCTGCAATTCGCGCGGGGGAGAAATACGTACAGTTCGCGGGCGCGTTGGACCGGCCCGACGAGGTCAGACCGATCAAGCAGCCCGAGCCGCGACCGCCGCGCGCGACCCGACCGCTCAGGATGTCTGTGACCGCGATCGAGGACTGGCTGCGCGATCCCTACACGATCTACGCAAAACACATTTTGCGGCTCGATGCGCTTGATCCCGTCGACATGCCGCTGTCGGCCGCCGACCGCGGCTCGGCCATCCACGATGCGCTGGGCGAGTTCACCGAAAACTACGCGACACGCCTACCTGACGATCCCGCGCGCGTGCTGCGGGCGATCGGCGAAAAATACTTTGCGCCGCTGATGGAGCGACCCGAGGCGCGAGCGCTGTGGTGGCCACGCTTCCAGCGCATCGCACGCTGGTTCGGCGAATGGGAGACGGCGCGCCGGAACGCGATCGAGACGATCGCGGCGGAAACGCGCGGCGAGATCTCGATCACGCTCGACCATGGGCGCAGCTTCCGCCTCTCCGCCCGCGCCGACCGTATCGAACGGCGCCAGGGCGGTGGCTACGCCATCCTCGACTACAAGACCGGCCAGCCGCCGACCGGCAAGCAGGTCCGCATGGGCCTGTCGCCGCAGCTCACGCTGGAAGCCGCGATCCTGCGCGAGGGCGGTTTTCCCGACATCGACGCCGGCGCGTCCGTGAGCCAGCTCGTCTATGTTCGCCTGAGCGGCAACAATCCGCCGGGCGAAGAACGCATCCTCGAGCTCAAGTTCAAGCAAGGCGACGAGCCGCAGCCGCCGGACATCGCGGCCGCTGAGGCCAGGGCCAAGCTGGAGGCGCTGATCCGCGCCTTCGAGGACGAGAACCAGCCCTACACCTCATTGAACCTGCCGATGTGGACGAATCGCTACGGCACTTATGACGATCTCGCCCGGATCAAGGAATGGTCGGCGGCCGGCGGATTGGGGATCGAAGAATGGTGAAGGCACCGCGCCCCATCCCGGATGAAGTGCGCGCACGGCAGGCGCGCGCATCGGACCCGACCGCGTCGGCGTTCGTGTCGGCCAATGCCGGCTCGGGCAAGACGCATGTGCTGGTGCAGCGGGTGATCCGCCTGCTGCTATCTGGCGTGCCGCCGGAAAAGATTCTCTGCATCACCTTCACGAAGGCGGCTGCCGCCAACATGGCCGAACGCGTGTTCACCACGCTCGGGCATTGGGTGACGCTCGACGACACGGCACTCGATGCCGCGATCCGCGCGGTCGGCATCCCGCACCCCAATACAAAATTGCGGCGCGAGGCACGAAAGCTGTTCGCCTGTGCGCTGGAGACGCCGGGCGGGCTGAAGGTGCAGACCATCCACGCGCTGTGCACCCGCCTGCTCCAGCAGTTTCCGTTCGAGGCCAACGTGCCGGCGCGCTTCGCCGTGATCGACGAACGCGACCAGACCGACATGATGGAACGCGCCAATTTGAAGGTGCTGCTGGAGGCCGCGCGCGATCCTGAGAGCGTCACCGGCCGCGCGCTGCTGACCGCGATGGCGAGCGCGGCCGACGTCACCTTCAAGGAGGTCGTGCGCGAGGCTTGCCTGAGCCGCGATCATTTCATGGCCTGGACCGATGAAGCCGGCAGCGCGGAGCTGGCTGCCGTGCAGATGGCAGCAGCGCTGGGCGTGGACGCGAGCGATCGCATCGAGGACGTCGAGACGGAGATGGTCGACGGTCCGTTCCTGCCGCGAGCGCGCTGGGATGACATCGCCTTTGCGCTGGAGGACGGCAGCAAGTCCGACAACGACCAGGCCAGCCGACTTCGCGAGGCCAAGGTCTTTTCCGGCAGCGCGCAGGTCGATGCCTATCTCTGCATCTTCCTCACCGACGAAAAGCTGCCGCGCAAGGCGGTGCTGACCAAGAAGTTTTGCGATCACAACCCGTCCGTCGCCCGCTTGTTCGAGAGCGAGGCGCAGCGCCTCAGCGGATTGATCGAGACGCGCCGCGCGGTGACCATGCGCGACCGCACCGCGGCCCTGCTGCATATCGCGACCGCTGCGGCCGCAAACTACCGCCGCGAGAAGCAGGAGCGCGGGCTGCTCGACTATGACGACCTCATCGACAAGACGCTGGCGATGCTGGACCGTGTCTCCTCGGGCTGGGTGCATTACAAGCTCGACCGCGGCGTCGACCACGTGCTGATCGACGAAGCCCAGGACACCAGCCCGCGGCAATGGGACATCGTCGCGCACATCATCTCGGAATTCACGGCCGGAGAAGGCGCGCGCGAGGGACTCAACCGCACCATCTTCGCCGTCGGCGACGAGAAGCAGTCGATTTTCTCCTTTCAGGGCGCTCAGCCGCGAGAATTCGATGCACGCCGGCGCGAACTGCACCGCAAGTTCACGGCGGCAGGGCTGAAATTCGATCCGGTCGCCTTCACCTATTCGTTCCGCTCGGGTGCAGCGATCCTGCATTCGGTGGACCACGTCTTCCGCGAGCCCCAGATCTACAAGAGCATCCATTCAGTCGAGACCGGCCATCCTCTGCACAATGCACTCGCAGATGCAGGCCCGAGCGTGATCGAGCTGTGGGACCTTGCGGAAGCCGATGACAGGCAGGAGATCGAGGGGTGGCGCGCGCCGTTCGACGGCGTTGCCGCCACCAGCCCCGAGGTCAAGCTCGCCCGCCGCATCCAGGCCGAGATCAAGCGACTGGTCGAGAGCGGCACGCTGACGGGACACGAAGGCGAGCGGCGTCCCCTACGCTATGGCGACATGCTGGTCCTGGTCCGCCGGCGCGGCAACGCGTTCGACGCCGTGATCCAGGCACTGAAGCATGCCAATGTTCCGGTCGCCGGCGCCGACCGGCTGAAGCTCACCGAGCACATCGGAATCATCGACCTGATGAACCTCGCCGATGCACTGCTGCTGCGGCAGGACGACCTCGCGCTCGCGGTCGCACTGAAAAGCCCGCTGTTCGGCCTCGACGACGACGATCTGTTCCAGCTTGCCCATGACCGCAAGGGATCCTTGCGCCGCGCGCTTAGCGAGCATGCGGCCACAAGCGAGAAGTTCGCGACGGCGCTGCGGCGGCTGGAAGCCTGCGAAACGCGGGCGCACGAGGAGACGCCGTTCGCCTTCTATGCCTGGCTGCTTGGCGGCGACGGCGGACGCGCGCGCATCCTGCTCCGGCTCGGCCACGAGGCTAACGACGCGCTCGACGAGTTTTTGGAGCTCGCACTGAACTACGAGCGCAAGGCGCCGGCCTCGCTGCAAGGTTTCATGGCCTGGCTGCGCTCGGCCGACACCGAGGTGAAGCGCGATATGGAGATCTCGCGCGACGAGGTGCGGGTGATGACGGTGCACGGCGCCAAGGGCCTGGAGGCCTCGGTCGTGTTCATGGTCGACACCACATCGTCTCCTGCGGATTCACAGCGGCTGCGGCTGATCCACGTCCCGCGCGGCAATGGCGGCGAGGTGGTGGTCTGGGCCGGCCGCAAGGCGGATGATCCCAAGCCGGTCGTCGAGGCGCGCAAGGCGATGCTCGAGGAGACCGAGGACGAATATCGACGCCTGCTCTACGTGGCGATGACGCGCGCCGCCGACCGGCTCATCGTCGGCGGCTGCATGCCCGGCAACATGAAGACGGTTCGCAAGCTGAGCTGGTACGATCTGGTCGACACCGGGCTCGCCGGCGCGGGGCTGGCGAAAGAGACAATCGAGACGCCGCTGGGAAAAGTGACGCGCTTCTCCCGACCGGAGAATGTCGTGGCGCTGGGCACGCCCGGGATCTCGTTGGACCAGACGACCGCGCTCCCGGGCTGGCTGCGGACGCCGGCACCGCGCGAGACCATCGACGACGAGCCGGTCCGCCCCTCCGGCCAGTCGGCCGAGGAAGGCCGCGCGGTGCTGTCAGGCGAATCAGTGCAGTCCCGCGCGCTTGCGCTGCAACGCGGCACGCTGGTGCACCGGCTGCTGCAATCGCTGCCCGACATCGCCACTGAGCGCCGGCGCGAGGCCGCGCTCGGCTTCATGGCGCGCAATGCCTCGGATTGGGCGGAGGCTGACCGCGCCGCGTTGGCGGACAAGGTGCTGGCCCTGATCGCCGAACCACGGTTTGCGCCGGTGTTTGCCGCGGGTAGCCGGGCGGAGGTCGCGATCGTCGGCAGGCTGGAGCGGCAGGGCCGCACCCCGGCGCTGGTGTCGGGCCAGATCGACCGGCTGGTCGTTCGCCCGGATGAGGTCCTGATCGTCGATTTCAAGACCAACCAAGCGGCTCCCCGGAGCGCCACCGCCGCGCCCGCCGCCTATGTGCGGCAGCTTGCACTGTACCGGGCGGTGCTATCGGGGCTTTATCCCCAAAAGCCGGTCCGCGCCGTCCTGCTCTGGACCGAGGCCCTTGAATATATGGAGATTTCGGCTCCCGCGCTGGACGCGGCGCTGGCATCTCTTCATCTCGGTGTGAGCGTCCTTGACCCGGCAAGAAGCCATTCATAGGTTGACGCCATGATCTTGGCGCGATTCTCGTCGCGCCCTTCTCTCAGGTACGAGGTACTTCCATGGCCGTTGGTAAGGTTTCTGACACCGATTTCGAAGCCGAAGTGCTCAAGGCAAACGGCCCCGTGGTCGTCGATTTCTGGGCCGAATGGTGCGGCCCCTGCCGCATGATCGCACCCGCCCTCGACGAGATCGCCGGCGCGATGGGCGACAAGGTCAAGATCGTGAAGCTCAACGTCGACGAGAGCCCGAAGACCGCGTCGAAGTATGGCGTAATGTCGATCCCGACCCTGATGATCTTCAAGGGCGGCGAGATGGCCTCCCGTCAGGTCGGCGCCGCGCCGAAGGCGAAGCTGCAGCAGTGGATCACCTCTGCGGTCTGATCTGGCTCGCACAGGTTTATTTTTGGAAACGGCCGGCGAAAGCCGGCCGTTTTGCGTTGACGGAACATGTCCAGCGTAAGACGGGTCCCAGCCCGTGCCTCCCCTGCAAACCGCGCGCGAAAATCGACATCTCTCGTGGCGATGGAAGCCCGCTCGGTCGACACGATCCCGCGCGGCAAGGAGTGGCAGTACGAGCCGAAATGGGACGGCTTCCGCTGCCTGCTGTCGCGCAACGGCGGCAGCATTGATCTGCGCTCGAAATCCGGCGAGGACCTCGCGCGCTATTTCCCCGAGATCGTCGCCGCGGCGCTGAAGCCGAAGGCGGATCGCTTCACGCTCGACGGCGAGATCGTCGTGCCGCACGGCAAAGGCTTTTCTTTCGACGCGCTGCTGCAACGCATTCACCCCGCTTCAAGCCGCGTGAAGAAACTCTCGGAGGAAACACCGGCGTTCTATCTCGCCTTCGATCTGCTTGCGACAGCCAGGGAGAAGCGGCTTGCCAAAGAGCCGCTCAGCGAGCGGCGGCCGGCGCTGGAAGCGTTTGCCAAAGCCAATCTGAAAGGCGGCATCTTCCGCCTCTCACCGGCGACGACGAGCTACGCCATTGCGAAAAAATGGCTGGCGCAATCGGGCGGCGGCTCGGACGGCGTCATCGCCAAGCGCATCGACCTGCCCTACCAGCCGGGAAATCGCGACGGCATGCAGAAGATCAAGAAATTCCGCAGCGCCGATTGCGTTGTCGGCGGCTTCCGCTATGCCACCAACAAGCTCGCCGGCCGGAGCGTGGTCGGCTCGCTGCTGCTCGGACTCTACGATGACAAAGGTCTCCTGCACCATGTCGGCTTCACCTCGGCGATCAAGGCGACGGAAAAGCCCGATCTGACCGACCGGCTCGAGGCGCTGATCGGCGAGCCAGGCTTCACCGGCAACGCGCCGGGTGGGCCAAGCCGCTGGTCCACCGAGCGCTCGGCCAAGTGGTGTCCGCTCAAGCCGAAGCTCGTGATCGAGGTCTGCTATGACCATTTCAGCGGCGAGCGCTTTCGCCACGGCACCTCGATCCTGCGCTGGCGCCCCGACAAGGCACCGCGGCAATGCAGCTTCGAGCAGCTGAAGCAGAAAGTGGCCGATCCGATGAAGCTGCTGAAACAGCCGTAGCCCGGTTGGAGCGCAGCGCAATCCGGACTACGAAGCGATAACTATTTGAGCCATCCCGTCGCCAGCGCGTTCGCCAACTCGGGCTGGCCATTGCGGCGAGCAAGCGCTGCCATCGCCTCATGATCGTAGGCAACATGGCGGAACGTGACCTGCCAGGCACCATCGGTTGGCTCAAGGATCGCGTAACGCGCGTGCGGCGTGCCGGCCTCGACGACATGCGGGAACGGATGTTTGTCACGATAGCCGGGACTGCCGACGCTGCCGGGATTGACGATCAGCCTTCCGTCGCGAAGCCGCACGGCACGTGCGAGATGGGTGTGGGCGCAGAGGACCAGCGATTGCGTGACCCCTCGTGCGAGCTGCTCGATCCGATCGAGCGGGGATAACGTCACCGTGCCGTCGGGATGCACGGTATCGAGCCAATAGACCTCGTCATTGCCGGGCGTCGCGTGGCAGAGGAAGACATGGTCGCGAAAGACGCGCGTCATCGGTTGCGCGCGCAGCCAGTCGAGTTGCGCAGTATTGAGCGCCGCATGGGCGGGGCGATCCCACGAGCCCATCTTCTCCGGCGGACGGTCGAGCAGATAGCGGTCGTGATTTCCGAGCACGTGCACGGCATCGAGCTTCATCAGGATGTCGATGGTGCGGCGCGCATCGAGCGGGCCACTCAGCATGTCGCCGAGATTGACGATGTCGGCGATGCCTTGCGCGCGGATGTCGGCGAGCACAGCTTCCAGCGCGAGATAGTTTCCGTGAACGTCGGCGATCGCGGCAAAACGCATTGGCAGTCACTCCCTACCGTGCCCGGACGCAGTATCTACGCGAGCACTATGCAGGAGGCGTGCCGTTGAGCCCGAGCACGTGGCCGGCGAGATAGAGCGAGCCGGTGATCAGGATGCGCGGCGGCACTTCGTAGGCGAGCTTCGCCAACGCGCGCAGCGCGGCCTCGATGTCCGGCGCGGGCTCGACGCGCATGCCGAGGCTGCGCGCGGCATCCGCGAGGATGTCGACCGGCATCGCGTGGTCGGTATCGGGAATCGGCACCGCGATGATGTGACGGGTCAAGCCGGCGAAATTGGCGAGAAAACCCTGCGCGTCCTTGTTGGCCATCATGCCCACGATGACGACCAGCGGCCGCGACACCCGCTCTTCGAGATCGCCGAGCGCCGCCGCCGCGACGCGGCCGCCCTCGGCATTGTGGCCGCCATCGAGCCAGATATCCGATCCCTGCGGTCCCCAGGAGAGCAGCTCGCCGGACGTGATGCGCTGCATTCGCGCCGGCCATTCGGCGCCGACGATCCCGGCCTCGAACGCCGCCTGGCTGACCTTGAACGCGCTAATGGCCCGCAGCGTCGCGATCGCGAGGCCGGCGTTGTCGAACTGGTGGCGGCCGAACAGGCGCGGGGCCGTGAGATCCATCAAGCCGCGCTCATCGGAATAGACCAGACGCCCGTGCTCGACATTGACGTGCCAGCTTTCGCCCGCGGCAAACAACGGCGCGCGCATGCGCCTGGCCTGCGCTTCGATCACCGCCATCGCCTCGCCCGACTGCTCGGCGCAGATGACGGGTACGCCGCGCTTGATGATCGCGGCCTTTTCGCCCGCGATCGACGTCAGTGTATCGCCCAGGAAATCCATGTGGTCCATGCTGACAGGCGTGATCACGCAGGCCGCCGGTGTATCGACCACGTTGGTCGAATCGAGCCGGCCGCCGAGGCCGACCTCGAGCAGAACCACATCGGCCGGGTTCTGCGCGAACAGATGAAACGCAGCCGCAGTCTTGAGCTCGAACACGGTGGCCGCCTCGCCGGCATTGACACGCTCGACCTCTTCCAGCGCCGCACGCAACTCGTCGTCACCGACCAGCGCGCCGCCACCGACCCGGCCGAGCCGGAAACATTCGTTGATGCGAACCAGATAGGGCGAGGTGTAGGCGTGGACGCGCAGGCCTGCGGCCTCCAGCGTCGCGCGCAGATAGGCGAGCGTCGAGCCCTTGCCGTTGGTACCGGCGATATGGATCACCGGCGGCAGCTTGCGCTCGGGATGACCGAGCCGCTCGAGCAGACGGTGCATCCGCTCCAGCCCGAGATCGATGCGCTTCTGATGCAGGGCCGACAGCCGCCCGATCAATTCGCCGAGCGAAGGCTTTGCGCTGTCGGAGGAGGCGTTCACGCGTGCGGCGCGGCCGGCGCCGTCTCGGGCGCCGATACGATCTGCGCCGGGCTGACGACCGGCTGCACTGGTTTCGAGGCGCTCTCCAGCGCTGGCGCCCTGGTCAACAGGCGGCAGAGCCGCGCCAGGGTCGGGCGCAATTCGTGGCGGTGCACGACCATGTCGACCATGCCGTGCTCCTTGAGGTATTCGGCGCGCTGAAAACCCTCGGGGAGTTTTTCGCGGATGGTCTGCTCGATCACGCGCGCGCCGGCAAAACCGATCAGCGCACCGGGCTCGGCGATCTGCACGTCGCCGAGCATCGCATAGGACGCGGTGACGCCGCCGGTGGTCGGGTTGGTCAGCACGACGATGTAGGGCTGTTTTGCTTCACGCAGCATCTGCACCGCGACCGTGGTGCGCGGCATCTGCATCAGCGACAAGATGCCTTCCTGCATGCGCGCGCCGCCGCTGGCGGCGAACACGATGAAAGGTGACTTCTTCTCGACCGCAAGCTCAAGCCCGCGCACGATGGCTTCGCCCGCGGCCATGCCGAGCGAGCCGCCCATGAAGTCGAAATCCTGCACGGCGACGACGACGGCGGCGCCTTCGAGCTTGCCGTAGCCGACCTTGATCGCGTCGTTCAGATTGGTCCGCGCGCGGGCATCCTTGATGCGATCGACGTACTTCTTCTCGTCACGGAACTTGAGCGGATCGGGCGTGACGTCAGGCAGCGCGACGTCGTACCAGGTCTCGTTGTCGAAAATCGACTTCAGACGCGCCACCGAGTTCATGCGCATATGATAGTTCGAGCCGGGGATGACGAACTGGTTGGCCTCGACGTCCTTGTAGAACACGAGCTGTCCGGAATCCGGGCACTTGATCCAAAGATTCTCCGGCGTCTCCCGCCGCAGCATGTTGCGGATCTTCGGCCGGACCACATTGGTAAGCCAGTTCATGGTTTGCTCCGATGTGCGATCCCACCTGGGGACCGCCTGAAGGGATATATGGCGGCCGGGCCACATCCCGGCAAGCCGCCGTCTCGTCCGCCTTGCTCGCCAGACTTGGCAGCGGAATTATGGCTTATTCCGCCGCCTGTTGCGCGCCCTTGACGCCCTGGGCCAGGGCCGCCGTCAGCTCGGCGACGGCGTTAACGGTTTTGCCGGTGGCGCGCCCGTCCGCATCGAGGCTGTTCTTGAGAGCATCGACCAGCGCGGTGCCGACCACCGCGCCATTGGCATGGGATGCAATGGCGCGGGCGTTCTCCGGCGTGCGGATGCCGAAGCCGACGCAGACCGGCAGCTTGGTGTGCCGCTTGATGCGGGTAACCGCCTCGCTCACGGCCGAGGCGTCAGCCGCCGCCGCGCCGGTGATGCCGGTGATCGCGACGTAATAGACAAAGCCCGACGTGTTGGCGAGCACGGCCGGCAGTCGCTTGTCATCGGTGGTCGGTGTCGCCAGGCGGATGAAGTTGAGGCCGGCCTTCATTGCGGGCAGGCAAAGCTCGTCGTCCTCTTCCGGCGGCAGGTCGACGATGATGAGGCCGTCGATGCCGGCGGTCTTCGCATCACCTAAGAATTTGTCGACGCCATAGATGTAGATCGGGTTGTAATAGCCCATCAGCACGATCGGCGTCGCGTTGTCGTCCTTGCGGAAGTCGCGCACGAGCTCGAGCGTCTTCTTCAGCGTCATGCCGACCTTGAGCGCGCGGAGCCCGGCGGCCTGGATCGACGGGCCGTCGGCCATCGGATCGGTGAAGGGCATGCCGAGCTCGATCACATCGGCGCCCGCCTTCGGCAGCGCCTTGATGATCTCGAGCGAGGTCGCAGGATCAGGATCGCCGGCCATCACGAAGGTGACGAAGGCCGAGCGGCCGGCTTTCTTCAACTCGGCAAAGCGGGTGTCGATACGCGTGGTCACTTGCTCTTGCCCCTCAGGATGTCGCCGACCTGCGGGACGTCCTTGTCGCCGCGGCCGGAGAGGTTGACGACCATCAGGTGATCTTTTGCTCGCTTCGGCGCAAGCTCCATCACCTTGGCGATGGCATGTGCCGGCTCGAGCGCGGGAATGATGCCTTCGAGCTTTGACAGCAACTGGAACGCTGCGAGCGCCTCGTCGTCGGTCGCGGAGAGATAGTTGACGCGGCCGATCTCGTGCAGCCAGGAATGCTCGGGGCCGATGCCGGGATAGTCGAGGCCGGCGGAAATCGAATGCGCGTCCTGGATCTGGCCGTCCGCGTCCATCAAGAGATAGGTGCGGTTGCCGTGCAGCACGCCGGGACGGCCGCCCGCGATCGAGGCGGCATGCAGTTGCGTCAGCCCGTGGCCCGCAGCTTCGACGCCGAAGATTTCGACGGTGGAATCGTCGAGGAACGGATGAAACAGGCCCATCGCGTTCGATCCGCCGCCGATGCAGGCGACCAGCGAATCCGGCAGGCGGCCTTCGACCTCCTGCATCTGCAGCTTGGTCTCGTTGCCGATGATCGACTGGAAGTCGCGCACCAGCGTCGGATAGGGATGCGGCCCTGCGACCGTGCCGATGCAGTAGAAGGTGTTGTGCACGTTGGTGACCCAGTCGCGCAGCGCCTCGTTCATGGCGTCCTTCAGCGTGCGCGTGCCCGACTGCACCGGGACCACCGTTGCGCCCAGCATCTCCATGCGGATGACGTTGGGCTGCTGGCGCTCGACGTCGACGGCGCCCATATAGACGACGCATTCGAGACCGAAGCGCGCGCACAGCGTCGCGGTGGCGACACCGTGCTGGCCGGCGCCGGTCTCGGCGATGATGCGCTTCTTGCCCATGCGCCGCGCCAGCATGATCTGGCCGAGCACGTTGTTCACCTTGTGCGAGCCGGTGTGGTTGAGCTCTTCGCGCTTGAGGTAGATTTTTGCGCCGCCGAGATGCTCGGTCAGGCGCTCGGCGAAATAGAGCGGCGAAGGACGGCCGACATAATTCTTGAGGTAGCCGTTCATCTCGGCCTGGAACGCAGGATCGGCCTTGGCCTCGGTATAGGCCTTCTCCAGATCGAGGATCAGCGGCATCAACGTTTCGGCGACGAAGCGCCCGCCAAAAATACCGAAATGGCCGCGCTCGTCAGGGCCGCTGCGATAGGAATTGGGTTTTGCAATATTCATCGGACGCTCAACTCTTGACTTGCATCTTGGCTTGCGCGCGCAGCGCGAATGAAGGCCTTGATCATCTCGGGGTCCTTCACGCCCGGGGCGTTCTCGACACCGGAGGAGACGTCGACACCACCGGCGCGGGTGACGCGGACGGCTTCGGTAACGTTGTCGGCGTGAAGCCCGCCTGAGACCATGTAGGGCAATTTCAGATCGAGATTTTCCAGCAGGTGCCAGTCAAAGGGCGCCCCCAGGCCGCCGGGCCGGGTCGCTTCTTTCGGTGCACGTGCATCGAACAGGATGCGGTCAGCGACAGCGGCGTAACCGGCCAGCACGGCGAGATCGGCTGATGTTGCGACCGGCACCGCCTTCATCACCGGGCGACCGAACTTCTGCTTGATGTCGCGCAGCCGCGCCACGCTCTCTTTGCCGTGAAGCTGGAAGATGTCCGGCGACAGCGCGTCCATGATGTTGTCGAGCGTGGCATCGTCTGCATCGACGGTGAGCGCGACCTTGAGCGCGCGCCGCTTCACCTGCCGGCCGAGGTCCCGGCCGGCTTCCAGCGACAAATGCCGCGGCGACGGCGGGAAGAACACGAACCCCACCATGTCGGCACCCGCGTCGAGCGCCGTTTCGAGCGTCTCGGGCGTGGACAGGCCGCAGATTTTGACGAGCAGGGACATGTTCTCCAGGGACATGGGCTCAAAGCAAATGGAGGCCGCGGGTCCGCGGCCGGAAAACAGGGTTTTCGGTTGCGGCCGCTTCTACAACGTCGCGCGCTGCTTGTCTCGCCCGACGGGCCCGTAAAGGCCCGTCCCGGAGGGAACAGGGAGGCGCTGGGACTCGGGCTTTGTTGCGGCCGCCTGGGCCCGCAGATCGGCCAGCTCGCCCCGCGCAGCCCGGGCATCCGCATCATGCCGGCGCGCCGCACGCCGCCAGTGCCGCTGACCGAACCAGACGGCACAACCGCCCGCGAAGACCCCGAGCGCAGCCACCACGATCAGGAGCAGGAACAGCGGCAGCGTGACCGACAATGACGGGTCGTTGGAAACAAAGGGATCGAACGAGACCGTGACAAAATGCCGATTGGCGACGGCGAAGACCATCAGGATCAGGCCCAGCGGAATCACGATCAGCGCGGTCAGGAACTTTCGCATCTCGGCTCGCTCGCCTTGAATCAAGCTTGCGGCCGCATCTCTCGCGACCGCGGAAAACCCTGCCGTCGGCCTCAGTCTGGCGCGCCTGGATCCGGATGGTCGCGATTCAGCCGTTCGCGCATTTCCTTGCCGGTCTTGAAGAACGGAACGCTCTTCTGGTCGACGGGCACATGGGCGCCGGTGCGTGGATTGCGCCCTGCGCGCGCAGGGCGATGCTTGACCGAGAAGGCACCGAAGCCGCGCAACTCGACGCGATCACCGCGCGCGAGAGCCGCTACGATCTCTTCGAGAATCGCATTCACAATGTTCTCGACATCCCGCTGGTACAGATGCGGGTTGTGCTCGGCGATACGCTGAACAAGTTCGGATTTGATCATCGAGAGATAGGACCCGGAAGCGTGCGGATGACCATTTCCGTGAAAATACCGTGATCTGTCAAGACGCTAAATCAAGGTTGAGCGTCGTGAAAATGCGTGACAAATGCCGAAAAAGCGGGCTGGCCCGGCACGCGTCGAACGGGAAAAACCTCGAAGGCTCGCCCGACTGCGGTCAGTTCGACGCCGCCGGCTGCCACAAGGCCAGCATTCCATCCATTCCGAGCCGATCGACCGCCTGTACCACGCCGGTTTGCCCGATTTGATGCGCAATCGAGCCCAAACCCAGCGCTTCCAGCGTGATGGCGGCGGCCGTCTTTAGGAACGGCAGATCGCTGAAGCGCGGCTCAAGCTTGTAATCGCGCACGGAAAGCCCCTTCTTGACGCCCTTCTGCTCGACCAGCCAGGTCACGGCGGTCTTCTCGTCGCCGATCTGGTCGATCAGCTTGAGATCGATCGCCTGGCGTCCGGTGAAGACACGGCCATCAACCACTTTCTCGAGCTGCGTGTCATCCATGCCACGCCGTTCCTTCACCAGTCCCTTGAACCAGGCGTAGGAATCCTTCACCAGCGCATCGAGCGCGGCCCGTGCCTCGGGGCTGGTCGGCTCAAAACCGTTGGGCGCGGCCTTCAGCGGCGTGGACTTTACCTCCTCGACCTTGACGCCGACGGTCCTCAGCAGCTCCGAGACGTTCGGAAACTGGAACAGCACGCCGATCGAGCCGACCAGCGAACTCTGCTGGGCGATGATGTGGTCGCTGGCGATCGCGGTGATGTAGCCGCCGGAGGCGGCGAGGCCTTCGACCACGACGACGAGCGGCTTCTTGGCCTTCAGCCGCACCAGCGAATCATAGAGCTGCTCGGAGCCGGCGGTGGTGCCGCCCGGCGAGTTGATGTGGACGATGACGGCGGCAGCCTGCGAATTCTCCAGCCGCTCCAGCGCCTGCGTGCGATCGGAATCGCTGCGGATCAGTCCATCGATCTGGACCCGCGCGATCGAGCCGGCGGCCGCGAACGTACCGCGCGCACCTGGTGTCGCAACCAGCGCGAAGCCTGCGATCGCCGCGATCGCGATCAGCGCGGCCATCACGCGCCAGAACGTCAGCTTGCGGCGGATCCTGCGGCGATCGACGATGATGTCCGAATCGAGCGACATCGGAATATCTCCAAAATGAAGGGCCAAGCGCGTTGTGCCGTCGCAGCGTGACCATTGGCTTATCTGGATACATCAATTGCGGCGCAATTAGAAGAAAACAAGGCCCGGCTCGGCGGAGGCCACGTAGCCCGGTCTACAGGCCCAACAAAAAAGCCCCGGCTCGCGCCGGGGCTTTGATGCCAGCGAAACGTAGGTTTCGCTTACTTGCTGTCGCGGTTCTTGAGCGCCGTGCCGAGGATGTCGCCGAGCGTCGCACCCGAATCGGAGGAGCCGTACTGCGCGATGGCTTCCTTCTCTTCGGCGACTTCGAGCGCCTTGATCGACACCTGGACCTTGCGGGCCTTCTTGTCGAACTGGATCACGCGGGCATCGACCTTCTCGCCGACGGCGAAGCGTTCGGCGCGCTGATCGTTGCGGTCACGGGCGAGCTCCGAGCGCTTCACGAAAGTGGTGAAGTCGGTGCCGGTGATCTTCACCTCGATGCCGCTCTCCTTCACTTCGAGCACTTCGCAGGTCACGACCGCGCCCTTCTTGACATCGCCCGGCTCGGCGAAGGGATCGCCTTCGAGCTGCTTGATGCCGAGCGAGATGCGCTCCTTCTCGACGTCCACATCGAGCACCACGGCCTTCACCATGTCGCCCTTCTTGTAGTTGTCGATCACCTGCTCGCCCGGAAGCTTCCAGTCGAGGTCGGAGAGATGGACCATGCCGTCGACGTCGCCCTCGAGGCCCAGGAACAGACCGAACTCGGTCTTGTTCTTGACCTCGCCCTCGACCGTCGAACCGGTCGGGTGACCTTCGACGAAGACCTCCCACGGGTTGCGCATGGTCTGCTTGAGGCCGAGCGAGATGCGGCGCTTGACGGAATCGACTTCCAGCACCTGCACTTCGACTTCCTGCGAGGTCGAAACGATCTTGCCGGGGTGCATGTTCTTCTTGGTCCACGACATCTCGGAGACGTGGATCAGGCCTTCGATGCCCGGCTCGAGCTCGACGAACGCGCCGTAGTCGGTAATGTTGGTGACGCGGCCGGTGAAGCGGGCACCCAGCGGGTACTTGGCCTCGATGCCCTGCCACGGATCGTCCAACAGCTGCTTCATGCCCAGCGAGATGCGGTGCGTCTCGTGGTTGATCTTGATGATCTTGACCTTCACGGTCTGGCCGATCGAGAGCACCTCGGTCGGATGGTTGACGCGGCGCCACGCGATATCGGTGACGTGCAGCAGACCGTCGATGCCGCCGAGATCAACGAACGCACCGTAATCGGTGATGTTCTTGACCACGCCGTCGATGACCTGACCCTCTTCGAGGTTCTGCACCAGCTCCTGACGCTGCTCGGCGCGGGTCTCTTCGAGAACCGTGCGGCGAGAGACGACGATGTTGCCGCGGCGGCGATCCATCTTGAGGATCTGGAACGGCTGCGAGTTGTTCATCAGCGGCGCAACGTCGCGGATCGGACGGATGTCGACCTGCGAACGCGGCAGGAAGGCCACGGCACCGTCGAGGTCGACGGTGAAGCCGCCCTTGACTTGGTTGAAGATGACGCCGTTGACCTTCTCGTTGTTCTGGAAAGCCTTCTCGAGCTTGCCCCAGCTCTCTTCGCGGCGCGCCTTGTCGCGCGACAGCACGGCTTCGCCGAGGGCGTTCTCGATCCGATCGAGGAACACTTCCACCTCGTCGCCGACCTTGAGCTCGCTGTCACGGCCGGGGCCGGAAAATTCGCGCAGGGCGACGCGGCCCTCGGTCTTCAGGCCGACGTCGATGACGGCCATGTCCTTTTCGATTGCAACAACCTTGCCCTTGATGACTGAGCTTTCCTGCAGGTTGCCACCTGCGAAGGACTCGTCGAGCATCGCCGCGAAATCGTCGCGCGACGGGCTATAGGTATCAGCAGAAGTCGAAGCCATTTGTTCTCCAGTTGCGGATGTCGTGCCGGCCGTTGGGTTCATGGGCGCCTCGCACGCGCAGTGTCGGAAGGTCCGCAAGACCTTCGAGCGACCGCTCGCTGCTCCGACCTGGAGGCGGAACAGCGGGAGCGGGCCGGCTGAGGCCCGCGCGTTCGATACGTGGAATCTTTGTCCGGAGCCTGGATCGCGCCGGTCCCGAACAGGGACCGAAGTATCGACCTCAAAGAGCGGGAGCGGGCGCTTCCTCCAATGACGGCAGCGGCTTAACCCCGCGACCGGCCCGCTCGGACGGCCTCGATAATGTCGATGGCGGCCCGGACGCCGCCTTCTATATCCAGTTGGGAGTTATCTAGCAAGTAAGCATCCGCCGCCGGTTTCAAGGGCGCAATCGGCCGGTTTTTGTCGCGTTCGTCGCGCTGGATGATGTCGGCGAGCACGGCCGCCTCGTCGGCCTCCTCGCCCCGTGCCTTGGCCTCCATGGTCCGGCGGCGGGCGCGGACCCTGGGGTCGGCAACGACGAAGATCTTCACGTCAGCATGGGGACAAATCACGGTTCCAATGTCCCGGCCGTCCAGCACGGCGCCTGGCGGGTCGGCTGCGAACTGCCGCTGGAAGTTGACCAGGGCCTCGCGAACCCCGGGGATCGCCGAGACGATGGAAGCGCCCTCGCCGGCCTTCTGGGTCTTCAGGGCGGGATTGCCGAACTTTTCGGGATCGAGTTCCAGCGCCGCGGCGACCGCCGCCGCCTCGTCCCGAAGATCATGCCCGGACTGCATCAGCGAATAGGCCACCGCGCGATAGATCACGCCGGTATCGAGGTGACGGTAGCCGTAATGGTGAGCAAGACGCTTGCCGAGCGTCCCTTTACCCGAGGCTGCGGGCCCGTCGATGGCGATGATCATATCACTCAAACCTTGACTGCGTGGAAACTGCGGGCGCGCCGCAACGGCCGCTCTTCCGTGAAGATGTTGCGAGACGCGAATTCGGCGGGGCTCGCATAAGTCAAATATTCACGCATCGCATCCGATGGGGATGACGCGGTGAACCACGGCTCGGCGAGACGCCGCGCCGGATCGCACACCCATGCCGGCACCCGTCCGAGGCGACGCTGCTTTGCCAGATATTCGGCGATCGCACCGACCAAGGCATCAAGCCGATCGTTCCGCGTCAATACTGGTTCGTCTTCGATCGTCTCGTATTGAGCCTGGCTCGTCCCGGCCAGATCGAACGTGTCGATGAATTCGGCCAGCGTAGCGTCCTGCGGCGCGCCGGCGCGTATGCGATCGACGGCCTCAGCGAGGGTATTTGGGCGCATCCGCTCCTCCCTCCAGGTTCATGTTCTTCAAAAGGAAGCGCTGCTTTTCCGAGGATGCTGCGCTCACGGGAAAATACCGGCTAAGCAGCGCAATGGCTTCCTCTACGGTCGAGATTCCAACCACTTTCATCAAATTCAGGATATCCAGCCGCTCCGTCTCCCCGCGAACGGGATCCGTGATCCGGAATGCCTTCAGTTTCAGCGCGAGAAGATATGCAGCGGAGGGCACTGAGACCTCAAGCCCCGGTGGCGTGCCGTCACGTGGGAAAGTGCCAAATTCGAGATGATCCGCGGCACGGTCGGCCAGTGGGCTCAGATGAAATACCACGTGATCGTTGAACCAGTCGGCGCCCCATCCATTCCTCGCAGCAATTTCGGCTGTGATCCTCTCCAGCCAATCCGGCAGCGGACGCTCGAGCTTTGAGACGTCGACGTCCTCGGTCGCGAAGCGAAAATTGCTGGCAAGCATGAGGGCGGAGCCACCATAGACCGCAATCCGAAGCTTGGTTCCAGCCTCGGCCGCAGCACGGCCTATCGAATCGAAAGCATCCAGCAAGGCATCGCGGTCGAAGGCTGCGCTCATGGCAGCTTCCTCATGAAAACTCGGCCCCAAGCGAACGCATCATCGGGATGAAATCCGGGAAACTGGTGGCGATGAAGGCGGTGTCGTCGACGGTCACGGGCTGGTCGGAGGCGCAGCCCATCACCAGCGCGGACATCGCGATGCGATGGTCCATGTGGGTGGCGACAAGGCCGCCGCCGGGAACGTGGCCGCGGCCTTCGACGATCAGGTCGTCGCCGGAGATCTCGACTTTCACGCCGTTGACGCGGAGCATGGCGGCGGTGGCTTCGAGACGGTCGGATTCCTTGACGCGCAGCTCCTGGAGGCCGCGCATGATGGTCGTGCCCTCGGCGAAGGCGGCCGCCACCGCCAGCACGAGATATTCGTCGATCATCGACGGCGCGCGCTCCGGCGGCACCACAACGCCGCGCAGTTTCGAGGCGCGCACGCGCAGCTTCGCCATCGGCTCGCCGGCGTCGCCGCGAACTTCGCTTTCCTCGATCGAGGCACCCATTTCGCGCAGCGTGGTGAACAGGCCGGTGCGCAGCGGATTGGTCATGACATCGGACAGGACGACGTCAGAGCCTTCGACGATCAGCGCAGCGACGATGGGGAACGCCGCCGATGAGGGATCGGCGGGCACGACGACATTGGCCCCATGCAGCTCAGGCTGACCCACGAGCGTGATACGGCGGCCGTGCCGACCTTCCTGCCTAGAGGTGATCTCGGCGCCGAAATGCTTGAGCATCAACTCGGTGTGGTCGCGACTGGCCTCGGTCTCGATGACCGTGGTGGTGCCCGGCGCAGCCAGGCCCGCGAGCAGCACGGCGGATTTGATCTGGGCCGAGGCGACCGGGGTCTTGTAGGTGATCGGCAGCGGATCGCGCGCGCCCTGGACGGTCAGCGGCAGACGGCCTCCCTCGCCACCGGAGACGACCTTCGCGCCCATCTTTTCCAGTGGGTCCAGGATCCGGCGCATGGGCCGGCTGCGCAGCGAGGCATCGCCGTCGAAAATCGCCGAGATCGGGCAGCCGGCGACGGCGCCCATGACCAGCCGGCAGCCGGTGCCGGAGTTGCCGAAATCCAGCGGCGCCTTGGGCTCGACGAAGCCCGCGACACCCACGCCGTTCACCTTCCAGGTGAAATCTCCGGTGCGCTCGACCCGGGCGCCAAGCGCCTCCATAGCTTTAGCGGTGTTGAGAACGTCCTCGCCCTCAAGGAGACCCGAAATCCGGGTTTCTCCAACCGCGAGCGCGCCCAGGATGAGGGCGCGGTGGGAGATCGACTTGTCCCCCGGCACCCGTACTTTTCCGGTCAGGGGACCGCTGGCGCGCGACTGAAGCGGCATCGGCTTGTCGGAATCGGTCAAGTTTGTGTCCTTGGATAGGCCCGAAACATCCCTGCGGGGCTCGCGGGCAGGTACCACATGGTCTCTCCGCCGTCACGGGCATGTCGTTCTCCCGTAATGCGCTATTGACAGCGGGCCGCCAACTAGCCAAGTGAAACACCGCTTTTCAGACATTTCCAGGATTCCTCTGCCGTGGCCAAGTCCGAACTCGGAACCAAACGTATTTGCCCGACCACGGGCAAAAAGTTCTATGATCTCAACAAGAGTCCGGTGATCTCGCCGTACACCGGCGAGGTCGTGCCGATCGCGCCCGTGGCGCCGGCTCGTGCGACCCGCGGCGCCGAAGCCCGTCACGCGGCAGCAGCCGCCGACACCAAGCCGGAACCGGCGGAGGTCGAGGAGGTCTCGCTCGAGGAGGCCGATGCCGAGGAGAACACCGGCAAGGTCAAGGCCGTCGTGCCCGAATCCGAGGACGACATCGAGGTCGACGAGACCATCGAGGACGATGACGACGACGATTCGACCTTTATCGCCGACGACGAAGAGGGTGATGAGGACGTGACCGACATCATTGGTGATGTCGGCGGTGATGAAGAGACTTGAGATAATTCCAGAACTGTGGTTCTGGGTCTTTCCCGACGCGTCGCCCACGGCGCGTCGGACGGTTAAGGGGCCATAGCTCAGCTGGGAGAGCGCTTGCATGGCATGCAAGAGGTCGGCGGTTCGATCCCGCCTGGCTCCACCACGCTTCGCCCTTCGGGCTACGCGTGGCGCAGCCGCGCACAGCCCGAAGGGCGAAGCGTGGTGTCCGGCGAAGCCCGAAGGGCGAAGACGGACTGGTGAGATTCCCACGCAGCGGCTGCCCAGGCGATAATCGTCAATGTGGTACGTCTACATCCTCCGCAGCGTCGAATTTCCCGAGCAGGAATACGTTGGGGCCACGGAAAATCTGAAGCGGCGGATTCCAGAGCACAATGCTGGCAAATCCAGCCACACCGCCAAGTTTAAGCCTTGGAAGCTGATCTGGTACTGCGGCTTCCCTGACAAGTACAAAGCGCTCGCTTTTGAAGCGTACCTGAAGTCTCACTCCGGCCGGGCCTTCACAAAGAAACGGCTGTCGTAAGCGTAAAATCCCTACTCCCCGATCACCGCATTCAGCCGGTCGCGCAGTGCGACGATCTCGTCTTTCATCGTGACCAGTTCCGAGACCGAGCAGTCTGACGCCGCCAGGATCGATTGCGGCACGGTGCGCGCCTTGTCCTTCAAGGCGTGGCCCTGCGGGGTCAGCGCGATCAGCACCTGACGCTCGTCCTCGCTCGAACGCGTGCGCTTGACGAGGTGAGCGGCTTCGAGCCGCTTGAGCAGCGGCGTCAACGTGCCCGAATCCAGGAACAGCTTTTCGCCGATGTCCTTCACCGGCACGTCGTCGTGCTCCCACAGCACCAGCATCACCAGATATTGCGGATAGGTCAGGCCGAGCCGATCCAGCAGCGGCTTGTAGACGCGGTTGAAGGCATGCGCGGCCGAATAGACTGCGAAGCAGATCTGGTTGTCGAGGCGAAGCGGCGCGTCCGCTGCCGAGTGTTTCCGAGGCATGGAGAATCTCACGAGGCTTTCCCCATTCTGGGGCCCGACGACGGCACATTCAATTGCGAACAATTAAATGTGAGACGGCATATTTTCAATTGCGCACAATCTAATTGCCTGCAATAAAGATCGCGCCCCATCGAAAACACAGGGAGATGAAAATGTCCGTGAACGTCCTCTACAAGACCAGCGCAAAAGCCACCGGTGGCCGCGACGGCCATGCTGCGACCCTCGACGGCGCGCTCGACGTCAAGCTCACCACGCCGAAGGAGCTCGGCGGCGGAGGCGGCGCCGGCAACAATCCAGAGCAGCTGTTTGCGGCGGGCTATGCCGCCTGCTTCATCGGCGCGATGAAGTTCGTTGCCTCGCAGGGCGGGCCGAAGGTGCCGGCTGACGCCTCGGTCACCTCCACCGTCGGCATCGGCCCGCGTGCGGCCGGCGGCTTCGGTCTCGACATCGACCTTGCGGTCTCGCTGCCGGGCCTCGCCCGTGCGGAAGCCGAGGCGCTGGTCGAGAAGGCGCACCAGGTGTGTCCGTATTCCAACGCGACGCGCGGCAATGTCGACGTTCGCCTGACGATCGTCTGACCGCATGCTGGATTGGCTGGCCCGGGATCCCCTCGGGCCGGCCGCTTCCGTTTGATTTGCCGAGCCTTGATTTGCCAAGCCTTGATTTGCCACCCCGCGGGATTGCAGCGTCCGTCTGCATGACGCCCCACGCGGGAAGCCATTGCTGGCTCAGACGAACCTCGCTAGGCCTGTGATCAATCTCGACACAGGGGAAGCGAAGGCATGACTGAAGCTGCCAGTTCTGGAGCTGCCACGGGCGCCATGAGCGGCCTGCGCGTCATCGATCTGACGCGCGTGCTCGGCGGTCCCTACTGCACCCAGATCCTCGCCGACCATGGCGCCGACGTGATCAAGGTCGAGCCGCCCGCAGGCGACGAGGTGCGCGACTGGGGCCCTCCCTTCCACGAGGAGGACGCGGCCTATTTCATCGGCATCAACCGCAACAAGCGCTCGATCGGCCTCGACCTCGCCTCCGAGGGCGGCCGGACCGTGCTGCTTAAGATGCTGGAGACCGCCGACGTCCTGATCGAAAACTTCAAGCCGGGCACGCTGGAGAAATGGGGCATCGGCAACGAGGTGTTGCGCGAGAAATTTCCGCGTCTGGTGCATTGCCGGATCTGCGGCTTCGGCGCCGACGGCCCGCGCGGCGGCAATCCCGGCTATGATGCCATCATCCAGGCGATGACCGGCATGATCGCCGCGACCGGCTCGCCCGAGAGCGGACCGATGCGGATCGGCGTGCCGCTGGTCGACATCGGTACCGGCCTCTATGCGGCGATCGGCATCTTGATGGCGCTGTCGGAGCGGCAGCGCTCGGGCCAGGGCCAATTTTTGGAGACGACGCTGTACGAGACCGGCCTTGCCATCATGCATCCGCACACCGCGAATTATTTCATGCATGGCAAGCCGCCCGCGCTCACCGGCAACGAGCATCCCAACCTCGTGCCGTACGCGATCTTCCCGACCAAGACCGACAACATCTTCATCGGCGTCGGCAATGACGGCACCTTCCGCAAGCTCGCGAAGGAGATCGGCAAGCCCGAGCTCGGCACCGATCCGCGCTTTGCCCGCAACAAGGACCGCATCGCCAATCGCGAGGCGCTGCGGGCCGAGCTCGCCGCGGTGTTCAGCCAGCACGAGGCCGAGCCGCTGTGCAATCGCCTGCTTGCCGCGGGCCTGCCCGCAGGCCCTGTGCAGAAGATCGACCAGGCGTTGACCAACCCGCACACGATCGCCCGCGGCGATATTATCGAGAAGGACTGGTACAAGGGCGTGGCGTCCCCGATCCGGCTCGACCGCAGCAAACCGAGCCTGCGCCGCCTGCCGCCGAAATTCAGCCAGCACGCGGCGGAGGTGCTGGGCGAATTCGGCTACTCCAGATCCGAGATCGACGCGATGGTCGAGCAGGGCACCGTCTGCGGGCCCGAGCGCAAGCGCTAGGCGTTCAGAATAAATCGAGCGGCAATGCAGGTACGCTCCCTCCCCCGCTTGCGGGGGAGGGCTGGGGAGAGGGTGCCTCCGCAGTGGGACAATCCCCAAGAGGAGAGAGCCCTCACCCGCGCCTTCGGCGCGACCTCTCCCGCAAGCAAGCGGGAGAGGTTTTGGAGCCCGCGGCGCGATCGTCGACCTCACACATCCAATGCCGCACTGCGGCGCGGGTGCTCTGTGCATTGCGAACGGAGGACGCTGCGCGCTTCGTCTTCGCCTATTTGACGGCTTCCCTTTTGCCGCGCTTGCCGCTTTCGTTTCGGCCGCTTACACAGTCATGTGAACGTCATATGGCGCTGCTAGCGCAAGCGATCATTTTTGACGGCCAAGGGACGGCCAAGGGAGGTTTACTTGATGGCTCTTCGACGCTTTGGAGCGGCTACCGCTTTTGCAGCCATGGTTGGTTTTGGCGCCTCGCCGGCCTTGGCCATGACCGAAATCCAGTGGTGGCACGCGATGACCGGCGCCAACAACGACGTCATCGTCAAGCTCGCTACCGATTTCAACGCGTCGCAGACCGACTTCAAGGTCATCCCGACCTACAAGGGCAATTATGCCGACACCATGAACGCGGGCATCGCGGCCTTCCGTGCCAACAACGCGCCCCACATCATGCAGGTGTTCGAAGTCGGCACCGCGACCATGATGGCTGCGACCGGCGCCGTGAAGCCCGTCTACAAGCTGATGGCCGACGCCGGCGAAAAGTTCGATCCCAAGATCTACCTGCCCGCCATCACCGGCTACTACTCGACGTCGAAGGGCGAGATGCTGTCCTTCCCCTTCAACTCGTCGTCCACCGTGATGTGGGTCAACCTCGACGAGCTGAAGAAAGCGAACGTCGAGATCCCGAAGACCTGGCCCGAAACGTTCGAGGCTGCCAAGAAGCTGAAGGCCGCCGGTCATGATACTTGCGGCTTCTCCGGCTCCTGGGTCACCTGGGTCAATCTCGAGCAGCTCTCCGCCTGGCACAACGTGCCGCTCGCCAGCAAGGCCAACGGCCTCGACGGTTTCGACACGGTGCTGGAGTTCAACGGACCGCTTCAGGTCAAGCATCTCGAATCCCTGGTCGAGCTTCAGAAGACCAAGGTCTACGACTATGCCGGCCGTACCAACACCGGCGAAGGTCGCTTCACGTCAGGCGAATGCCCGATCTACCTGACCTCGTCGGCCTTCTTCGGCAACGTCAAGGCGCAGGCCAAATTCGCCTTCACCGCGGTGCCGATGCCGTATTATCCGGACGCGAAGGGCGCACCGCAGAACTCGATCATCGGCGGCGCTTCGCTCTGGGTTATGGGCGGCAAATCGGCCGACGAATACAAGGGCGTCGCAAAATTCCTGACCTTCCTCTCGGACACCGATCGCCAGGTCTATATCCACAAGGCCTCGGGCTATCTGCCGATCACCAAGGCGGCCTACGCCAAGGCGAAGGAGGAGGGCTTCTACAAGGATCAGCCCTATCTCGAGACCCCGCTGCTCGAGCTGACCAACAAGGAGCCGACCGAGAATTCGCGCGGTCTGCGCCTCGGCAACATGGTTCAGCTCCGCGACGTCTGGTCGGAAGAGATCGAGCAGGCGCTGGCCGGCAAGAAGACCGCCAAGCAGGCGCTGGATGCCGCCGTCGAGCGCGGCAACACGATGCTGCGGCAGTTCGAAAAGACCGCCGTCAAGTGAGGCAATGAGCGGCAGGCCGCGACCCGGCCTGCCGCTCTGCTGGCATCATGCAAAAGCAAGCCGTTTTCCAAGCAAAGCTGTTGCCGTACGCGCTGGTTGCGCCGCAGCTCGCGATCGTCCTGATTTTCTTTTACTGGCCGGCCTTGCAGGCGGTGATCCAGTCCTTCCTGCTCCAGGATGCCTTCGGTCTGTCGACGAGCTTCGTCTGGTTCGACAATTATATCGAGCTGTTCACGGACGCGGCCTATTTCGAGGCGATCGTCAGGACGTTCTTCTTCTCGTTCGCCATCGCCGTCTCGTCGCTATCCCTCGCGCTGCTGCTCGCCGTGATGGCGGACAAGCCGCTGCGCGGCTCGATGCTCTACCGCACACTCTTGATCTGGCCTTATGCGGTGGCGCCGCCCGTGGTCGGCGTGCTCTGGATCTTCATGCTGCATCCCTCGCTCGGCGTGCTCTCGCGCTATCTGCGCGGAATGGGGATCGACTGGAATCCGCTGCTCGATGGCGACCAGGCCGCGGCGCTGATCATCCTTGCCGCCGCCTGGAAGCAGATCTCCTATAATTTCCTGTTCTTCCTCGCCGGCCTGCAAGCCATCCCGAAAAGCGTGTTCGAGGCGGCCGCGATCGACGGCGCGCGCCCGATGCGGCGGTTCTGGACCGTGACGTTCCCGCTGCTGTCGCCAACCATCTTCTTCCTCCTGGTCGTCAACATCGTCTACGCCTTCTTCGACACGTTCGGCATCATCGACACCATGACCCGCGGCGGTCCCGGCAAGTCGACGGAGACGCTGGTCTACAAGGTCTATTCCGACGGCCTGCTCGGCGGCAATCTCGGCAGCTCGGCCGCGCAATCGGTCATCCTGATGGTCATGGTCATCGTGCTGACGGGAATCCAGTTCCGCTTCGTCGAACGCAAGGTGACCTACTGATGGTCGAGGAAGAGGGCTTTCGGCGCTACGTCGCTCATTTCATCCTCTGGATCGGGATCGCCATCGTCGCGTTCCCGGTCTACATCGCGATCGTGGCCTCGACCCAGGACAACGCGCTGATCGCCAACGGCCAGATGTCGCTGCTGCCGGGCGGGCATTTCTTCGAGGTCTACTACCAGACCATCTTCGTCGGCACGAGCGGCTCGACCCGCGAGCCCGTCGGCAACATGATGCTGAACTCGCTGGTGATGGCGCTGCTGATCGCGGTCGGCAAGATCGCGATCTCGATCATCTCGGCCTACGCGATCGTCTATTTCCGCTTCCCGTTCCGAATGCCGATCTTCTGGATCATCTTCGTCACCCTGATGCTGCCGGTCGAGGTGCGCATCTATCCGACCTACAAGATCGTCGCCGATCTGCGCATGCTCGACAGCTATGCGGGCCTGTCACTGCCGCTGATTGCCTCGGCCACCGCGACGCTGCTGTTCCGCCAGTTCTTCATGACGGTGCCGGACGAGCTGCTTGAAGCATCGCGCATCGACGGCGCCGGCCCCTTGCGCTTCTTCTGGGACACGCTGCTGCCGCTGTCGCGCACCAACATGGCGGCGCTGTTCGTGATCCTGTTCATCCTCGGCTGGAATCAATATCTCTGGCCGCTGCTGATCACCACACGCGACGACATGCAGACCATCCAGGTCGGCATCCGCAAGATGATCACCACGACCGACGCGCTGACCGAATGGCCGATCGTGATGGCCACGGCCGTGCTCGCGATGCTGCCGCCGGTGTTCGTCGTCGTCGTCATGCAGAAATTGTTCGTGCGCGGCCTGGTCGAGACGGAAAAGTAGGTTCTTGGAAGTGAGTTTTCATGGCTAACGTCACCCTGCGCAACGTCCGCAAGACCTATCCCGGCGGCTTCGAGGCCATCAAGGGCGTCAACGTCGATGTCGGCGACGGACAGTTCTGCGTGCTGGTCGGTCCCTCCGGCTGCGGCAAGTCGACATTGCTGCGCATGGTCGCAGGGCTCGAAACCGTCACCGGCGGCGAGATCGACATCGGCGGCCGCATCGTCAACCAGGTCGAGCCCGCCGACCGCGACATCGCGATGGTGTTCCAGAACTACGCGCTCTATCCGCATATGAGCGTCTTCAACAACATGGCCTACGGCCTGCGCAACCGCGGTATGAAGGAGGCCGAGGTCAAGACCCGCGTCGAGGAAGCCGCGCGCGTGCTCGAGCTCGCGCCAATGCTGGAGCGCAAACCGCGCCAGCTCTCCGGCGGCCAGCGCCAGCGCGTCGCCATGGGCCGCGCTATCGTGCGCCAGCCGAAGGTGTTTCTGTTCGATGAGCCGCTGTCGAACCTCGATGCAAAGCTGCGCATCGCGATGCGCGTCGAGATCCGTAAATTGCAACGTCGGCTCAACACCACGTCGATCTACGTCACCCACGACCAGCTCGAGGCGATGACGCTCGCCGACGTCCTCGTCGTAATGAATGGCGGCCAGGTCGAGCAGGTCGGCAATCCCTTGGCGATCTACGAGAAGCCGGCGACGACTTTCGTCGCCTCCTTCATCGGCGCGCCGCCGATGAATCTGATGTCGATTCGTGCCGATGAGATCAAATCGCAGCTCGGCAGCACCGAGGCCGGCATTCTCGGCATTCGTCCGGAAGATTTTGTCATCACCGACCAGACCCCGGCCGGCGGCGTCGCGCTGCCGCTCACCGTGGAAGCGATCGAGCGCGTCGGCGCGGAAACTTTCGTCTACGGCACGCGGGCCCAGGACGAGCAGCGCATCGCAGCCAATCCCGGTGAGCTTCCCCCTGGCGAGGTCATCGTCCGCATTCCCGGCTCCGAGGCGCCGCCAATCGGTGAGAAAATCCGCGTCGCAGCGGTGCGGGCGAAGCTGCATCTTTTCAGCGGCGACGGGCGAACGCGGATCGAGGCCTGACCGGTTCCGCAGGTCCACGAACAAAACCCCGAAAACAACCCCATGCACAGTAGCCGGGGGTTTGTTTTCATTGGGATAAATCGCCCGCAGATCCGTCATGCCCGGACTTGTCCCGGGCATCCACGTCATAGGGCCGCGAGAAAATCGAGGATGGCCGGATGGCCAATCCACAGGCCCCGGCTACGTCCTTGAACCGACACGGGGATATGACCATATTGCTGACCAAGGGGTGCCGTTTCAGGGCCCTGAAATGCCAAAGTCGCTTCGAGAGGACTTTGTAAACTATGTCTCGTGTTCCAACGCTTTCCAGTCCGTTCCTTCTGGGCTTCGACGAGATCGAGCGCGTGCTCGATCGCGTCGTCAAAGGCGCCGACGGTTACCCTCCCTACAATATCGAGAGGTGCGACCGGTCGGACGGCCAGCCCGAGCGTTTGCGAATCACGCTGGCGGTCGCCGGATTCACCCGCGACCAACTCGATGTAACCATTGAGGAAAACCAGCTCGTCATTCGCGGGCGGCAGCAGGACGACAAGACCCGGCAATACATCCATCGCGGCATCGCCGCGCGCCACTTCCAGCGCACCTTCGTGCTGGCGGAGGGGATGCTGGTGCTGGGTGCGGATCTGAAGAACGGGCTGTTGTCGGTCGATCTTGCCCGGCCTGAACCGGAGAGGATCGTTAAGACAATCGCTATCAATGAGCACGAATAATGGAACGAGTAGCGGACTCGACCGCTTAGTGTTCCAGAGGAGTCGAGACCATGAGTGAAGGTCACGTTGCGTTCGAATACGAAGCCAAGAACGTCTCACCCGAGACGCTGGCAACCCTCGGCGAAGGTCATATCGCCTATGTGAAACAGATCCGCTCCGAGGACGTGCCGGGCCTGTTTCCCGAAGCGCCGAAAATCGCGCCGGGCCTCAAGCTCTTCGCGCTCCACGCCGCCGACGGCACGCCGATCATGCTGACCGACAGCCGCGAAGCCGCGATCGCCAACGCCTGGAGCAACGAGCTGCAAGCGGTCAGCGTTCACTAAGCACGCGCACGTCGCACGAATAGAGTTTCAAGCGGGCATGCCTTCGCAGGAAGGCGTGCCCGCCTTTATTTTGAGAGATGACGTTTCGGCGTTGTCGTTGCGAGCGCAGCGAAACAATCCAGACTGTCACCGCGGAACGATTCTGCAACAGCGCGCCCCACTCTCGTGTCCCGGACAAGCTGCAACGCCGCTCAGCGTTGCGGCGCAGAGCCGGGACCCAGTGCTACTCCGATTGCTCTCGACACAATGGGCCCCGGCTCTGCAACGCACCGCTGAAGAAGCGCTGCGCTGCGTCCGGGGCACGAGAGCGAATTGCAGTCGGCTTACGCCGCGGTCGCCGGCGGCAGCGCGAGCACCGAATAGATCGCCTGTGCATCGCGCGAGGCGCGGAGCTTTTTGGCGATGTCCTGGTCGCGCAGCAGGCGGGCGATGCGCGCCAGTGCCTTGAGGTGATCGGCGCCGGCGCCTTCGGGGGCGAGCAGCAGGAAGACGAGATCGACCGGCTGGCCGTCCATCGATTCGAAATCGATCGGGCGATCGAGGCGCGCGAACAGGCCAAAGATCTTTTCCAGCTTGGGCAGCTTGCCGTGGGGAATGGCGACGCCGTAGCCGACCGCGGTGGTGCCGAGCTTCTCACGCTGGAGCAGCACCTCGAACACGGAGCGCTCGTTCTGGCCGGTCAGCTCGGCGGCCTTGGCGGCAAGCTCCTGAAGCGCCTGCTTCTTGCTGTTGACCTTCAATGCCGGGAGAATCGCCTCGGGTGCGACCAGATCGGTAATCGGCATGGAAGGTTTCCGAGGTGAATTAAACCGTCAGGTTCCGAATTGGCCAGCTTGGTGAGAAACCACGCCGGGCCGGCGTCAAGAAGGTCAAGCAGGAGGGGGACTTAGCCCCGGTCTGATGTGGGGCGCTTCTACTCCAACGCAATCCCGGTGCCAACTGCTGCGTGCGGCTTTGCCCCGGTCATTGTCAAGGGCTGCGGATGGTACGGGCCCCGGTTCCGACCCTAACCATCTGGTTTGGCCCCCGGCGGGTCGATCCAGCCCACATTACCGTCGGCCCGGCGGTAAATGATGTTCACCCGGCCGCTGGAGCCGTGCTGGAAAACCAGGCAGGGCGCACCGCTGAGGTCGAGCTCCATGACGGCCTCGCTCACCGAAAGCGGCTTCAGCGAGGTGGTGGCCTCGGCGATGATGACGGGGCTGTAGCCGGTGACCTCGTCCTCGTCCTCACCCTCGCCGGGCGCCTCCAGCACGTAGCTGGTGGCGTCCATGGCGGCCAGCGCGGCGGAGGCGACATGAGCCTTGCGGGCCGAGCGGTCCTTGAGCCGGCTCTTGTAGCGCTTGAGCCGCTTCTCGATCATCAGGAGCGCCTGGTCGGCGCTGGCATAGGCATCGGGTGCGTTCGAATCGGCCTCGAGCGTAATTCCCGAATCAAGATGCAGCGCACAGTCGGTGCGGAAGCCGAAGCCATCCTTGCTGAGCGTGATGTGACCGGAATAATTGCCGTCGAAATATTTGCGCAGGACCTCTTCAGTCCGGTCGGTCACGCGGCCGCGCAGGGCCTCGCCGACGCTGACGCTCTTGCCCGAAATCCGAAGAGTCATGTGATACCTCGCTTGGTTTGCGCCCAACTGCGATGACACGTCATCGCAGTTGGGGTTGTTCCCTGCGCATGATCCGTTCGGAAAACCGCTTCACACTTTTCCGGATCATGCGCGTGCTTGGATCGGTCGCGAAGGGGGGATGAGAGTAGCGCGATTTCGCGCCAGCGCAATCAGGCCGGCTCGGTGTTGCGGGAGCGATCGGGCATTGCGGCGGAAAGGACGTTACCAAGAGCGCTCTGCTTGTCGCGGCGGCGTTGCACCGAGGAAGGAATGCGCATGGCTTCGCGGTACTTCGCGACCGTGCGGCGGGCAATATCAATGCCCGAGCCGCGCAAGCGTTCCACGATGGTATCGTCGGACAGGATCGCGGCGGGCGCCTCCGAATCGATCAGCTGCTTGATGTGGTGACGCACGGCTTCGGCCGAATGCGCCTCGCCGCCGTCGGCCGAGGCGATCGAGGCCGTGAAGAAATATTTCAGCTCGAACGTGCCACGATTGGTCGCCATGTATTTGTTGGCGGTGACGCGCGACACCGTGGATTCATGCATCTGGATGGCGTCGGCGACGGCCTTCAGATTGAGCGGCCGCAGATGCGCCACGCCATGGGTGAAGAAGCCGTCCTGCTGGCGCACGATCTCGGTCGCAACTTTCAGGATGGTGCGGGCGCGCTGATCGAGCGCGCGCACCAGCCAGGTCGCGTTCTGGAGCGCGTCGGTGAAATAGGATTTGTCGCCGTCCTTGCCGATCTTCTTCGACAGCTGCGAATAGTAGGTCTGGTTGACCAGCACGCGCGGCAAGGTGTCGCTGTTGAGCTCGACATGCCAGCCGCCATCGGGACCCGGGCGGACATAGACATCAGGCACCATGGTCTGGAGCCGGGCCGAACCGAACTTCATGCCGGGCTTGGGATTGAGCCGGCGGATCTCGCCGATCATGTCGGCGATGTCCTCGTCGTCGACGCCGCAGAGCTTGCGCAAGGCTCCGATGTCGCGCTTGGCGAGAAGATCGAGATGCTCGACCAGGGCCTGCATCGCGGGATCGTAGCGGTCGAGCTCGCGGAGCTGGATCGCCAGGCATTCGCTCAAATTGCGCGCGCAGACGCCGGGCGGATCGAATTTTTGCAGAACGGCAAGGACGTTCTCGACGTCCTGTTGCGATGCGCCAAGCCGCTCGGCAGCCTGGCCGAGATCCGGCGGCAGATAGCCGGCCTCGTCGACGAGGTCGATCAGGTATTGGCCGATCATGCGCTGCGCGGCGCCGGTGAAGGCAACCGAGAGCTGCTCGGCGAGATGGTCGCCGAGCGTGGTCTCCGCGGCGACGAAGGCTTCGAGATTGTAGTTCTCGTCACCGGAGGCACCGCCGCCCCATTCGGTATAGGTGGTCGGCGCCGCATCCTGGGCGTTGCGCGCCGCCGTCTCGGCCGGTTCCTCGGAGAAGACGTTGTCCAGCCCGGTGTCCAGGGTCTGCTCGATCTCGGCGCGGGTGCCGAGATCCTTGCTCATCCACTCTTCCTGGCCGGGCTCGAAGGCCTCGCCCGGACCGCCGCCCGGCTCGTCGTTGTGGCCGCCGTCGCTGTCGTTGAACTGGCCGGTTTCGGCCGGGGCCTCGCCCGCGGGCGGCTCGTCGTTGGCCCGCTCCAGCAGGGGGTTACGCTCGAGTTCCTCTTCCACGAACGTCGTGAGATCGAGATTGGACAATTGCAGCAGCTTGATCGCCTGCATCAACTGCGGCGTCATGACCAGCGACTGCGATTGCCGGAACTCTAATCTCTGCGTAAGCGCCATGAAGCAAGAACCGATCCCAAAAAGTTGGTCCGATTTTTGCTTATCCTAGTCCGAGCCCGATGTACACGGCTTGACGAATTGGAAAAACGGGCTAGAGGCGGAATTCCTCGCCAAGGTAAAGGCGGCGCACGTCCGGATCGGCGACGATCTCATCCGGGCTACCCTCGGTCAAGATTTCACCGGCATAGACGATGTAGGCGCGATCGGTGAGGCCGAGCGTCTCGCGAACGTTGTGGTCGGTGATCAGCACGCCGATGCCGCGATTGGTGAGATGGCGGACGAGATCCTGGATGTCGCCGACCGCGATCGGATCGATGCCGGCAAACGGCTCGTCGAGCAGCATGTAGTTCGGACGCGTCGCCAGCGCGCGCGCGATCTCGACGCGACGACGCTCGCCGCCGGACAGCGCGATCGACGGCGATTTCCGCAGGCGCGTGATGTTGAATTCGTCGAGCAGCGAGTCGAGCTGCTGCTCGCGCTTCTTGCGCGAGGGCTCGACCACTTCGAGCACGGCGCGGATATTCTGCTCGACGGTGAGGCCGCGGAAGATCGAGGCTTCCTGCGGCAGATAACCGATGCCGAGCCGCGCGCGCTGATACATCGGCAACTTGGTGACGTCGTGGCCGTCGAGCTCGATCGCGCCGCGGTCGGCCTTGATCAGGCCGGTGATCATGTAGAACACGGTGGTCTTGCCGGCGCCGTTCGGACCGAGCAGGCCGACGGCTTCGCCGCGGCGGACATAGATGCTGACGCCGCGCACGACCTGGCGGCTGCCAAAACTCTTTTCCACGCTATGCACAGCCAGGAAGCCCGGCCGCTTCAGAAGCTGCGGCCCGCCGGCGCCGTTGGGCCTGCTGGCAGCCCTGACGGGGTGAACCGCCTGGGCCCGGGGCCGCTCGGCTTGATAGTCGCCCTGGAACTGATCGGGCGCATGCATCGGCTGGTCGCGGGCGATCGGCGGAGCATCCCGCACCGGGCTGGCCACGAGACCGCCGACGCTGTCACCGAGGGCGGTGATGTCCTGACGCGCAAATCCTGGCCGGCCGCGTTTGGCGGGGCGCCGCCGGAACATATTGAAGAGATCGACCATCCCCGCCTTCTCGCCTTTCGCGACGATCCTGCGCGATATTCGCGCGATCTGCCGCGCCGGCCTCAGGATTCGCCGACGCAGCATGAATGAAGGGATGTCTCATGCCCAGTGAAACACGCCCGAAAAGCGGCGAACCCCGCTTCGAAAGCCCTTCGCGCTAGATACAGTCTCGCCGGGCAAGCTTCAACCTCGGATCAGCAGCGCTTGACCCAAGCGTTTGAAATCATTCCTGGAATTTACTTTGGTTTAGTTGCGCCAGGCAATTGCAAAGGCCCCGCGCCGGGCTTGCCCGGGGCCCCGGACCCGCAATCATTGCCGCCGCCCTGCGGCAGCAGCGCCTGCACCCGGCCGCTGTCGGATTCCACACGCGACACGCCCGTTGTCATGTCGACAGCCAGCCGGTCGCCGCGCAGCACGTTCTTACACTGCGTCAAGACGACGCCGCCAAGCATGGTGATGAGGTTGGTCTTGGTGTCGAACACGGCGGTCTCGCCTGTTACCACCTGGTCCTTCTGGGTGACGACGACATTACCGCGCGCCTCCAGCCGCTTGATCGAGGAGCTGCCACCCGGGCCCGGCGTCGCCGACTGCATCGGGGCGCCCTTTGCCGCCTTCGCCGCAGGCTGCGGCGTGGCTGGCTTGTCGCCGCCCGAATCGTAAAACACCACCAGCGTCTTCGAGGTCATGGTGGTGTCGCCCTGGATGACCTTCACGTTGCCGTGGAAGGTCGCCTCCTTCTTCTTGTCGCGCATCTCAAGCGAGGCGGCTTCGATCTGGATCGGCTGATCGCGATTCTGCGAAAAGCCCTGCATCGCGTTGGGCACGCTGGCTGAGCTCTGCGCGTGGGCCTCACCGGATGCGATCAAGAGACTGACGACAAGCGCGGACGCGCTAACGATGGCGCTGCGCTTGCTGTCATTGCGCGTAAAAAACCTGATCATGAAAATCACTTTGAATTGGCAGACTTGTTCTGGGGCGTACGCGTCTTCACCGGCGGTGCGGGCTCGGGCGGCGCCGGCTGAGCGGCCGGGTCGTCCAGCTTGTCCAGGTGCATCACCACATTGCCCTCGAAGCGGATGACGTCGCCGCCTTCCGTAATCCGCAGCCGATCGGCAGTCAGCGTGCCGTTGGTCAGCTTGACGTCGACATGCTCATCCGACGAGACCGTGCCCTTGCCCATGTCGACGAAGGCCGAGTTCAGCCGCGCCTCGTAGCCGGTCGAGGTGCGCAGGAAGATGTCCTTGTGCAGGTCGAGCTGCTGCTGCTTGTTGTCGAACCTTCCGGTGCGGGCATCGAGGAACAGCGTCGACTGGTCTTCCATCAGCACTTTCGCGCGCAAATCATGGAGATCGACGTGATCGGGGTCTGTGATGTCCTGTGTCGCGGTCTTGGCCCAGAGCTCGTAGGGCCGCTGGTCCGGGGTGAAGCCGGACATATGCGGCGATTCCATCGTGATTTTGGTACCCGTCACCACGAGGTTTCCGGAGTCGAGCTTCACGGGGATCTGGAAGGGATTGAGGAAGGTCGAGACAGCGACGATCGCAGCCAGGGCCAGGACCACCGTCGCTGGCACCGCGATGCGCAGAATCCGCACCAGGCGGCTGTGGCGTGCCGCGCCGGCGAACTTCGCCGCAAGCGCGGCGTCGTAGGTGGGATACTGGGCCGAATTCACCTGGGCTCCTGAGGTGTCGCTCGCCTGGTCTGGTCGACGGGCACCCCATTGTAGCCGGCAACGCCAAATTATGCAGCCCGCGACAGGCCGTTAGGAAAGTGTCCGAAACGGGGCGCCAACTCGCCTCAGCGGCCGGCCGGGCCGCTCAGGAATGCGCAAAGATGTCCTCTTCGGCCCAGCCCTGGAGGTCGAGCAGGGCACGGGTCGGCAGGAAGTCGAAGCAGGCTTTGGCCAGCGCGGTGCGACCTTCCCGCGCCAGCATGGCATCGAGCCGCTCGCGCAAGGCATGCAGATGCAGCACGTCGGAAGCGGCGTAGGCGAGCTGCGGCTCGGTCAGGCTGTCGGAACCCCAATCGCTCGATTGCTGCTGCTTGGAGAGGTCGACATTGAGCACCTCGCGCACGAGGTCCTTGAGGCCATGGCGGTCGGTATAGGTGCGGATCAGGCGGGAGGCGATCTTGGTGCAGTAGATCGGCCCGGTCATGACGCCAAAGGTCTGGTACAGCACCGCGACGTCGAACCGCGCAAAGTGGAAGATCTTGGTGATCGCAGGATTGGCCAGCAGGGCCTTCAGGTTCGGCGCGTCGGTATGCCCCTTGGGCATCTGGACCACGTCCGCGCTGCCGTCGCCGGGCGAGAGCTGCACCACGCAGAGCCGGTCGCGGTGCGGGTTCAGGCCCATGGTCTCGGTGTCGATCGCCACCGCTCCGGTGTAGCGGGACAGATCGGGCAGGTCGCCGCGGTGCAGGCGTACGGTCATGGCGTTTCAAACCTCAATCGAATCGGTACACCCTGACAGGCTAATACCCGGGACAGATGCTGGCGAGGGCCGGCCGCGATGTATCCGCTGGCAGCCGCCGGCGCAAGCATCCGGCGCGGCTAGTAATTCAGCCGCACGAGCACGTCGTTGATGCCGAAGGGGCTGGCGCCCGCATCGCACGCGCCGCGCCGCACGAAGACGCAGGCCGGCTTCTCATCGCTCATCATTGCGCAATTTCGTCGCGAGAAGTCCGCCGGCAATTCGCTTGCCAGGTTCGCCGGGCCGATGATGCGGTTGAACTCGGCTTGGTGCGTCTTCACCAGAGCCGGAAGTTGTCCCTTGGCCAGCGGGTCGTCCGGATAAAAGGAATAGACCGGCCGGCGGGCCGCGAGCTGCCCACGTCCGGGCACAAAGGGGTCGTGCATCGCGTACAGGGCCAGACCGCAGACTTCAGGATCGGCCTCCAGCTCCGCCGCCAATCGGGCCTCGCCGTTGCCGCGCATCCAGTTGTCACGCATGATGAGTGTAGCGCCCGACAGACCGAGCGAGAGCAGCAGCCAGCCGGCACATACGACAGGAAGTGCCCGCGAGCGCCACGCGCTTTGCCGGCGCATTATCTGGACCCAATCGGCGGAGCCAAGTGCGGCAGCGATGATCAGCAGGGCGATCGACAGGAAAATGAAACGGTATTCCTTGTGCACGATCATGCTGTGAAACGCGACGTTCACGACCGCCGCGACGATCAGCAGGGGCGCATGTCGCCAGCCGCGCCAGAGCGCCAGCAGCATCAGCAGCGTCGTGCCCGACCACAGAATTGAAGCCTGGAGGACGTAAGCGGCCGCCGGCGCGACACCGAATTCCGATGCGCGGTCATGCAGGAGGTTCTGCTGGATGTTTTGGACCAGCCACGCAAACGGCGCCGAGCCGTGGACCATGTCGACGGCGCCGGACAGCACCAGGACGACACATCCACCCGCGACCAGGGCAATCGCGTTTCGCGGATCCCGCCAGCACGCCGCCACCGCAAACACCGCGCAAGCCGGCACATATTGGAAGCGCCAGACACAGGCGAGAGCAAGCAGTGCGCCTGCGGTGAAGAGCCGGTTTCGCGCGGGTTCGCCCGTCAGCAGATAAGCCGCCGGCAGGATCGCGGCCGTCGCCAGCGGTTCGCTCAGTGTGTGGGGCGCGTAATAGACCAGCTCGAACCAGACCGCGGCGGCAAACGCCGCGACGACGGCATGCGACCTGGAGATGCGTTCGCCGAAATGCCAGGCCGTCACGACGATCGACAGCGAGGCGAGCCCGACCACCAGGCGAGGCACGACGAAGGCGCCCCACCCGCCCGGCGCAAGCCAGTCTCCCAGAGCGACCGGCCCTGCGAACAAGGTCGGCAGAAACCAGCTCCGAATGCCGTCGCGCCATTCCCAGGTGACGACCCCCTGATGGCCAAGCAGGCGCCAGGCCGGCTCCAGATACTGATAGATCTCGTCGTTGTGGATGATGTTCGGCCAGAACGCGAGCGGCAGCCGGACTGCCGCGGCCAGCAGCAGCAATGCGCACAAGGCGCCGTACCGCGCCGCAAAGCTTTCGGCTTTGAGGACAGGTGCGGTGGCGGACAGAGCTGCGGCGCTACTCGTCATCGTGTTTTGGCTTCGCCGGCAAGACCGGATTGCGGCCTGACGTAAACGGTCTCGTAAGTGCCGGTGTATTGCTCGCGCCAGCCGCGCCGCTCCACGAGAAACTGCCGCAGCTGTTCGTGCGCCTTGACCCACAGCACGGCGTCGATCCGGTATTTGTCGAGCACCATGTCCCACGCCGCCTCGTCGACCTCCCAGCTCACCAGCTTGAAATAGTCGCGCAGCAAGTCGTCCGGATAGGCGGTCGCGGCGCGGCCGTCGACGAACGGGGGAACGGTGCCGTGCGTCCCGAAAATCAGATAGCCGCCGACGTTCCAATTGTTCAGGACCCGCGCACCGGCAAAATGCTTTTGCAGATAGCCGGCATCTTCGGTCGACAGCATCGGCGGAAGTGCGAGCGCCGGCGCAACGCGCAAATAGGCCATCGGCAGGGTGCACAGACCGACGATGCCGGCGGCCAGCAACGGTCCACGCACGTCGAGACCGGTGAGACGCCCAGGCAGCAGGCGGCTGAGGTGAAGCGCCATCGGCGCGGTCGAGAATATGAAGAAGAAGGCGATGTACCTGAACTGATACAGCCCCAGAATCAGGAACAGCCAGGACATCAATCTCGGTTCGAGCGGGATTGGCTTGGAGTTCCTGTAGCGAAGCTCGAGCGCGACGAAGGCCAGCATGTACAGGATGCCGGGAATGCTGCCGGGCATTTCCATGTTGTGATAGTAGGACAGCCATTCGCCGATATTGCCCTGGACGAAGTGCCCCATCGTCGCAGCAGTACCGGCATAGATATTCCAGCCGAGCGGATTGACGAATGTCGCGGCAAGACACCCGATCCCCGCGAGAGCAAGGATCCTGAGGTCGGCCCAGGCTCCTCTGAGCAAGGCGGCGCCGAAGAAGACGCCAATCACGAAAAAGCCGAGCAGAAAACCGCCGTGCAGATTGGCCCAGAGCGCCATCAACACGGGAAGCACGAACCATCGCGTTCGTCGCAGGCATTCGCGATAGAACACGACGCAGAACAACATCGTGCATGTATTCGGCGAGACCGCGAGATACATGTTCGGCGAGGCTTCGTAAGCGGGATAGAGCAGGCAGGCAAAGAAGACCGAAACGCAAACCGCGATCGCCGACGCGCCGTAGCCAAGCGAGATCGCAGTCAGAATGCCGACGATCGCCGCGCCACAGGCCACCGTCAGCAGCACGAGGCCGCCAAAACCGGCGTATTGAAACGTCGCACTGGCAAGCGCGTCCCAGAGCCAGGACAGATTGAACCATGGCTTGTCACCGTGGGTGAACGACCAGGGGTCCTGCAGCGGGATAGCGTTGCGTTCCCGGATGAGATCTCCGGCCGCCAGATGCCAGCCCAGATCGTAGTGACCGAGCAGAAGCGGCGCGTTCAAGACGTAGAACAGACAAATGAACGAGATCAGGAACAGATAAATTCCCGATCTCAGGAACAACGTGCTGATCGCGTTCGCAACCTTGTCGAATGTCGGCTCGTGCCAGACCTGGTGCTGATCCAAAGCGAGCCCGATGGCTCTGCGTGCCCGCCGATCACCGGTTGCGAGCCTGGACGCTGACTTAGGGCCAAGTTGTCTAAAGTGGAGTAAATTCGGATGGTGCAATCGAAGGGGGTTTGGCCGGATGGAATTCGGCACGGCCGCCGGCTTCAGAGGCCTCCAAGTGACTGTTTATGCTTGAAAATCCTAGCATCCAATAATAGTTATTGGTGGTAGGAACGGGACAATTTGGCATGGCTGTGAGCGCTGATCTGGGAGAGACACTCGAGAGCGTGGTGAACGAGCTCGTGGCGTCCGGCCGATACCATTCCAAGAGCGAGGTCCTGCGCGAGGCCGCATCGATGGCACCACCGTGAAACACCCCAATCCAAGGAAGCATCGATTGATTCGGCGGGCGCAGTGGAATCCCGATCGCGCGGGCATCGTGTGGATGCTGGCGTCAGCAATTATTGCTGTCACCATTTTTGCGGCGGTTGTAATTTACTACCCTTTCTTACCACAGCGGAACGCTGGTGCGGGCTTTGGACGCGACTGGGATTGCACCCCGCACCCTAGCGGCGAACCCACCTGCATCAAGAAGATTGGCCGATGAAAGCGGCCCAACTGCTGAGGTTTCGATGAGCCTTAAGCGCGCCATCATTCGGGAACTCCCGGCTCAATCGACTCATCCCAAAGCAGCGACTCCGCTGTGGCCAAATTCTTGAATGCTTTGGTGATGCTACGAGCGCTGCTTCCAAACCAAGGGATCACGACTCGTGTGAAACACCGCGATGACATAGACCGCATCGTGCGTTTCACGAAACACGAGGATGTAAGGGAAGCGGCGTAACAAAGCGCGGCGTGTGTTCTTGAGAGCCGGCGGAAATTGCTTCGGATTCTCCGCGAGCCGCATCAGCGCTGTGCGCAAGGCTTCTCGAAATTGCGGCACGACATGCGGAGCGTGGGTGTCGTACCCAAAGGACGGCCTCGGCGAGGTCCGCCCTCGCCGCAGGCGTAAAAAGAATCTTGGCCACTTATCGGGACCGGCGGTCAAGCTCGGTGTCGATATCCTCCCAGGGGATCGCTTCGCGACGGTCCGTGTCAAAAGTCGCGAGCCGACGATCGAGTTCGGCCACCTGCGCCGGGGTCAACGTCACCTCGGCAGCGGAGAGGCTGTCCCAAAGCTCGCCGATGAGGTCGAGCCGTTCCTTGGGCGTCAAGCGACTGATGTCGAGTGTTGCCATAGTCCCGAATCCTTTGGCCCTTTCACGAACGAAATCACAATCCGCACGGAACCGTCGAGACCAATATCGTTATCGCCGCGATGAACGGAAAGAGCTGGCTCCGATGATCCTGGACCGATTTCGCAAGATTATTGCGGACCAAGCTACCGCCGAGCGAGCACCTGCCAACCTTCGGACTGCACCTTGAGGGGCATCCAAAGAAAAAAATGGTGCCCAGGAAAGGACTCGAACCTTCACGGCCGTTAAGCCACTGGCACCTGAAGCCAGCGCGTCTACCAATTCCACCACCTGGGCATGCCGGTTGGGCACGGAGGCGGTTACTACGGTTCGGTGACGCGGTTGTCAATTCATGCTTGAACCCTGCTTCGGGATGCGGATTGCGCATCGCAAACCGGCTCGATACAAGCCTGACAACACGCACCTCACCCCCAGGAATGGCTCCCATGGCATCGAATCTGGAAACTCTCGTCACGGTTTTCGGCGGATCGGGGTTTTTGGGCCGGAATGTCGTCCGCGCGCTGTGCCGGCGCGACTATCGGATCCGGGTCGCGGTGCGGCGGCCGGAACTGGCCGGGTACCTCCAGCCCTCCGGCAAGGTCGGGCAGGTCCACACCGTGCAGGCGAATCTGCGCTATCCGGCCTCAGTCGAGGCGGCGCTGCGCGATTCGCATGTCGTGATCAATCTGGTCGGCATTCTCACCGAGGGCGGCGCGCAGAGTTTTGACGCCGTCCAGGCCAAGGGCGCCGAGACCGTCGCCAAGGCGGCAGCCGCCGCCGGTGCGCGCCTGGTGCATGTCTCGGCGATCGGCGCCGACGCGGAATCGCCCTCGCGCTATGCCAAGGCCAAGGCGGCCGGCGAAGCCGCGGTCCTGGCCGCGGTGCCGTCGGCGACGATCTTCCGCCCCTCCGTGATGTTCGGCCCCGAGGACCAGTTCACCAACCGCTTCGCGGCGCTGGCCCGGATGTCGCCGGTGCTGCCGCTGATCGGCGGGAGTACCCGGATGCAGCCGGTCTATGTCGGCGACGTCGCCACCGCGATCGCGGATGCCGTCGACGGCAAGGCCAAGGCGGGCGCCACCTACGAGCTCGGCGGGCCGGAGGTGCTGACCATGCGCGAGATCATCGAGGCCATTATCGAGATCGCCGATCGCAAGCCGATGCTGGTGCCGCTGTCGTTCGGGCTGGCCCGCTTCAAGGCCAACTTCCTGCAATTCGCGCCCGGCGCGCTGAAGCTGACGCCGGACCAGGTCACGCTGCTCGCGCGCGACAATGTCGTGTCGGATGCGGCGAAGGCCGCCGGCCTGACGCTGGAAGGCCTCGGCATCGCCGCCGACTCGCTTGAAGCGATCGCCCCGCAATATCTCTGGCGTTTCCGCGCCGCCGGGCAGTTCCAGCGCAAGAGCGCGTAGGTCTTTTTTCACCTCTCCCCGTAAGAACGGAGCGAGGGAGTGCACCGCAGCCGCGGCCGCAGTGCGCATCCCACAATCGCCAGAATTTCCGCTTCTTAGCGCGTCGACGTCTCCGGAAGTTACCGCCCCAGTGCCAGCGCGATCAGGCCGAGCGTGCCGACGATGACGCGCCACCAGGCGAACACCACGAAGCCGTGACGGGTGACGTATCCGAGGAACGCCTTCACCACGATGATCGCGGTGATGAACGACACCACGAAGCCGATCGCGACGATGCCCATGTGGTCCATCGTCATCTCGGAGCGGTTCTTGTAGAAATCGTAGGCGAACGCGCCGATCATGGTGGGAATGGCGAGGAAGAACGAGAACTCCGCCGCCGCGCGCTTGTCGGCCCCCAGGAACATTGCGGCGACGATGCTGGCGCCGGAACGCGACACGCCCGGGATCATCGCGACGCACTGCGCGATGCCGATATAGAGATACATCAGCAGCGGAAACCGGGTGGCGTCATGCTCGCGCGCCTTGAGATCGAGCTTGTCGACCCAGAGCAGAATGGCGCCGCCGACGATCAGCGAGAAGCACACCACCCACGGATTGAACAGCATGCTCTTGATGTATTTGCCGGCGACGAGACCCACGATGACAGCAGGCAGGAACGCCACCAGCACGCCGATCACGAAGCGGCGTGCATAGGCGTCGCCCGTGAACATGCCGATCGCGACGTCCCACAATTTCTTGAAGTACAACACGACGATCGCGAGGATCGCGCCGAGCTGGATCAGAACCGTAAACGAATCCCAGAACGCGCCCTCGCCGAGATGGAAGAAGCGCTCCGCAAGCAGCAAATGGCCGGTCGAGGACACGGGAAGGAACTCGGTCACACCCTCGATGATGCCGAGGATCACTGCCCGTATTGCATCTGACATATTTAGGTCCATTTCCGCTGAAAAAGCGGGGCTCTTCTCGCCCATCCGCTGCTTTGCTGCAATCGCAAAATGCGAGCGTCGTGCCCTTGCTTCGCGGTTTTGAAAGACTAGTGTGGCGCCGCACAAACATTGATGGATTCTTAAGCACCATCAAATAGTCAAAGGCTTCATGTTTACGTTGTTTCATCATCCGTTCTGTCCGCAGTCGCGGTTCATCCGCCTGATCGCGGGGGAATACGGGCTTGAGCTGAAGCTGGTCGAAGAGCGCAGCTGGGAGCGACGCGAAGCATTTCTGCTGCTCAACGCGGCGGGCACGACGCCCGTCCTGGTGGACGACGAGCAGCCGCCGATACCGGGCGCGGCGATCATCGCCGAATATCTCGACGAGTCCTATGGCCACGACATGGGCCCCAAGCGCCTGATGCCGGAGACGATCGGCGAGCGCGTCGAGGTGCGCCGGCTGATGGCCTGGTTCAACGAAAAGTTCTTCGAGGAAGTCTCCCACCCCCTCGTCACCGAGCGCATCTACAAGCGCTTCATGAGCGAGGAGAATGGCGGCGGCCCGCCCTCGGCCGACGTGATGCGCGCGGCCAAGGCCAACGTGCGCTATCATCTGGCCTATATCGGCTGGCTGGCGCAGACTCGTAATTTCCTCGCCGGTGACCGGCTGACCTACGCGGATCTCGCCGCCGCGGCGCACCTCTCGGCGATCGACTATCTGGGCGACGTGCCATGGAGCGAGGACGACGCAGCAAAGGCGTGGTACGCGCGGGTGAAATCCCGCCCGTCGTTCCGTCCGCTCTTGAGCGAATGGCTGGCGGGCGTGCCGGCGTCGCGGACCTACGTGGACCTCGACTTCTGAACTCCGATCCGACCGAACTGAAGACGGCGCTTGCAAACGAGGCACGCGCGCTCGGCTTCGACTGCATCGGCATCACCAAGCCCGGCACGATCGAAAGCGCCGGAAAACATTTCCTCGAATTCATCGCATCCGGCGGCCATGGCGATATGGACTGGCTCGCCGCGCAGCCGGAGCGCCGGGTCGATCCGCGCGGGCTGTGGCAGGACGTGCGCAGCGTCATCATGCTCGGCGTCAATTACGGCCCCGATCAGGATCCGCTCGCGATCCTCGAACAGCGCACGCGCGCGGCGATCTCGGTCTACGCGCAGGGCGACGACTATCATGACCTCATCAAGAAGCGCCTGAAGGCGCTGGCGCGATGGCTGGTTGCGACCGCACCGTCCGAAGTGAAAGTGTTCGTCGACACTGCGGCCGTGATGGAGAAGCCCCTGGCGCAAGCCGCGCATCTGGGCTGGCAGGGCAAGCACACCAATCTGGTCTCGCGCGAATTCGGCTCCTGGCTGTTTCTCGGCGCGATCTATACCACGCTGGAGCTGCCGCGCGACGATGCCGAGATCGATCATTGCGGCTCGTGCCGGGCGTGTCTCGACATCTGCCCGACCGCGGCCTTCCCCGCGCCCTACAAGCTCGATGCGCGGCGCTGCATCTCGTACCTCACCATCGAGAACAAGGGACCGATCCCGCGCGAGTTTCGCAAGGCGATCGGCAACCGCATCTATGGCTGCGACGATTGTCTCGCCGCATGTCCCTGGAACAAGTTCGCGCAGGAAGGTCGCGAGGCCAAGCTCGCCGCGCGTGACGCATTGCGCGCGCCAGGTCTCGCCGAGCTCGTACGGCTCGACGACGCTTCGTTTCGCGCGCTGTTCACGAAATCGCCGGTCAAGCGCGTCGGTCGCGATCGCTTTTTGCGCAACGTGCTGATCGCGATCGGCAACTCCGGCGATGCGGCACTGGCGGAGGAAGCGCGGCGATTGCTGGAGGATGCAAGCCCGCTGGTACGTGGCGCTGCGGTGTGGGCGCTGGGGCAGTTGCTGCCGGATGACGAATTCGCGGCGATCAAGACGGATGCGATCGCCAACGAGCGCGACGAAAGCGTGCGCGAGGAGTGGGAGCTCGCTTCCTAGCACGCCGCTGTCATGCCCCGCGAAGGCGGGGCATCCAGTACGCCGCAGCCTATCGATTCAATCACTCCCGTCTCTGGAATACTGGATCGCCCGCCTTCGCGGACGATGACACCGTTGTTGTGGCTACGGTGCGCGCGCTCCCACCACACTTGATTTCCCCGCGGCTTCCTTCAATCTCGCGCGTCATGACAAACATGCCTTTCTTCACCCGCGACGGCGACACATTCCATCCGACGGAAGTCGCCAACGGTCCGTGGGACCCGAAATCGCTGCACGGACGTGTCATCATCGGCCTGCTCGGCCTCGCCATCGAGGAGCGGCATTCCGGCCCTGAATTGGTACCTGCGCGGCTGACCGTCGACATGTTTCGGCTGCCGACCATCGACAAGCCGATCGAGGTGACGACACGGCTGGTGCGCGATGGCTTACGCATCCGCGTCGTGGAAGCGGAGTTCTTCTCCGGCGGCGTCTGCATGGCGCGCGCCTCGTGTCAGCTGTTGCGGCGAACGCAGAACCCGGAAGGCAATGTCTGGTCGCCCCCGAACTGGGACGTGCCGAGGCCCGCCGACATTCCCAAGCCGACCGATCCCAGGCTCGGCATGAACGGCAAATGGACGACACGGCCGATCGTCGGCCACATGGGCTCGCTCGGGCCACGAAAACTCTGGATGAGCGAGGTGCGTGAGCTGGTCGCGGGCGTGCCGATGACGCCGTTCGTCCATGTCGCCACCGGCGCGGACTTCGCCAGTCCGTTCGCGAATGCCGGCGACAAGGGGCTCGCCTACATCAACAGCGACGTCACGATCTATCTGCACCGCCTGCCGGTGACGAACTGGATCGGCTTCGACGTGGTGAATCACCAGGCCACCGACGGCGTGGCGATCGGCGAATGCTGGCTCTACGACGAAGCGGGCCCGATCGGCACCGCCACGGTCGCGGCGCTGGCGCAGCGCAAGCCGATGGCGAAGCCATCGCCGCCGTAGGTGTCCGCAGTCAGGACAAATGCCGCTTCATCTCCGGCCGCGCCTTGAGCTCCGCGCCCTGCTTGGCGACGATATTCGCGATCCTGTCCGGCGCGAACTTCAAATCGACAAACGCCGGCGCGGTATTCGCGACCTCGTGATAGCTGACGATCTTGCCGTCGCGAAGTGTCATGATCGCCACGCCCTCGAACATCGCCCGCGCGCCGTTCGCCTCCGGCAAGGTCGAGCGATAGCTGAACGTGTAGCGCGCATAGAGCGTGGTGCCGTTCGACACCGGGTCGTGCATGTCCCAGCGGAAATCGGTCGCCGTCCGATAGAACCAGTCGTCGATCATCGCGGCGATCTTCTCGCGGCCGGCGAAAGCGCCGTAGAAGACGTCGTGATAGACGCCGTCCTCGGTGAAGAGGTCGGCAAAGGTTTTCCCGTTGCGTTGTTCGACGGCGTCGCAGAAGGCGCGCAGCATGGCGGTGGTCATCGGCGTTTCTCCCACTCTCTTCGTCATGCCCCGCGAAGGCGGGGCATCCAGTACGCCGCAACTTCTCGGTTCAATCACTACAGTCTCTGGATACTGGATCGTCCGCCTTCGCGGACGATGACACTGAGCACTACACTTCACCCGATCTCGGCCACGGCCGCAAGAATGCGGGCGATGTCCTGCGGGCGCGAGAGGCGGTGATCGCCGTCCTGGATCATGGTCAGCACGACGTCGTCGGCCGGCAGGCGATGTGTCAGCGCGAACGCGTGCTGCCAGGGCACGTCAGGATCCTGCGCGCCTTGCAGGATGCGGACGGGACAGCCGAGATCGATGGCGCTGCCGAGCACGAGATGGTTGCGTCCCTCCTCGATCAGATTCCGCGTGATCGGATAGGGCGAGCCGTCACCATAGTCCGACGGTCTCAGCCAGACGCCCTTGGTCTCGATCTCTTTCTTCACCGCTGCCGAAAAATTCTTCCACATCAGCTCCTCGGTGAAGTCGGGCGCCGGCGCGATCAGCACCAGGCCCGCCAGCGACGCCTTGCCAGAACGCTTTTTGATCTCGCGCGCGAGCAGCAGCGCCATCCAGCCGCCCATGGACGAGCCGATCAGGACTTGCGGGCCGTCGCAGAATCGTTCGAACACCGCGACGCTTTCCTCCAGCCAGCGCCCGATAGTTCCGTCGACGAAATCGCCGCCGGATTCGCCGTGGCCGGAATAGTCGAACCGAACCACGGCGCGGCCGTGATCCCGGGCCCAGTCGTCCAGCGCCACGGCCTTGCTGCCCTGCATGTCCGATTTGAACCCGCCGAGCCAGACCACTCCCGGTCCTTGCCCAGCTCCCTGCCCGCGTCGGCTGCGCACCGCGATCCGGCGTGCGAATGGACCCTCGCCCACAGCGATGAAGTCGAGCACGGCATCGGGAATTGCAGGGGTCATGGAACGTTTACTCTGGCTGTGCGGTTTCGGCTGTCCGGACGCGTTCCGCAGCGCAGCCGGACGTCGGCATTTGCCCTTTGGGACGCTTGCGGAACAGAAGCAAGGTGTCTATGTCGGTCAGCGTGCCCCGGCGTGACCAGAATGCCTCGCATTTGAGGCTTTTTCGCCTCGCACGAGCGAATTGCTTGCCGGCAGGCGTATCTTCCTGCAAAATAGCCGCCTCTTTCACAACTTTGGAGAACCACCCATTCGCCGTCCCAATAAAGCCCCGCCCACTGCCGCCAAAGACGGGCCGCGCATCAATGATGATATTCGCAATGCGCAGATCCAGCTGATCGATCAGACCGGTGATAACAAGGGCACGATCGAGACCGTCGCGGCTATCCGCCTGGCCCAGGAGGCCGGCATGGATCTGGTCGAGATCTCGCCGAACGTCAGCCCTCCCGTCTGCAAGATCATGGACTACGGGAAGTATAAGTATTCCGCGCAGAAAAAAGCTGCCGAAGCCCGCAAGCGGCAGAAGATCGTCGAGATCAAGGAGATCAAGCTCCGCCCGATGATCGACGACCACGATTACGAAGTGAAGATGCGCGCGATGCAGCGGTTCTTCGAAGAGGGCGACAAGGTCAAGATCACCCTGCGCTATCGCGGCCGCGAAATGGCGCACCAGGAGATCGGCACCAAGCTGCTCGACAAGATCAAGACCGACGTCGCCGAGCTCGCCAAGGTGGAGCAGGACGCGCGGTTCGAGGGTCGTCAGGTCGTCATGGTGCTGGCGCCGCGCTGACGCCCGTTCTTCAGACGAGAGAATTCAACGGCCCGTCCGGGTTTCCGGCGGGCCGTTTTGTTTTTCACCTCTCCCGCTTGCGCTTGTGGGAGAGGTCGACGCGCCCGGGCGATGCGAAGCATCTTCCCGAGCGCGGCGGGTGAGGGCTCCCCGACCCTCCCCCGCAAGCTTGCGGGAGAGGGAGCGCACCGTCCTATTGGGCGATAGTTACGTCCTTGTTGCGTGCCAGGTGCCGCTGCAGCGGTCGCCCGAGATGATGCCGTTCCAGTAGCCGGCACCGGCCATGCCGGCGAGCCGGCCGCCGCCGCTGGCATGGGACGCCCCGACCGAGACCCGGACCGCAACGGCGCCGCCGCGATTGACCTTGCCGGCGACCCGGCCACCGCCGGCGGACGACACCCGACCGCCGACGACGGTGAAGGGAACGCTGTAGCCCGAGCTGCAATTGCCGCGGGTGGTGGCGAAGGTGACGTTCCAGACGCCGTCATAGCGGCCGATGCGAGCATCCGCGGTCGACGGAAACGCAGCCACGGCGAGCACGGCCAACAGCGCCCAACGGCGCGGACGAGCGAAATCAGTCAAAAACGAAAACGTTTGGGAAGAATGGGCCATTTTGATCCTGCTCCGGGCGACACGGCTTGGACATTTGGGGGCGCAACTCCGAATAGTCGAGAGACCGGTTCCACCGGTTCATCGTTGCCAATCGGCTTGTCCTCTGGCATAAGCCCAGCCTTCATCGCCCGGCTGATTAAGGGCTGCCGTGGCGGTGTTTCGTGCGGGTTTCGCGCTTGTTCGCAAAAACCTGAGCACAATCAACGCTCTAATAGAGCATTTTTGACGGCCAGCCGCCTTCGCGGGCGGATCTCTGTGGCCATTAGGAGAGCAAAATGCCCAAGCTGAAGACCAAATCGGGCGCTAAAAAGCGCTTCAAGGTGACTGCCACCGGCAAAGTGATGCACGCCCATCGCGGCAAGCGTCACGGCATGATCAAGCGGACGAAGAAGCAGATCCGTCAGCTTCGCGGCACCAGCGTGCTGTTCAAGACCGACGGCGACAACGTCAAGAAGTACTTCTTGCCGAACGCCTGATCGCGTCAACGATCATTGCCACCAGCGCCGCAGCTTTCGCGGCGATCCGAACATCAAGTCATCTCTGAAGGATTTTTGTCATGGCTCGCGTCAAACGCGGTGTGACCGCCCACGCCAAGCACAAGAAAGTCTACAAGGCCGCCAAGGGTTTCCGCGGCCGCCGCAAGAACACGATCCGCACCGCCAAGCCGGCGGTCGAGAAGGCTCTGGTGTATGCCTTCCGTGATCGCAAGCGCAAGAAGCGCACGTTCCGCGCGCTCTGGATCCAGCGCATCAACGCGGCTGTGCGTCCGTTCGGCCTGACCTACAGCCGGTTTATCGACGGCATGGCCAAGTCCGGGATCACCGTGGACCGCAAGGTGCTGTCGGATCTCGCGATCAACGAGCCCGCGTCGTTCCAGGCGATCGCCGAGAAGGCCAAAGCCGCTCTGGCGGCCTGACACGCCAGCGCTAGAGCATTATCGGTTCTGATTGAATCAGAACCGAAGCTCTAGATTCTTGTTTTGACGCGTTTTCTTCACGCGAACCGGTATCCACTTCGCTCGAAAACGCTCTAGCGGCCGGCTCCGCCGGCCTTCAGCGCGCGTTGCGAGTAGCGCTGGGCGATCTCCGCCCGGCAGAATGCCGTGAACGACAGATACATGGTGCCGGATTTATTCCGGTACTTTCGGTCGCAGACGCGCATCTCGCGTTGGTAAGCCCGTTTCCGCGCAATGTTGAGGCCGGGCATGAAGTCCGGTTCGCATTTCTTCTCGACGGCGGCACCGAGCTGGACATCGCCGCTCGCGGTCAATTGGCAATCCTGAAACACCTTCATCGCGCTTTCGCAGCCCTTCTGCGCACCGATGGTGTCGACGACCTCGTCCAGCGTCATGGATTTCTCCATGCAGACCATGGCGCGCGCCGGGGTGCTGGCGACAGAGAGAACGACGGCCAGAACAGCCAGACAGGATCTTGCGAGCATCGCGAACGCCTCCTCGTATCCCCCTTGGTGCCAGGCCCCCGCGCGAGGTTCAACCCAGCCGTTCCAAGCCCGAGATGACCGGCTTTTCGCTTGACGTTACGGCCTTCGGGCGGCGACAACCCAGCCGAATTTGACAGCAGGGATTTGACCGTGTCCGACCTCGCAACGCTCGAAACATCCATCCTCGACCAGGTCGCCGCCGCCGGCGATGAGGCCGCCCTCGAAGCGGTGCGCGTCGCAGCCCTCGGCAAGAAGGGTTCGATCTCGGCGCTTCTTGCCACGCTCGGAAAAATGTCACCGGACGAGCGCAAGACGCAAGGCGCTGCGATCAACCAGGCCAAGGACAAGGTCACCGAGGCACTCGCCGCGCGGCGCGACGTTTTGAAATCGGCGGCGCTCGACGCGCGGCTCGCGTCGGAAACCATCGACGTCACCCTGCCGCTGCGCGATGCGCCGACTGAAGCCGGCCGCATCCATCCGCTGAGCCAGGTCTGGGACGAGCTGACCACGATATTCGCCGACATGGGATTCTCGGTCGCCGAAGGCCCTGACATCGAGACCGACGACTACAATTTCACCAAGTTGAATTTTCCGGAAGGCCATCCCGCGCGCGAGATGCACGACACCTTCTTCTTCCATCCGAAGGAGGACGGCTCCCGCATGCTGTTGCGCACCCACACCTCGCCGGTGCAGGTGCGCACCATGCTGAGTGAGAAGCCGCCGATCCGCGTGATCTGCCCGGGCCGCACCTATCGCATCGATTCGGATGCGACCCACACGCCGCAATTCCACCAGGTCGAAGGCCTCGTCATCGACAAGCACTCCCATCTCGGCCACCTCAAATGGATTCTGCACGAGTTCTGCAAGGCGTTCTTCGAGGTCGACCACATCAACATGCGCTTCCGGCCCTCGTTCTTCCCGTTCACCGAGCCGTCGCTGGAAGTCGACATCCAGTGCCGCCGCGACAAGGGCGAGATTCGCTTCGGCGAGGGCGAGGACTGGCTGGAGATTCTCGGTTGCGGCATGGTGCATCCGAACGTGCTGCGCGCCTGCGGCATCGATCCCGATGAGTACCAGGGATTTGCCTGGGGCATGGGCATCGACCGCATCGCCATGTTGAAATACGGCATCGCCGATCTGCGCCAGCTGTTCGACAGCGACGTCCGCTGGCTGTCCCATTACGGCTTCAAGCCGCTGGAAGTGCCCACGCTCGCGGGAGGGCTGAGCTCGTGATCGCAGTGATCGGATCTGCGTCAACGAAAACTCTCTCCGTTCCCTCCCCGGAGAGAACCCTCTCCCTGCCCCTCCCCCGCAAGCGGGGGAGGGAATGGATAGAGCGTGAACGCGGCGTGTATCACATGGATACGTATGCTCGGTCCGCTCGACAGGTCAGACTCCCTCCCCCGCCTGCGGGGGAGGGTTGGGGTGAGGGTTTCTCCGCAATGGGGCTGCCGATGGTCGATCCCAAGCATCCGGACTGGAAAGTATCGGCCAAGCTAAGGGCCAATGCGCGTGCGCTCAGACGCAATTCGACTGATGCAGAACGTATCCTATGGTCGGAGCTGCGCGGCGGCCGGCTGAACGGTGCGAGCTTTCGTCGCCAAGTGCCGATCGAGCACTATGTCGCCGACTTCATCTGCCATGCGGCCAAGCTCGTCATCGAACTCGATGGCGGCCAGCACTTCTCGGATCAAGGTGAGCGCGCCGACGCACGGCGGTCTGCCGTGATCGAAGCGGGAGGGCTCAAGGTCCTCCGTTTCAACAACCTCGACGTCATGACCAATCGTGCTGGCGTTCTCGAAACAATTGCCACCGCCGTTGCGGAGAGAGCCCCCACCCCAGCCCTCCCCCGCAAGCGGGAGAGGGAGCAGACCGTCTCCGTGGAGAAAAAGCGGCCATGAAATTCACCCTCTCCTGGCTGAAGGAACATCTCGACACCGACGAGCCGCTGGAAAAGCTTGCCGAGAAGCTCACCATGATCGGGCTCGAGGTCGAGAACATCGAGGACAAGGCGAAGGCGCTGAAGCCTTTCACCATCGCCAAGGTGATATCCGCCGAGCAGCATCCGAATGCGGACCGCTTGCGCGTCTGCATGGTCGACACCGGCGACGGCGGCGCGCCCGTGCAGGTGGTGTGCGGTGCGCCGAATGCGCGAACGGGTCTCGTCAGCGTGTTCTCGCCGCCCGGCACCTACATTCCCGGCAAGGACATCACGCTGGGTGTCGGCACCATCCGTGGGGTCGAGAGCCGCGGCATGCTGTGCTCGGCGGCTGAATTGCAGATTTCCAACGACCATGACGGCATCATGGAATTGCCCGCGGATGCGCCGATCGGAGCGGCTTACGCCGCATGGGCCGGCCTCGGCGATCCCGTTGTCGAGATCAATCTGACGCCGAACCGGCAGGACTGCACCGGCGTGCACGGCATCGCGCGCGATCTTGCCGCCGCCGACATGGGTAAGTTCAAGGACCCCACCATCAAGCCGATCAAGGGCGAATTCCCGTGCCCGGTAAAGGTCACGGTCGAAGACACGGCGCTTTGCCCGGGCTTCGCACTGCGCCTCGTGCGCGGCGTGAAGAACGGCCCGTCGCCGGAATGGCTGCAGAAGCGGCTGACCGCGATCGGCCTGCGCCCGATCAACGCGCTGGTCGACATCACCAACTTCATGACTTACGACCGCGCACGGCCGCTGCACGTGTTCGACGCGAAGAAAGTGAAGGGCAATCTCGTGGTGCGCCGCGCCCGTGACGGTGAGACGCTGCTCGCGCTTGACGGCCGCAGCTACAATCTCGATCCCGGCGTCTGCGTGATCGCGGACGAGCACGGCGTCGAATCGCTTGCCGGCATCATGGGCGGCGAGGCCTCGGGCTGCGACGAGAACACCACCGACGTGCTGATCGAATCGGCGCTGTGGAACGAGATCAACATCGCCCAGACCGGCCGCAAGCTCGGCATCAATTCGGATGCGCGCTACCGCTTCGAGCGCGGGGTCGATCCGGCCTTCATGGTGCCTGGGCTGGAGCTCGCCACCAAGCTGGTGATGGAGATGTGCGGCGGCGCGCCGTCCGAGAACGTCGTGGTCGGCAAGACCTTCGGCGACGACCGCGTGATCGATTTTCCGGTCACCGAGGTCAAGCGCCTCTCGGGCATCGAGGTGCCGATGCCGGAGATGAAGCGCATCCTGACCCATCTCGGCTTCATGATGGCGGGCCCGGGACCGGTCGTGAAGGTCGCGGTGCCGTCGTGGCGCTCCGACGTCCACGGCAAGGCCGACCTCGTCGAGGAAGTCGTCCGCATCTTCGGCGTCGACAAGGTGCCGATGACGCCGTTCGAGCGCGGCGAGGACGCACGCAAATCCGTGCTGACCCCGCTCCAGCTCCGCACCCGCCGCGCCAGGCGCGCGCTGGCGAGCCGCGGCATCATCGAAGCGGTGACCTGGTCCTTCATCACCAAGTCTGCGGCAATGCTGTTCGGCGGCGGCCAGCGCGAACTCGAGGTCGCCAACCCGATCGCGGCAGACCTCTCCGACATGCGGCCGACCCTGTTGGCGGGCCTGATCGCGGCGGCGCAGGCCAATGCCGATCGCGGCTTTGGCGATGTCGCGCTGTTCGAGGTCGGGCAGGTGTTCAAAGGCGACCGTCCGCAGGATCAGTTCATGGCGGCGAGCGGCGTCCGCCGCGGCTTTGCGTCGTCGCAAGGTCTCGGCCGGCACTGGTCGGGTTCGGCGCAGGCTGAATTGTTCGACGCCAAGGCAGATGCGCTTGCCTTGCTCGCCGCGGCCGGTGCGCCGATGCAGGCTCTTCAGATCGTCGCGGGCGGCCCATCCTGGCTGCATCCCGGGCGCTCCGGCACGATCCAGATCGGGCCGCAGAACGTGCTCGGCCATTTCGGCGAGATGCATCCGCGCGCGCTCGAGGCGCTCGGCGCCGGCGGCCCGCTGATGGTGTTCGAGGTGATCCTCGACCGCATCCCCGAGGCGAAGAAAAAGCCGACCCGGGCCAAGCCCGTGATCGAGTTGTCGGCATTCCAGCCGGTCTCGCGCGATTTCGCCTTCATCGTCGACCGCACTGTGAAGGGCGGCGACATCGTGCGCGCGGCTCAGAGTGTCGACAAGAAGCTGATCACCGCCGTGAACGTGTTCGACGTCTACGAAGGCAAGGGCATCGACGACGACAAGAAGTCGATCGCGATCGCGGTAACGATCCAGCCGCGCGAGAAGACCCTGACCGACCAGGAGATCGAGGCCGTCGCCGCGAAAATCGTGGCGGAGGTGGCGAAGAAGACCGGCGGTACTTTGAGAGCATGACGCCGAAAAGTGTGAAGCGGTTTTCGGACGACGTCAGGCTCGAGAAATAATAGAGCATGAGTCTCACAGACTTCCTTCCGAAGGACGTCAGCCTCACTATTGCGATGGCGCTCTGCGCCGTCGCTTTCGTTTCGGGCACCGCGCGCGGCTTCTCCGGCTTCGGCTCGGCGCTGATCTTCATGCCGCTGGCGAGCAGCATCGCGGCGCCGCGTCTCGTTGCGGCACTGCTCCTCGTGATCGATTTCGTCGCGGCCGCGCCGCTGCTGCCCGACGCCTGGCGCAAGGCCGACCGCAAGGCCACCGCCGTGATCGTGCTGGGCGCGCTGGTCGGCGTACCCGTCGGCACCTATTTCCTCAGCGTGCTTGAGCCCGTCACCACGCGATGGATCATTTCCTGCTTCGTCGCCGCGCTCTTGCTTCTATTGTTGTCGGGCTGGCGCTATCGCGGCAAGGACCACGCCTGGCTCTCGGTCGGTATCGGCAGCCTCTCCGGCTTCTGCAGCGGCCTCGCACAGACCGGCGGCCCGCCGATCGTCGGCTACTGGCTCGGCCGCCCCATCGCGCCGATCGTCGCGCGCGCCAACATCCTGCTGTTCTTCGGCGCGTCGGATTTTTTCTCGATGGTCAGCTACGCGACCACCGGCCTGATCTCACGCGAATCGCTGGTGCTCTCGCTGATCGTCGGTCCGGTCTACGCGGTCGGCGTCGCGTTTGGTGCATCGCTGTTCGGCCGCGCCAGCGAGCGCGTGTTTCGCGGTATCTGCTATGGGCTGATTGCAATGGCGGTGATTGCGGGGCTGCCGGCGCTAGATGGGGTGTTGCGCTGAAATAACCGGAGTCGTCCTGGCGAAAGCCAGGACCCATTACCCCGGGCAGCGCTTGGAGCGCGAGCGGGTAACTCCGAGTCCTCGCCAAACTACTCCCTGGGGTAATGGGTCCTGGATCTACGCTCCGCTTCGCTGCGCTTGTCCAGGACGACGACAGCTTAATTCCGCTGCGGCCTTGCCCTGCGCTTCTTGGTCGACTGGGTCGGCACGTCGGCCGGCTCGTCCTTCAGTGCGCCGATCTTGCGTAGCGCCGCGTCCGCAGCGCGCTCGCCGCTTTCCCAGGCGCCGTCGACGGTGCCCCACAGCGTCTCGTGGGTGGCTTCTCCGGCGAGGAACATATTGCCGATCGGCTCGGTCAGGATTTTTCGCGAGAGCTGACCGCCCGGAGAGGCCGCCGACATCGCACCCATCACGAAGGGCGAGGCGTTCCAGCGCGTTGCGCTGGCCTTCTGCACGGCGGCGGTCACTTCGCTGCCGAACAGTTTTGTGATCCATTCTCTGGCGAAGGCCGTCATCGCCTTCTCGCCCTGCTCGGAGAGATCGCGGCCGAACGAGCCGCCGACATCGATCGAGCACAGCGAGGAGCCGCCGATATTGGCGAACATCAGCGCCGTGCGCGTGGAACTGCTCTGTTCGATCAGGATGTCGTCGCGCGACAGGCCGAGCGGATTGCCCGGCAATTGCAGCACGATATGATCGTAGCTTCCGAGGGTGAGCTTTGACGCGGCATCGAGCGTGCGCTTCGGAATGTCAGGCCCAAACTTGATCGCACCCGAGGTCAGCACATTGGTCGAGACCGTGATGATGGCGGCGCGTGCGGCGATCTTGCCGGCTTGCGTCTCCACGCCGACGTCGCGATTGCTCCAGGTAATCCGGCTCGCTGGTGTCGACAGCGCCACCGGCGCCTGCTCGCCGAGTTTGGTAATCAGCGTGCCAAGACCCTGGCGGCAGGCGATCGCGGCGTTGCGGTCCTGCGCGCGCGCCTTGTCGATCGCAGAAAACGCCTTCAGGTCCTTGCCGGCGAAGCTGGCGCCGAGCATGAACTCGACCGCGCCGGCCCAGTCGCCGAGATCCTTCGGCAGCACCGATGCGCAAGCGGTATCCAGCTTGCCGCGCGCGGCTTCGTCGATGGCGCGGTTGGCGCGCACCAGCGCCGCCAGGAACTCCTCGGTCTCGCCGGCCCGTGCGTTGCGGCGGCCGATGCGCATCTTCTGTCCTGATGGCGCCGGCAGCACGTCGAGCCCGGCACTGCGCGCCAACCGGATCATCGGATTGGTGTCGGGATTGTGCATCCAGCGCGCGCCGCGATCGAACGGCGTGTCGAAGCTCGTCGTGTCAGTGATGCAGCGCCCACCGATCTGCGACGCCGCTTCCACCACCACGACCTTGCGATTGGCAGCCATGATGCGCCGCGCCGCGGCAATTCCGGCCGCACCCGCGCCGATCACGACAATGTCAGCCTCGCGCGGCAGGGGCGCGGCGGTTGCGCGCAGGACCGGCATCGCGGCAAGGCCCGCCGACGCCGATAGGAAGCTGCGGCGCGTGATTGTCATGTCATGGTTTCCGGAGACTTGCGGCAAACGGGAACAGCTAGCGAACCTTGCCGTATCTGGTGTTGCGCGGCAACCATCATGGTGAATCAATCATGCTTGATGTCACGGAGTGATGAACCGAATTGCAACACGTTCCGACCATGATAGAGAAGAGAAAAAGACGGCCGGAAAAGGCCGTGGGGGAGTTTTGAAATGGGGACGGTCCTGGACTCAGTCGGCAAGCTGATTGCCGCGTACCTCTCAAAGGAGGTGCCGGGCTATGAGCCGTTCACGCCGAGCGACCCCGAGCATCTGCGCGGCATCATCGAGCCCGGCGACGTGTTGCTGGTCGAGGGCAACAACCGCATCTCTGGCATCATCAAATATCTGACGCAGTCCACCTGGTCCCACGCCGCGCTCTATGTCGGTCCGATCGAAGGTGCCGAAGAGCCTAATGGCGAGCCGCACGTGCTGATCGAGGCCAATATCGGCGAAGGCGTCACCTCCGCGCCGCTGTCGAAATATTTCCCCTATCACACCCGGGTCTGCCGCCCGGTCGGGCTGTCCCATGAGGACCGCACCACGGTCTGCCGCTATGCGATCAACCGCATCGGCTTCGGCTACGACACCAAGAACATCGTCGACCTGATGCGCTTTCTGTTTCCGCTGCCGATCCCGCAGCGCTGGCGGCGCCGCATGATCTCGATCGGCTCGGGCGATCCCACCAAGATCATCTGCTCGGCGCTGATCGCGCAGGCCTTCGACGCCGTGCGCTACCCGATCCTGCCCAAGATCACCAAGGCCGGCAGCCGCGCCGCACGCCGCGAGATCCTGCACATCCGCGATTCCTCGCTCTACATGCCCCGCGACTTCGACATCTCGCCCTATTTCGAAGTCGTCAAACCCACCATCGTGCACGGCTTCGACTACACCGCCTTGCACTGGGCCGACAAGCAGAAGCCGCTCGAGGAGGTAGCCGGCACATTCAGTGTGTTTCCAGAAACGCTCAGTGCGCCGCCGCTCGTTCCTGAAGCGATTGACGAAGCGGCGCCGGGTGAAATTCCGGCTAAGGAAGTGACGGGCGATACGCCCGCGCAGCCGGCAGAGATGGCCGAGCGCGTCACCGTCTCGGAGCACTTTCGGCTGCTGAAGAAGCTGGCGATGTACCGCCCAAGGCGGCGCGGTCGGACGCGCGAGAAGGCGGCGTAGGCCGGAGCGACAAGAGTAAAACCTACCGCTCCGCCCGCCCGATCACCGCCATCAATTCCGCGATCTTCTCGCGCTGGTCGGCCTTGTCGCCGCTCGCGATCGCATGCTCGACGCAATGGGCGACGTGGTCCTTCAAAACCTCTTCCTCGACCCGGCGCAGCGCGGCGCGCACCGCCGAGATCTGCGTGACGATGTCGATGCAGTAGCGGTCTTCCTCGACCATTTTCGAGAGGCCGCGAACCTGCCCCTCGATCCGGCCGAGACGCTTTCCGACAGATGCCTTGATGTCCTTGCGCATGCCGACTATATACCCCCCTAGGGTATATGTTGCAAGGCCGGAGCATGGCAATGAACGACGCCGAACACGGGCACCATCACAAGCCGGAAACAGATTCCGGATGCGGCTGTTCCAGCAAGGCTGCGCCGGTCGCCGAGCCCGCGGCTTCCTCATGCTGCGGCGATCACGCCCACGACCTCGGCGCCGCCGCGACAAAAGTCCGCGATCCTGTCTGCGGCATGACGGTCGATCCCGCGACCTCAAAACACCGGTTCGACCATCACGGCGAGACCTTCCATTTCTGCTCGGCCGGCTGCCGCACCAAATTCGCCGCCGATCCCGCAAAATATCTCGCCGAGAAGAACGAAGAGCAGAAAACACCGGCGCCCGAGATGCCCGCGGACACGATCTACACCTGCCCGATGCATCCGGACGTACGCCAGGTCGGGCCCGGAAGCTGTCCGATCTGCGGCATGGCGCTGGAGCCGGAGGTTGCAAGCCTCGACACCGGTCCCAACCCCGAACTCGCCGACATGACGCGGCGATTCTGGATCGGCGGTGCGCTGGCGCTGCCGGCCGTGGCGCTGGAGATGGGCGGCCATCTCGCGGGCCCGCACAACTGGATCGATCCGGCGCTGTCGAACTGGATCCAGCTCGTCTTCGCCACGCCCGTGGTGCTGTGGGCTGGCTGGCCGTTCTTCGTCCGCGGCTGGCAGTCGCTGCTGACGCGCAACCTCAACATGTTCACGCTGATCGCGATGGGCACGGGCGTTGCCTATGTCTACAGCCTGATCGGCACCATCGCGCCGCAGATTTTCCCCGCCACCTTCCGCGGCCATGGCGGCGCGGTCGCCGTCTATTTCGAAGCTGCCGCCGTCATCACCGTGCTGGTGCTGCTCGGGCAGGTGCTGGAGCTGCGCGCTCGCGATGCGACATCGGGTGCGATCAAGGCACTTTTGCAGCTCGCGCCGAAGACCGCGCGCCGCGTCGAGCCTGATGGCAGCGAGCACGAGGTCGAGATCGACGCACTTCATGCCGGTGACCGCTTGCGCGTGCGTCCGGGCGAAAAAGTGCCGGTCGACGGCGTCATTCTGGAAGGCCGTTCCTCGCTCGACGAATCCCTCGTGACCGGCGAATCCATGCCGGTGACCAAGGAGGCCGGCGCAAAGGTCATCGCCGGCACGCTCAACCAGTCGGGCAGCTTCATCATGCGCGCCGACAAGGTCGGGCGCGAGACGCTGCTGTCGCAGATCGTGCAGATGGTCGCGGATGCGCAGCGCTCGCGCGCGCCGATCCAGCGCCTCGCCGACCAGGTCGCGGGCTGGTTCGTGCCGACCGTGATCGCCGTCGCGCTCGCCGCCTTCGCGGCCTGGGCCTGGTTCGGGCCGGAGCCGCGGCTGGCCTACGGTCTCGTCGCCGCCGTCAGCGTGCTGATCATCGCCTGCCCCTGTGCGCTCGGGCTCGCGACCCCGATGTCGATCATGGTCGGCGTCGGCCGCGGTGCGCAGGCAGGCGTGCTGATCAAGAACGCCGAGGCGCTGGAGCGGATGGAGAAGATCGACACGCTGGTGGTCGACAAGACCGGCACGCTGACCGTGGGCAAGCCCAAGGTGGTTGCGATCGTCCCTTCGGCCGGTTTTGCGGAGGATGACATCCTCCGCATGGCGGCCAGCGTCGAGCGTGCCAGCGAGCATCCCTTGGCCGACGCGATCATGCGCGCGGCGAAGGAGAAGCAGCTTACGCTGGGCCAGGTCGAGCAATTCGATTCGCCGACCGGCAAGGGCGCGACCGGCAAGGTCGACGGCAAAACCATCGTGCTCGGCAATGCAAAATATCTGACGTCGATCGGCATCGACACCAAAACGCTCGATACGGAGGCCGAACGGCTGCGCGGCGACGGCGCGACCGTGATCAACATGGCCGTCGACGGCCGGCTTGCCGGCCTGTTCGCGATCGCCGATCCGGTCAAGGCTTCCACTCCGGAGGCGCTGAAGGCACTGGCGGCGGAAGGCATCAAGGTCATCATGCTGACCGGCGACAACCGCACCACGGCTGAAGCGGTGGCGCGTCGGCTCGGCATCGCCGAGGTCGAGGCCGAGGTGCTGCCGGACCAGAAGAGCGCGGTGGTGACAAAGCTGCAGAAGGCCGGCCGCAGCGTCGCGATGGCCGGTGACGGCGTCAACGATGCGCCGGCGCTGGCCGCGGCCGAAGTCGGCATTGCCATGGGCACCGGCACGGACGTGGCGATGGAGAGCGCCGGCGTCACCCTGCTGAGGGGCGATCTCACCGGCATCGTGCGTGCGCGAAAGCTGTCGCAGGCGACCATGAGCAACATCCGGCAAAACCTGTTCTTTGCCTTCATCTACAACGCCGCAGGCATTCCGATCGCAGCCGGCATCCTCTATCCGGCCTTCGGCGTGCTGCTCTCGCCGATCATCGCGGCGGCGGCGATGGCGCTGTCCTCGGTCAGCGTGGTCGGAAATGCGCTGCGGCTGCGGGCGACGCGGCTGTGATGGTGCACTCCCTCTCCCCGTTCTTACGGGGAGAGGGTGGGGTGAGGGGCGCCTCCGCAACAACAGCAGGAGTTGTATTCGCGGAGAGTCCCCCCTCACCCGGAATTCAAGCTAGGCTTGAATTCCGACCTCTCCCCGCAAGCGGGGCGAGGTAAGCAAGAGCGGCGCGAAGGAGCATTCTGATGCAGCGAATTACGATCACGATCGAGGACGATCTGCTGGCAGAGATCGACGCGGCCGCGGAAGCGCGCGGCTATCAGAACCGGTCCGAGATCATTCGCGACCTCGCCCGCGCCGGCCTGCAACAGAGCACCGAGGGCACCGCGCAGACCGGGCCCTGCGTCGCCGGCCTCGTCTATGTCTACGACCACGCCGCCCGCGATCTCTCAAAGCGCCTGGTGCAGGAATTCCACGGCCACCACGACCTCGCGCTGGCGACGCTGCATGTCCATCTCGACGACAACAATTGCATGGAGATGACGGCACTGCGCGGCGACGCCGGCGAGGTCAGGCATTTCGCCGACCACATCATCGCCGAGCGCGGCGTCCGCTACGGCCGCGTGGTGATGATCCCGACGGGCGAGGGGAAGCAGATGAAGGCGCGCAAGCACGGGCATCGGCATGAGTAGCTTGGACTAGCAGCGCGGCAAATTTTCCCTCTCCCCTTGTGGGAGAGGGTGGCTCGACGCGATAGCGGCGAGACGGGTGAGGGGTTTCTCTCGGCGCGCAAATCCTCTCGCAATCGAGTGTGCTGATAGAACCCCTCATCCGGCGCTGCGCGCCACCTTCTCCCGCAAGGGGAGAAGGAAACAGATCCCGCTCTGTGCTGTGACTACGCCGCCTTCGCGCTCCCACCCGGCAATCCCGCCCGCGCGACGCCGCCGTAGAGCGCCTCGTTCGGCATTTCCTCGCGCAGGATCCTGCGCACCGCGATCAGCTTCTCCAAATCGATGCCCGTCGCAAAGCCGTTGCTCTCGCACAGGAACACGAGATCTTCGAACACGACGTTGCCGGTCGCGCCGGGCGCGAAGGGGCAGCCGCCGAGGCCGCCGAGCGAGCCGTCGAGGATACGTGCGCCTTCGTCGAGCGCCGCGGCCGCGTTCGCGATGCCCATGCCGCGGGTGTCGTGAAGATGGATGCAGATCGGCTTTGGCCCTGCGAGCTTCACCGCGGCGCGCGTCAGCTCCGCCACCTGCTTCGGCCCGGCATAGCCGACGGTGTCGGCGATGCCGACGAAATCGACGCCGGCCTCCAGGCATTTGTCGACCAGCCGCAGCACCTCTGCGGGGTCAACCGCACCGATGATCGAGCAGCCCAGCGCCATCGAGATCGCGGCGTTCACGAGCGGCTTGTGGGGGCTCGCATCGCGCATTTCGCACAGACGCTTCAGATTGGCGATCGCGGACTCGCGCGAGCGGTGCGCATTGGCCTGGCTGTGCTCTTCCGTTGCCGAGATCACCGAGGCGATCTCGCCGACGCCGGATTCAAGGGCCTCATTCACACCGCGCTCACTGAGCGCAAGCGCGATGCCATGCGCGCCGGGCAATGCCGCGACGGTCGCGACGACGTCGCGGACATCGACGAATTGCGGAAAGGTCTTTGCCGGCAGGAACGAGCCGACCTCGAAATGCCGCACGCCGGCGGCATATTCCTCGCGCACCCAGCGCTGCTTGGCGTCGGTCGACGGAATTTTCTTCACGAGCTGGAGTCCGTCGCGCAAACCGACCTCGCGCAGGCTGATGCGCTCTGCGGGGTAAATCTCCTCAATCCGGCTCATGCGCACCTCCCTGTTGTTTTCGACGTGACATCTTCGTTGTCGATCTCGGCGCGAACGGCCGCGGTGTCGGCGCCGAGCGGCGCGACCTTCAGGCCTTCGCCGATATTGCTGCCGTTCCACTCGATCGGCAGCGCCGGCACCCGGAACGGCTTGCCGTCGGCGGTGATGTTGTTGACGAGCCCGCCCGGCCGCAGCACGTGGGGATCGGCGAAGAGATCCTCAGGCCGGTTGATCGGCGAGAAGCAGATGTTGAGCGCATCGAGCCTCTGCGACAGTTTTGCCATGTCCCACTGTCTGATGATTTCAGCGGCGCGCGGAATGATCCGACCGCGCGCCAGGATACGATCGGTCGTGGTGCGCAAGGCGGGATCATCGAGGAGTTCAGTCAGGCCGAACTCGCGGCAAAAGCTCCGCCAATGGCCTTCGGTGACGACGCCGATGAAGATGCGCTCGCCGCCGGCGGTCTCGAAGATGTCGTAGATCGGCCAGGCATGCTCGCGCTCCGGCATCGAGCGCGGCTTGTTGCCGGTCATCTCGTATTCGACCATGTGCTGGGCGACCAGGAACAGGCAATTCTCGAACAGGCCGATGCGGATGTCGGCGCCGTCGGGTTTTCCTCCGCGCTTCTGATAGAGCGCCGCGAGGATCGCGATCACGCCGAACATGCCGCCCATGATGTCGTTGGCGGACGAGCCGACGCGCTGGGGCTTTTCGCTGGTGCCGGTCATGGCGGCAAGGCCCGCCATCATCTGCACGACCTCGTCGAGCGCGGGGCGATGCTCGTAGGGACCGGAGAGGAAACCCTTGTGGCCGGCGATGATCAGATCCGGGTGCCGGCGGCGCAATTCGTCCGCGCCAAGCCCCTGCTTCTCGAGCTGGCCATCGCGAAAATTCTCCAGGAACACGTCGGCCGTCGCAAGCAGCCGGTGCATGGTGTCGCAATCCTCCGGCTTCTCGAAATCCAGCACCACGCTGCGCTTGCCGCGGTTGAACAACGGGAAGAAGGCGGTGCCCATGCCCCCCAGGCTGCGGGTCTTGTCGCCCGCGGGCGGCTCGACCTTGATCACGTCGGCCCCGAGCTGCGCCAGGATCATGCCGCAGGTCGGGCCCATGACCATGTGGGTCATCTCGACGACGCGCACGCCCGCAAGCGGCAATTCGGCTTCGGCCATGCGTCTCTCCCTGTCGGTTCGGCCCTCGAAGACTAGGCCTTCACAAGCCTTCTGAAAAATATAATCTGTCGAAGATTGCCTTCGTGCTTTTAGAACGCTTGATCGCCCCATGGATTCGCGCCAGCTCCGCTATTTCATCGCCGTCTACGAGCAGCGGAACCTGTCGCGCGCGGCCGACCAGATCAACGTCGCGCAGTCGGCGCTGAGCCATCATATCTCGAACCTGGAGGCCGAATTCGCAACGCCCCTGTTCGAGCGCAAGCCGCGCGGCATGGAACCGACGGCAGCCGGCGAGCGGCTCTACGAACACGCCCGCATCATCCTGCGCGCGATGGCGGAGGCCGAGACCGAGGTGCGCGAGGGCGCCCGCGTCATTGCCGGCGACATCTCCATCGGCATGGCCAATTCCGGCGTCAAGGCGATCGGCGTCGAGCTGATGCGCACGGTGCTTACTAAATATCCCAAGCTCAAGCTGTCGCTCACCGAGAGCCTGTCGGGCGCGACGCTGATGCACCTGATGATCTCCAGCGTCGATTTGGCGCTGGTCTACAATCCGCCGTCGGAGAAAGAGCTGATCACGGAGCCGGTGCTCGAAGAGGAGATGTTCCTCGTCGGCATTCCGAAGCTGGTCGGCAAGGGCAAGGCCCCGATCCGCTTCGAGGAGCTGTTCGAGGAGCTGAGCCGGCTGCCGCTGATCCTGCTGCGCTATGGCCTCGGCCTGTCCTCGCGCGCGCTGCTCGACGATCCGGTCCTGCTCAAGCGGTTGGAAGGCAGCGCCATCCTGCACGCCAATTCGATCACAGGCATGACCGGCGCACTGGTGGGGGGATTGGGCTGCACCATCGCGACAAAGCTTTTCGCGCGGGAGGAGCTGGCGGCCGGCCGCCTGGTCGCACGCGAGGTGATCGATCCGAAGCTGACCCGCACGCTCTACCTCTGCCGTCTGCGCAACCGCCCGATGACCTACGCCATGGAAGAGATGCGCCGGTTGATGCTCGCACTGATCGCCGAGCAGGTGCGTAGCGGCGGCTGGCAGGCGGAGCTGGTGGGGTGAAAGACACGAGATAGACACCGCGGTGACGGAGTGCTCCCTCGCCCCGTTCTTACGGGGAGAGGGTTGGGGTGGGGGCTGCTTCCGCGCAAACGGTGATAGTCAGATTCGCGGAGAGAGCCCCTCACCCCGCCCTCTCCCCGTAAGAACGGGGGGAGGGAGAAGAAACCACGAGTTCGCGTTTCGCGAACGCTTCCTTCGATATGTTCGTCTGGATTTCCGGCTGGCAGCCGCCAACATGGCCCCGACCCGGATGCGCTTCGGCAAGAAAGCCGCCGGGACCAGCGCCGCCAGAAGCGTGCGCGTCACGGGAGGACATCATGAGCGTCGTCGGCATCGACACGGGCATCTCGCTCGACACCGTCTCCGCAGCACCGGACGACATCTCGCGGCGGCTCGAGGCCATGCCGGCCACCGCCTATGTCTGGCGCCTCGTCATCCTGCTCTCGCTCGGCGGCTGCTTCGAGATCTACGATTTGTTCCTCACCGGCTACATCGCGCCGGGCCTGAACCGCAGCGGCCTCCTGACCACGACGACGCAGGCCTTCTTCGGCTTCTCCGGTATCGGCGCCTTCGTCGCCGCGACTTTTGCCGGCCTGTTCGTCGGCACCTTCTTCCTCGGCTTCCTCGCCGATCGTTTTGGGCGCCGCGCGATCTTCACCTATGCGCTGCTCGGCTACACCGCGGCGTCCGTGATCATGGCCTGCCAGACCTCCTCGGAAGGCCTGTTGTTCTGGCGCTTCCTCGCCGGCATCGGCATCGGCGTCGAGGTCATCACCATCGATGCCTACATCACCGAGCTCGTGCCGAGCCGGATCCGCGGCCGCGCTTTCGCGGTGAACCAGTCGATCATGTTCATCGCGGTGCCCGTCGTCGCCGCGCTTGCCTGGTGGCTGGTGCCGCTTTCGCCTTTCGGCGTCGACGGCTGGCGCTGGGTGGTGCTGATCGGGGCGGCCGCCAGCTCGATCGTCTGGGTGCTGCGGCTGTTCCTGCCCGAAAGCCCGCTCTGGCTGGCGCGTCACGGCCGCAGTGAGGAGGCCTATCGCATCCTGGCAACGCTGGAGCCCGCCGGCGGAAACACCGGCGCGGCGCGCCCTGCGCCGTCGTCCGCGCGGCCGGCAGCACGCGCGGCCGCGGACGTCGGCTTCGCCGATCTGTTCCGCCCGCCTTTCCTCTCGCTCGTCATCCTCTTCATGGTGTTCAACCTCTGCCAGGCCTTCGGCTTCTACGGCTTCGCCAACTGGGTGCCGACGCTGCTGGTCGAGAAGGGCATCAACGTCACCAAGAGCCTGCAATATGCCTTCATCGTCGCCTTCGCCTATCCGATCGCGCCGCTCTTGGCTTCGAGCTTCGCCGACAAGTTCGAACGGCGATGGATCATTGCCGGTGCGTGCGTCGCCATCATCGTCTTCGGCACGGCATTCGCGCAGCTGACCGAGCCTGTGCTGCTGATCATCTGCGGCGTGCTGCTGACGGCCTGCAACACGACCATGTCTTACGCCTATCACGCCTATCAGACCGAGGTGTTTCCGACCCAGATCCGGGCGCGCGCCGCCGGCCTCGTCTATTCGATGAGCCGGCTGAGCGCGACGTTCTCAGGCTTCATCGTCGCCTACATGCTGAAGGAAGCCGGCGTCACCGGCGTGTTCGGCCTGATTACCGCGACGATGCTGGTCGTGGTGATCGCCATGGCGCTGTTCGGCCCGAACGTGCGCGGCAAGCCACTGGACGTGGTGTGACCCTCTCCCCTTGAGAACGGAGAGAGGGGAGAGCTGCGTTCGGATCACGCCGCCAGCAAATTCTGCAACGCCGCACCATCGGGGACGCCGAGGCCGGTACAGGGATCCCAGCCGGAGCCGGCCTTGTACATGCCGTGCAAATCGCCGGTGATGTCGTTGTTGCCGGACGTGATGTCGCGGAACGCGCCTTGCGCGTGCGAGGCGTAGATCAGCGGGTTGATGAAGCCGACGGTCTTGCCGAACTTCTTCATCGTGGCCTCGTTGATGCGGGCGATCAATCCGGCCATCAGCGGCGCCACCGCGCTGGTGCCCCCGATCGTGGTGCCGACGCCATTGAGGAAGATCTGATAGCCGGTGGCGGGATCGGCGTCGCCCGCGACGTCAGGGACGCCGCGGCCGCTCCGATGCGCCGGCGATTTCGGCACGTGCGCGTGGGCCTGGTATTTCGGCTGCGCGAACATGACGCTGACGCCGCCACCGCCCGCACCGCCCTGCGGTCCGCCATTCCAGACCACCTCGTTGATGTGGCCATTCGGCGCCTTGAGATTGGTGCCGCCGCAGGCGAGCGCGAAGGGGCTCGAGGCCGGGAAGTCTGCGTGCGGCTTGCCGTCCCAATCCTGGCCCATGTCGGCCGAGCCATTGTCGCCCGAGGCAACACAGACGGTGACGCCCATCGCCGCGGCATCGCGGATCGCCTCGTTGAGGCCGTCGACGAATTGCTGCGAGCCCTCCTGGTCTTCCGGTCCGCCCCAGCTGATCGAGATCACCGAGGGTTTTCGCGCGGTGTCGTGGACGGCGGCCTTCACCGCGTCGATGAAGCCGTTGGTGGTGTTGGGCGCGAAATAGACCACGATCTTTGCACCCGGCGCGATGGCGCCGGCCACTTCGATGTCGAGCACGACCTCGCCGTCCGCATCGGAATGGCCTGGCTTGTTGGCGCCGCCGTCGACGCTCGCGGGCGCGATCTTCGGCATCGGGATGCCCGCCTTCTTGAAGAAGGTGCGCAGGTCCGAGGTCTTGTAGCCGGCGCCGGTCGGATGGCCCTTCAGGTCGATGTCGTTGAGCTCGATAATGGCGATGCACTGGCCGGCACCGGTCTCGCCGCCTGGGAAATTGTAGAGCTTGGCGATCTGCTCGACCGAGAAGCTGCCGCCCTGCGCCGCGCGCGCGGTCGCACCCTTCCTGGTGACCTTGCGCCGGAAGTGCGGCTGCGCCACCGGCCGGTTGTCGAGGCCATGCACGCCGACGACGATATCCTCCAGCTCGGCCGGGATCTGCACGCTGCCCTTGCGCATGCGGTAGGTCGCGCCCTCGTGGCGGACCTTGTTGAGCTTGACGCCGAAGGCTGCGCCAAGCGCCTTCACCGTGCCGGTCAGCTTCACCGTGCGGGATGCCAGATGCACGCTCTTGACGTTGAGATCGTGATGGTGCGCGAAATCGTCGATTTTGGCGACGTCGGCGGGATCAGCGCCCATCTGCTCGGCGAACTCGGCACGCGAGAGATATTTTCGCTCGCGCGGCAGTTGCGCACCCAGCGCCATCACCTGCTCGTCGTCCGCCCGCTTGGCACGCAGGCGGACGCTGATCTCGATTTCCTGTTTGGGATCGGCCGCGCCGACGAGCTTGGCGCCCTTCGGTAACTTCCGTGCGCTGTTCATCAACGCGACACGTTTGGTCGAGCTTGCCATGACTTCCTCCGTTTGTGATTGGAAGCGGATTGTCGCACCTCAACTATAGGTGTAATCTCAAAGCCAGATTGGTTCAGGCATTGAGCAATATTTTTTCAAAAGACGTCTTGTTTGGCAGGGCAGAACCTCGACAACCTCACATCGGCGCAGAATCGGTCAGCGGTCGCGACCCTTCGACGCCAAGGATTACGATTTAAGATTGCGGGCGCGAAGTCACCGGGCCGGCAACGGAAGACGTTTGTCAAAATCAATTGGCGGAGACAATGCGATGCTGGCTGACCGTAAATGGGTTGAGCGAAATCTTGGTTTCGATCCGATCACCACGCCGCCGCCGCGCGAGACCTTCACGGTCAAACGCGTCGCGAAGGCTGCGGTGAAGAAGACTGCAAAGGTCACGGCGGAAGACTTTCGGCGCGAGATCATCGATTTCGATTCCGAATCGACCGAGGGCCGCGCGTTCATGGCGTTTTCGACCTCGACCGGACTGTCGCGCTTCACCGACATCACCTGGCCGAAGGGACTGGCGCCGCAGACCGGACCGAAGCCGAAGGGCAACGGCAAGGGACCGCTGCCGCGCGCCGACGTGCTGGTCGTGACCTGGACCGTCGACGAGGGCCACGCGCTCAGCCGCGTGCTGACGCCGGGCAAGGATTCGCGCAACGACTACGTGCCCTACACGCACAATTACGCGGCCATTTCCAAGAAGATGCGCAATGGCTGTCCGGCCAAGGAGCTGAAGCGGCTCGGCACCTACTGGACCACGACGATCGGCAAGAAGAAGGTCGTGGTCTTCAAATCGGATTCGCACATGTCGCAGGACGGCCCGGAGCTGCCCAACATCGACGTCTGGCGCCAGATCATCACCGAAGTGCAGCCGACGCTCGTCATCACCACGGGCACGGCCGGCGGCATCGGCAAGGAATTCGAGGTCGGCGACGTCGTCGTCTCACCGATCGTGCGTTTCGACTGCCTGTCGAAGTTCAAGAAGCAGCCCTTCGCGCAGGAGCACTTTTCCAGCAGGTCCGCCGTGACGAAGAAATTCACGCAGGCCAAGACGCTGTTCAAGGCCAATGCCGCGCAATTGCCGAAGGACAACACCAGGGCGCCGAAGATCTTCGTGGTGAAACCGAGCGGACTGGCGTCCTCGGTGGTCACCACCGATTTCTTCGGCTTCGACACCTCGGACAACCACTTCCATCTCCAGGGGCTCGGCGACGTCTCCGAGATGGGCGACGCCATCCTCGGCCTCGTGGCGCAGGAGATGGGCGACCAGGCGCCGCGCTGGCTCGCGATCCGCAACGTCTCCGACCCGCAGATCAAGGCCGAGGGCACCTTGAAGCAGCAGGAGCAGATCGCTGCCCAGATCTACAAGGGGTTCGGCCGCTGGAGCACGGTCTGCAGCGCCATCACCTGCTGGGCCAGTATCGCGGCGGAGCCTTGAGCCGCTGTAGTCGGATTGCGTCGTAGAAGCCCCTCATGGTGAGGAGCGCGAAGCGCGTCTCCGGACGATGCTCCGCATCGCCGGGCGAACCATGAAGGCCCCGCCGCTAGCTCCGGGCCTCTATCCTTCGAGACGCTTGCTACGCAAGCTCCTCAGGATGAGGGGCGAGAGTTCCTATGACGCAGTCAGAGTGAGTCGGCCTCCCTTGCCGAACGGGCCTCCTGTGTCTACCTCTCGCGGGTGGTTTTCCCGAGAGGTACTCCCATGCTGGATGCCGCCGTCAAGGCGCTGTCGCAAATGATCTCGCCGCCGATGCGCTCGATCCTGTGGCGGTCGATCGGCGTCGCACTGGTGCTGATCACCGCGCTGGCGATCGGCTTGCAGCGGCTCCTGAGCTGGTTTGCGACCTATGGCGAGGCCTGGCTGGAGGGCCTGCTCGGTCCGGGCTGGCACTCATCGCTTGAGGTGTTGTCCTGGATCGTCTCGATCGCCGCCGGCCTTGGCGTCGTGTTCGGCGGCGTGTTCCTGATGCCCGCGATCACCTCGCTGGTGGCGAGCCTGTTCGTCGACGACGTCGCCGACATCGTCGAGCGCGAGCACTATCCGGCCGAGCGGCCGGGCGTCGCGCTGCCGTTCGGCCAGGCGATCTACGAGGGCGTCAAGACCGCGCTGCTGACGATCCTGGTCTATCTGGTCGCGCTGCCGCTGGTGCTTGTCGCCGGCGCCGGTTTCCTGGTCTTCTTCCTCGCCGCCGCCTGGCTGCTCGGCCGCGAATATTTCGAGCTCGCCGCGATGCGCTTCCGCTCGCCGGAAGAAGCCAAAGCGATGCGGCGGGACAACGCCGCGACCATCTTCACCGCGGGCCTGTTCATCGCGGCCTTCGTCTCGATTCCGATCGTCAACCTGGCGACGCCGATCTTCGGCATGGCCTTCATGGTCCACATGCACAAGCGGCTATCAGGCCCGCGGTCAGAGCTGATCGAGCCGGCGCGGCAGATGCGCTGACGGTGACTACCTCAGCGACATCCCGCATTTGCGCAGCAGCATCCTGGCGAAGCCGAACGGCGCCGGCGTGAACGGGCCGGGCGGCGCCCGGGTGATCAGCGCGACGACGCCGAGCGCGGCCATCGCGAGCCAGAAGCACAACCAGAAGCCGTCGATATAGGCGAGCACATTGGCCTCGCGCTGGACGAAGCCCGCGAGCGTACCGACCGCGCGTGCCTGTGCCGAGCCCGCACCATGGGCCGCAAAATGGTCGGCGAGCTGCTTCAGCATGCGGACCACATCGACATCACCGACGCCGAGATTCTGGCCGAGATAGAAGGAATGGACCTGCTCGCGGACGCGCAGCCATGTCCCCATCAGCGCCACACCGATTTCGGCGCCGCCGAGCCGCATGATCTGGATATAGGCGGCAAACGAGGTGGCGCGGCTCGGATCGGAGTTGGACAGCAGCGTGATGATCAGCGGCAGCAAGGTCAGCGACTGCCCGATCGCCTGGAGCAGCACGATGCCAACGAAATCCTCGCGCGCCCAATCATGACTGAGCTGCGTGCCCCAGAGATTGGCGGCGGCGAAGCAGGCGAATCCCACGACCACCACCGTTCGCGTATCGAAATGCCGCAGCAGCCAGATCGAGAGCGGCACCAGCACGAACATCGGCAACGCACCATAGGTGAGCAGCAAGAGGCCGCTCTGCTCCGGCCTGAGCAGGGCGATGGCGGCGAGGAAATTCGGGACCAGCGAGGCGTTGGACAGGCTGGTCAGCGTGTAGAGCAGGATCAAGACCAGCCCCAGACCGATATTGCGCGAGAACAGCACGTTGATGTGTGCCCATGGCTGTCGCACCAGGGCCTCGTTGACGAGGAAGCCCGCGAACAGCACTGCGCCGGCAGCGATCAACGCCATCACCGTCCCCGACCCCAGCCAGTCCAGCCGATTGCCCTGGTCGAGCCCGGCATAGATCATCGACACGCCGGCGCCGAGCAGCAGCATGCCGCCCCAATCCGCCTCGCGCAGCAAAGCGCGATTCACCGGCTCGTTCGGCGTGCCCCAATAAACCATCAGGCCCATCAGGGGCGCGATCACGACGCTCTGCCAGTACAGCCATTGCCAGCCGAGATGGTCGACATAGAAGCCGACCAGCGAGCTCGACGTGTCCAACGCGAAGCCGACGCGGATCGAATAGATCGAGATCGCCGGGAGCCACCAGCGGATCGGCAAATTGCGGAATATGATCATCAGCGTCGCCGGCACGAAGGTGCCGAGCAGCAGCCCATGCACGACGCTGAGCGCGAGCAATGTCGGATAGTCGTGCACGAACGGGATGATCAGTGAGATCGCGGCATAGACGAGGCTGGGAATGCCGAGCACGCGGCGCAGGCCGAATACGGTGGCAAGCCAGGCCACCGCGGGCGCGATGAAGATCTGCGAGCCGATGCCTGCGGTGGAGAGCCAGGCACCCTCGTCGAATGAAAGCGAGAACGCGCCGCGCAGGTCGGGCAGGCCAACCGTGGTCAGGCGGCTGTCGAAATTGGCGAGGAACGAGCCGAGCAGCACCGCCGCCACCGCAAACAGCGGCTGCGACGCGACGCCGCCGCGCGAGAGCGGTCCGCGACTGGAATCGTCATTGTCCGCCATTCGCGGCCTTCGTGTCGATGCTGGTGACGACCGACATGCCCGGCACCAGCCGCGCCAGCAGCGGCTGGTTGTCTTCGAACTGGATGCGCACAGGAATGCGCTGCACGACCTTGGTGAAGTTACCGGTTGCGTTGTCCGGCGGCAGCAGCGCGACCTGCGAGCCGGTCGCGGGCGCAATCCGCTCGACGCGGCCGCGCAGCTTCTCGCGCGGAAAACTGTCGACGGTGATCTCGACCGCCTGGCCCGGCGCGACGTGAGTGAGCTGGGTCTCCTTGTAATTCGCGATCACATAGACCTTCGGCAACGGCACGACGTTGATGAGATTGGTGCCGATGTTGACGTAGTCGCCGGGCTGGACCTGGCGCTCGCCAACGACGCCGTCGAACGGCGCCGATATTCTGGTGTAGCCGAGCTTGAGCTTCGCACTCGCCAGCGTCGCCTTGGTCGCTTCGAGGTCGGCGGCGCGCTGCTTCTTGGTGCCTTGCAGGACCTCGAGCTGATGCTGCTGGGCCGCGATCACGGCGCGGCTCGCGCGCACGTCGGCCTGCGCCTTGGCGTAGCCTGCGACCGCCTGCTCGAACCGCTGCCGCGTGCCGGATTCGGCCTGCGACAGCGATTGCTGACGCTCCTGCTCCTGCCGCGCCTCGACCTCCATGGCTTCGGCCGAGAGCCGCGCGGCCTGCGCCTGCGCGATCGTCGCGTATTGGAGCTCGACCTGATTGGCCAGATTGTCGAGCACGGCTTGCGCGGCGGCGACCGCCGCTTCGGACTGCGCGACTTGTGCCTCGTAGTCGGCAGGATCGATCTGGATCAGGAGATCGCCGGCCTTGACGCGCTGGAAGTCGGTGACCCCGACGGTCAGCACTTCGCCGGAGACGCGGCTGGCAAGCCGCGTCAGCTCGGCGCGCACATAGGCGTCGTTGGTGGTCTGGATTACTGCGTTGCCGACCCATTCGTCGAAGCGCTGCGTTGCCAGCGCGACGAAGCCGAGCGCGACGATCACCGCGAACAGCGGAATCGCGAGCCGGCTCCACAGCGAGCTCGCCGGTGGCTGCGAGGGCTTGGGCGGTGGGCCCGGTGCCGCGGCGGCCGGCGATGACGGTGCGATCTGTTCCTGTTGACTCACGACATCACCCCAACCTGCTTCGCTGTCACCGCCGTCTTTCCGAAACAGTCCGAACGAACCGGATCTGGAACGACGTGGTCGTTGCTCAGACTGTCTTCTCCGGCCACCGGCAGAGATCGTTGATCAGGCATACCTCGCAGCGCGGCTTGCGTGCGAGGCAAGTATAGCGGCCATGCAGGATCAGCCAATGATGGGCATGCAGCATGAACTCGGCCGGAATCACCTTTTCGAGACCAAGCTCGACCTCCAGCGGCGTCTTGCCGGGCGCAAGTCCGGTCCGGTTGCCGACGCGGAAGACATGCGTGTCGACCGCCATGGTGTGCTCGCCGAAGGCCATGTTGAGCACGACGTTGGCGGTCTTGCGTCCGGCGCCGGGCAACGACTCGATCTCGGCCCGCGTGCGCGGCACCTCGCCACCGAACTCGCTGAGCACCTTTGCGGACAACGCAATGACGTTCCTGGCCTTGGTGCGGTAGAGGCCGATGGTCTTGATGTATTCGCGCAGGCGTTCTTCGCCGAGATCGAGCATCTTCTGCGGCGTGTCGGCGATCTCAAACAGGGCGCGCGTCGCCTTGTTGACGCCGGCGTCGGTGGCCTGCGCCGACAGCACCACGGCGACCAGCAGCGTGAACGGATTGACGTGCTCGAGCTCCCCTTTCGGCTCCGGATTGGCGTTGCGGAAACGGCTGAAGACCTCGCGGACCTCGGCCGGCGTCCAGGGTTTGGCGGCTTTGAGCGATTTCTTCGCGGGCGCCTTCGGTTTTGCCGCGACCGGCCTTGCCTTTTTCTTCGGCACGGCCGCTTTGCGCGGGACGGGCTTGTGGGTGATTTTCGCCATGATCGGGATATACTGAGGGACGATGAGCACAGGCAACGAAATTGAGCGCGAACGATCTGGAAGCGAGGCTGAGCCTCAGATCTTTTCCGCGCGGCTGACGCCGCACCGCTCGCTGAACCGCACCGGCTTCCTCGCCGTGATGCTGTTCCTGAGCGTCGTCAGCTTCGTCACCGGCCTCGTCTTCCTGATGATGGGTGCGTGGCCGGTGTTCGGCTTCTTCGGACTGGACGTGCTGGTGATCTGGTGGGCCTTCAAGGTCAATTTCCGCGCGGCGCGGGCCAGCGAGGAGATCGTGGTCACGCCGTCTGAATTGCGCGTGCGGCGCATCAGCCAACGCGGCCAGGTCGTCGAGTGGACCTTCAATCCGCTCTGGGTCCGGCTCGACATGGAAATCGACGAGGATTTTGGCATCGAGCACCTCTATCTGATCTCGCGGGGCCACCAGATCCAGATCGCCGGCTTTCTGGGACCTGACGAAAAATCAAGTTTTTACAAAGGCTTGGTTGAAGCATTGAACGCCGCCAGGCGCGGCCCGACCTACAATCCGGTCACCTGATTTGCGGATCGGAAATCGGGTGGTTTCGAAGCCTCCCCTCTCCTACATTTGCGGTCATGATGACACTCGCGATACATGACCAGCGCCTGGCCGGGCCGGGCTCCCAGAACGCCGCGATGCGCGACTATGATTCCGTGCGCCGGGCGATCGCCTTCATTTCAGAAAACTGGCGCGCACAGCCGACCATCGAGGCGATGGCGGATGCGGCCGGCGTCACGCCGGACGAACTGCACCATCTGTTCCGCCGTTGGGCCTCGATCACGCCGAAGGCATTTATGCAGGCGCTCACCCTCGATCACGCCAAGGGCCTGCTCAGGGACTCCGCAAGCATTCTCGACGCGGCGCTCGACTCGGGCCTTTCGGGCCCGGGCCGGCTGCACGATCTCTTCGTCACGCACGAGGCGATGTCGCCGGGCGAATGGAAGAACGGCGGCGCGGGTCTGATCTTGCGCTACGGCTTCCATCCCTCGCCGTTCGGCACGGCGATCGTGATCGCAACCGACCGCGGCCTCTCCGGCCTCGCCTTCGCCGATCAGGGCGAGGAGAAGCTCGCGCTCGCCGATATGACCCGGCGCTGGCGGAACGCGACCTATGTCGAGGATCACGAAGGCACCGCACCGCTGGCGCAGCGCATCTTCGACACAAAACTGTGGCGGCCGGATCAGCCGCTGCGCGTGGTGATGATCGGCACCGATTTCGAGGTCCGGGTGTGGGAGACGCTGCTGAAGATCCCGATGGGCCGCGCGGTGTCCTATTCGGACATCGCCTGCAACATCAACAGCCCGAAAGCTTCACGCGCCGTCGGCGCCGCAGTCGGCAAGAACCCGGTGTCCTTCGTCGTGCCCTGCCACCGTGCACTCGGCAAGAGCGGCACGCTCACCGGCTACCACTGGGGTATCACCCGCAAGCAGGCGATGCTGGGCTGGGAAGCCGGGCAGCTGGGGATGCAGTGAGATAGTTGCTACGCGTAAACTGCTCCCACATTGGCGTCCTGGCGCAAGCCAGGACCCATTACCCCAGGGAGATGTTTTGGCGCCGACTGCCAACCATCGGTCATTGCAAAACTAACGGCGGTGGTTATGGGTCCTGGCTTTCGCCAGGACAACAGCGAGTGTTTGGCCGGCTCCGTCGCGCGCGAACGTCTTTAACCCGCCAGATCCAGCTTCGAGGCCACCGTCGAATCCGCATTGAGGCGGTAGATGATCGGCACACCCGTCGCGAGCTCGCGCTTCAAAATGCCTTCGGGCGAGAGCTTTTCCAGCACCATGATCAATGCACGAAGCGAGTTGCCGTGGGCTGCAACGAGCGTGCGCTTGCCGTTGAGCACGCCTGGCAAAATCTCCTGAACGTAGTAGGGCAGTGCTCGCGCGAGGGTGTCCTTCAGGCTCTCGCCGCCGGGCGGCGGCACGTCGTAGGAGCGGCGCCAGATCAGCACCTGGTCCTCGCCCCATTTCGTGCGCGCGTCGTCCTTGTTGAGGCCGGAGAGATCGCCATAGTCGCGCTCGTTGAGCGCGAGATCCTTCGCAGTCGGCAGATCTTTCTGGTCGAGCTCGCCGAGAATGAGGTCGAGCGTGTGCTGCGCGCGCGTCAACACCGAGGTGTAGGCGACGTCGAACACGAGGCCGTGCGCCTTCAGCTTGCGGCCGGCTTCGGTTGCCTCCTTCACGCCAAGCTCGGTGAGGTCAGGGTCCTTCCAGCCCGTGAACAGGTTTTTCAGATTCCATTCGCTCTGGCCGTGCCGCACCAGCACGAGAAGACGTTCGCTCATTGACTGCTTTCCGTTTCGTTCAGATGTCAGACAGGCCGAGCACGTCGGCCATGGAGTAGTGCCCCGGCTTCTTGCCGTGCGCCCAGAGCGCGGCCTTCAGCGCGCCGTGGGCGAACAGCATGCGATCCTCGGCGTGATGCGACAGCGTCAGGCGCTCGAACGGGCCGAGGAAGCTCACGCTGTGATCGCCGGCCGCGGTGCCGCCGCGCAACGACGCAAAACCGATGTCACCGGGTCGGCGCGCACCGGTGATGCCGTCGCGGCCGCGCGCCGCATGCTCGTCGAGCGCGATGCCGCGGCCGGCCGCGGCGGCCTGGCCCAGCATCAGGGCCGTACCCGAGGGCGCGTCGATCTTCATGCGATGATGGGTCTCGACGACCTCGATGTCGAAGCTCGCATCGAGCGCCTTGGCGACGCGCTTGACCACGGCGGCGAGCAGATTGACACCCAGGCTCATATTGCCGGACTGCACCACGACGGCGCGGTTGGTGACGCTTTTGATCACGGCATTGTCCGAGCCGGAAAGGCCGGTCGTGCCGACGACGTGGACGAGGCCGCGCTCGGCGGCGATCGCGACATTGGCGATGGTGGCGGCTGGCACGGTGAAATCCAGGATGCCGTCGGCGTCCTTCGACATCGCCCAGAGATCGGCGGAGAGCTCGATGCCGTTGGCCGGCAGCCCGGCGAGCACGCCGGCATCCTTGCCGAGCAGCTCCGAGCCCGGCGCCTCCAGCGCTCCGACCAGCACCGCGCCTTTGCTTTCGGCAATCGCCCGCGTCAGCGCCCGGCCCATCCGGCCGCCGGCTCCAGCAACAATCAAGCGCATGTCGGACATGGTGTGATCCTCTCACGGCCGTTGTAGCGGGGGGACGCAGTTCCGGCAACCGAGGGGGGATTGGGGGCGCTCTTACCTCTCCCGGAGGGCAGGTCGCCTGCGGCATCCTTCGAGACGCCCGCCTGCGGCGGGCCCTCAGGATGAGGTCGCGGTTCGCAGCGAGATATCAGACCCTCATGGTGAGGAGCCCGCCAAAGCGGGCGTTCCGGACGATGCTCTGCATCGCCGGGCGAACCATGCAGGCCGAGCGCCTTCGGCGAGGGTAAGAGAAGTTCGCGCCTCAGCCTTCCGACGGCTGCGGGCCGTCATAGCCCTCGATGATGATGAGGTCGGCGATGGAGTGCGGCTGGCGCACCTTGATGTTGGCTTGGTATTCCGGCGAGTTGTAGCAGGCGATCGCGGTCTCGTAGTCCGGGAATTCGATCACGACGTTGCGGGTGCGGCTGGCGCCTTCGACGGTGGTGAACTTGCCGGCGCGGACCACGAAGCGGCCACCCCATTTCTTGAAGATCGGACCGTTGGCGACGGCATAGGGCTTGTAGCCCTCGTCATTGCTCACATCGACGCGCCCGATCCAGTAGCCTTTTGCCATTGTCCTTCTCCCTGTTGTTGATTAGCCGAGCGCCTGCGCGATCTCGGCCTGGATGGCGTCCGCGGTCGCCTTGGGCTCGGTAGCTTCGACCACCGGCCGTCCGACGACGAGATAGTCGGCGCCAGCCGTGATTGCACGTCCCGGCGTCATGATGCGCTTCTGGTCACCGGTCGCCGCACCCGCCGGCCGGATGCCGGGGGTGACGAGGTTCATCTGATGACCGACGATCTTGCGCAGGGCACCCACTTCTTCCGGAGAGCAGACGAGACCGTCGACGCCGAGCACCTGCGCCTGCTGCGCGCGCGCTTCGACGAGCTCGGAGACGCCGAGCCGGAAGCCTGCCGCGTGCAGATCGTCGTCGTTGTAGGAGGTCAGCACCGTGACGGCGAGGATCTTGAGGTTGGAGCTGCCGCGGCCTTCGACGGCGCCCTTCATGGTCTGCGGATAAGCATGCACGGTGAGGAAGGTCGCACCCAGCCTGGTGATGCTTTCGACGCCTTGCGCCACGGTGTTGCCGATGTCGTGCAGCTTGAGATCGAGAAAGATCTTCTTGCCCTTGTCGGCGAGCTTGCCGACCAGCGGCAAGCCGCCGGCATAAGCGAGCCGATAGCCGATCTTGTAGAAGGTGACGCTATCGCCGAGCCTGTTGACCATCGCTTCCGCGGCATCAACGCTGGGCAGATCGAGCGCGACGATCAGGCGGTCTTTCGGGGCAATCTCGGCTGGCGTCATGTCACCTCACATCATGCGTTGGGAAATGTCGATCAACTGCCGCACCAGCTCCTTCAACGCGGCGATATCGCCCTCGTGCTTCAGCCTGTCCATATCGTCATAGGCCTGGTCGGCAAAGGCGAGCGTGAGCTGGCTGGCGATCACATTGGCGTGGCAGGAGGTCAGGATCAGCCGCAACGCCTGCAGCGCGCGAGCCGCGCCGAGCCGGCTCTGCGAGGCGCCGGCGAGCGCGAACACGCGGTTGCGGAACACCTCGCCGCGCGGCTCGTGCAGCTCATGCACGCGGCTGACCCAGTCGATCGCGTTCTTCAGCAGCGGCGGCACCGAGGCATTGTATTCGGGCGAGACGATCAGCACGCCATGATGCGCGCCGATCATGCGCTTGAGATTGATCGCGTGCTTGGGCACACCGGACTTGGCCTGCAGATCGCCATCGTAGATCGGCAGCGGAAAATCGGCGAGCGAGATGCGGGTGATGTCAACACCGGCCTGGGCGAATTCACAGGCGGCGACCGCGGCCAGCTTCGCATTGTGCGAGCCGGTGCGCAGCGAGCCGGGAATGACCAGGATTTTGGGTGCGGACATCCGCTTCCATGCGTTCGGCGAAACGAGTCCGCCACGCAAAGAGGGATGCCGGCGGAATTAGTCCTTGCGATACACCCAGACGCGGGCCGGCGGAAGGTTCATCCAGATCCGCTCCGAGGCCTCTGTGGACACACCGGGCAGCGATTTCGGAATCGGCGGCACCACCGCATAGGTGAACTGCACGAAGGGCGCCCCGGGCGCGAGCGCCGTGAAGGCGTCGCGGACGAGCCGCAGCCGCGTCAGCATCGGTTTTGTGACCAGCGGCAGGCCCGAGACGACAGCGGAGGCCGGCGCGCTCAAGACGTTCCAGAGCGTGTCGCGCAGGCGATAGGCATCGCCCTGCACCACCTTGGCCTGCGGATAGCGGTCGCGCAGCAGGGCGCAGAAACCGGGATTGTATTCGACCAGGACGAGGCGCTTCTGGTCGACGCCGCGCTCGACCAGGGCCGAGGTGATGGCACCAGTGCCGGGCCCAAGCTCGACCACCGGCGCGTCCGAATTGATTTCGACGTAACGGGCCATGGTCCGAGCCAGCAGCTTGCCCGACGGCATCACCGCGCCCATGTGGAGGGGCTTTTCGATCCATGACCGGAGAAAACGCACCTCGTCATCGAGACGGGGCTTCTTCAACGCACGCGCGGACGATGGCAATGGCATGTCGGGACCGGACGGGACCGCGTGACCGCGGCGTGTCAGAAAATGGTCACAAAGAGGTATAGGCCGAAGGCGGTACGGTCAAGCCGGGTCAATTCGCCCGATTACCGAAGAAATCCTTGACCTTGGTGAAGAAGCCCTCGGATTCCGGCTGGGTGTTGCCGGAGGAGAGCTTTTCGAACTCGGCCAGCAATTCCTGCTGCTTCTTGGTGAGATTTTGCGGGGTCTCGACCACGACCTGGACATACATGTCGCCCGTCTGGCGCGAGCGCAGCACCGGCATGCCTTTTGATGCAATGCGGAATCGACGGTTGGACTGGGTCCCGGGAGGCACCTTCACCTTGGCCTTGCCCTTCTCGATGGTCGGCACCTCGAATTCGCCGCCAAGCGCCGCCGTCACCATCGAGATCGGCACACGGCAATGCAGATCGGCGCCGTCGCGCTGGAAGAACTGGTGCTGGGCCAGCGACAGGAAGATGTAGAGATCGCCGGGCGGGCCACCGCGGACCCCGGCCTCGCCCTCGCCGGCGAGCCTGATCCTGGTGCCGTCCTCGACGCCCGGGGGAATGTTGACCGACAGCGTCCGCTCGCGGGTGACACGCCCCTGACCCGAGCAGGACGGGCAGGCGTCCTCGATCATCTGGCCGCGGCCCTGGCAGCCCGGACAGGTCCGTTCCAGCGTGAAGAAGCCCTGCGACTGCCGCACGCGTCCGGCGCCGCCGCAGGTCGAGCAGGTCTTCGGCTTGGTGCCGGCCTTGGCGCCGATGCCCGAACAGGCCTCGCAGGTGACCGAGACCGGGATCTCGATCTGCGCGGTTTTGCCGCCAAAAGCTTCCTCGAGCGTGATTTCCATGTTGTAGCGCAGATCGGCGCCGCGCTCGCGGCCGCCGCGGCCGCCGCGCTGTCCGGCCATGCCGAACAAATCTTCGAAAATGTCGGAGAACGAGGAGGCGAAGCCCGCGCCGAAACCGGCGCCGCCACCGCCACCCTGCTCGAAGGCGGCATGGCCGTAACGGTCATAGGCGGCCCGCTTGTCCTTGTCTTTCAGGACCTCGTAAGCCTCGTTGATTTCCTTGAACTTGACTTCGCTGGTGTCGTCCCCGGGATTGCGGTCTGGGTGAAACTTCATCGCCAGCTTGCGGAACGACGATTTCAGGACGGAATCGTCGGCATTGCGTTCGACTTCGAGGGTTTCGTAATAGCAGCGCTTGGTGGACGTGGACATGATGAACTCGGTCTATCCGATCGCGTTTCAAGTCGGAGCGAAGCAACGTCGCCATGCGACGATATAAGCGCTCCCACGCCTTGCGGCAGAGGGCAGCATGGCGGCGTTCAGCATAGCGGCTGGGAATTGATCGATCGTAACGGGGCCGATTTTAACAGAGCCTTGGCCCGTCGAGCCCGACACGATGGCCTCCCCCGCGAGGGAGGAGGCCGTTGGCGCGTGTGGGGTCCAAGCCGTCCGCATCATCACCCTCGCGGGGTTCAGGCGGACTTCTTGTTGTTCTTGTCGTCGTCGACTTCGGTGAATTCCGCGTCGACGACGTCGTCCTTGGCCGCATCCTTCTTGGCGTCGGCCTCGGCCTGCTGCTTGTACATGGCCTCGCCGAGCTTCATCGACGCCTGGGCCAGCGTTTGGGTCTTGGCCTTGATCGCCTCGGCATCGTCGCCCTTCAGCGCTTCCTTGAGGTCGCTGACGGCATCCTCGATGGCGCGGCGCTCGGTCTCGGCGACCTTCGAACCGTGCTCGGCCAGCGCCTTCTCGGTCGAATGCACCAGTCCGTCCGCATCGTTCTTGGCGGTCACGGCCTCGCGGCGCTTCTTGTCCGCCTCGGCATTGGCCTCGGCGTCCTTGACCATCTTCTCGATGTCGGCTTCCGACAGACCGCCGGAGGCCTGGATGCGGATCTGCTGCTCCTTGGCCGTGGCCTTGTCCTTGGCCGAGACGTTGACGATGCCGTTGGCGTCGATGTCGAAGGTCACCTCGATCTGCGGCATGCCGCGCGGGGCCGGCGGAATGCCCATCAGGTCGAACTGACCGAGCATCTTGTTGTCGGCCGCCATTTCACGCTCGCCCTGGAAGACGCGGATGGTGACCGCGTTCTGGCTGTCCTCGGCGGTCGAGAACACCTGGCTCTTCTTGGTCGGGATCGTGGTGTTGCGGTCGATGATGCGGGTGAACACGCCGCCCAGCGTCTCGATGCCCAGCGACAGCGGGGTCACGTCGAGCAGCAGCACGTCCTTGACGTCACCCTGAAGCACGCCGGCCTGGATCGCGGCGCCGATCGCCACGACTTCGTCCGGGTTGACGCCCTTGTGCGGCTCCTTGCCGAACAGCTGCTTCACGACTTCCTGGACCTTCGGCATGCGCGACATGCCGCCGACCAGCACCACTTCGCCGATCTCGGCGGCGGTGAGGCCGGCATCCTTCAGCGCCTTGCGGCAGGGCTCGACGGTCTTCTGGACGAGGTCGTCGACCAGCGCCTCGAACTTGGCGCGGGTGAGCTTCATCGTCAGATGCTTCGGGCCGGTCTGGTCCGCGGTGATGAAGGGCAGGTTGATCTCGGTCTGCGTCGTCGACGACAGCTCGATCTTGGCCTTTTCAGCGGCTTCCTTCAGGCGCTGCAACGCGAGCTTGTCGTTGCGCAGGTTGATGCCCTGCTCCTTCTGGAACTCGTCGGCCAGATAGCCAACGAGGCGCATGTCGAAATCTTCGCCGCCGAGGAAGGTGTCGCCGTTGGTCGACTTCACCTCGAACACGCCGTCGCCGATTTCGAGAATGGAGATATCGAACGTGCCGCCGCCGAGATCGTACACGGCGATCGTGCCGGTCTTGGTCTTGTCGAGGCCATAAGCGAGCGCGGCCGCGGTCGGCTCGTTGATGATGCGCAGCACTTCAAGGCCCGCGATCTTGCCGGCGTCCTTGGTCGCCTGGCGCTGGGCGTCGTTGAAGTAGGCGGGAACGGTGATGACGGCCTGGTCGACCTTCTGGCCGAGATGGGCTTCCGCGGTCTCCTTCATCTTCTGCAAGATGAACGCCGAGACCTGGGAGGGCGAGTAGGTCTGGCCGTCGGCCTCGACCCAGGCGTCGCCGTTGGAAGCCTTCACGATCTTGTACGGAACGAGCTTCTTGTCCTTCTCGACCATCGGGTCGTCGTAGCGGCGGCCGATCAGGCGCTTCACTGCGAAGAAGGTGCGCTCGGGATTGGTGACGGCCTGGCGCTTGGCCGGCTGGCCGACGAGGCGCTCACCGTCGTCCGTCACGGCGACGATCGAAGGCGTCGTGCGCATGCCTTCGGAATTCTCGATGACTTTGGCGTTCTTGCCATCAATTACGGCGACGCACGAATTCGTGGTGCCGAGGTCGATCCCGATGACCTTTCCCATGGTCCTGATATCCTTGTTTTTGCGGCAGGCTGGTTGGGCCCAGAAGGCACCCGAACCGAAACCCCCTAAGATCAAACATTCGCGATATTGCGATGGTTGGGGGTCATATAGGAGGGGGGGAGGGGCCCGCAAGGACCGAACGCAAGTTTCGGCCGTGAAAACATTGGGTTTTGGAAGATCATATCCGGGCTGAACCGCCCTTGCGGGTGAGAAATTATTAACAGGTTCGACGATCGGCCGGCATCCGCCACCGCGTTCCGCCCCGCCCTGTTGCGGCAAGACCAAACCCGCTAAAAGTCGGGCAGCCGACCGGCCTCGTATCGGGCTGCCTCGCGCGACAAAGCGCCCGGTCGCCGACCATCGAACGGCCTCAATGTGAACCAATCAGAGTGCCCATGAAGCTGATCCGCCCCCTCGCCGCGCTCGCCCTCCTCGTCGCCTCCGCGCTTCCGGCTCTGGCTGCCGACGCGGTTTTCCCGCCTGGCTTGCGCCTCGGCATGGTGCCGTTGATCGGCCTCAACACAGCCAAGACCTTTCCCGGCTTCGAGAGCGAGGACGGCAGCGTCAAGGTGCTGATCACCGAGCTGCCGCCGGCAGCCTATGGCGAGGTCGTGAGCGCCTTCAATTCCAATCCGGTCGGAGCCAACGGCGTCAAGCAGGACAAGATCGAGACGCCCGCAGGCCTGGCCTATTTCACCACCGAAAGCGGCAAGGCCGGCGATACCCCGGTGAAGCGCTATTCGATGATCGTCCCGGGCGCCGGCTTCTCCGGCTATGTCGCGGTGCAGATTCCGGAGAATGCGACCAAGATTTACACCGACGAGGCGGTGCGGCAGATGTTTGCGAGCGTCGCCACCCGCAAGCAGGTCTCAGCCGACGAGCAGATCGCGCTGATGCCGTTCAAGATCACCGATCTCGCCGACTTCAAGGACGTCCGCACGCTGGCGCCGGGCTCGAGCATCATCCTGGCCGACGGCGACGAGAGCACAGGCTATGAATCGAAGCCGTTCATGATCCTCGGCGTGATCGGCGCCACCCCGCAGCAGGCCGACGACCGCGCCCGCTTCGCCCAGGAGGCGGCGCTCCAGATCCCCGGCGTGCGCGAAGCGCGCGTCACCATGTCCGAGCCGATCCGCATCAACGGCCAGCAGGGTTTCGAGACCCGGATCGACGGCGTTAGCGGCAAGGACAAGACGGCGGTGACCGTGGTGCAGTGGATCCGCTTCTCAAGCGGTGGCGCCTCGCTGCGCATCATCGCCAGCGCCCCGCGCGAGCAGTGGTCGCCCGCCTTCACCCGCTTCCGCGCGGTGCGCGACGGCATCCAGCCGAAGGGCTAGCCCGACACTCGGCGTCGTCCCGGCGAAGGCCGGCCTACGCCGGGACGACAATGATATCGGGTCAGCAGCCCGGCCACTCGCCAGAACCGGCTGCATTTTCGGGCTTCTGTTCGTACCCAAGCGGAACTAGGCTTCACCTCCGTTGGATCACCCTGAGGGGAGGCGAATGATGCTGGATCGGCGATATATCTTGGCGGCGCTTGGAACGACGGCGCTCGCGACCCTCGCTCCAACCGCGCTCTTTGCAGCGGCATCGATCAAGCCGGACGATGCGTCCGTGCTGCTCGTGATCGACGTGCAGAACTGCTTCCTGCCCGGCGGCAGCCTCGCCGTGAAGGAAGGCGAGCAGGTGGTGCCCGTCATCAACAAGATGGCCAAAGCGTTTTCGAATGTGGTGATGACGCAGGACTGGCACACGCCCGGTCACGTCTCGTTCGCGTCGGTGCATTCCGGCAAGAAACCGTTCGAGACCGTCGATCTTCCCTACGGCAAGCAGGTGCTGTGGCCGGACCATTGCGTGCAGGGCACCGACGGTGCCGCGCTGTCGAAGGATCTTGCGATCCCGCACGCCGAGCTCATCATCCGCAAGGGTTTCCACAAGGACGTCGACAGCTATTCGGCTTTCCTCGAAGCCGACGGCAAGACCTCGACCGGCCTTGCCGGCTATCTGAAGGCGCGCAAGATCAAGCGCGTCTTCGTCGCGGGGCTGGCGACAGATTTTTGCGTGGCCTGGACCGCGCTCGACGCCCGCAAGGCGGGCTTCGAGGTCTATGTGGTGGAAGACGCCTGCCGCGGCATCGACAATCAGGGTTCGCTCGCAAAAGCCTGGGCCGATATGGCCAAGGCCGGCGTGAAGCGGATTCAGTCTGCGGATATCGCGGCGAGCGCGTAGGCGCGGCGAAAAACTGCAAGACCCTCATCCCGAGGAGCGCGCTTCTTCGCGCGCGTCCTCACCATGAGGATTGAGAGCTACACCGGCTCGTTGCTGTTGGCGGCGGGTGCGGCCTTGGCGCCGCCCTTGGCGACACCGACCAAAGCGGGACGCAGCACGCGCTCGCCGATGGTGTAGCCGGCCTGCATGACCTGCACGACGGTGCCCGGGGGCACCGACGCATCAGGCACCTCAAACATCGCCTGCTGGAAGTTCGGGTCGAACTTCTGGCCCGAGGGGTCGAATTTCTTCACGCCGTGTTTTTCCAGCGCGTTGAGCAGCGAGCGCTCGGTCAGCTCGACGCCCTCGATCAGCGAGGCCAGGCCGGGATCAGCCGCCGCACGGGCTTCGGCCGGAACGGCATCGAGCGCGCGCTGCAGGTTGTCGGCGATGTCGAGCACGTCGCGGGCAAAGCCGGTGATGCCGTAGAGACGGGCGTCAGCGACCTCCTTGGTGGTCCGCTTGCGCAGGTTCTCCATCTCCGCCAGCGTCCGCAGCATGCGGTCGCGCGCCTCGGCGACTTCCTTCTGCAACACCTCGACCGAGCCCGGCTCCGGATCGTCGGGCATGATGTAGGGTTTTGACACCACGGGCTCGCCGGCCGCAGCAGTCGTGTCTTCGGGTTGCCGGTCTCGATCGGTCATCGGCTCTCTTTTCGCATTCGTCTCAGGGGGTTTCTGGCCCGGATATCGTGCTTCGGGCGCCGAAAATCAAGCGCCCGTGATCGGGGGAAACGCCGGTCAGCCCCCCAGAAGCTGGCTGACGATGCGGGCCGCGTAATCCACGGTCGGGATCACGCGGGCATAATTCAGCCGCGTCGGCCCGATTACGCCCAAAACGCCGACGATATGGCCGGCGGCATCCCGATAGGGCGAGATGATGGTGGACGAGCCCGACAGCGAGAACAGCTTGTTCTCACTGCCGATGAAGATCCGCACGCCTTCCGCGGTCTCTGCCCGGCCGAGCAGGTCGATCACGCCGCGCTTGGTTTCGAGATCGTCGAACAGCAGGCGAACGCGCTCCAGATCGTCCAGCGCATGCAAATCTTCGAGCAAATTGGCGTGGCCGCGGACGATGAGCTGGCGGTCCTCGTTCTCGCCGCCGGACCAGTTGGCGATACCGGCGGAAATCACCTTTTGCGTGAGCTGATCGAGCTCGGCACGGGCCTCTCCGAGTGCGGTCTCGAGCTCGAGCCGCGCCTCGGCCAAGGTCCGGCCGCGGATTCGCGCATTGAGGAAATTGCCGGCCTCGGTGAGTGCCGAGGAGGGAACCCCGAGCGGCAGCACCAGCACGCGGTTTTCGACCTGGCCATCCTCGCCGACCAGGATCACCAGCGCCTTCTCCGGTTCCAGGCGGACGAATTCGATATGTTTCAGCCGCGCATTGGATTTTGGCGTCAGGACGACTGCGGCGGCCCGGGTCAGGCCGGACAAGCGCGTCAGCGCCTCCTCCAGCGCAGCCTCGACCGATTGCGCCTGGCCGACGGAGGTGAGCTGGCTCTGGATCGCCTGCCGTTCGGCCTCGGTGAGGTCCCCGACCTGCATCAGGGCATCGACGAAGAAGCGCAGGCCGAGTTCCGTCGGCAGTCGGCCGGCGGAGGTATGCGGGGCGTAGATCAGGCCGAGCTGTTCCAAGTCGGCCATGACGTTGCGGACCGAGGCCGGCGACAGCGGCATGGCGATCAGGCGCGAAATATTGCGCGAGCCCACCGGCTCCCCGGTCGCGAGATAGCTTTCGACAATTTGACGAAAGATGTCGCGGGAACGCTCGTTGAGCTGGGCGAGGCCCGCGCGCGGCGCGATCAGATGGATCGGATCGTGATGGGCCACTGACGGTAACTCCTCTCGGATCCACGTAATTTGTCTATCCCGGGCGCTTCTGACAAGCGTGGCGTTCGCGGATCGAAAAACGGGGGTGAACAAGGCCTTGATCTTCCCCCTTGCCGCCCACCTTCACCCCACCTACAAGCACCGCGAATAGCCCTTTTCCGAGAGTTTTGGAGGAATTCCCATGCGGCCAAGCCGCCGTGCGCCCGACGAATTGCGCCCCGTGACGCTGGAGCGCGGCGTGGTCAAATATGCGGAAGGCTCGTGCCTGGTGAAATTCGGCGACACCCATGTGCTGGTCACCGCCACGCTGGAAGACCGCCTGCCGCCATGGCTGAAGGGCCAGGGCCGCGGCTGGGTCACCGCCGAATACGGCATGCTGCCGCGCGCGACCTCGGAACGCACCCGCCGCGAGGCCTCCGCTGGAAAGCAGAGCGGCCGCACCGTCGAAATTCAGCGCCTGATCGGCCGCTCGCTTCGCACCATCATCAATCTCGAAGCGCTCGGTGAGCGCCAGATCACGGTCGATTGCGACGTGCTCCAGGCCGACGGCGGCACCCGCACGGCCTCGATCACGGGTGCCTGGGTCGCGCTCGCCGATTGCGTCAGCTGGATGAAGGCGCGCAACATGATCAAGGCCAACGTGTTGCGCGACAACGTCGCCGCGATCTCCTGCGGCATCTACAACGGCACGCCCGTGCTCGACCTCGACTATGCCGAGGATTCCGAAGCCGACACCGACGCCAATTTCGTCATGACGGGCGATGGCCGCATCATCGAAGTCCAAGGCACCGCGGAACGCGAGCCGTTCACGGAAGCCGAGTTCCTGGCGCTGATGGCGCTGGCGCGCAAGGGCGTCGCGCGTCTCGTGGACTTGCAGAAACTGGCGGTAGCGTAGTCAATAGGCCGATGCATCGCCGAATCACCGGAAAGCTCGTCATCGCGACCCACAATCCCGGCAAGCTCGCCGAGATGAAGGAGCTGCTCGCGCCTTACGGCATCGAGGCGGTGTCGGCCGGCGAGCTAGGCCTTCCCGAGCCGGAAGAAACCGGAAACGATTTCCGCAGCAATGCCGCGATCAAGGCGATCGCCGCAGCGCGGGTGACGAAGCTTCCGTCTTTCGCCGATGATTCCGGCATCGTGGTCGACGCGCTCGATGGCGCGCCCGGCATCTACTCGGCGCGCTGGGCCGGTCCGAACAAGGATTTTGCCGCGGCGATGGCGCAGATCGAACGGCTGTTGCAGGAGCGCGGCGCGACCACGCCCGCCAAACGCAAGGCGCATTTCGTTTCCGCGCTCGGCGTTGCATGGCCCGACGATCATCTCGAAGAGGTCGAGGCGCGCGTCGACGGCACGCTGGTGTGGCCGCCGCGCGGCACCGCCGGCTTCGGCTACGACCCGATGTTTTTGCCCGACGGCCACAGCCGCACCTTCGGCGAGATGGAGAGCATCGAGAAGCACGGCCTGCCGCCGCTCGGTCTTGGCCTGTCGCATCGTGCCCGCGCCTTCGTGAAACTGGCGGAGATCTGCCTTGAGCCGCGCTAAGGAAGCCTTCGGCGTCTACGTGCACTGGCCGTTCTGCCTGTCGAAGTGCCCCTATTGCGACTTCAACAGCCATGTCCGCCATGTCGCGATCGACGAGGCGCGTTTTGCGTCAGCATTCGCCCGCGAGATCGCCGCGACCGCCGAGCGCGCGCCCGGCCGTGAAGTTACCTCGATCTTTCTCGGCGGCGGCACGCCCTCACTCATGCAGCCTGCAACCGTCGGCGCTGTGCTCGACGCCATCGGCAAGCACTGGACTGTGGCGAAAGACGTCGAAGTCACGCTGGAGGCAAACCCGACCAGCGTCGAAGCCACGCGCTTTGCCGGTTATCGCGCCGCTGGCGTCAACCGGGTCTCGCTCGGCGTGCAGGCGCTCGACGATGCCTCGCTGAAGGCGCTGGGCCGCCTGCACAGCGCGCGCGAGGCACTGGATGCCGTCGCGATCGCACGCCGCTCGTTCGATCGTTATTCGTTCGATCTGATCTACGCCCGTCCCGACCAGACGCCGGCGATGTGGGCTGATGAATTGCGTCTCGCGATCGATGAGGCGGCCGAGCATCTGTCGCTCTATCAATTGACGATCGAAGAAGGCACGCCGTTCTTCGGCCTGCATCAGGCCGGCAAGCTGAAGACGCCGGATGAAGCGATCGCACGCTCGCTCTACGACGTCACGCAGGAGACCTGCGACAAGCTCGGCCTGCCCGCCTACGAGATCTCAAATCACGCGCGGCGCGGCGCCGAGTGTCGGCACAATCTGGTCTACTGGCGCGGCGAGGAATATGCCGGCATCGGCCCCGGCGCCCATGGCCGACTCGACATCGACGGTATCAGGCACGCGACCGCCACCGAGAAGCGCCCCGAAGCCTGGCTGATGCGGGTCGAGACCAATGGCCACGGCCTCGTCACCGACGATCTCCTCAACAGCGAAGAGCGCGCCGACGAATTCCTGCTGATGGGATTGCGCCTCGCCGAGGGTATCGACCCCGAGCGTTACAGGGCGCTGTCAGGCCGCTCGCTCGACCCCAAGCGCATCGCGTTGCTGCGCGAGGAAGGCGCGATCGTCGTGGATGCGTCGGGCCGGTTGCGCGTGACGAGCAGCGGTTTTCCCGTGCTGGATGCGGTGGTTGCAGATCTGGCGGCGTAAGCTCTCTCCATCGTCGTCCTGGCGAAAGCCAGGACCCATTACCCCGAAGAGCAGTTGCAGCGTGCTGACAACCACGAGTCTTCGCAAAACCACTTCCTGTGGTTATGGGTCCTGGCTTTCGCCAGGACGACGTCGAGGAACCAGCTAGGCGCCAAAACTCTTCGGCGAGCCCGCGACTGCCACACCACCACCGGTCGTCACCTTCATCACCGCGAGACCACGCTCGTTGGTGCCGTCGGCGCGGAAGCGGAACAGGCCGTCGATGCCGGCAAAGCCGGAGGGATTGGTGAGCACGTCGGATGAGAAGCGCGTCGTGCCTTGCGTGCGCGCCAGCGCGGCGACGAGGGCGACGGCGTCATAGGCGAGCGTCGCGGTGCGCACCGGCTCGGCGCCATATTTGGTGCGATAGCGGCCGGAGAAGGCGCGGAAGCCGGCCGGGTCCGGCGCGGCATAGAGGCCGCCTTGCAAGCTTGAGCTGGCATAGACCCGCGGACTGTCCCACAGGCCGGTGCCGAGCAGCTGGATATTGCGCAGATTCGCACCCGCCGCGCTCATCGCATCGGCGACCGCGACGACGGCGTCGCCATCATCGGCGATGAACAGCGCATCGGCGCTGCCGAGCTGCTGCGCGACGGTCCGTGCCGGCGCCGCGCGATCGGCGCCGTATTTTTCGAACGCGACGATGCGTCCGCCGCGGCGCGGCACCGCCGCCTTCACCGCGGCCTCGACCACATTGCCATAGGCATTGTCGGGCACCAGCACGGCGACGGAGCGCTTTCCGATGCTGGCGGAATATTCGACGATGCGATTGACGTCGGACTCCGGCAGGAAGCTCAGCAGAAAGACGCCGCGGCCGGCGATGCTGGAATCGGTCGAGAACGCCATCACCGAGATGCCGCGCGTACGCGCGATCTGCGCCACCGCAGGCACCGATTGCGCGAACAGCGGCCCCAATATGATCTCGGCGCCTTCGTCGACCGCCTGCTGCGCACTCGCCTGCGCGCCTTGCGGGCTGCCATTGTCGTCCTTGATCAGGAGCTGGATGTTGGGATTCTGGAACTCGGCCAGCGCCATCTCGGCGGCGTTGCGCATCGACTGGGCGGCAAGGCCCGCATTGCCGGCCGCCGAGAGCGGCAGGATCACGGCAACCTTGACCCCGCCGGTGCCGGCGGTCGTCGCCTGTTGCGGCGGGCCGGCCGGCTGGGCCGGAGACGAGGAGGAGCTGCTGAACGGATTGGAGAACTGGCTGAGACTCTGTTGTACGCCGGCGCAGGCCGACAGCAGCGGCGCGCCGAGCAACAGGCCAAGCGCGCTCCGCCGGGTCGCCCCTGATATCAGGGGCCCCTGAACGGGAGACTCCTCCGAGAAGGAAGATCTGGGATCACGCGGGCCCGTCATGGCAGCTTCTCTTCTGACCGGCCGTCGCCAGCCGGTCACAACAACTCTTTCCACGACACAAGCCGCAGATTCAGGCATATTGTCGGCAAATAGTTAACTAAAACAAAAGGATAATGACCGCTTAACGCGCCCCCGCCTCAAGTCCTGGCTAGCTGTCTACCGTCCGTCACCCAGCATCAAGGCGGCGTTTCCGCCGCGAATATGGCGCTGACGCTTCATTCCCTCGGGAATGTGATGCCGGATGGATCACATTCCAGTCCTTCCTCGCCCCTTACCCAGCCACGATCTTTTTCTTTTTCCGAGGACCGGTTCCCAGCCCCGGGGATCATCCCTAAGTTCGTCTCATTATGCGCGCAAAGCCGTCCCCGATAAATACACCTGAGACCACGGATCCCGCCTTGCGCGGTTTCTCCATCGACGCCCATCGGCTCGCGGCGCCGAAGGCCGCGCCGGGCCTGCACCTGGTCGCGACCCCCATCGGCAATCTCGGTGACATCACGCTGCGGGCGCTGCAGACCCTCGCCGGGGTCGATGTCATCGCCTGCGAGGACACCCGCATCACGCGGCGTCTGACCGAGCGCTACGCCATCGCGGCGCAGCTCAAGCAATATCACGAGCACAACGCGGAAGCGGCCCGTCCAAAGATCCTGGAGGCGCTGGGGCAGGGCGGCTCGGTCGCGCTGGTGTCGGACGCCGGCACGCCGCTGATCTCCGATCCCGGCTTCAAGCTGGTGCGCGAGGTCTGCGCCGCCGGCCACGCGGTCTACGCGCTGCCCGGCCCGTCCTCGGTGCTGGCGGCGCTGTCGGTCGCGGCATTGCCGACCGATCGTTTCTTCTTCGAAGGTTTCTTGCCGTCGAAATCCGTCGCGCGAAAATCGCGCCTGACCGAGCTTGCGCGCATCGATGCGACGCTGGTGATGTTCGACTCCGGCAACCGGGTGCAGGACACGCTCGCCGAGCTCGCCGAGATCATGGGGACCCGCGAAGCCGCGATCTGCCGCGAGCTGACGAAACTGCACGAGGAGATTTCGCGCGCGACGGTGCGTGAGCTGGCTCGCGACGCCGACACGCTGGAAACGCGCGGCGAATTCGTCCTGGTGATCGCGCCGCCTACGGCGGATGCCGAGATGCTGACATCGGATGCGCTCGATGACGTCCTGCGCGAGCAGCTTGCCGCGCACAGCGTCAAGGATGCGGTGGCGCATGCGGTCGCGCTCTCGGGCCGGCCGCGCCGCGAGGTCTATGCTCGCGCGCTCGAGCTTGCCAAAGGCCTGCGGGGCGGCGATGGCGAAGAATGAGGTCCCGGCGGCACCCAAAGTCGCCTCGCCCGAGCGCATCGCCGCGTTCCGCACCGGCATCTCCGCGGAAAGCCGCGCCGCGGCCTTCCTGATGGCCAAGGGCTACCGCATCCTCGCCAAACGCTACCGCACGCCGCATGGCGAGATCGACATCGTGGCCCGCCGCCGCAACCTGATCGCCTTTGTCGAGGTCAAGGCGCGCGCGACGCTGGACGACGCCGCCTTTGCCGTGACGGCGCGCCAGCAGCAGCGCATCATCGACGCCGCGCAAGGCTGGCTGGTAGCGCATCCCGAGCATGCCGAATTCGAATTGCGATTCGACGCCATGCTGATTGCGCCGCGGTCACTTCCGCGCCATGTGTTGGCGGCATTCGACGCCTCGACCTGAAAGGCAGACCATGAAATTGAACGTCGCCGTCCAGATGGACCCCATCGCCCGCATCAATATCAAGGGCGATTCCACCTTTGCACTGCTCCTGGAGGCGCAGAAGCGCGGCCACGGCCTGTCCTATTACACGCCCGACAAGCTCTCGATGGTCGGCGAGGAGATTGTCGCTCCCGTTCAGCTGCTCACCGTGCGCGACGAACCCGGCAATCATTTCACCCTCGGCGAGCCCAGGCGGGAGGCCCTCAACGGCTTTGACGTGGTGCTGCTGCGCCAGGATCCGCCGTTCGACCTCGCCTACATCACCTCGACGCATCTGCTCGAACGCATCCACCCGAAGACGCTGGTCGTCAACGACCCCGCCTCGGTGCGTAACGCGCCGGAAAAACTGTTCGTGATGAACTTTCCGCAACTGATGCCGCCGACCCTGATCTCGCGCGACTTGGATGAGATCAACGCCTTTCGCGACAAGCACGGCGCCGTCGTGATGAAGCCGCTGCACGGCCATGGCGGCGCGGCGGTGTTCCGCGTGATGCCGCAGGACATGAATTTCGGCTCGCTGTTCGACATGTTCTCGGTGACGTTCAAGGAAGCCTGGGTGATCCAGCAGTTCATCCCCGAGGTGAAGCACGGCGACAAGCGCATCATCCTGGTCAACGGCGAGTTCGCCGGCGCGGTGAATCGTGTCCCGGCCACGGACGACCTCCGCTCCAACATGGTACGCGGCGGCGCCGCGCAGGAGACCGAGCTCACGCCGCGCGAGCGCGAGATCTGCGCCACCGTCGGACCGGCGCTACGCGAGCGCGGGCTCTTGTTCGTCGGCATCGACGTCATCAACGGCAACCTCACCGAGATCAACGTGACCTCGCCGACCGGCATCCGTGCGATTGCAAAGCTCGGCGGCCCGGACGTGGCGGCAAAGGTCTGGGACGTCATCGAGCAGAAGCGGGCGAAGTAGGCACCTGTTCTTTCGTGGCTTGCAGCCCGCATGAGCGCAGCGATATCCCGGCTACGGACATCAATGGAAACACTGCGCACACGCCACTAGCCACCCCTTCACCATGACGCCGCGCGCCTCATTCGAACGCAGGGGCCGCGCTGCGTGAAACTACGGGGCCAGTGGCCGACCAGCTAACGCCCCATTCACCATCTGCCCAGAACGCGCGTCGTCACTGGCCATCACACTCGGCCTCGCAACACCCCTTATACTTTTACTGCCTACTCATCGACGTCGGGGAACCCGCCAGGTGCGGTTCGAGTGCCCGCGTAAGAGTAGAAGCGTATGAACACCGCACGCATTGTCGTTCTCGTCATCGCGCTGGGCGCCGGCGGCGTCGCTGCGTATCTGGCGAGCGGCTATGACAACAGGCCCGCGCCCGTTCTCCCCGTCGCCGAGAAGCTGCCGACGGTTGAGGTCCTGGTCGCCAAGAACGACATCCAGCTCGGTCAAGCCGTGAAGCCCGAGGACCTGCAATGGCAGGCCTGGCCGGCGACGACCGCGAGCAGCGCCTTCATCCGCCGCGACAACAGGCCCGAGGCGCAGACCCAGATCGCAGGCTCGATCGCACGCGTGCCGTTGATGCAGGGCGAGCCGATCCGCGAGCAGAAGCTGGTCAAGGCCGAAGGCTCCGGCTTCATGGCCGCGATCCTGCCGTCGGGCATGCGCGCCGTCTCCACCGAAATTTCAGCCGAGACCGGCGCCGGCGGCTTCATCCTGCCGAACGATCGCGTCGACATCGTGCTGACCCGCCGCCTGAAGAATCCTGACGGCGCGAACAACAGCAACGGCCCGACCGGCGGTAACGACCTCGTCCTGTCCGAGGTCATCCTGACCAATATCCGCGTGCTCGCGATCGACCAGGCGCCGAAGGAAAAGGACGGCCAGAACGCCGTCGTCGGCAAGACCGTCACGCTCGAGCTCAGGCCCGATCAGGTCGCCACGCTGTCGGCCGCGCGCCAGGGCGGCACGCTGACACTCGCGCTGCGCAGCATTGTCGATGCCAACTCAGTCGACGGCACGCCCGAGGACCAGGCGATCAAGCGTCCCGGCGGCGTCAACGTGATCCGCTACGGCGTGCAGGCACGGCAACTGACGTCACAGAAGTGATGATGGGGATATGATGAACTACGGGGATGATCGGACGGGCATGCGCATTCGGGGGAAGCGCGCGCGCTCGTTCTGGACGGGGACGATGCTGATACTGGGGCTCCTCGCAGCTCCCGATGTCGTCAGCGCGGCAGATGCGCCGGTCGGCGACCAGGCGCCGATGCAGGCAGCGGATCTCGATGTGGCGCCGGTCGCGACGATCGCGCCGGCTAGGACGCGCTTCCTGTCGCTCGGCGTCGGCAAGTCCGCCGTCATCGACCTGCCGCGCGAGGTCAAGGACGTGCTGGTCGCCGATCCCAAGATCGCCAATGCGGTGATCCGCTCGGCCCAGCGCGCCTATATCATCGGCGGACAGGTCGGCCAGACCAACGTCGTATTCTTCAGCGCCGACGGCCAGCAGGTCGCCGCCTACGACATCGCGGTGAAGCGCGACCTCAACGGCATGCGCGCGGCGCTGCGTCAGTCGCTGCCGGGCGTGCAGATCGAAGGCATCGGCGACAGCGTGATGCTGACCGGCTCGGTGTCGAGCCCGGTCGAGGCCCAGCAGGCCGGCGACGTCGCCGCGAAACTGGTCGGCGGCTCTGAGAAGGTCGTCAACAACATCGTCGTGCGCGGCCGCGACCAGGTGATGCTCAAGGTCGTCGTCGGCGAAGTGCGCCGCGACATCGTCAAGCAATTGGGCGTCGATCTCAGCGCCAGCCTGAATGCCGGCACGGCGGTCGTGAACTTCAACAATTCCAATCCGTTCTCGGTCTCGGGTGGCCCACTCGTCAGCAGCAACGGTCTAGGCGTCGCCGGCCTCACCAAGGGCGTCGCCACCGTCAGCGCCACGATGCGCGCGATGGAGAGCGCCGGCGTGATGCGGACGCTGGCGGAGCCGAGCCTGACGGCGATCTCCGGCGAGTCCGCCACTTTCATCGCCGGCGGCGAATTCCCGATCCCTGCGGGCTATTCCTGCGATCCGGTCACCCACGTCTGTACCACCCAGATTACCTACAAGAAGTTCGGCATCTCCCTGAACTTCACGCCGGTCGTGTTGAGCGAGGGACGCATCAGCCTGCGCGTGATGACCGAAGTCTCGGAGCTGTCGAATCAGAACGCTATCTCGGTGACACAGGCGGTGTCCGCGAGCTCGACCAGCTCAATCACCATCCCCTCGATCCAGACCCGCCGCGCCGAGACCACGCTCGAGATTCCCTCGGGCGGCTCGATGGCGATGGCCGGCCTGATCCAGCAGCAGACCAAGCAGGCGATCAACGGCCTGCCGGGCGTCGACCAGGTGCCGATCCTCGGCGCGCTGTTCCGCAGCCAGGACTACGTCAACAACGAGACCGAGCTGATGGTGATCGTGACGCCCTATGTGGTGCGCGCGGTGGCCCAGAAGGAATTGTCGCGGCCCGACGACGGCTTCGCGCCGGCCTCTGACGCCCAGACGGCGCTGCTCGGCCGCATGAACCGCCTCTATGGCATCGCGCGCCGCGTCGATCCGATGGCAGGCACGCCCGGCGATTTCGGCTTCATCATCGACTGAGGCGAACGGGCGACCTGGGGAACGGGGCAAGATAGGGGCAAGAGGGGATGAAGCGATGACGAAGACCATGGCCGATCGACGTCGCAAGTTGAGCGTCGCGCTGGCGCTGACGGGGCTCTCCGTCATGCTGGGCGCCTGCAACACCACCGGCGAGATCGTCACCCAGACGGTGCCGACCGACTATCGCCAGCGCCACCCGATCGCGGTGCAGGAAGCCAAGAAGTCGATCGTGATCTTCGTCGGCAAGGCTCGCGGCGGCCTCTCGGCCGCGCAACGCTCGGACGTCGCCGGCATTGCCCGGGACTGGGTCGGCGAAGGTACAGGCTCCGTCGTCGTCGACGTGCCCGTCGACGCCGCGAATTCGCGCGCGGCGGCAGCGACCTATCACGAAATCCGCTCCGTGCTCGCATCCGGCGGCGTCCCCTCGCGTGCCATCGTCCAGCATTCCTATCGGCCCGAGGATCCCGGACTGCTGCCCACCATTCGCCTGAGCTATTCCCGGATCGCCGCGGTCGCCGGCCCCTGCGGGCTGTGGCCGGAGGATATCGGCCCCTCCATCCTCGACCCCGGCTACAACGAGAACCGGCCCTATTTCAATCTTGGCTGCGCCAGCCAGCGCAACCTCGCGGCGATGATCGACAATCCGGCCGACCTCGAGCAACCGCGGTCCGAGACGCCGGCCTATAATGCACGGCGTGACATGGCCTTCGAGCGCTATCGCAAGGGCACGCCGATCGCGACCGCCAATCCAGAGGCCGACAAGGCCAAACTCAGCGACACAGGCAGATGACACGCGTCCACGACGAAGAAGCGGACGATCCGCAGCACCCCGAGGAACACATTGCGCCGGTTCCTCGCATCTCCGTGCAGGCCTTTTGCGAGACCGGGCAGACGCTCGCCGCGGTGACCGCGGCCGGGCAGGATCGCCGCCTCGCCAAGGCACACCTCACCGCCAAGGACGGCGGCCTCGCCGCGGCGATCGAAGTCTATGAAACGATGCCGACGCCGAACGTCATCGTGATCGAATCCGACGGCACGCGCGACATCCTCGAGGGGCTCGACGACCTCGCCGGCGTCTGCGATCCCGGCACCCGCGTGGTCGTGATCGGCAATCCCAACGACACCGCGCCCTATCGCGAGCTGGTCCGCCGCGGCGTCAACGACTATGTGGTGGGACCGGTCGAAACGCTCGACGTCGTCCGCTCGATCTGCAGCCTGTTCTCGGCGTCCGAAGCCATCATCACCGGCCGCGTCATCGCGGTGGTCGGCGCCAAGGGCGGCGTCGGCGCCTCCACCGTCGCGCACAATGTGGCCTGGACCATCGCCCGTGACCTCGCGCTCGATTCCGTCGTGATCGATCTCGACCTCGCCTTCGGCACCGCGGGTCTCGACTACAACCAGGATCCGGTGCAGGGCATCGCCAACGCGGTGCTGTCGCAGGACCGGCCGGACACGGCGCTGATGGAGCGTCTTCTCTCCAAATGCACCGAGCGGCTCAGCCTGCTCGCCGCGCCCGCGACGCTCGACCGCGTCTACGATTTCGGCGCGGAGGCCTTCGACGCGGTGTTCGACACGCTGCGCATGACCACGCCCTGCATCGTGCTCGACGTTCCCCACCAATGGTCGGGCTGGACGCGGCGCGCGCTGGTCAACGCGGACGACATCGTGATCGTGGCCGAGCCCGATCTTGCGAACCTGCGCAACACCAAGAACATGCTGAGCGTGTTGAAGGCGGCGCGGCCGAACGACCGGCCGCCGCTCTACTGCATCAACCAGGTCGGCATGCCCAAGCGGGCGGAGATCGAGGTCAAGGCATTCGCCAAGACCATGGAGAGCCAGCCGATCGCGGTGATCCCGTTCGATTCGAAGCTGTTCTCGACCGCGGCCAACAACGGCCAGATGATCGCGGAGGTCTCCAAGAGCCACCGCACCACCGAGCTGTTCCAGAACATGGCGAACCGCCTCGCCGGGCGCGGCGAGGTGAAGAAGCCGAAGCGCTCGCTGCTCGGGCCGCTCCTGAAAAAGCTGAAGGGCAGGTCGGGGCGCGGGTCAGCCCCGCATCGCAAGGCATCCTGACCAAGAGTCCTGACCAAGGCATCTTGACCCGCGCGGGCGGCGGGTTACTTGTCCGCCCGCTGCTGCTTCTTCACCAGCAACTGCCGCAGCGCCGTGACCTTTGCCGCCGCCTGATCCGGCGGCAGGTCGGCCTTCACGATGGTCTCGGCCTCGGTCTGCTTTCCTTCCAGTCCCAGCACGAGCGCGAGATTGGCGCGCACGCGGACATCGGCCGGATTGCGCTCATGCGCCCGGCGCATCGTTTCCTCTGCCCGCGGCAGATTGTTCTGGAGCATGTAGGACAGTCCGAGATTGGACAGCACCGACGGCTCGTCGGGCACGATCTTCAGCGCGGTGGCGTAGTATTGCTGCGCCTCCTCGTTGCGGCCGAGCTGATCGAGCGCGGCGCCCTGCGCCGACAGGATACGCCAGTCTGGATCTTCAGGCGAATGCGCCCGACCGAGGACGTCGAACGCCTGCTGGAAGTTGCCGCTGTCGGCGAGCGCGCGGCCATAGCCGGCGAGCAGCGCCTTGTTGGTGGAATGGGCCAGCACGGCCTGCTCCAGCACCGCAAGTGCCTGCGCGCGCTGACCGGTCTGGCGCAGCGCCTTGCCGTATTCGAGCGCGACGTTGGGATCGCCAGGCTTGGCGCGATAGCGCTCGCGCAGCGCGTCCATGTCCGGCTTCATGTCCGGCTTGGCGTCGGCCTTGCCAGCCGTTTCCGACCTTCCGCCGAGCGCACCGGTGATGTCCTCGATGCCCATGGTCTGACAGCCGCCGAGAGCCAGGATCAGAAGCGCGGAAAACAGATATCTCGCCGGAGGAGAGGCAACGGACAAACGCTTGGACATACTCTGATCACTCGGCGACTGATCAGAGATGCTTACCGATTAACGCTAAGGTCCCGTTAAGGCGGGGCGCTTCTGTAGCTTAGTCAGTGAATTCAGCGCCGAATTCGCAGCCGATGCGCCAGCGCAGGCGACACTGGCGGGAATAGTCGGGCGCGAAGATGATAGTGAATTGCGGCGGCACTTCCAGAAACTCGGCCACCACTTTCACGCCGCCATCCGAAATATCCGTGATCGTGCAGTCCCGCGGCAGCGAGCCCGCGCCAAAATGAATCTTGGCAAGCCGGGTGCACATCCGTCGTTCGCTTCTCCGGCGATTTGCAAGCATTTGAATTGTTCACCCGTTAGACCACGGCCCATCCCGCAGCCTTAGGAGTAGCGGACATTCGTTGGAATGTGCTGAGGAGAGCCGCTGGCATTCGAGGCGTAGTGTCTTGGTCGTGTTTACGATTGGTTAGGGCCGCCCAGCCCCTGGGACATGTTCCCGTATTGTTCTTGCAAGAACTGTCCCGCTCTGCTACCCCTAATTGTGCAAGAGGGCAGGCTGGTTCGAGCATGGTTCAGCGGGTTTCTACCGTCGCCTTTGAGGGGATCGAGGCCCGCGCGGTCGACGTGCAGGTGCAGGTCGCGCCGGGTCTGCCGGCCTTCGCGATCGTCGGTCTCCCCGACAAGGCGGTGTCGGAGGCGCGCGAGCGGGTGCGCTCGGCGCTGATCGCCTCGGGGCTGGCGCTGCCGGCGCGGCGGATCACCGTCAATCTCGCGCCCGCCGATCTGCCCAAGGAGGGCAGCCATTATGACCTGCCGATCGCGCTCGGGCTGATGGGGGCGATCGGCGCGATCCCGCCGGATGCGCTGACCGGCTTCACCGTTCTGGGCGAGCTTGGCCTCGACGGATCAATCGCGCCGGTGGCCGGTGTTCTTCCCGCCGCGATCGGCGCCAATGCGCGCGAGGAGGGGCTGATCTGTCCGGCAGCTTGCGGCTCGGAAGCGGCATGGGCGAGCCCGGACATCCAGATCATCGCCGCAAGTTCGCTCATCCAGATCGCCAACCACTTCAAGGGAACGCAGGTGCTGTCGCGGCCTGTGCCGAAGGTGCATGAAGCCGCCGCCTCGCCGCTCGACCTGCGCGACATCAAGGGACAGGAGAGCGCCAAGCGGGCGCTGGAGATCGCGGCCGCCGGCGGGCATCATCTGCTCATGATCGGCGCGCCCGGCGCCGGCAAATCGATGCTGGCGGCACGCCTGCCTTCGATCCTGCCACCGCTGTCACCCGGCGAGTTGCTCGAGGTGTCGATGATCGCCTCCGTCGCCGGCGAGATCGAGGGCGGCGCGCTGACGGCGCGGCGGCCGTTCCGCTCGCCGCATCATTCCGCCAGCATGGCCGCGCTCACCGGCGGCGGCATGCGCGCAAGGCCCGGCGAAATCTCGCTCGCGCATCAGGGCGTGCTGTTTCTCGACGAGCTCCCCGAGTTCGATCCGCGCGTGCTGGATTCGCTGCGCCAGCCGCTGGAGAACGGCGAGGTCTCGGTGTCCCGCGCCAATCACCGCGTCACTTACCCCGCCCGCTTCATGCTGGTCGCGGCGATGAATCCCTGCCGCTGCGGCAATGCGTTCGAGCCCGGCTATGCCTGCAAGCGCGGCCGCATCGATCGCTGCGCGGGTGACTATCAGGCCCGCATCTCGGGGCCACTGATGGACCGCATCGACTTGCGCATAGAGGTTCCCGCAGTGACCGCGGCCGACCTGATCCTGCCGCCGCCGGCAGAAGGCTCGGCCGAAGTTGCCGCGCGCGTGGCCGCGGCGCGCAACATCCAGCTCGCGCGCTACGCGGATGCCGGCCTGCCGAAGGTTCGCACCAATGCAGAAGCGCCGGCCTCGGTGCTGGAGGAGATCGCCAAGCCGGATGCGCAAGGCCAAAAGCTGCTGCGCGACGCCGCCGAGACCATGCGGCTGTCGGCGCGCGGCTATCACCGCGTGCTACGGGTGGCGCGCACGCTCGCCGACCTCGACGGCGCCGACAAGATCGGCCGGCTGCATCTCGCCGAGGCGCTGTCCTACCGCGCGCTCGCAGAGGATGTACGCCAGATGGCGTGAGCGTCACACGCATCAACCCGGCGGTAACGAGTTTCCTTTACGCTCTGCAAACCATAAGGCCCATCGGTTCCCGCCACGAGTTTCCCCCGGGGCCTGGCGAGTAGCGTGTCATGTTGCGTTTCAAGGTCCTGGCCTCGGTTATTCCCCTGCTCGCGGCTGCGGTGTTTGCCCGCAGTGAGATCGGATCGGTCTCGCATCCCTGCATCGCATTAGGCGACACCTCGGTCGAGCTGACGTCCCTGTTCTGGACCGCCGGCGTGCATGTCGCCTTCACCGATGATCCCGCTCGCGCGACGGTGCGGGTTCAGATCACCGAGGATGCGGATGCGGCAGACTTCGCCGTCGTCGACGACGGCCTCGGTTCGGAATCGGAGACCTGCCAGGCCAGCCCTTCGACCAGTCTGATCTCGATTGCCGCGCAGCCCGTCGACGGCGGTCAGGTGATCTATCTCTCCACCGAGGGGCCGGCGGATTACCGCGTCTATGTGCGCTCGAAGACGTTCTCGCAGCGCGAGGCGGCGGCGCTGATCGTCGGCGCCCGCGGCGGCCACCGCCATCTCCAGGCCGCCTCACTCTAGATTGTTGTTTGAGCATGATCCTTCCGGAAAACCGCTGCACACTTTGCGCTAACGCGGCCTTCCGGGTCCGGATCATGCTCTGAGCCGTTAACGCCTCGTCAACCCTGTTTGGAGGCGGTCCCAATACCTCAAGCTGTTCGCAAGGTCGGCGGGACATCGTCGTTTACAGCGAGCGCAGGGTTTTAGGAAAACAGTCGGGTCGGTGGCGATGGGTCGGACGTTCCGGATCAAGGTGCGCATGCGCCGCTTCAGGCGGCAGTACCCCAAAATCGCCTTCGCGATCCGCTCCTTCATGATCTTCTCGGCGACCTTCGGCGGCGCCTATGGTTTTGTCTCCGGCAGCCGGTCCGAGAATTCCGGCTATGATCCCAACGCGTTCGCGATCGGCGCGAGCTTCCTGTTCGCGCTCTCCTGCCTCGGCCTCGCCACGCTCAGCATGCGCCTGCGCTTCGTCAAGAAGCGGATGCGTGCGCTGGCGGCTCACAACGAAGCGCTGATCGACCGCAATTGGGAGCTGAAGGAAGCGGAGGAACGCGCCCGCAGCCTGTTCGAACAGCAGGGCGATTTGATCGTGCTGCGCGACACAAACGGCCGCATCACCTTCGCCAACGAAGCCTATTGCGCGCTTGCGGGGCAGGCGCGCGGCGCGCTGGTCGGCACGCGCTTTGATTTCGACGTGCTGGAGCAGGGCGACAGCGCCCGCGAGAGCAACGGCACGCGCATTCACGACCAGAAGATCGCAACCCCGCTCGGCGCACGCTGGATCGCCTGGCGCGAAGGCTATGTCCGCCTCGACGCCGGCCAGCCCGCCGAATTGCAGAGCGTCGGACGCGATGTCACCGACCGCACCGAGACCGAGCGTGCGCTGTCCGACGCCCGCGACCAGGCCGACGCCGCCAACCGCGCCAAATCGCGCTTCCTGGCGATGGCGTCGCACGAGATCCGCACGCCGCTCAACGGCATCATCGGCATGGGCGGGCTGCTGCTCGACACCACGCTGACGCCGGAGCAGACGACCTACGCCAAGGCCGTGAAGACCTCCGGCGAAGCACTGATGGCGCTGATCGAGGAGTTGCTCGACTATTCCAAGATCGAAGCCGGCAAGCTCGATCTCGAGCAGCGTCCCTTCGCGCTCTCGGCCCTGATCGAGGAAATCACCGAGCTGCTCGCGCCGCGTGCGCAGGCAAAGAAGCTCGAAATCGCCGCCTATGTCGACGAGCGCCTGCCGGTCGAATTGGTTGGCGACGCCGCGCGGCTGCGCCAAGTGCTGCTCAACCTCGCCGGCAATGCCATCAAGTTCACTGCGAGTGGCGGCGTCGCGCTGATCGTCGAGCCCGGCATCTGGCCGAACGAGATCAGCTTTCTGGTGCGCGACACCGGCATCGGCATCGCGCCGGAAGCGCAACAGCGCATCTTCCGCGAATTCGAGCAGGCCGACGAACGCGTTGCGCGCACCCATGGCGGCACCGGCCTCGGTCTCGCCATCAGCGAGCGCATCGTCAAGCGCATGGGCGGCCGCATCACGCTCACGAGCGAGCCGGGCAAGGGCTCGACCTTCGAGGTCGCGATTCCGCTCGCGTCATTGCACGCCGGCGCGGAGCCGACGGCGTTCCCGAGTCCCGACCTCACCGGCAAGTCGATCCTGCTGATCGCCGACGGTATCGAGGCCTCCCTGATCGCGCGGCGGCTGGCGCGCTGGGGCGGCCAGACCTGCATGGTGACGGACGCGGCGGCGGCGGAAGCGCTGCTGCCGGAACGCTCATGGCATTCGGTGCTGATTGATCGTGCGCTTGGCGCCGCCATCGCCGACCGCCTCGGCGAAGCCGCACGCAGTCATGCCATGCAACGCCTCGTGCTGCTGACGTCGGGCTCGCGCCACGAGAAAGTCTCGCCGGCCTTCACCGGCTTCCTGGTGAAGCCGCTACGCGCGGCCTCACTCGCCGCACGCCTCGCGCTGACCCCGGAGGTCGCCTCACCCGATCTGGCACCGGAGCCATCGCCCCGATCCGCCGGCGCGGTACCGGCGAAAGGCCTGTCAATTCTCGTCGCCGAGGACAACGAGATCAACGCGCTGTTGATGCGCTCGCTGCTGACGAAACTCGGCCACCGCGTCGTCATCGCCGTCCATGGCGAGGCCGCGCTTGAATCCTGGCTCGCGGCATCATCGGCCGGCACGCCCTATGATCTCGTGCTGATGGACATCCAGATGCCGCAGCTCGACGGCATCGAAACGACAAAACGCATCCGTGCGCATGAGGCAGCCAAAGGCGGCCACCACACGCCGATCCTCGCACTCACCGCCAATACGCTGGTGGAAGACCGCTACGCCTGCTTTGAAGCGGGTATGAACGGATTTCTGATCAAGCCGCTCGATCGCGAGAAGCTGGAAGAGGCGCTTGCGGGGCTGGCGGGGTCGCGGCATCTGGCAGTTTGATCCAGGACGGCTCGACGTTTCCGCGCATGGGAACTTCTTATCCGTCGATATTCGATAATTGAAATCGACCCTGCTGCACGTCACCATCCTCGGGGGGCCATTTTTCAAGAAGAGGATGTCGGACATGAACCTGCTTTGCCGGCTCGCTGCCATTGTCGTTCTCTCTGGATTCACCCCGTCTGGATTCACCCCGGCCGCCGCGGCCGATAGCTCGGAACTAATCGCCTCGCTCAAGCAAGGCGGCTACGTGCTGGTGTTTCGCCTCACCGCCACCGACGACGGCCAAAAGGATGTCTACCCCTTCAAATTCGACGACATGAGCGCCCAGCGCCAGTTGAGTGAAAAGGGCCGAGACATGGCACGCCAGATCGGGACCGCGATCAAGGAACTCGCGATCCCGATCGGAGACGTCTACACCAGCAGGCTGAACCGTGCGATCGAGGCGGGCAAGCTGCTCTCCGGCCGCGAGGTCAAGCCGATCGATGCGTTGACGGACAGCAGCAACGCCAGCGCATCGGGAATGGCAAACCCGACCGGTGCGAACGCAAAAGCCGGACTGGCGATGCGCCAGCTCGTCGACGCCTCGCCGAAGGCCGGCACCAACACGTTCCTGGTCACGCACAAGACCAACATCGCCGACGCCTTCGGCAAGGACGCCGGCGACGTGCAGGAAGGCGAAGCCTTCGTCTATAAGGCAAGCACCACCGGTGCCGCGACTTTCGCGAGGCGCATCAAGCCTGCGGATTGGATTGCAAGAGCCGGCAAGTGACGTGCCGCACGCAGCTTCGGCGGGCAGATCGCTGACGCATCCGGCTGGCTCGCAGCTACAACCTGCGCAGCGCCACGCTCGACACCGTGTGGTCGGCGCCCTTCTTCAGGATCAGTGTCGCGCGGGGGCGGGTCGGCAGGATATTGTCCTCGAGATTGGCGAGGTTGGTGCGCTCCCAGATCGCGATCGCGGTCGCGGTGGCTTCCTCGTCGGACAACAGCGCATAGCGATTGAAGTAGGATTTTGGATTGATGAACGCGGTGTCGCGCAGCGACAGGAAGCGCCTGATGTACCACTGTCGCAGCGCGGCTTCGTCGGCGTCGATATAGACCGAGAAATCGAAGAAGTCGGAGACGACGGGCACGGCCTTGCCGTCGCGCGGCAGCTTGCCGGTTTGCAGCACGTTGACGCCCTCGACGATCAGGATGTCGGGCTGGTCGATCTCGGCCCACTCGTTCGGCACGATGTCGTAGGTCAAATGCGAATAGACCGGCGCGCGCACATGGCGGCGGCCGGCCTTGATGTCGGAGAGGAAGCTGAGCAGCAGCGGCAAATCGTAGCTCTCCGGAAAACCCTTCTTCTGCATGATGCCCTGCCGTTCGAGCACGGCATTGGGATACAGAAATCCGTCGGTGGTGATCAGCTCGACCTTGGGACGCGGCGACCAGCGCGCCAGCAGCGCCTGAAGCACGCGGGCGGTGGTGGACTTTCCGACCGCGACCGAGCCGGCGACCCCGATGACATAGGGCATCTTGCGGTCGCGGATGTTGAGGAACTGGCGCTCCGCGTAATAAAGCCGCTGCATCGCATCGACATAGATCGACAGCAGGCGCGACAGCGGCAGGTAGATGTCCTCGACTTCCTGCAAGTCGAGGCGATCGTGCAGCGAGCGCAGCCGGTCGAACTCGCCCGGCTCCAGGGTCATCGGCGTGTCGTCGCGCAGCCGCGCCCATTGCTCGCGCGTATAGACGCGGTACGGATTATACTGCTGCTCGGGTGCGCGGATATCCATGACGCGATCTTTCCACCTCGGCTAGTTGCCGCTTTTGCGCGACGCCTTTTCTTCCAACCCTGACATGTTCGTCCGCTTGTCCAGCGCGGCTTCAACCTCTTCCAGCTTTACGCCGCGGACCTTGAGCAGCACAAGGAAATGATAAAGCAGGTCGGCGCCTTCAGCGATCAGATGCGCGCGATCGTTTTCGACTGCTGCGATTACGGTTTCGACTGCTTCCTCACCGAACTTCTTGGCGCAATGTTCGGCGCCCTTGTCGAGGAGCTTGCGGGTATAGGACGCCTCGCCACCCGCTGCCGCGCGGGCGTCGATGGTCTCGGCCAGATCATGGATCGTAAAACGCGGCATACAAAATACTCGGAAAACGCGCCTCGGCTGATTATTGGCCGGTTATCTGGCGGGATAAGCCGGTCCCCGCCGATGATGTAGCATTTTTACGGACGGGAGTCGTCAGGCATCGAGGCGCATGGCCAGCCCGCGCCGGGCCATGTGCTCCTTGGCTTCGCGGATGGTGAATTCCCCAAAGTGGAAGATCGAGGCGGCCAGCACGGCGGTGGCGTGGCCGTCGCGAATACCGTCGACGAGGTGGTCGAGATTGCCGACACCGCCCGAGGCGATCACGGGAACGGGAATGCTGTCGGCGATCGCCCGGGTCAGCGGGATGTCAAAACCCTGCCTGGTGCCGTCGCGGTCCATCGAGGTGAGCAATATTTCACCAGCGCCGAGCGAGACCACCTCCTGGGCGTATTCGATGGCGTCGATGCCGGTCGAGTTGCGGCCGCCATGGGTAAAAATCTCCCAGCGGTCGCCGCCCGGTCGCTTGACCCGCTTGGCGTCGATCGCGACCACCACGCACTGTCCGCCGAATTTCTCGGCGGCTTCCTTGACGAACTCACGCCGCGACACTGCGGCGCTGTTGATCGAGACCTTGTCGGCACCGGCACGCAGCAGCGTTTTGATATCGTTGACCTCACGCACGCCGCCGCCGACGGTCACAGGCATGAAGCAGGCTTCAGCGGTGCGCCGGACCACGTCCAGCATGATGCCGCGGTTTTCATGGGTCGCGGTGATGTCGAGAAAAGTGAGCTCGTCGGCGCCGGCGGCGTCATAGGCGATCGCCGCTTCGACGGGGTCACCGGCATCGCGCAGGTCAACGAAATTGACGCCCTTGACGACCCTTCCGTCCTTGACGTCGAGGCAGGGGATCACGCGCACCTTGAACATGTGTCAGCTCCTAGGCGATGCGCGCGGTGCGGATCAAAGTGAGGGCGGCGGCTGGATCGAGCCGACCGTCATAGAGCGCGCGGCCGGCAATCGCACCGGCGAGCTTTTTCGCGCGCGGCGTCAGCATCGCCTTGACGTCCTCGATCGAGGCGAGGCCGCCGGAGGCGATCACCGGGATGGATATGGCATCTGCCAGCGCAATGGTCGCATCGAGATTCAGGCCCTTGAGCAGGCCGTCGCGCGCGATGTCGGTGAAGATGATGGCGGCGACGCCGGCATCCTCGAAACGCTGTGCGATCTCCAGCACTGTCACCTGCGAGGTCTCGGCCCAGCCTTCGACCGCGACCTTGCCGTCGCGTGCATCGAGCCCGACCGCGACGCGGCCGGGGAATTTCCTTGCAGCCGCCTTCACCAATTCAGGGTCGCGCACCGCGGCGGTGCCGATGATGACGCGGGCGATGCCCTTTTCGAGCCAGGCTTCGACGGTCGCGAGATCGCGAATGCCGCCACCGAGCTGCACCGGAATCCTGATCGTCTTCAGCATCGCCTCGACGGCCTCGGCGTTGACCGGCTTGCCGGCAAACGCACCGTCGAGATCGACGACGTGGAGATACTCAAAGCCCTGCGCAACAAAGCTCTCGGCCTGCGCGGCGGGATTGAGGTTGAACACGGTCGCGCGCGCCATGTCGCCTTGCTCGAGGCGCACGCATTGGCCGTTCTTGAGATCGATCGCGGGAAAGAGAATCACGGCTTCCATCGCAAAAAGTTCGAGATCAGGGCCAGGCCAAAACGCTGGCTCTTCTCGGGGTGAAACTGCGTGCCGATGGCGGTGTCCTTGGCGACGATCGCGGTCACAGGCCCGCCGTAATCGGCGCGCGCGAGCACGTCCGCCTCGTTGGCGGCATTGAGGTGATAGGAGTGCACGAAATAAGCGTGCTGGCCCTTGGGGCCGAGCGGCAGCCTTTCCAGCACCGGGTGCTCGCGCAGGACGTCGAGCGTATTCCAGCCCATGTGCGGGATCTTCAGGCTTTCGTCGCGCGGCGTGATCTTCTCGACGTCGCCGCCGATCCAATTCAGCCCTTGCGTGATGACATGCTCCTTGCCGCGGGTGGCGAACAGCTGCATGCCGACGCAGATGCCGAACATCGGCCGTGCCTTGACGCGCACTGCTTCGGTGATCGCCTCGACCATGCCGTTGACCGCATCGAGCCCGCGCCGGCAATCGGCGAAGGCGCCGACGCCCGGCAGCACCAGACGGTCCGCGCCATAGGCCTGGTCCGGATCGCTGGTGACGAAGACCTTTTGCGGGTTCTCCATGCTGCGCGCGGCGCGCTCGAACGCCTTGGCGGCCGAATGCAGATTGCCGGAACCGTAATCAATGATGGCGACGCTCATCTTGGCCCTCCCGGTTCTGGAAACAATCCAATGATGCCGCCCGCCGGCATCGGCGGTGGGTTTGAGAATTGCTGACCCGGCACGTTGCGGGTCGGCGGCGGGCCGCCGCGATCGACGGCCCATTGATCGTTGACGATGCCGCGCTGCTTTTGGCTCCAACGCTCGAAGAAGCGGCGCTCGGCGGTGTCCTCGTCGTCGGCAATCACCACGTCGAGCTGACGCCATTTGCCGCGCGACAGCGTCCAGCGCCGCAGGCTCGAGGCCTCGAAACCCATCAGGAGCGCGACGATGATGTCGGCAAAGAAGATCGAGCTGCGTCCGACGCCGAGGCTGGACAGCGCGGCGTTGAACGCGGCGACGAAGATCACCCAGCCGATCAGCGCCAGCCACAGCCGATGCCACAGCAGCCAGAGCGGGCCGAAAATCATCGCCCAGAAATGGAAGCCGTCGCGCACGAAGACGAACTTGTCGGTCGCGCGCAAATCGGCTCCGGCAGGGGAGGGAGCATGAACTGTATAGACAGGCATGGTGATGCCCCGTTCTCAAGAATTCAGTGATACCGCAAGCGGCGCGTGCCGCCGGCCCGAGATGTCAGCCGCCGAGCGAGCCCTTAGTGGACGGGATTTCGCCCACAGCCTTCGGATCGATCGCGACCGCCGTCCGCAGCGCCCGCGCCAGACCCTTGAAGCAGGACTCGGCGATATGGTGGCTGTTATCGCCATATAGGGTCTCGACGTGGAGAGTCACGCCGGCGTTCATGGCGAAGGCCTGGAACCACTCGCGCACCAGCTCGGTGTCGAACTCGCCGATCTTGTCGCGGGGGAAGTCGACCTTGAACACCAGGACCGGGCGGCCCGAGATGTCGATGACGACGCGCGACAGCGTCTCGTCCATGGGCATGTGCATGTCGGCATAGCGGGTGATGCCCGCCATGTTGCCGAGGGCCTGCTTGACGGCCTGGCCGAGCGCGATGCCGGTGTCTTCGGTGGTATGGTGATGATCAATGTGCAAATCGCCCACCGCCTTGACCGTGAGGTCGATGCGGGAATGGCGGGCGAGGAGATCGAGCATATGGTCGAAAAAGCCGATGCCGGTCGCGATATTGGACACGCCGGAGCCATCGAGGTTCACGGTGACCTCGATGTCGGTTTCCTTGGTCTTGCGCTTGATCGTCGCGGTGCGCATCAAAACTAGCTTCCATCCTAGTTCGGGGCCGAAAACGCCGGTCTTTTAACAGCCAAACGACGCCTTCGCTACTGCGGGAACGGCTGGCCGGGCCTCTACTTCTGCCTATGGTGAGCGAAATTGGGCCCGGAGCGGCCCGTTGTGCCCCCGCCCCTGACCGCCTAAATCAGCCCGGACAACGAGGATCATTCATGCAGGACTCCCCAAACAGCTCGCCGGGCTGGCACGGCACCACGATTTTGACGGTCCGCAAGGGCGGCACGGTGGTGGTCGGCGGCGACGGCCAGGTCTCGATCGGCCAGACCGTGATCAAGTCCAATGCCAAGAAGGTCCGGAAACTCGGCAAGGGCGACGTCATCGGCGGTTTTGCCGGCGCCACCGCCGACGCCTTCACGCTGTTTGAGCGTCTGGAAGCCAAGCTCGAGCAATATCCGGGGCAATTGACCCGGGCCGCGGTCGAGCTCGCCAAGGACTGGCGCACCGACCGTTATTTGCGGCGGCTGGAGGCCATGATGATCGTGGCCGACAAGGACGTCTCCCTGGTGCTGACAGGCACCGGCGACGTGCTGGAGCCCGAGGCCGGCGTCATGGCGATCGGCTCCGGCGGCAATTACGCACTGGCCGCCGCGCGGGCCCTGCTCGACACCGACAAGGATGCCGAGACCATCGTCCGCCGCTCCCTCGACATCGCCGCCGACATCTGCGTCTACACCAACCGCAATGTAACCATCGAAGCGCTGTCGGCCGGCTGAGGTCTGTCTGTGCCTGAACAGCGAATCTCAGGACTGGCTGCAACCTCTCCCGCTTGCTTGCGGGAGAGGGAGTGCAGCAGCGCCAGGACGGATAGATGACCTCAAGCTACACCTTCCGCCCGATGACCGTGACCGACCTGCCGCTGATCCGGCGATGGCTCGGCGAGGCGCATGTGCGGGAATGGTGGGGCGATCCGGACGAGCAGTTCGCGCTCGTAAGCGGCGACCTCGACGAGCCCGCGATGGACCAGTTCATCGTGTTGGCCGGGATGCGGCCGTTCGGCTATCTTCAATGCTACAGCCTGACCGCCTGGAATACCGGCTTTGGGCCGCAACCGGAGCGCACGCGTGGGATCGACCAGTTCATCGGCGAGAGCGACATGATCGCGCGGTCACGGCTCGGCGTTCATTCGCGCATTTGTCGACGAGCAGTTGCGGCACGGCCTGCCGCGCTTCGTCACCGATCCCGACCCGCGCAACCTGCGCGCCGTGCGCGCCTATGAGAAGGCTGGCTTTGTCCGCAACCGCATGGTCGAGACGCCCGACGGGCCGGCGCTGTTGATGGTGCGCGAGCCATGACGCTGACAGCAACGCGCGAGAGCAAGGCCGCATTTCCGCCGCTCGGCTGGGTCGGCATCGCGCTGCTGCTGCTGGCCCTGCAGGCTTCGATCCTGTTCGCGATGGGGCGGGTGCCGATCTGCACCTGCGGCTATGTCAAGCTGTGGCATGGCGTGGTGAACAGCTCGGAAAATTCGCAGCAGATCGCCGACTGGTACAGCTTTTCGCACGTCCTGCACGGCTTCCTGTTCTATGGCTTGACCTGGCTGCTGCTCGCGCGCCTGCCGTTCCCGTCTCTGTCCTGGCCGGCCCGGCTGATCGTCGCGATGCTGATCGAGGGTGCCTGGGAGATCGTCGAGAATTCGCCTTTCATCATCGAGCGCTACCGCGCCGGCACGATCTCGCTGGATTATTACGGCGACAGCATCGTCAATTCGATCTCGGACACGCTGTTCATGATGCTGGGCTTTCTCGCCGCGCGCCTGCTGCCCGTTACCGTGACCGTCCTGCTCGGGCTCGCCTTCGAGATCATGCTGGCGCTCCATATTCGTGACAATCTGACGCTCAATATCCTGATGCTGATCCATCCGATCGAGGCCGTGAAACAATGGCAATCGGGTCCGCCGATCATCTGACGGCAAAAAAGCGGCTTGTCCCGCCCCGCATCTGACCCTAGCTAAGGTCCCATGACAGACTTCTCCCCCCGCGAAATCGTTTCCGAACTCGACCGTTTCATCGTCGGCCAGGCCGATGCCAAGCGCGCGGTCTCGATCGCGCTGCGCAACCGCTGGCGGCGGCAGCAGCTCTCTGGCTCCTTGCGCGAAGAGGTGCTGCCGAAGAACATTTTGATGATCGGCCCCACCGGCGTCGGCAAGACCGAGATCGCGCGACGGCTGGCCAAGCTTGCCAACGCGCCGTTCCTGAAGGTCGAGGCGACGAAATTCACCGAGGTCGGCTATGTCGGCCGTGACGTCGAGCAGATCGTGCGCGATCTCGTCGAGGTCGCGATCGCCCAGGTCCGCGAGCGCAAGCGGAAGGACGTGCAGGCACGCGCGCAGCTCGCCGCCGAGGATCGCGTGCTCGACGCCCTGGTCGGTGCCAATGCCAGCGCGGCAACGCGGGACTCCTTCCGCAAGAAGCTGCGCGCCGGCGAGCTCAACGACAAGGAAATCGAGATCGAGACGCAAGGCGGCGGCAGCGGCTTTCCGATGTTCGAGATCCCGGGCATGCCCGGCGCGCAGATGGGCGCGGTTTCGATCGGCGACATCTTCGGCAAGCTCGGCGGACGCAGCAAGACGCGGCGGCTGACGGTGGAGAGCTCGCACGAGATCCTCGTCAACGAGGAATCCGACAAGCTGCTCGACAGCGATCAGTTGACGCAGGAGGCGATCAGCGCGGTCGAGAACAACGGCATCGTGTTCCTGGACGAGATCGACAAGATCTGCGCCCGCGAAGGCCGCGCCGGCGGCGACGTCTCGCGCGAGGGCGTGCAGCGCGACCTGCTGCCGCTGATCGAGGGCACGACCGTTTCGACCAAGCACGGCGCGGTGAAGACCGACCACATCCTGTTCATCGCGTCGGGCGCCTTCCACGTCGCAAAGCCGTCCGATCTATTGCCGGAACTGCAGGGCCGCCTGCCGATCCGCGTCGAGCTGCAGCCGCTGACCCGCGACGACCTGCGGCGTATCCTGACCGAGCCCGAGGCCTCGCTGATCAAGCAATATGTCGCCTTGATGCAGACCGAGGGTGTGACGCTCGACATCACCGACAACGCCATCGATGCGCTGGCCGACGTCGCGGTGGCCGTCAATTCGGCGGTCGAGAACATCGGCGCGCGGCGGCTCCAGACCGTGATGGAGCGGGTGCTGGACGAGATCTCCTTCAGCGCGCCCGATCGCAACGGCGAGACCATCCGGGTCGATGCCGATTACGTGCAGAAGCACGTCGGCGACCTCGCCAAGAACGCGGATCTGAGCCGGTTCATTTTGTAATTCCGCGCGGCCACGCTATTGATGCGGCGTGACCGGACGCATCCTGCAAAACCCCTGGCGGCTGCTGCTCGCCATCAACGCCGCAATCATCGTCGGCGTCTTCATCCACAAGATCCTGCTGCCGCCTTACGTCCCCTACATCCACCTCCTTGTCGACTACCATTTCGGCTTCATCAAGCGCGCGCTGATCGGGGCGACGGTCGCACTGTTCACGGACAAGGTGCCGGTGTGGCTGGTGTTCGCGCTCGGCGGCGTGACGTGGCTGGTGACGCTGGGGCTATACGCAAGGCTATTCCAGAAGACGTTCGGCTTTACCGCGAAGGCGCTGCCGCTGTTCGTCTTCATCGCGGGCTCGCCATTCTTCCTCAAGAATTTCATGCACACGCTCGGCCATTTCGACATCTATGGCTGCGCGTTCTCGCTCATCCTGCTGCTGGCGCCGGCGGGCTCGCTTCTGTTCGTGGCGCTAGCTGCGCTGTTCTCGATCGTTCTCGTCCTGATCCACCACATTCATCTCTTGATGTATGTGCCGACCATCCTCACCATCGTCGTGATCAGGCACTATCTGACCTACGGCTGCAATCGCGCCAACGTCGCGTTCGGCATCGTTGCCTTGCTCCTCGTCTCCACGCTGTTCTTGGCGGCGCAGTTTTTGGGAACGATGCCGATCCCGGAGGCGGATTTCGTCGTGTATCTGAAGAGCCGGATGGCCGATCCGTCGCGGACCGATCTGCTGCAATTCGCCTACATCTGGTACCAGCCGCTGGCGAAGGAGATTTCCGACACCTGGGGCCGCCTGCCCCACAACATCCTCGGCGTGCCCGTGTTCGTGCTGCTGATCTGGCTGCACACGCCGCTGTGGCGCTATTTTGCGAACCTGATCGGCGCGCTCGCAAACGACACGCACCGCCGTCTCGTGATCGCGGCGCTGGCCGGCGTCAGCCTCGCCTATCTCGTGATGTTCGCGATGGTGTTCGACTATTCGCGCTGGATCTCGAACTGGGCGGTCTGCATGTTCCTGATCCTGCACGCGGCGAAGATGCTGCCCGCCGCACGCGAGACGCCGCTGATTCCGGCCGAGGACCGCAACACAAACATCTTCGGCTTGGTCATCACACTGATCCCGCGCGTCGGGATCGTGCGGCCGTTCTAATTAGAGCTCGGTGCGCCCCCTCTCCCGCAAGCGCTTGCGGGAGAGGTCAAGGGAGCCTGCGGCCCGATCGAGATTTTAAAATCTAGCCCGCCGAATCCGCACGTAAAGCGCGCCCTCGCCGCCATGGCCGATACCGGCTTCCTCGAAGCCCACGACAAAGGCGCGGAATTCCGGCAGGCTCAGCCATTCCGGCACCTGGCGGCGCAGCACGCCGCTTTCGCCGCCGCTTCGGCCCTTGCCGGTGATGACGAGCACGAAGGTCAGTCCGTCGTGATGGGCGCGGTGCAGGAAGCTGGTCAAGGCGCGATGGGCGCGCGTCTGGGTCATGCCGTGCAGATCGAGCCGTGCCTCGATCTCGCTGCGCCCGCGCGACAGTTTTGTGCGCTCGCGCTTGCCGAGCGGCGCCAGCGGCGGCATGGCCGGTTTTGCCACGCGCGGCGCCGGCGCGGCGGCAATCGGACGTGGCGATGGCGCAGGCCGCGTGGCCGGCGCTGCGGGTGAAGACTCGGTGCGCGGCGCGGCTTGCGCCTTGGCCGCGCGATGCTTCCTCAGCGGCTTGACCTGCTTTGCGATCGTATCCCAGAGCTCGCGCTCTTCCTCGCTCAGCGCGCGGCGGCGCGGCGAGGGACGAGGCTCCAGCACGGGCGGACGGGACGATCGCTTCATTGCTGCCGATGGGAACGATTTTTCACCGGCCGCCGCGGCTCGCGAACGGGCTCTATCACGGGACGCGGCGCCGGCAGCGGGACCGGGTTGGCGACGGCGACGGTCTCACCTTTGCCTTGTGTCATGGCTGCGGCCGGAGCCGCCGGCTTGGCAGAATCCCCGGCCGAATCCTTCGCCGGCTCCGTTTGCGGAAACAGCCTTGCGATCTTCTCCGAGGGCCGCGGGTCCGGCACCGGCAGCCGCGCGCCGCGCGTTGTGGGATCGAGGCCCTTCGGCACCAGCATCACGAAATGCATGGCATGGCGCAGCCGCCCGGAGACCCGGCCAGCGTCCGCGCCCGCGCCGAAATAGAGATCGGCGCGCGCGGGTCCGATGATGGCCGAGCCGGTGTCCTGCGCGATCATCAACCGATGAAACGGCGTCTTCGCGCGTTCGGAATCGATCGGCAGCTCGCCCTCGATGAAGAACGGGGTGCCGTAGACATGCAGCGATTTGTCGACCGCGATCGAGCGGCCGGCCGTCAGCGGAATGCCTTGCGCGCCGACCGCCTCGTCCTTGTCGGAGAGATTGACCTCGCGGAAGAAGATGTAGGAGCGGTTCTGGCGCCGCAGCTCCTTGGCGCCATCCGGGGTCTGCGCCATCCACTCCCTGATCTTCTGCATCGACATCTCTTCCTTCGGAATGATGCCGCGCTCGATCAGGATGCGACCGACCGCCGTATAGGGATAGCCGTTATAGGCGTCGTAATTGAGCCGGACCGTGCCGCCGTCGTCGAACTTGATCCGCGCCGAGCCCTGGATCTGGGCGAACAGCAGATCGGTCGGGTCCTTCAGCCAGGCAATCTCCAGTCCGCGGCCGGCGATCTTGCCGTCCTCGATCTCGCCACGGTCGTAATAGGGCACGAGCTTGCGGCGGCCGATCTTGCGGTACACCGGGCCCTTGTTGGGCAGGCTGACCGAATCCTGCTTGTAGCCGCGCACGAACAGGTTCGAGGGCCGGCGATAGACCGGGACGTTGTAGACGTCGGTCTGCGTGCGCGATCCCTCCAGCACCGGCTCGTAATAGCCGGTGACGAAACCGTCGGGCTCGCCGAGGCGCGAGATCCGCAGCGGCGCGAAATTCTCCTCGAAGAAGGTTTTTGCCCTCGCGTCGTCGGTGAGCTCGAGCGATTTGGCGACCCGGCAGGGTTCGCTCAGCGAGGCGCTCAAAGCCTTCGGTTCGGCAGCGCCGGTCTGCGCGCTGATCGGACGGCAGCTTGCGCGAAAGGTCTTGTAGGCGGCGAGATGATCGTCATCGCTCCAGCCCTTCACGTCGGCCCAGGCCAGCGGCAGATATTGCGCGCCGGGGATTTCGAACGGCAGGGGAAGCTGCGGATACGGCAAGGCCCGCGGTGGCGCGGCAGGCAATTCCGGGAGATGATGGTGATGGCTGCGATAGTGGCGCCGCGCCGCCTCGGCGCCGAGCGAAAACGACGATAGCGCGACGACACCGGCGCAAAGCGCCGTCGCGCTGGTCTTGAGGAAAGCCTTAATTCGCGCTTCCGGTGCCAACCAGCTTCCAGTTCGGATCGCGAGAGGTGATGTCGCGGGCGAAAGTCCAGATGTCGGTGATGTCGGCGACCGTGTCGGCACTGCCGTCGACGATGTTGCCGGTCTTGTCTCGCGTGGCCGAGATCATCTGCGAGACGAAGCGGATCGTGAGCTGGGCCGTGCGGTCGCGCAGCTCGGCGCCGACGAGCTCGGCCTTGTCGATCGAGACGAAGCGCGTCTCGGTCTTCTGCTCGTTCTTCTCGCGCTCCTTGATCGCGGCATCGAAGCTTTCATAGACCTCCGACGACAACAGGTCGCGCAGCGCGCGGCGGTCGCCATTGGCAAAGGCCAGCACGATCATCTCATAGGCGCCGCGGGCGCCGGAGATGAAATGGCGCGGATCGAAGGTGGAATCCTTTTCGACGATGCCGTCCAGGCCCTGCGCCAGCGCGGTGCCCGGCTCGGTCAGGCCCTTCCAGCGGTCGGAGGGCGGGGTCGGCTCGGCCGTCGGCGCCAACGGGGCCTGGTCGATGACCTTGCCCGGCATGGTCACAACGTTCTTGTCCTGGGCACCCTGGAGCGCGTTACGGTCGAACGGCGGCCGCTCGTTGCCCGTGCGCTGCCCCAGCACGCTGCGCAGCCTCAGAAAGATGAAGACCGCCAGCGCCAGGAAGATGATGGTGTAGATGTCCACGTCGTATTCGCTTTCTGGTCTTCTGTAGAAAGGGGCCGTCTCGAAGGGGTCGTTGCCGGGAAAATCGATCCGGCCAGTAGACCGTTCCATACCCGAACGGCAAGTCTACATCACCATTTCGGGTCCGCGCGTCAGGTCCGTGGGATGTAGGCACGAAATCTTGCCCGGCCAATGGCGCCTTTTGGCACAGCACCGAGTGTAGCGCGTTTTATGCTTAAGGGGAAACCCGATCCTGCCCGGAAATCGCGCATCTTCAATCGTTTAAGGCGCAATTTCGCTGGATCGGCGGGGTGAACGTCACAGTTGTGGACGCGGCCGGAATTCCCCATCCGGGACCGTTCGTCCTTGTGGAACGAGGCGGCCCTATGTTAGCCAACCGCCGCGAATTTCAGCCCCAATCGGGTAAGGAGACACTCTTATGACCAACGGTAACGGCACCCCTCCCGAGGCGGCCCAGGCTCCCCAGCTCAACGTGCTGGCGCAATATACCAAGGACCTCTCGTTCGAAAATCCGAACGCGCCCAGCTCGCTCCAGCAGCAGAGCCAGCCGCCCCAGATCAACATCCAGATCAATGTCAGCGCCAACAACCTCAGCGAACAGGAGTTCGAGGTGACGCTGTCGGTCGAGGGCAAGGCCGAGACCGCCGGCAAGATCATGTTCTCGTTCGAGCTCGCTTATGCCGGCGTGTTCCGCATTTCCAATGTGCCGAAGGAAAACCTGCATCCGCTGGTCATGATCGAATGCCCGCGCCTGCTGTTCCCGTTCGCCCGTGAGATCATCGCGACTGCCGTGCGCGACGGCGGGTTCCCGCCCCTGATGCTGGATCCGGTCGATTTCGTCGGTCTCTATCGTCAGAACATGGAACGGCAACAAATGGCCGCTTCGCCGAGCGGTCAGGCCTGACCGGCCGAAGGGGCGGCTGGAGCGGGCAAGAACTCGTTCCAGATCGCCTTGTCGCCGAGCGTTGCGATGAAAGCCCGGTGGGCCTCGCGCTCGGCGTTCGAAATCCGCGGCGTGAGCGGCATCGGCCGCTGCCGCCGTGGCGCATCGACAGCCCCATTGACGCGGATCTCCTCGGCTTCCGAAGCCAGGAGCAGCTGCGATTGCCGCGCCCCGACAAGATCGACATAGACTTCGGCCAGGAGTTCCGCGTCGAGCAACGCGCCGTGCTTGGTGCGGTGTGAATTGTCGATCGCGTAGCGCGAGCAGAGATCGTCGAGCCGGTTCGACACGCCGGGATGCTTGCGCCGTGCCAGCAGCAGCGTATCGACCAGCCGCTCACGCGGGATCGCCGCGCGTTTGATCCGGTCCAGCTCGGCATTGATGAAGCTGATGTCGAACGAAGCGTTGTGGATCACCAGCGGCGCGTCGCCGATGAACTCCAGAAACCCGTCGACGACCTCGTGAAACAGTTGCTTGGTCGCCAGAAACTCGGCCGACAGCCCGTGCACCGCAAAGGCTTCCGCCGGCATGTCCCTTTCGGGATTGATGTAGACGTGGAAGCTCTGCCCCGTCGGCATGCGATTGAACATCTCGACGCAGCCGATTTCGACCAGGCGATCTCCACGTAGCGGGTCGAGGCCGGTGGTTTCGGTGTCGAGAACGATTTCGCGCATGATTTAGGAAGCCGTGTAAGGCGGCGAATCAGGTTCGCCGCTGCGGCATCTTAACGACCTCGGCGAGGATATGCGCGATTTGGGCGCGCACCGGTTCGAGTCCGTGCGACGTATCCACCACGAAATCGGCACGCTTGCGCTTTTCCGCGTCGGGCGTCTGCTTGGCGATGATGGCGTCGAGCTTGGCCTCGTCCATCGTGCCGCGCGCCAGTACCCGCTCGCGCTGGAGTTCCGGAGACGTCGTCACCACGACCACGGCATCGACCCGCGTCTCGCCGCCAGTCTCGAACAGCAGCGGAATGTCCAGCACCACGACCGGCGCGTTGGCGGCTTCGGCATCGGCGAAGAATTTTTTCCGGGACGCGCCGAGCATCGGATGGACGATCTGCTCGAGCTGCTTGATGGCGGCGGGATCGTGCACCACACGCGCCGACAATTTGGACCGATCGACCTTGCCGTTCGCGGTGGTGCCGGGGAAGGCGGCCTCGATCGCGGGCGCAGCCTCGCCCTCATAGAGCTGATGGACGGCCGCATCGGCATCGTAGACAGGGACGCCGGCCTCCGCGAATAATTTCGCGGTGGTGGATTTGCCCATCCCGATCGAGCCGGTCAGTCCCAGGATACGCATCAGCGTCCAGCCATATCTGCCATTCACACCGCAACTAGCCGCTCGCGCCGCAGGAACGCAAGCAGCGGCAGCAGCGGCAGGCCGAGAATGGTGAAGTGGTTACCCTCGATGCGCTCGAACAGGTGGATGCCCAGGCCTTCGAGCTGATAGCCGCCGACGCTGGTGATGACGGCATCGCCGGCGGCGTCGAGATAGGCCGAAAGCTCAGCCTCGGTCATCTGCCGCATGGACAGACGGGCGACCGAGACGTCCTCGAAGATGATCTCACCATCGCGTGCTATCGCCACGGCGGAATTCAGCTCATGGCACTTGCCGGAGAGATCGCGTAGTTGCGCCAACGCCTGGGGGCGGCCCGCAGGCTTGTTGAACAGACGATCGCCGAGGGCCAGCGTTTGATCCGCACCGATGACGTAGCTTCCAGCGTGATGGGCCGAGACTGCCTTGGCCTTTTCGCGCGCCAGCAGCAGGGCGATCTCGCGCGGACCCGAAAGCCCGGAGGCAGCCTGGATACCGCGCTCGTCGATATCAGCCGTGATCGCCTTGAATTCGAACCCGGCATTGGCCAGCAGCATCTTTCGCGCGCTGCTCTGCGAGGCCAGGATCAACGAAGATTTGCCGAGCCACAGACCCATCGCAAAATTATTCCCGAGACTATATTATTCCCAAGACTATTCAGAAGGCCGGTTACGCTGGCGATCGCTGTAGAGCTTCATGATCGCCGCGGCGGTTTCCTCGATCGAGCGCCGCGTGACGTCGAGCAGCGGCCAATCGTGCTTGGCGCTCAGCTTGCGGGCAAATGCGACCTCCTCCGCGACTGCCTGCCTGTCGGTATAGGTGTCGCCGCTGGAATCGGCACCCATGGAGAGCAGGCGGTTCTGGCGCACCTGGATCAAGCGTTCCGGCGTCGCGTGCAAGCTCACCACCAGCGGCCGCGTCAACGTTTCCAGTTGCGAGGGCACCGGAATGCCCGGAACCAGCGGCACGTTGGCGGTGCGGATGCCACGGTTGGCAAGGTAGATCGATGTCGGGGTCTTTGAGGTGCGGGAGACACCGACAAGCACCACGTCCGCGTCGTCGAGCCCCTCAACATGCTGGCCGTCGTCATGGATCATCGTGTAGTTCAGCGCGTCGATACGCTTGAAGTATTCGGCATTGAGCACGTGCTGGGCGCCGACCCGGCCGGTCGTGGCAGCTCCGAGATACGCCTCGAACAATTGCATCACCGGGCCGATGATCGACAGGCTCGGAACATTGATCCCCTTGCACTTGTCCTCGAGCCTGGAGACCAGATCCTTCTCGAGCAGCGTGAACAGCACGATTCCCGGCGCCTCCTCGATCTCGTCGAGCACGCGATCGAGCTGTTTCTGGCTACGCACCAGCGGATAGACGTGTTCGACCGGGGTCACGTTGGCGTACTGGGCGGCAACGGCGCGCGCGACCGTGATCAGGGTCTCACCGGTGGAGTCGGACACGAGGTGCAGATGGAAATAATTGCTCGAGGTCGGCACAAAAGCTCTTTGTATGAAGGCGGTGTGGTTTGTGGATTTCTGTGGAGCTTAACCGCTCGGAAAGGGATGTGCGACACCAGGGGCGGGATAACCGCCAACTTTCTTCACACCACTGCCCGTCAGAACAAGTTTTACGCCCTGCCGAACGGGAAACGGGATTGCGTCGATAACCCCCTTGATAAGCTGCCGATAGAAACGCGCAAGCCTTTGAAGCTGACTGACTTATCGAAAGCGGCCAGGGCGGTCAGGTATATGTTGATGGATGTGAACAAGCGCGCGTGAACGGGCGGATGGAATTGTGTGAGTCCAATTCACCGTCACATAGACTCAAACCTTAAGAATCTAAGATTCTTATTTGAGAAGGGCGCTACGGACGGATAAGTGTGCAGGCAAGACCTTAACGAGTTCTTACTATCCCCAGCGTTCCCTAGGCTGGGCGGGAATCCGGACGCATGTTCGAAGACGTCTATCTCTGGATCAAGGCGCTGCATGTGATCGCCGTCATCTCCTGGATGGCGGGCATGCTCTATCTGCCACGGCTGTTCGTTTATCACTGCGAGGCTGAGATCGGCTCGAAGCAGTCGGAAACGTTCAAGATCATGGAACGGCGCCTGTTCAAGGCGATCATCAACCCGGCCATGATCGTGACCTGGCTCGCCGGGCTCTATCTCGCCTGGGCCGGGCACTGGTTCACTTTCGGCTGGCTGCACGTAAAACTGGCACTGGTCCTGACGATGTCCGCGGTCCACGGCTTTTTTTCGCGCTGGTTGAAGGATTTCGCCGCGGACCGGCGTCCCCGGAGCCAGAAATTCTATCGGATTATCAATGAGGTACCGACAGTCTTGATGATTTTGATCGTCATCATGGTGATCGTGAAGCCGTTCTAGGCAAGGATCGCGAACGATCGCTCAGCGCTTCGGCTTGCGGAGTGAGAGCCGATTTTCTATATTGGCGATATCCCACCCAACGCAGGCGGATGTGGTCGTGTCTGAGCTTTCCAGAGGCCGGACACCCCATCAGGTTTGAAGCCTCACCGGCGCTCTCCTTGCCAGACCTGCGGACCTTACCTTCTCGCGTCCGCATTTCAGAGCCTCCTCGCACCCCCTCCCAAGGTTACCCCACAGGACCACCCCAATGCGGGAAATTAAACTCCAGGACCTCAAGTCGAAGACGCCGGCCGAGCTCGTCTCGTTCGCGGAAGAGAACGGGGTCGAGAATGCCAGCACCATGCGCAAGCAGGAGCTGCTGTTCGCCATACTCAAGCAGCTCGCGCTCGCCGAGACCGACATCGTCGGCGAAGGCGTCGTCGAGGTTCTCTCCGACGGTTTTGGCTTCCTCCGCTCGCCCGATGCGAATTATCTGCCGGGCCCGGACGACATCTACGTTTCGCCCTCGCAGATCCGCCGTTTTGGCCTGCGCACCGGCGACACCATCGAGGGCCACATCCGCAGCCCGAAAGAAGGCGAGCGCTACTTTGCGCTGCTGAAAGTCAACACGCTCAATTTCGAGGATCCGGAAAAGGCCAAGCACAAGGTCAATTTCGACAACCTCACGCCGCTGTTTCCGAACCAGCGTTTCCGCATGGAGATCGACGATCCGACGCGGAAAGACCTGTCTGCAAGGGTGATCGACATCGTCGCGCCGATCGGCAAGGGCCAGCGCGCGCTGATCGTCGCGCCGCCGCGCACCGGTAAAACGGTGCTGATGCAGAACATCGCGCATTCGATCGCGCATAATCATCCTGAGTGCTATCTGATCGTGCTCTTGATCGACGAACGTCCGGAAGAAGTCACGGACATGCAGCGCTCGGTGAAGGGTGAGGTCGTCTCCTCGACCTTCGACGAGCCGGCGGTGCGTCACGTCCAGGTCGCCGAGATGGTGATCGAGAAGGCCAAGCGCCTGGTCGAGCATGGCCGCGACGTGGTGATCCTGCTCGACTCCATCACCCGCCTCGGCCGCGCCTACAACACCGTGGTGCCGTCATCCGGCAAGGTGCTGACCGGTGGTGTCGACGCCAACGCGCTGCAGCGGCCGAAGCGCTTCTTCGGCGCCGCCCGCAACATCGAAGAGGGCGGCTCGCTGACGATCATCGCGACCGCGCTGGTCGATACCGGCAGCCGCATGGACGAAGTCATCTTCGAGGAATTCAAGGGCACCGGTAACTCGGAGCTGATTCTCGACCGCAAGGTTTCGGACAAGCGGACCTTCCCGGCGATCGACATTTCGCGCTCCGGCACCCGCAAGGAGGAGCTGATCACCGATCCGCTGGTCCTGAAGAAGATGTACGTGCTCCGCCGCATCCTGAACCCGATGGGTACGATGGACGGAATCGACTTCCTGCTCGACAAGCTGCGCTCGACCAAGAGCAATTCCGAGTTCTTCGACTCGATGAATACCTGAGCCAGGGTGCAGCATGGAAATCAGGGGGCGCCTTCGGGCGCCCTTTTTTCTTTGTGCGGCTTTGTTGCAGCAGAGGTGCAGCATGATGGGTTTTTGCAGCTTGGACCGAAGTTCTTTAAGTTATTGATATAATTTCGGAATAGTTGACTTTTGGAGCGGTTTCTCAATCGGTGGCGAGTGATTTTTGCAGCAAACTGCTGCGGATATACTGCATTGCGATATGGGGTCTTTGCTGCGGGAATTGCTGCAGCAAAACCACGCAATCCGGCCGGCCGAAACGGACGTTTGCCTTTTTCCCCCTCAGCCGGACAAATAGGCCATGCATCCGCGAGACCACACCATCTTTGCGCTGTCGTCCGGCCGTCCGCCGAGCGCGCTCGCGGTGGTGCGCGTCTCCGGGCCAGGCGCCAGCCTGGCGCTGACGACGCTGGCGGGCAAGCTGACGGCACCGAGGCAGGCCAGCCGCCGGCTGCTTCGTGACGGCGCGGGCCAGCCGATCGACGATGCGGTGGTGCTGTGGTTTCCGGGGCCGGCCAGCGCGACCGGCGAGGACGTCGCCGAATTCCACGTCCATGGCGGCCGCGCGGTGCTGGCTGCGCTTTTCGCCGCTATTTCCGTAATTCCGAATATGCGGGCCGCCGAGCCCGGCGAATTCACGCGGCGCGCCTTCGAGAACGGCAAGCTCGATCTCACCGAGGCGGAGGGCCTCGACGATCTCATTCATGCCGACACTGACCGCCAGCGCCGCCAGGCGCTACGACAGTTGCAGGGCCTGCTGGGCAATCGCGCGCGCGACTGGCGCGAGCGCATCATCGAGGCCTCGGCCTTGATCGAGGCCGGCATCGATTTCTCCGACGAGGGCGATGTGCCCGCCGAGTTGAGGGCGCCTGCGGTCAAGGCGATCAGTACGCTGCACGGCGAAATCGCAGAAGTCCTTGCGGCACAGGGACAGGCTGAACGTCTGCGCGACGGCCTGGTGGTTGCGATCGCGGGCGAGCCGAATGTCGGCAAGTCGACGCTGATCAACCAGCTCGCGCGCCGCGACGTCGCGATCGTCTCGCCGCATGCCGGCACGACGCGCGACGTGATCGAGGTGCAGCTCGATCTCGACGGCTATCCCGTCACGGTGATCGACACCGCCGGCATTCGCGAGACCGATGATCCGGTCGAGCAGGAGGGTGTACGCCGGGCGCGAGCACGAGCCGAAGATGCCGACCTCGTGTTGTGGCTGGTGGAGGGCGGGCGCGCAGTCGATCCGGACGCGGTGCGGTCGCTGGGGAAGTCCGGCAACGGGAGCAGCCCCTCCGGCGGTTCGGTCTGGATCGTGCGCAACAAGATCGATCTCAGCAGTGTCGAGGACGCCGGGCCGCTTGGCGAGTTCGGGATCTCGGCGAGCCAGGGGGACGGCATTCCCGAGCTGGTCGATGCCCTGGTGAAGTTCGCTGCCGACTTCTTCGGAACCACCGAGGGCGCATTGGTGACCCGGGCCCGCCAGCGGGACCTGCTGCGCCGAGCATCGGACAGCTTGCACCGGAGTCTGGAGCTTGTAGAAGAGGGCGAGGAGCTTGCCGCCGAAGAGCTGCGTGCTGCCGCCTATGCCTTGGGCCGGCTGTTGGGCCGGGTGGACGTCGAGGACGTCCTGGGGGCCATTTTCCAAAAATTCTGTATCGGAAAGTAGCGCTAATTCTTGATTGTAGAACTAGGCTTTGTTCCACTTCTTGCCATTTCACGTGAAACACTCTGAGCAGGGTGCGCGCCGCGATTGACCTCGGTGCAAATGGGGGTAGCGGTTTGGGGATGCGCGCTCACTGAAGGTCATTGCAAGAGCAATCCAGTCTGTTTTCGCAGAACCATCCTGGATTGCTCTCGCAATGACGGGAGTATGCCGCGGACATCGCGTTCCGATCGGGGGGCCGGTATTCAGTTGCTACGGCCTCCGGTCCAACGTCCTTTCCCTCCACGAAAGCAGTTTTTGTCTCCTAAAAACAGTAATCCTTTCACGGGCCATTCTACTGTGCATGGGGTTGTTTTCGCGAAAATTGCCTTGCCGAAACGGAGTCCCGTTTCACGTGAAACAATTGCCTCACCCAGTTTCCACTTTCGGCTTCCCCGCCTCTGAGCTAGAAGTCCGCCATGCGACCAGAGCGAGAGAGCTTCGACGTCATCGTGATTGGCGGCGGCCATGCCGGCTGTGAGGCCGCGGCTGCCTCTGCCCGAATGGGCGCAGCGACCGCTCTGGTGACGCACCGTTTCTCCACGATCGGCGCGATGTCCTGCAATCCCGCCATTGGTGGTCTCGGCAAGGGTCACCTGGTTCGTGAAGTCGATGCGCTCGATGGTCTGATGGGCCGCGTCGGCGATGCCGGCGGCATCCAGTTTCGCGTTCTTAATCGCCGTAAGGGCCCGGCGGTCCGTGGTCCGCGCGCGCAGGCCGACCGGAAGCTCTATGCCGCCGCGATGCAGGCGGCGATCCGTGAGACCGAGGGTCTTTCCGTTGTCGAGGGTGAGGCGGACGAGCTGATCATGGTCGAGGGGCGGGTGACCGGCCTGCGCCTGGCAGATGGCCGCGAACTTCGGGCAGGAGCCGTCGTCGTCACTACCGGCACCTTCCTCCGCGGCCTGATCCATCTTGGAGAGAAGAACTGGCCGGCCGGCCGGGTTGGCGAGGCTCCTGCGATGGGCCTTTCGTCCTCCTTCGAGCGGGCCGGATTCACCCCTGGACGGCTCAAGACGGGGACTCCGCCGCGTCTGGACGGGACCACGATCGACTGGTCGGCCGTCGAGATGCAGCCGGGGGACGAGCCTCCGGAGCCGTTTTCGGTAATGACCGAGCGGATCACGACGCCGCAGATCCAGTGCGGGATCACCCGGACAACGTCCGCGACCCACGAGGTGATCCGGGCCAACGTCCATCGCTCCCCGATGTACTCCGGCCAGATCAAGAGCTCCGGACCGCGCTATTGCCCCTCGATCGAAGACAAGATCGTTCGCTTCGGCGACCGAGACGGTCACCAGATCTTCCTGGAGCCGGAAGGGCTCGACGATAGCACCGTCTATCCCAACGGTATTTCGACCTCGCTGCCGGAGGAGGTCCAGCTCGCCATCCTCGCAACCATTCCCGGCCTGGAGCGGGTGAAGATGGTCCGGCCGGGCTATGCCATCGAATACGACCACATCGATCCCCGGGAGCTCGATCCGACTCTCCAGACCAAGCGACTTCGCGGTTTATTCCTAGCCGGGCAGATCAACGGCACGACCGGATACGAGGAAGCTGCTGGCCAGGGCATCGTGGCCGGGCTGAACGCGGCACTGGCCGCGAGCGGCGCCGCGCTGACGGTGTTCGACCGGGCGGATGGCTATCTCGGGGTGATGATCGACGACCTCGTCACCCGCGGCATCAGCGAACCCTATCGGATGTTCACCTCCAGGGCCGAATACCGGCTGACGCTGCGGGCGGACAATGCGGACCAGCGTCTGACCGAGAAGGGTGTCGCCTTGGGATGCGTTGGGAGCGCCCGCACGCTGCATCATCGGGCCAAGATGGACGCCCTGAATGCGGCTCGAGCTCTCTCGAAGTCGCTGACGATCACCCCGAACGAGGCGATCAAGCACGGGCTGTCCCTGAATCGGGACGGCCAGCGGCGGTCGGCCTTCGAGCTGATGGCGTATCCGGACATCGGCTGGAGCCAGGTCCGTGCGATCTGGCCGGAGCTGTCCGCTATCGACGCTGTCATTGCCACCCATCTCGAGATCGACGCGAAGTACGATGTCTATCTGGGGCGCCAGAGCGCCGACGTCGAAGCCTTCAGGCGGGACGAGGGGATGGTGCTGTCGGAGGTCGATTACCAGCAAGTCCCCGGTCTCTCCAATGAGGTGAGGGCCAAGTTGGAGAAGGCGCGGCCGTTCACTGTCGGCCAGGCCGGCCGGATCGATGGCATGACGCCGGCGGCGCTGGGCATCCTCGCGGCCTATCTCCGGCGCGAGGCGCGGAAGACTTCCAAAGCAATCGCATAGGCGTTTCACGTGAAACAGCGCGGGCTGGGCGGCGGCAGATCGCCATCAGGAAAACCCTCGGCGGGTGAGGGCGCCGGTCGTCGCTCCGAACCGACGCCGATCAGGCCGAAGATCGACAAGGCCAGCGCCAACGATCGATCGCTGGACTCCGTCATCGCCGCCGACAAGATCGCGGCGCTCAAGCTCGCGCCCGTTTCACATGAAACGGAGGCCCGGCTCGATCGCTACATCGCACTGCTCCGGGAATGGCAAGCCAAGACCAACCTCGTCGCGCCCTCGACGTTGCCGCATCTCTGGACCCGGCACATCGCTGATTCGCTTCAGCTCGTTGCTCTCGCGCCGGCGGCCAAACGCTGGGCCGACCTCGGCAGCGGTGGCGGCTTTCCCGGAATCGTCCTCGCCTGCGCCATGGCCGGGACGGTCGGGGCGAGCGTTCATCTGGTCGAGCGAATCGCCAAGAAGGCGGCCTTCCTGCGCGAAGCCATCCGCGTCACCACATCTCCGGGAGTCGTACATCTCGCTGAGATCGGGGATAATGTGGATAGAATCACCGGCCCGGTCGATTGCGTCACCGCGCGTGCGCTGGCTCCGCTACACCAACTTATCGGCTTTGCGGAGCCGCTGATGCGCCAAGGCGCAAAAGCGTTGTTTCTCAAGGGTCAAGATGTAGAGTCTGAATTGACCGAAGCCACTAAATATTGGAATATTCAGCCGCAGCTCCACCAAAGCCGGACCGGTGACGGTTGGATCGTCGAGCTGGCTTCCGCCGAACGGCGCGGGTGAGGCGTTCAGGGGTCGAGTGGGGAATTTGCGATGAGCGTGATTGACGAACCGCAGCAAGAACAGACCGCTGCCGTCCCGCAGGGCCATCCGCGCATCCTGGCGCTGGCGAATCAGAAGGGCGGCGTGGGAAAAACCACCACGGCGATCAATCTCGGCACGGCGCTCGCGGCGATCGGCGAGCGTGTCCTGATCGTCGATCTCGATCCGCAGGGCAACGCCTCGACCGGCCTCGGTATCGATCGCCGCAACCGCTCCTGCTCGACCTATGACGTTCTGGTGGGCGAGGCGAGCCTGCGAGAAGCGGTGGTGTCGACTGCAGTGCCGCGGCTACATATCGCGCCCTCGACCATGGATCTCTCCGGCCTCGAGCTCGAGCTCGGCACCACGCCCGGTCGTGCGTACAAGCTGCGTGACGCGATCAGCGCGCTCAACAACAACGTCTCGCCCGACGCCGACTACACCTATGTGCTGATCGACTGTCCGCCCTCGCTCAACTTGATCACTGTGAACGCGATGGCGGCTTCCGACGCGATCCTGGTGCCGCTCCAGTGCGAGTTCTTCGCGCTCGAAGGTCTGTCGCAATTGCTCCAGACGGTGGAGCAGGTGCGCTCGACGCTCAACCCGAACCTGTCGATCCACGGCATCGTGCTGACTATGTTCGACTCGCGCAACAATCTCTCGAACCAGGTCGTTGCCGACGTCCGGCAGTTCATGGGCGAGAAGGTCTACAAAACCATGATCCCGCGCAACGTGCGCATCTCGGAGGCGCCGTCCTACGGCAAGCCGGTGCTGGTGTACGATCTCAAATGCGTCGGCAGCGAAGCGTACTTGCGGCTGGCCACCGAAGTGATCCAGCGCGAGCGCGAGCTGCGGACGACGCATTGAAGCGACATTGATTCGTAGGATGGGTATTGATTCGTAGGATGGGTAGAGCGCAGCGAAACCCATCATCACGCGCACGAACAGCGATGGGTTTCGCTTCGCTCTACCCATCCTACAAGTTTCGAGAATTCAGTTCTGGAGTGCTGCACCGTGAATCCAAGGGAGCTGGCGATGGCCGACGAAGCGCGTTCGCGACTGGGCCGGGGTCTTGCGAGTCTGATCGGTGACGTCGGCGGCGAGGCTCAGCATGTCGACCGCCCGCGCGCGCAGCGCAAGGTGCCGATCGAGTTCATCAAGCCCAATCCGCGCAACCCGCGCCGCGCCTTTTCGGAAACCGAGCTCAGGGAGCTCAGCGATTCGATCAGGCAGCACGGCGTGATCCAGCCGATCGTGGTGCGCCCCGTGAAGGGTGCGCAGGATCGGTTCGAGATCATCGCCGGCGAGCGGCGCTGGCGTGCCTCGCAGATGGCCGGCCTGCACGAAGTGCCGATCGTGCCGGTCGACATCAGCGACAGCGATGCGCTTGAGTTCGCGATCGTCGAGAACGTGCAGCGCGAAGACCTCAATCCGATGGAAGAGGCGCTGGGCTATCACGCGCTCGCCAATGAGTTCAAACGCAGCCAGGACGACATTGCCAAAGTCGTCGGCAAGAGCCGCAGCCACATCGCCAACATGATGCGGCTGACGAAGCTGCCCGACGAGGTGCAAGCCTTGATCACGAGCGGCGAGCTGACTGCCGGTCACGCGCGCGCGCTGATCGGCGTGCCCGATCCGGTCGCGGCCGCCAAGCGCATCGTCGAGGAGGGCCTCAACGTCCGCCAGACCGAGGCGCTGGCGCATGAAGAGGGTGTGCCGGAGCGCAAGCCGCAGAAGGCGCGCACGGGGGCGAAGGAGAAGGATCCTGACACGGTCGACCTGGAGAAGCGCGTCAGCGACGCACTCGGCCTCAAGGTCACGGTGAGCCACCGCGACCCCGGCGGCTCTGTGCAGATCAATTACCGCAATCTCGACCAGCTCGACGAGGTGATGCGGCGGCTCGCAAAGGGCGCGCTGTAGTCGTTATTTTCGCTCTCTCACCCTCACCCTGAGGAGCCGCGGAGCGGCGTCTCGAAGGGCGAGGGCCCGGGCCTTCATCCTTCGAGACGCGCGCAAGAGCGCGCTCCTCAGGATGAGGGGGCACGCACTGTCGCTCGTCATTGCGAGCGAAGCGAAGCAATTCAGAATCGTTCCGCGGAGGGATTCTGAATTGCTTCGTCGCTTCAGTGCAAAATTGCTTCGCAATTTTGTCACGAGCTCCTCGCAATGACGTGTGGAGAGAGGCGCGCTCGCGATGTCGTGGAGAATCGAGCTCAGCCCCGCCGCTTCGCGTTCGCGGCGATCGCCATCAACGTGCGCTGGGCGATGGCGGCGGCGAGGGTGGATTGCTTGCGGGTGTCGAGCGCGGCGGTCGCGAGCTGCTCGATGATGACGGCGAGCCGCGCCACGCTGAAATTGCGCAGCGCGGTTTCGACCGCGGGCTTTCGCGAAAAATGCAGGCGCGGAAAGCCGCCGTCGAGCACCGCGGAAGCGGGCGTGCCGTCTGCGATTGCGAGCGCCGATTTGTGCAGCCACGCCGCCTGACGCTGCGCCGCAGAGATGATCACGCCGGGATAGGTGCCGGCGATCATCGCTTTGGCAAACTCGTTCTCGACGATCTCGGGCCGGCCGGCGAAGGCGCCGTCGACGATCGGATCGAGTTTGAGCTCCGACGCATCGGCGACGACGGCCATCACGTCATCCAGCGTGATCTCGCCTTTGCCATGGGCATAGAGCGTGAGCTTGCGCAGCTCGTTGCGGGAGGCCTGGCGGTCGCCGCCGAGGAACGACATCAGCGCGGCGCGGGCGTCCTGCGCGATGCGCAAATTGGCGATGCGGAGCTCGTCTTCCATCAGCTTGGCCAGGTCGCGCTCGGTATCGGGATAGCAACCGATCGCGACGGCCGTCTTGGCGCGTTCGCAGGCCTTGCGCAGTGGCGATTCCGGGCGCAGCTCGCCGGCCTCGATCACGATGCGGCAATCCTTCACGCCCATCTCCGCCAGCGTATCAACGCCGCTGGCAAAGCTGCGCGAGCCGGCGCGGATGCGGATGGCGCGGCGGCCGCCGAACAGCGGCACCGTCATGGCCTCGTCGACGAGGCGCGACGGCTCGGCGGAGAGCTCGTCGCCATCGAGCCTGACCAGCGAGAAGGGATCGTTGGGATCGTCGACAGCCGAGGCGATCAGCGCATCCGCGCGTTCGCGGACCAGGCCCGCGTCAGGACCATAGAGCAGGATGATCGGACGGCCCGCATCGGGGCGGGCGAGAAAGGCGTCGATCTCTTTTCCGCGCAGCGCGACCATGTTGCCTGGGGTTCGTCATTCCGGGCGAGCCGGATGACGCGATGAATTAAGTGCCCGCGGTGAAGAACGAGGCGAGGCGAGTCGTGATGTTCTCGGCGATCTCGTTGGCGGCACGATCCTCGGCATCACGTATCGCGCGGTTGCGGCTGAAACGCTGATAGGAGCCGGGCATGTCGTAGGACACGCGGGAGAACGTCGTGCCGGTCATCACCGACTTCCCGCTGACGACCTCGATCAAATTGTACTGAGCGTCGAGGCCGTAGTTTTCGCTGCTCGGCAGGCCGGTATTGGGATCGACGATCAGGGACGTCTTGCTGCTTGCGAAGCGGATCTCCAGGCGGTGGGTCGGCGGCATGCCGGTGGCGGTGCCATAGAGCTTGAAGGCCAGCGCGTTGCGGACCTCGACGCCGACGCGGGCCTCGCGCGAGGCATTGGCCTTGGCGATCGGGGGCAGATCGACCCCCATCAGCTTCTCGCGCAGGCCGGGGGTGCCGTCGGTGTGCTCCGCATACATCGGGTGGAAGCAGCCGGCCGTCAGGGCCGCCAGTGCGGCGACTGCCAGCAAGCGGGCTGCGATGCGGATCCTAGCCGACAACATTCACGATCCTCTTGGGGACGATAATCACCTTGCGGACGGGCTTGCCGTCCAGAGCCAGTTTTACCGCATCGAGGGCCAAAGCGGCAGCCTCGATTTCCGGATTCTCGGCCGCTGTTGCAACTGTGACCTCACCCCGCTTCTTGCCGTTGACCTGGACCACCAGGGTCACACTGTCTTCAACCAGCAAATCGCGTTCGATTTGGGGCCAATTGGCCTCGGAAACCAGCCCGTCATGGCCCAGAACCTGCCAACACTCCTCGGCCAGGTGCGGCATCATCGGGGAGAACAGCTGGACCAGGATCTGGCTGGCCTCCCGGATCGCCCAGGCCACATCGGGGGCCGGTTGGCCGGGGCGCTGGAGCACCTCCGAAAACGCATTGGCGAATTCGCGGATATGGGCGAGGCAGACGTTGAAGTGCAGCCGCTCGATCCCGGTGGTGACCTTGTCCAGCGCGCCATGGGCGGCCTTGCGCAAAGCGGTGGCGTCCGGGCCGAAGCTGGCCGGCCGGGCCGCGGGCGCGGCCTTGCCGAGTTCCTTGCAAAGTTCCTGGGAGTCGTTCACCAGCCGCCACAGCCGCTGCACGAAGCGCGAGGCGCCCTGGACGCGCTCGTCGCTCCAGATCACGTCGCGGTCGGGCGGGGAGTCCGACAGCATGAACCAGCGGGCGACGTCGGCGCCGTAGGTCTCGATGATGTCATCGGGGTCGACCGTGTTCTTCTTCGACTTCGACATCTTCTCGATCGGGCCGATCTGGATGTCTTCGCCAGACGTAAGCAGCGTGGCGCGGCGGCCGTTGGCTCCGGTCTCGACCTTGACCTCGACCGGCTGGACGTAGGTGCCATCGGCCTTCTGATAGGTCTCGTGCACCACCATGCCCTGCGTGAACATGCCGGCGAACGGCTCGTCCAATGCGATGTGCCCGGTCGCCTTCATCGCGCGCGTGAAGAAGCGGCTGTAGAGCAGATGCAGGATCGCGTGCTCGACGCCGCCGATATACTGGTCGACCGGCAACATCCGGTTGGCAACCGCGGGCGTCGTCGGGGCGTTCTCGTTCCAGGGATCGGTGAAGCGCGCAAAGTACCAGGACGAATCCACGAAGGTGTCCATGGTGTCGGTTTCGCGCTGCGCTTTCCCTCCGCATTGCGGGCAGGTGACGTGCTTCCAGGTCGGGTGATGATCGAGTGCGTTGCCCGGCTTGTCGAAGGTCGCGTCCTCCGGCAGCGTCACCGGCAGGTCGGCGTCCGGCACCGGCACCACATCGCACTTCGGACAGTGGATCACCGGGATCGGGCAGCCCCAATAGCGCTGGCGCGAAATGCCCCAGTCGCGCAGGCGGAAATTGACCTGACGCTCGCCGACCGGCGCGTTGCCGCGCAGTTCGGTCTCGAGACGCTTCGCCACCTCCTCCTTGGCCTGATCGATGGTCATGCCGTCGAGGAAACGCGAATTGATCATGCGGCCGTCACCGTCATAGGCGGTGTCGGTGATGACAAAGCTCTTCGGATCCTGGCCCTCGGGGCACACCACCGGCGTGACGCCCAGGCTGTATTTGTTGACGAAGTCTAGGTCGCGCTGGTCGTGCGCGGGGCAGCCGAAGATCGCGCCGGTGCCGTATTCCATCAACACGAAGTTGGCGACATAGACCGGGAGCTTCCAGGACGGGTCGAACGGATGAACCGCACGGATGCCGGTGTCAAAACCCTGCTTCTCCGCGGTGTCGATGATCTCCTGCGCCGTGCCGATCTTCTTGATGTCGGCGACGAACTGCGCAAGCTTCGGGTTCTTCGCGGCTGCTGCCTGCGCCAGCGGATGATCCGATGAGATCGCCATGAATTTCGCGCCGAACAAAGTGTCGGGACGCGTCGTGAAAATCTTCAGCTCGCTCTCGCCGGCGGGCGTGGTTGCCTGATCCAGCGCGAAGCGGACCAGGAGGCCTTCGGAGCGGCCGATCCAGTTGCGCTGCATGAGGCGCACCTTGTCGGGCCAGCGATCCAGCCCATCCAGTGCAGACAGCAGCTCCTGCGAGTACTTCGTGATCTTGAAGACCCACTGGCTCATTTCCCGTTGTTCGACAACGGCGCCGGAGCGCCAGCCGCGGCCGTCGATCACCTGCTCGTTGGCGAGCACGGTCATGTCGACCGGATCCCAATTGAGCTTGCGCTTCTCACGCTCGGCCAGCCCTGCGCGGAGCATGTCCAGGAACATCTTCTGCTGGTGCTTGTAGTAGCTGGGATCGCAGGTCGCGAATTCGCGTGACCAGTCCAGCGACAGCCCGATCGAGCGGAGCTGCTTCTTCATCGCGGCGATGTTGTCGTAGGTCCAGGCCTTCGGCGCGACCTTGCGCTCGATCGCGGCGTTCTCGGCCGGCAGGCCGAAAGCGTCCCAGCCCATCGGGTGCAGCACGTTGAAACCCTTGGCGCGCATGAAGCGGGCCAGTACGTCGCCGAGCGTGTAATTGCGGACATGGCCGATATGGATGCGCCCCGACGGGTAGGGGAACATCTCCAGCACATAGTATTTCGGCCGCGAATCGTCGTTCTTGGAGACGAAGATCGCCTGTTGGTCCCAGGCGGCTTGCCAGCGCGGTTCGGCGTCGCGGGCGTTGTAGCGTTCGGAGGTCATGGAATCGTTGGGTTTTCGTGGATTTGGCCGTCTAAAGACGGCGGACTAGGCCATAGAAGTCCTCAAGGGGTCAATGGGTTGCCGCGACTTGGGAGCCTTTGGGGACTGCCCCGGTGAAGTACTGAGGCCGCCGTTGGGGTGTGATTAAGGGGTCGATGCGAGGTTGCGGCTGGCCGGGACCCAAATACTCGCGACGGACGCCAGCTTCGACGTCGCGCCCAAGGGGGGGCCGTTGCCTTCGAGACGTCCGAACGGCTGTATGCCCTCATGGGCGCGGCGCAGGAGTTTGTGGCGACGGCGCTCGGCGACCTGATCGAGCGCTGCGACGGCGCGCTCTATCTTGCCAAGGGCGGTGGCCGCAATCGCGTGGTGACGGAGCGCGAGCTCGATCGCGCCGGGGCTGCCGGTTAGCCCTCAGCCCGCCATCATCATTTCCGCCGCGCCGTTATCGATCACCATGATGCCGTGCTCGACGACATTGTTGCGGCCGCGGTGTTTTGCGGCGTAGAGCGCGGCGTCGGCGGCTTCGATCAGGTCGCCCGGACGCAAGCTCTCGTTGGGCTTCGTCGCGGCAACACCGATCGAAACGGTGACGATCATGTGGGCGGAGGTGATGTGCGGCAGGCACAGCTTCAGCACGGCCGCGCGCACCTGTTCGCCGATCTCGGTGGCGTGCGTTACGTCGGTGTTCGGCAGCAGCAGGCAGAATTCCTCGCCGCCATAGCGGGCCGCAAAGCCCATGGTGTCGGCGGCGATGCCGGACAGCGCCTCGCCAAGTCTGGTCAGGCAGGAATCGCCTTCGAGATGACCGTAGGTGTCGTTGAACAGCTTGAAATGGTCGACGTCGATCATCAGGAGCGCGAGCTCGCTGCCATATTGCTGCGCGCGCATCCATTCGAAGTCGAGTCGGCTCTGGAAACCACGGCGGTTGGCGAGTCCAGACAACATGTCGATCGAGGCCATCACCGTCAGGCGGTCGTTGCTCGCGATCAGCTCGCGCTCGCGCTGGCTCAGCTGCGCGGCCATCGCGTTGAACGCGCGGGCCAGCGGCACGAACTCGGCCGGCAGACGATTGCGCGCAGCGCGCGCCGACAGATCGCCCTCGCCAAGGCGCTTGGCCATGTCGGCCAACATCTCGATCGGCTTGATCACCAGCTTCTCGGCGGCGATCAGCGCGCCGAGCAGGACGAACAGGACGACGAAAGCGAGCTGGAGATAAGCAGTGCGGATGTCGCGGCTCACGGCCGCAGACACCTTGTCCTCGTCGATGCTGGCGATCAGGCGGGCATTGGTGCCGGCGATGCGGATGTAGCTGACCGCGCGACGGGAGCCGTCGGCGGCGAGGAACGACAATGCGCCTTCGTCCTGGTCCGACCGCAGCGCCTTGTCGGCGATCGCCGACATCAGCGGCATGTTGTCGAGCGGACGGCCGATCGCGCTGTGCTGGTCGGCGGGCGCTGCCAGCACGGTGCCGGCGCTGTCGACCAGCACGGCGGTGATGCCGGCGCGACCGCCCAGATTGCTCATGACCTTCGACATCCAGTCGAGGTTGACGGTGGCGAGCACGACGGCATCGGATACGCCGCTGAAGGCGGATACCGGGTAAACCGCCATCACGGTCGGTGACGGCACCGGCCGCGACAGGATGAAATCGCTCAGCACGAAACGGCCGGTTTCCTGCGCCTGCTGGAAGTACGGCCGGTCACTGAGGTCGAGGCCGACATACATGTTGTTGGTGGCGCACTGGATGCGTCCGTCCTGGCCGGCGATCAGAAGCGTGCGGATCCAGGGAAGATTCGAGGGCAGGCTCGCGCGCAGCACGTCGCAGCTCTTGCTGATGCCGCCGGCGGAGGCGCGGATGAAAGCCTCCGATTTCAGGATGGTCTCGACCGACGAGATCACCTCGCGCTGCGCATCGGCGCTGTGCCTTGCGACCGTGGTGAATTCAGCCGCGGCCTGCGCGATCTGCCGCGCGCGCGTGTCTTCGAGCGAACGGATGCGCTCGAACATCAAGGGCGCCACCAGAATCACCGCGAGCAACGCAAGCCGTGCCCGGATCCCGAGAACCTGCTTGAGTTTCGCTCGTTTGCGGTTGAAACTGACGTTTGCCATCTTCGCTGCCCACCCCGCGGGCTAAGGTAAAGCGAAGGGTTCAAAAACTCTTTCTTGAACTCGGTAAAATTAGAACTAGCTCCGCAACAACCAGTGCCGATGCGACATCATGACTGAAGCCAACGCCGCGCCGGTAACCGGCGATTCACCAAACGCGCTCGCCGCGGTCGAAGCCGAAATCGCGCGCGCCTGCAAGGACGCGCGGCGCGAACGTGCCTCCGTGACGCTGATCGCGGTGTCGAAAACTTTCGCCGCAGATGCAATTACCCCGGTCATCGACGCCGGACAGCGCGTATTCGGCGAGAATCGCGTGCAGGAGGCCAAAGGCAAGTGGCCTGCGTTAATTTCTGTTTACTCCGATATCGCGCTGCATCTGATCGGGCCGCTGCAATCCAACAAGGCGAAAGAGGCGGTGGCGCTGTTCGATGCCATCCATTCGGTCGACCGCCCGAGCATTTGCCAGGCGTTAGCCAAGGAAATCGAATCCCAGGACAAGCACCCGGAATTGTTCGTCCAGATCAACATCGGCGAGGAGCCGCAGAAGGCCGGCATTGCCCCCGGCGAGGCCGATGCCTTCATCGCGAGCTGCCGCGACACCTACGGGCTGACGATCTCGGGGTTGATGTGCATCCCGCCGGTGGATGAGCCGCCGGCGGCGCATTTCGCGCTGACCGCCAAGATCGCCGCGCGCAATGGATTGAAGAAGCTCTCGATGGGCATGAGCGCGGATTTTGCGACCGCGATCATGCTCGGCGCCACCCACGTTCGGGTGGGGAGTGCGATCTTCGGGCACCGGTAATTATCGCCGGGACGACGGCGGAGCGCGTAGCGCCTATTCGAACCCCACCGACACGGTCCCCAGCACGCCGAAATCTACCGCGAAATGATCGCCGGCCTGGATCGGCAGCGGCGGATGGCACGTGCCCGTGGTCACCACCTCCCCTGCCCGCAAGGTGAGGCCGAGGCCACGCAGCTCGTTGGCCAGCCAGACCAAGGCAATGCGGGGATCGCCGAGCACGTTCTTGCCGTGGCCGAGATAGCGCTGGCCGCGCAGCGTGATCTGCGGCCGCTCCTCGACGAGATCCATGGCGCGCCAGCTCGCAGTCGTCGCCGCACCCAGCACGAACAGATGCGCACAGGCGTTGTCGGCGATGAGCTGCGCCTCGCCGGCGCTGGCGAAATCGGCAAAGCGCGAATCGGGAATCTCGATCGCGGGATGCAAGGTATCGACGCGGCGAGCACCTCGTCGACAGTGTATGGCGCCGCGCGCGGCGGCAGATCGCGCCCCATGCGGAAGGCGAACTCAGGCTCGCCGACGCGCATCGCGTTGCCCTTCATCGAGGCCGTGCCGCCGTCGGCGATCACGGTGTCGCTCATGATGCGACCGGCCAGCGGTCCCGCGACGTTGATGTGCTTCTGTCCGGACTCGCTCGTTGCCGCGATCTTCCAGCCGAACAATTTTCCGCTGAGCGCAGCCTGCACGGCGTAACCCTCGGTGCGGCTCTGTGGCCGCAACCCTGTCTCCAGTGCGTCAAGCTTGGTGTCGTCACGCCAATGTTGAACGAGGACGCGCGATGCGGTGGCGATCTGATCGCTGTCGAGCACGTGTTCTCACCCGATGATGATTTTTGTTTTTGGTCCCAGCCGCCGCAGCAATTGTCGCATCGCCGCTCTGGTCATCGAGACGCAGCCTGCGGTCGGGCCGAAATTGTCGCGGGCCAGATGCAAGAACACCGCGCTGCCGCGACCGGCGATGCGCGGCCTCGTGTTGTGGTTGATTTCGATGATGAAGTCATAGAGGTGGTCGGCCCGCTTGAGCCGGTCACCGCCCTGCTCCGGACCGAGCCGGATGCCCTGGTTGTAATGACGGTCTTTGGGATCCTCGCACCAGGCGTCCTCGCCGGTGATGATCCGGGCCGGCAAGAAGGTCTGCGGGCGGCTGTGCCGGTCGCCCCGCCACCACAATCGCCTGGGACGGAAGCTGCCCCTCGGGGTGCCGCCATCGCCCTCGCGTTTATTTGCCAGAATGCCACCGCGTCCGAGCGCCACCGGAATCGTCAGCGCTCCGGCGGTCAGCCAGCCCCGGCGCGGATCCCCGGCAGCAGGCTTAACGCGGATCGCCGACAGCGGCCTGGCGCTTCGGTTCATGGTGTAACTAGCTGAAGCAGCTTTGTTTTTCATATGAACGTGCGATGTCGAATTCATTACAGGACATTCATCAAAACGGCCTGCTATTCTGGGTTAGAGTGGTTCTGGCTTGTGAATCGGTAACAGCCCACTACTTCAACACGAACAACAATAATAACAGCGACCCCTAAACTTCCCTCTCGGCTGGGTGCAGCATGGATGCGCGCCGTGCCGGACCCCAAAAGGATGACCCCCTATGGCCAATGCCCGCAAGATCCTGATCGTGGACGACGATACCGATCTGCGCGATACGTTGGTGGAGCAATTGTCGCTGCACGAAGAATTTGAAGCCTCCGCCGTCGATACCGGCGCCAAGGGCGCGAGCGCCGCGAAGGCTAATGCCCCCGATCTCGTCCTGATGGATGTTGGCCTGCCCGACACGGATGGCCGTGAAGTGGTCCGTTCCTTACGCAAGGGCGGGTTCAAGGCTCCCATCATCATGCTCACCGGGCATGACACCGATTCCGACACGATTTTGGGGCTGGAATCCGGCGCCAACGACTATGTCGCAAAACCCTTCCGCTTCGCGGTCCTGTTGGCACGCATCCGCGCCCAGCTCCGCCAGCACGAGGCCAGCGAGGACGCGGTGTTCTCGGTCGGTCCTTACTCCTTCCGGCCCGGCTCCAAGATGCTGACCGCCGCCAATGCGCGCAAGGTCCGCCTCACGGAGAAGGAAACTGCCATCCTCCGCTTCCTCTACCGGGCCGGCCAGATGCCGGTCTCGCGCGAGACCCTGCTCCAGGAGGTCTGGGGCTATAATTCCGGCGTCACCACCCACACGCTGGAAACCCACATCTACCGCCTTCGCCAGAAGATCGAGAAGGACGCCGCCAACCCGGAGATCCTGGTCACGGAAGCCGGTGGCTACAAGCTGGTGCCGTGATACGCTTCAGGGGCGTGCGAATCGTTTTAGATCGCGTGCCCTTGAGCCCCGGACCTGAATGTCAATCGACGACGATGTAGCGCTGCTCGAGCGTGTCCCGACACTTCGCCTGTTGGGAGACGCTTCGTTGCGCATGCTGGCGATCGGCTCCGAGCAGCGTGACTTCGTCCGCGGCGACGTCCTGTTCAATCTCGGCGACGCCGCCGATGCCGGCTTCGTGGTCCAGCGCGGCGCCTTCCGGGTCGACGACGGCGCCGGAGCCGAGATGATCGCAGGCCCCGGTGCGCTGATCGGCGAGCTCGCGCTTGTGGTGCCGATGAAGCGGCCGTCGAGCGCGATCGCACTGGAGCACGCCTCCGTCATCCGCGTCGCGCGCAGCCTGTTTCAGCGCGTGCTCGAAAGCGACCCTGCCGCCGCCGTTCGCCTCCGCGACGAATTCGCGGTTCGCTCCAGCCAGATCGCGAGCGATATCCTGATGGCCGGTGCGAAGTTGACGTCGTAGGTGATCCTCATGGTGAGGAGGCGCGTGAGCGCCGTCTCGAACCATGCAGGCCCGGCTCTCACCCGTAGCCCATCCTTCGAGACGACCGCTTCGCGATCTCCTCAGGATGAGGTCGGTGGTTTGGCACTACACCTCGAGCGTCACCGTCACCGGCACATGGTCCGACGGACGCTCCCAGCTGCGCGCGTCGCGCAAGATCATGAAATCACTGACCGCATCCTTCAGCGCGCGCGAGACCCAGATGTGGTCGAGCCTGCGGCCGCGGTCGCCGACGGTCCAGTCGGCAGAGCGGTAGCTCCACCACGTGTAGACCTTTTCCGACATCGGAATGCGCTCGCGCGCGACGTCGACCCACTCGCCGGCTGCCAGCGCCGCGTTGAGCTTCTCGGTCTCGATCGGCGTATGCGACACCACTTTCAGAAGCTGCTTGTGCGACCACACGTCGTTCTCGTGCGGGGCGACGTTGAGATCGCCGACCAGGATGTGGCGGTCCTCGCCGCGCGGATGCAGTGGCTCGCACGCCTTCATCTCGTCGAGGAAGCGGAGCTTGTGATCGAATTTCTCGTTCAGCGCGGGATCGGGAATGTCACCGCCGGCCGGCACGTAGAAATTATGCAGCACCAGCGGCTTGGCGATGCCAGCCTTCTCTCCGAACGAGACCGAGATATGGCGTGAATCCACCTTGTCGCAGAAGGTGCGGATGTCCGTTGCCTCGAACGGAATCTTCGAGACGATGGCGACGCCGTGATAGCCCTTCTGCCCGTTCAGCGCGACATGCTCGTAGCCGAGCCGCTTGAAGCGCTTCAGTGGAAAGGCGTCGTCGATGCACTTGGTCTCCTGGAGACACAGCACGTCCGGTCGCGCGCTCTTGAGAAATTTCGCGACCAGATCGATGCGCAGCCGCACCGAATTGATGTTCCAGGTTGTCAGGGAAAAACGCATGAGGCATGCGTCTTAGCATGGATCGGCGTGGGGAAAATGCTTGTCCACAGCGAGAGTTCGTAGGGTGGATTAGCTCTGCGGCTGCGCGAAGCGCGGCGCAAAACACTGCCGCCGTTTAATGGTTGCTACGGCACCTATCCCGGCGACGGGCCGTAATTCGTAAAGTCGATCTTGAACATGCCGGGATCGAGCTTCTTGCTCGTGTCGAGATTGTAGACCGCGATCGTGGTGTCGTAGCCCTGCGGGTCGGTGACGGTCCACTGCTTCAACTGGCCGTCCTTGGCGCCGAACATCAGCATCAGGCGGCTGGTGCCGACCAGCGCCTGCTTCTCCTCGATGGTGACGCTGACGAAGACGTCGTCGGCCGAGACGTTGACAACGTTGGTGTCCTTCATCAGGTCGATGCGGTCGGACAGCAGGAAGCGCAGCGGCGTCTGCGACAGCGGATAGACGTCCTGCGTCGCGAGCTTGCGGTCGCGCACCACCAGCGACGATCCGTCGGCGACGATGTCGATCGGGCTCGGCGCATCATATTCGAAGCGGACCTTGCCCGGCTTCTGGATGTAGAAATCGCCCTGCGTCTTGCTGCCGTCGGGACCGACCTGGACGAAATTCCCGACCAGCGTCGACAACGACGACAGGTAGGCGCTGACCTTGGCGGCTTGGGCCTTCTGGTTGGCATCGAAGGTCTGGAAGATGCTGCTCGGCACGTTGCGGCGCGGATCCGGAATCACCGGGTTCGGCGGCGTCTGGGTCGCGCCGGTGACCGTGGGCCCTCCACCCGCCGGACCGCTATCGCGGCCCTTCGGCGCGGGCTTCGGCACGGGAACGGTCTGCGCGAACGACGTCGCGGTCGCCATCGCGGCGGTGACGAGAAGCACGCCGGCCATGCGCGCGCTTCGCGCAGCGATGGTGGCAGCGAATCGAATGTCCGGATGTCTGATCAACGCGTCGTCCTGTGTGGCTGGGCGCCCTTTTAGCGTGATTTCGGCCAAAAGCAGATAACGTTTTTGCGTGGAATGATGGTTTGAGGCGGCTCGCCTCACATATGGCTGTCTTCTTCCTCGACCAGAATCTCGCGCTTGCCGGCGTGGTTGGCGGGTCCGACGATGCCTTCCAGTTCCATGCGCTCCATCAGCGATGCGGCGCGGTTATAGCCGATTTGCAGGCGACGCTGGATGTAGCTGGTCGAGGCCTTGCGGTCGCGTTTGACGATCGCAACGGCCTGCGAGAACAGATCGCCGCCGCCATCCGCGCCCATGGCGGAAGCGTCGAACACCGCGCCATCTTCGTCCTCGGTGGGCTCTTCCGCCGTGACCGCCTCGAGATATTCCGGCTGTCCCTGCGTCTTGAGGTGGCGCACCACCTTCTCGACTTCCTCGTCGGAAGCAAAAGGTCCGTGCACGCGGCTGATGCGGCCGCCGCCGGCCATGTAGAGCATGTCGCCCTGGCCGAGCAGTTGCTCGGCGCCCATCTCGCCCAAAATGGTGCGGCTGTCGATCTTGGACGTGACCTGGAAGGCGATGCGGGTCGGGAAGTTCGCCTTGATGGTGCCGGTGATGACGTCGACCGACGGACGCTGCGTCGCGAGGATCACGTGCAGGCCGGCGGCGCGCGCCATCTGCGCGAGGCGCTGCACCGCGCCTTCGATGTCCTTGCCGGCGACCATCATCAGGTCGGCCATTTCGTCGACGATGATGACGATGTAGGGCAGCGGGTCGAGCGAGAGCTTCTCTTCCTCGTAGATCGCCTTGCCGGTCTCCTTGTCGAAGCCGGTGTGCACCGTGCGCGTCGGCTCTTCGCCCTTGGCCTTCAATTCGAGCAGGCGCGTGTTGTAGCCGTCGATGTTGCGCACACCGAGCTTGGCCATGTTCTTGTAACGCTCTTCCATCTCGCGCACGGCCCATTTCAGCGCGACCACCGCCTTCTTCGGGTCGGTCACGACCGGCGTGAGCAGATGGGGAATGCCGTCATAGACGGAGAGTTCGAGCATCTTCGGATCGACCATGATCAGCCGGCACTGGTCCGGGCGCAGCCGATAGACCAGGCTGAGGATCATGGTGTTGATGGCGACCGACTTGCCGGAGCCGGTGGTACCGGCGATCAGCATGTGCGGCGTGCGTGCGAGGTCGATGATGACGGGGTCACCGCCGATGGTCTTGCCGAGGCAGAGCGGCAGCTTCGCAACCGAATCGATAGTCTCCTTGGCAACCAGCAGCTCGCGCAGATAGACCTTTTCGCGATGGGCGTTCGGCAGCTCGATGCCGATGGCATTGCGGCCGGGCACGACAGCGACGCGCGCCGACAGGGCACTCATCGAACGGGCGATGTCGTCGGCAAGGCCGATCACGCGCGACGACTTGATACCCGGCGCCGGCTCCAGCTCGTACAGCGTGACCACGGGCCCCGGATTGGCCTTCACGATCTCGCCGCGAACGCCGAAGTCTTGCAGCACGCCTTCGAGCGCGCGCGAATTGGCTTCCAGCTCGGCCTTGCTGAGCGGCTGGCGATCGCCGGCCTTGGGCGCGGCCAGCACGGACACGGACGGAAGCTCGAACTTGTCGGAGGATTTTTTGGAAGCGGCCTTCGGCGCAGCCTTCTTGCGCGGGGCGCGCGCGGCCGGCTCTTCCTCCTCCTCCTCGTCGTCCTCTTCTTCGTGATCGTCCTCGTCGTGCTCGTCTTCCGACTGCGGCGAGATCGACGGCGCGGCGCGGCCGCCACCGAGCTTCGGCTCCTGGCGGCTGAATGCAACGGCCTTGGTCTTCGGTCCGCTCGAGACCAACGAGCGGTAAGCAGCGCCGAGCAGCCAGATCAGCCGTGCCTTCGTGCTCATCAAAGCGTGGAACAGGCAGCCCAGCGACACTGAACCGCGATCGCTCTCCTCGCCTTCATCGAGCGGCTTGTCGTCATCCTCGATCTCCGCGAGCTCGTCGTCTTGCTCACGCGCGCCGAGGCCGCAGGCGATCAGGAAAGTCGCCGCCATCGCGGCGAACAGGATCGTGCCCAGCACCATCCGATAGATCGTGCCCACCGGTCCAAAAATCACCGCGGGCGCACGCACCAGGGCGTCGCCAACGACGCCGCCGAGGCCGGTCGGCAGCGGCCAGGCGCCGCCATGCGGCCAGCAGCTGACGAAGCCCGCCGCGATCACCGTGCAGAGAATCCAGGAGCCGAGCCGCAGCGCCTCGCGGTCGAACGGGCGATGGGTCAGCATGCGCCAACCCCAGACCGCGATCGTCAGGACCAGCATGATCGCGCCGAGCCCGAGGATCTGCATCGCGAGGTCGGCGCCGATCGCGCCGGCATAGCCGAGAATGTTGCGGATCGGCCGCGACGTCGCGTGGCTGAGGCTGGGATCCTGCACCGACCAGGTCATCAGCGCCGCCGAGGCGACGCCCGACAATGCGATCAGGCCGAGACCGCTGAGCTCGCGCACGCGCCGCGCCAGCCCCTCGCGGATCGACGGCGGCAGATGGCCGACCAGGGGAATGACACGTTCGATTGTCGACATGCTCATGGGCCCCGCCTAACCCAGAGTCTCGACCAGGCGGTGCAGCGCCGCCGCCGTGGTCTCGCCATCCTGCACCAGCGCGAGGCGAATGTAGCCCGCGCCGGGATTGAAACCGTCGGGCTGGAGCCGCGCCAGATAGCTGCCGGGCACCACGCGCACGCCTGCTTCATTGAAGAGCTTGAGGGTGATCGAGACGTCGTCGCCGAGTTCGGACGTGTCGAGCCAGGCGCAGAAGCCGCCATCGGGCCGGCGATAGCCGTAACGATTGCCGATGATCTGGTCGGCGAGATCGAACTTGATCCGATAGAGCCTGCGGTTCTCCTCGACATGCGCCTCGTCGCCGTAAGCAACGGTCGCGACATGCTGGAGCGGCACCGGCACCTGCGGCGCCGCAATGTTGCGCAGCTCGAGGAACATGCCGATGAATGTCTTGTCGCCGGCGGCGAAACCGACGCGCATGCCCGGCAGGTTGGAGCGCTTCGACAGCGACTGGAACGCAACCACGCGGGTGAAATCAGGGCCGGCGCATTCGAGCGCGCTGCCGGGCGCTTCGCGGGTGTAGATCTCCGAATAGCACTCGTCGCTCAGGATGACGAAGCCGTAGCGATCGGCGAGCTGCTTCAGGCGAATGAAATAGTCGCGCGAGGCGACCGAGCCCTGCGGGTTGGCGGGCGAGGCCAGATAGAACGCCACCGTGCGCGCCAGCGTCGTCTCGTCGATGGCGTCGAGATCGGGCAGGAAGCCGTTTTCGGCGGTGGTCGGCAGGTAGACCGGCTCACAAGCGGCGGCGCGGGCGCCGGCGCCATAGACCGGGTAGAACGGGTTCGGCATCAGGATGGCCGGCTTGCCGGGGCGCGGGCCGACGTAACGTGCGGCGGTGATCGCGGCGTAGAACAGCCCTTCGCGGCTGCCATTGAGGACGAGAATCTCGTTCTCGGGGTCGAGCGGCCGCGGCAGCTTGAAGCGCGACGACAGCCAGGCGCCGGCCGCCTTGCGGAACGGATCGGTGCCCTTGTTCGCGGGGTAACGGCCGAATTCGGCGATGTGCCTGGCCAGCACCGGGCCGACGAAGTCAGGCACGGGATGCTGGGGCTCACCGACCGCAAGCGAAATCAAGGGCTTGCCGGGCTGATGCGGCGCCAGCAGCTCGTTCAGCCGGACGAAGGGCGAGCGTTCGGTATCGGAGCTTCCACCGGCCTGCGGCGCGCGGGATGAAGCGGTCATGACCATTCTGGGCGCCAGCACTCTTGGAACTGCCGGTCGCATGGATACGCCGGCGGGAAGCGGTTCAGTTCACCATAGATAGGGCGAGGTTAAGACGCGATTAACCATCGGTCGCCGCCTCCGTCCAGAGCAGGAATAATGAGGCCGGATAACAACCGGATGCATGGCCGCATTGGCGCACACCTCGGCAAGGAGCCGAGGCGTCCCGGACCTCCAAGCAGCTGCAGCGGCGCTTCTAATGCGCCGGCAGCTTCTCGAACGTCGCCATGCCTGCGGGGATCGCGTGAAATTCCTGCTTGTCGCAGGTGTAGATCGCCATCTGCGGGTGGAACTGTGCCGGCTCGTCCAGCGTGCCGACCTTCAGGATCGCCGCAGGCAGACCCGGGACCTTGGTCACCAGATGCGTGCCGCATTCGGCGCAGAATTCGCGTGTCACCGCGCGTTCGAGATCCTTGCGCGTGAATTGCTTGGGCTGCCCGGTGATGTAGCTGAAGCCGGCCGCCGGCATCGCGATGAAGGTGTTGGGCGCGCCGCCCGAGATGTACTGGCACTCGCGACAATGACATTGGGCCTGCATCATCGGATCGCCCTCGGCCACGTAGCGCACTTCGCCGCAATAGCATCCGCCTTCCAAACGCATGACGACCTCCCGATTTGTTTTTCGTTGTGGTCGATATTTCTGCGCCGGCGCCTGGAATGGCAATCGTTTTCTTTTTGCCCGAGTGGACAAAAAGGAAATCACCCGGCGACCAGTCCTGCAGCGACTATCTCTTGGCGAGCCCGCAGCCGTTGAATCCTCGTCCGCGCCAGCACCCGCTGCTCATGCACTCTGCTTCCAGCCGTGGGCAGGCGGTCGAAGCGCAATCCGGGCGCCCGCCAAAGCCGACGCAAGCCACCGCGCACTTGCTGCGCATGATGGAGCAGCTCATCCCGTTGCCGCCCGGCTTGGTCTGTGCTCCCTCGCGCCGTTCGGAAGGTGGAACGGCCGCATTGTCGTTGCGCTTGGTGGCGCGCTTCGGATCGGATTGACCCTGATAGGGATCTCCGCTCGGCACCGAGATCTTGGAAAACTCGAAGCGACAGGGCCAGATAGTTTCAGTGCGGACGCCAGCCCCTTTGGAATCCTTCAGTTCGAGCACGATCTTGTATCGATAGGACGAGCCTGCGGGACGGTTCAGCGGATCCTTGTCGCCGATGACGCCGTTGACCGAGATGGTGCTGCTGCCGTCCGCTTCGATCTTGCCGTCATAGCTCACGGAGCCGGGTTTACCTTCGTCCCCGAACACGGTGTGCAGCGCCCCGTCCTTGATGCGGAAGACATATTGGCGGTGCGATTCCGGAAAAGGCAGCTTGCTCTCGCAGCTTTCGTTGGCGATCCAGGTTCCGTCGAAGGTCGCGGGGCGCTTTGCGCTGTCGATGGATTTCGACAACAGCTCGATGCGGGATTTCGCCAGGTCTGCAAAGGCGCAAGAGGGGAAGCGCAGCAGATGATCCCTGAATGCCGTGACCGTCCCGAGCGCTTCCGCGCCGCGCCAATGCTCGGCCGCCTCAGTGCAGGGGTCAGTCCGAGGTGAGGACGGTGTCAGCGCCGCGGTTTCGGCCTTGCCGTTGAGGTAAAACTCGCCGAAGAAGGACAGCGACAGCTCGGGGACCTGTGAACCCTTGGTGCGCTGGTACACGCCCGCGCTGATCGTCTGGAACACTGTGTTGATGTTGTCCCTGTCACCGATGTGCTCCAGGAACGCTCTGGTATAGGGGCTGTTGCGGCCGTTGCCATCATCGGCCGTGCGCCCGGCCTGGGTCGCATAGGAGATGATGGTGCCCTCCGGGCTCTCCATCTTGGCCAGCCCGCGGCTGACGGTCACGCCGCGACCCTGTCCGATGTTTCGCCGAAGCTCGTCGGCGAATGGATTGTCGCGGCAGGCGTCGAGCACGAAGATGCGGAGGTTCTTGGCCTGCTGCAGGTCCGCGAGGATCTCGTCGGCACGCACCAGGCGCCGCAGATCGACCTCGTCGCGCACGACGGCATCGACCGGCACCAGATAGTTGACGCCTGCGAACTGGAGGGCGTGGCCGCTGTAATAGAACAGGGCAACGTCGGCACCGCGGGCCTCGCGCGCGAAGCGAAGAACAGTCTCCTGCATGGCGGCCTGATCGAGATCGGTCGCGATCAGAGGATCGAATCCCGATCGCTTCAGGACCGCGCCGACGTCAGCCGCATCATTGGTCGGATTCGCGAGTGTGGGAACGTTCCTGTAGGCGCCGTTGCCGATCACCAGCGCGACGCGCTTGTCAGCCTTGGCGTCGAGGGCCGACAGAGCAAGCGACAGGAAACACAGGGCCAGGCAATGCAGCAAACGCATAAGATCGGGCTCCCAATGGGAGCATGATACGCGCCGGTATCGAGACAATGCAATTTGGCTCTGCGCCGGTTCCGCCGCTGCGACGATGCGGCGCGCCAAAAAGAACAAAAAGAAAGGGGCTCCAACTTGCGCTGGAGCCCCTCAACGGTCGGGACATTGCCGGGTATGTGCCCCAAACCGTAGTTGTGGACGCGACCCCCGAAGAGGCCGCGTCCGGGAGGAGACTTACATGTTGTAGGCGCGCTCGGTGTGCTCGGTGATGTCGAGGCCTTCACGCTCGGTCTCGACATTGGCGCGGAGGCCAACGATCACATCGACGACCTTGTAGAGGATCGCCGAACCGACGCCCGACCACACCAGCGTGGTGCAGACGGCTTCGATCTGGGAGATCATCTGCGCCGCGAAATCGTAATCGGCAACCTTGGGCGGGATCGCGGTGTAGTCGATGATGCCCGCGCCGCCGAGGGCCGGGTTCACCAGGATGCCGGTGCCGAGGGCGCCGACGATGCCGCCGATGCAGTGCACGCCGAACACGTCGAGGGAGTCATCGTAGCCCAGCGCGTTCTTCACGACGGTGCAGAAGAACAGGCAGACCACGCCAACCACGAGACCGAGGACGATCGCACCCATCACACCGGAGAAGCCGGCGGCAGGCGTGACGGCCACGAGGCCCGCAACAGCGCCGGAGATGACGCCGAGCACCGACGGATGACCCTTCACGATCCACTCCGCGAACATCCACGACAGCGCGGCGGCTGCGGTGGCGACGAAGGAGTTGGTCATGGCGAGGGCAGCGCCGCCGTTGGCTTCCAGGTTGGAGCCGGCGTTGAAGCCGAACCAGCCGACCCAGAGCAGCGAGGCGCCGATCATCGACATGGTCAGCGAGTGCGGAGCCATCAGCTCCTTGCCGTAGCCGGTGCGCTTGCCGATCAGGAGAGCGCCGACGAGACCTGCAATGCCGGCGTTGATGTGCACCACGGTGCCGCCAGCGAAGTCGATCGCGCCCTTCTTGAAGATCCAGCCGGCGTCGGCGTTGATCTCGTCGAGCTTGGCCTGCGCCGCGGTCTTCGCTGCGCCATCAGCCGCAGCAGCAAGCGCCTTGGCAGCATCCTGGATCGCGTCCGGGCCGGGCCAGTACCAGACCATGTGCGCGATCGGGAAGTAGATCAGCGTGACCCAGAGCGGGATGAACAGCGCGACCGCCGAGAACTTCATGCGCTCGGCGAAGGCGCCGACGATGAGGGCGGGCGTGATCGCCGCGAAGGTCATCTGGAAGCACATATAGATGAGCTCCGAGATGTTGGCGTCGACCGAGAAGGTCGCAGCCTTCGAGTCGGTGGTGACGCCCATCATGAAGGCCTTGGAGAAGCCGCCGATGAAGTCGGAGCCGCCGGTGAAGGCGAGGCTGTAGCCGTACACGGCCCAGATCACGGTGACGACGCAGACGGTGTAGAACACCTGCATCAGCACCGAGAGCATGTTCTTGGAACGAACGAGGCCGCCGTAGAACAGCGCGAGGCCCGGGATCGTCATCAACAGCACGAGCACTGTCGATGTCAGCATCCAGGCGTTGTCTCCCTTGTTGACCGTTGGCTCGGCATAGGCTGCGGTCGCAGCGAACAGGCCGACTGCGAGAGCCGCCAATCCCGCGCCATAGGGACGCTTAAACGTCATTTTATTCACTCCTGATTGGTAAAGGTTGAGCGCGAAATCAGAGGGCCGCGGCATCGGCCTCGCCGGTGCGGATGCGAACCGCATGGTCGAGATTGATGACGAAGATCTTGCCGTCGCCGATCTGTCCGGTTTTCGCGGCGGACGTGATGGCATCGATGGTCTTGTCGACCTGGTCGGAGGCGACAGCGACCTCGATCTTGATCTTGGGCAGGAAGCTCACGGCATATTCGGCGCCGCGATAGATTTCCGTATGGCCCTTCTGGCGGCCATATCCCTTGACTTCCGTCACCGTGAGACCGTGAACGCCGATGGCGGTCAGGGCGTCACGGACTTCTTCCAGCTTGAATGGCTTGATAATCGCCATAACAATTTTCATGGGTCCTATCCCCGCTTGGGCCCGGTCCGGACGTGGGCCCGGGCGTTTCTCGACTGGTTCGCCACGAGGGAGAAAGTTCACTACGCGGGCACAGCCAGGACCCTTAGAATCAAATGCCGTGCCAGATCGGGCGTGTTGCCTAACGGACTATGAAAACGGGTGTTTTCGCGTTTGACGCGTATTGCTGTGCAGTGCGCTATTACGTCGCGCTCAAAACGTGGTCAGGCCTGCTCAAAATACAGGCAGGACAGGCTGCCGACATAATGTTGCTCATGGGTCGGGCAGTAGAAAGGTATCTAATTATAGGTGGATGCCTCGTTGGCGCGCTTCGCCATGCGGGGCAATGTCCAGCCTTCCAATTCATACTCACGCGAGACGCGCAAGCCACGAGCGGCGCGAACGTCTTGAGCAAGACGAAGCGCGCCTGCCGACCCAGATGAAGGTGACGGCCCACCCCAACTGAAGCCTGCTGGCGGCCCGTCAGGCGGCGCTGCGTTCCGCAAACACCTTGTCGATCAGCCCCCAGTCGACCGCCTGCTGGGCGGTCATGAAGTGGTCGCGGTCCAGGGTCCGTTCCACGTCCTGCTCAGGGCGCCCGCAATGTTGTGCATAGAGCCGGATGATGCGGCGCTTGGTTTCCTGCATTTCGGTGGCATGGATCAGGATGTCGGACGCTTGGCCCTGAAAGCCGCCCAGCGGCTGATGCACGTGAAGGCTCGCATTGGGCAGGGCGGCGCGGTGACCGGGCTCGCCGGCCATCAGCAGGAACGAGCCCATGGAGCGCGCGGTGCCCATGCACAGCGTATGGACCGGCGCCTTGATGAATTGCATGGTGTCGTACATCGCGAGGCCACTGGTGACCACGCCGCCATAGGAATTGATGTAGAGATTGATCGGCTTGTTCGGATTCTCAGCCTCCAGGAACAAGAGCTGTGCGCAAACCAGTCCGGACATCGCATCATTGACCTCGCCGTTGAGGAAGATGATGCGCTCGCGCAAGAGCCGCGAATAGATGTCGAAGGATCGCTCGCCACGGGTGGACTGTTCGACGACCATAGGGACGAGTTGCAGCATGTCGCGCATCGGCGACCTCCATTTCTGCAGGTGATGAAGTCTTTTTGCCGTTAGAGCGTTTTCGAGCGAAGTGGATACCGGTTCGCGTCAAGAATACGCGTCAAACAAGAATCTAGAGCTCCGTTCCGATCCCATCGGAACGGGGCTCAGGCCGCGCGCATCAGGCAGCAATTGGCGTTGGCCGCCTGCGGCAGCTTTGCTCGATCGTCGCAGGCTTGCTGGATGATGCGAACGCGGGTGCCGCCGGCTTCGTTCGGTTCGATCCGGAAGATGACGTAGCTTTCGCGAAATGGCGGTTCGGAATCACGAAGCCGGTAGCGCACCTCTTCGCCCACGATCGATGATTCAGGCTCGGCGCCCACAAGGTCGGAATCCGGCAGCCAGCGCTCGCGCAGGGCCGGAATGGTCACAGCGCGCCAGACCTTTGCCGGTGCCGCATCGAGGTCGTATTCGAGCACCAGGTCTGTTTCGAGCACCAAGTCTGCGTCGGGATGATCAGGCTTCACTGCGTCGCTCATTGATCCAGGTCCTTGTTGATCCAGGTCCTTATTGGTCCAGGTCCTTATTGGTCCATGTCCTTCAAGAGATCGGCGAGCGCTTCCATGCGCTTCGGCCAATAGGCGCGGTAGCGCGCGAGCCATGTCCCGATGGTGGCGATCCCGTCCGGGTCGACCTCATAGTTCACAAAGCGGCCCTGCCGCTGTTCACGCACCAGGCCTGCCGCACGCAGCACCGCGAGATGCTGCGACATCGCCGGCTGGCTGATCTCCAAGCCATCGCGCAAAGCGCTGGCATTCAGGCTTCCGCCAGCGAGCTTTTCAAAGACCTTTCGGCGCGTCGGGTCGGCCAGCGCCTTGAAGATATCTGCTTCGATCATGACAACACATAAGCATACGCTTATGTATTGCGCAAGCCCCGAAACGGCCTCAGGCTGCCCGGCGCTTCGAGCAACCCGCTGGCAGCTTACTGCAGCGCCTCGCCGTGCTGCGAAATATCCAGTCCTTCGAGCTCGTGCTCACGGGATACGCGCAAGGGAACGAACAGGCCGACCAGCTTGAGCAGGACGAAGCTCACGCCCGCCGACCAGACGAAGGTGACGGCGACCCCGTAGAACTGGATCAGAAGCTGCTGCGGATGGCCTTCGAGCAGGCCGGCGGTGCCGCCGATCGCGCTGGTTGCGAACAATCCGGCCAGCAGGGTGCCGGTCAGCCCGCCGATGCCGTGGACGCCGAACACGTCGAGCGAATCGTCATAGTCGAAGCGGTGCTTCAGCCAGGTGCAGGCCCAGTAGCAGACGAGGCCTGCGATCACGCCGATGACGATACCGTGCCAGGGCGCCACGAATCCCGAGGCCGGCGTGATGGTGCCGAGGCCGGCCACCGCGCCGGAGATCATGCCGAGCACGGAAGGCTTGCGCCGCGTCGACCATTCGATCGCGCCCCAGGTCAGCGCGCCGGAGCAGGCTGCGAGATGGGTCGCGATGATCGCCAGCACCGCGCGCGAATTGGCCGCGCCCGCCGAGCCGCCGTTGAAGCCGAACCAGCCGACCCACAACAGGCCGGTGCCCATCACCGCGAGCGACAGATCGAACGGCGAGAGATTTTCGGTGCCGTAGCCATGACGGCGTCCCATCACCTTCGCTGCGACGAGGCCAGCCGTGCCGGCCGACAGATGCACCACGAGGCCCCCGGCGAAATCCAGCACGCCCATGCCGGCGAGGAAGCCGCCGCCCCACACCCAATGCGCCAGCGGAATGTAGACGAAGATGAACCAGGCGACCGAGAACAGCAGATAGGCCGAGAACCGCATCCGGTCGGCGACCGAGCCCGCGACCAGCGCCACCGTGATGATTGCAAACGTCATCTGGTACAGCATGAACAGCGCTTCCGGGATCGTCTTCGCCGCCGGGTTGACGCTGTCCATGGTCATGCCGGCGAGGAACCAGCGGTCGAGCGTGCCGATCCACGGGCCGTCGCCGACGAAGCACAGCGAATAGCCGAACGCGACCCAGAGAATGGAGATGATCGTCACCGCGGCGAGGCTCTGCGCCATGGTGGCGAGCACGTTCTTCTTGCGCACCATGCCGGAATAGAACAGCGCGAGCCCCGGGATCGTCATCATCAGCACCAGCGCGGTGGCGACGATCATCCAGGCGGTGTCGGCGGTGCTGATCTCGGAGCCCCCGGCGCGCGCCGGCGAAGCCATGATCGAGACAAACCCGACCGACGCAGCCATAGCAGCCGCGCGGCGCAACAATCCCGCCATGTCGTTTCCCCCAGCATAATGATTGCGTCGCACGCAGTGGCGTCGTTGCCCGGTGCGATCTTGATAAGAGTCAGTCCTACTGTGTCACCGCACTCCGCCCTCATCCTGAGGAGCCCGCGACAAGCGGGCGTCTCGAAGGATGGCCGCGGGCTAGAGCCGGGCCTTCATGGTTCGAGACGCGCGTTCCGCGCTCCTCACCATGAGGGCTTTAGAGCGCGTCGCTGTCGGTTTCGCCGGTGCGGATGCGCAGCGCATGGTCGATCGGCGTGACGAAGATCTTGCCGTCGCCGATCTGCCCGGTGCGCGCGGTCGCGGTGATCACGGCGACCGCCTTGTCGGCGACGTCGGAGGCGACCGCGATCTCGATGCGCAGCTTCGGCAGGAAATTCACGACATATTCGGCGCCGCGATAGATCTCGGTATGGCCCTTTTGGCGGCCATAGCCCTTCACTTCGGTCACGGTCATGCCGTGGACGCCGATCGCCGTCAGCGCCTGGCGGACTTCATCGAGCTTGAAGGGTTTGATGATCGCGACGACGAGTTTCATGGTTAGGCCTATTCCCCGGGATGCGCCGCGCCGTATGTCCCCGGCGCAGCGTCAATCTGGCATCTTTCGGGGCAAATGGCATAAAAATGTTGCAGATTGAAGCGGAAAAACGTTGGGCCATGTGAACGGCCGCCTCTGTACAGGGCAGCCGTTCATCCTCCACAATGCGTTTTTGGCATGGATGCGATGAACCCAAGCGTCCCGGCCGGTACAAAAGTATGTTTGAGGGGGACGTTTCATGGCGAGTTGGTTCTACGCATCCGAGGGCAAGCAGCAGGGGCCCTATCCGGAAGGGCAATTCCGCGACCTGGTCGCGCAAGGGATTGTGCGCCCGGATACGCTGGTGTGGTCCGAGGGCATGGCCGGCTGGCAGAAGGCCGCCGAAATCCCCGGCCTGATCGGCGGCGGCGGTGCGCCCCCGATGATGCCGGCTGGCGGCCCGCCGATGATGGGCTCCGGAGGTTACGCTGGCGGTGGCGGCGGAGGATCGCTGGCGGTCGATTTCGGCATCCTCGAGTTCACTTGGCGCAGCATCGTGATGCTGATCGGCATGTGTTTCATCATCCCGGTGCCGTGGGTGTTCGTCTGGTACACGAAATGGATCGTGTCCTGCGTGAAGGTCCCCGGACGGCCCAATCTCAGCTTCACCGGCAATGCGATGGCGCTGGTGCCCTGGTTTTTCGGCTTCATCGTTCTGGCGATCGTGATCGGCTACATCGGCGTCCCGTTGCTGAGCAATTTGCTGTTCATCGCCCAGATCGTTCTCTACTGGCTCCTGATTAAATGGATGGTCGCAAACCTTGCCTCCAACGGGCAGCCGCTCGGCCTGAGCTTCACTGGCTCGGTCTGGGCCTATGTCGGGTGGAGCCTGCTGTTCGCGATCTCCATCATCACCATCATCGGCTGGGCCTGGGTCGCCGCGGCCCAGATGCGCTGGTTCTGCCGCAGCATCGAAGGCACGCGGCGCGAGATCGTCTTCAACGGCAGCGGTCTCGGGATTCTCTGGCGGGGCATCGTGGCCGCATTCCTGTGCGGCTTCCTCATCCCGATCCCGTGGGTGTATCGCTGGATCATGAACTGGTTCGCGTCGGAGACCGTCTTGGCTCCGCGAGGATCGCTCCGAGCATGACCTCGAGAGGCATAAGCGCGATCGATCGCGCTTATGCCTCTTAGACTTTCCGCTCGCGCACGGAGCCTTCCTGCGCGACGGAGGCCACCAGCGTGCCGTCGGGCTTGAAGATCGAGCCGCGGGTCAACCCGCGGCCGCCTCGCGCGTTCGGGGAGTCCTGTGCGTAGAGCAGCCATTCGTCCGCGCGAAACGGACGGTGAAACCACATCGCGTGGTCGAGGCTCGCCGGCATCATGCGCTTGTCGAACAGTGTGCGGCCGTAGCGTGCCATGATCGCATCGAGCAGTGAGAAGTCCGAAGCATAGGCCAGCGCGCACATGTGCAGCGCCGGATCGTCCGGCAGCGTCGCCGCGGTCTTGATCCAGACATGGATGCGGCCGTCCTCGATCTTCTGGCCGAAATACCGGCCGAGCTCGACCGGGCGCAGCTCGATCGGACGGTCGGATTCATAGTAGCGGCGAATGAACTCCGGCATCTCCTTGAACATCGGCTGCTTCGCCACTTCCTCCGCCGTCAGCTTTTCCGGCGGCGGCACGTCGGGCATCTTGTCCTGATGGTCGAACCCGCTCTCCTCCTCGGCATGAAACGAGACCATGATCGAGAAGATCGCGTTGCCGTGCTGGATCGCGGTGACGCGGCGCGTCGAGTAGCTCTTGCCGTCGCGCAGGCGCTCGACCTGGTAGATGATCGGGATCTGCGGATCGCCCGGCAGGATGAAATAACAGTGCAGCGAATGCGGCAGCCGGCCCTCGACGGTACGGCAGGCCGCAACCATCGCCTGTCCGATCACTTGGCCGCCGAACACCCGCTGCCAGCTCGTTTTCGGGCTATTGCCGCGGAACAGGTTCACCTCGAGTTGCTCGAGGTCGAGGATCGAAATGAGGTCGATCAGGCTTTTGGACATGGTGGTGCTTTCAAAATGCCTCATCATTCCGGTTTCGCGCTTGCACGCGCCCCGGAATGACATCTCGGGCCGTTCCGCCCTTGTTTCACCGCACTGTTTCGCCCACCTCAAGTCTGCTAGCAAGACCAGGATTTAGCCGGGAATTGGGTATGTCAGTACAGGGTAGCATTGTCATCGGTGGCGGCGCGTTTGCAGGCCTTGCGCTAGCCCTGGCGCTGCGCCAGGGGCTCGGCCCCGAGATCCCCGTCATCGTCGCCGACCCCGCGCTCAGCACACGGCCGAGCCGCGACCCGCGCGCGACCGCGATCGTGGCTGCCTGCCGCCGCCTGTTCGAGGCGATCGGCGCCTGGGACGACGTAAGGGGCGAGGCGCAGCCGATCCTCGACATGGTCGTCACCGATTCAAAGCTGGAAGACGCCACCCGTCCGGCGTTCCTCAACTTTGCCGGCGACGTCGCGCCGGGCGAGCCCTTCGCGCATATGGTCGAGAACCGCCGCATGATCGATGCGCTGGTGGTGCGCGCCGAGGCCGAGGGCATCGATCTCCGCGCGACCACAGTGTCGTCTTACGACGCGCGGTCCGAGGGCATCGACGTGACGCTCGGTGACGGCAGTGTCATTGCGGCGAGCCTCCTGGTCGCGGCCGACGGTGCGAAGTCGAAACTGCGCGAGCGCGCCGGCATCGCCACCCATGGCTGGGAATACGATCAATCCGGCATCGTCGTCACCGTCGGCCATGAGCGCGATCACGAGGGCCGCGCCGAAGAGCATTTTCTGCCGGCGGGTCCGTTCGCGATCCTGCCGCTTTCGGGCAAGCGCTCCTCGCTGGTATGGACCGAGCGCCGCAGCGAAGCCGCGCGTATCATTGCGTTGAGCGATGAGAAATTTCACGGCGAGCTCGAGCAACGCTTCGGCCTGCATCTCGGCGAGGTGAAGGCGCTCGACAAGCCGCGCGCGTTTCCGCTGTCCTATTTCGTCGCGCGCTCCTTCATCGCCGAGCGTCTCGCGCTGGTCGGCGATTCCGCCCATGTCATCCACCCGATCGCGGGTCAGGGCCTCAACATGGGGCTGAAGGACGTCGCCGCGCTGGCCGAGGTCGTCGTCGATGCCGCGCGGCTCGGCATGGATCTCGGCGCGGCCGACGTGCTCGAACGTTACCAGCGCTGGCGCCGCTTCGACACGATGGCGATGGGCGTTGCCACCAACTCGCTGAACTTCCTGTTCTCCAATCGATCGACGCTGCTGCGCACCGTCCGCGACATCGGCCTCGGCCTCGTCGACCGTGCCCCGCCGCTGAAGAACCTGTTCATCCGCCAGGCCGCGGGTTTGACCGGTGAGATACCGCGGTTGTTGAAGGGCGAGGCGTTGTAGCGCGTTTAGAGAGCGATCGCCCCCCACTCTCCTCGTCGTCCCGGACAAGCGCGCCCCAGGCGCGCGCAGATCCGGGACCCATACTCCGCAGCAATAGTTTGCGGAGACCCGGAGTTGCCGGCTCGTGCAACAACGCAATTCGGTGGTTATGGGTCCTGGCCTTCGCCAGGACGACACCCAAAGTGTGGCGCGGTCATCGCGCCAAACGACCAGCGGGCTACACGCTCTCAATCGATCTTGCGCGCCTCTTCCGGCAGCATGATCGGGATGCCGTCGCGGATCGGATAGGCGAGCTTGGCGCTGCGCGAGATCAGCTCCTGCTTTGCGGAATCGAACTCCAGCGGGCCCTTGGTCAGCGGGCAGACCAGAATCTCCAGCAATTTGGGATCGACGCTGGCTTCGGGGCGTTCGGTGGGCGCGTTCATGGGGGTCTCCGGCGATCGGATTGCCTCTAAAGCGCGATGAGATGAGGATGAATCATCATCGCGCTTTAGGTTATTGTTTGAGCATGATCTTTTCGGAAAACCGCTTCGCACTTTTCCGGATCATGCTCTAGCACAGAAAATCGCGGCCGCCCATCGCGGTCCGCTAGGCCAATACCATCCGCAGGATCTCGTCGAGCAGGCCCTGGAGTCGTGCCGCCGGCACCGGCGGGCCCGACAGGGCGAAGCCGAGGAAGGTCCAGTACAGGATTTGCGCGCGGGCTCGCGCCGCCGCCGCCTCGAGCCCGCGCTCCTCCAGCAGCCCTTCGATATAGTCGAGCCTGCGCCGGTCGATCGCACGCACCGCCGTTTGTGCCGCCGCATCGAAGGCCGCCCAGTTCCGCACCGCGCGCTCGAGGTCGAGCCGCGCGCCAAAAGTCCTGCGCAGCAGCGCTTTCAGCGGCTCGTCGCTGGCGGCTTCGACATCGGCGATGATCTGCTCGGCCGCGATCTCGCGCCAGCGCTTCAAGAGGGCCGCGTGGAATGCACCGAGATCGGCGAAATGCCAATAGAAGCTGCCGCGCGAGACGCCCATGACCTTCGCCAGCGGATCGGCCTTCAGCGCGGTGAAGCCGCTTCTGCCGAGCGCCTTCAGGCCCTCCTTGATCCAGTCATCGGCGGTCAGCTGTTCGGTCATCTTGGGTTCCAGATTCGAACCATACACTAGTGTATTGACAGGCGGCAGGCCAGCGCCTATCTCACCATACATAACTGTATGGACGAAGCTTCAGGGAACTCGGACGATGCGTGATCTCTTGCTCCAGTGTGCCGGCGCCGTGACCATTGCCGTGGCCTTCATCCATGGCATTCTCGGCGAGACCAAGGTCTTTGCCCGCGCCCGCATCGAGCCGGAACGGCTCCGCACCCTGATCCGCCTGGTCTGGCAGGCCTCGACCGTCGCCTGGATCGGCGGTGGTGTGCTCCTGATCGCGGCGCCCTGGATGGAATCGGAGCCGGCGCGCCACTGGATCGTCGTCACCATGGCCGGTGTGTTCGGCTTCTCCGCTTTCGCCAACGCATGGGCCACGCGCGGCCGGCATTTTGGATGGATGGCGCTCAGCGCCGTCGTGGCCATGGCGGTCGCCGGCTACTGAGCGGCGCCTCGGGATCAGCCTGTCATCAAACCGTGAGACGTAAGGCCGCAGCGTCGCCTCAAATGACGCGCTGCATACGGAGAGCGCTGATCTTTTTCGGATCGTTAGAATAAATCTAAAGCCAGCCGGCCCCGAACCGGATTGACTTCATCACGTGCTTTGCTTCCTTCGGTCCCGCTTCGCGCCAGGCGTTGCGCCCACGACAGAAGAGGAGACGTTTGTGAAGGTCATTCGTGTTGTTGCCATTGCATTGACGATCGGGATTGGCTCGGGGTCGGCGGCCGTGGCCGACGGTTTCAAGAACTGCACCAAGCTCGACAAGGCGTCGTGGAAGCCGGCGAGCGAAGCCGAAGCCAAGGCCAAGGCGCTCGGCTACGAGGTGCGGCGCTCCAAGATCGAAGGCTCGTGCTACGAGGTCTACGGCGTCAAGGAAGGCAAGCTGTACGAGCTGTTCTACAGCCCGGAAGATCTCAGCCTGAAGCACACCATCGCAAAGTAAACTGCACCAAGCGGACTGCACAAAGTAAGCTGAGGCGTATGAAAGAAGCAGTGCCAGAAGCGCGCGGGGAGCCGACACGGGCCCCCGCGGATCGAACCGCTTCGCGGCAGGTCGAGGTCTGGGACCTCCCGCTGCGCCTCTGGCACTGGGTCCTCGCCGTCTGTGTTCTGGTCGCGTGGTTCACGCCCACCGTCTATGACGGACTTCACCGCATCGTCGGCTATACCGTGATCGCGCTTCTCGCCTTCCGTCTGGTCTGGGGTTTTTGGGGAAGCCGCTATTCGCGCTTCCGCATGGTCGGCGTCAGGCTTCGCGCCGCGCCAGGCTATCTCCTGAATCTGCGTCGCGGCATCACCGGCCGCTATATCGGGCTCAATCCCGCCGGCACCTTGATGCTGGTGGCGCTGCTGGCCTCGCTCGCGGTCTCGACGATATCAGGCGCGATGTCGGTGACCGTCACCTTCTTCGGCGTCTGGTGGATCGAGGACACCCACGCTTATGCATCGGACGCCGTCATCGTCCTCGTCGTGCTGCATGTGGTGGGCGTGGTGCTGATGGGACTTCTCCAGCGCGAGAACCTGATCCGCGCGATGATCACGGGTCGCAAACGCATCCGCAATCACACCTGAGCAGAGCTGGTTTGGTTCCAACCGATGGAGTCGCGGGCTCGCTTGACCGCGTAGTTTCACGGGAAATTGTCCCCTCCTCGTACAAGCTGCCGCCAAAGGGGCGCAATGGCTGACGTAACGTTTACTTCCCGATAGGCATGCAACCGGAAATTGCGGAAAATTAACGCCGAGAAAGCCTGATCGGATCGATGCTCTAGAGTATTGACGAGGGAGGCGATTTCGATGTTCCGCGTTTTTACCTGCCTCACGGCAGAGCATGATTGGCGGCTTGTCATGCTCGCTGGTCTGGTGTGCTTCGCCGCAAGTATTGTAGCCGTCAGCATCTTTCATCGCGCGATCGCGTCGCGAGCTTGGACGCGGCTGATCTGGATTGCGATCGCCGGCGCCGCCATCGGCTATGGAATTTGGGCAACGCATTTTGTCGCAATGCTTGCCTACGAGCCCGGCGTCTCAACCGGTTACGGCATCGTTCTGACGGCTCTGTCGCTCGCCGCGGCGATGATCCTGACCTCAGGCGGTTTCGGCGTTGCCGTCAGCAATTCCCGCCGGTGGCGCGCGGCTGCCGGCGGCGGCATCATCGGCGCCGGTATTGCGAGCATGCACTATCTCGGCATGTGGGCCCTCGAAGTGCCTGGCCGCGTGACATGGTCGCCGGGGCTGGTGTTCGTCTCGATCGCCCTCGGCATGGTCCTGGCCTACGCTGCACTCGCGGTAGCCCTGGCCCGCAAGGACAAGTGGGGGACCTTCGTCGCGGCGCTGCTGCTGACGCTCGCAATCGTGTCGCATCATTTCACGGCCATGGGGGCCGTGCAGATCGTTCCAGACCCGACGCTGAACAGCAATACCCTGTCGCTTTCCCCGGCCTTCCTCGCCGTGGCAATTGCGGGTGTGGCTCTGTCAGTACTCGGGATGAGCTTTGTCGGCGTGCTGGCGGATCGCCGGCTTGCGACCAGAACCAGCAGACTCGAGGAAATCATCAGGGAGCTTTCGCTCGCCAGGCAACAGGTGGAAGATTCGCAAAAGGAGATCCAGGACCAGACAATCAGGCTGGACACGGCCATCAACAACATGGTCGAGGCCCTGTGCATGTTCGATGCGGAGAAGCGATTTGTCGTCTGCAACGAGCGTTATGCCGAACTCTATCGGCTGCCGCCGGAGCTGCTGAGAACGGGAACACCGCATACCGACATCATCAGGCATCGTATTGTGAACGGCATCCTCAAGGGCGACACCAGCGAGGGTGCTGCCGGGCAATTCATCTCGAAATTGGCCACGTTGCCGTTCGATGCAGTCTCGAGCAGGATCGACGAGTTTGCCGATGGTCGTTTGATCTGCGTGACGCGACAGCCAATGGCCGGCGGCGGCTGGGTGGCCACGCATCTCGATGTCACCGAGCAACGCCGGTCCGAGGCCAAGATCACTCATATGGCGCAACATGATGCGTTGACCGATCTGCCAAATCGCGTGCTGCTCAGGGAGCGGATGGAGCACGCCATTGCAGTTTCGCGCAACGGCGGCCTTGATCTGGCCGTGCTCATCCTGGACCTCGATCGCTTCAAGGAAGTCAACGACACGCTTGGACATCCGGCGGGAGACTCCCTGCTGCGCGCCGTCGCGGCACGTTTGCGCGAATGCACCTCGGAAACCGCGTTGATCGCTCGGCTGGGCGGCGACGAGTTCGCGGTAATCGATTACGTGACCAACCCGGCCGTGGAGGCCGCAACCCTTGCCGAGAAAATCAGAAAGGCGCTTTGCGAACCCTTCGATCTCGGCGATCACCAGGTCACGGTGGGCACCAGCATCGGCATTGCCATCGCACCGCGCGATGGCAACGATTCCGATGTGATCATGAAGAGTGCGGATCTCGCCCTCTACTCGGCCAAGAGTGGCGGTCGTGGTGCATTCCGTTTCTTCGAGCCGGAACTCGACCAGCTCATGCATGCGCGCCGCAACCTGGAGCGCGACATGCGGGATGCGCTTGCTGGAGGTCAATTCGAGCTCCACTACCAGCCATTCGTCAATGCCGCGACCGGCAAGACCAGTGGCTTCGAGGCCTTGCTACGCTGGCATCACCCGCAGCGAGGTCTGGTCATGCCCGGCGAGTTCATTCCGCTTGCGGAGGAGACCGGCTTGATCGTGCCGCTGGGAGAATGGGTCTTGAGGACCGCCTGTGCGGAAGCCGCCAAATGGCCCGCCCATCTCATGATCGCGATCAACCTGTCTCCCGCTCAATTCAGGAGCAAGGAGCTTGTCCCGGTCATTGTCAGCGCGCTGGCGAGCTCGGGAGTTGCGCCGCACAGGCTCGAGCTCGAGATTACCGAGACGGTGATCATGCATGACAGCGAGGCGGTGTTCGCAGTACTCGGCCAACTGCGCGAGCTCGGCGTGCGAATCGCCCTGGACGATTTCGGCACCGGCTATTCGTCGCTGAGCTTTCTGCAAAGGTTCCCATTCGACAAGATCAAGATCGACCGCAGTTTCGTCAACGAACTGTCCAGCGCGAGCGCAGAGGCGCACCATCTCGCCCGAGCAGTGGTTCGTTTCGCAGTCAGCCTCGGCAAGACGACGACCGCCGAGGGCGTCGAAACGAAGGCGCAGCTGGACATCCTCCGTGAAGAGGGGTGCATCGAAACGCAAGGCTACTATTTCAGCCGGCCGATGCCTGCATCCAGCATCGTCAAAATGCTGCGGCGAGGTGCAGGAAGAGCCGTCCGCGCTGCGTGAACATTCAGGCCGCTACTGCAACGGCGGATCGCCGCTGGTGCGCTTCTTGGCGAGGTCCATCTCGGTGACGGCGATCAGGATTTCGGCGCGGATCTTCAGGTCCGGCGCTTCCAGCATCGCTTGCTTCTCGGCCACGCCATAGGGCGACATCATCGCCAGCGCGTTGACGAGCGCTTCGTTGGGTGCGCTCTCGACGCCCTCCCAGTCGACCTTGAGGTTGTTGGCCTTCAAAAAGTCCGCCAGTACCGTCAGCAGCGCTTCGCGATCGACCTCGTCCTCGCCCATGCGCGGCGTGAAGTCGTCGACGAAGGCGAAGAAATCCACCTTGCACTGCCGGTAGGCGGTGAGCACTTCGAGCTCCTCGACCACCTTGAAGCGCGAGACGCCGGTGAGCTCGAGGATGTAGCGGCCGTCGCCGGATTCGGCGAGCTGGGTGATGCGGCCGACACAGCCGACGCTGAACAGCGCCGGCTTGTCGGAATTCTTGGGCGAGTGCGCGATGTCGGGCTGGATCATGCCGATCAGGCGATGGCCGTCGCGGAAGGCATCGTCGATCATCGCGAGGTAGCGCGGCTCGAAGATGTTGAGCGGCATCTGCCCGCGCGGCAGCAGCAGCGCGCCCGGCAACGGAAATACCGGAACGATCTCCGGAAGGTCGGCGGGCCCGCGATATTCGATGTTGATCGGCATCTGCCCGGTCCCCTGGCCTTGCTAGCGCATGATCCGGAAAAGTGTGCAGCGGTTTTCCGAACAGATCATGCGCAAAAAATGCGCGCCCTATGAAAACAGGATGATCGACAGGCGCTTGCGTCCCTCGACGGTTGCATCGTCGGTGCCGCCCCAGGCCTCGAAGAACTGGACGAGCTGCTTGCGCGCGCCGTCGTCGTTCCATTTGCGGTCGCGTTTGACGATCGCGAGCAGCTGCTCGGTGGCCGCCGAGCGGTTGCCCTGCGCGTTGAGCGCGGTCGCGAGGTCGAATCGGGCCTGATGATCGAGCGGGTTTGCGGCGACTTTCTGTTCCAGCTCGGCGACAGGTCCCAGCGATTCGGCCTGCTCGGCGAGATCGATCGCGGTCTGCACGGCTTTCACCGCGGGGTCGTTGCGCTTGGATTCCGGCACTATGGCCAGCGTCTGCTTGGCCTGCTCCATCGCGCCGGTGGCGGCGTAGCATTTCGCGAGCCCGGCAAGCGCGGCGATGTTGGTCGATTCATGCTGCAGCACTTCTGCGTAGATCTGGGCGGCCGCAGCGGCATCGCCCTCGGCGAGCACGGCCTCGGCCTCTTGCAGGATTTCGGCGACATTCGGCTCACCCGGCGCGGTCACGCCCTTGGTCAGCTTTTCGATGAAGGCATTGAGCTGGCTCTCCGGCACCGCACCCATGAAGCCATCGGCCGGCTGGCCGTTGACGAAGGCGATCACCGCCGGAATCGACTGGATTCCCATCTGGCCCGGGATCGCCGGGTGCTGGTCGATGTTCATCTTGACCAGCTTGACCTTGCCCTTGGCCGCCTTGACCGCCTTTTCCAGCACGGGCGTCAGCTGCTTGCACGGGCCGCACCATTCCGCCCAGAAGTCGATCAGCACCGGCTGGCGCTTCGATTCTTCGATGACGTCCTTCACGAAGGTCTGGGTGGTGGTGTCCTTGATCAGATCGGTCGCAGCCGGGCCCGCCGCTCCGTTACCCTGGTCGATGATCGTCACGGGATCCCCTCGTCTAACTGGAATGGCGGGTCTTTAGCACGCCGCCAATTCATATGCTTCGCTGTTGGCCCTAAATTGGGCCGGGGCGGCCGAATTTCAATCCGTGCGCGCCGATTCGGCGGTTCCAGGGCGTTTTTGGGTGATTTGGCCGCGTTCGGGTCCATATCGGGCCTCCGATTGCGAATCTATGCCGCCGGTAGCTGTTGCATTCCCCTCCCGCTTTTGGCATACGACAGCCGTTGCCGGCGCGTCATGCGACCGACACAGGATGCGGGTGTAGCTCAGTGGTAGAGCACGACCTTGCCAAGGTCGGGGTCGAGGGTTCGAGCCCCTTCGCCCGCTCCAATTTTTCCCAGAGCATCCGAAATCCCGTTTGCGCGCCCAGCCAGGGCTTGCCTTGCGCAAGCCGCGAAGGCTCAGGGAATCAATCCGGAGACGCGATAGGTCTCGATGGCGCGATCATAGAGTGAGATGTCGTTGCGCCCGCGTGCGATCAGCTGTGCGCCAGCGATCGCGGCATAGATCGCCATCGCTCGCTCGCTACGCTCCTCTTCGCTCGAAGCGGGCTTTGCTGTCGCGAGCACACGCGCGATCCACGCGATATTCATGCGCGGAAAACGATCGATCCCACGTCTCACCTCTTCGGGGAGATCATCGAGCTCGGCGCTCATGATGCCGCTCAGGCACATGCGATTGCCGTTGGCGAGCGCGGCTCGAAAGATCCCGACATAGCGGTCGAAGCACGCATGCGGATCGGGTGCTGTCGCGAGAACCTCCTCCAGATAGGCGGCTCCCTCCTCGGTGTAGCGCCGGGCCAACGCCACCCCGAGATCGCCCTTGGTCGGGAAGTGATAGTGCACGCTGGCACTCTTGATCCCGACCTCCTTGGCCAGCTCGCGAAAGCTCAGCGCAGTGTATCCGCGCGCCTGCACGGTGGCCCGGGCAGCCGCCAGGACGGCTTCCCGCATGTCAGTTTTGGTCTTTGCCATCGATTTCGTTACCTATCAATCGATAGATAGCCGTTGACCGAAACGGTGGGAAGGGGGTAACAGGGCCATGCGTATCTATCTATCGATAGACAGATAAATCAAGGTGCCCCATGAAAGTGTACGACCGCCCAGGCTTCCCCAACCCCGCCCGCATCCGCATCGTGCTTGCCGAGAAGCAGCTCGAATCCGAGGTCGAGTTCATCCCGGTCGACCTCATCGGGGCCGAGCACAAGACGGCAGCGTTTCTGCAGAAGAACCCGTCCGGTGTTCTGCCCGTGCTTGAACTCGACGATGGCACGTTCATCTCCGAATGCACGGCTATCACCGAATATCTCGATCATCTCGCCGGCGACCCGACGCTGACGGGTGCAACACCCAAACAGCGAGCACTCATCCATATGATGCAGCGGCGCGCGGAGGCCGAGCTGATCGATCCTATCGGCGAGTACTTCCATCATGCGACCCCCGGCCTCGGACCGCAGCTCCAGGCCTTCAAGAGCCTCGACTGGAATGGCCGCGCCGAGTGGGGACGGCGGCAAGGCGCGCGTGCGCGCGCCGGAATGACCTATTTCAACAGCGTGCTGGAGCGGCAGCCCTACGTCGCCGGGAACGCGTTCTCGATGGCGGACATCACTGTCTTCGCAGGTCTGATGTTCGCCGACGCTGCCGGTCTCACGATGCCCGACAACTCCTCTGCCCTCGTTGCGTGGCGCGCTCGCATTGCCGAGCTGCCGAGCGTAAAGCATCGGACCGGCCAGACCTTTCTCGCTGACGACGCGCGCCGTCTCGGCCTCTGATTGACTGACATCATCTCAGGGCACAAATGAGTGTCAGCATCATCTGCGAGGCGGGCTGAAGGGGCTCAGCTCCGCCTCGCACGCCTTGCATGGACCGATCCGGGAGAGGCAATGACAATTCTGATCACGGGCAGCGCTGGCCATCTCGGGGAGGCCCTTCTCCGCACGCTCCGCAGGCGCGGTTCAGCTGTGCGTGGGGTCGATCTGAAGCCATCGCCCTTCACCGATGCCGCCGGGTCCATCGTCGATCCTGACTTCGTACGGCGCCAGATGGAGGGTGTCACCGCGGTGATCCACACCGCGACGCTGCACAAGCCGCATGTGGCGACCCACTCCAAACAGGATTTTGTCGACACCAACGTCACCGGCACGCTCAACCTGCTCGAGGCGGCCGTGGCTGCTGGCGTGCGCAGCTTTGTCTTCACCAGCACCACCAGCGCATTCGGCTCGCAGCTCCAGCCGGAAGCGGGCCAAGCCGCGGTGTGGGTCACCGAAGACCTGCCGCCTGTGCCCAAGAACATCTACGGCACGACCAAGCTGATGGCGGAGAACCTGTGCGAGCTGTTCTGTCGCGAGCGCGGCCTGCCTGTCGTGGTCTTGAGGACCTCGCGCTTCTTCCCGGAAGACGATGACGATCCGGCGATGCGATCGGCTTACGCGCTGGACAACACGCAGGCCAACGAGTTGCTCTATCGCCGGCTGGATATCGCGGACGCGGTGAGCGCCCATCTGCTCGCCGTCGAGCGCGCGCCGCAGATCGGTTTTGCCCGCTACATCGTGTCGGCCACGAGCCCGTTCGAGCAGCGCCATCTCGCGGCGCTGGCACGTGATGCGGCCGATGTCGTGCGCGAGCACTATCCGGATTGTGCGAAGCTCTATGCGGCGCGCGGCTGGCGACTGTTCCCCGAGATCGACCGTGTCTATGTCAACGATCGCGCGCGGCGCGAGCTGGGCTGGCGGCCCGAATTCGACTTCGCGCATGTCCTGAACTGCCTTCGCGATGGCCGCGATTTTCGCAGCACGCTGGCGCGCGAGGTCGGGTCGAAAGGCTATCATGACACGGTGTTTGGCGTTGGTCCTTACCCCGTCGCCCCGTAGTCGCCGCCTTTGCTAATTTGCTCGACGCGTCAGATGTCTACCCGGAGTCACCGGGAGCAAGATGGCCTGGGCGCTTCTACTGTGCATGGGGTTGTTTTCGCGTTTTTTTGTTCACGCTCCCTCCTGCTGCCTGCAAATTAGCCACGCGTCATCTTGATTCCGCGCTGCAGCGAGCGCGTTGCCGTTGCGGCGTTCCGCCCTCGTTGACATTCCGTCTCAATTTTTATTGCGCGCAACTGCAGCGCACGCGGCGCGCTTCTCACCGTTCGCAGATGTGCTAACCTTTTTGCGTCTGCCTCTCGACAGACCCAAACTTCGCCTCTCGACTAGCAAAACAAAATAACGTGCAGCCCTGATGGCTGCCTTAGGGGAGTGACGCGATGAAATTCCATCGATCCGTCTTTCAATCCGTCTTTCAATCCGTCCTGGCGCTTGCAGCGGTTGCCCTTCTTGCGGGGACAAGCGCCGGTCACGCGCAGCAGCAGGACAAGAACAAGCCGCTGAAGAAATACGAATCCGGCACCAAGGAATTCTGGACCCATCCGCCGGACGACTGGTTCCTCGGCGACGAGACCGAGGCGCAGAAGGGCCTGGCGCCGCCGTCGGGGCCGCCGACCGGCGCGTCGGAGGCCGAACTCGCCGCGATGATGAAGAAGATCAAGCTGCCGCCCGGCTTCAAGATCGAGGTCTATGCGCCCGGCGTCCTCGCGGCGCGGCAGATGGCCTGGGGTGACAAGGGCACGCTGTTCGTCGGCTCGTTCGGCCTCGGCAACGTCTATGCGATCAAGGACAACAACGGCAAGAAGGAGGTCAAGACCATCCTGAAGGGGCTGAACATGCCCACTGGTCTGGCCTTCAAGGACGGCGCGCTCTACGTCATCGCGGTCGACAAGCTGATCCGCTACGACGATGCCGAAGCCAAGATGGATAATCTCGGCGAGGGCAAGGTCGTCTATGACGACATGCCGTCCTATGCCGCGCATGGCTGGAAATACATCGCGGTCGACAAGGAAGGCTGGTTCTACCTGCCGTTCGGACCGCCCTTCAACGTCGGCGTGCCCCCGACCAGCGTGTCGCAAATCCGCCGCGTCGATCCCAAGACCGGCAACGCCGAAGTCTATGCGCTCGGCGTCCGCAACTCGGTCGGCGGCGACGTCGATCCGCGTACCGGCAAATACTGGTTCACCGAGAACGCGCGCGACTGGATCAGCGACGATCTACCCAGCGACAAGCTGAACATGATCTCGAAGATCGGCGAGCACTTTGGCTATCCCTATTGCCACCAGGGTGACCTGCCCGATCCGAAGTTCGCGATGGGCCACAAGTGCTCGGAGTTCACGCCGCCCGTGCTGAATCTCGGCGCGCATGTCGCTCCGCTCGGCATGAAGTTCTATACCGGCGACCAATTCCCCGCCGAGTACAAGAACAACATCCTGATCGCCGAGCACGGCTCCTGGAATCGTCACAAGTACCAGGGCGGCCGCATCATGCGCGTGATCGTCGGGCCCGACGGCAAGAACGCCAAGCAGGAAGTGTTCGCCTCCGGCTGGATCGAGGGCGACCAGGGCTATCTCGGCCGTCCCGACGACATCATCCTCGCCAAGGACGGCTCGATCCTCGTCGCCGACGATTGGGCCGGCGCGATCTACCGCATCAGCTACAGCAAGAAGTAGCGCGACACGAGAAGGAGGCTGCGACCGGGTGACGGCCGCAGCCTCTTTTGTTTTAATATCTCCCGCTGTCGTCCCGGATCGCGGGTTGGCGCGAGTCCGGAACCCATAACCCCGGCTGGTGGTTATGAATTCCCCAGATGCGCAATTGCGCATCGTAGCTCGTGCTTCGCGCGCCCTGAATGACGAGCTCGATAGATCGGAACGACCCCCATGCGCCGTCAGTCTTGTTCGTACACAATCGGCGCGCTATCGCTCGCGGCGTTCGCATTCGTCCCAGCCCAGGCCGCCGACAATGCCGCGATCAAGGAGAAGGCCGCCGTCTGCTCCGGTTGTCACGGCGAGAACGGCATTTCGCAGACGGAGAACATCCCTTCGCTCGCCGGCCAGCCCGATCAATTCACCCAGTGGCAGCTGGTGTTCTTTCGCGCCGGCTCGCGCAAGAACGACCAGATGCAGCCCATCGCCGAGGAAATCAGCAACGAAGACGTCCGCAATCTCGGCGCCTATTTCGCTGCGATGACGCCGCCGAAGGCAGCGGAAGACGGGGATCCGGACCTGTCGAAAAAGGGCGCGCAAGTTGCCGTCGGCCGCCGCTGCGCCTCATGCCACACCGATAGCTTTGCCGGCACCAAGGCCGTCGCGCGGCTCGCGGGCCAGCGCGAGGAATACCTCGTCAAGGCGCTACATGATTACAAGAGCAGCCAGCGCGTCGGCGGCGGAGGCGCCGCGATGGCCGATGTCGCCTATCACATGAGCGATGAGGAAATCACCGCCGTCTCGCACTATCTCGCGTATTTCAAATAGCGGAAGGTGCGGCTACCCCGCCCGCTGCTTCTCATACGCCTTCAAATGCGTATACGCGATGCGTAGCTTCGGCACCGGCACCTTGGCGGCATCGGCGCGCGCGATGAGGTCGCCGATGACGTGATCGGCCTCGACCGGCAGGCCAGCCTTGACGTCGCGGAACATCGAGGCCGTCATCGGCGAGCCCTCGGTGGTGAGGTTGCCCTTCACCCGTTCGAAGAACGGCCCGCCCGGCGTGTAGCCTGACGCGGTGGCGATCGCGCTGGTCTCGTCCAGCATGCCGAGCAGGAAATCCCTGCCGCCGGGGGCGGCGAGGATGTTGCCGACGGAGGTGCGCATCAGGCTGGTGGACGCCGCAAGCGAGGAGAGGAACACCCACTTCTCCCACATGTCCTGCATGATGTTCTGGCTGGCCGTGGCACCATTGATGCCGCTCTTGAAGGCCTCGTCGATCGCCTTGACGCGATCCGACAGCTTGCCGTCGCGCTCGCCGTAAGTGATCGCCTGCATCGGCTGGAGCTGCACCACCTCGCGCTTCTCGTTCAGCGTCGCGGCGATGGCGCAGAGGCCGCCGAGCACGCGCTCCTTGCCGAACTTGCCGTCGAGAATATCGAGATGCTTCATGCCGTTGAGCATCGGGATGACCGCCGTATCGGGCCCGACCGCCGCCGCGAACGACTTGACGGCGTCATCGAGATCGAACGCCTTGCAGCTCAAGAGCACGACGTCGAACTTGTCCTTGAGCTTGTTGGCCTCGATCCGCGGCGGGTCCTTCAGCGTCACGTCGCCATTCGGGCTCTTGATGACGAGGCCGGTGCTTGCGAGCTCGCTGGCGCGCCGCGGCCGGACCAGGAAGGTGACGTCGCGGCCGGCCTGCAACAGCCTGCCACCAAAATAGCCGCCGATGGCGCCGGCGCCGACCACGAGGATACGCATGGGATTGTCCTTGTTGTTGCTCTTATCGCTTCTTGGACCTCGTCCTGGCGAAAGCCAGGACCCATTACCCCGACTGCATGTTGTCGGACAAGCTGTACTCCAGCTTAGCGCAACAACGACGACTTGTGGTTATGGGTCCTGGCTTTCGCCAGGACGACGTCGAGGAGTTTGCTCGGTTTCCCTACTTCAAGAAAATCACTTCCCCGACACCATCTCCTCGACCTCGCGTAGCTGCTCCTTGCCGAAGAACATCTCGCTGCCGACGAAGAAGGTCGGCGAGCCGAACGCGCCGCGCGCGACCGCCTCCTCGGTATTCTTGATCAGTCTGCCCTTCACTTCGGGCTCCTGGGCGCGGGCGAACAGCTTTTGGGCGTCGAGCCCGGAAGACGCCAGCGCCTTCGCCGCGATTTCAGGATCGTCCATCTTCTTCGGCTCGCGCCACATGTGGTGGAAGGCGGCCTCGACATATGTCTCGAACACGCCTTCGAGCTGCGCCGCGATCGCCGTGCGCATCAGGTTCAGTGTGTTGACGGGGAAGAACGGATTCATGACATAGGACGGGACATTGAAGCGCTTGACGAAGCGCTCGGTCTCGACCGCCTGGAACTCCCGCTTGTTCTTGACGCCGGCAAGCGTCTCGGCCGGCGATTTGTTGTTGGTCGCCTTGAAGATGCCGCCGAGCAGGATCGGCAAATATTCGAACTTGACGCCGATGCGCTGCTCGATCGCCGGGATCGCGAGATGACTGAGATAGGCGTTCGGGCTGCCGAAATCGAACAGGAACTGCGGGGCTGTGCGGGTCAAAATCGTTCTCCCTGACGTCGCTTTTCCGCATTGTGGCGCAGCGCGCGCCACGGGTCCACCGTTTAATGATGGTCGTAATCTCTTGATGATCCCGTTAGATCAGACGCCGAATCGTCCGCTTGCGCCACACCAGAAGGTAATAGCCCATCTGCAAAAGGAACATGGCGCAGAACACGATCGGATAGGCGGCCCACACACCCTGGAGGCCGATCGTGCGGCTGAGCATCATCGCGGCAGGTAGCTCGATCGCCACGATGGCCAAGATGGAGAGCAGCATTGGCGTCAGCGCCACGCCGGCAGCGCGCATCGCGCCGGAAAACACCGTCGCCAGGCCGAACGGCACCGAGCTCCACAGCGCGATGCGGAGCAAGCCCTTCGCCAGATCGAGCACGGTGTCGTCAGTGATGAAGATACCGAGCACGGCGCGCGGCGCGAGATAGATCAGCGCCACCAGCCCGCCGGTCAGGACGATGTTGAACATGAGGCCGGTGCGCACGATGCCATCGAGCCGCGTTCTGTCGCCGCGGCCGACCGCCTGCGCGCCGAGGATCGAGACCGCGATTGAAATCGACATCGCCGTGAACTGCGTGTAACCCATCACCTGGTTGACCGCACCATAGGCGGCGGTGGCCTCGGACCCGAAGCCGTTGACGAGGCCGAGCAGCACCAGCTCGGCGATCGCCATCACCACCATGCCGATCGCGCTCGGCAGTCCTATGCCGAGGATTTGTCCCAGCACCACACGATTGAGCCGAAGATGACGCAGCAGTGCGGCGTCCGGTGCCAACGCATGCTTCTTCCGCAGCAGATAGGCGGCCAGCGCGATCAGCGTCAGCGCGTTAGCGATCGCCGCCGCCCAGGCCGGGCTGGTGATGCCCGCCGCCGGCAATCCGAACGACCCGTGGATCAGGATCGGCGTCAGGATCAGGCCGATGACGGTCGACAATGCCAGCGCCAGCAGCGGCGTCATCGCGTCGCCGACGCCGCGGATCATCGCCGTCATCAGCAGGAAGACGAAGCCGAGCGGCATGGTGAACAGCATGATGCGGGCATAGGCGCTGGCCTGGTCGAGAATGTCCGCGGGCGTGGCAAGCGTCATCATCAATTGCCGGCTGAAGAGCCCGCCGACCAGCGCAATCGATATCGACAGCAACAGGCCGACCGCGAGCGTCGTGCCCACCACAATCTTGATCCGGCCCTGCTCGCCTGCACCATAGGCCTGGCCGATCAGGACCGTGGCGCCGGTGCTCAGTCCCATGACGAAACCGAACAGGAAGAACATCACCGGGAAGAACACCGAGACCGACGCGAGCGCGTCGACGCCGATCAGCTGGCCGAGATAGACGTTGCTGACAGTGCCGAACAGCGATTGCAGCGCGTTGCTCAGCATCAAAGGTGCGAGGAAGCGGAGGAACGTCGTCCAGAGCGGCTTGGCGGTGGACATGGATTGGCCTTTCGTCAGGGCGTGCGAAACCGTTGCCACGCGAAGCGCGCGTGGCCCGGCCGTCGATGGGGTTTGAGAAGGCGCGCCTAAGCGCGGTCGCTGTAGGCGAGCTTGACGATGTGGTCGCGGATGTCGGCGGGCCAATCTGCGATCAGTCCGGTGAAGCGCCGCCGGTCGTCCGCGAACAAAGCGCGCGAAGCTTCCTCGAATTGCGGCAGGTTGCCGGCCATGGTCGACATGAAGTGATAGGCCGCATCGCGCGCCTGCCGCTCGCGGTCCTTGTCGCCGCTCGCGCGCCGCGCCTCTTCGACGAGTTTGCGTAGCGCGACCGAGGCGCCGCCTGCTTGTGCGTTGAGCCACTCCCAGTGCCGCGGCAGCAACGTCACCTCGCGCGCGACCACGCCGAGCTTCGGCCGGCCGCGGCCGCGCGGCTCGCTGAGTTGTGTGGTCTCCTCAACTGGGGGCGGGACCAGCTTTGCCAGCCGCGCCAGCACCTCGCGATCGCCGCCGCGCAGATCGAAGTCGATCGATCGGCCGGTGTCGTCCTCGAAGATGATGATGGGCTCGTCGGGCGGTGGGACGATCCGCTTGACGACCAGCGCGACCTCTCCTGCCGGCCCAGACACCAGACGGCGCTGCCCTTGGAAGGCGGTGAAAATCTTTTGCATTGGAATCATTGCCATATTGGTCAAGTTGGCGACTTTAATACCCGGGTAAATTCGTTGCGTCAATATACCCGGGTGAAAATATCCGACGGGATGGCTCGACATTGCGTTCCCGGGCTGGCACGAACGGCGCGGCCGATCGACCACGCCTAGCCCCGGGGACCACGCGATGCTGACCGTTCACCACCTCAACAATTCCCGCTCGCAGCGCGTGCTGTGGCTGCTCGAGGAGTTGGGCGCGCCCTACGAGATCGTGCGCTATCAGCGCCAGCCCGACATGCGCGCGCCGAAGGAGCTCCGCGCCATCCATCCGCTCGGCAAGTCGCCCGTCATCACCGACAACGGCAACACCGTCGCCGAATCAGGCGCGATCATCGAATATCTCGTCGCCACCTACGGCAACGGCCGGCTGGTCCCGCCGCCGAACACGCCCGAGCGGCTGCGTTTCACCTATTGGCTGCACTATGCGGAAGGCTCGGCGATGCAGCCGCTGCTGCTCAAGCTGCTGTTCACGCTGATGCCGAAGCGCGCGCCGGCGTTGCTGCGCCCCCTGGTGCGCAAGGTCTCGAACCAGGCGCTCACTGCGCTGGTCAATCCGCAGCTCAAGCAGCACATGGATTACTGGGAAGGCGAGCTCGGCAAGAGCGAGTGGTTCGCCGGCGGCGAGTTCACCGCGGCCGACATCCAGATGAGCTTTCCGCTTGAGGCGGCGCAGGCCCGCGGTGGGCTCGAACTGGGCCATCCCAGGGCGATGGCGTTTCTGGAGCGCATTCACGCGCGGCCGGCCTACGCCAGAGCGCTCGAGAAGGGCGGGCCGTATCAGGTGGGGCGGTAAGTTTCCTCACCGTCCCGGGACGACGGTGCCCGTTAGTCCGCATGCAATATCCGCCCGCGCGTCTCCGGCAGCGCGAATGCGGCGATGAAGAACAGCGCGTAGGCCGCCACTGCAAACATGGCGATCGCGTTCGCGAGTGACGTCGTCGCCGAGAGGGAGCCGACGAGGAACGGAAACAGCGCGCCGATCCCTCGGCCGAAATTGTAGCAAAAGCCCTGACCGGAGCCGCGCAGCCGCGTCGGATAGAGTTCGGTCAGGAACGCGCCGATCCCTGAGAAATAGCCCGAGGCGAAGAATCCGAGCGGGAAGCCGAGCACCCACAGGATTTCGTTGGTCAGCGGCAGCTGCGTATAGAGCAGCACCACGGCCATCGCGCCGATCGAGAAGATCAGGAACAGATTGCGCCGTCCGATCCGGTCGGCGAGCCAGGCACCGGTGAGATAGCCGATGAAGGAGCCGATGATCAGCGTCGAGAGATAGCCGGTCGAGCCGACGATCGAGAGATGCCGCTCCTTGGTCAAAAACTGCGGCACCCAGAAGGTGACGGCATAATAGCCGCCTTGGCAGCCCGTCGCCATCAGCGAGGCCAGGATCGTGGTCTTCAGGATCGGGCCCGAGAAAATCTCCCAGAGAGCCGGACGATTGCCGCTTGCGGCCTGCCTGGCGCGGGCCTCGGCCGCGATCTCCGGCTCGGTGACGGAGCGGCGGATGTAGAACACCAGCAGTGCGGGCAGCGCGCCGATCACGAACATCCAGCGCCATGCCGTCTCGGCCGGCATGACCGAGAACAGGATCGCCTGCGACAGCACCGCGAGGCCCCAGCCGACTGCCCAGCCCGATTGTACCGAGCCGACCGCACGCCCGCGATATTGCGGCCGGATCGCCTCGCCCATCAGCACCGCGCCCGCGGCCCATTCGCCGCCGAAGCCGAGGCCCAGCACCGCGCGCGCGATCAGGAGCTGTTCGAAATTCTGCACGACCGCGCAGACCAGAGAGAAGAACGAAAACCAGATGATGGTGATCTGGAGTGTTTTGACCCGGCCGATATGGTCGGAGAGATAGCCGCCGAGCCAGCCGCCGATGGCGGAGGCCAGCAGTGTCACGGTGCCGGCGAGCCCGGCCGATCCCGCATCGACCTTCCACAGCGCGATGATGGTGCCGATCACCAGCGGGTAGATCATGAAGTCCATGCCGTCGAGCGCCCAGCCCGCGGCGCAAGCCCAGAACGTTCGCCGCTCGGCGACGTTCATGTCGCGATAGAAGGCGAGAAGGCTGGTGTCTTCGATCTCCGCGCGCTCGATACGCTCCGTCGGATCGGTCGTGGCCATGTGCGTTTCCCCGGCAGTTTCTTATGCGGGCGGTGGTAGCATGCGTCGCGGCCTGCGCAAGCACGGGCCGGCCTTTGCGCCATGCAGGAACAGAGCTACTGCCCCGCCGCTTCCGCGCCTCGTGTGCGTGGATCGGGCGCGCCGAGCGGCCCGTTGGCGGTCACCGCGATCGAATTCGCCGACGTCTGCCCCATCGGCTCGACGATGAGGTGATCCATCGCCTTCAGCTCGAACAGGACATTGTCGGGAAAGCCGCTCTCGATCCGGACCTCGTCGGGCAGCCACTGGTGATGCAGCCGCGGTGCGGCCACGGCGGCTGCGACGTCCATCTTGTAATCGAGGACGTTGACGATCACCTGGAGCACGGTCGAGATGATGCGGCTGCCACCGGGCGAGCCCGTCACCAGCACCGGCTTGCCGTTCTTCAGGACGATGGTCGGTGACATCGAGGACAGCGGCCGCTTGCCGGGCCCGGGCAGGTTGGGCTCGAAGCCGACGAGGCCGTAGGCATTGGAAGCGCCGACCGCTGCGGTGAAATCGTCGAGTTCGTTGTTGAGCAGCACGCCGGTGCCGTCGGCGACGAGGCCGACGCCATAGCTGAAGTTCAGCGTATAGGTGTTGCTGACGGCGTTGCCGCTGCCGTCGACGACGGAAAAATGCGTGGTGTTGCTGCCCTCGCGCGGCGAGGTCGCGGTGGAAACGAGCTGCTTCGACGGCGTGGCGCGATCGGCGGAGATGGTTGCCCGCAGCTTGGCGGCGTAGTCCTTGGCGGTGAGCGTCCCGATCGGTGCGTTGACGAAGGCGGGATCGCCGAGATAGCGCGCACGGTCCGCATAGGCGCGCTTCATGGCCTCGATCAGCAGATGCAGCGAGGCCGGCGATCCTTGCTTCAAATCGGCTAGCGGAAATCCTTCGAGGATATTGAGCGTCTCCACCAGCACCACGCCGCCGGACGACGGCAACGGCATCGACACGATGTCATAGCCGCGATAGGTGCCGCGCACCGGTGCGCGGATCACCGCCTGATAGGATTTCAAATCGACCGGCGTCATGATTCCGCCCGCGTCCGACACAGCCTTGGCGAGTTTTTCCGCGACCGGCCCCTCATAGAAACCGCGCGGGCCCTGTGCGGCGACGGCCGACAACGTTTCGGCGAGATCGCTCTGCACCAGCCTGTCGCCTTCGCGGAGCGGCGTGCCATCAGGTCGCGAGAAGATCTTGGCCGAGGAGGGCCAGCGCACCAGCCGCCGGTGCCAGCCCGGCAGCGTGTCGGCCATATCGTCGCTGACGAGGAAGCCATCGCGGGCGAGCGCGATCGCGGGCTCGAGCAGTTGCGCCAGCGTGAACCGGCCAGAGCCACATTTTTCCAGGGCCAGCGCAAGACCCGCGACGGTGCCGGGCACGCCGACGCCGAGCGCGGAATCCCGTGACTTCGCCGCATCGGGCTTGCCGTCGGCGCCGAGGAAAATTTGCGGCGTGGTCGCAGCCGGCGCCGTCTCGCGATAGTCGATCGTGATGTCTTCGTTACGCTCGGTGGAATGAATCACCATGAAGCCGCCGCCGCCGATATTGCCGGCGCGCGGATAGGTCACGGCCATCGCAAAGCCGGTCGCGACCGCGGCATCGACGGCATTGCCGCCGCGCCGCAGGATGTCGGCGCCGACCTGCGCAGAGATCTTCTCCTGCGCCACCACCATGCCGTGCTCGGCGGGAACGGCGTGCACCGTGTCGAGCGCGGGCGGCACATAGGCTCGCCGCGCATCCTGCGCGGTCGCGGTCGGAAGTCCGAACGCCAGAATGGCAATGAAGGCGAAAAACGTCCGCCGTGTCGAAAAAGACGACATCATCAACTTCCGCCGCGGCCTCTAGCCAGTTCACACGCGCCGCTGCAATGCTATACGGTTTGCCCCAACAGAGGCAAAACTGTTCGTGATGAGGACTGCGTGATGACGACGATCGCCCCGGATGCGCGCATGGCCGGCACGCAGCGGACCTATCCGCCGCGCGCCGCCGTCGTCAGCTGGATCTTCTTCGACTGGGCGGCGCAGCCTTATTTCACGCTGATCACGACCTTTGTGTTCGCGCCCTATTTTGCCACCAGCGTTGCGCCAAATCCTGCCACCGGCCAATCGCTGTGGGGCTTTGCGATGGCCGCCGCGGGCCTCGCGATTGCGTTGATGTCGCCGGTGCTCGGCGCCATTGCGGATGCCTCTGGCCGCAGGAAGCCGTGGATCGCGGGATTCGGCGCAGTGCTGGTGCTGGCATCCTGCACGCTGTGGATCGGCAAACCCGGCGATCCCTCCATCATTCCGCCGCTGCTCACCGCGGTCGCGCTCGCCAGCGTCGGCGCGGAATTCGCTACGCTCTTCAACAATGCGATGATGCCGACCCTGGTACCGCCGGAGCGTATCGGCCGGCTCTCCGGCACCGGCTGGGCGACCGGCTATGTCGGCGGCATCGTCAGCCTGATCATCGTGCTCGGCCTGCTCGGCGCCAATCCCGAGACCGGCCGCACGCTGCTCGGTTTTACGCCTCTATTCGGGCTCGATCCCGTCAGCCATCAGGGCGACCGCGCCGCCGGACCGTTGACCGGGCTTTGGTTCATCATTTTCGTGACGCCGATGTTCCTGTTCACGCCGGACTATCCGGCGAAGCGCCCGGTGCGCGCGGCGCTGCACGAAGGTCTGTCGGAGCTGAAGCAATCGATCAAGGGTCTGCCGAAGCGGAAATCGCTTGCGGCGTTTCTGCTCGCCAACATGATCTACACCGACGGTCTGGTGTCGCTGTTCGCCTTCGGCGGCATCTATGCCGCGGGTACGTTCGGCTGGCACACGATCCAGATCGGCACCTTCGGCATCATGCTCGCGATCGCCGGCGCGTTTGGCGCGTGGCTCGGGGGCAAGCTGGACGATCGTCTCGGGCCGAAGCGCGTGATCGCCGGCAGCATGCTGGTCCTGCTGCTGGCGGTGGCGGCGATCTTGCTGGTCGACAAGGATTCGATCTTCTTCATCAAGGTCGCGCCGCCCGCGCCTGGCGGTGCATTGTTCGCCGCTGCGGCCGAACGCGCTTATCTGGTGCTGGGCTGTCTGATCGGTGCAGCCGGTGGTCCGCTGCAAGCCGCCTCACGCACGCTCCTGATCCGTCTCGCGCCGAAGGACCGCATCGCGCAGTATTTCGGTCTGTTCGCACTGACGGGGAAAGTGACGTCCTTCATCGGCCCGCTGCTGATCGGCGTGATTACCGCGGTGACAGCGAGCCAGAAGGCCGGCATGGCCGTGCTGGTGGTGTTCTTCGTCGCGGGGCTAGCGCTGTTGATGCGGGTGCGGGATTAGCCGCGCTTCGTAGCCCGGATGGAGCGAAGCGCAATCCGGGACGGTCTTTCCGCGGGACGACAACCCGGATTTCGCTGCGCTCCATCCGGGCTACGTTCGTCGTGCGACTTAATGCCTGAAATGCCGCGTTCCCGTGAACACCATGGCGATGCCGTGCTCGTCGGCCGCCTTGATGACTTCGTCGTCGCGCATGGAGCCGCCGGGCTGCACCACGGCGGTGGCGCCGGCCTCGATGCAGGCAAGCATGCCGTCGGCGAACGGGAAGAACGCATCCGACGCCACCACCGAGCCCTTGGTGAGCGGCTCGGCGAGCTTCAGCTCACCCGCCGCATCCTGGGCCTTGCGCGCCGCGATCCGCGCTGAATCCACCCGGCTCATCTGGCCGGCGCCGATGCCGACGGTGGCGAGATCCTTGGCGTAGATGATGGTGTTGGACTTGACGTGCTTGGCCACCCGGAACGCGAACTTCAGATCGCGCATCTCCGAATCCGTCGGCGCACGCTTGGTCACGACCTTGAAAGTCATGTCGTCGACCACGGCGTTGTCGCGGCTCTGCACGAGCAGACCGCCCGCCACCGTCTTGGCAGTCAGGCCCGGCGCGCGCGGATCGGGCAGGCTGCCTGCGAGCAGCAGGCGCAAATTCTTGCGCGCGCCGATGATGGCGATCGCTTCTTCGCTGGCGTCGGGCGCGATGATCACTTCGGTGAAGATTTTCGTGATCTCGCGCGCGGTGTCGGCATCGAGTGCGCGGTTCATTGCGATGATGCCGCCGAAGGCGGAGGTGGAGTCGCAGGCCAGCGCCTTGCGATAGGCGCCGACGAGGTCGGAGCCTTCGGCGACGCCGCAGGGATTGGCATGCTTGACGATGACGCAAGCCGCGGTGCGCTTGGCGTCGAACTCGCCGATGCACTCATAGGCCGCATCGGTGTCGTTGATGTTGTTGTAGGAGAGCTCCTTGCCCTGGAGCTGTCGCGCGGTCGAGACGCCGGGCTGCTTGTCGGGCGTCGCATAGAACGCCGCGGTCTGGTGCGGGTTCTCGCCATAGCGCAGCGACTGGATCAGCCTGCCGCCGAAGGCGCGAAAATCGGGCGCGTCGATCTCGAGTTGGCGGTTGAACCAGTTCGAGATCGCGGCGTCATAGGCGGCGGTGCGCGCGTAAGCCTTTGCGGCAAGCCGCCGGCGCAGCTTCAGCGTGGTTGCGCCCTTGTTGGCGGCGAGCTCGTCGAGCACCGCCTTGTAGTCCTCCGCCTCGACCACGACGGCGACGTCGTCATGGTTCTTCGCGGCGGCGCGGATCATCGCGGGGCCGCCGATGTCGATGTTCTCGATGCAATCCTCAAAGCCCGCGCCTTTGTCGACGGTCGCCTCGAACGGATAGAGGTTGACGACGAGGAGATCGATCGGCGCGATGCCATGCGCCTTCATCGCGTCCGCATGGTCCTTGTTGTCGCGGATCGCGAGCAGGCCGCCATGGACCTTCGGATGCAGCGTCTTGACGCGGCCATCCATCATTTCGGGGAAGCCGGTCAGCTCGGAGACGTCCTTCACCTTGAGGCCGGCCGCAGCGATCGCCTTTGCGGTGCCGCCGGTCGAGACCAGCTCGACATCATGCGCGGCAAGCGCCTTTGCGAAGTCGATCAGGCCGGTCTTGTCGGAAACGGAGAGAAGTGCGCGGGTGACGCGGCGGGGATGGTCAGTCATGAGCAAGATCCTCTGTCTGAAGGAGTAATGCCCAGGCGCGCGGCAGCTATGTCCCGCGCTTCCCGATGGTGCTCCATCCAAGGTCGCCAGTCGCGCGAGCGAGGGCTCGATAGCAGTTTTTGGCCGCTTTCACAACGACGAGATGGGGCCGAATCGCGCGCGTTTACAGCGGAAGTTCCGGCTCCCGCCGCGCATTTCTGCGGGCATTGGTGACCGCCGGCGAGGCGGTGGAGCGGACAAAGCTCCAGCGGATCGAGGATGCCTGTCGCGCATCCTGCCGGATCACGATTTGCGCGGTGCGGCGCGGTCCGTCATTGCCGGCCAGGAACACGCTGTCCTCGAGGTCGACCTTGTCGTCGAGCGCCTCGAAGGTCCAGACGTCACGGTTCGGCAGCACCAGCATGACGCCGCGGGCATCGGACAGCCGGCTCGCCTTCACCGCCGGGTGCAGATGGAAGCGCACCGCGAAATCGGCATCCGTGCCCTTGAAGCGCCCGCCCTGCGGCGGCGACAGCGTGTCCTCGCCGTCGATGCGCGCGCCGTCATTGGCGATCATCAGCACGCGGCGCTGGATTGCGCCGAATTTGGCGAGATAGCCATCATGCGACGTCGTGAGCAGCGTGCCGTTCTGCACGATTTCGCGATAGCTCTCGACCTCGACCGGGCCGCTGGTGACGGGAGCGCCGTGCAAGAGCCGCTTCATCGCCGACATCTCCACGAACTGGCATGACGAGGTGTCGTGATAGGTCAGCGTCGAATGCGCCGCCGTGCCGCGTGCGAACGGCCGCCAATTGTCGCGGCCCGTGGTCGGCATGCCGCAATTGGTGACGATGCGGCTGATGCCGGAGGACAGTTCGAACGACAGGCAGCCGGCATGGGCGTCGTGGCTGACGCCGGCCGGCGGCGGCGGGCCGGTGTCGATGATCAGCGTGGTCTGGCCGGCATCGAGGCGCTGGAAGCCGGTATGCGGCATGTTCGCCATCGGCGCGCCGTGGGTGTCGTCATAGGCAAGCAGCGTCGCGAGCAGGTCCGATGGCGTTGCGCTCATGCCGTTGAACAGCGCGAAATTGCCGTCGCCGTGGCGGAAGAAGCGCAGCATCGGCATCATGCGGTCGATCGCGTTGAGCAGCGCGGGCGGCGGCGCGATGTTGCGCGCGGCAAAGGTCTGCCGCAGTGGCAACAGGTCGATCAAGAGCTCGATCAGCGCGCCCGGGTTGCGCGAGATATGCCCGCCGTCGGGCAGGATCTGCCGCTGCAATTCATCCGAGAGCTTTTTCGAGGTGCTGCGGATGTGACTTGCCTGGTTGGCGAGGCACAGCGCCGCATAGCACAGCGCGATCAGCACCTGGAGCTTCGGCACCCCGTCGGGAATGTTGACCATGGTGTAGCGCAGGAAGCGGATCTCGCGCGCCAGCGCGCGCAGATAGCGGCGGTAGAATTTGTTGTCGGTGTCGTTGAGCACCAGCGGCGCCTGCGACAGCAGGGAGATCACGCGTCGCGCCAGCACGTCGGCGCGTCGCGCGACGGCACGGCGCTTGCTGGCAGGGTTGGCGATCCAGTCCTCGATCAGCGCGCGCGCATTCGCGCGCGTCAGCGCGGTGTCGGCGGCGCGCAAATGGCGCAGCCAGCCGAAGCCGAGCAGCGCAACCTCCCAATCCTCCGACGGCGGCTCGAGATCGAAGATCGAGCGGCCGTGGCAATTGACGATCTTGCCGGCGAAGACGAAGCGGCCGGCATAGATCTCGGCGGCGCGGGTCGCATCCGCGGTGCGCAAGTCATGCGGCGCAATGATCAGCCGGTCGGTGCGGCCGGGCCAGACCCGCGAAAGGGCCACGGAACCGCCGCTCGCGCGCGCGAGCATGTTCCGCGCGAAGCGGTTCATCACCAGTGTCGAGATACGTCTGCGTTGAGCGACCGACACGCCTTGCCTTGATGGGGGAGAAGATTCCGACGAATCCTTATTAATCCCAAAATCGGACGGCCGACACCACCTTGAACGGCGCGAATCAGCGCCGTGGTTGCAAAATCCAGTGCAAAATCAGGATTTAACGAGCCGGGCCGCGAAAAATCCGTCAAGCCCGCCGAGCTTGGGATCGGCGTTCGGCAGATGGCTGGGCAGGGTGCGCAAATCGCCCTCGGCGGTGATGATCTCGCTGAGCCCCGACACCTCGGACGCATCGATTGGGACCCGGCGAAGCGCAGGCTCTGCGGCCAGCAGCGCAGCTACCGCATGCTCGCCCTCTTCGGGTTCCAGCGAGCAGGTACAGTAGACCAGCGTCCCGCCGCGCTTGAGCAGCGAGACCGATTTTCGCAGCAGCCGCTGCTGGAGCGTGGTCATGGCGGGGATGTCGGATTCCTGCCGGAGCCAGGACACATCGGGGTGGCGTCGGATCGTGCCGGTCGAGGTGCAGGGCGCATCGATCAAGATACCGTCGAAAGCCTCGGCTGGTCCGGCCCATTCCACGGCGTCGGCGACGACGGTCTCGGCCTGGAGCGACAACCGCGTCAGATTCTCGCGCAGGCGCGCCACCCGGGCGGGCGAGCGGTCGATGGCCGTGACATGCGCGCCGGCCTGCGCCAATTGCGCGGTCTTGCCGCCGGGAGCGGCGCAGAGATCGGCGATGGATTTGCCGGCGATGTCGCCGAAAAGCCGGGCCGGCAGCGCGGCGGCGGCGTCCTGCACCCACCATTGTCCTTCGGCGAAGCCAGGAAGCATGGTCACCGCGCCGTGCAGCACGGTGCGCACCGATCCGGTCGGCAGCACCTCGCCATGTAGCCGGCTCGCCCATTGCGCGGCGTCCGACTTCACGGTCAGATCCAGCGAAGGGTCGTGGCTGAGCGCGAGCGCCATGTCCCTTGCGACTGTCTCGCCGTAATGCGCGCTCCAGCGCGCGAGCATCCAAGGCGGCAGGTCCAGCGACTGCGCGGCAACCTCTTCCACCAACGCCTTGCCCTCGCGCGCGCAGCGGCGCAGCACGGCGTTGACGAGGCCGGCATAGCGGGCGGCGCGGCGGTCGGACTGCACGAGGCGAACGGAGAGATCGACGGCGGCGTGATCGGGCACGTCCATCCAGAGGATCTGGGCGGCGCCGATCAACAGCGCGCTCTGCGCACGCGGTGCATCGGAGGGAATGCCCTTGTCGAGCAGGCGGGACAGCACATGGCCGAGCGTGCCGAGCCGGCGCAGCACGGTGGCGACCAGGCGCCGCATCAGCGCGCGGTCGCGGTCGGCGAGCGTCTTCAGTCCAGGATGGGCGCCGCTGCCGTCGAGCTGCTCGTCAAGCGTGCGATGCTTGTGCAGCACGCCGTCGACGATGTCGGCGGCAATCCGCCGTGCCGCAAGACCGGGCACTTCGGATGGAGGGGCGAAACGTTGAGATGGCATGCGGAAACAAGGTTCTGAGCGAGCGGCAGTCCGCCGCAATGGGCGCATGCCTTGAGAAAATGATCTCTGGCACGCGAATATGCCGAATGTAAGAATCGCTTCCGGGTTTTTCAGCCCTTTCGGAGCAATTTCAGGAATGCGTTATTGGGCGTCGCGCCGCGGGCCGTCCTGCGCTAGAAAGCCGACGATGAGCGACCAGCCTCCCGTTCCCGACCGCAAGCAGCTCACGCCGGCCGCCCAGCGTGCGCTGGCCGAAGCCGAAGCGCGCCGGCAGGCTGCGGCGGTCCAGGCCAGGAACGATGCCAAGGACGACGCCAAGGACGATGCCAGCAACGGCGGCAAGGCGGCGCCAAAGGAGTTGCAGGGGCCAAAGGGACCCGAGCCGACCCGCTATGGCGATTGGGAGCGCAAGGGCATCGCTTCCGACTTCTGAGTTCTGTGCCGGATCGGCCGGATGATGCCGGGCAAGGCCGGTCCCGGCCCGCTACAGATAATCATGCTCCCGGAGATAGCGGATGATGCGCTCGCAGGCTGCGTCGGTCGACAGTTCCGACGTGTCGACGATGATCTCCGGCGCCTGCGGTGCCTCGTAGGGATCATCGATGCCGGTGAAACCCTTCAGCTCCCCTGCCCGTGCCTTGCGATAGAGGCCCTTCGGATCGCGGCGCTCGCATTCGGCGAGCGGGGTCGCGACATGGATCTCGATGAACTCGCCCGCCTCGACCCGCTGGCGCGCCAGCTCGCGCTCGCTGCGGAACGGTGAAATCAGCGCGACCAGCGCGATGATGCCGGTATCGACGAACAGCGCCGCGATCTCCGCGACGCGCCGGACGTTCTCCGTCCTCTCCGCGTTGGAAAAGCCGAGGTCGCGGTTGATGCCGTGGCGGAGATTGTCGCCGTCGAGCAGCGCGGCATGGCGTCCGAGTTCGGCAAGCCTGCGGTCGACGAGATCGGCGATCGTCGATTTGCCGGCACCGCTGAGGCCCGTGAACCAGAGCACGCAGGGCCGCTGCTGCTTGAGTCGCGCTCGCACGGATTTGTCGACGGCAAGCCGCTGCCAATGAATGTTGGTGGCGCGACGAAGCGAGAGGTCGATCATCCCCGCGGCCGCGGTGCGGTGGCTGATCGGATCGACCAGAATGAAGCTGCCCATGTCGCGGTCGTCGCGATAGGCCTCGAACACCAGCGGGCGGTCGAGGCTGAGCTGGACGTGGCCGATCTGGTTGGCGTCGAGCGTGGCTGCGCTTTCCCGCGCCATGGTGTCGATGGCGATGCGATGCCTGAGCGTCGTGATCACCGCGCCGGTCGAGGCGGTGCCGCATTTGAGCAAATAGCGCCGGCCCGTGACCATGGCCTCGTCATCGAACCAGACGAGATGGGCGGCCAGTTGATCCGAGACCAGAGGCGCGGGTCCCGCCGTCAGCACGTCGCCGCGGCTGACGTCGATCTCGTCCGCCAAAGTAAGCGTCACCGATTCGCCCGCCAGAGCCCGGTCGCGCTCGCCGCCGGGCGTGAGAATGCGCGCGACTTGCGTGCGACGGCCCGACGGCTGCACGGCGATGGTCTCGCCGGTCGCGATCGTACCGCTGGCGATCCGCCCGCAGAAGCCGCGAAACTCCGCATGAGGCCGGTTGACCCATTGCACCGGCAGCCGGAACGGCCGCTGCGAGACGTCGCCGGCAACGTCCACCGATTCCAGATAGGCCGTGACCGTCGGCCCGGTGTACCAGGGCATCCGCGCGCTCGCGGCGACGATGTTGTCGCCGTCGGGCGCAACGACCGGGATGCATTGGACCTGGGAGATCCCGAGTTGACCGGCCATGGTCAGATATTCGGCGGTGATGGCCGCGAAGCGGTCGCCGTCGAAGCCGATCAGATCCATCTTGTTCACGGCGAGCACGACGTGGCGGATGCCGAGCAGCGACAGGATGTGGCTGTGGCGCCGCGTCTGCGTGATCACGCCTTTGCAGGCGTCGACCAGCACCACGGCGAGATCGGCGTTGGAGGCGCCGGGATGCTTTCCGCCTCCAGGCGCCGAAGATGGCTGGCGGCGGTGCGAGGCGGCTTGTCGTCAGCCCGTTCGGAAAGAGCAGGCTCGGCGATCACGGGAATGTCCAGCATGGTGATCACGCCGCCGCCGCGAACCAATCACCAAACATTTGCGCCGACGCCGACGCACTCAGGTCGAGATCGCCAACGCAGGCCGCGACCGAGGCACGATAGGCGGCGTTGACGCCGCAGCGCTCCAGGACGTCCAGTTGGAATTCGCTGATCGAGGCCGTCGCGCGGTGCTGGTAGCGATAGGCGCTGTCGGAGGTGTGCAGGTTGGGCACCTTGTAAATCGTCGCTTCGCTCGGGAAGATGACACGCGAATTGTTCACCTGCGTTTGTCCGGGCTTTCGCCAGCACGTTACGGCGTTCTCGGTAAAGCTGCCCGAAAGGCCCAGGCGCTCGAACAGGACGCGAACCGACGATGTGGCTTCCTTGCTGACCTCATAGACATAGTGAGTGACGGGAACGCCCTGTCGGCCCGCGTAGTCCGCCACCCGGGCCGCGCTCAACGCTGCAATGACGTAATGCTGGAGCAATGTCGCTTCCGGCGCGCGAGAGATCAGCTTCTCGAGCCATGAGGCCAGCGCACTCGCCGGCTCGCGGTCGAGCATGATGAGATGCAGCCGGTGCGGAGGATAGCCCGCCTCGATCAAGAGCTGCAGCGGATTGAACAGGCTCTCGGCGAGGACGTAGGGCCCGATCGTTTCCTTGCTGAAGATGCGCGGCTCATAGGTCGCTGATGGCAAGATCCAGGGCGTCGGCGCCCGGCTGACGAGCGCGTCGCGCAGCATGGCCTTCAGCGGCTGATAGTACGAGGGCATCCCCGCCATGCCGAACAGGTTGCTCAGCGCCGTCGATCCCACCCGGGCCTTGCCGCATGCGAAATAGAGCATCGGAAAGTCTTGCGCTGGGCGATGCCGAAAAGTCTCGGCAAGGCAGTCCGTCACCTCGCGCATCAGGACTTCGAGGGCGACGGTTCTGGTTTGGAATTCGCCAACTGGCGAAAGCTGCATGGTGTCGAGAGACTCGTGCTGTTGTCGAACCAGGTCGGCGATGCGTTCGAACGAGTCGGTGGCAGTCGCGTCGATGTTCATGTCGAAAGCTCCGCTGCAGCAGGCCCCGCAAGTCAGGTTGCTTGTGGAATTATTACAGCTTAAGGTTGCTTTCTGCCTCGGTCAAACCCGGGCAATCCCGGATGTTCCGCACCCGAGCGGGCACACGAGGGAGCGCGCTGCAGGGTTGCCGTCATGCGGCGCGCACAGTGCTGAGGAACTTCTCGACTTCCTCCTTCAGCAGACCGCTTTCGCGGGACAGCGAGCGTGCCGATGACAGCACCTGTCCGGACGCTGTGCCGGTCGCGCTTGCGCCATGACTGACCTGAGCAATCTTGTCCGCCACCTCGACCGTTCCTTTCGCGGCCTCGCTGACGTTGCGTGCAATTTCGGCGGTCGCAGCCCCCTGCTCCTCCACGGTGGCTGCGATGGTCGTCGAAATGTCGGAAATCCTGGCAATGGTCGCGCCAATCTCCTTGATCGCGCCGACCGAATCTTCGGTCGCCTTTTGCATGCCGGCGATCTGCGCGCTGATTTCCTCGGTGGCTCGCGCGGTCTGCGCCGCGAGTGCCTTGACCTCACTCGCCACCACGGCGAAGCCGCGGCCCGATTCGCCCGCGCGCGCCGCCTCGATCGTGGCGTTCAGGGCCAGAAGATTGGTCTGCTCCGCGATTGCCGTGATCAGCTTGACGACATCGCCAATCCGGCCCGCGGCCTTGAGCAATTCGTTGATCCGTACGTCAGTGCGTTCTGCCTGCTGCACGGCCTCGCCGGCGATTCGGCTGGAGTCATGCACCTGCCGGCCGATCTCGACCACCGACGTGCTCATCTCCTCGGCGGCGGACGCGACGGCTCCGACGTTGGTGGATGCCTCTTCTGATGCCGCTGCGACCATGCCGGAAAGCTGCTGGGTCTCTTCGGCGGTCCCCGACAGGGTGCCGGCGGCGGCTTCGAGCTGCTGAGACGCCGACGATACGGAGTTGATGATCCCGCCGACCGCAGCTTCGAACGCGCCAGCGAGCTTGGTCATCTCTTCCTTCCGCCGTACGGCGGCAGCTGCTTCTTGAACTTTCTGCTCCGCTTCCATCTGCTCGATACGGATCAGATTTTCCTTGAAGGTCTTCGCGGCGCGCGCGTTGTCACCGACTTCATCGCCGCGGTCGACGTAGGGAATCTCGATTGTCTTGTTGCCGCTCGCCAGTTGCAAGAGCACCTCGCCGATGCGCCGGATCGGCCGGGCGATGTTCAACACCGAGAAGACCGCCGAACCGATCAGCATCACCATGACGAAGACGCCGACGACCAATGCGAAGCTGGCAACGCGGTCGAGCTCGATCAGCAGCTCCCCTTTGCGCCGCGCCGCGAATTCGTTGGCGACACCTACCAGATCGTCGATACGCTTGCCGACTTCCCGGGCCGCGGGGCGCATATGCTCTTCGAGAATGCTCGCCCGCGTGGCTTCGGCCGCGGCTTTCGCGGTGCCCGCGGGAGTGCCAATCACGGCCTTCTGCACCGCCGCCAGTTCGACGGCGCTGGTCAGATAAGCATCGACGAATTTTCTGGTTTCACGGTAGGCGTCCTGCGTGACCTTCCGCGTCGCCCGTTCCCTTGCGGTGTCTATTTCAGCACCGGCTTCAGTTGCGTGGGTGCGAAGAGTCTCGAGAAACTTGTCGACCTCGCCGGCTGACGGCGCAACACCGATCTCAAAAGCGGCAAGCTGTGCGCGCGCCATCGCCGTCTGCGCCGTCTGTGCATTGCCTTTGTTGAGATAGTTGATGATGACCAGGCGATTGGATTCTGCAATCGATCGGTTGCCGAGCATCTGGTTGGTAAGGATGCCGCCGACCAGCAGGACGCTGATGCCTGCGATGATGCCGAGCTTCGTTCCAATGCGAAAACCAAACAAATCCACCGCCGTCCCCCCGCGTTGTCGTATAGCAGGTATACGCAACCAATGATTGAGAATTATGTAAGATTCGCGGGTCGTAAAACTACGGCTGCGGCCTTGGGAGAGCGACGTTGGTTCCATGCGTTGGCACGTCGGTCGGGGGAACCGCGCGCTTGCCGGTTCCCCCGACTCAGCCTTAGCGTGACCTGATGCCTTTCGATGATCGCCCCAATTCTTATCGGCCGCGGTTCGGCGGCTCGCCGTTCGGCCGTCGCCTCTCCGGATTATTGCCGTGGATGTTTGTGGTCGGCGTCGCGGTGGCGGCGGTGCTCATCTTCCGGCACGGCATGAACTGGACGGTTCCGCACGCGGATGGCGGCGGCACGCGGGACGCCGAGATCGTGCTCCAGCAAGGCGGCCATCCCGATCGTCGCGAGCCGGTCGACGTCGTTCGCACCATTGACGGCGACACCTTTCTCGCGCGCGTTCGCCAGCGCGACGGCCGCGACCTCGTCGTGCGCGTTCGCCTGCGCGGCATCGACGCACCCGAGATGAAAGCATCCTGCCAGGAGGAGCTGGACAAGGCCGAAGCCGCGGCCCGCGCGCTGCGCGATCTGCTCGGCCAGGGCGGCGTGACGATCACCAATCTTGGCCCCGACAAATATGGTCGCGTTCTCGCCGACGTCGCGACCAGGCGAACCGCCAACGTTTCGGCGGCATTGCTCGCCGGCGGTTACGCGCGGAGCTACAATGGTGGCCATCGCGACGGCTGGTGTGCGCGAAGTTGGCGCCTCTGGTAACAAAAAAAGCCGCGTCGATGGACGCGGCTCCGTTTGTCCGGCCCTGATCCCGGCGATCAGCGCGTCACGACCACCGTCGTGCCGACCGAGACGCGGCTGTAGAGATCGGTGATGTCGTCGTTGAGCATGCGGATGCAGCCATAGGAGACGAAGCCGCCGACCGAGCCCGGCACGTTGGTGCCGTGGATGGCATATTCGCCGCCGGCCAGCGTCATCGCCGCAACGCCCATCGGGTTGCGCGGCGAGCCGCCCGGAATGACGTCCGGGATGCTCGGCTTGTCGCGCTTTACCTCGGCAGGCGGCGACCAGGCCGGATTGCGGTACTTGCCGTCGATGCGGGTTGTGCCGGCCCATTGCTTGCCGGACTTGCCGACGCCGACCGGGTAGCGCACGGCGTGGCCGTTATCGAGGACGAGATAGAGCCGACGCTCGTTGGTTTTGACCACGATGGTGCCCGGCGAATAGTCGGCCAGGTGCGTCCCCACCATTTCCGGCCGCGCTTGCGCCGCCGTCGACATCATCACCCCTGCCCCGACGGTGGCGGCCAGCGCCACTGCAATCCTCATCGACATCGATTTTTCCCTTGCCCCGAACCAATCGTCCAAATTGACGCAAAACCGGCAATCGCCAGCCCGCCAAGTCCTTGTCAGGGGACATTCTTAACCGCGCCTGTTAACCGGATGGTTTCCACGCACGGCCGCCAAGGGCCAGCCAGCAGGGGGAACAAAGGAAATGTTCGAAACAAAGTAAATGACCTGAAAACAACACTCAGCGGGAAAGATGCGCAGGCGCTGGGGCGTGGCCTGACGAGTGCGTGAGGATGCGAACGGCTGTTGTTTCCGGGACGGTGCGAAGTGGATTGCTTCGGTGTCCCGGACGCGGCGCGGCACGTCTCGGCGATGCGAAGCATCGTCCGGTGTGACGCGACGCAGAGCCGGGATCCAGTTCTTTGCGCGTGGGAGGTACGGGCCCCGGCTCTGCGGCGCACCGCTATAGTAGCGCTGCGCTGCGTCCGGGGCACGAGAGACCCTGGCTCAGACCGACTTCTTGTTCTGCCGGTTCTTGACGAGATCGTCGACGACGGCGGGATCGGCCAGGGTCGAGGTATCGCCGAGGCTGCCCGGTTCGTCCTCGGCGATCTTGCGCAGGATGCGGCGCATGATCTTGCCGGAGCGGGTCTTGGGCAGGCCGGGCGCGAACTGGATCTGGTCGGGCGAAGCGATCGGGCCGATCTCCTTGCGCACCCAGGTGACGAGCTCCTTGCGCAGATCGTCGGTCGGCTCGACGCCGGCCATCAGCGTCACATAGGCGTAGATGCCCTGGCCCTTGATGTCGTGCGGGAAGCCGACCACGGCGGCTTCCGACACCTTCTCATGCGCCACCAGTGCGCTCTCGACTTCGGCCGTACCCATACGGTGGCCGGAGACGTTGATGACGTCGTCGACGCGGCCGGTGATCCAGTAATAGCCGTCGGCATCGCGTCGGCAGCCGTCGCCCGTGAAATACTTGCCCTTGTAGGTCGAGAAATAGGTCTGCTCGAAGCGGGCGTGGTCGCCATAGACCGTGCGCATCTGGCCCGGCCATGAGCGGGTGAGGCAGAGATTGCCTGAGGTCTCGCCGTCCAGCACCTTGCCGTCGGCGTCGACGATTTCAGGCACCACACCGAAGAAAGGCTGCGTCGCCGAGCCCGGCTTCAGCCTGGTCGCGCCCGGCAGCGGCGTGATCAGGATGCCGCCGGTCTCGGTCTGCCACCAGGTGTCGACGATCGGGCAGCGGTCGTCACCGACGACGCGGTGGTACCATTCCCAGGCTTCCGGATTGATCGGCTCGCCGACCGAGCCGAGCAGGCGGAGCGAAGCGCGCGAGGTCTTCTTCACCGGCTCGTCGCCGCTCTGCATCAACGCGCGGATCGCGGTCGGGGCGGTGTAGAAGATGTTGACCTTGTGTTTGTCGATGACGTTCCAGAATCGCGAATTATCCGGGTAATTCGGCACGCCTTCGAACATCAGCGTGGTCGCGCCGTTGGCGAGCGGTCCGTAGAGAATGTAGCTGTGGCCGGTGACCCAGCCGACGTCGGCGGTGCACCAGTAAATGTCGCCGTCGTGATAGTCGAAGACGTATTGATGCGTCATCGCGGCGAACACGAGATAGCCGGCGGAGGTGTGCAGCACACCCTTGGGTTGGCCGGTCGAGCCGGAGGTGTAGAGGATGAAGAGCGGATCCTCGGCGTGCATGTGCTCGACCGGGCATTCCGTCGTCACCATCGAAGCCGCCTCGTGATACCAGAGATCGCGCGTCGGGTTCATGTCGATCTTGCCGCCGGTGCGCTTGACCACGACGACCCAGTCGACGCCGTCGGCCTTGGCGAGCGCCGCGTCGACATTGGCCTTCAGCGGCACCTTCTTGCCGCCGCGCAGGCCCTCGTCCGCGGTGATGATGACCTTGGACTGGCAGTCGTTGATGCGCTGGGCGAGGCTGTCGGGCGAGAAGCCGGCAAACACCACGGAGTGGATCGCGCCGATCCGCGCGCAAGCGAGCATCGCGTAGGCCGCTTCCGGAATCATCGGCAGGTAGATGGTGACGCGGTCGCCCTTCTTGACGTTGCGGGTGCGCAGGATGTTGGCCATCCGGCAGACCTCGTCGTGCAGCTCCTTGTAGGTGATGTGCCTGGACTGCGAGGGATCGTCGCCTTCCCAGATGATCGCGGTCTGGTTGGCGCGCTTGTGCAGGTGACGATCGATGCAATTGTGGGCGACATTGAGGATGCCGTCCTCGAACCATTTGATCGAGATGTTGCCGGGCGCGAAGGAGACGTTCTCGATTTTGGTCGGCGCGTGCATCCAGTCGATCCGCTTGGCCTGCTCCGCCCAGAAGGCGTTCGGGTCCGCGATCGAGCGGGCGTACATGTCCGTGTACTTGGCCTGGTCGACCCAGGCGCGCTTGGCCCATTCCGCGGGGACGTCGTAGATCTTCTCGGACATGTTTCCCTCCACATACGGCAGGCCGAGCACGGGCCATTGGCGAGCCGACTTGATCGTTGAACCGATTATGCGTCGGGCTAACCGGACCCGACAAGGTGCACAAGCTGGACCTTCGGCGAGCGCCCGGCCATGCGAAGGATCAAGGCCGCCGGGTGTGACCGTCGCAGATCTGAAACAGGCAAGGAGGGCTTTCGGGCCTTTACCCAAATCCGCGGAACAGGCCGGCGCAGAGCCCCATGCATCCGGCAGAGGTATTTAGAAACCGCACCTCACTGATTCGGGACTCGCAATACGGTTCGGAACACCCTAAATGGCCAACCCGGGCCCAACGAGACCCCTTGGAACAATAATCAGAACAGCGGCATTGACCGATAACAGGCAGGGCTAAGGCTTAAGACTATGATGGATCAGCAGAATCTCGGGACGATGCGGCCCGCTTCAGCCGATCCTGCGGCCATTGCGCTGGCCAAAGCCCTCGGACAATGGCCGAAACCGGCCGCTTCCGCCCGTTCCAGCCCGAAAAAAATGTTCGATACGGCGCCCGCGGCGACGGTCGAGGCCCTCGCCAAGGAGCTGGGCCTGCGGCTCGGCGACCAGAACGAGCTGAAGATCCGGCGCATCAAGCGCGGCAAGGGCTATTCCTTCGTCCGCCCCAACGGCGCGCATGTCCGCGATGCCCGTACCATCCGCCGGCTGCATTCCATGGCGGTGCCGCCGGCCTACCGCGAGGTACGCTACTCGGCCGATCCGAGCTCGCATCTCCAGGCGGTGGGACGCGATGCCGCGGGCCGGCTGCAATATCGCTATCACGCCGATTGGGAGAAAGTCCGCGAGCACCGCAAGGCGCATCGGCTGGAGAAGCTCGTCGGCGCGCTGCCAAAGATCCGGCGCAAGGTTTCTGCGTTCCTGTCGGGCGAGGAGCCGACGCGCGAGTTCGCGCTCTCAGCCGTGATCGAGCTGATTGCGCGCACCGCGATCCGCCCCGGCAACGAATCCTACGCTCGCCTCAACGGCACCCGCGGCGCCACCACGCTGCTGAAGTCCAACGTCACGCTGGAAGACGATTGTTTCGTGCTGACGTTCATGGCGAAGGGCGGCAAGGCGGTGCGGAAAGAGTGCGATGCGGCCAAGCTCGTGCGTGCCATCGGAATCCTGCGCGACGTTCCCGGCAAGCGCATGTTCCAGTACCGCGATGCCTACGGCGTCGTGCGTGCGGTCAATACGACGCAGGTGAACGCGTTCTTGCGCGAGATCGCCGGCATCAAGATATCGCTGAAGGACTTTCGTACGCTGATGGCCTCGGCCGTCGTCGTGGAATCGCTGTCGCGGATCACGCCGGCCGTCAGCCAGCGCGGCCGCAAGAAGCAGGTGCTGGAAGCGATCCGCGCCGCCGCCGACCAGCTCTCCAACACGCCGGCGATCTGCCGCAAGAGCTATGTCCACGACACCATCGTCACCGCCTTCGAGGACGGCATCCTCGAGCGCTTCGCCGCGACCATGAAGGGCCAGCGCTCGCAGGCCAGGCGCGAGCAACTTTTGCAGCAGGTGGTGGCGACCGCGGCGGTCTGACTTCCCGTCGCTATGCCTTGTTGGAAACGCCCCTGTCGGGACCGGGATCGCTGCCTGCGGCTGCGGTCATGAGCCGTCCCAGATAATGCATCCATCCCGTCGCGTGGGCGGCAGCCTGTTCTTCGGTCGGCAGCCCGCTATGGGTCATGCGCAGCAGCGTGCCGCCGTCGCGTTCGATCAGGTCGATCTCGATCAGGCTCGAGCCGGGCGGCACTTCCTGGCCGCCCTCCCATCCGAATGTATAGGCGAGACGATGCACCGGCACGACTTCGCGGAACGCGCCGCGGGCGACGGCGCCGCGGGGGCCGATGCCTTTGAGCAGATACAGCCCGCCGGGATGCGGCTCCGTGGTCGCCTCGGAGCCCATCCAGCTCAAAATCTTCTCGGGGTCGGTCAGGTAAGCGAAAACGGTGGCGCGCGGGGCCGCGATCTGGGTCTCGCGTCGCAATATGAACGGTTCGGTCATCGGCGATCATCCCTGGGCTGACACTGGGACATGGCGGCGCTCCGGCGGCCCGTCAAGGATTGCCCGTGACAAAGACGGCCTGCCTTCGTCATGATCGGGCCATGCACCTCTCGCCGACGCTCGCCTGGCTGATCGATGCCGCCGCCGATAGCGCCGGGGCCGACCGCCTGCTCGCGGAGCTCGGCGCACATCTGGTCGCCGACGGCGTGCCGCTTGCGGGAGGCAGCCTGACGCTCGAGGTGCCGCATCCGCTGATCGCGAAGCGGACCTGGTTGTGGCGCGCGGAGAACGGCCGGGTGATCGAAGCGCTCGGCTTCGCACCAGGCGGCCTCGCGCCCGACCTGCCCAACGATGCCGGCCGCCGCTGGCTGCGCGACATCGCGGACGGTGAGGTGCACGAAGACGTGGTCGGACGGTCCGATGGGCCGTTGCTCGGCTGGATCGGGCCGCGCCCGTTCACCGCAGACGAGATCGAACATCTGCGCCAGGCCGCGCGTTTCGCCGCGACGCCCCTTGCGGTGCTTGCCGCGCGTGCAACGTTGCGCGCGACGTTGGATGCTTATCTCGGCAAGCGCAGTGCGGAACGGGTGCTGGCGGCACCGCTGCGGCGCGATCTCGGCGAGACCATACAGGCCGCCCTGCTCTATGCGGACTTGCGCAACTTCACGTCCCTGTCGGACACCAATCCGCCTGCCCAGGTCATCGTGGCGCTCGATGCCTGGTTCGATCGCATCGCCGGTGCGGTTCACGCCTTCGGCGGCGAGGTGCTGAAATTCATCGGCGACGGCGTGCTCGCGATCTTTCCGGTGGTCGAGGCGACACCACGCCGCGCGTGCGATGCGGCTCTGCGTGCCGCGAGCGCAGCCGAAGCCGGGATGACGTATCTCAATGCGGAGCGCCGCGCCCAAAGTCTGCCGCCGCTCGCGTTCGGTGCGGCGCTACATCTCGGCGAGATGCTGTGGGGCAATATCGGTGCCGCCAACCGGCTCGATTTCACCGCGATCGGTCCCGCCGTCAATCTCGCCAGCCGGCTCGAAGGATTGTGCAAACCGCTCGGCAGGACCGTGCTGGTGTCGGGCACGCTCGCCGCAGAGACTGACATGCCACTGGTCGCGCTCGGATCGCATTCACTGCGCGGCATCGCCTCGTCATGTGAGGTGTTCGCGTTGCCCGAGCCGCAAGCTCGGATATCGTAGCCCGCATAAGCGTAGCGACATGCGGGGTCGCAGCAGCAGTCCCGGATATCGCTTCGCTCGTCCGGGCTATGCCACCCAAGCCTACATCCCGCCCATCTTGCAGACGAGCTTCCACTCCTCAGCCGTCACCGGTTGCACCGACAGGCGCGAATATTTTACCAGGGCCATGTCGGCGAGTTTCTTCTCGGCCTTGATCGTGGCCATCGTCACCGGAATCTTCAAGGGCTTGTCGGCCTTGATGTCGACGCAGACGAATTTTGCGGTCTTGTCGGTCGGATCGGGGTAGGCCTCCTTGATGATCTCCGCGATGCCGACGATCTCCTTGCCCTCGTTGGAATGATAGAAGAACGCCTTGTCGCCCTTCTTCATGGCGACGAGGTTCTGGCGCGCGGTGTAATTGCGCACGCCGGTCCAGGCTTCGCCCTTGGCGCCCTTCGCCACTTGGTGGTCCCAGGACCACACCGACGGTTCGGATTTCACCAGCCAGTAGTTCATCGCAAACTCACCTCGTTCCGGGATGCGCCATCTCCAGCACCGCGATGTTTAGGGCACGCCGATGACCGCGACAAGCGCGGGCATCGTATATCAAACGCAACGCTCACTGCTTCAGATGTCGATCGAAGAATTTCGCGATATCGGTGAAAGCTTCCCTGGTCTCCGGCGCGTTGATGTTGAACTGGTACTGCGCGTGGGATTGTCCCTCATAGACGTTGAGATCGGCAATCACGCCGGCGCGCCGCAATTTGCGATGCGTGCGAACCGTGTTGCTGAGGAACAGATCGCGCGTGCCCGATGTCAGGATGGTCGGCGGGAAGCCTTTGAAGTCACCGTAGATCGGCGAGATGTAGGGATTCTTCAGGTCCGTCCCGTTGGCGTAGAGCTTTGCGGCGCGGCCGAGCCAGCCGTCCCAGGTCACCAGCACGTTGTCGACCCACTCATTGCTGGCATAGGTGTCGCCGACCTTGTCGATGTCGGACCACGGCGTGCCCGGTGCGATCGCCGCCGGCCTCGGTAGCTTCTCGTCCCTGGCCCGCAGCACCATCGCAAGCGTCATCGCGCCGCCCGTCGACGTCCCGAAGATCGCCATCCGGCGTGCGTCGTGCGTCCTGGTGACCTCCTTCCAGACCGCCATCGCATCGTCCATCGCGGCGGGATAAGGGAAGTCGGGCGGCATGCGGTAGTCGACCGAGATCACCTTGAAGCCGCCAAAACCCGCCATCATGATCGCTTCAGGCAACGCGGCTTCGCCGGGCCCGAACACATAGCCGCCGCCATGGACGTGGACCAAAAGGCGTTGCCGGTTCTCGGACGGGATCTTGTTCGGCGTGACGATGAAGCAGTGCACGCCGGCGATTTTGGTCTCCTCGACCTTGACGCCGAGCTTTTCCTTCATCGTCGGAATGCTTGATATCGACAGTTTTGCGCGACGGTCGATCAGCTCCTTCCATTCCGCCGCGGTCTTCGGGTCCGCATTGAAATGCGGCGGAAAGGGTGCGCCGATCATGGCCTGCATGTCGGAGCTGACGTCACTAGCGGGATTGACCATCGATTTGACGGGCGCAACCCGCTTGCCGTTGTCGGCATTGGCCGCCGCCTCGCTCCTGGCGAGCTCGTCATAGGATATCGCGGCCTGGGCGCGGGCGACGGTGGGTAGCGTGATGGCGGCGAGTGCTGTGATGGCAATCGAAACGATCGCGTGATGCGGTTGGCGCATGCGTTTCCCCTGGGATCCGTTTCGTTGTTGTTGGACCGGGACCCTGCGGTTCGCCGCTAGGCTAGACCAGCGTGTGCAAGCCGTGAAGTGCTACCTGCGACGCGAAGGCCGCCGTCATTCCTCGGCCTTGAACGGCCGTGTCAGCAGCCCTTCGATCGCGGCGTCAATCGTCAACCGGCCATCCAGGATGGCAGCCACCGCCTGGGAGACCGGCATGTCGACGTGCCGCGCGGCCGCGAGCTCGACCAGCACCGGCGCAGTGAATGCACCTTCCGCAAGCTTGCCCGCCGGCGCGGCCTCTCCGCGACCGAGCGCAATCCCGAGCGCGAAATTGCGCGATTGCGCGGTCGAACAGCTCAGGAGCAGGTCGCCGAGGCCCGAGAGGCCGGAGAGCGTTTCCGTGCGTGCGCCGCAGGCACGGCCGAGCCGTGCCAGCTCGCTGAAGCCGCGCGTGGTCAGCGCGGCGAGCGCGGAGGCACCGAGGTTGCGGCCGACCACGATGCCGGCGGCGATCGCCAGCACGTTCTTGGCCGCGCCGCCGATCTCGACGCCGCGGACATCCGTCGTGTGATAGGGCCGGAAGGTCGCCGAGCCCAGCGCCTGCACCAGGTGGCTGGCGAGCGCTTCCTCCCTCGCCGCCAGCGTTACCGCAGTCGGCAGGCCACGCGCGACATCGTCGGCAAAGCTTGGGCCCGACAGGATCGCCGGCTGCGCATGAGTCGCGGCCTCGGCGATCACGTCGGTCATGAATTTATGGGTGCCGTGCTCGATGCCCTTGGCGCAGGCGACGATTGGCATCGGTCCTGTCAGATGCGAGGCCAGCATGTTGACGACGCCGCGCAGATGCTGCGCCGGCGTTGCGATCAGCAATATATCCGCGCATGCCGCCATCGCGAGATCGTTCGTCACCATGATCTCCGGTGCAAGCCGCACGCCCGGCAGCCGCGGATTGTCGCGGGTCGATGCGATTCGCGTCGCGTGCTCGGGACTGCGCGCCCACAGCGTCACGTTTCGTCCGGCCCGCGCCGCCACCATCGCCAGCGCCGTGCCCCAGGCGCCGGCTCCAATCACCGCAACGGATTGGAACGCTGTCATTGCTAGTATCCCGCCCGCGTATTGCCGTACCCGGCCGGTGCCGTCGCGTTCGCATCGAGCAGCCAGCGCGCGCGGGGCTGCGCTTCAATCGTGTCGGTCATGCCGAGCGCGAGACGTTCGGCGCCGGCCCAGGCGATCATCGCACCATTGTCGGTACAGAGCGCCGGCGGCGGCATGATCAGTTGAGTTCCGGCTTTCCTCGCAACGTCATGCAGGGCGCCGCGGATCGCCTGGTTGGCCGCGACGCCGCCGGCCGCCACCAGCGCTCGCGGCGCGCCGAACTGCTCGCGGAAAAGTTTGAGACCGACGCTCAACCGGTCGGCGGTGGAGTCGAGCACGGCGGCCTGAAAGCTCGCGCAGAGATCGCTGACGTCTTGCGGCGCGATCTCAGCTAACCGGCTCGCTTCGTTGCGCACCGCCGTCTTCAATCCCGATAGCGAGAAGTTGGCGTCGGGGCGTCCCTGCATCGGCCGCGGAAACGCAAATCGCGCCGGATCGCCGCTTGCTGCCGCGCGCTCGACCTGCGGCCCGCCCGGATAGGGCAGGCCCAGCATCTTCGCGACCTTGTCGAAGGCTTCGCCGATCGCATCGTCGACGGTGGTGCCGAGCCGCACATACCGGCCGACGCCGGTGACCGCGACGATCTGGGTATGGCCGCCCGAGGCGAGAAACAGGCAATAGGGAAATTCGAGTGCGTCGGTGAGGCGCGGCGTCAGCGCATGCGCTTCGAGATGGTTCACTGCGACCAGCGGCGTGTCGTGCACCATCGCGATCGCCTTCGCGGTGGTGAGCCCGACGATGACGCCGCCGATCAGTCCAGGGCCCGCGGCGGCCGCGACACCGTTGAGCTGGGCAAAGTCGATGCCGGCCTCGTGCATGGCGCAGTCGATGATACCGTCGAGCAGATCGACATGCGCGCGGGCAGCGATCTCCGGCACCACGCCGCCAAAACGGGCATGCTCCTCGACCTGCGACCGCACGATATTGGACAGGATCCTGCCGCTGCCGTCAGGCGCGCGCTCGATCACGGCCGCGGCGGTCTCGTCGCAGGTGGTTTCTATGCCCAGCACCAGCATTGGCGAATTGGTATCCAATTTGCGCCCTTCTCACCCCCCTTGCGCTCATCCGCAAAGCAGAGTTCTGGTACGTCCGGTAGCATTCCGGGGTCGGCTTGCGCAATCGCCACGCGCAGCTCTCCTCGTGAATGCGTCACCGCCACGTGCCCCGGAACCAAGCGATGTCCATTCTTGTCACACGGCCGCATCCCGACAATGAGGCAACGGCGGAAAATCTGCGTGCGCGGGGTCATATGGTGCTGCTTGCCCCGGTGCTCAAGTTCGAGCCGGTCGCCTTCCATGACGAGAGTGAGACACGCTACAGCGCCGTCATCGTCACATCGGCCAATGCGATCCGTGCCGTCGCGTCACAATTGCGGGACCTTGGCCTCCTGGAGCTGCCGCTGTTTGCAGTCGGCGAGCACACGGCCGCCGCCGCGCGCGATGCCGGCTTTGCCGAGGTGGTCGTCGCCGGCGGCGATGCCGCGGCCTTGCGGGACAAGGTGATGCAGGGCGCGCGCGACAAGCTGCTGAAGAAAAGGAGCACGCTGCTTTATCTCGCGGGCGCGGATCTGTCGCGCGACCTCAGCGGTGAGCTCGGCGCCGAAGGCTTCAACGTCGTGACGCAGACGACCTATCGCATGGTCCCGGTCAAGCTGTTGCCGCGCGATGTCTGTGAGGGCTTTGCCGCCCATGGGATCGAGGCGGTGCTGCATTACTCCCGGCGCAGCGCGCGGGCTTTCCTGGAGGCCGCGCGGGACGAAGGTGTCGAAATCTCGGCTCTGGCGATCCCGCAATGCTGCCTGTCCGAGACAGTCGCAGGTGTGCTGCGCGAGGCCGGTGCCTCGCAGGTTCTGGTGGCCGCGACGCCGGACGAAAATGCCTTATTTAGCACCTTGGAGCGTGCTTTGCGCACCCGTTTGGCGTAAGAGGTCGGGCCGAATCCGACGCAATCGGGTCCGTTTAGGGCATGTAAGTGTGAGGAACCGTCACGATGGCCGACGACAAGCCTGAAGACGCAGGATTGGCTCCCGAGTCCAGCCGTGCCAAGCGCACCCCGCCCACCATCGACCTCGAGGCAACCGAAGTCTCGACCCAGCCGCAGGAGGCGGCGGGCGAGCCGGAGGCTCAGGCGGCGACCGAACAGGCCGCGCATGAGCAGGCCAAGTCCGATGAGGCCAAGTCCGAAGAGGGCAAGTCCGAAGAGGCCAAGTCTCAAGAGGCCAAGTCTCAAGAAGCGAAGTCTCAAGAAGCGAAGTCCGAAGAAGCCAACGCCGAGCCGCAGCCCGAACCTGCCGAGAAGCGGTCTTCCGTTGCGGCCGCGTCCGTATCGCCGTCGATTTCACCTTGGGTTATCGCTCCGTTCTCTGGCGCGGTCGCAGCCGCAATTGTGATCGCGGTCGGCTGGATGCTGGGCTGGCCTGCAGTGCAGGCCCCGCCGGCCGCTCCGCAAGTGACGGGCGCAACGGTCGATGGGCTGAGCGGGCGTGTTGCCGCGGTCGAAGCCAAGGCGGGCAAGCCTGCCGCCGATCCGGCCATGGTGGCGCGGATCGATGCGCTCGAGAAATCCGCAACTGGCCTGCGCAGCGACATCGCCAATCTGCGCGCGCAGTCCGACAAGACCGCGGGCGCCCTGAACGACGCGAAATCGGCGCCGCGCGCCGCCGCGCCCGATCTTGCCGCTCTCAACGATCGTATCGCGCAGCTCGAGCGTGCCACCAAGACCGAACGTGCCGAACTCGCGCAGCAGAGCGAGAAGATCGCCGACGCCAGGACGATGGACGACAAGCCGCTGCGCCATGTGGTGGCGGCGGCCCTGCTCGAGGTCGCCGTTCGCCACGGGGACGCTTACGAGTCGCAGCTCGCCGCGGCGCGGTCGCTGGCAGCAAAGCCCGATATGCTGAAGCCGCTCGACACCTTTGCATCGTCAGGCATCCCGACGCCGGTCGCGCTGAGTCGCGAGCTCCTCAACATCGTGCCAAAATTGTCGCCGCCGGCGGAAGCCCCGGCCAGCGGCACCGGCATCGTCGAGCGTCTCCAGGCGGGGGCGTCAAAACTCGTTCGCATCGAGCGCACCGACGGGGTCGGCAATGATCGCGGCGCCATCGTCGCGCGGGTGACAGCCGCAGCGCTTCGCAACGATTTCGTGGAAGCGCGGCGTGAGCTGAAGACGCTGCCCGAAGCCGATCGTGCACCGGCGCAGGTCTGGCTCGACAAGGCCGATGCCCGTGACGCAGCGCTCGCCGCCTCACGCAAATTCGCCGACGGCGCCATGGCCGATCTCGTCAAGTAATAAAGGTTCGCGCAATAATCAGCGCGTATAGGGATCGTCATGCTTCGCATCGTCCTCTTCCTCGTTCTGATCGCGTTGGCGGCGGCCGGCGCGGCCTGGGTTGCCGACCAGCCCGGCGACCTCGTCCTGACCGCGGGCGCTTTCCGCGCCACAACGACGCTTCCCAGGTTCGTGTTCTTGCTTGGCCTCTTTGCCGCGGCAGTCGTGCTGGTCTGGAGTCTGCTGACGATGACCTGGCGTGCGCCTGGGCGTCTGCGGCGCCGTCGTCATGAGAAGCGTCACGCCCGCGGCCGTCACGCCATCACCCACGGCCTGCTTGCGATCGGCCATGGCGATACCGCGCTTGCCCGTCGCCACGCCGATACCGCGCGGCGGCTGGCCACAAACGATCCGCTCGCGCTTCTCTTGCATGCGCAATCGGCCCAGCTCGAGGGCAATCGCGACGAGGCGCAGCGCGTCTTCCGTGCCATGGCCGGGCGCGAGGACACGCGCCTGCTCGGCCTTCGCGGCCTGTTCATCGAGGCGCAGCGCGCCGACGATGCGGTCGGCGCGGTGATGATCGCCGAGGAAGCGATCAAGCTGTCGCCGTCCTCGACCTGGGCCTCGCATGCGGTGCTCGGCTTCCGCTGCGCGCGCGGTGACTGGAGCGGCGCGCTCGCGATTCTCGATTCGAATCTGTCCGCGGGCCTGATCGACAAGCAGGCCTATCGTCGCCAGCGCGGTGTGCTGCTCGCCGCACGCGCGCTGGAATTGGAGAAGATGGACCGCGACGTCGCGCGCGAGAGCGTGATGGAGGCGATCAAGCTCGCGCCGACCCTGGTCCCGGCCGCGGTGCTCGCCGCAAAATTCGAGAGCGAGGCGCATCAGGTGCGCCGCGCTATGAAGCTGGTGGAAGCCGCCTGGCTCGCCAATCCGCATCCTGATCTTGCGGATGCCTATGCGCATGTGAAGCTCGGCGATTCCGCGCGGCAGCGCTTGCAGCGGGTCGAGACGCTTGCCGCCAAGATTCCTGCCGACAAGGCTGGCCATGTCGAGGGCCAGCTGGCGATCGCGCGCGCCGCGATCGATGCGTCCGAGTTCGCCCGTGCGCGCAAGGTGCTGTCGCCTTACGTCAACGACCCGACCCAGCGCGTGGCGCTGCTGATGGCCGAGATCGAGCGCACCGAGCATGGTGACGGTGGCCGGGCCCGTGCCTGGACCTTGCGCGCGGTGCGCGCCCGCCATGATCCGGCCTGGACCGCGGACGGTTATGTCAGCGACCGCTGGCGTCCGGTGTCCCCGGTCACCGGCCGCCTTGACGCGTTCCAGTGGCAGACGCCGGTCGCGAGTCTTCCTTCCGGCAAGGGCGACATGATCGAATCCTCGGCGTTCGAGGAAGCCATGCTGGCGGCCCCGCCGCCGAAGCGGGTGACGGCGGTCCCGAGCGAAAGCCCGGCGGAACTGCTTGTAAGGGCGCCAGCTGCGGTGGCGGCCTCTCAGGACAATTCGCCCCCCGAGGAGGCCAAGGAGGACGCCAAGGAAGAGCCGGTGGTCACGCCCGCCGAGCCGGTCAAACCGGCCCCTGAGATCGCCGAATCATCGCCGGCGGCGGCAACGCCGGTGTTCCGGACTCGCGCCGACCTCGGCAAGCCGGCCCCAGCGCCTATTCCCGCCGTCATCCCGATCGTCCGCGCCCCGGATGATCCCGGGATCGATGACGAGGGCCCGAGCGATGAATTTACGGAACAAATCGGCACGCCCAAGGCCCAGGCCGGCGGCTGGCGCGGATTCTGGTCTCGCTGGGGCGGGTGAGGGGCATTTCGAAGCCGGCTCCACCTTGCCAATTCGGGCCATGCCCGATATCACGAGCGCGCGTATCGGGACCGGCCTCGCGCGGGCCCCGGCAGGGTTCGCCGCAATAGCTCAGTTGGTAGAGCACGTCATTCGTAATGACGGGGTCGGGGGTTCGAATCCCTCTTGCGGCACCAGCGCCTTGATCCCAAGCATCCTTGAGACAGCTTGCGCCCGCGATTTCGCGGCACCTCTGGTGTCGTTACTTCGCGCCCGCGTGCCGCCTGCCTTGGCTACCTGCCTTGGATTGACAGCGCCTCCGGAGAGCCGCAACTACAGGCAACGCGGGGGCGCGAGGCAGCATGCACGATATCCTGGTGGTTGGGCTCGTCGCGCTGACGTGCGGCGCCATTGGTCTTCCGTTCTCCCTGCTTCTGCCGTCTGACCATTTTGCTGTGCGCTGGGCGCTCGCGCCTCCGCTTGGCTTCGGCCTCCTCGCCGCCGGAACCGCGGTCCTGTATCTCTCCGGCGTCGCTCCGCGGGTGACGCTGCCCGCGATGGCAATCGCCGGTCTTGTCATTGCCGCTGCAATGCGCTTCCCGGCGCTGCGTCGGCGGCCCAAGCCATCGTCCGGACGATGGCTTGCGATGGTGATAGCGGTCGCGGCTATTGCGATGATTTGTCTTGCTCCCGGCTGGACCGGAGGCGCGCGCTTTCGCGTTTTCCAGGCCAACGTCTACGATCACATGTTGTACGTAGGCTCCTCGGTTTCGTATCGCGTGCTCGACTACGCAACCCTGGCCGTCCAGGGCGCGGACGAGGCGAAGTCCAATCCAATTTCAGTGATGGCGCTGTGGTTCGTCGACTATCGCGGCGCCGTGTCGATGATACATGCGGCAATCGCCGCCATCAGTCGCGGCGACGTCGTCGATTGCACCTATCCGTATATGGTCGGCATGCAGCTCAACATGCTGTTTGCGGCGCTGTTCGTCTTTGTCAACGCGCTCTCGATGCGGCGCTGGCTGGCATTTGCGTGCGCCGCGGCGCTTACGATCGGATTCTTCGAGCAGTACGTACTCGATATCAATGCCTGGTCGCAACTTGCGACGCAGCCGATCTTCCTGCTTCTCCTCGCATTCGTCGCGTTCGCCTTCGATCGCAGTCGCTTTGGGCAGACGCCTGGTTCGATCATGCGGCTGGGAGCCATCTTTGCAGCGCTGATGACAGGCGCGTTCTTTCTCTATCCGGAATCGCTGACGATTTATGGTCCCGCCGCGGCTGTTGCGGTCGCGATGGGCTGCTGGCATCGCGCATCGTGCAAAGCCTTGCCTGTGGCTGCGTCAGGCTTGGCAGCAGGTGTGGGAATATCGCTGCTCGTGTGCATTCCCCTCTGGTCCGGCACGGTTGCCTATGTCGTTCGCCAACTAAGCCGTGCAGCCACCAACCCGCCCGACTGGTGGAAGTATTATCAGCGTTACCTGTTCGGCAGTGACGCGAACTTTGTCGATGTCATCGCCAGTCCCGACAGCCGCTTCGGAGAACTGGCGAACGCCTGGTTCTCATTGCCCATCGAATCCGCGCTCGCGGGTCTCGGCCTTTATGCGGTGCTGCCGTCCGCGGGCTGGCCTGCCGCGATCACGGTCGTGTGGAAATTGCTGCTCTATGGCTTTCTGTTCGTGCTGTTGAGGGGCATCGCAAGGACGGCGTGGGCGTTCTGGCGCGCGGAGCCGGACGGAAGCGCCGCGCGGCTCCTGGCAGGCAGCATCGCCGGATGCCTCGTGCCGATCGCCATCCTCGCGGCCGGTCATGGCTGGGCCGCGGGCAAGGGCCTGGCCATGGCGACGCCGATGCTCTTCACTCTTGTGATTGCTCCCTTGGCTGCAAAGCGGTGGAATCCAGGCGCTGTTGCCGCCGTTGTTGTCGTCGTCGCTGTTCATCTCGGCCTTGGCATATTGCGGCCGCTGCTGGTGATGCAAGCGGCTGGCGCGGGTATTCCGGGTCTTCCGACCGCCGCCGCGCAGGTCAACGCGCAAAAGGCGACGTCTCTCGACTGGGACTACAATCGTTTGTCCGCGGACATCAGGAGCTGCAACGGACTCGTCATCGAAGTTGCCAATCCAATGATGCACAATTTGCTGCGTCTGCTCGCAGTGGAGCTTCGGGTGCCCTGGGCGGCGGCGCGAATCATGTCCTGGCCCGACAGGGCGGGGCGGCCGTATTTTTCGGAGGGTTTTGAGAAGTTCGACTGTCTGGTCGCGTCCGGGCGGCTCACGGCCAATCCGGGGCAGCGGCTGATATCCGTGGCCACAGACCAGTCTTCGCGCGAATTCCTGGATGGGCAGCGCAATGTGCTTGAGGTCGGTACGGAAGCCCCGCCAGGGATCGCAACGCGCGGTCTTTTCGGCAAGGAAATGACCCCAGGGGGTGCGCTTCAATGGGCGTCGCCGAACGCGCGTCTCGAGATTCCGAACAAGCCGGTGACGCCGGCGCGCACGTTGAAGCTCGAATTGTGGCCCATGCCGATCTCCGGAAACGAATTCCTGGTCAAGATCAACGGGCGCGAGATCTACAAGGATGTCGTGCCTGCGGGCCCCCTGTCATTTCCGTTGGATCGGTTTGCAAGCGACGAGACGCTCGTGGTCGAGTTGGACACCAATGCCGTCACGCATTTTCCGAGCGATCCTCGCGGCCTCGGTTTTGCGATCCGGGAGCTGAGTGTTCGCCGGTAGCGAAGGAACAGATGCGAGGGGACGCCGCCGGCGTGATTCGCATCACATTACCCCAAGCGCGGTTACCCTAGTGTCCGGCTCACGCCAAACACGGGGAGACTTCATATGCGCAAGATCATTCTGGTGGCCGCGGCCATGGTCCTGGCCTCTGCATCTGCTCAGGCCAGCGGCCCGCGCAGCTTGTCGCTGGCCTCGACCAACGAGCAAGCCGCGGCTCCGCAAACGACGGCGACAACGAGCGCACCGACGCAGGTGAGCGAAGCAGCGCCAGCCGCCGAAGCTCCGAAATATCTCGATCGCCCGCCGGCGGTTTCGCTCACGCCGCCTGCGGCGAGCGCGCCAACCACGACCACGACGACCTCGGCGCCCGCGACGACGACCCAACCTGTCGCGAAGACGACGGCCAAAGCAGACAAGCCGAAGCACAAGCGCAGCTGGACCGAAGGCCGCATCATCAGCGAGCTGCATCGCCACGGAATCTACTGGTAAGCGGTCATTGGTCCCAAAAAGCACATGGCCGGGGCAAGCCCGGCCATGACGCAACAGTTTTGGATCGGATCGGACGCGTTACTGCGAAACCGTCTGCACCACGCTCGCGATCGGACGCGCGCTCGAGGTCGGCACCTTCAGGTCCTTCAGCAGTGCCTCGTCATAGTCCGGCAGCGTCTGGAAGGTCGTCTTGGCCTTCATCTGCACGATCTTGTAGCCGCCGGCCTTGAGCCGCGCGAGCAACGCCGGCATGGCTTCGCCGGTGTGCTTCTGGAAGTCGTGCATCAGGATGATGCCCTTGCCGAGCTTGTCGAGCCTGGTCATCACGGTCTCGATGATCTTCTCCGGCGTCGCGCCCTTCCTGAAGTCGAAGGAATCGATGTCGGTCGAGAACATCGCGACGTTGCGGGTGCCGAAATAGCTCACGATCGCCGGATTGTGCTGAAGCTGCGGGAAGCGGAAGAACGGTGCGGGGTTGGTGCCGAGCGCGAATTTCACCGCGCTAAAGCCCTTCTCGACCTCGTCCTTGGCCATTTGCTCCGTCATCTTCTTGCCATTCAGGTTGACGTGCGACCAGGTGTGCGCGCCGACCGTATGCCCCTGGGCCAGCACCTGGCGCAGGATTTCCGGATGATAAGTCGCATGCTTGCCGACCGAGAAGAACAGGCCCTTGGTGCATTCATCCGCAAGCGCCTTCAGCACGGCGGGCGTGTTCACTGGCCAGGGACCGTCGTCGAAGGTCAGCACGACTTCCTTGTCGGTGAGGAAGTCGAACTGCTTGAAATGGTCGAAGCCGAAGCCCGGGCCGCCGGTGGTGTCGATCTCGACCACGCGGGAGACGCCCAGCCCGTTGGGATTGGCGCAGGTCGATTTCTGCTGTGCCGGCATGGCTGGGGCTTGCGCCGGAGCGGGTGCCGGCTTGCCGACGAGCGCCGCTGTGGTCTCGACGTCATCCCGGGCGGCGAGCTTCGCCTGTGCCGGCAATTGATCGGCGGCACGGGCGGCCATTGTCTTGGGAGCGGCCTGATCGGCGCGCGAGGAATAATAAAACCAACCGCCGGCGGCGATCACGACCGCCGCAACTACACTGGCCAGCATCAGGCCCAACGCATTACGCATCGCTACTCTTTCCAATTACGCAACCAAACCTGCGGAATTTCCCGCTCGCCGAGCCATTAATGCGAAGGAACAGTTAACGTGACACCAACACGACAGCGGATGCGGAGGAATTTCAGTGAGGTGCGCCAAAGTGACCGAGATCACAGAGGGCGGCCCTCCCGTGACCGTCATCACAGTAGAAACTGTTTTGCTGGAGCATCGTAGTTCCCATCAACAACGGGCCCGCTTCCAGCGGTGCCAATGGGAGCTTCAAATGACCAAGTCTCTGAGTAAGTCTTTCTCCGCAAAATCCCTGACCAAGTCCCTGACTGACAAGATCCGCGACACCAGCCTGGCTCTGGGTTTTGCCGCCATCGTCTCGATCGCCTCGACCGGCTCGAGCTTCGCCTTTTCGTCCGAAGCGCAGCAGCAGTGCACCGGCGACGCCTTCCGTCTGTGCTCGTCAGAAATCCCCAACATCCCGAAGATCACGGCGTGCATGATGAAGCATCGTTCGGATCTGAGCGCCGGTTGCCGTGCGGTGATGGACAAGGACCTTGCCAAGGGCGGCGCGTCACGCAAGGTCGCTGACGCCCAGGACAGTCAGTAAAGAGACAGTCAGTAAGAGACAGTCAGTAACCGCAACGATAACATCGTTGCGTCGGTTCGCTCCCCGCGATGTGCCCCGGCGTCAGGCCGGGGCCACGCGGCGGCGCCAATGAGCCTGCAAAGTCAGCTTGCCAACAAAGCCGTTGCGGCTCCGGGACCGTCGCACTAGCTTCGCCCGCACTTTCGTCCGGGCAAGAGGCATTACGCGATGGCCAGATTTCTTTTCATTGTTTGTTTGATTCTGTGCGCATCGGGTGCGTCCGCGCAACAGCAGCCCGGACACGACGCCTGTGCACGCGACGTCACGCGCTTCTGCCGTCCGGTGATGAACAACGGCGATGGCGCCGTGCTCGCTTGTCTCAAGCAGAACCGTACCCGACTCACCAAAGGCTGCGAGAAGGTGCTGACGGATCACGGGCAGTAACCGCCTTCGCCGGAACGACGGCGGAGTGTTTGGCAAAAATTACGTGCTGCTTCCCGCCGCGGTCGCGACCACAGGCAGCACCTCTGCGCTGGCGCGATCCGGCGTATCCTCCTTCCAGCGCACCGAGCCGAACGGACGCTCCAGCATGCGGCGGATTCGCACCGGATCGGGGCCGACGTGGAAGGCGATCGCTTCCTGATGCAGCGCGCGTTCGGATTGGGTCGAGCGGTTGCGCTGGCGCAGATAGTCGAGCCAGGTCGGACAGTGATAGCGCTCGGTCCACAATTCAGGATCGGCGATGTCGCGCGCGATCGACCAGCCATACGCACCATTGCGCTGCCTGGAGAGTTGCACGTCCTGCATCACATTGTGAAAGGCGCGGGCATTCTCCTGCGAGACCCGGTATTCGATCTCGACCACCAGCGGCCCGCTGCGCGCCGTGAGCGACAGTTTGACTTCCGGATCGGCCAGCACGTCGGCATCCTCATTGCGCGCGCCTACGCGCGGCATCGCGAGCCAGATCCCGAGCACCGGCGAGATCAGCATCAGGCCGGCGGCCGTCAGCAGCGCGACCTCGACACCGGCGTAGTCGGTGAGATGGCCCCATCCCCAGGCGCCGATCGCGATGCCGCCGGAAATCGAGGCCTGGAACGCCGCGAGCGAGCGGCCGGCGACCCAGCGCGGCGCCGAGAGCTGCACGCCGATATTGAACAGCGCGACGGCAGCCATCCAGACCGCGCCGGCGAGCACCAGCGCGGCCGCGGTCAGCACCGGCTCGGTGCTCACGGCGAGCGCGGCCATCGCAAACGCCATCGAGATGGTGCAGGCGCGGATCGCGGCTTCGCCGCTCATGCGCTTGCGCAATTCGTGGATGTTGAGCGCACCGACCACTGCGCCCATGCCGAAGGCGCCCAGCATGATGCCATAGGTCTGCGCGCCGCCATGCAGCAGGTCGCGGGCGACCAGCGGCATCAGCGCCATGATGGCACCGCCGCACAGACCCATCACCAGCGTGCGCAACAGCACGATCTTGATCGGCGGCGAATTGGTGATGTAGCGGAAGCCCGACACCATGGCGCGGTTGAGCTTCTCCCGCGGCAGGCGCGAGGGCTCGGTATTGCGCCGCCAGAGCAGCAGCACCACCAGCAGCGGCAGATAGAGGATCGCGTTACACGCAAACGCCGCCACCGCGCCGAGCGCGGCGACGATGACACCGCCGACGGCCGGACCGAAGCTGCGCGCGATGTTGTAGCTGATGCCGTTCAGCGCGACGGCCGACGGCAGCGCATCGGGCGGCACCTGCTCGCTGACCGAGGACTGCCAGGCGGGACCGAACAGCGCGTTGCCGCTGCCGACCACGAAGCAGAAGGCGAGCAGCGTTTCCGGGGTGATGAGGTTCAGTCCGGCCAGCACCGTGAGCGCGCTCGCGCCGGTCAGCGCGATCGCGAGCGAGATCAGGGTGACGATGCGGCGGTCATACATGTCGGCGATGGCGCCGGCCGGCATCGAGATCAGCATGATCGGCAGCATCAGGGCGGTCTGCACCAGCGCCACCTTGTCCGCCGAGGCCGCCATCTGCGTCATTGCCCAGGCGGCGCCCACGCCCTGGATCAGCAGGCCAAGATTGGAGAGCAGGCTGGCGAGCCAGATGCGCCGGAACACGGTGTACCGCAGCGGCGCGGTGATGCCGTCGGCGGCAATTCTCTGACGGTTCGTCTGCTCGGTCATATCCCCTTCCATATGGGCTGGCAGAAGTGGTTTCGGGTGATTCCGGTATGCTCAGTGATGCCCGCGAAAGTCCTTCGCTGTCCAGTGGTTAGGCCGGTATAAGCGGTGCAAAGAGATGGTTTTGCCGGGGAGGAACACATGAAGCTGTCGCGACGGATGATCTTGCAAGGTGCCGGCAGCTTGCCTTTCGCAATTGCGAGCTTGCGGGCGGGTGCGTTGGCCCAACCCACACCCGCCACTTCGAGCGAGGTGCCTCCGATCCTGTTCGTCCACGGCAATGGCGATTACGACGCGCTCTGGATGACAACCTTGTGGCGGATGGAATCCAACGGCATCGCGCGCGAGCGCATGATGGCGATCAATTTCACCGATCCCAATGCGCGGAGCGATGACAAGGTCGAGCAGGCGGGCCGCTCCTCGACCGAGGACCAGCGCCGCGAGCTCGCCGCCGCCATAGCCGAATTGAAGCGCAGCACCGGCGTGGCCCGCGTCGCGCTGGTCGGCAGCTCGCGCGGCGGCTATGCGATCCGTAACGTGATCAGAGGCGGCGGCGCCGGCGATGTCAGCCACGCCGTCCTGTGCGGCACGCCCAATCATGGCGTGTTCGCGACCGACGACCAGCCCAACAGCGAGTTCAACGGCCGCGGCGCATTCCTGCGCGGCCTGAATGAGGGCGAGAGCGAGGTGACGCCGGGTGTTGCCTTCCTCACCTTGCGCAGCGACGGCATGGACAAATACGCGCAAGCCGATGGCCGCTTCATCGGCAAGCCCGGCACGTCGACGGGCGTCAACGTTGAAGGTCCAGAGTTGAAGGGGGCCACCAACCTCGTGCTCGGCGCACTCGATCATCGCGAGGTGGCGTTTCACCCCCGAGCGTTCCGCGAGATCTACAGATTCATCGCCGGCCGTGAGCCCCAGCGCATCGCGATCGTGCCGGAGCAGAGCGTCAGGCTGAGCGGCCTCGTGACGGGCATGCCGGGCGGCGCGCCGACCAATCGGCCGGTGGCCGGCGCAACCGTCGATGTCTTTCGCATCGATCCTGAAACCGGTGAGCGCAAGGGCAGCGCCGTGCACAGCGCGAAGACCGGCGCCGACGGCCGCTGGGGACCGGCGCAGGTCGAGCCTTCCTGGTCGCTCGAATTTGTCCTGACATCGCCGGATGCGCCGGCGACGCACATCTACCGCTCGCCCTTCCCGCGCTCGTCCGACGTGGTGCATCTGCGCGCCGCGCGTCCGCTCGGGCTCGCGGACAAGGACGCCGGGGCTGTCGTGATCCTGTCGCGTCCGCGCGGCTATTTCGGCCTGCCGCGCGATGTGGTGCTGCTCGACGGCAAGGAGCCGGCCGACGTCAAATCGGGTGTGCCCACGGATTCGACAGCAACACTGCGCCTTCCGGCCGGCGAGGTCGGGCGTAACATCGTGGTCCAATTCAACGAAGAACGAATTGTGGCACGCGCCTGGCCTGCCTCCGAGAACAGGATTGCGATTGCCGAGCTGACTTATTAGCTATTTGCCTGCGTCACCTCTGCGGGAGAGAGCCATGAATATCGCCAGCGTGCGTCGGCCCATCGTCCCTCCGACCCCGCCGCGTGCGCCCGACGATATGTCGTTCCTCGGCCGGCTTGCAGTGATCAAGCGGAACATGATCGCGACCTGGGGGCAGCGCGCCTATGAGGAAGACGTCATCAAGGGCCGCTTCTTCTTCCGCAACAGTTTCATCCTGAACCAGCCGGATGCGATCCGGCATGTCCTGCTCAGCAATTACGAGAATTACTCGCGCACCCCGGCGGGCATCCGCATGCTTCGTCCCGTGCTCGGCGACGGCCTTCTGATTGCGGAGGGCCATTCGTGGACGTTCCAGCGCCGCACCCTCGCGCCGGCGTTCACGCCGCGCGCGACTGCAAATCTCGTCCCGCACATGACGGCGGTGCTCGACGAGACCATCGCGAAGCTGGATGCACGCACGAGCGAGCCGGTCGATCTGCGCGAGATCATGCAGCGCATGACGCTGGAGATCGCCGGACGCACCATGTTCTCGTTCGGCATGGACCGGCATGGCCCGACCTTGCGCAACTTCGTCATGGAGTATGGAGCCCGACTCGGGCGGCCGTACTTGCTCGACATGATGCTGCCCCTGTCCTGGCCGAGCCCGATGGATTTTGCCCGCGCCCGTTTCCGTAAGCGCTGGACCGAATTCGTCGCGATGCTGATCGCCGAGCGGCGTGAGATGGGCAAGAAGGACGGCGCGCCGCCGCGCGACTTGTTCGACCTCATGGACGAGGCGCGTGACCCAGAAACCGGCAAGGGCTTTTCGGACGAGCAACTCGTCGACGAAGTCGCGACCATGATCCTCGCGGGTCACGAGACCACGGCGACCGCGCTGTTCTGGGCGCTCTATCTGCTCGCGCTCGATCCCGATACGCAGGAGGAGATCGCCTCCGAGACGCGTGGCGAACATCTCGACAGCATGGCCGACATCGATCGCCAGAAGTTCACCCGCGCCGCGATCGAGGAGACCATGCGGCTCTATCCGCCCGCCTTCCTGATCGCCCGGGCCGCGCGCGAGAAGGATAACGCAGCCGGCGTCGAGATTGGCAAGGGCGACATCATCATGATCGCGCCGTGGCTGCTGCATCGGCACGAGAAGCTGTGGGATCAGCCGAATGCGTTCATTCCAAAACGCTTCATGTCGACCGAGCCGCCCGACCGTTTCGCTTATTTGCCGTTCGGTGCGGGTCCACGCGTCTGCGTTGGCGCGCCGTTTGCGCAAGCCGAATCCGTGCTGGCGCTGGCCCGGCTGATCGGCGCATTCCGCGTCGAGCTTGCCGATACCAGCTCTGTCATCCCGATCGGTGTCGTCACGACCCAGCCGGACCGTTCACCCCTGTTCCGCATCACGCGTCGGTGACAGGCGTTCGCCTGGCCGACGCGTGATCCACACCAGATAGAGTTGCGCGATGAGCGATATCCAGGCCCAGTTTTCCGTTCTGAAGCAGACCGCCGATGCGAAGGTGGTCGACGCGATCACGCGCCTCATCGAGGACGGCGAAGATCACGAGCTCAACCGCATCAATGTCCTCGATTTCGCGAGGCAGCACGGTCTCGATGAAGAGCACGCGATCTCGGCATTCCTGCATTCGGCGCGGCTCGGCCTGTTCGATCTCGGCTGGAATGTACTGTGCCCGGGCTGCGGCGGCGTGCTGGGGGCGCATTCGACCCTGAAGGCGCTCAAGCCGGATGAGTATCACTGTGCGCTCTGCGCCTGCGGCTACAAGACCTCCGTCGACGATCAGGTCGAGGTCTCCTTCACTGTCAATTCACGTGTCCGGCGCATCGCGGCGCACGATCCTGATACGCTTCCGGTGTGGGAGTATTTCAAGCAGGTGTTCTGGAGCTCCGGCGTCGACTTCAACAAGGAATCGTTCGCGACGCTCGCCAACGAGGTGACGCTGGATACGATGGAGTTGCCGGCCGGCGAGAAGGCGACCATGTCGCTGCAACTGCCGAACGACTTCATCATCATCTTCGAGCCGGTGACGCACGCGGCCCATTTCATCGACGTGCAGGGCGAGCCGACCAAGGACCGTCAGCAATTCGCCATCATGTACAACAAGGTGCAGGCGCCGACGGGAACCACGACCATGCGGCCGGGCCCGCTGCGGCTGTCGCTGGAGAACCAGGCCGGCGTCCGCGTGCTGCCGTCGGTGTTCATCGCGGCCGAGGCGCTCCATCACCTCATCGGCAAGCGCAAGCCGTTCCTTACCGCCAAGCGGATGCTGTCGAACCAGACGTTTCGCGATGTGTTCAAGGCGGACAATCTCAGTCTCGACCAGCGGCTCCAGATCACCTCGCTGACCTTTCTGTTCACCGATCTGAAGGGGTCAACCGCGCTCTATGAGCGCGTCGGCGATCTCGCCGCCTTCGATCTCGTGCGCGCCCATTTCCACGCGCTGCTCGAGATCATCTCGTCGGAGAAAGGCGCGGTGGTGAAGACCATCGGCGACGCCGTGATGGCGACCTTCGTCCGTCCCGAGCACGCGATCGCGGCGGGTTTGCGGATGCGCGGGGCGATGGACGAGCTCAACAAAAAGCGCGGCACCGCCGACCTCGTCGTCAAGATCGGCATCCACGAAGGTCCGTGCCTCGCGGTGATGCTGAACGAGCGGCAGGATTATTTCGGCCAGACCGTCAACATCGCGGCGCGCGTGCAGAGCCTGTCGACCGCGCAAGAGATCCACATCACCGGCCCGGTGCTGGATGCGCCGGCGGTCGCCGAAGTCCTCAAGCGGCGCGAAATCAGGCCTATCCAGAAGCAGGCCGCTCTGCGCGGCATCGCCGACAAGATGGTGGTGTACGAGATACCGTAATTGGTGTCGTCCCGGCGAAGGCCAGGCGAAGGCCGGGACCCATACCGTGTGATTTCCGAAACGGGCTGGATGGTCGTTGCCAAGGTCTTCGCCAAACCACAGCCTGTGGTTATGGATCCCGGCCTTCGCCGGGACGACATCTGCGGACTTGGCTTGCCCTACTCCAAAATCACAGCGCTCCAGATTGCCGAAACGTAATGCGGCGCGCGGAACTGACGCACATTGCGCCGGGTGAGTTTCCCGCTCATATAATGCTGGTAGCGGCCGCGCTCCTGTGGCTTCATCGATTTCGGTAGGACCTTATGCTCGACGGCCTGCGCCAATTCATCGCCGACATTGTTGCTCCCCATGCCCAGGACCGCGCATTCGGCGACAGCGACTACCGGCTGGCGGCGACCGCGTTGCTGGTTCACGTGATCTCGCTGGACGGCCAGCCGACGGCTGCCGAGCAGCGCAAGTTGCACAGCCTGATCGAAAGCCACTTTGGGCTCGATCGCGGCACCGCGGATCGTCTGATCGCGGATGCGACGGAGGTCGAGGGCGAGGCGGTCGATCTCTATCACTTCACCAGCATCATCATGCGCTCGCTCGACGAAGACGACCGTAAGCGCATCGTCCGCATGATGTGGGAGCTGGTCTATGCCGACGGTCAGGTCACCGAGTTCGAGGACAACGTCGTCTGGCGCGCCTCCGACCTGCTGGGGGTCTCGCAGCGCGACCGGATCGACCTGAAGCACGCGGTCGCAGACCGCGCTGGTGGCCCGGTCAAGGGCGACGCTGTCGGCGGCTGATCCGGGCCAACCGGCGAATTGCCGGGTGCGGAGCCACATGACAAAACTTTAATGTAGCCCCAGCGTTGCCTGGGTTTCCGGATTTCCCTGCAAATCCGCGGTTTTCCGGCTCTCCCGTTTCCCGCTCAGATGGCCATGCTGCGGGCGCCGCTTGCCTGTCGCGCACGGCCTATGCTCTCGTTCCGGAATTGCGGGGCCAAAAAACTTCAATTCAAGAGACTTCGATCGTGACTGAGCGGGTAACGTTGATCACCGGGGCCTCGGCGGGCATCGGCACGGAGCTGGCGCGTGTGTTCGCCGCGAACGGACACCGTCTTGCGCTGACGGCGCGACGCGCGGACCGGCTCGAGGCGCTCGCGAACGAGCTCGCCGCCAAGGGCGGCAAGAGGCCGATCGTGATCGTCTGCGATCTCCAGGACACAGGTGCCGGCGAGAAGATTGCGGCGGCGCTCGCCGCCGAAGGCGTCGAGCTCGATCATCTCGTCAACAATGCCGGCTTCGGCGTATTCGGTGACGCGATCGAGCGCGACCGCGTCGAGCAGGTCGGCATCGTCGATGTCAACGTCCGGGCTCTGACGGATCTGTCGCTGCGCTTTGCCGATCAGCTCATCAGGAACAAGGGCGGTCTTCTCAACGTCGGATCCGTCGCCGGTTTTCTGCCCGGCCCCGGCATGGCGGTCTACTACGCGTCCAAGGCCTATGTCATTTCTCTCACTGAGGCCTTGCGGGCGGAGCTTGCACCGCACGGCGTTCGCGTCACGGTACTTTGCCCGGGTCCGGTGCCCACCGAATTCCAGGCGCGCGCCGGCGTCGGGTCCGGACATGATACGGCCCTTCTCAATGTTTCTGCCGCCGATGTCGCACGGCAGGCCTATCGCGGCCTGATGGCCAACAAACGGGCAGTGCTTCCCGGTCTGGGCATCAAGATTGTGCCGTTCGCGCTGCGTTTCTTCCCGCGCGGCTTCATCCTGTCCGCCACCAGTCGGTTCCAGAGGCAAAGGCACTAAAGAGAGCTCTGCGTCCGTAGTGGCCCGGAGCTTGCTTCACTATCGGGCGTGCGTGCGCAAACTCACACGAAATTAACGATCGCTTAGTTATGCTGGCGGTCTGAACCGATAGCACTCGCAGAGACCATGTCGTTCCGGACGGACAGGTTTGGTGGCGCAGAAGTGGTGCCCTTCCCCAGAAGGACGCCGAACGTCGCCGCTCCCGAAACCCGGTTGCCGGTTCTGATTATCCTGCATCAGGAATCCTCGACACCCGGCCGCGTCGGCAATGCGCTACGCGCGCTCGGCCATCGCCTCGACATCCGCCGTCCCCGCTTCGGCGAAGCCCTGCCCGAGACGCTCGACCAGCATGCCGGCGCCGTGGTCTTCGGCGGCCCGATGAGCGCCAACGATTCCGACGACTACATCCGCCGCGAGATCGACTGGATCGAAATTCCGCTGCGCGAGCAGCGGCCGTTCCTCGGCATCTGCCTCGGTGCACAGATGCTCGCGAAGCAGTTAGGGGCTCGCGTTGCGCCGCATGCCGATGCGCTGACCCAGATCGGTTACTACCCGATCCGCCCGACGTCTGCAGGCCGTGCGTTGTGCCGGGACTGGCCGGCGCAGGTCTACCATTGGCATCGCGAAGGCTTCGAGCTGCCGGTCGGCACCGAGCTGCTTGCGGAAGGTGACGATTTTCCGGTGCAGGCGTTCCGCACGGGCAACGCTTTCGGCGTGCAGTTCCATCCCGACGTGACCTACGCGATGATGCATCGCTGGACCACGCGCGGCTATGATGGCTTCAGCGCGCCCGGCGCGCGGCAGCGGCATTATCATTTCGCGGATCGTGCGGTGTACGATGCTGCAGAACGCGCCTGGCTCGATCATTTCATCGACGGCTGGCTGGCGCGGCGTCCCGTGTTGGCGCAAGCCGCCGAGTGATCGCGCCTTCGCGCAGAGGTCCTTGGCGCAAGCCCTTGTCTCATCCCTGAATATGCTAGGCTCGCTGCCAACGAGCGCGCGAACATGCGCCGGCAAATAAAGGGAGAGCGCCATGGCCTATGAAAACATTCTCTATGAGGTCAGCGACAAGGTCGCGACCATCACGCTCAATCGCCCCGACCGCATGAATGCGTGGACGCCTATCATGGAGCGCGACGTGCGCCATGCGATGGAAGCATCGAGCGCCGATGACAATGTCCGCGTCATTGTGCTCACCGGCGCGGGCCGCGCTTTCTGCGCCGGTGCCGACATGGATGCACTGAAGGGGCTCGACCCTGACGACGTCAGGCGCGCGTCGAACCTGCCGCCCTTCGACATGAATCGCCGGCCCGACTGGCAGACACGCTATGGCTTCTACCCCTCGATCGGCAAACCTGTCATCGCCATGCTCAATGGCGCGACTGCCGGCATCGGCCTCGTCCACGCGCTCTATTGCGACCTGCGCTTTGCCGCCGACAACACCGTGTTCACCACCGCCTTCGCGCGGCGCGGCCTGATTGCCGAGCATGGCATCAGCTGGATGCTGCCGCGCATCGTTGGTCACGCCAATGCGATGGATCTGCTGCTCTCGGCGAGGCGCGTGGGGAGCGACGAGGCATTGCGGATCGGCTTGGTGAATCGGCTCTGCCCGCCGGAAAAACTCCGCCAGGAGACCTATGCCTATGCGCGCGACCTCGCCGATTTCGTCTCGCCGAGCGCGATGGCCGTGATCAAGCGGCAGCTCTACGAGGTGCCGTTCCAGACGCTGGCCGAGGCGACGATCGAAGCCAACCGGGAAATGATGGTGGCGCTGAACGGCAGCGATTTCAGGGAGGGGGTCGCAAGTTTCATGGAGAAGCGGCCACCGAGGTTTACCGGGAAGTAGGGGGGGGAGATCCGTCTGAGACAGTCCGTCTTCGCCCTTGGGCTTCGCCGGACACCACGCTTCGCCCTTCAGGCTCCTCGTGGTTGCGCCACGCGTAGCCCGAAGGGCGAAGCGTGGTGGAGCCAGGCGGGATCGAACCGCCGACCTCGTCATTGCGAACGACGCGCTCTCCCAGCTGAGCTATGGCCCCATTTGCGGCCGCTCTGGTCAATGCGGCCGACAACCGGGCGCCATTTAAGTCCCCGGCAAGGTCAAGTCAAGGACGGGTGTAACCCGGTTTTAGCCATCCCGGCACCGACTTCCCTTGTTTGGGCCGGGGGGAACCGATATCTAGCAAAAGGGGTCAATCCCGACCGCAGCCAGATTTTTCAAAAGCCAGAGTCTTCAAAAGCCATGCGTGCCGTTCTCGACATCGTCATCATCGTGCTCGACCTCTACGTCTGGCTGCTGATCGCGTCCGCGATCCTGTCCTGGCTGATCGCCTTCAACGTCGTGAACACCCGCAACCAGTTCGTTTCGGCGGTGGCGGAGTTCCTGTACCGAATCACTGAGCCGGTCCTGGCGCCGATTCGCAATTTCCTGCCCAGCCTCGGCGGCCTCGACATCTCGCCGATCATCCTGATCCTGCTCATCATGTTCATCGAGCGGGTGATCCTCTACTACATCTACCCGAACGTGATCTAAGCAGGCTGGAGCGCCTTAGGTTGCCAAAGAACCTTGTTATCAAGGAACCTTGGCGTTACTCGGCCGCAGGCATCAGCATCGCGCTGCGGGTGACGCCGCGCGGCGGCCGCGACGACATCGACGGGATCGAGCAGCTGGCCGATGGCCGCAGCGTGCTCAAGGTGCGGGTGCGCGCCATCGCCGATGGCGGCGAGGCCAACAAGGCCGTTCTGGTGCTGCTGGCGAAATCGCTTGGCGTGCCCAAGGCCAGCGTAAGACTCCTGTCGGGAGCGACCTCGCGGCTGAAGCAGATCGCAATCGACGGCGATCCGGCGCGGCTCGGCGAAGCCCTGCGCCAGCTCGCATCAGCCAAATCGACAGACTGAGGGAACTGACATGACCGCCAAGATCATCGACGGAAAAGTCATCGCCGCGGAACTCCGTGCTCGCGTCGCGGACGAGGTCGCCCGCGTCAAACGCGAGCACAATCTGGTGCCGGGCCTTGCGGTGGTCCTGGTCGGAAGCGACCCGGCGAGCGAGGTCTATGTCCGCTCGAAACACACCCAGACCCAGGCCGCCGGCATGGCCTCGTTCGAGCACAAGCTGCCAGCCGACGTCTCGCAAGCAAATCTCCTGGCGCTGGTCACAAAACTCAACCGCGATTCCGCCGTGCACGGCATTCTGGTGCAACTGCCACTGCCCAAGGGCCTCAACACCGAGGCCGTCGTCAATGCCATCGACCCGGCCAAGGATGTCGACGGGCTGCATCCGAACAATGCCGGCCGCCTCGCCGGCGGTTTCGAGGCTCTGTCGCCCTGCACGCCGCTCGGCTGCATCATTTTGACCAAGAGCGTGCATGCTTCGCTCGAAGGCATGAACGCCATCGTCATCGGCCGCTCCAACCTCGTCGGCCGCCCGCTGGTGCAGCTGCTGCTGAACGAGAACGCCACGGTGACCATCGCGCATTCGCGCTCGCGCGACCTGCCAGGGCTCGTGAAGCGCGCCGACCTCGTCTACGCTGCGGTCGGAAAGTCCGAGATGGTGCGCGGCGACTGGCTGAAGCCGGGGGCGACCGTGATCGACGTCGGCATCAACCGGATCCCGAAGGACGACGGCAAGACGCGTCTCGTCGGCGATGTCGCCTATCAGGAAGCGCTCGCAGTGGCCGGCGCCATCACGCCCGTGCCGGGCGGTGTCGGCCAGATGACGGTCGCCTGCTTGCTCGTGAACACATTGCGCGCGGCTTGCGCGATTGCAGGGCTGCCGAAGCCGGCGGTGTAACTAAATTTTCGTGCCCCGGACGCAGTGCAACGATGCGCTGCTGAGCCGGGGTCCAGTGCAGGTGGCACCCTGGGTCCCGGCTCTGCGGCGCATCACTTCGTGATGCACCGCGTCCGGGACACGAAAGCTCAGGCCTTCTTCTTCTCGCGATCGATGCCTTCGAGGATCAGCTTATGCGCATCCTCCGGGCCGCCCCAGCGCAGGATCTTCACCCATTTGCCCGGCTCGAGATCCTTGTAGTGCTCGAAGAAGTGCTGGATCTGCTGCAGCGTGATGTCCGGCAGGTCACTGTAGGATTTCACCTTGTCGTAGCGCTGGGTGAGCTTGGACGAGGGCACCGCCAAAATCTTCTCGTCGCCGCCGGCTTCGTCTTCCATGAACAGCACGCCGACCGGGCGTACGCTCATGACGGCGCCGGGGATGATGGCGCGGGTGTTGATGATGAGGACGTCGCAGGGGTCGCCGTCATCGGACAGCGTGTGCGGGATGAAGCCGTAGTTACCGGGGTAACGCATCGGCGTGTAGAGGAAGCGGTCGACCACCAGCGTGCCGGCTTCCTTGTCCATCTCGTATTTGATCGGTTCGCCGCCGACGGGGACTTCGATGATGACGTTGACGTCGTGTGGCACGTTTTTCCCGATCGAGACCGCATCGATACGCATTCAAGGCTCCGTTGTTGCCGAGGTTAAATCGCGCCCGGCAGCGATTTTGGCACTGTCATACGCGGGCTTGACCCGCCTATCCATCGTGTTTTTGTGAAATAATGAATCCGGCGATCACCGGCTCAAAAGGCAACGATATCGACGGACGGGAAACGCTGCCGATCGGACTTCAGCAGCTCAATTGGTCCAAGCGAAGGCAACCTTGTCGAGCGACTTTGGCCCGAAACGCTCCGAGGAGCGCGCCACCATGCGGCCGCCCAAGGCGCGGTAGAACTCGGTGGCCGGATCGTTGTCCGAGAGCGCCCACACCACCATGCTCTTCAGGCCGCTCTGCATCAGGTCGCGGCGGGCCGCGGTGAACAGGCGGCGGCCGAAGCCCAGGCCCTGGAATTCGGGACGCAGATAGAGCTCGTAGACCTCGCCGTCGAAATGCAGGCTGCGGGCGCGGTTGCGACCGTAATTGGCGTAGCCCGCGATCTTGTCGCCGAATACGAGCACGCTGACGCGGCTGCCCTTGCGGATCGCGCTATCCCACCATTGCGGACCGCGGCGGTTGATCAGCTTTTCCAGCTCGGCGCCTGGAATAATGCCCTGATAAGCCGAACGCCAGGCTTCGTCATGGGTGGACGCGACCGCAGTTGCATCTGCAGCTTTGGCCGGCCGGACCTCGATCAGGGTTGTGCTCATGGACGTGATCAAACCAAGTCGCCGGGCCGGCGGCAAGACCTATCGTTAATTATCGGTTAACCTGTGGACTTTCTGCATCAGTATTTTACCCATGTTGTACCGAAAAAAGACAAGACGCCAATTCGAACGGCACCGGCGTGCCATGCGTCGGTGCAAAACTGCTTTGGCGCAATGAATGAACGGCAATGACAACGCGGAAAGTCTGCCGATATTGATTCGTTCCTACTAGTGTGACGTCGCTGTTCTCGCTCCGGCAATTCATGCGGCTCCTCAATACCCTTGTGCTTCTGCCTCTGTTGGCCTTGCTGACTGCGCCGCCCGTGTGCGCTCAGGTCACGTTTGGTTCGTCCGGAGCGGAGAGCGATCCGTTTCGCCGGCAGCAATGGCGCGTGCCATCGCCGGATACCGACATCGCCGCGCATGCGCTGCTGTTTCGTCCACCAGGTGCCGGCCCGTTCCGGCTTGCGGTGATCGCGCATGCCTCGACGCAAAATGGCCTGCGGCGCGCACAAATGCCCCAACCGGAATATCGCGCGCTCAGTGCATTCCTCGTTACGCGCGGCTTCGCCGTGCTGGTGCCGGAACGGCTCGGCCATGGCGCGACCGGCGGCCGCTATGTCGAGGAGCAGGGTGGCTGTGACGAGGCGGACTACGTGCGCTCGGGTCGCGCAACGGCCGACGAAATCTCGCTCGCGCTGGACTATTTGCGAAAGCAGGATTTTGTCCGCAAGGACGCCGCGATCGTGATCGGCCATTCCGCCGGCGGTTGGGGCGCGCTGGCGCTCGCGAATGCCGATCCGAAGGCGATCTCTGCCATCATCGCCTTTGCGCCCGGCCGCGGTGGCCATGCCAATGATGAGCCGAACCGGATCTGCGCGCCGCATACGCTTCTTGCAGCGGCGGCTGAATTCGGCAAGGCCGCGCGCATCCCCGTCACGTGGCTCGTTGCCGCCAATGACAGCTACTTTGCACCGGCATTTTCGATTGCGTTGGTCGACGCGTTTCGCGGCAGCGGCGGCAAGGTCGACTTCCGCACCTTGACGCCCGCGGGCGGCGAGGGTCACTGGATGATCGAAAGCGAGGCCGGCGTCAAAGCCGCGAGCGCCGAACTCGCGCGTGGGCTGAAGCCGGTGGTTGGCAAAAAGCCATGACGCTGTATTTCCTGGTCACGCCCCCGATGCTGGATAATCGCTGATGCCAAAATGGCCCGACGACGACGTGATCCTGTTCGATGGCGTCTGCATCTTCTGCTCGCGCTGGGTGCGGTTCGTCGCGCAGCGTGACACGGCGAAGCGATTTCGCTTCACGCCGATCCAGTCGGACTATGGCGGCCGGCTCGCGCGCACGTTCGGCATTGCTCCGGATGATCCCGACACCAATGCCGTGGTCCATGGCGGCGAAGTATTTATGAAGTCGGACGCTGCGCTGACGGTGCTGTCACAGCTCCCCGGCTGGGGCTGGGTGCGTGTGCTGCTCGCCGTGCCGAAGCCGCTGCGAGACCCCGTCTACAGCCTCATCGCGCGCAATCGCTACCGCATCTTTGGGAAGTACGATGCGTGTTTCGTGCCGGATGCTGATTGGCGGGCACGGGTGATCGAGTGACTCGTCAATGCGAGCGCAGTCGTGCCTACAAATTCAGTGTCGTCCCGGCGAAGGCCGGGACCCATAACCACAAGGCGATGTTTGGCGAACCCTTGCAGTCGAGGGATCAATCCCCGGTACGAACATCTTGATTCACCGAGAGATCACGCGGTATGGGTCCCGGCCTTCGCCGGGACGACACTAAGGTCTCGTCAGCGCTTCCCAATAGCCGCAAGCACTTCCCTCGCCGCGCGCTCCCCTGAGTCCCTCGCTCCATGCGCCGTCGTGAAGAAGGTTGGCGACGTCGCCTCGCCGGCAAAGAACAGCCGCCCATCCACCGGCGCGGCCAGCATTGCACGGTCGCCGGCATGTCCCGGCAACGCATGCGAATACGAGCCTCGCGCGAAGGGATCGTGGGCCCAGCGCGACTCGTAGAGCGGCTTCAGCTTTCGCCTGATGTCGTTGCCGAGAAAGCCTGCGATCTCGTCGATGCTTTGCGCGGCAATAGCGCCTTCGCCGCCGTGTTCCAGTTCGCGGGCAAAGCTGCCGCCGAAGAAGCCTTCGATGCAGGGCTGGCCGAACGGGCGGATATGATAGGTGCCCATGTCGGTGCGCATGGTGGCGCCGCGCAGGTTTCCTTCCTTCGGGAAGGCCTCGGCATCGTCGAGCGCCAGCGTGACCTTGTCATCGACGCCGAGCGGCAGGCCGGCCGCGGCATCGACTTTGGCGGCGAGCGGCGGCGAGAAGCGGATCGCTTCATAGGCGATGAGATTGGTCGGCACGGTGACGATCACCTTGCCAGCGATCAGCGTGCCCTGCGATGTCCCGATGCGGATGAGCTGGCCGGAATGATCAATCAGCGTGACGCTGCAGTTCAGCGCCACCGGACAGGACGCGCCATAGGCCTCGATGAGCGCGCCATAGCCGCGGCGGACGCGCCAGTTGAGGTCACTGTCCTCATAGGCGTCCCAGTCCAGCGTCGACATGTCCTTCAGTTCGCAGCCGTTGATGTAGGTCGAGATCGCGTCGATCATGGGATTCCAGCGATTGCCGGGCTCCAGGCTCGAGCTCGCGGGTGCATCCTTGCCCTTCTCGGCGGCCTTCCAGAGCCGCTGATAGAAGGCGTCCATCGCGCGCATGAAATCGTCGCGCTCGGCTTGCGGAAACGCGTTGCCGAAGGTGCGCTCGCGCCAGGGCGGCAGGTCCTTGTTGATCTCGAAATCGAGCTGCTTCGCAAGCGCGACGAAGGAGTTGTTGTCCGCCGAATGCAGCCAGCCGCAGCCAACGTCGAACGTGACTTCGGGCGAGGCCTGCACCGTCCAGGCCCGACCGCCGAGCCGGTCGCGCGCCTCCAGCACGATCACGGAGAGGCCGGAGCCTGCCAGCGCATGCGCCGCGCCGAGGCCGGCTGCACCCGCGCCGATAATCGCGACGTCGACGGAGGAGGGCAGGGAGCTCATGGGCGGGCTCTAGCACGTTCGCGAAGAGTGCTGAAGTCACCACGGCACGCACTGGATCACCCGCGAAAGCGGGTGATCCAGTATCCCAGAGGCAGTTGTTATAGAGCCGAGAGGCAGCGGCGTACTGGATTCCCCGCCTTCGCGGGGAATGACAGAGAGTGAAAGCGACGGCTTACGCCACCGCTTCCTTGGATTTTTCCGCGCGCTTGCGCTCGTTCGGGTCGAGGTGCCGCTTGCGCAGACGGATCGACTTCGGCGTGATCTCGACCAGCTCGTCGTCCTCGATATAGGCCAGCGCCTTTTCCAGGGTCATGCGGATCGGCGGGGTCAGGCGCACCGCTTCATCCTTCGACGTGGTTCGGATGTTGGTGAGCTGCTTGCCCTTGAGCACGTTGATCTCGAGGTCGTTGTCGCGGGTATGCTCGCCGACGATCATGCCCTTGTAGACCTTCCAGCCCGGCTCGATCATCATCGGGCCGCGATCTTCCAACTTGAACATGGCATAGGCCACCGCGTCGCCCTGGTCGTTGGAGATCAGCACGCCGTTGCGGCGGCCCTGGATCTCGCCCTTATACGGCGCGTAGCCGTGGAACAGGCGGTTCATGATCGCGGTGCCGCGGGTGTCGGTGAGCAGTTCGCCCTGGTAGCCGATCAGGCCGCGGGTCGGCGCGTAGAACACCAGCCGCAGGCGGTTGCCGCCGGACGGCTTCATCTCGATCAGCTCGGACTTGCGCTCGCTCATCTTCTGCACGACGACGCCGGAATGCTCCTCGTCGACGTCGATGACGACTTCCTCGATCGGCTCCAGGGTGGCGCCGGTGGCCTCGTCCTTCTGCAGGACGACGCGCGGACGCGATACCGAAAGCTCGAAGCCTTCGCGGCGCATGGTCTCGATCAGGATCGCGAGCTGCAATTCGCCGCGGCCCGAGACTTCCATCGCGTCCTTGTCCGACGCTTCGACGACCCGCAGCGCGACGTTTCCTTCGGACTCGCGCAGCAGGCGGTCGCGGATCATGCGGCTGGTCACCTTGTCGCCCTCGGTTCCGGCGAGCGGCGAGTTGTTGACGATGAAGGACATCGACACGGTCGGCGGGTCGATCGGCTGCGCCACCAGCGGGGTCTCGACCGACGGATCGCAGAAGGTGTCGGCGACGGTGCCCTTGGTCAGGCCGGCGATCGCGACGATGTCGCCTGCGTCGGCTTCATCGAGCGGGGTGCGCTCGATGCCGCGGAAGGCGAGGATCTTGGTGATGCGGCCCTGCTCGATCATCTTGCCGTCGGCGCCCAGCACCTTCACGGCCTGGTTCGGCTTGATCGAGCCTGAGGTGATGCGGCCGGTGATGATGCGGCCGAGATAGGGGTTGGCTTCCAGAATGGTGCCGATCATGCGGAACGGGCCTTCCTCGACGGTCGGCGGCGCGACATGGCGCACGATCAGGTCGAACAGCGGCTGCATGCCGGCTTCGTGCGATCCATCCGGGCTATCGGCCATCCAGCCCTGCTTGGCCGACCCGTAGAGGATCGGGAAGTCGAGCTGCTCCTCGCTGGCGTCGAGCGCCGCGAACAGGTCGAACACCTCGTTGATGACTTCGGTCGCCCGCGCGTCGGGGCGGTCAACCTTGTTGATGACGACGATCGGCTTCAGACCGACCTTGAGCGCCTTGGAGACCACGAATTTGGTCTGCGGCAGCGGGCCTTCGGCGGCGTCCACCAGCACCAGCGCGCCGTCCACCATGTTGAGGATGCGTTCGACCTCACCGCCGAAATCGGCGTGGCCGGGGGTGTCGACGATGTTGATGCGGGTGTCCTTCCACTGCACCGAGGCCGCCTTGGCCAGGATGGTGATGCCGCGCTCGCGCTCCAGATCGTTGGAGTCCATGGCGCGCTCGGTCACCTTCTGGTTCTCGCGATAGGTGCCGGATTGCTGGAGAAGACGGTCGACCAGAGTCGTCTTGCCGTGGTCGACGTGGGCGATGATGGCGATGTTGCGAAGGTTCATGAGTGAGCTTCTTTGCAGTCAGACAATGGGTTAAGCGCGATCTCGCCGGTCAGACCGGGACCTCTTCTCGAAACAACGCTGGAAGATCGGAAACGGGGCGCTTTCCGCCCAAAAAGGGACGCCCGGCATATCGACCAGGCTCCCTACGCGTTGCGGCGCAATATATGCAAAAACGGCCAAAAAACAATGTGTTCTTTGGCCCTTGGTTGATTGAATTTTGTCCGGGAATTCCCGGGGGTTAGGCGGAAAGCCGGGCTTAGGCGCGTCTACCCCTGATCGCCGCCCAGATCAGGGCAACCCCGCCCACCCCCACGACCAGGCCCAGGAAGACCAGCGGCGCGATGTCGGAATCAATCCGGCCGCTGGCGGATATCGAAGTTCCGCCAAAGAGCAGGGCACAGAGACCCGGCAGCAGCATGATGATGCCGAAGCCCGCCATGAGGGCGGTCAGGCACCCGCCGCGCTGGTTCGGCGGCGGCAGCGAAAGCGAGGGAGGGGGTGGCGGGTTATCAGTGCTGGTCATCCCTCCAACACTCCTTCCGGCACAGCCTGCATTGCGAGTTCAGCGCGAATACCGTCGATCTTCCCGTTCCGGTAGAACAAATTGTAGGTGTCGAACGGGATGATCGCGCCGCTCTCGGTGACGAAATGGATGCAGCTGCGCTTGACGTTGCCGACGCAGAAATTGAAGCGATCGAGGAACTGCACGATGGTGACGCGGAACACGTTCTCGTAAGTGAGGCCGTGCGGTACCTCGAAGCTCGGCAGGCAGCACAGCAATTCGCAGACGCGCTCGCTGGTGTTCAGCGGCCCCGATGACAGCGAAAACAGATCGACGAATTTTTCCCGCAGTACCGGATGCTTCTCCGGGCTGATCGTGTTGGGCATCAATGCGACCAGTTGCTCCTGCGGGATCAGCGAGGTCAGCGGCAGCACCTTCTCGCCATTGCGCAGGCCGTAACCGATCGAGATGCTTTCGGGGTTGCAGGGCAGCGGGATCATGTCCTTGTCGCCGAACACGCCGGTTTCGACCACGCGTTTCCGGATCTCCGACAGCATGATGCGGTCGGTGTTCTTGTCGAAATTCTCGTTGCGACCGGCGTCCTGCACCGGCTGAAGCGTGACGCCGCGAACGCACTTCCAGCTCAGGGCATGGCGGACGATGTCGCCGATCTCGGCATCGTTGACGCCGCGCTTGATGGTCGCCACCAGCGTGGTCGACAAGCCGTAATGCTCGAGATTCTCCAGCGCCTGCTGGCGGATCTTTCGCAGATCCGCCCCGCGCAGGTTGATCAACGCGTCGCGTTCGAGCGAGTCGAACTGGAGATAGACCTCGAGCCCGCGCTTGTTCTCGGCGAGCCGCGCCACGAAATCCTTTTCGCGGGCGATACGCAGGCCGTTGGTATTGATCATGACATGGCGGATCGGGCGGGCGCGCACCGCATCGAGGATCGCGAAGAAATCCGGATGCAGCGTCGGCTCGCCGCCGGAGATCTGCACCAGGTCAGGCTCGCCTTCGCTGGCGACCAGCGCGTCCAGCATTCGCTCGATCTTGGCCAGCGGCGTGAAGCTGGTCCGCGCCGGCGAGGAATCGGCAAAGCACACCGGGCAGGTCAGATTGCAATGCTCGGTGATCTCGATCAGCGCCAGGCAGGAATGCTGCTCGTGGTCGGGGCACAGGCCGCAATCGTAGGGGCAGCCGAATTCGGTATGCCGTTGAAAGGCGAGCGGCCGGTCGCCGGGCTTGATGAAATCCTTGCACAGGCGCCAATAGGCTGCGTCCGTCGACACCAGCGTCGACTGCACGCCATGCTCCTTACAGCGCTTCTCGTACCAGACCTCGTTGTCCAGGATCTGGATCTTGGCCGGCACCAGCTTCAGGCAGGTCTCGCAGAGAGACTGGGTCTGGCCCCAGAAGATATAGGGGCGCGACTTACGCAGCGGCGCGTTCATGCATGGGTCTCGCTTTGGGCGCCGTCGCCAGCATGATTGCGGCGTAGAGCAGGATGGTCAGCGACAGCAGGTGAAACAGCGTGAAGGGGCCGATCAGCGTGCCATAGGGCTTGAGGCATTCCCACAGGAAGCGCTGTGCTCCATAATAGACGAGGACGAGGTAGAAACCATTGGTGATCACAAACGCGCTCCGGTTCAAGATCGCCAGCACATATAGCAGCGCAAATGCGCCCATCGCGGCGCTCTCGTAGAGCTGCACGGGATGGCGAGTTACGCCGTCGCCGAAATCATGGCCGAAGGGCAACGCCGTTGGCGTGCCGTAGGTGAAATCGTCAAGGCCCGCGAAATAGCAGCCGAGCCGGCCGACCGCGATGCCCAACGCCAGCGGCAGCGCGAACCGCGCGCCGGTTCGTACAGTGATCCCTGCGGACCATTTGTAGAGCTCGATCGCCACGATGCCGCCGGCGAGCGCACCTTCGACCGAGCGCGCAATGCCGCTCTGGCCCGACAACCACAGATTGGCGGAGCCGAACAAATAGGCGCCGAGGCCCGCACCGAACACCAGCGCGGCGATGTAGGGCAGCTCGAAGGATTGCGCCGGAAACCGCAAATCCTGTCGCGACAGCCAGTAGACCGCGACTGCCGCCGCCAGCCACGCTGCGATGTCGAAGAGAGTGTGAAGGAAAGCCCCGCTCATGCGGGGATATTAGCGCAGGTCCAGGCCACGCGGGATAGTGCGCTCCCGCACCTCTCCACGCCGGAAGAGCGAGGCGGGCGGCTACCCGGCTTCGCGCTCCTCGGTCGGATAGACCCCGCGCAGCACCTCCTCGAAGTGCATCTTCACGGCCTCGTTGCACAGGCAGGCGCGCAGGCGCAGGCCATCGCGGTTGCGGACCAGGATCGATCCGCGTCGGGTGTCGAGCACGCCTTCCGCCTTGAACGACTGGAGCACGCGGCTGGCATAGCTGCGGCCGACGCCGAGCAGCGTCGCGAGTTGTTCGTGCGTCAGCGGCACGCTGCTCGCGTCGCCGGTGCGCTCCATCGCCGCCAGCATCCATTTGGCCGTGCGCTGCTCGATCGAGTGAATGGCGTTGCAGGCGGTGGACTGGAAGACCTGCGCCAGCATGCAATCGGCGTAGCGGGCGAAGATGTGCCGTAACGAGACCGAACGCTGCTTGGCGGCCTCCAGTTTGCCGACGTGAATCCGCGCAAACGGCCCGCCGAATTTCACGCAGATCCGGGTATAGGCCGGCAGATAGCCCTCGCTGACGATGCCGCCCACCGCGCCTTCGCGGCCGACCAGGATGGTCTCGACATCGCGGCCGTCCTCATTGGGAACGAGAAAGGTCGCAAGCGCCGGCCCGCAGGGAAAATGGACGATTTGGACGTCGTCGCCGGGGTTGTAGAGCAGTTCGTTCGCCGCTGCGTTTTCGACCATGACGTGTGGTGCAAGCAGGGCGTAGTCGGCCTGGCTCAAGCGCCGCAGCAGATTGTTGGTCGGCCGGCTGTCGATATCGGTGGCCTTGCGGGTGCGCGCGTCCATCGTGAACTCCTCATCCGCCTCCCACATTAGCCAGTTCCGCCCCAACCCTGTGTGCACAAGTGGACAGACTGGAGAACTGCGATGTGGTGGTTTCGTTCCGGGAACCCTCCGGCGCGCTGGGCGCAGGTGTGCTGTCCTGATCAGAGAAACCTCATGCTTCAAGTTGCGACGATGGCACCCCCTCTTTCCCATCTGCGCTAGGTTAGTCGTGCGCGGAGATTGTCGTGTTGTTTTTGGCGCCGTCGCGGTGGTTCGCAGAGGTGGCGGCGGGTTCGGCTGAAGAGATTACGGACAGCCTGCCACAGAAGTGGTCCAC
>NZ_JARVWW010000050.1 GCF_029846715.1 Bradyrhizobium nivariense
GCCTTGACGACCGCACCCCGGATCAAGCCTACTTCGATCTTCCTCCGCTCCGCGCGGCGGCCTAACACCGGCAGAGTCTCCACTTATCGACGCGGAATTTTTGTTCAGACAATCGGGACCGGCTCTGAGTTCCAAACGACCGAATTACGGTTTCATCCAGGCGAAAGCCATTGATCTGCGGCGCTGGGGTCGCGATGTTCTCGATGCACCGGCGTCCGAGCACGGCAAGGCAGCTTTTCTGCACCGTTCTGCTGGTTTTGCCTAAGAAACCGAAGATATGTCCGCTACCAGCCTTGATAGGTGTTTCAATGTTGTCAAAGTAATTGCCCTCGATCAGTGCTTGCACAGAGGGTCCAGCATCCAGTGCATGGAAGAATCCGCCGCTCTGTTGCGCGTTGGTGTTGTGGAAATAATTGTTGACGAGATGAACAATGGCCTGCGCTCCGTCAACGTGCGGTGCCCGCCCTGAGATCTGATGGAAATAGTTGTTTGCGATGGTGATCGTCTGGGGGCCACCAAGAAACAAAAGATTCCAATAGTGCTCTCCGTTACAATAGGAGGAATACGTATCGCTGCCATCGAAGTCGTTCCAGGAAATCGCAATATTTGTCGTAGGGCCAAAGCCGCCGGCGATCATCTGCCGCCCGATGTTGTGAAATCGATTGTGATCAATCCAAACCAAGTCGGCTCGTGCAATTGCAATACCATCGCCTGCAAATATCACGCCTTCATTGATATCACTGATGGTCAGGTTGCGAATAACGATGTTGCTGACCCCATTCAGGCGCAGCCCCTTGCCTTTGATTGTAGCGCTCGGGCCAACGCCGATCACTGTCTTGTTTGAGCCAATTTCCAACGGGCGCTTGCCGGCGCGGTCGAAGCCAACCAACGTGTTCTCCTTCCCATTGCAATGCGCGTCGTTGCCATCCAGCAGGAGAAGGGATTCACGCTTGTAAGGGGCGGAGCAAGCATTGCCGTATTGGCAACCCCGCCCCTCGCCTCGCCCTTCCGTTCCAATAAAGTCTATGGTGCCGATTACCTGGATCTCGCGCGGACTATTGTCATTGCAGTGCCCGAATGCGTACGAGCGACACAACTCATAATTCAGAGCTTCGATTGATCTGACCTGGACCACCTCGCCTCCAAGGCCGCCTGTCGCTTGAGCGCCGAAGCCCTTCGGGGCTTCCGATCGCGCATTGTTCGATCCGAGCAAGGAAAACGCGCCGAGGACGACAGCAAGTCCGCCAAGCACGCGGAATGAGCGCTTGATGTGCTTCATCGCCTCCTTCAAGCGCACATCCTCTCTCTCGTACCCGGAAACTCCGCACGAGGACTTGAACGCCCGAACTCAGATCCTGAACTGCAATAGGCCATCGGCACGCGGCTCGCTAACGCCACTAGACTCTCCTCAATAGGGCAGATTGGAATATCGGAGCCATCCCACGCAGCAGCCGAAGTGTACAGCCGCATGCTCAGTACTGCCGCCGTGGATCTGGGTAGCTTGGAGCCAATCGCACCCGATGAACATGCTTTAACAACCCCTTCAGAATGAAAGCAAGATCCCCGGCTCACCGAATCGCGCGGCCAACGTCTTGTCTCAGATCGACCGTTGTCCTGGTGCCGGCGACATAGAATGTTTAAGCGCAGGAACGATTTTCCCGCAGTTCAAAGCAGATGCCGCCCGACGATGAAGGAAGCGAGGTGGTGCACCCAGTCACCACCGACCTGCGACTCGCGACGCGGCGAGTTGATGCGGCTGGGCTCAGCCGTCCCACTCATGGCCTTCAGGTGAAGCTGCTCATGTGCCTGGGCCATCGCCATAAGAGCCGAGTTCGCCTGCAAGCGCCTCGCGGTGGGCAACGGTGGCCCACCTTGCACAAAACGCGCTCTCGCACCCGCACGTTCGAAGCATCATGGGTTTGCTGTCCGCAGGGGCCTAGCGCGCGAGAAACGAACGACCCACCAAGATTGGCAGTTTCTGCGATCCAGCAAGAGGCGTATGCCGGTCAAAGGATGAGTCGCCCGCACTTCTGTCGGGCTACGGGGAGCTCCGCCGATGTACACGCCGCCCCCTTCCAAGTTGTCAATGGGCCCGACCTTGATCGGACGATGCGGGAGGCTCGCTCGGCGACACTGATCACGGCTACTCACGGCATCCCGCTCGCTCCTGTCACCATGATAAGGTTCGCGGCACGCCTGCTCGAGATCGAAATCGAACCTGAGACGTTCAACGGGCCTGTTCCGCCCGATCCACGCCCTCCGGCGCAACGGGCATGCTGAACTGAAAGATCGCCCCGCGAGGATCGTTGGCGCGGGCCCACATCCGGCCCCCGTGCGCCTCAACAATAGAATGGCAAATAGCCAGCCCCATGCCCATGCCTTCGGATTTCGTGGTGTAAAAAGCGTCGAATACGCGGTCGGCGCAGTTGGGATCGAGTCCCGGACCGGTATCTCGAAAACTGACCAATACGTTGTCCAAGCCGTCCGTCCGCGCGCTGATCAGCAATTCGCGGTCACCTTCCTTGATTTCGCTCATAGCCTCGATAGCGTTCGTGATCAAATTGAGAATCACCTGCCGGACCTGAACGCGATCTGCTCGAACAAGCGGCAAAGCCTCAGGCAGTCGGGTTTGCACCCACACGTCATTTTTTGCGAGTTCCGCGCGAACTAGGGCCAGCACCTCTAAGATCAATTCGTCAATAGCAAGAAGCTCGGTTTGCATCGGAGCCTTGTTCATGAGAGCGCGGATCCGGCGGATCACGTTCCCCGCGCGCATACTGTCACGGACAATCAAACCAAAGGTTTGCCGAACTTCTTCCAGATTTGGCGGCTGAGCACCGAGCCAATTTAGTCCTGCCCCTGCATTACTGCTGATCGCCGCAATCGGCTGGTTGACCTCATGCGCGATTGAGGCTGCCAGCTGTCCCATTGTCGTAATCCGATTCGCGTGTGCAAGGCCCATCAGAGTCTCGCGATAACGCCGTTCGCTTTCACGGGCTTCCGCTTCCACTCTCTTTCGCTCTGTCAGGTCGAGGACGAAGCCAACACCTTGGTCCTGTCGCTCATCGAATACGGCGATGCCAATTAGCACCGGCACGCGGCTGCCATCCTTCCGAACATACTCTTTCTCGAACTGCTGAACAGCTCCGGTCCTTTTTGCTTCTGTCCGAGCGTCCATAGTGCGCTCGTGCCATTCTGGAGGCGTCAGGTCGAGACCGTTCACTCGCCCTGCGACAAGATCCTCTTGGTTGTATCCAACCATCGTGAGGAAGGCTTGATTTGCCTCGATGATCTCGCCCCCTTCGCGGATGATGAAGATTCCGATGATGTTAGTGTCGAGTAAGCGCCGGATTTTCGCCTCCCGTTGCTGCACTTCGCTGTACAACCGGCTGTTTTCCAGCGCCGTTGCAGCTTGAGAGGCAAGCATTTTCAGCACGGAGTTGCGGGCAGGCGAGAATATGCCCGGCGCGAGATTATTCTCCAGGTAAAGTACGCCGATCAGCTTGCCCTGCGTGATCAGTGGCAGGCAGAGAATAGAGCGCGCTTTGCGCTCGTGGATATACGGATCATCCGCAAATGAACTCTGAGCGGCAGCATCTTCGAGAATGACGTTTTCGCGGACACGTAGAACGAAATGCAGCACCGTCTCGGGAAGAAGCGACGGGATTACGGCCTGTTCAAGTACCCGTACAACGACGGCATCAGCGACTGTTGCGGCTTCCGCCTCGATCCGTGGCTCGCCTTCATGCAGCAGAATCAACAAACCACGTTCGGCGCCGGCCTGCTCAATGGCAGTCCGCATAAGCGTGTGGATTAGCCTTTCGAGCACGATCTCGCCGGAAATCGCCTGCGACACTTTTGTTACCGTCGCGAGATCAAGATGCTCAGCCGGAGCTCCGATCCTCATGCCGTTCACGGCAAGCGTGATCTCCTCGCGGCTGAGATCAGGATTGAGCTCGTCGAGTTGACGCACTTTACCATCTGCTCCCCAACGAAGGTAACCGCGCCGCGCGTCACGCAGGTAAATCCGGGAAATTCTTTCAAAACCGCGCGCAGCATAAAAGCGCGCCGCAAGCTCGCAAGCTATCCCCTCGTGGTGGGGGAAACCGTTACGTGCTGCGGTCTGGATTGAGTGTTCGTACAGTCGCATTGCATCGGCATCCCGGTGTTCCAATCTTGCAATTTCAGCGCCGACCAAGGCCGCCCGATTCTCAAAATTTTCGGGGCAATTCGTCGCCCAAATCTGCAACTGTCTGTAGTGGGCATCAATCAGATCTCGATGTTGCTGCTGCTCGTTTTCGCCCAGCCCGCCGCAATAACATGAGTGAGACAGGGCACCATAGAAGTGAAACTCGGCGGTCAAGGGCTCTGTCGGTATGGTCCATAATCGCGGCTCGGCCTTCGAGCGAGCACCAACAGCCGCAGCATAATCGCCGGCTAGGAACCTCGCTTGAAGTTTGCGGATCCAATACACGGCCTTGCTAGGTGACAGCTCCGGACTTAGTTCCAAGGATCGCTCGACGTGCAGCTCGTCAAGTTGCTGATCATCGAAGCAACCGAATGAGCGCGTGAGGCCGCGCATCGTTCTGATAATTGCGAGCTGTGCAGCGACGACATCAGCAGCAAATTGAACCTTTCTATTCCCTGTCGTAGCAAGGCTTTTTTCGATCTCGTTCTGCACCTCTTTCAGGGGGTCTCCCGCCATGATCATATTTGAGGTTAGATGAAGCAAGCTGTACGCCTCATAGATGACGTCGCCGACGCTGACCGCAGCTTCGAGCGCTCGGCCAATCAACACTCGACCATCTCTTAGAGGCTTCGTCCACGGGATCACGTTGCATCCGACGGCCAAATAAACCGGAGCCCGAAAACGGGATAACTCACCGCGATCAACCAGATCGCAAGCAAGACGACCAAATTTATCAGCCGCGTGGTAGTCGCCGAAGCGTCCCGCCGAGATTCGGCCTAACCATGCGTAATGGGCGCAGGAAGCGTCGGTGTTGCCGTATTCGAGGCTGATGCTGACAGCTCTGCAGATGACCAAAGCGGATAGATTGACGTCCGTGAATCCCGCGGCCGGAAGAATACGCGTCAACACGGCAAGCGTGGCAAGCGTGCTCTGGTCTGTCATTCCGGGCAAACCAGCAAGATCCTCGATCGCCTCTGGCAGCTGTGACCACATCCGCTGATATTCGGCGAGTGTTTCCTGGTCGTTCGGATGCTGCGACCAATCGATCCCGACGTCGTGAAGATATTCGAGACCTATGGCCACTGCCCGGCCGTGTTGACCGAGCGCCAGGTAAAGATCGACCCGCAAACATGCGACAGTTGCTCGTTGAGGCGCGTTCAAAGCGCGCTTCGACAGCGCGGAGAGGAGGCTCTCCGCAATGTCAATTCGCCCTACCAAGAATTCGCATTCGGCCCGGCTGGTCTCCAGTGCGAACGCGAGTTCGTGGCGGCTTTGCCAAGCATCCTGCGCGAGCAGGGCCGCACCGACCGTGAAATATGTGAGTGCCGAGGCATAGGCGGCCGACGCCTTGGCACGCTGCCCTGCGGTCAAATTCAGCTCGGCGAGCTGCTCTCGCTCCTGACCAGAAGCGATTAGCGCGACACCTCGATTGAGTTGACTGACAATATCGAAGATAGCCTCTTCGCGCTTGTGCGCAGGGACGTGTGCCGCAAGCATCCGACCGATGCGCAAATGGGCAGGAGCGCGCGAAGATTCCGGCACCAGCGAGTAGGCCGCCTCTTGAACGCGGTCGTGGACGAACCGATAGGCCGTTCCATGGCGCGCAATCAGCTCCTGCCGGATAGCGGGCCACAGCCTCGCATGCACCTCCTCGCGTGAGGTTTCGAGCACGACCGCAAGCTCCGTCGTCCTGGCGATGTTGCCGAAACAGGCCAGCTGTCGCAGCGCGTCCTGCGTTTCCTCGGGCAGCCGGATGAGCTTGCCTAGCATAAGATCGACGACGTTCTCGGTGTATGCTTTTGCGTAAATCCGCTCGAGATCCCAACGCCAGCGTGCCAGCTCGTGATCGAACGTCAGCAGCTGCTCGTCGGCCAGTTCAGACAGGAATTGAATGGTGAAGAACGGATTACCCATCGTCTTCTGATGCACCAACGTTGCAAGCGGGACAGCGCGTTTTGGTGCGCAGCGAAGGCTATCCGCAACCAACTGTGCGACATGGTCTGCCGTGAGCGGCGACAGCGTGATCTCCTCTACATTTACGTCGGATCTCCTGATGGAGTCGAGCTTGCGTTTGAGTGGATGGCCTGCATCAACTTCGTTGCTGCGGTACGCTCCAATGATCAGCAGGTGCAGGTCCGACTGGGCCAGAAGATCCTCGATCAGGTCGAGTGTTGCGGCATCGTGCCACTGTAAATCATCGAGAAAGAGCACCAATGGATGGGTTCGCCGGGCGAACACACCGATAAAACGGCGAAGCACCAGTTGGAAACGATTTTGCGCTTGCCGGGCTGGAAGCTCAGCAGGCGCGGGCTGCTCGCCAATGATCAGGCTCAGATCGGGTATCAATTCGATCAACAGCCGTCCATTCGCGCCGAGCGCCTCCCGGAGCGCTTGCCGCCAAACCGCGAGTTCGCCCTCACTTTTGCTGAGAAGAGAACGGATAAGACTCTGAAAGCTCTGCACGAGCGTCGCATAAGGAACATCGCGCTTCAGTTGCTCGAATTTGCCTGATGCCAACAGTCCACGCGAGGGCACCAGCACTTTGTGTAGCTCTTGGACAAGCGAGGACTTACCAATGCCGGAGTGACCCGCAACCAGCACCAACCTAGGCGCGCCGCTCTTGACCGCGCGATCGAAAGAGCCAAGCAAGGTCTCGATCTCGCGGGCTCTCCCGTAGAGCTTCTCGGGGATGAGCAACCGATCAGGTGTGTCATCTGCGCCCAGCTCAAATGTATCGATGCGACCGTGGTTGGCCCAAGCCGCGACACAGTGTTGCAGATCGTGCTCAAGGCCAGCGGCAGTCTGGTAGCGTTCCTCGGCGGTTTTCGCGAGGAGTTTCATCACAATCCGAGAAATTGGCTCCGGGATGTCTCGCGATTTCTCGACAGGCGGTACTGCTTTTCTGGCGATGTGACAATGGATCCATTCCAAGGGATCTGCCCCCGTGAACGGCAGCGCGCCGGTCAGCATCTGATAGAATGTCACGCCAAGTGAATAGAGATCGCTGCGACAATCGACCGAGCGATTCATCCGTCCGGTCTGTTCGGGCGCCATGTAGGGCAACGTGCCGGCGATGAACTCGACAGGTTCGGGCGGCACCCGCTCGCGGGAAAGACGGGACGTCAGACCGAACCCAGTGAGTCGGACCTGTTCGTCAGGACAATTGACCAGAATGTGAGCGGGTTTCAGGTCCTTGTGGACCAAGCCCTGCCGGTGAAGCTTGCCCACTGCCGTCGTGATACCAACAGCAAGGCGCAAGAAGCGCTCGGGCTCCATACGGAGTCCAAGTAGGTTTAGCAGCGGCTCGCCGGATGGATCCTGCAGGACCAGCATGGTCCGACCAGCTTCCCGGATCAGTTCCAACGGCCGCACCGCCCATGCCTCGTCTAGCTCCTCCCGCAGCCCACACTCGTGGGCGAGGCGGTCGAGCGTCGCTGGGTGTTCCGCGATCGGTCGGACCACAAGCACGACAGCCCTGCTGCCGTGCATTTGCTGGCGCCACGCACGGCAGAACGCGCGATCACCATCCTCCCATAGGGGCTGGATGTCGCCGTCAAGATATGAACCGAACAAGGTTCGGCTGAGAGGCTCCCGCGGCATTTGCCCGCCCAAACTAAGAATACGCGAGCCAAAATGTGACACATAAGGGGCGCGATTGTGAAGGGACTTCGCAGAAAGCGGGCACAGGTCCCGAACAACGTCGCCAAGGAGTAGACGGCGATCAGCGAAATACGAGCGACGCATGCACCTTCTCAGAGCCCAATCGTATCGATCGAGCGCAATCGGGCGCGCGGGCTGGGCCCACACGGACGCGCGGCGGCTCGCCCGTGCGCAGCGTGTCGCCGCAGAAGGATTGTTCGCGATGGAGCGGCTCGGGGGTGTTACGAGCACCAGCGGTCCACGGACGACCTGCAGCAGGCCCCGGGTAGCTGCCACGGCTCAATCAGGCATCGACATGTGAAGGCTGTTCGGTTTGTCCATGATCGGAGCGACGCGTGAGGCCAGACCAGAACTGCCGCGGAGCGACGCGGTGCTGTTTGCGCGATCGACCGTCATTCCCGCCCCATTGCAAGGGCAAGGCAGTCATCAACTCAGAACCGCAGCATCAAGCGGTAGATCTGCGAGCCACTATGAGCGAAACCGTGCCGGTAGCTCTTCTCTGCACTCCTGTGGAGAGCAACGGCCTCGCGACAAGGCAGTCCCGATGCTGGTACCGTATACGCCCTCACTCATCGGAATGCCACTCGCTGCCGCTTGCGGAAAGCGAGTTAGCCGGCCATCCGAAACTGATAGCGAGAAAGTTCACGCTGCTTAAACCGGTGTTCAAGGGCCGCGTAAGCTATCCCAAAGCCGGTAAAAAGAATTGAAAGGAAAATGAAGAAAAGCCGAACGCCTTCTCCTGGCCACGGGCACTGTGACAGCATTCATCGGAATCCTTGCCAATACCGGGTCTGACTTTGCCAACTCGATAGAGCCAATGAGCCAACCCGACAGTCTAGAGACGACGTCGTACAACGTGACGCTACGTACGGTCCAAGCTGTTCGCGCGCTGCGTGACGTTGCAGGGAATCACTATCGGCTCATGAATGAGCCTCAGTTTTGCCACGCGGGTTGCTTTATTTGACGCAGCATCACCACGGATGTACTGGCGATGTGGGCGAACCCGGCGCACTTCTTCTCGAAGGAGTGCGCCGGGCCGGCTTTAATGAGGCGCGTAAAGCTCGATGAGCTAGGGGCAGATTGGCGGCTACTTCGGGCTGACCGCTCGCGGCGTTTCTTTCCTATCCTTCGACGTTGAGTAACTAAGCTTCGATTCCGCTCTGCTCGACACAAACCTATTTGGCCCGCCAATGCCGGTTTGCGAATGCAGCCCTTGTTGAGCTGAGGCAGGAGAGCGATTGCACAGGGGGTTTCGAAGTAGTCGACAGTCGGGCTGCGGATGCGGCCGACCTCCATTTAGATTAAACGGTCATGTTAGGATACGAGCTTAGCAGCGGGATCAAGCACCGTGGGCACTGCCGCAAACCTACATGATTAAATTTCCGACGAGCACGACCGAAAGGACTTGAATCGCACCTTGCGTCAGGTTGTACGAAGCCGACGCAAGGTGCTTTCCCGAGCTAGCTAAAGACGCAACTCACAGGCGCTCCGACGAAAAAAAGAGTTCATGTGCTGATGCCGCTGCTACTCGTTCTGGTTTCTATTTTCTTTGGTACAAGTGCGATCGTCTACGCCGCATGCCGATCCCAACGCCGGCCGGATCGTCGCATGCACAGGCACAATCGCGCCAATTCGCTCACTTCGCGCCCCCGCGTCCAACTACCAAGACGGCGGGCATTTTAATCCAGCCGCTCAATGACTGTCCTCCGACGCCTGTTGCAGCCCGAACTCGCGAGGGCCAGGTGGGACGCGCCGCCTGCGAGAGAGCGCTTCTCAAACGGCTTCCGATCGGTTTATCGATGCCGTGGGGTCGATCCAGCGGGACAGCGGCCAGACACGAAAGCCAGTTCTCGACCACTCGGGCGATTTTTGCTAGAGTTTAGGGCGTCACGCGGCGCAAACGGCTGACCGGTCATACACCTGGAAACTTCAAAGATTTGCACTGCGCGAAAGCTTCCAGGAAGGCCCAGGCGTGCAACCAAACGTCGTGGCCACACAGTATTTCTACTACACACCGCAGAAGTGAGGCTCGTATCGTGACCAAGCGCTCTGAACCGCGGAAGCAAGCCGCAACTGTCGAACAGCCGGAGATGAGGCCGAGCGTGTTCGTCGTCGACGACGACCTCTCAATGCGCGAATCGCTGGTCAACCTATTTCGTTCAATCGGTCTAGATGTCGTTGCTTATGGATCGGCCCAAGAACTGCTCCAGAGCGAGCTTCCCGATGTTCCTAGCTGCCTCGTGCTTGACATCAGACTGCCAGGATTGAGCGGGCTTGAGCTCCAGAACGAGTTAGCCAAATTGAAGGTTCACATCCCCATCATTTTCATCACCGCTCATGGGGATATTCCGATGACCGTCAAAGCGATGAAGAGTGGAGCAATTGATTTTCTCAGCAAGCCGTTTCGCGATCAGGAGTTGCTCGACGGAGTGGTCGCAGCCATCGAACAGGATCGCAAGCGACGTGGCGTAGACAAGGTGGTCAAGAAGCTGCAGTCCTTGTTTGAGGCCCTAAGTCCACGAGAGCAGGACGTTTTGAGACTGGTCGCCACCGGGCTATTGAACAAGCAGGTCGCCGCGGAACTCGGGCTCGCCGAGATCACAGTCAAGATCTACCGGGGGCACGTTATGAGGAAGATGGGCGCTCGATCGCTGGCCGATCTGATTCGGATGGCTGAGAGGCTGGGAATTGGGACCGACCGTTTCAGGGTACAAACCTAAGTATGATTTTACAACTTCGTCGTACACGCGCACCCTTGTGCTGGCCGTTATGGTTCGGCCAGCGTCTTCGCCCAACTGGGACGGGTGGTCTTGTCCAACTATTCAATTGTTTCTGTTGTCGACGACGATCCTTCCGTTCGTGCCGCACTGAACAACCTGTTGAAATCGCAGGGTCGCGTCGTTCATACGTTTGCGTCGGCTGAGGAATTTTTGCAGTCGCCTCAATTGAACGGCACATCCTGTGTAATTGCAGACGTGCAGATGCCCATGATGAGCGGCTTTGAACTTTTGGAACAGATGCGAGCCCATGGCTACGCTGGGCCATTCATCTTGATTACCGCCTTTGCGGATGATCGCACGCGAGCCCGCGCCTCGAGCGCCGGCGTAACCGGCTTTTTCGCCAAGCCCTTCACCGGTCTGGAGTTGATCGCCTGCCTCGATGAAGCGCTTCGCGAACATCCTGGTGGAACGCGCGCGTGAAGGATGGGGAAGCAGTCTGGACCAAGCCGCACCCACGCGGCCTTAACGATCTCCATCAATGTGCAATTGTCCGTGCGAACCGCGTGCCCATGGCGACCATCGCCCTTCCGTCTCGCCGCATTCCTGTCGCTGGTGTTGCACTTTCGGCATCTGGTTGAGGCACTCGCGATGTGGGGATCCTGACACGGCGCCTCGCGTATGAACGCCTAATCAAACGGGCGAGGCCCCTTCCCTCCCTTTCAACGAAGCTGCACACCACTTTCGTGGTGGTACGACCCCTTCCGAACGGTTGCACTGCTGAGGTTGGACGTAGGTTGGCGAATTTAGCGTCTGGGTGGATGCGTTTTGCAGCGAAGGATTGCTTCAGTCGCATCTACGAGCGGCATCAGGGCTGCAGCGCTGCAGCTCCGGCTGATGCGCAAGCTTCGGGTGTGCTTCGGCCCGCCGAAACGGTTCGAGGCCACGGCGTCAGTCCTAGCCCACGGAGTCAGCAAAGCGGTCAGCTCTGGACGTGCGCGATGAGACCGCATGCCGGGGCCAGATTCGCCGGCGGCCGTGTCCATTCTACTCGCCGGGACCATGAGCGTGAACAGGCAAGACACGCTTCCGCTGGCGGGCCCCGCCCTTGCCTGCAGCGCGTCGGCCCCTCTCGCCGAGATGACACTTCTCGGGCCAAAATACTACGCAATCGGCAAAGCTAGCCGTACGGCATGCGCAAATTCTTCGATGGCGCGAGACTCCGCATAATTGGGCGCGAGACGAGTGAGCCAGGATCCTCGCGGATGCCGACCGGAACTACTAGACGTAGTAGCTTTGTTCCGCCTGGTTCTCAGGTAAGTCGGGGAGCTGATTTTCAGACGCGCGACGCGGAAACCCAACCTCCACGGTGCGGAACGACGCGTGGTCGTCTTGTACGATGTTGGCAATGCGCCTGATTTTCTTGTTTAAGGAGATGACCACATGCCTGGAGTACGCGCGTCGCGCAACATGAACACGATCGAAGCTCTGGAGTCCAACGTGCGCACGTACTCGCGTTCGTTTCCTGCTGTCTTCAACAAGGCGCACGGCTCTATTATGTTCACAGAGGCTGGCCGAAAGGTCATTGACTTTCTGTCCGGCGCTGGAGCGCTAAACTACGGCCATAACAATCCGGAAATCAAAGCTGCGATCAGCGAGTATCTCGATTCTGATGGGGTCGTCCACGGCTTGGACATGGCCACTCCAGCAAAGGTCGAATTCATGGAGACCTTCAGCTCTGTCGTCCTTCGTGAACGGGATCTTCACTACCGCTTTCAATTTACGGGGCCCACGGGAGCTAATGCTGTTGAGGCAGCTCTGAAGCTGTCGCGTAAGATCACAGGACGCCACAACGTCATTTCTTTCACGAACGGATATCACGGCCAAAGCTTGGGGGCCATAGCCGCAAGCGGTAACCGCTATTACCGCAAAGCCACCGGCATTCCTTTATCCGGCACAACCTTCATGCCCTATGATGGGTATCTGGGCTCCGCTGACAGTCCGGCGGATTACGTGCGAAAGGTGTTGATGGACGAGAGCAGTGGTATTGATCTTCCAGCCGCCATTCTCGTCGAAACCGTGCAAGGAGAGGGGGGCATTAATGTGGCCGGCAAGGAATGGTTGCGGTCAATTCAGGCTTTGGCGAAAGACGTCGGAGCTATTTTCATAGTTGACGATATCCAAATGGGGTGTGGCCGTACAGGCGAGTTCTTCAGTTTCGAGTTCGCTACGTTATCGCCAGACATTGTGGTGATGTCAAAATCGCTGAGCGGATACGGTTTGCCATTATCAATGCTCTTGATCAAAGAAGCCATCGACGCATGGGAGCCAGGCGAGCACACAGGAACGTTTCGAGGAAACAACCTTGCGCTCGTTTCTGCCAAAGCGGCCTTGCATCTGTATTGGCGCAATCAGGCGTTCTCGCAAGAGGTCCGACGGTTGGGCAACTCTATGCGGCGTCGGCTGGACGCTATCGCGCACCAGCACGGAAACAGGTTCGCTGTTCGGGGACGCGGAATGGTATGCGGGTTTGATTGCAAAACGAGCGCAATCGCAGAGGCGACGTCACATAAGGCGTTTGAGAAAGGATTGATTGTCGAGCGATGCGGACCGACGGATCAGGTGCTAAAGTTCTTGCCCGCACTTACGATAGACCAAGATACTTTGGGAGAAGGCCTAGACATATTCGAGCAGTCATTGACCGAAACGTTGAATTTGGCCAGGCCACACTAGTTTGCAGGCCCACGAAAGGAAGTTGCTAGAATAGTATCGCCGCGCAAGTGCTCGCGCAATTCCTCGCATATCGCCCGAAATGGTCAGAAGCTTTGAGGCCATGATCATGGAGGCGAGGCTTGGATTGTCGAGGCTGTCTGTGCTCCGCCGAGTCGGTCAATGCGCGAGAACACCCCCGCTGCCCTCCTCCACGACCACCTGAGCGCGAGCAGCACCTTTGACCTAGCACCTCAGACTTGCGAGCGCCTCTCGCCGAGCTGGCTGATCCACGTTTTCAAGTCTGAGGTCTGCCGGAGGTGACCTCGTTGGCGCAGAGTCGAGTGGAACATCGTAGTATGCCGTGACAGGGCTCTGCGGAGAGCTGCTCAATTTGGGTCGCGTGTGAGCTCGTCCACAAGTGAGGGCCGCCGCCGCGCCGTTGCGATCTTCAGCCTGATCGCCACCGCCCGGGCCAACGATATTGATCGACAAGCTTGGCTCGCGACGTCCTGCACGCGCGCCCGACAAGCGCATTTACGCTCTCCCGCCCAGAACTGCCGTTCTGAGAACGTGGCTCACCTGCTGAACCCAAGCAGATCAGGTAATAGGATCCAACCAGACGCCTTCACCGAATACATACCAACCCGCGAGTTTCGCGCCTCCCAGCATGGGTGTGGACATCATTCAGAACCGTACATTGCGCAGCGGCGATCTCAGCCTTAGCGGTTTCCAGCATAGCTGCAATCGCAATCAACGGTTTCGGCGCCTCAGAAGCCCCGAGCCTACTTTGCATCCAAATTGTCACATCGACCCCTTTCATTTAGCCGAACAATGAGGCAGAAAAGAAAGAGACAACCGGCCACCGGCTCATCGGAACACAGATATTTAGATGTTTGACACATTGCCAACCGTGACTGGATCGATCGGGCACGGGCCGCGTACACCGGGAGCAAACGATCGAGATCTACAGTTAGATTTCGCGAAAGGTGCGCTCATTATTTTGGTGATCGTGGGGCATTTGATCCAGTACATCATCTACCGAGATGATGGGTTTTGGTATTCGCCGTACTACAAGTCGATCTATATGTTTCACATGCCGCTCTTTATGGCGATAAGTGGATACCTTTCTTGTCGATCGCTGCTGCGCAAGTCGTTCACTAGAGCCGCCAGCGATCGTGCGAAGCAGCTCCTGCTGCCGATGCTGTTTTGGTGGGCCTTCATGGAGACCGCTAAATTTGGGGCATTGTGGCGCGCGACTAGCGTAACGAGCGGGCCTCTGGAGTTTGCAGACGACCTCGCTGGCACATACTGGTTCATCTGGGCCACCTTTGTTTCCTACCTTCTCGTCAAGATACTTACCAATCTCAAGCACGGATCGTGGGTCATATCTGGGTCAGCCATACTGGTTGCACTCGCGCCCGTGACATTTTCCATATCTCCTCTGATCAAATTCACTTACCCGTTCTTCTGCTTGGGATTCTTGTTGGCTCAGTCGCGAGAACGAATGATGAGTACAGTGCGATCTGGGAAGATGCTCCTGATTGTATTTCTCTCGATAGTGACTTGCGTAGGCTTTCTAGCCTGGAGCAAGGACACTTATATCTATAATAATCTTGCCATCATTCACGATTTCAGGTCGGCTAAAGACGTGTTTGTGATGTTTGTCGGCTCTGCAGCTGCTTCAGCAATCGCTATTGAACTCTTCTTGCTATGCTGGCGCATTGGCCGTTCAAACCGAGCGGGCCGCTTTATCGCTGTGGAGTTGGGCCAGAGCACGCTTCTGCTCTACCTGGTCCAGGGTACCGTTTTCCGTCTCATGGATTTCATGCAGTTCGGAGACGGTTGGAATCTCACGACCCGTTTTGCCGTCGCCGGTACGCTCGGAGCCTGCATTGTTGTGTTCGCACTAACGGTCCGCTCGATTGTTGGAACGGTTCCATATCTGTCTCAGCTTGTCCTTGGAACGCCGGCACGTTCAGGTCTTTCGCAGACTAAACCTGCAATGAACTAGCCATGCATTCCGTTGCGAACATGGCATGGCGTTGCGATAGCAGCATTGACTTGTGACGCCTCCGCAATTGCCTTCGAACCTGGACGCGACAACTCGGGACGCCTGGCGTCAAGGCGCGTTTTTCTTAGTAGAACATCGCTCTCCGCTACGCGGATATCATTCGAAGTCAGACAAGAGCAGCAGCTGACCTTCCTAGAGCTCCTGGTCGCTCTGTACCGTGTAGATCAAGCGCGGATTGCTGGGTGTATGTGCCGCCGGCGACGGCATCGTACTGGGCTCGTTGCAGTAAGATCGACCGCCTTGAGAGTCGCGTCGCCCGCCAGGTTTCAACCGAAACCGGCCGTCGAACCGAACCCAATCATATCCAGCGAGATGGTTCTTGGGGCCGTATTGAGTGGTGACTGGTAGTGTCGCGTCCTCCGGAAGCTCTGTCGCGCCAGCGTAGGCCGGCAGTCCACACCGCCGCCGCGGAGACTACCGGAACTATGCAGCTCTGTGTGTGCCAGCATCGAGAAAATCACGACACTGCATCCGACTGACGGCGCTCAGCTCATGGCAAGCCAAAGAGACAGTTCCAGCCTGCCGCTCGCCGGAGTGACATGCCTCTTTGGCAACGAACAAGCCGCGGCTGACGACTACAGCTCGGCGGCGTTGCCCTCCCCGAGATTGCGACTGCTCATCGCGAGCCCGTCCGATTCTCTCACGCTTGGCATCGTAACGATCTCAACGATTGAGGTTCACGACCATGCAGCGCATCAGAGCAGACTGGTTGAACTTTCTTGTCCCACTCCATGCAACAGCTGGCCGCACGGTCTCGAACGGATTGCGAGTCGCGACGTTACGAAACTGCCATGTCAGCCCGATAAATCCCGTGTGAAAGTGGCCGCAGAGCTGCCAGTGACGCCGCCTTCGCTGGCAGTTTTTCATGCGCTGAAAAATAATGCGGGTACATGCCGAAATCCTCAGTTGATCCGAACTGCACCAGCTGAGCAAGATGCTCGACCGGGGAATATCGGACCTGGTCCAGTTCGCTTCGAGCCAGCACACTCGCGCGCTTTTGCCCGCTAGATGAGCTTGTGCAGGCAAGAAATTCCCACTGCGAGCCCGGCTCAATTATCACGAAGATTCGAGCGTACTTGCTATAGGATGTTGGACTTTGCACTTACCTCGGAGGGCGTCCAGTTTGCGATCGGGTCGCGCAAGCTGTCCGGAAGCCGGTATGATTCGTTCGGCGCAGGGAATGCTCCGCTACGGACGTCAGCAGCCCAGCGCGACAGCCCGTCCTGCAATAGCTGACAGCCCTCTACATAGACACGCACGAATTTGGGATGATGACCTCCTGCGAGCCCCAACACGTCGTGAAAAACCAACACTTGGCCCGAGCAATTTGGGCCCGCTCCGATCCCAATCGTTGGTATGGTCAGAGATTCCGTCGCTCGGGCAGCGAGCTCGGCAGGGATGCCTTCAAGGACAAGAGCGAAGCATCCGGCCTCCTGCAGATGGTGCGCATCGTCCAGCAGACGTAGAGCGTCGTCCGCGTTTCGACCCTGTACCTTGAATCCACCCATCGCATTGACGCTTTGTGGGGTGAGACCAAGATGGCCCATCACGGGAATTTCGCAATTCACCAAAGCTCGAATCATTTGGGCACGCTTCACCCCTCCCTCGAGCTTGACGGCGTCTGCACCACGCTGCAGGAAACCTCCAGCATTGCGTATCGTCTCGTCAGGACTGAGATGAAAGCTGAGGAACGGCATGTCCGCGACCAGCAACGCGCGAGGCTTTGTTCGCGCGACCGCCTCCAAGTGGTGATTCATCATCGCCATGCTGACCGGCAAAGTGTCGTCAAACCCAAGGCATACGTTGCCGACGCTGTCGCCAACGAGAATGACGTCGACGACGGGATCAGCGATGCGCGCTGTTACCGCATCGTAAGCGGTGGTCATCACGATGGCGCGCCTTTCCTCCTTGCATCGTTGCAGAACTGGAATCGTGACGCGTTCAACAGACAGGTGCGAAATGTGACTCATGCTCGATCTGATCCGGCCCGCATGTCCATGAAAATCGGCCTTTCCCTTGGAAGAGCAAGGGGTGTCTGTCAATAGGGAGATAGAAAGCGCGTCACTGAGAAGTTGGAAAGCACAAACTTCCAATGATTGCGCGATCAGCAAGCAATATCTTTCAAGATCTGGTTTTGCGCGCTGGTTCTGAGCACTCGCCATCCATACGTCTTGCCTGTCAAAACCTACCGGGACACCACGGACGCGAGCGTCGATAGTGGATCTTCTTGATGGGTCCGAGTTGTCAGGACAGGTGTCAGCGCGAGCATGTTCATTCGTCTCGCTGGCGCAACGGCGGCGTAAGACACCCAAGAGCGCCGCTTCAGCGGAGTGATTTGACAGCGCTTGGGGTGCGACCGCTTCGTCCGGTGCCTTTGGATGCCGGAGAAGGGATCTACAGAACTGGTTGGGCATGGCCCGACCGAGATATCATTCGCCTCGAGACCGCTGCTGTGTCGCATGCTTATGATCCGACGCGAGCCCCACGCAGCTTTCGCGAATGCCGCGCCCGGCAGCAGAAAACGCTCCCCATTGACCTCGTAGCGTGCACTGGATCGGCGGCTTGATGAACCGGCCATAACCTGTGAACCTTCGCCGGCAAGGACCAAAACAGCCACCGTCGTCGGCGCCGCCAAGACAATCTCATAAATTTGAAATTGATGAAACATGGCTCCGTCAAGCCCAGGCTCCTGCACACTACCTGCAAGGCCGTCCCCTCCGCGCCGTCACAGATACCTGCAAACCGGCCGCGATGCAGGCCAGTGATGGGCAACATACACGACGCCCTCCAGGCCGCGGACAAACGCGTCCACCACCTTCCGGTCCTGATGCACTTGCGCGAGCAGCATTCGATTAGGACAGCGTGTGTTGGCCGCGCTGCGCAGTGTTCAGGGCCCACGTGCCGGCGTCTTTTGATCCGTCCGCTAGTACCGGTGAAGCAACGGAGGTAATCCGGAACATCGAATGGGCGTCAGCAGCATCGTCGGATTAAGCCGCACGCGATCACCGCGCCGGTGCGACGCGCGGATGTCGGCAACTGCAAGGTCGTTCCCCCTCCATTGCCGAGGAGTGTTCGGCACTCCCAAGTCGACTTTGCGTCGATCGCCAAGCTTCTGTTCTCAAAGCTCGACCAGCTAAGCGCGCAGTCTCACGATTAACCGCATCTGCGAGTGCCGCCTCTCGCCGCCTTCGGAAGCGCAGCGGGTTGGGCGCTGGGACGCAGAGTCGTAGCCCAACGCCCATTCGCGATCCTGCGCACCATTATAGGTCACCCAGGCTCCATCAAGAGGGCGCCCATGCCCATTGTGGTGAGCAACTCCGTCGCACTCTGGGATGATCTGCGGAACAGCAGAGTACCATCCCGCGGCGCGAATTAACACCGAAGCGGCGAGGTCCGCTACATCGCGCTGATCTGTGCAAACAGAATTGCCGCCTCAGACGGCCCGAGCCCGACGATGCCCACGAAGGCCGCCGGAGGCATCGGAATGACCTGGCTGATCGGTCTCCAGAGATGCAGGCAATAGCGGCTATTGTTGACATACTGTGAATGAGGAGGATGCAGCTGCATCACGCATTCCTCTTCATCCCAAAACAGATCCTTGACGAGGCACATCTCCTTCCAGTTTGGCGAACGCCGTGGCGTCGACACAGAGACATGCTCCCATCCTGGGCGGACGAAGCCGATGATCTTGAGTTCACAGCCACAAGGCCCCTGCACGAAGAAGACACCGGAAGGACCAGATCCCGGTGCAGTGGCGAATCGGCCATCGCGGACGCGTCCCGCCTCGAGCCTTTCTACAATTTGCTTCCTCACGCGTCCTCCTTCTTTTGTGCGATAGACTCGAATCCGGCACCGCGCGTCGATTCATGGAGCGGACGGTTGCCACCCAGCCATCGGCGGTCCTGAGCATCTGCACTGAATTTATCACAATCAGAACATCGCTTCTGTCTGGAATCGTCTACCCAAGAGGTCTTTCGACATCTAATTGTCAGTCGATGTTCTCGTCATGCGCGCCTTGGCTACGAACTCGCTCGTGCAGGCAATGCGCGCAGACATTTACGACGTTTGCCTTCGCACGCCGCGCCAGAAGCCAGCTTGTGCTCACTTCTTCGGCGCAACGTTACGGCTTGAGCTAACCGTGCTTGGCGCAAGATGCCAGGAATCGACTAAAATGCCTCACAGCCAAAATGGCGGCGGAGGGCAATTTGCGTGGTATGATCCGGCGAACCGGCTACGTTGTCACGCAAAGATATCTCGCTGACTTCAGCTCGTGATCCAAAGCGACCACAGATTGTCGCCAGTTCGTCGAGCGAGAGGCTTGTAAATTCGCTTTGCGACGATCTGACTGTGGGCTTGCATCTGGTCTCTTCTCATGTGTGGCGGTTAGCCGGGTTGCCGCCTGAGACACCGGCAATGCGTCATCTATGTGGCCGGCTAGGCCCGCTTCACGATGGATTCAGGGTCAGCGGCTCGGACGCGCAGACCGCAGATTCGAGCAGCCTCGTTCATTCCCCCTGTCGCGAGAGATTTTCGCAGTTCAGCCCAGAGCCGAGTGACGGTTGTGGAGAGGCTTCGGCGCCGCGGTCGCAAGGCCTGGACCTTCGATGCAACCGTCAGCTCCGGTCGCAATCAGAACTGTTCGTCAACCTCATTTCTTTGCCGCTCCTCCGCGAGGCGAGCCAGCTTATCATATTCTTTAGCGATCTTGAAAAGTCGGCATCTGGACGCATCGTCCTCGAGCGACTCCGCTTTTGTTCGCGTCGCTTCCGCGCGGCCTCGCCAGTGTTTGGCGTCGGAGAATGGCTTCTTCTGCTTCATGCAGAGCAACATGCATTTTCTAGATCAAGAAAATGCGACAGATGCCCTCCGTAAGATCCCGTAGGTTGCTTTCGCAATGCAACCCTGTTTGCGGTTATCTGCGACTCGCATTGTCTGAGATCAGACAAGCTGCTTACAAACGGATGCAAGCGCGGCGAGCAAGCTTCACTGCGGTCTCCTTCTCGGTTGAGAACGCCGCTTGGAAACCTCACGCTAACGCAGCATGATCGGGGACATTGGGCTTCTCTGCTGGGTTCGCGTCCGATCCTGCGTGAACTGCACGACTCCCGACACAAAGGGCTTGAATCGTACGTAGGGTGAGGTTGTAAGTTCGCAACTCAGAGAGGAACGACAATTGGCGCCTAGACTCAACTTAGCTGGTCGTGATCAACCCTGCGAACCTGCAAATAGCCTACTGGCGCTGAAACGCGGCAGCTGTAGGCATACAAGCGGCCATAGCGTTTGGGACGCATCCTCCCATCCAGAGGTTTTCGGCTTGGAACGATTGGCCATCGTACGAAAGCTACTCGATCACGAGCTGCCCGACAGCTTTTTGAGCAATCCAGGAAGGTCGAGGGCCCAGGACAATTACCAGCGCCTTCTCGATGTGCGAATCGAAACCTCGAGGAGCCCGACTGCAAGCACTTCTGCGCCAACGATCGGTTGTTGGAGCAGGCCACATGTCTTCGCCCAGCGTCTTACAACAACAACAGGGCCTTGGGCGCCCCCTCCAAAGGACCACAATGCAACGCTGGATCACTCGAGCAAGCGCCGCAACAAACTACCTTTGCAACCCGGGCGATCGTAGTGCGCAGCGGCTCGCAACGTCGTTCAGCGAAACGGATTTGGGGTGGCACCTGCAGCGGCGCAGGAGAATGATCCGCGACAGTTTCGTGCGGAGCGCCCGTGCTCGTGAGATCTTCGGCAGCCCGGCGGCGTGCGACCATACGGATCGCGTGCGATCTCGATCCTCTGCAGGATGCCATTGCCATCAGGTAGACTGAGGGCTCCGGTACTCTGGGCGGCCGGCTCCATGTCGAACGATAAATTGAGCCGCCCCACCATGTTCAGGTGCAGGTGCGCTACAGACGACGTACCGCGGGAACTCTGAGGGGAGTCACCATTGATGCTCTGTCCAAAATGTCACGCAGACAATTGGTACGAGGTTGTACTGCACGATCCTTGGACTGGCCGACCGGTGATCACCTGCAACTCTTGCGGTGAGTATGCCGAGTACGATCGCCTCCAGCGCAGAACTGCGCACGCGATCATCTCTGCTACTTTGGCCTGCGTGAGCCTAGAGGATCAGCGCGATCCGCGGGCGGTTGTTGATAGGATTTTGGATAGGCTCGAGAATGCCGGCCTAACAATCGCCCGCAGCTCAAGATGACTGGGAGACGCGCCCATGACCGGCGCTTCGAGATGCTGGCCGCTCGCAAGATAGCATAGCTAAGCCCAACAATTCCGCCGCATTACAAACGTTCGTATACTTCTTCAAAACCCTTTCGATGTGAAGGTTTAGCTGCGTACAGTTGTGCGTTCGATGCAATGCCTGTACACGATCGATACTTCGGTGCTTCGAAAGCGAGAGCCTTCCGCATTCGAACAGGCCAGACGCGATTGAAGGTCATCGATCGCGGAAAGACATTCCGCCTGCCCAGAGAACCAATTTGTCAAACCAAGAGAGAAGAGGGCGGGTCGCTCTCATCACCGGCGTGACCGGCCAGGACGGCGCCTATCTCGCCGAATACCTGCTGTCGCTCGGCTATGTCGTGCACGGCATCAAGCGGCGCTCGTCCTCGTTCAACACCGCGCGTGTCGACCATCTCTACCAAGACCCGCATCTCGGCGACGTGCCGTTCCTGATGCATTACGGCGACATGACGGATTCGACAAATCTGATTCGCCTGGTGCAGCAGATCCGGCCGACCGAGATCTACAATCTCGCCGCGCAAAGCCACGTCGCCGTCAGCTTCGAGAGCCCCGAATACACCGCCAATGCCGATGCCCTCGGCGTGCTGCGGCTCCTGGAAGCGGTCCGCATCCTCGGCATGGAGAAGGCGACGCGGTTCTACCAGGCGTCCACTTCCGAGCTCTACGGCCTCGTGCAGGAGATCCCGCAGAAGGAGACCACGCCGTTCTATCCCCGCTCACCTTATGGGGTCGCCAAACTCTACGGCTACTGGATCACGGTGAACTACCGCGAAGCCTATGGCATGTTCGCGGCCAACGGCATCCTCTTCAACCACGAGAGCCCGATCCGCGGCGAGACCTTCGTCACCCGCAAGATCACCCGCGGCGTCGCTCGCATCGAGGTCGGGCTGGAAGAGACGCTCTATCTCGGCAACCTCGAAGCCAAGCGCGACTGGGGCCATGCCAGGGACTACGTCGAAGGCATGCACAAGATCCTGCAAGCGGACAAGCCGGATGATTTCGTGCTCGCGACCGGAGAGATGCACTCGGTGCGCGAGCTGGTCGAATTGTCGTTCGCGCAAGTTGGCTGCCGCATCGCATGGCGCGGCGCGGGCGTCGACGAGATCGGCGTCGATGCCAAGAGTGGCAAGACGCTGGTGAAGATCGATCCGACCTATTTCCGCCCGACCGAGGTCGATCTCCTTGTCGGCGACGCCAGCAAGGCGAGCGAAGTGCTCGGCTGGAAGCCGAAGCGGACGTTTGCGGAACTCGTCGCAGAGATGATGGCGAGCGATCTGGCCGAAGCAAAACGCGAAGCGGTCGATGGCAAACGCACCGTTTGAGCTCAAGGGCAAAAGCGTCTACGTCGCCGGCCATCGCGGCATGGTCGGCAGTGCGCTTGTGCGCCGGCTGGCGCGGGAGGACGTTAAGCTCATCACGGTGGACCGGCGCGAGGTCGATCTCTGCGACCAGGCCGCCGTGTTCGGCTGGTTTGCGAAGGCGCGGCCGCAAGTTGTGTTCCTTGCCGCTGCCAAGGTCGGCGGCATCGTCGCCAACAACACGCTACGCGCTGAATTCATCTACGACAACCTCGCGATCGCCGCGAACGTGATCCACGCCGCGCATGTGAACCGCGCCGAGAAGCTGATGTTTCTCGGCTCGTCCTGCATCTATCCCAAACTAGCGCCGCAGCCCTTGCACGAGGATACCGTGCTGACCGGCCCGCTGGAGCCGACCAACGAGCCTTACGCCATTGCCAAAATCGCCGGCATCAAGATGGCCGAAGCCTATCGCAGCCAGTATGGCAGCGACTTCATCAGCGTGATGCCGACCAATCTCTACGGCCCGGGCGACAACTATCACCCCGAGCTAAGCCACGTCGTTGCCGCGCTGATCCGCCGCTTTCACGAGGCGAAACTGGCGGGCGCGAAGAATGTGGTTGTCTGGGGTACAGGAACGCCGCGGCGCGAGTTCCTCTATGTCGATGATATGGCGGATGCCTGCGTGCATCTGATGAAGACCTATTCCGGGGCGGACCTGATCAACATCGGCACCGGCGAGGACATCACCATCGCCGAATTGGCCCGCATCGTTGCCGGGGTCGTCGGTTACAGCGGCGATATTACGTTCGATCCCTCGCGTCCCGACGGCACGCCGCGCAAGCTGCTCGACGTCAGCCGCCTGGCAAGGCTCGGCTGGCGTGCCACGACGTCATTTGCAGCTGGAATGCGGCTCAGTTACCGGGCCTTCTTGGCGGAATCAGCTACATCGGGCAAGAGGAGACAATCGGCGAGCTGACGACGCCTACTTGTTCGGTTTCCCGAAAGTTGTTCAAGATCGACGCTGTTTCGCGCGACTCGACGGAGCTTTACTTGTAGTTGGAGCTCGACCCGTGCCCCAGAAGAGAGCAAGCCGCTAGAATGGCGAATAACTTTAGGTAGCGAATTCAGTCGGGCGCGCCTTGCGGTCCTAAGATGGTCTGTTTTGAACTTCAGGTAAACCAATTAGCATGTGCGGAATTGTCGGTATCTTAGGGCGCGGTCCGGTCGCGGATCGCCTCATCGATTCACTTAAGCGACTGGAATATCGGGGCTATGACTCAGCAGGTATCGGAACGCTCAAAGGAAATCATATCGAGCTTCGGCGCGCGGAAGGCAAGCTGAAGAACCTTGAGACACGCCTTCGCTGCTATCCGCTCGCTGGCGATATCGGGATTGGGCACACGCGCTGGGCTACTCATGGCAAGCCGACCGAGCACAATGCTCATCCGCATGCAACGGACAATGTTGCAGTCGTCCATAACGGCATCATCGAGAATTTCCGCGAGCTGCGTGCAGAGCTGAAACAGGGTGGCGCCCGTTTCACCTCTGAAACAGATACCGAGGTGGTGGCGCATCTCCTCGACTTTTATCTGAAAAATGGCTGCTCCCCGGAGGACGCAGTAAAAGCGTCGCTGCCGCGGCTAGCGGGCGCTTTTTCGCTTGCAATCCTATTCAAGGGCCGACACGACCTCATGATCGGCGCGCGCAAGGGCTCACCGCTTGCGATCGGCTATGGTGAAGGCGAAATGTATCTCGGATCGGATGCTATCGCGCTCGCCCCGCTTACCGATTTGATCACCTATCTCGAGGACGGCGATCTGGCTGTACTCAACCGCAACTTCAGCGTGGTCTACGACGCACAAGGGACCGTCGCTCACCGCGAGGTGGTGACATCCGGCGCGTCGTCACTTCTCGCTGACAAAGGAAACTACCGCCACTTCATGGCGAAGGAAATCCACGAACAGCCAGATGTAATCAGGGAGACACTGGCGCATTACGTTGAGGTCGCCACCGCGAGCGTTGCACTGCCGCAGCAGGTTCCGTTCGATTTTAATGAGGTCGGGCATATCTCGATCACGGCTTGCGGTACGGCAGGCTATGCCGGCCATATCGCCAAATACTGGTTCGAGCGGCTGGCTCGTATTCCGGTCGAGCTCGATGTTGCCTCCGAGTTTCGCTATCGTGAGGCACCGATGCGCAAGGGAGATCTTGGTATCTTCATTTCGCAATCAGGCGAGACGGCCGATACGCTGGCCGCGCTCCGCTACGCTAAATCGCAGGGCCTGCATACCCTCTCGATCGTGAACGTAATGGGTTCGACCATTGCGCGCGAAAGCGAGACAGTATTGCGGACATTCGCGGGACCCGAAATAGGCGTTGCCTCGACAAAGGCATTCACATGTCAGCTGGTCGTTCTGGCGGCACTTGCGATCGCTACGGGCAAGGCGCGCGGTGAATTGTCCGAGAGGGACCAGGTCGAGCTCGTAAGAGCGCTGATCGAAATCCCCCGGCTAGTTGCATCGGCGCTTGCCTGCGAGCCGCAGATCGAGAAGGTTGCACGCGACATCGCCAAATCGCGTGACGTGCTATATCTTGGTCGCGGCACGTCGTTTCCGCTAGCGCTGGAAGGGGCATTGAAGCTGAAGGAGATCTCCTACATTCACGCAGCCGGCTATGCGGCCGGAGAGCTCAAGCACGGGCCCATTGCCTTGGTCGACGAGAGCGTTCCGGTAATCGTCATTGCTCCTTGGGACCGGTTGTTCGAGAAGTCTATGTCGAACATGCAGGAGGTCGCCGCACGCGGCGGCAAGATTATCTTGATCACGGACGCGAGGGGAGCCGCGGAGGCGTCCACAGATTCACTCGCGACGATCGTGCTGCCGGAAATGGGGTCGACATTTACGCCCATTGTCTATGCCATTCCGGTGCAGCTCCTAGCCTACCACACGGCCACCCTGATGGGCACGGACGTCGACCAACCTCGAAATCTTGCGAAATCAGTTACCGTCGAATGAGCCAAGGCGACGGCACTTGGGATTGTAGTGGCTCAGAAACCGAAGACGCACAAAGCCCCGGTCCGATGTCATCACGATCTGCCTCCCGGTTCCGGGCCCGACGGATCGCATGGCGTCCTGGTTGTGCCGGTTCATGGTCTTTGTCTACGGAAGCTGGGACGGTGCGAAAACTCTAAGGCCAATCAGGTGGGGACACTGACGTAGCCTTGCCTCCGCCGAGCAAGGAGCTGACCGATCGCGGCATTCCGATTGCTGGGACGTGCTCATAGTTCGTGAGGAACTCCAAGTTTTTTTGAGAGGGCGGATATTGCAGCCAGATGAACCTGTTCGACTGACAACGAATGCCTGTCGTCGATGGACGGCATGTTTGTCCCCTCACTTGCGGGATTCGACCGCATTTGGACCGTAGCGCCCTCGATGTCCAAGGCACGCCGCGCTTCGAACGGCGACGTGGTGCTTGCCGAGCACGGCGATCCCGCTGCGGACGGGCTTAAAGCCCGGAACACTCACCCATCCTCTCGTCAAACGTCGAGACAACTCGGGGGCAATATCCAGGCCAAATCGCTGGAGGTCGGGTGACATGTTTGCCCGCCGGCGCGTAACGCCAGGCGTCGTGTCGTTGCATGTCGGTGCGCTCGATGAAATTCCGCCGCGCCGCAATAACTGATCATTGCCCGGGGCTTCAGTAGGTTGGGAGTCACTCCTGCTGCGAGCGAAATAACGTCCGAAAATCTGTACGACCTTGCTGCAATTGCCGAAAATATGCCGGAAACGTCAGGCGCTTACGGGTCGGTCGACAGTGCCGTGATGGCAGATTCGCGGCCATAACACTGCGCTCGGCTGGCGTGAGATTTTCTCCGGAGCCGGCCCATCCAAACCTGAAAGGAAACTCGCGATGTCACCAGCGTCCATTGCGCACGCGTCAAATGCCAAATCGCGCATTGGCGCCATCTTTCGTGCCACGAGCGGTAATTTCCTCGAACAGTTCGACTTCTTTTTGTTCGGGTTCTACGCCAGCGCCATCGGAAACGCATTCTTTCCATCGGCAAGCGAAACCGCTTCTCTGCTCAACACCTTCGGTGTGTTCTGGCTGGGGGCACTGATGCGACCTGTCGGCGCGATCGTGTTGGGAGCCTATATCGACCAGATTGGCCGTCGGCAAGGTCTGATCATCACGCTTTCGATCATGGCTATTGGCACAGTCATCATCGCGTTGTGTCCCGGTTATGCAACGATCGGCATCGCCGCACCCGTCATTGTGCTGTTCGGGCGGCTTTTGCAGGGCTTTTCTGCCGGCGTTGAAGTTGGCGGCGTTTCCGTCTACCTCTCCGAAATTGCCACTGCGGGCAATCGTGGTTTTTACACGTCGTTTCAGTCATCGAGCCAGCAGGTCGCCATCTTTGTCGCGGCTCTTGTGGGATATTTTCTAAGCGAAGCTCTTCCGGCCGAAATGGTTGCCGCCTGGGGCTGGCGGATCCCGTTCTTCCTTGGCTGCTTAATCGTTCCGCTTATCTTCTTCCTGCGCCGCACCCTGGAGGAAACTCCGGAGTTTCTCGTCATGAAGAACCACCCAACGGCCCGCGAGGTGCTTGCCTCGACAGTTGCGAACTGGCGCATCGTCATTCTCGGCATGATGATCGCGATGCTGACGACCACGACCTTCTATTTCGCCACCGTGTACACGCCCACCTTCGGCAAGCACGTCTTGCAGCTCTCCTCGCAGAACACGCTCTTGGTGACGCTTTTGGTCGCCGTGACGAACTTCATCTGGAACCCAATCGGCGGCGCAATCTCTGACAGAATTGGCCGGAAGCCTGTCTTGTTGACCATTGCCGGCCTCGCCTTGGTGACTGTCTATCCGGCACTGTCTTGGCTTGTAACAAACCCAAGCTTAGGCAAGATGCTTGCAGTGGAGATGATGTTGTCGTTCTACTTTGGCACCTATAGCGGCGCCATGTTGGGCGCTCTGGTCGAGATCGTGCCGAAGCATGTTCGCACAACCTGCTTTTCTTTGGCCTTCGCACTTGCCGCGGCTCTATTTGGCACGTTTACGCCGCTCGCGTCGACCTGGCTGATCGATCGGACCGATGACAAGGCCTCGCCCGGTTTCTGGCTGATGTTTGCAGCTTTTCTCGGCATCATCGCCGCACTCACGATCTATCCAGGAAACGACAAGAGAGTTGCGAATACATCGCGGGCAGAGCGAACCAACCGGGCCGTAAAGGCACAATTAAGCACGTATTAGCGGGCGCTCGCACGGAGATGTTCACGGCGCAAACTGAGCCTGCCGCGTGACTGTCTTTGCGGTGATCTCACGGTGGTCCGCGTGCCGCTCTGCGGATCACGGTCCTCCTCTGCGATTTTGAGCAGTATCAGGGAGGGCCGGCGCCGAAGTTTGATGGCCGAGCATTGTCGCGACGCTCCACACGGTCCCGTGGTCGAACGGCGGGAGGGTCATCTTCGCACCTTGCAGTCACGCGAAAACGGCAGAGCTCGCGCGGGGCGCATCCCTCGCGCGGGCTCCTGGATCGCGGCTGCCAAACAAACTAAGCGGCCGCCTTCTGATTTCAGGAATTCGCCAGCGAACTCGTCTATCACAAGTCAGCCTAATGAGATGTCTGTTATCTTGACTTGATACGAGCCTCTCGGTGCTCAACTACGCAAGTTAAAGGCATCCCCTTATCATATTTCGGAGTGATCAGCCGATAAGGTCGATGTTACCTGGTGCAACCGGGCGACGTGGCAATGCATGACCAAGGCCCAGTCCATCACTGGCTCTGCTCGATCAGCCGCGACTTCACCCGCCGCTAGCTTGCGCGGATGCCGTACCGCGCGCGAGCTGTGCGAGCTCCGCCTCGAGCGCAGGGTTGCGCTCGAAAATGGCATTGATCAACGCTTGCGCCGGCTGCTCGGCCGCCTCCACCCACGTCGCCTTCTCCGCTCGCGCCGAGGGCGCGAAAACACGCTTGACGACGGTTGGCGACCCCCTCAGACCGCATTTGGCCATGTCATCCACGCCGGCATTTTGGGCGCTCCATTTTATGATTGAGGCACGGGCGGCACGCAAGGCATCAATCATTGCACCACGGCGAATTTGATTGGTTGCCTCTAACATGCTGACGAGACACGGCAGCTTAGAACGCAGCACCTGGACTCCTCCTTCGCAGCGCCGTTCCGCCTCGATCGTGCGTATCTTGAAGTCTAACGCCTTGATTGTAGAAACATAAGTTAGCTGCTGGACCCCCAGCCTTTTTGCAATGCCGGGGCCCACCTGTGCCGTGTCGCCGTCAATCGTCTGCTTGCCAGTAAATATGACGTCCGGTGGGCCATATTCCCTCCCAATACTGCGAATCGCGGAGGCCAGCGCGTAACTCGTCGCCAGCGTATCGGAGCCCGCGAAACTACGATCAGTGAGCAGGACAGCACGATCGGCTCCAAATGTCAGTGCCTTTCGAAGAGATTCTTCGGCCGACGGCGGCCCCATTGTGAGGACAGTGATTTCGCCGCCGAACTTATCTCGCAGCTCGAGCGCAGCTTCCAGTGCGAAGAGATCGTATGGGTTGATGATTGTCGGCACGCCCTGACGCATGATCGTATTCGTGACAGGATGCACGCGGATTTGCGCGGAGTCGGGGACCTGTTTGATGCAGACGATGCTGTGCATATGCTTCTCCTAAGATGTTGAGCAGGCTGCCCATGACCAGCAAGTGTCATACCATCCCAGGCAGTTAGCCGATGAGGAACGAATGCAATGACGGACGACCGAGGATGAAACGATTCTGGCGACCGCGACCGGTTACGCAAAGCGGACTTCTCCCGGTAATCTGCGTCACGGCAGAAACGTTGCCGCCGCGACCTTGCATTGACTCGACACCTGGCCATCTCTCATAGGAATTCATTGCAAGCAGGCGATGACGAGATCGGCCGACGCGAAGAGGCGTTACGCTTTCCGACACGCTCCCCAAGCAAAGCCCACAAGCTTCGCATCCGCGTCTTGCACCGGAGCAAGTAGCCGTCTCTTGCAGACGCTCTTCTCACGCAGCCGAGAGAGAGAGAGAGAGAGAGAGAGAGAGAAGCCAGCCGCGATTCCTATTCAGAAGCGCTTGATCTCGATGCCATGCCTTCTCAATGCATACCCAATCTGGCGCGGCGTCAGTCTAAGTAGGCGCGCCGCCTTGGCCTGTACCCACCCGGACCTTTCCATGGCAGCGATAACGCGCTCGCGATCAGTGACCTTCGCCGCGCCTATTACAGGTCGGCCGGGGGGTTCAAGCGGGGTCAGTTCGCCACTGACCGGCTGAACATGTGCCACAGCTTGTGTTGGCGGCATGCTCAGCTTTGCGGGCAGTGAGATTGTCGGGCTCGGCTGTCGCCCCAATTCCTCTCGTCCGCACTTCCCTAGCTTGGCCGACAGGCATTCCCCTTGGCAGCACGCAAAATCGTCTCTTACGATCGACGATCCTTGCGCTAGGGTCGCGGTCCGCTGCACGCAGTTCTCGAGCTCGCGGACATTACCGGGAAATTCGCAATTCGCAAGCACGTCAATCGCACCTGGATCCAAGGTCAGAGCACGGCCGTTCTCTTTGTTAAAATTCTCCAAGAATCGAGCGGCGAGAAGCGGAATATCAGTACGTCTTTCGCGCAGGGGCGGCAGCAGCAGAGGAACCACGTTGATGCGATAATACAGATCGGCGCGAAACTCGTTTCTTGCCACCGCCTCTTCAAGATTCTTATTCGTGGCTGCAATCACGCGGACGTCGACTTTGATCGTCTGATTGCCGCCCACGCGCTCGAATTCCTGCTCCTGCAGCACGCGCAACAGTTTCGCCTGGAACGAGGCCGAAATCTCTCCAATTTCGTCCAAAAACAACGTTCCCTTGTCGGCGAGCTCGAAGCGGCCCTTGCGCGCGTTGAATGCGCTTGTAAACGCCCCCTTCTCATGACCGAACAATTCGGATTCCAGCACCGTCTCGGTGAGAGCTGCGCAATTGAGCTTGATAAACGGGCGCTTGACGCGCGCCGAACGCTCGTGAATAGCCTTCGCGACCAGCTCTTTGCCGGTACCCGATTCGCCACGCAGCAGAACCGTGCTGTTTGATTTTGCGATCACCTCGACCTTCTCAAGTAAGGCGCATAGCGCAGGGCTGTCGCCTATGATTCCATCAACTTCAACCTTCTTACGCTCCCGCCTATGAGGCTTGAGCTCCGACAGCTGCTTCTGCTGCCGAAACTCCTCGTCCATAAGCCGCCCGCGATCGCGCGCTGAAACACGATGCAGCTTTGCCGTCTGGCCCAGCAAGCTAGCGACCATGGTCAGCAGGCCGAGGTCATCCTGAAGCTGCGCACGCGACCTATCATCCGCGATTCGGTCGACGCTCAGCGTGCCAACAACTTTGTCGTCGATGTCGATGGGAACGCCGATGAAGGCGACACGGGTCGTGCCGGCCGCATCTAGAATGCGGAGGTCCGAAGGAGTGAAGGCCGAATGCAGCGCTACATCCTCCACGATAAGCGGCCGCCGCGTCGTCAAGATCTGATCAATTGCTCCTCGCGGCAAGCGTAGCCCACTGCGCTCATCGTGCGCCTCGCTCCCGTCGCCGCCTACGAAGATCTCCGGCGTTCCGTCGTGATCGAGGAGACATACGATGCCGCGCCGCATCGGCAAAAGCGACCGCAGACACTCGATGACGCTCGCCATCTTGGCTTCTAGCCGGCAGAGGGCGGTGAGGGTGTGCGCTATTTCATAGATCGCGTTTAGCGATATCTGTTGCGACGGCACAATATAGTCGGAAGGGTCCGCCTCGGGGGTTGAGTTTGGATTTTCGCGTGGGGAAACGCCATCCAGCATAACGACTTCTCCGTTCCTTTCTTGATCCTCCCCATCAGCGCGATCGGATTTGTTGCAATTGCGTTGCATGCCAATCCTCGATCCGACATCCAGTCCTCCGGTCGGGCCGAGAGGTCACGCTCTTGGCACCGCCGGCAGCTCTTACAGAGATTCGATTTGCTGCTCTCTTTCCAGCTCGCCGCACCGATTCGCCCCCGCTAAATGGCTTCATTGCTTAAGTCCAGACCGACTCGGCAGGAGCGGCCTCGGTCACAAGCGTTGTCCGCCATTGATCGGTACTTCGGCGCCAGAAGTGGGATCTTTGGCACAAGATGCGCTTCGGTGTCAGGCGACAATGTGTCCCTCTTGATTTCGCCGTGCGCGATGCCATGTAAAGTGTAATAGTGAGCCATTTCGCGCGTGAGACAAGCGAGTGCGGCTTTCGAAATTGCATATGCCGTGCCTGCAAAGCGATTGAGCTCACATTGACGATCGCGCCTGAAGCTCCTTTTAGTTCGTCGAATAGACCTTGAGCGAGCAGGATCGGCGCCACCAGATTCAGGTGAACACCCTCATCCAGGTATCGACTGAGGTCGCCAGCGACGTCAGCGGGGTACCGTTTTGCGTCTTTCGTGAGTTTCCGGCGTTGTTTATCAGTCCGTGCAACCGTGCCCCGGCAAGGCGCTCCTTGAACGGCAAGCACCCGCCGCATGCTGCGATGCTCGCTCAGGTCGACGTTGATACAGCTGTCGCCGTCTGTGTCCCATGGGCAGCGCACCGCATCGAACGGTTGGCGCGCGCAAGAAATGACGCGCCAACCGGCCTCCGAAAGCAATTTTCCGGTGGCGCGACCTATACCGCGCGATGCCCCCGTCAAGACCAGCGTCTTCCGCTCACGCAGCGAACGGGCCGCTCGATCGGCGTGAACTGGACGGCCAGGGTCCGTTTCCGACGATTGAGCTGGGATCGATTTGTCATCTGGTGGATCTAGACTCACGCGCGGCTCGCTCCCCCTCCCCTCGGCTGTGCACTTGGAGCAGGATACGGGCAAGAGCGATGCAGGGCACAAGGGGCGCACTTTACGACCCAAATGGCAGGTTCCGAACAGCTCGTGGTTGCTTTTCGACAGCAGCAACGCCGCAGAAACTTGTGTCGTCTAGCTGCCGGACGCGCCGCCCAATGCGTGCGCTACGTCTCGGAGCCGAGAGACTTGGTCCGAGGCAAGATGGCTGCGCCTCACGCCGCGGGTGGTACCGACCGGCCGCCGGCCGCGCTGTTCATCATGCCTGGGTCCGATAGAACTCTGCGAGCGGCTCATGAATGACGCGGTCATCAAGCAAACGAGCTGACCGCAAAAGGATTGCCCAGCAAAAGCGAACCATTTACTCGACGCGCCGCCTCCTTGCTGCTGAGACATTCTAACGTGACTGTCTGCTCCGTCAGATTTCCTTGGCGGCCCGACCCTCCATGGCCTGCTCTTCACCGTCCGGCCAGCGATGGCGATTTAGGCCAGATGATGACACGACCATGGCCTTTCCGCGCGCCCCGACTGACACATGACGGCCCGAAGCATTGCGAGGCAAAGCCGCCGGCGCTCGCCGGCATTGGCCTACGTTTCGCAGGCGTCCGCCCCGCCACCCGCACCGGATCCGTGATAGTGCGCCGGTCACCTGATAAAATCGATTCGTGACCTATTGCCGACCTGCTGCTCGCCATCGTTCCGGCGCTTAAAATCGAGCCTGGCGACAGGTCAATGCCGATAATGTCCCTCTTGAGCAGGGCGACGCCGGCACTCTCCATCGCCACGCCGGTACCGTCGCCTGTGGAGGGAAGTCGCCGTCCACCGCTTCTGTGAGCGCGAAACTCGATATTGTCCGAGACCATCAGTATGCGGCTGATGATCTGGCTGACCATTGCTCAGGCTCGACACGATTTGTGGCACGTCATGAAGCGGCGAAATGCTCGTATGGGTTATCGATCATCGTCAAATGCTCCGGATTGCTCAGATCAAACTCAATAATGCGTGGCACGAGCAGACGGGCATAGCGCGTGAAGGCGCTGGTTGGGGGAAAGCGGATCACGGTAGCGCATCGCGCAAGAAGATACATGTCGACGAGAGCGGAAGCTCCACCTTCAATTCCCATTCCCGCACTATGCAACGGCCCTGCCCGATCGGCCTGGAAACGTTTTGGTACGGCGAAGACATCGGGAAACACACGCGATACGTGATTGAGCACCTGTGCACTATCCGTGCACAGGAAGACCTTTACCGGCTTTGGATAAGGCAACGCCTTGGCTTCACGGATTGCCATGCCCACCTGACGAAGCGCGAGTTCTGAATCAGCCCAGTACGGCGCATGCCCCATGATATCTTCGCCATTGCCGTGCCGAACATGAACGCCGATGACGCTATGACCGCTAAAGTGGTCCTCATACAGAGCCTCGATCCGCCCCTGAATCTCGGATCTGAGTTTGATGTTGCGAAAAATCAGTCGTTCGGCTTCCTCGCCACAACGCCACATCAGGCAAGCGTCACAGATAATGGTGTTGGCTTCGTTATCTTCTCGTGCCTGGAACAGGTTGGTCAGTTCGTCACGTTCTCGGAAGATCTGCTCGTCCGGACGATTGATGCAGTCGATTGATGGCCTATTCCACCACCGCGGGAAGAACGGTCCGGGGAACGAGAGCTGGTTGACCCGATCGTCGCAAATCACCGGCACGCCAGCGATCTCCTCAACCGGCTCGAAGAACACCGGAAAGGCGTTGCTGAACGGTTGGTCGACATAGCACGAACCGCGCCAATCGATGACGAGCGTCCGCCCGGTCCGCTGCGCGTACGACCAGGCTGACGCCAGCGACCAGAGGCAATCACCAAAGCCAGTACGCCTCCGAGAAATAACAAAGCGTTCGTTCGTCAAGTTGTGACACCCTTCTCGTTGCGCAAGATCACTTTATGTGCCGCATCTACTCATCTGGGATTCTGATCGACGCCAATGGACGGCTGGTCACCCAGACGCAAGGCGATCAACTCGCACGCCGACCTCGCTGGCATCGCGATCGGCAGATCATGCAAGGCGCGCCCACCGAGCGTATTTCTCACCTTTTAACGAACGTGTAGTGTGTGAAGGATGCAGCCGAATACGGCGCTGATCCCAGAGCCAGCGCAGCTCGTTCACGAGAGCCTCCCGTTTGGTCCTGTCAGAGGTGACGCCGTCGAGAAGATCGCCAACAACAGCTTCCTTTTCAGTTTGCATCAGCATTTCGAATAGATCATGCGAAACGCGCACGCCATCACGGTTGGAGTGACCTATGCGAACCTCACAGACTGTCTCCTGGCGTTCTCGACCCGCATGAGCGCGAACGCGGTAAAGAGATACATGGGGCGGCAGTGACACAGTGAGCGCAGTCCAGTTTTCGAGCGTTGCTGCCCGCTTCTTGACGAGGAATGACCCGACGACAAGGCCATCCAGCTCGGTCGACAAAAACGCCGTAATCGCATCGGCAACGGAATCGACGATCGGTTCGGCATTGTTGTTGAAGGACGTATTAAGCAGAATTGGGACGCCGGTCCGGCTCTTGAACGCATTGATGAGTTCCCAATAGGCGGCATTGGTCGTGCGGGAAACCGTTTGCAGCCGAGCCGTACCATCGACATGGGTGATCGCCCCCAGCAATGGACGCATGGATTCTCGCACGCGAACGACGAAGTTCATGAAGGGGTACTCTGCGCGACCATCCGGCAACTCGAAGAAGGCGCCCGCATCCTCCTCCAGAACTGACGGCGCAAATGGTCGATAGCTTTCGCGCTTCTTGACCATCGCGTTGATCCGCTCCTTGTTTGCGGCCGGCCTCGGGTCCGCCAGAATGCTGCGATTGCCGAGCGCGCGCGGGCCGAACTCGGACCGGCCCTGTATCCACCCGATCACGGCGCCATCCGCGATCCACTCGGCCGCTCTGGCTGAAACGTCAGCGGCCCGTTCAATCTCCAGGTGTCCGGCCCATCCCTTCAGTTCCTGTTCAATGCTATCGTCGCTGCCGACATCCGGCCCCCAATAAACCGCCTGGAGTCGCGCCCGGGGCGCCGGCTGCCCGGCCTCGTTCGACACCATCAGTGCCGCGCCCAATGCGCATCCGGCATCATGCGCAGCCGGCTGCACGAAGATGTCTTCGAAGAGGCCTGAATACAGGAGCTTTCCGTTGAGAGTGCAGTTGTGGGCCACCCCGCCAGCCAGGCACAACCGTTTCATTCCGGTCGACTCACGGTAATGCCGAAGAATGTGAAACACGATCCGCTCCAGCGCCTCCTGCAATGATGCGCTCACATCTCGATGCTGTTGCGTGAACGGCATGCCCTTCCGCCGGACCTCGATATTGCGCAGCAATGCCGGGCCGATCCGGTCGAGGTGAACGCGGTAGCCACCGTTTGCGGAGAGCTCGTAGAATTGGCCAAAGAGCTCGCGATAGCGTGCGGGATCTCCGTAAGGAGCCAGTCCCATCACCTTATACTCGTCAAACAAGCCGTAGCCGAGGTATCGGATCGTCTCCAGGTAGAACAGTCCGAGAGAGTTATTCTCTGGAAAGGTCATAAGCTCGGTCATTTCGGTGCCCGACCCGACCGCCAAGAGACCCGAGAGGAAGTCGCCACAACCGTCGATCGCGAGAACCAGGCTTTCTTCAAAACCCGACATCGCCAGAGCGCTCACGGCATGGGCCTGATGATGGCCCACGAATGACACCCGCGAGGGATCAATTTCGGTGCCGAACTCCGCCGCTAAAAGGTGCCGCAACAGCAGATTGGCATCTGTGGGAATTGAAGTTTCCGGCTGTGATATCAAGAGCCGTTCAAGCATCGCGTTGCAATAGGCTTCACTGGCGTAGAACGCAATACGATCGACGTCGCGAAGCTCCACGCCCGCGGCTGCAAGACAGTATTCGATCGCACTGCTCGGGAGCTTGTTTGAGTGTTTGATCCGATTGAGGCGCTCCTCTTCGACGGCGGCGATCACGCGCCCGTCTTTGACAAGTACCGCAGCGCCGTCGTGCAGAAACGTGTTCGGTAGCTCAAGCGGGTTTTCATAGACCCTGTCGAGCCCACCACTCAGTCCTAGACACAACATCTTGTTCTCCATACTTCCTGAGAGGCCTTCCGGCCTATTACTTATCGCTTGCTTTGCGAGTAGGCCGGACCTCGCCGCGGATAGACTTGCGCATCACCAGCGCAACGACGCGCAGGAAACGCGTGGCACGCAACCGAAACCTTTCGTTGCGTCCGACATCTGCTGTCGCGCACGCGGTGCTTCGCTTTTGGTCTCGTCGTGCCCATCACCGCATCAGGCGCCGCTGAAGCAGCACGGCCGCGACGACAAATGGAACTGCCGCGTAAAGACACAGTGCGCCCATATGCATGCCGACGCTGTCGACCGACCGACCGAGCATTGCTGGACGAATGAGATCGACCGCATGCGTCAGCGGCAGGAAGGCCGCTATGCGTTGAAATGAACCTGGCAACTGGCTCACTGGGAAGATCGTTCCGCTCAAATACATCATGGGCGTGAGAATGAGTGATTGGTAGAAGATGAAATAGTCATGGCTCGGTGCAAGTGCTGCAACGACCATTGCGAGGCTCGCGAAAGTGAGACCAGTCAGTGCGATGGCTGGTAACGCATAGGGAATGGATGACCACTCCGCATAACCGAGTGTTACGGCAACAATCGTGATCGCCGTCCCGGCCAGCAAGGCCTTGCTCGCTGCCCATGCCAGTTCACCGAGAACAATGTCGCCGAGCGTAAGCGGTGTACAGAGCACTGCCTCCCACATGCAGTTCGTCTGCATGCGAGCGTAAGCTGCATAGATCGTTTCAAAGGTTGCGGCGACCATTGCGCTTATGGCGATCATGCCAGCCGCAAGGAATGAGATGTATGAGGTCCCGTCGACGCCACCTATGATCATTCCAAGGCCAAAACCAAGACCGAACAGAGAGCTCATCGGCTCGGCCAGATTGCCAAGAATCGACGCCAAGGCTACTTTCCGCCAAACCAGAAAATTTCTGCGCCATATGGCGATCCAGTTCCATGGATTGGCAGGGAGTGCAGGCGCAAAACGTTGCCGCATCGTTCAGTCCTTCATCTCTCGCCCGGTTAACCGCAAGAAAACATCCTCCAGATTTGGGGGACGCTGCAGAAGGCGGAGATCGGTGCGGTTGGCGAGCCGGAGGCGCACCTGCTCTGGACTGGTGACATAGCAAAACAGAGTCTCCCCGCTCACCTCAGCGCGCTGCACTTGCGGGCTGACCAGCGGCAGCAGTTCATGCGGATCGCCACCGTAAATCTCGATCACCTGGCAGCCGATCTGCTCCTGGATGAGCGCGTGAGGCTGGCCTTCGGCGATCTTACGGCCGTGCTCAAGCACGCACAGGCGGTCACACAGTCGCTCGGCCTCTTCCATGAAGTGGGTCGTGAGAAGAATCGTTTTTCCGAGTCCCAATAGCGAGCGCAAGCGTTCCCAAATCAGGTGCCGGCCGTGCGGATCGAGGCCGGTCGTCGGCTCGTCAAGCACCAAAAGCTGCGGGTCGTTAATCAGGGCACGGGCCAGCGTCAACCGCCGCTTCATGCCCCCGGACAGTTCGCCGACGCGAGCATCCGCCTTGTTTTCCAGCCGGGCGAATTCGAGCAGTGCCGGCGTGACCGCTTTGACCTCGGTCGCGCTCATGGCGAAGTAGCGGCCGAAAACGAGCAAGTTCTCGCGAACCGTGAGCTGAAGATCAAGGTTATCGAACTGTGGGACGACCCCGATGCCCCCGCGCGCTAAGCGCGCACGTGCAGGCACCGGCTCGCCGAGCACGCAGATCTTACCTGCGTCCGGCGATGCGACACCCAGGATTAAGCGCGCAAGCGTGCTCTTGCCCGCGCCGTTCGGCCCCAGTAGACCGAAGCACTCTCCGGGCGAGACCGTAAACGAAAGGTCGTCAACAACGATCTTGCCGTTGTAGGACTTGCTCACCTCGAAAAGATCGATTGCCGCGGTAGACATTTGCTTAGGCCATCGCGACGGACGTTGCTCGCGCCGATTCCTCGTCCGCGCGCTTTTTTGTCCAAAGCAAGCCGTCACACCAGACGTGATCGACGCGTCCCCACTGGCACGCCGCTGCAGCATCTGGGAAAAAGCCGCGCCCATTTAGATTGGCGCTGGTATTGCAGAGCAGCGGAATGGCTGTGAGCTTCTCGTATTCGATGAGAAGCTCGGCCACTTTGTGCTCAGAGGCTCTGGAAACCGTCTGCAGCCGAGCAGATCCATCGAGGTGTACGACAGCGGGAATTTTGTTCCGCCATTCCGGTCTCGTCTGATGATCGAACAGCATGTATGGATCGGGTGTTCCTGGGGTAAAAATCTCGGGGGCACGATCCTCCAAGCATATCGGCGCTACCGGCCTGAAATGCTCACGGAGTTTGATGTCGTTAAGGTGATTCTTCATTCCCTCCCAGCTGGGAGCTGCAAGAATACTTCTCCCACCTAAGGCTCGTGGCCCGAGCTCGGCACGCCCGGCAAGGAAGACCACGGGCTTGTCGCTCGCGAGGATTGCCGCAAGTTCGCCCATAGTGCAGGGCGCGCCCTCCCACTCGGGCGGGACTTCGCTCGGACGAACGGACGGCCCACTGTAGACCGACCATTCCAGGGCTTTAAAGCCTTGTTGTGCCGCAAGTGCGGCGCAAGCAGCACCGATCGCTGAGCCGCTGTCGTTTGGAAAGGGCGGTACCCACACGGCATCAAACAGCCCGGTCGCTCGAAACGCACTATTCCACTTAATGTTCAGACCACAGCCGCCCGCAATGCAGAGGTTACGCGCCCCCGCAAGATCGGAGTGCCGCTGCACAACATCATAAATTTTGCGAACCAGCAGCTGCTCCAGAAAGACGTGAAACGACGCAAGGACGTCTTCGGCTCGCTCGGCCTTCAATCGCGTTGCGCAGGCATCGAAGAAGTCATGCAGAGCTTCAAGTGGCGTTTGTGCGCTATTGATGTCTGCAAGGTCAGGACAAGCTCCCTCGGCACTGCTGGCAAAGTGCGCCTGATAGAGTTCCTGAAACGTTCGAACGATGTCCGCATCGGCAGATCCCAGCGCGATATAGGCCATCAGCTTTCCGGCAATACCGAGGTCCCAGCCAGTCCGGTCCGCCCGGCTGTAAGGTCCAAAGTGATGTCCTGCCGCCGCATAGGCGTGGCCGATCATCGGAAACAGGCACTCGATGAACCGGATGCCGTGGGGCTCTACATAGTAGAGGCGTGGAAACATGCAGCCGTCCCACACCAAGCAGAAAGCAGAATGTGCGGATTTGGCAAACGAGCTGGCGCAGTATGCGGATGCTACGTGCCCGGTGACATGGGGATAGCTTTGATAAGGATATAGCTTCCCGTCGAGCATGAGGCCGATGCGTTCGCGGGACATCAGGGGGCTATCGCCTTGCCGTTCGACATACGGCGCGCCCCTAAGCTTGATGGTCGTCGTCCCACTAAGGACTTCAAACTGGGATTCGGACTCGCCATCCCAGCCATCGATGACGAACTGATCAACATCGCTCGGATCCAGCCCGTGCTCCGCCAAGGCGCTAACAACGGCATCCAGGTTGTCAATGGTTTGATAACGCGGATTGTTGTTCAGCTTCTCCAGTTCGACACAAAACACCAGCCGGCCGTCCTCAATCAGAGCGACTGCCCCGTCATGCGTCAACTTGATACCGCAGATACGCATAGTGGCTCCTTTCAAGCTCGGCCGTTGGGACGGACCGAAGATTGCTCCGGATTGTGAAAGCGGACCAACAAGCAGTCTTCGTCAGCTGACTGCCCCTGGCACTGCACGCGTTCGACCTCAATGAGCGCTTCAGTCAAAATCGCGATGACTGTTTCGGCGCCGGCGACATGCCCCCATCGCCTACAGGTGGCATCACGCGCAGATCCGAAGATCAGATGCCCACCTGGAGCAAGCATCTTCACCATCTTGTCGATTGCGGTACGCATCTGCGTCACGTCTTCGAGATAGTAGAGAACTTCGGCGACCACGATCAGATCGAACAGCTCTTCGGTCGAGAACTGCAGAATATCGGTCGCCGCCCAGCTGATATGCGACCACCTCTTGGTGCGCTGGACCGCTCGACCGATCGCTCGCGGCATAACATCGATGACCGTGAGCCGTTTGCAGTGAGGAGCAAGCTTCTCCGTGAATGCACCGGCCGCGCACCCGATCTCGAGGCCGGTTGAGACGGCACCGCTCGACAGCGATAGCCGCAGCAATTGGGTGTGACGCTCACGTTCGAACGGATTATCGTCAAGCCGCCACGGATCGTCGTTAGCCAGCTCCCGTTCCAACGACTGATATGTGTTGTCTACGCTCACGAGTTAATACCCCTACAAAACTGCTCAGTCAGTCTCTGCCGCAATGCCATCCGGCGCGATCAGCTGCGAGGAAGAGCGCGAAAGGCCTGCCCTGCGAATTGAGCCAGGCCTTTCCGATGCCGGGTTAAGACTTGGTCCAGTTGTCGCGTCTTCGATCGAGGCCTTCGATTCATCAACGTCTGATGATTTCTCTACTTTGCGCGAGAGCCAGTCGCTGTTGCTCAAGGTGCAGAGCGCGTAGGCTTTCATCGGGAGCAGGAGGAAGATGTTGATCGGGGTGTGCAGCGCGAATCCGAGAAATCGAAGCTCGCCGGCGCGAAGGGCCGCCACGCTGCATCGGACCA
>NZ_JARVWW010000051.1 GCF_029846715.1 Bradyrhizobium nivariense
CACCCCGCGCCGGGGTAACCCGGCGCCAAGCCGAACACGACATCCAACCTCCAGCGCTCCGCCCCGACAGCGACCGAACAAAGACAAGAAAACTCTCGACTTCATAGTTTTTCAGCAGACTGCTAGGAGCGCGCTCCTTCCATCCCAGTGATCAATCCAGCGTCTTTCCGCGGAGACGGACTGGATTGCGTCGCTGCGCTCGCAATGACGAGATTGGGGCGCGATCGTGCGCACTCTTACGCATGCGGCGCGCGGTAGAACCGCGCGCCGTGCTTGTTTGGCTCGTCAATCAATCCACACGCGGTCAGTGCCTGTCGTCTCCGCGTCCGTCGTCATCGTCATGGAAGTCGTGGTCGCCGCCCGGTTTGAAGCCGGGGTCGATGCAGTCGAAATTGCCGGCGTCGTTGGTCATGCCGCTGCCCTTGTAGGCGGCGATCTTGGGATAGACGCACAGCGGTCGTGTGCCGCCGGTCGGGAAGTTCATCGCAATTCGCGGATCGAAAACTCCGCCGGTCGGATAGGGCGAGGTGGCGTTGGAATTGGTCGCAACGATGCGCTCCGGTGCGATGTCTTTCTCGACCCAGTCGGTGATGGCCGTGAGCTCGTTCACGGCGAAGCTCGTCGTGGCCGCGCCGCCGCCGCAATGGGCCATGTTCGGCACCATGAACAGCCGGGCGAAATCGGTCGCGCGACCGCTCGTGTGCCTGTCCATGTTGCGATACCAACGCGCGATCGCGGCGCCGGAGAAGATGCCGTCATTGACGGAGGAGGAGATGATCAGCTTGCCGCCGCGCGCCCTGAACGGACGCAGGTCGGTCGAGACCGCGGCCATGAAGTCCATCGCGCTTTCGGGATAGGCCTGTGTCCTGGTGAAGATCTTCGGCGCGTCGGTGTCGAAATTGAAGTGGAACAAGAAGGCTTCCTGGCCGTTCGGCCCGTTGACCGGCGTGACCACGGGCGGTGTCTGGAAGATCATCGGGATCGCGCCCGCGCCGAGCGTCAAATTGATCGCGGTGTTGACGCCCGGCACCGGCGCGGTGACGACGTTCCAGAAGCCCCAGCCCGCGCCTGGCGCGGTGGGCGGCGTCCAGATGCCGGCATCCCAGAACCAGTTCGAATAGAGCCGCTGTCCCTTCGAGTTGACGGGCCCGGCATAGATCTTCTTCAACGTGTCCACTTGCGCGCCGGTCAGGCAGGTGCCGCCATGCGGCGTGCTGCCGTGCGAGCCGGTGCTGCAGGTGTAATTGGCGAGCGCCGGATACACCTTCTTCGCCGTGCAGGCGTGATAATTGTCGATGATCCCGTCGACCAGCCCGTCGAGGGCGTCGCAGGCACTCAGGATCGCGGCCGAGGCCACCTGGAGGTCCTGCTGCGGAAACGTGTCGGGAATGAAGGGCTGCCCGTTGATGTCGGTGCTGGTTGCAAGCTTGCCGAGCACCTGCTCGTTCCAGGCCTCCGCGAGGCCCGCCTGCGGCAGGTTGAAGCCGGGATTTTGCGAGATCACGCCGTCGAACAGCCAGGGCGATCGCTGCGAGGCGACCATCGCGTCACGACCGCCGTTGGAGCATCCCATGATGTAGGAATGGACGGTCTCGAAGCCGTAGAAATAGGCGATGATCTGCTTCGAGATCGTCGCGGTCTTCTCGATGCCGTTGTAGCCGTAGTCTCTGCGCGCCTGGGCGTCGATCGCGAAATGCGCCGAGCCGCCGGCATTGGCATCGTCGTCCTGATGGCCGCCGACGACGTTGCTGGCGCTGTCTTCGTGGCCGCCGTCATCGGCCGCGACGGCCCAGCCCTGGCCGAGCTCGACGCCGGCGGCGCCTTGCGGGTCGGCCTGGAGGCTGCCATCGGTGCCGCCGCCGCCCATCATCTCGAAACGGCCATGCCAGGTATTGGGCAGGTTGAGCGCAAAGCCGATTCCGTAGGTGAAGTGGTCGGGGTCCTGGGTCGAGACGCGCTTGTTGATGATGCCGATCACGTTGCAATAACCCGATTTCTGGGTTGCGCTCAGGATCTGCGTGTTCGGCAATGTGAGGCCCGTCAAGGCCGTGCAGGACGAGCGCGGGGCAACGCCGCCCGGAGGCAGTCCGTTCGCAATGGCCTGCGGGCCGAGCGCCGTCCAACCGGCCACGATGGTCGAGGCGAGAAGTAGTCGTTTCATGTCATGCCCTCCCAGTTTGATGTTGTCCGAGCAGCGGTCGTCCACGCGACATCGCGCGGCGCCGGCCGTGCAGGCGGGCGTCGTCGAGGCTGCGAGCGATGTCGTTGTCGATTGAGAATGCGGGGGCGTCGAAAGGCCGTGGAGCTCCGCCATGCGGAGCACGAGGCAATGCGCGGACATGCGCGATCGTCTCGCCGCGATGCGCCATGGCATGCGGATCGTTGCCCATCCTTGATGAAGGCACGGACGTTAGCTCCCCTGAAGCCTGCGCGAGCGATGGCAGGTTTTCCCGATCCTTAAGCGAGCGATGTTGCCGTGTCAACATGACGCGGCACGCGAGTTCGCGATGCAACCTCTCGTCGAAGCTGTAGTCGAAAGGCGCAACGCTGCTCCGCTTCTCGATCCGGGGCGGCTGCGATAGACTCGCTACGAATCTCGGACAGCCGGGCCGGATGCCGCTGCGCCGGCGTGTGAAAGATGGTCGTCGATGGAGCGGGAGAAGGCTGGCGTCAGGAAGCGATCCGCCAAGGCAGCACAACGCAGGGCGCCTGTTGCCAAGCCGTCGCGACCCGCGCCGCGCTCCGCACCGCCCGCAAAGCCGGCCCGGCCAAGGCTGCTGGCCTCGGCCGATCTGTCCCGTTCGCTCGGCTATCGCATCCGGCGGGCGCAGCTCTGGGTCTTCAAGGATGTCAGCCGCCGGCTCGCCGCGTTCGACATCAGCCCGGCGCAGTTTTCCGTGCTGTCGGTGATCGAGGCCAATCCGGGCGTCAACCAGCTCGCCCTCGCGCAATCCCTGTCGATCGAGCGGGCGGGGCTCGGGCGGCTGGTGGATCATCTGGAGCGGCGCGGCGTGGTGCAGCGTTCGGCCTCCGCCATCAACCGCCGCTACTATGTGCTGCACCTGACCGAGAGCGGCACCGCGCTGCTCGGCCGGCTGCGGCCGGCGATCGCCGAAAGCGAAACGGCTCTCGCGACCAAGATCGGGCTTGGCTCGTTCAAGGAATTGCAGCGGGCGCTGTCGATCTTCCTTGAGGATGACTGAGCAGCCTCGGCGCCCGCCGCGGTCCGGCCTTTCTGTCAGCTTGAACTCCGCATCCGGAACGGGCAAACGGTCCGCCAGGACTCGTGGCGAAGGCCATCAACTCAAGCTGATCTCAAGGGAGAGACCTATCATGAAACGCCGTACATTCCTCAAGGGCGGCGCGGTCGCCGGCGCAACGACGCTGGTTGCCGCACCTGCGATCGCGCAAGGCGCGCCCGAGATCAAATGGCGCCTGACCTCGAGCTTTCCGAAGTCGCTCGACACCATTTACGGCACGGCGCAGACCTTTGCGAAATACGTCGCCGAGGCCACCGACAACAAATTCCAGATCCAGACTTTTGCGGCCGGCGAACTCGTCCCTGGTTTGCAGGCGCTCGATGCCGTCAGCACGGCCTCCGTCGAGATGGCGCAAACGCCGCTCTATTTCTACATCGGCAAGGAGCCGGCGCTGGCCTATGCCACCGGCGCGCCGTTCGGCATGAACCATCGCCATCAGGAGTCGTGGTGGCATTTCGGCGGCGGCGCCGAGCTCACGAACGAGGCGCTGAAGCCGTTCAAGGCGCATGCGATCCTCTGCGGCAATTCCGGCACCCAGATGGGCGGCTGGTTCCGCAAGGAGATCAAGACGGTCGACGATCTCAAGGGTCTCAAATTCCGCATCGCCGGCATGGGCGGCCACGTGCTGGCGCGGCTCGGTGTGGTGCCTCAACAGATTGCGGGCGGCGACATCTATCCGGCGCTGGAGAAAGGCACGATCGACGCAGTCGAATTCGTCGGTCCCTATGACGACGAGAAGCTCGGCTTCCAGAAGGTCGCCAAATATTACTACTTCCCCGGCTGGTGGGAAGGCGGCGCCATGCTGCACATGATCGTCAATGACGAGAAGTGGGCTTCGCTGCCGAAGCAGTACCAGGCGATCGTCAACCAGGCGGCGTCGGCCGCGGGCGCCTGGATGCTCGAGAAATACGACAGCGTGAATCCGGCGGCGCTGAAGCGGCTGATCGCCAATGGCGCGGAGCTGAAGGCGTTTCCGCAGCCGGTGCTGGAGGCCTGCTACACCGCGACCCAGGAGCATCTGAACGAGCTCGCCGCCAAGAGCGACCTGTTCAAGCGCACCAAGGAAAGCCACGATGCGTATATGAAGGAGCTGCTGTTCTACACGCAGATCGCGGAGAATTTTTACGACAACTATCTGCTCGGCAAGATGCGCAACAAGACCTGATTGCGAGAAGGGTGGGCGCGGCATTTACGCTGCGCCCAAACCCAGCTTCTCATAGATGCGCCGCGCATAAGCGCCGAAGGCATCCGTCGTCTTGAGCGGAAGCGCACGCGGGAAGGGCAGGTCGATTGCGAAATAATCGGCCATCTTCGCAGGTCCCGCCGTCAGCACGGCGCAATGCGAGGACAGGAACACGGCTTCCTGGATCGAGTGCGTGACGAAGACGATGGTCTTGCCGCTCTCGCGCCAGATCCGCAGCATCTCCAGATTCATCTGCTCGCGCGTCAAGGCGTCGAGCGCGCCGAACGGCTCATCCATCAAGATCAGTTTTGGGTCGTGAATGAAGGCGCGCGCGATCGCGGTGCGCTGCTGCATGCCGCCGGAGAGCTCTCGCGGATATTTCTGCTCGCAGCCGGCAAGCCCGACCAGATTGAGCAGATCGCGCGCCCGCTCGCGCGCGGCCTTCATCGGCAGGCCGACGATCTCGGCCGGCAGCAGCACGTTGTCCAGGACGGTGCGCCATTTCAACAGCAGCGCCTGCTGGAACACCATGCCGATGTCGCGGGTCGGATCGAACCGGCTGTCGGCATTACCGATCGTCACCGTGCCGCCGTCTGCGCCGTGCAGGCCGGCCAAAATCTTCATCACCGTGGTCTTGCCGCAGCCGGACGGGCCGACCAGCGAGACAAGCTCACCCTCCTGCACGTCCATGGTGACGTCGGACACTGCCAGGAATTCGGCGCCGCCGCTGCGATAGACCTTTCGGACGCCTTGCAGGCTGATGAAGGGGTTTGTGCTCATGCCAGCCATTTATTCAAGTTGGCCGCGACGAACGCATCGTCGCTGAGGTCGGCATGCTCGCGAAAGACGCGGTCGATCTCGTCCTTCTGTCCGGGGCTCAGCCCCTCGTCGGGATCGAGGCACCACAGGCCCTGCATCAGGCCCTGCCGTCGCAGCACCTCGTGGCAGCCGGCGATGCAGCCGTGAAAATCGTTGGCGACGTCGAAGAAAGCACTGTTGCAGTCGGTGACGCGGGCATCAAGCGCGAGCAGGTCGGCCGGTACGCTGTCCTTGTGCCGCGCCGCCTTGCAGCGTTCGAACTGTTTTATGGCGCTCGCGGTCCACACCGACCAATGGCCGAGCAGGCCGCCCTTGAAGTAGGTCCGCGTGGTGACGCCGTTGTCGCGGAGGTCGAACGGCAGCATCAGGTCGAGCAGGATGTGGTCGTCATTGCCGGTATAGAGCGCAACGCGGTCGAGCGCGCCGGCCGCCGCGACGCCGCGCAGCACGTCGAGTGTCCGATAGCGGTTGAACGGCGCGATCTTGATCGCGATGACGTTGTCGATCGAGGCAAAGCGCTGCCAGAACCGGCTTGACAGGATCGCGCCGCCGACTGCCGGCTGAAGATAGAAGCCGACCAGCGGGATTTCGGCGGCAACCGCCGCGCAATGCGCGATGATCTCGTCCTCGGAGGCGCTCTTCATCGCGGCGAGGCTGAGGAGCCCTGCGTGATAGCCGATGTCGCGCGCGGTGCGAGCTTCTGTGACCGCCTGCCAGGTCGGGCCGGCAAGGCCCGCGACCATCGCCAGCGGACGCTTGGTCCAGTTCGCCGCAGTCTCGGCGGCGAGTTCGAGCACGGGACGATAGAGGCCGACATCGCGGATCGCAAACTGCGTCGTGTGCACGCCGACCGCAAGGCCGCCTGCGCCGGCATCGATGTAATAGCGCGTCAGCGCGCGCTGATGCTTTTTGTCGAGCTGGCGTTCGGCGGTGAGCGCGAGGGGATGCGCCGGCAGCACGGTGCCGTCGGCGATCAGCTTACGGACTTCGCTATTGATCTGGCTGTGGTGCATGAGGTCCTATCCGAATTCAGGGCCGGCGACGGCGAATGGCATTTCCTCACCCGCGGGAGTGGCGGGGCCGAATCGCATGCGCTGGAACGGCCGCTCGATGGTCCAGCCGGAGGCGGTCAATCCTTCAGGGAATGCGGCTTGCGACGCGACAGCGTCGAGCAGCAGCGGCCCGGTCTCCGATCGGGCGATTGCATCGACCAGGGTCAGCGCGGCTGCGGCGTCGTCGGCAAACAACGGGCCGATATGGCGCGCGGTGCGTCCGTCCCGCACCAGCGCGATGGCGCCGTTCGCAGAGACGATGCTTGAGCCGGGACGCCCAGCGAAGGTGGAGAGCAAAGCGGTTCGATCGAAACCGGTGGCTCGCCGGTCACGCGCGCGAAGCGCGTCGAGCGTCGCGGATGAAGGTGGTCGCGCGGCCGCTTGAGCGGATTTCACCAGCTTGAGGCGGCGCAATTGCAGCGTCGGCGTGAACCCGAGCGGCCCGTAGACGGCGGCGCCGTCGGGCGTCGCGTCGAGCCAGCTCGTCAGGCCGTTCTTGCGCGCCGTTTCCAGGCAGGCACCGACAAGGCGCGTTGCGAGGCCACGGCGGCGATGTGTTGCCGTCACCAGCACCATGCTGATCCAGGCGTTGTTGCCGGGATAAGGGAGCAAAGCCGCCGTGGCGACCAGTCGCACGCCGTCGCGGATGCCGAATACGACGCCTTCGTGCAGGAAGACGCGCCAATCCTCCTCGGTCTGGTTCCAGCGCGCTTCCGCCGACAGCGCGAGCCCGGCTATCGCATCCTCGACGCCGAGCTTGACGATGCCGGTGATCTCAGTAGCGTCCATCGCGCACCTCGTATTTGGTCGGCTTGCCGAGGCTCGGCATGGCGCGGGAGACCCAGTCCGCCGTCCAGGCTATCAGCTGCTCGGTGTCGACGACCGGCAGGCCGAACAGCTCGACGGCCTTGGACGTGTCGGTCAGCCACGCCGTCGGCTCTTCGTTTCCTGTCAGCACCGGCGCACGGCCGAAGCGGGCGCCGAATCTTGCTGCGAGATCGCGCACCGCCAAAATTTCGTGGCCGCTGACATTGATCGGCGAGGTCGGCGCCGTGCAATGCGCGAGACAGCGTAGCGCCTGCGACGAGGCATCGCCCTGCCAGATGAAATTGACATGGCTGATGCTGACGTCGATCGGTGTGCCCGTGAGCACTTTCGTTGCGATGTCGTGGAGCACGCCATAGCGCATGTCGATTGCGTAGTTGAGGCGGAACAGTCGGCCCGGCGTCGAGAATTTGCGCGAAAAATATTCGAACATGCGCTCGCGGCCGACGCAGGATTGGGCGTATTCGCCGGGTGGGTTCGGTGCCATGTCCTCGGTCGAGCCTTTGCCGTCGACGGGGACGAAGGGATAGATGCAGCCGGTCGAGAACGCCACGATCCGCGACGACGGGAAGGCCTGTGCGACCAGCGCCGGCACGTGCGCATTCATCGCCCAGGTCAGCGACAGATCGCCCTCGGCGCCGAATTTGCGGCCGGCCATGAAGACGATGTTGGGCGCCTTGGGCAGCGCCTGAATCGCCGTCTCGTCCATCAGGTCGCAGTTGATAGTCTCGACGCCACGCGCGCCAAGCCAGTCCTTGACGCTGGCGTCGCTGAAGCGCGCCACGCCGATGACGCGGCGATCCGGCACGGCAGCCTTCGCAAGCCCCGCCAACGTTGGGCCCATCTTGCCAGCGACGCCGAGGATCATGATGTCGCCGTTGACCTTGGTGAGGTCGTCGATCAGCGCCTGGCTCGGCCGGCACAGCAGATCGTCGAGCGCCGCGATATCAGCGATCGTCTTCGGCAGGTTCTGGCGGGTGAGGAGCATGGCCTTGGTCCCTGGTCTTCAAGTTTGTCTTGCGTCAAGTTTGTCTTGCGTCGCCGACGACGAACATGCGTTCGAGGGTGAGCACGAAGCCGTAAAGCGCGACCCCAAGCAGCGTCAGCAGCACGACGGCCATCACCATCGCGGGCGTATCGAGCGACGACTGCACCTGGATCATGAGGTAGCCGAGCCCGCGCTCGGAAGCGATGAACTCGCCGACGATGGCGCCGGCGACCGCGAGGATGGCGCCGACCTTCATGCCGGAGAAAATATAAGGCAGCGATCCCGGCAGCTGGATCTTGCGGAACAGCGTCCAGCGCGAGCCGCGCAGCGATTTGACGAGATCGAGCAGATCCGGCTCGACCTCGCGCAAGCCCCGCGCGGTGGTGAGCAGGATCGGAAAGAAACAGATGCTGAAGGCGATCAGGATGTTCGGCACGATGCCGTAGGAGAACCAGACGATGAGGAGCGGGCCGAGCGCCACTTTCGGGATCATGTTCAGCGTCACGAATAGCGGCAGCAGCACGAGGCTGAGCAGCGGTACCCAGCTGAAGATGACGGCAAACGTGACGCCGACGAATGCGCCCAGCGCAAAGCCGCCGAGGATCTCGATCGCCGTCACCAGCGTATTGGCGCCCCAGGCGTAGCTTGCGGTTCCCAGCGTCTGGATTGTCGCCAGCGGCGAGGGCAGGATGAACTTCGGCACGTGGAAGGCATCGACCAGGACCTGCCAGAGCACGAGCACGGCGAGGTGCACGATCAGGACGATCGCAAAGCTGCGCGTGGTGCGGGCGCCGTCTCCTGCCACCGGTTGCTCCCTGTTGCCAGCGGCCACCTTGCCGCTGGTCGCAAGCCTAACCGGCCTTGGAGGAAGTTTCAACCAATTGGTTGATTACGGCCGGAGCGAATGCAGCACGAGATCGACGACGTGCCTGCGGCGGGCGCGGCGCGCGGCCCGGCTCGACAGGTCCTTGCCGAAGATCGCCGACAGCGTCGGCGTGTTGGAGAGAAAGAAATAGCTGAGGCCGGCGATCGAGATATAGAGCTGGATCGGGTCGATCCCCTTGCGGAACATTCCGGCGCGGACGCCCTCCTGGAGGATGTGGGACACGCTCTTCACCAGCGGCGAATGCATCGCCTCCAGCCGCGTCGAGCCGCGGACGTGGCGCGCGCCGCCGCGGTTCTCGTCGTTCAGAAGCACGATGAAATCGGGGTTCGTTGCGAGGTAATCGAACGAGGCCTCGATCAGTTTCCGGATCGCCTTGTCCGGCGGCAGGCCCTCGGGATTGAGCTCGCGCTCCTGCTCGCGGATATCGGCATAAACCCATTCGAGGACAGCAAGATAGAGCGCGTCCTTGTCGCCGAAATAGTGGTAGACGAGCTGCTTGTTGACGCCGGCGCGCATCGCGATCTCGTCGACGCGGGCGCCGGCAAAGCCGTGCCGGGCGAACTCCTGGCGCGCCGCGGTGAGCAGCTTCTTGCGTGTGGCGACGGGGTCGCGCCGCTGCGGCACGGTGTCGCCTGAACGTTTTGCGGGCATTTCCAACCAAACAGTTGACAAGTGGAGGGCGGCCTTGTTGCATTGGTATCCTCACAGGGGAAGAGCGACAAGCCGGGTCGCGGGCCATGAGGAGAGATGCGATGAAGCGTTTGCAGGCGGCGGGCTCGGCCCTGGTGTTGGCCCTGATGCTCGGTTCACCGGTGCCGGCGACCGCGGGCGAGGCGGTCAATCTGATCCTGAACTGGACGCCGACGGCGGATCACTCGCCCTATTATTACGCGAAGGCGCAAGGTTGGTACGAGAAGGCGGGGATCGATCTCTCCATCGAGGTCGGCAAGGGCTCCGGCGTCTCCGCCGCCAAGGTTGGCTCCGGCGGCTCGCCCTTCGGCGTCGCCGATCTCGCCACCATGCTGGTGGCGAAGAGCAAGGGGGCTGACGCTGTTGCCGTGATGAGCGTCTACGCCAACACCGGGCAGACCTTCTACTGGCTGAAGAGCTACGGCGTGAACGGGGTGAAGGATTTTGCCGGCCACAAGATCGGCAATCCGCCCGGGGACGCCTCGCGCGTGATGTGGCCGGCCTTTGCGAAGGCCGCAGGGCTGGCGCCTGATGCCGTCAGCTTCGTCAATATCGGGCCGACCGCGAAGATCGCAGCGCTCAAGAGCCACACCGTCGATATCATCAGCGACTTCTACAACGAGCACGATTTGAAGGTGATCGAGTTCGGGCCCGATCTCGGCTACGTCAACTGGAAGGATATCGGGCTGAACCCCTACGGCAATTCGCTGATCGTCAACGGCGGCTATCTGCAGAAGAATCCGAAGCTGGTCGAGGAGTTCGTGCGGGTCACGCAAAAGGCCTTTGCGACTTGCGTCGCCGACGCCGCACCCTGCCTGAAGGCGCTGCTCGACCAGGTCTCCGGTCTCGACAAGGAGAACCAGGAGCGCCAGTGGGAGCGCATCAAGTTCCTGATGACCGACGAATTCACGACGACGCAGGCGCTCGGCTGGATCGACGGTGAGCGGATGAAGAAGGACTACGAGTTGGTCCAGACCTATCTCGGCATGGAGAAGCCGTTCGACGTGACGACGGCGTTCACGACCAGGATGCTCGATCCCGCCGTCAAGATGGATGCGAGCAAGGTGAAGAAGTAGGGGGCGGAGGCGCCCCGTACTCTCTCGGTCATCGCCCGCGAAAGCGGGCGATCCAGTATTCCAGAGGCGATCGAGTTTGAACGGAGAAGCCGCGGCGTACTGGATGCCCCGGTCAAGCCGGGGCATGACAGCGGTATTGGGGCGAGAGCGTCCCCGGAGCCAACCCGCCCCACGTAACCCCACGGAGAAATTAACCAGCCATTAACCATATCCGCCGCATCGTTAACCATTCAATAACAGGGAACGAGTCGGCCTATGGAGGCTGCAGTAAAACCTCAACGCCAAATGGTGCGCCTGCGCGGACGCTCCTATGTGGCCTTCGTGTTCGTGCCGACGGTTCCGATCCTGGACTGGCTGCAGGAAATCGACGCCACGATCGCGCGGTCGCCGGGCTTCTTTGCCGGCAGGCCTGTGGTGATCGACTTGTCCTCGGTCGATCTCAGCCAGTCCGGCATCGGCCATCTGCTCACCAGCCTTCAGGACCGCAACATCCGCGTGCTCGGCATCGAGGGCGTGGAGGAGGGCCGGTTGGCGTCGTCGATGCCGCCGCTGCTCTCGGGCGGGCGGAGCTGCGTGGTCGAACCGAGCGCGCCCAAGAAGGCCGAGACCAAGACCGACGCAAAGCCGACCTCACTGCTGCTCGAAACGCCGGTGCGGTCGGGCCAGACCGTGATCTTTCCCGAAGGCGACGTCACCATCCTTGGCTCGGTCGGCTCCGGTGCCGAGGTCGTCGCCGGCGGCTCCATTCATATCTACGGCGCGCTGCGCGGCCGCGCTATGGCGGGCGTGAACGGTCACACGAGCGCACGCATCTATTGTCAGAAGATCGAGGCCGAACTGCTTGCAATCGATGGCTTTTACCAGACCGCCGACGATATCGACGCGGCCCTGCGCGGCAAGCCGGCCCAGGCCTGGCTCCAGGGCAACACCATGCGAATTACTGCGCTGAACTGACCAGAAGGAGATTTTAGAGATGGCCAAGGTACTGGTCGTAACGTCAGGCAAGGGCGGCGTCGGCAAGACGACGACGACCGCCGCACTGGGGGCTGCGCTCGCGCAACGCGGCGAAAAGGTCGTCGTCGTCGATTTCGACGTCGGTTTGCGCAACCTCGACCTGGTGATGGGCGCCGAACGCCGCGTCGTGTTCGACCTCATCAACGTAGTGCAGGGCGTCGCAAAGCTGCCGCAGGCGCTGATCAGGGACAAGCGGCTGGAGAACCTCTGGCTGTTGCCGGCCTCGCAAACCCGCGACAAGGACGCGCTGACCGAAGAGGGCGTGGGCAAGGTCATCGACGATCTGCGCAGCCGTTTCGACTGGGTGATCTGCGACAGCCCGGCCGGCATCGAGCGCGGCGCCTCCATGGCGATGCGCTTTGCCGACGAAGCCGTGATCGTCACCAATCCGGAAGTCTCCTCGGTGCGCGATTCCGATCGCATCATCGGCATGCTCGATTCCAAGACGGTGCGGGCCGAGAAGGGCGAGCGCGTCGAGAAGCACATCCTCATCACGCGTTACGATCCCTCGCGCGCCGCGCGCGGCGAGATGCTGACCATCGAGGACATCCTCGAGATCCTCGCGACGCCCTTGCTCGGCATCATCCCGGAGAGCCAGGACGTGCTGAAGGCCTCCAATGTCGGCACACCGGTGACGCTGTCGAACGCGGAAGGCGCACCTGCGCGGGCCTATATCGATGCGGCGCGGCGGCTGTGCGGCGACACCGTGCCGATGCAGGTTCCGACCGAGCGCAAGGGTTTCATGGATCGCCTGCTGCGACGGAGGGCTGCATGAGCATGGGTCTGCTTCGGCTTCTCCGCGGCAACAAGGCCTCTGCACCCGTCGCGCGCGAACGGTTGCAGATCCTGCTTGCCCATGAACGCGGACTGCGCGGCCAGCCCGATCTGCTCGGAGTGCTGCGCGAGGAAATTCTCGCGGTCGTCTCCAGGCACGTCACGCTGGACCCAACCAAGGTCATCGTCCGGCTCGATCGCGGCGACGAGGTATCGACCCTCGAGGTCGATATCGAGGTGCCCAACGACTTCGAGCGCAAGCGCGCGGCGGTCGGGTAGGGATTTCGGCCGGGACGCTTCAAATTTGGGGTGGGTGAGAAGGCGGTCCGCTGGGCATAGCGGGCCGCCTTTGTCGTAGGTGCGGGCGATCGGGTGCGGGCGATCGGAACGAGAGGCGCGACCTGGTCGTTGTAAGAAACCCGCGGGGTCCATCAAGCATGCACCGCGGTTTCGTCAAACGGGAGAGCGCCCATGATGACCGAGGTGCAGGTTCACACCGTCGCGCGCCAGATGCTGGAACGGCATGGTTTTGCGGCGATCGCGAAGGCCGCCGAGCAGGCCCAGGCTTGCGAGGGCCGCGGCGAGGCCGATGAGGCCAAAGAGTGGCGTCACATCGCCGACGCGATGAAGATCATACGCGGTCCGCACCAGAGCTGACATTCGCCAGGCCCGAGCGCGCTCAACGCTCCGCTTGATCAGCGCCTTGCTGCGGAGTGCGATTCTGGGTCTGCGGCTGGCCGCGCTCGCCCGTCTCCTTGCAGGGGAGCGGTTCCCACGAGCCGTCCGGCGCCTGCTGATAAGCGCTGCACGATGACGACGAGGTCGATTTGTCTTCGCCCTTCTGGGCGTCGGAATTCTTCGCCAGCACGGGCGCGGTCAGCACCGTCGCGACGGCAAATGCGCCGGCGAAAACGACATCAATGATCCGCATGGGGCTCCCCTGTTCGAATTTCGAAGAGAGCCGCATGCTGGTGAGGAATGTGACGATTATTGGCCGGAGCAAAAGTTCCTGCGCGGCGTGCTTAACGCCGCGCGATATCGCTAGCCGCCCTTACTGCGGATCAGGCCGGCGAGGTTGGTCTTCTGGGCCTCGCACCAGCCGGGCATGCCGAGGCGGCGTTGGTTGAGGTCGGTCGCCTGGGTGGCCACCGCGACCTCAGCCATCAGATCGTCGTCCTGCTTCTCGCCCATCTTGCCGCCGGTGTGCATCCAGGCGATCGCCTTGCGCACCTTCTCGGTGGTGCCTTCGGGCAGCTGCATCTGCTCCGCCTTCTGCACCAGATCCTGGTAGACGATGTCCGTGCCAGGACATTCGACCTTGGCGGCGAAGGCCTGCAAGACCAACGTGACATAGGTCGAACGTGGATGGTCGGCCGCTTGGGCCGGCGCCGCCAGCAGCAACAGGGCCGTCATCAGAAAACCAGTGCGCATCCTTTGGTACCTCCCCAGATTTTCGGGAAGGCTAGCGGCTGGAGCGCCGCTCCGCAATGGGGATGGCGCGCGGTCGCGAAGCCGGCCGGCGAGCTAGCGTTGCCAGGCCGGCACCGGATCGAGCGGCGTGCGGTAGACCTCGTTGTGATCGCGATCGGTGACGCGCACCGCGCAACCCTTGCGTTGCAGCTCCGGCTTCACCTGCGAAAGCTCGGTGGCCAATTGGTCGGCGCGATCGGAAGCAACCTCGATGTCTTCGAGGATGATTCCGCCCTGGTTCTTGAACTCTTCACCAACCACGAGATCGAAGGAGTAGTACGGCATCCGAATTCCCCGGTGTGACGAATTGAGCTTCAGTGGAATTTTCAACACATGACCGATGGTACCACTGAGTCGACGTTTATCGAATGAACGAGCCGCGCAATCTCTGTGCTTATGGCGCAGAAATGATGTGCAGCGTTCGGGCGCATTAAGATTTTATTAAATATGTCAGCGCGATCATGAGGCATGGAATTGCAGCAGAACCGGGCTCCGGGAACCGGCAGCTGCAAGAGAAGGCCGCCGGCATAGATCCCGACGGCCTTTTCTCTTGATGGAAAACGATCGAAGCTTCGATCTCCGTAGTCGCCCGGACTCAACGCATCACGTCGACTCGGACAGCGTCCTTAGCGCCCCGCTCTGAAGCGTCGTGTGACGATCGTTCAGCGCAGCGGCATTGGCGGACGCACGACAGGTCCATCGTCGTCGGCAACGGCTTGCGTCGTCGTCACGGGCGCAACTGGCGGTGGGACCGCGGCAGCCTGCGAAGGCGGCGGCGGTGCGAGCGGGGCGGGCGAATACGCCGGCATGTAGGTCTGCGACACCGGCCTCGGTTTGCGAACCGGCGGCGCCGGAGGCCGCGGCGGCAGCGTGGACACGCGTGCGCGCGGATCGACGGGCGGCCTCGCCTCGGCCAGCGGCTTCGGCGCGGGCGGCTTCGCCATCTCGCGCGCCATCTGCTCCTGTCCGGCCTTCAACTCGGCGATGTTGGCCTTGAGCTGCTCGATCTGCTGCGCCATCGCGGCGAGATCGCGCGTCATCGATTGGACCGACTGCGTTGCTTCGGGCTGGGTTGGCGCGGGCGCTGCTGCTGCGACCTGGGTCGCAGGCGGCGTCGCAGGCTGCTGATCGGCCGCAGCTTGCCCCGCGGACTGATCGACCGTTTGATCCGTCGCGGCTTGCTCTGTGGATGGCTCGGCCTGCGCGGCGGCGACCGGTGCTGTCTGCGACGTCGAAGGCAGCAGCGACATCAATGCCGGTGTCCATTCAGCGAGCATCTGCCTGGCCGTGTCGCCGTGTTTCTCCCAGGCGACAGTGGCGGCCGCGCTGCCTCCCGCAAACAGCATCGTGACGAACGCACCGCGCAGCCACTTGCCGGCCGAGGATCGTCTCCGCCGGCTGCGACCATCACTGGCCGCGACGCGCACGGCGGTGTCGACCGAAGGCATTGCCGCCTGCGGTTCCATGACAGGACTGAACTTCGGCTCCGGACCAACTTTGGGCGCCGGCGCGAATTTCGGCTCCGAACGGGTCGCGATCTCAGGCGCGAGCGCGGGCGCAACGCCGAGGGGGCGCGAGGTCAGCACCATATCAGGCGAAATCTGCACGGCGTCGTGCGGGTCGTTGTTCGTGACCGTGTCCTTCACGATCTCATCGACGATTTGCCTGGTGTTCAGCGTCGCGAGCATCGCAGCTCCTTTGATGCCTTCGTCGTCCGCATTGGCGCGATCCGATCCGTTGAAGTGAGCCCATCACGGGCAAGATGACGCACGAGTCCAGCCGGGTTTGACCAAAGCAAGGCGAGGGGATGGAGACTGTGCGACGCTCTTCCGCCCTTTGTGGTGATGGAACCCGCTTTATCAAACACGCGCACGTGTTCCCGCGCGCCTTGTTTTCAGCACGATTTGGGCAGCATCTGGTAACACTGGGGGTGCTATCGCTATCGGGGCCGGCGATGCCAAAATCTCTTTTCGCTCTCTTCGTCGTTGCCATGCTTCCGCTGGGCGGCTGCATGCAGACGACGCTTTCGCCATCGACGGATGCGAGCATGACGCCGCGCGACCGGCAGTTGCTTGCGCACACGCCTTACGCGCAGGCGAACGTGCCCGAGCAATATCTCCGCCATATCGTCGATTACCCACGCAAGGAGCAGCCGGGCACGATCCTGGTCGATACCGATGCGCGCTACCTCTATTTCGTGCTGCCCGAAGGCAAGGCGATCCGCTATGGCGTCGCAGTCGGCGAGGAAGCCATGGCATTCTCCGGCGTCGCGCGGGTCGGCCGTTTGGCGGAATGGCCGGACTGGGTTCCGACAGCGGACATCCAGGCGCGGCTCGGACCCTATCCAGCGCGCGTCACCGGCGGCCCCGCCAATCCGCTGGGCGCGCGGGGCATCTATCTCTACGCCGGCAACAAGGACACGCTCTACCGCATCCACGGCACCAACCAGCCGGAGTATATCGGGCAGGCGATCTCTTCCGGATGCATCCGGATGCGCAACGAGGACGTGATCGATCTCTATGACCGGGTGAAGCTCAATTCAACGGTCGTGGTGTTGCCGCCCGGACAGAACGCGCAAGTCGAGGCGAGGCCCAGCTGGCGCGGGTGAGGTCGCCCTAGTTCTCAGGCCGGGCAATGCGCCATTGCAGCGTCGTGGCATTGCCGTTGGCCTCGCCCGGCGCCTTGTCGGCCGGCGAGGTGTAGAGCGGGCGATAGCGGTAGGCCCACATCTTGCTGCCATCGTTGCGGCTGATCACGGTGAAGTCGCCGATCGCCTTGGCGTCGGCCGTTGCGGGCAGCGGCACCCAGCTCTCGACGCATTTGCCGTTGCAGTTCGACGTTTTGCCGGTGGTGTCGCGCTCGTAATAGTAGAGCGTCATGCCCTTGGGGTCGACCAGCGTTGGACCCTGCTTGGTCAGGATCACTTTCGCCGGTGAGGTCGTCGTCTCGGACTTCGGCGGAGGAGGGGCATCGCCGCCGCCATGGCCGTTCGCGAGCGCAGGAACGGTCGAGAGCGCGATGGCCGCGGCCGCAATAAGGAACCTGAACATCCGAAACTCCCGAACGGCAAAGTTAATCGCGCGTTAAACGCCGAATGCTGCCGACCGTAGCAGCCGAAGGTTAGTTCCTGGTTTCGCGATCCTGCGACAATTACGGATAGAAATGCGGGGCTTATGCCTGCACCTCGCGTAGCGGGGCGCGGCTGAGCTGGTTGCCGGCGGCGATGGCCTTGTGCAACAGCCTCATCAGCTCCTCACCTTCCTTCGCGCTGAGGCCGGCCAGCATGATGCGTTGCGCGGATTCCACGGCCGGCGTGATCTTGCGCAGCGTGCGGCGACCTTCGTCGGTGATCTCGAGCTCGCGGGCACGGCGGTCGCGGCTCGAGGCGCGGCGCTCCGCGAGTCCCTTCTGCACGAGGCGGTCGATCACGCCGGTGATGGTGGTGCGGTCGTAGGCGATCAATCCCGCAAGCGTCACCTGGTCGAGCCCCGGATTGGCCTTGATGGTCGCAAGCGCAGCGTATTGTACCGGTGTGAGGTCGAAGCCGGCATCCCCGACTTCGGCCAGAAACACCGCCACCGCGATCTGCTGGAACCGGCGCGCCAGGTGCCCGGGCATGTCGTTGTTGTCTTTCACCGAAGTCTCCTCGGAGGTAGGGAGGGCGCGCCGTCGTTGACAAGTATACTGATAGTCAGCATACTGATCAATATCCAAACAGAACGTTGGCGGGAGAGGTGCTCATGCAATTCCATCTCAATGGATTTCAGCCGGGCGACCCTGAAATCGCCGATCCCGCCGCGCGCATTCAGGCCTCCGGCGCGGCGGGGGGCGTGCCTGAAAAGGTCGATGTCCTCATCGTCGGCTGTGGCCCTGCGGGTCTGACGCTCGCCGCCCAGCTAGCGCAATTTCCTGACATCAAGACCTGCATCGTCGAGCAGAAGCCGGGGCGGCTGCTGGTCGGGCAGGCCGACGGCATCGCCTGCCGCACCATGGAGATGTTCCACGCCTTCGGCTTCAGCGAGCGCGTTCTGAAGGAAGCTTGTTGGGTCAACGAGACGACGTTCTGGAAGCCGGACGAGCGGATGCCGGAAAAGATCATCCGCAGCGGCCGGGTGCAGGACGTCGAGGACGGTTTGTCGGAATTCCCGCACGTCATCCTCAACCAGGCGCGCATCCATGACGGCTTTCTCGACATCATGCGGAAAGCGCCGGCCAGGCTCGAGCCCCATTACAGCCGGCGCCTGCTCGATCTTCAGGTCGATCCGGCCGCAGGTCCCGCCGACCATGCCGTGACGGTGCGGCTCGAACGGGTCGATGCCGCGAACGAGGGCAGGGTCGAGACAATCAAGGCGCGCTACGTCGTCGGTTGTGACGGCGCGCGCAGCACGGTACGCAAATCGATCGGCCGCGAGTTGCTCGGCGATTCCGCCAATCATGCCTGGGGCGTGATGGACGTGCTGGCGGTGACCGATTTTCCGGACATCCGCTTCAAGGCCCTGATCCAGTCGGCGAAGGACGGCAGCCTACTGATCATTCCGCGCGAAGGCGGCTACATGGTCCGCCTCTATGTCGAGCTCGCCAAGCTCGACATCGGCGAGCGCGTCGCCAATCGCAACATCACCGCCGATGACGTGATCGCGAAAGCGCAACGGATTCTGAGGCCGCATACGCTCGAGGTGAAGGAGATCGCGTGGTGGTCGGTCTATGAGATCGGCCAGCGCCTGACCGACAAGTTCGACGACGTGCCGGAGACCGAGGTCGCTGCGCGGCTGCCGCGCATCTTCATCGCCGGCGATGCCTGCCACACCCACAGCCCGAAGGCGGGTCAGGGCATGAACGTCTCGATGCAGGACGCATTCAATCTCGGCTGGAAGCTCGCCGCCGTTCTGCGGAAGCAGTGTGCACCGGGTCTCTTGCATTCCTATTCGGCGGAACGCCAGGCGGTTGCGAAAGAGCTGATCGATTTCGACCGCGAATGGGCGGGGATTCTTGCGTCCGCCGCCAAGGCCGGCGGCGCCGATGCCGCGCGGACGCAGGACTATTTTGTGAGGCACGGTCGCTACACCGCGGGCACGGCGACGCATTACCGCCCGTCGGTTCTGACCGGAGCGACGCCCCACCAGCATCTCGCGCAAGGCCTCGTCATTGGCACGCGCTTTCATTCCGCGCCGGTGATCCGGCTTGCGGATGCCAAGCCGGTGCATCTCGGTCACGCCGCGCAGGCGGATGGCCGCTTCCGCATCTACGCGTTCTCTGGCGCGGAGGATCCGACAGCAGCCGGCTCGGCCATTTGCGCCTTGTGCGATTTCCTCGGCGAAACCCGGGACTCTCCGGTCAGGCGCCATACGCCTGTTGGCGTCGACATCGACAGCGTGATCGACCTGCGGGCGGTCTTCCAGCAGGATCATCGCGAACTCGCCGTCGCGGCGATGCCGTCGTTGCTGCTCCCGCGCAAGGGCCGCTACGGCTTGATCGACTACGAGAAGATGTTTTGTCCGGACCTCAAGAATGGTCACGACGTTTTCGCCATGCGCGGCATCGATCGCAAGGCTGGCTGCATGGTCGTGGTGCGGCCGGATCAGTATGTCGCGACGGTGCTGCCGCTCGATGATTTTGCTGCGCTTGCTGCGTACTTCGACGCCTTCATGCTGCAAGCGAACTGACGGGCTGGCAGCGCGCACATACTCTCTTGCGCGCTGCGTCGATGAACGGCGCATGAATATTGAACCGCGCGCGGCATCCGTGTCGATCTTTCGACGGAGGAGACCATCCTACGCGGAACGCCCGTTTGGCTTGCGCGTTCCAACTCGAACGAGGAGGAATACGCCATGAGATTCAAAAGCGTTTTGGTTGCCGCATTGCTGCTCGCCCCGACGGCTGCACTGGCCGCACCGGGCATGGTCACCGTCTCGACCGGCCTGCGCGCCGGGCCGGGTTCGGGCTTTCCGCTGGTCGATCGCATCCCCGGGGGGGCCCGCGTCAACATCCATGGTTGCCTGCGCGGCAACGCCTGGTGCGACGTGAGCTTCTCGGATGACCGTGGCTGGGTGTCGTCGCAATATCTCGAATATCTCTACCGCAATCACTACGTCTATCTCCCCGACTATGTTGACGAGATCGACGTGCCCATCGTCCCCTTCGTCCTGACCTCGTACTGGTCGAGCTATTATGAGGGGCGGCCCTGGTATCGGCGGCATGCCTATTGGAATAGCTACTGGAGCTCGCATCAGAGCGTCGCGACGCGGATGACGATCGATCCGCGCGCGGCTCGCATCGGCCGGGCGGCAACGCGCGATGCGGCGATTGCGCTCGGACGCAACGGTGCGAACGCCAAGGGGAATGTTAAGGAGAATGTTAAGGGCGCGGCCGCGGTCTCCGGCCGTGATGCCGCGACGGCACGGCACGACGCCGCCATCGCCAGGCGCGACACTGCGGTTGCGACCGACCGGACCCGCGCCGGACGAAGCGAGCGCATCGCGCATGAGCGGACCAATGTGCAGAGCCGCAATCCGCGCGATGCACAGGCCCGCATCATGCACGAGCCAGCCGCACACCGCACCGCTGTGCGTGAGCAGCCTATGGGGCGCGCACGCGAAGCGGCGCGCGCACACGAGGCGCCGCGTGTATCGGCCGCGCCCGCGAGCCGGCCCGCGATGCCGCATGTGGCCCAGCCCAATGTGAGCCACGGCTCGCCGATGAATGCTCACGCCCAGATGCCGGCGCCGCGCGCGGCTGCGCCCGCGATGCCGCATGGCGGCGGCGGTGGCGCTCCTCACGTGAACGCCGCGCCACGCGGCGGCGGTGCGCCGGCTGGCGGCCCCGGTGGCGACCACCAGAAGCACTAGATTCACTAATGAAAGCCCGGCCCTCGCGCCGGGCTTTCTGCTTGATCCGGACCGGTTCCCTGCGCGTACAATTTAAGAAAGTTCTTCGCGGGCAGATTTCATCGATCGTAAGATGTGTACTCAAAGCTGTAAGCATTCCACTCGGGGCAGCGGGGCACGGGAGGATGACGATGAGACAGAACCAGGCGGAGACGCGCCGCCAAAATGTCGCGAAGCGGTCGATGACCAAAGAAGCCAAGCAGCTGTCCGGCCTGATTGCCGGATTGCGCCAATCCCTCGATGGGATTCACAAGGAGCGGTCGAGCACAAAACTCTCCGGCGCCGAGATGGGCCTTCTCGATGAGCGCCGCAACAATCTGCTGCTCACCATCGCAGCCCTCGACGACCGCCTCTCCGCGGTGCAGGGGCTGATCGATCTCGGCCGTCCCCACATCATCCGCGTCCACTGATCGGCGCGCAGACCTGATGCTATCGGCTTCGTCGCGGCGGCGACGGAACCGGGCTGGGCTGCCGGCTCTGCGTGGCATAAGGATTGGCGTAGCACTGAGCGGACTGCCCGGAGGCGGTCGCGGCACACTGCGCGATCGTCGCAAAACTGCAATCGATGCTGCGGCCGTCGACGGTGTAGATCTCGATGCAGACGGGATAGCGCGGATCGTAGGTCTGCGCTGCTGTCGGCGCGGCGCCGAGCAGGCCCGCACCAAGCAAGCCCGCGACAAGCAGAATCGCATTGATGATGCGGCGCACGATCAACCTCCCTCGCTCGGCCGGAACCAAGCACAATGCTGCCGTGGATGGCATCAAATTGCCACGCTCCCGGCGAATTGCGGCCAAAGCCCGCTGCCACGAGGAGAACGGGTGCAGGGCACCGCAAGGGGATGCGCATTGGCCTATAAGATGGTCGCAGAACGCGACAATGAGAAGTGCAGTTATGCCCGCGAGAGCCGGTTGCTCATCGTGGCGAAGGCAAAGGTCTGGGCGAGCGAGGGGTGGAAGGTCGTCATCACCGACCAGGACGGCAAGGCCTACGCGCCGCCCGAATTCGATCAGCTATTGGCGGCCTGACCGCAAGACGGGGCTAGGGGACGACATTGATTTCGCTATTTCGACCGGGGCGCGACCTGATCGCGCCTCTGATGACTCTGACAGCCGCCGTGGTCCTGACGGCGACAGTTGCCGCCGCGCAAAATCTCGATGCCGGCAAGTCGCCGCAAAGGCTCTTCGCCGATGGTTGCGCGACCTGCCATCGCAGCCCGCGCGGCTTGGCCAAGGGGCGCTTCAACCTGACGCTGTCCTGGTTCCTGAAGGACCATTACGCGACCAGTTCCGACACAGCCAAGGCGCTTGCCGCCTATCTTGAATCGGTCGATACGCCGCCCCCGCGGGCTGCGGCCAAGCCTGGCGCGAAGCGATCCGCGCCGCACCCGCCCAAGCCGTTGCAAAGCCAATAGGCGCGAGCCGGCTGCCGGCTACGCGCGTCGATAAGTCTGCGCGAGCAGCCCTGCGTGGACGGCGCGGAGGTCGGCGCTCATGCGCGACTGTCCGGTCGTGACATAGGACAGCCAAGCGCCGTCGGCGGCGAGGCGGACGACGTGGAGCTCCGGCGTGCCGTCTGTCGCATGGTGGCGCTTCAACCGTGCCTTGATCCAGTCGTTCCAGAGCCGGCGCAGTGGCGGATCGGTGACGACGACCATGCTCAGCGCCGCCCAGGGTGTCGCGAAGCCGAAGGCCTTGCCGGTGAACACCGCATTCACGTAGGCGCGCGTAAAGCTGCCGCGCGGCTTTGGATCGGCCTCGATGGCGGCGTCGATCTCGGCATCGACGCGCGCGAGCAGATCGGCGAACAGGGCCTCGATCAGCGCCTGCTTGCTGCCGAAATGATGAAACAGGCCGCCCTTGGTGACCCCAGCCGCCGCCGCCACCGCCTGCACCGTGACGCCAGCGACGCCATGGTCCATGGCGATGGCTGCGGCGCAGTCGAGTAGGGCCCGCCGGACCTGCTCGGGCTGCTTGGCACGGGTGTAGGCGCTTGTCGGCATCAATGCACCGTGGTCCCCGAGAACAGGTTGATGACCACGACCCCGGACACGATCAGCGCGATGCCGACGAAGGCCGCGGCGTCGAGCATCTGGCGGAACAGCACGAAGGAGACGGTTGCAGTCAGGATGATGCCGACGCCGCCCCAGATCGCATAGGCGATGCTCAGGGGGATGACCCGGATCGCGACCGACAGCGCGTAGAACGAGGCGACGTAGAACAGCACCATCGCCAGTGTCGGCCACGGCCGCGTGAACTGCGCGGATTGCTGGAGGAAGGCGGACGCCGTGACCTCCAAGACGATGGCGAGGGCAAGCGCTGCGTAGGCACTGAAGGCGGAAGTCATGGCGAACTCGAACGTAGCGCGAAAGATACCGCGCGGTAGGTATGTTTGGCATGCGAGAGATGGCTTTTGCCGGGAAGCGGTATCACGAGTGAGTGACGAGCCTGCGACAACGTGAAGTCGACGGCCCGAAGCCACCGCGCGACGAATCGTGCGGCGGCCTCGGGCGGGAGTTCGGTGCGGCGTCAGTTGATCCGCACGGAGAGCTCGACGTCTTCGGCAAAGGCTGTGGACATATAGCCGTTTGCGGGCGTGCGCACGCGCGCCAGATAGTCGGGGCTGAAGTCGGCGTTGTCGGCAACGATGATCGCGCCCGGCTTGAGATGGTCTTCGACCAGATCAAGGATGTCGGGGTAGAGCGCCTTGGCGCCGTCGAGCAGCACGAGATCGATCGTATCAGGCAGATCGGCGCTGAGCGTCTTCAGCGCATCGCCCTCGCGGATTTCGACGATGTCGATCAGCCCGCCAGCCGAAAGGTTGTCCCGTGCCCGCGCCACTTTGGACGGCTCGAACTCGCTTGTGATCAGGCGGCCGCCGCCATTGTCGCGCAAGCCCGCTGCAAGGTGCAGGGTCGAGATGCCGAACGATGTGCCGAACTCGACGATCACCTTGGCGCGAGAGCTGCGCGCCAGCATGTAGAGCAGCGTACCGGTCTGGCGTGAGACCGCGAGCGGTGCATCTTTCAGGCGTCCGTAGAGGTCGCGGTAATCGGTCTTGCTCCGCATCATCCGCGCCCGGTCGGCGTCGGACAAATCGGCGACCGCGGCGTCAGTGGCGTCTCTTGTTGCTTCGGCCTCGAGGAACAGGCGATCCAGCAGCGGCGTCAGCGTTGTGATGACTGGGGTGGTCATTCGATGTCTCCGGGGTTCGCGGTAAAACGCGTGCTTGCGTGGATGCTGAAATACGACTAATTCGTCGCATTTCCTATTCGCATTGCCCGGGCGCACCATGGCCAATCGTCGAAGTCGTTCAATTTCCTCGCGAAAACAGCCGCAACAGGCCCGATCGAGCGGGCTCGTGGCCGCCATTCTGGATGCTGCTGTTCAGGTCCTGACGAAGGAGGGTGCGCAGCGCTTCACCACCGCGCGGGTGGCGGAGCGAGCGGGGGTGAGCGTCGGATCGCTCTATCAATATTTTCCGAACAAGGCGGCGATCCTGTTCCGCCTCCAGAGCGACGAGTGGCGGCGCACGAGCGAGCTTCTGCGCGACATTCTCGCCGACCGCGCGAAGCCGCCGCCGGCGCGGCTGCGTGCGCTGGTCCACGCCTTCATCGGCTCCGAGTGCGAGGAGGCTGCGATCCGCGTCGCGCTCAGCGACGCCGCACCGCTCTATCGTGACGCGCCCGAGGCGCAGGACGCGCGGGCGGCCGGCGAAGGCATCGTCGCAGCCTTCATGCGGGAGGCGCTGCCAAAAGCTTCGGATGCAACGCGCGCTCTCGCCGGCGAACTGATCACGACGACGCTGAGCGAGGTCGGCAAGAATTTTTCGGAGGAGGCGCGGAGCGAGGCGGAGATCGCAGCCTATGCCGAGGCCATGGCCGACATGTTCTGCGCCTATCTTGCGAGGCTGGCGCGGCGCTGAGTCATTGCTGGCCTGAGATGCCGCAATCTTGTAGCCCCGATGCAGCCAACGGGTCGGCGCAAAGCGCCGCCCGATGACAGGCTCCGCGAAATCCGGCGTCTGAGTGCGCGGGCACCATTCCCGGATGTCGCTTGCAGCGTAATCCGGGCTACGCTTGCCACATCCAGCGTTTGCCCCTACGGACTTCTTTCATGCTCGTCATCTCCATTCAAAGCCAAGTGGTCCACGGCCATGTCGGCAACAGCGCCGCCGCCTATGCCATGCAGGCGGAAGGGGTGAACGTGGCGGCGGTGCCGACGACGCTGCTGTCGAACCATCCGCGCTATCCGAGCCTGCGCGGGCGGGTGCTGGAGACAGAGCTCGTCGCCGATCTCCTGAAAGGCGTGGAGGAGCGCGATCTCGTCGACGAGGCCGCGGTGCTCGTCACCGGCTATCTCGGCTCGCCGGGCAATGCCGCCGTCGTCGCCGATTTCGTCGAGCGCGCCTTGAACCGCAATTCCAAGCTCGTCTATCTCTGCGATCCCGTGGTCGGGGATGACGGCCGCGTCTATGTCGCCGACGGCATTCTGGACGTGGTGCGGCACCGCCTGCTGCCGGCGGCGAACCTGACCACGCCGAACCAGTTCGAGCTCGAGCTGCTCTCCGGCCACGCTATCGCGGATGCGCCGGGCCTGCGCGCGGCGTGCGCGGCGCTGGCGGGGACCGGCCGCATCGACGTCGTCGCGACCGGCTGCGCACTCGCGGATACGCCGGACGGGCAGGTGGAAACGATCCTCTCCGCCGACGGGCAATTGTCGCGCTTTGCGACGCCGCGCCTGCCGATCCGCCCCTATGGCACCGGCGATCTCCTCTCCGGCCTGATCGCGGCGCATCTCGCCAAAGGCAAGGCAATGGAGGCGGCGGTGCGGCTCGCGGTCGAGACCATCTTTGCCGTGCTGGTGCGCACGCAGGAGGCGGGATCAGCCGAGATGCGTCTCGTGCCGCTGCCGACGCGGAAGCCGTAACGGTTCAGGTCGCCCGCTTGCCGGCCGATTGCGCCGACTTCTGCGACTTGGCCTTCTGCTCACGCGCGGCCTGTGCCTTTGGCGGCTTGGCGCTGGCCATGGCCCGCATCTTCTTCGGCCTGGCGTTGGCGGCTTCCCTGCGGTCCGCCGAGCCACGCTTCGAGACATATTCCGCGCCGTCGACCGGGCCGACATGTGGCGGATCGCGGCCGAGATAGGGCCGGCCGATGCCGAGCGCCTTGCCATTGGCGTCGACCCACTTCCACAGCACCTCGGTCGAGACCCAGCGCTGCGCGCGGTTGTCGCCCTTGGTGCTGACGATGTCGGCCGCCATGCCATGGCCGTAGCCACCGCGCGTGCTGCCGCCGTGATAGGAGCGGTCGGAGGCGGCCTTCAGGCCGCTCGCGATCGACTGGCGATAGTCGTCGCGGAACGCGCTGGTGATGCCCGGCGAGAGGCCGGCGGCTTCGGCAGCGAGCAGCGTTCGAAACAGCTTTTGCTTAAAGCTCTTGTCCATGCCGCCGATGACGTAGTCCATCATCGGCATGCCGGCGTGGTCGGCCGCCTTCGGATCCTTCCAGCCAAAATCCTCGTCGACCAGTTTCGTGAAGCTGCGCATCACGGTCACCGTCTTGCCCTTGCGCTTGACGGTGACGGCGCGGCGATCCTCGACCTTGATCGAGTCCTCCTTGGGCGTGCGTTGGTAGAGCGCCCAGAGATAGCGGTCGATGCAGGCTTCCATGACGAAGCATTCGTCGAGCACGGCGACGGTGTCCGCGGACGGCGAGGCCTTGCTCGCGGCAGCCGTCGGTCCGCTCGCGATCGTCGCGGGGGATAGCGCGTCCGTCGTCACGATCTCGGTGGGATCGGCCGATGCGAGTTTTATCGCGGGCTCCGACGCCGGAGCCGGAGCAACCTCGCTGGCGAACGGTGTCGGCTCGGGCGAAATCTGCGGCGCGGGCGGCGCCTCGGTCGGCAAGATCAGCACTGAGTCGGCCGAGGCGAGCTTGATGGCGGGAGTTGGCGCCTCGGGCGTTGCCGCTTCGGCGGTGACCAGGCTCGGTGTCGCAGCGACCGCGGCCGCGATATCGGCGGTCAGGGCGACGCCGTCCTCGATGGCCGCAGCATGCGGAATGTCGGCGAGGTCGAGCCGGCCAAGATCCTTCGCGCGCGAGACGGCAGAAGCATTGGCGCCGCTGTTCTCGAGGAGGGCAGGGGCATAGGAGGACAAAGAGAGCGCCAGCCAGCCTGCGAGAACCGCCGAGGGGCAGGAGACCGCCACCAGAAGAGACCGCCGATCATTCATGATCCCTGCCCCCAAACGGTTCTGTTTGAACCTCGTCTTGTTCGAACAGTCTTGATGCCGACAGTCTTGACCAGACAGTCTTGCACGAAAAGGCACGCCGCGCGTCGATTGTTCGGAGGACGGTGTGGCGGCGCAATGGCGCAATTCGCGAAAAAGGGCTTTTTCGGACGGGTGTTGCCGAGGTGCAACGCGGGTTCCATTGCGGTTCCATGGGAGGCGATGCCACCGGCGCTGCGCAAAATTCGGTAAAGACAAATATTTTTGGCGCGGGCGACTTTGACGTATCTTTCTGGACACATTGCGCAACCTTGCCGCGGCCGGCGCGTTGGGCGCCTATGACCCATTCCTCGCTTCGTCCCATGGATGCCTTCGACCCCACCGAGCCCGCCATCCTGCACGACCTGCTCTCCGATACGATCGTCACCTGGACCGCTGAGGAGGCCGACGATTATCGGCGCGCCAGCCGACCGGGCGGGGACGGAACGGTGACCTGGAAGGTCTACGTCTTCGACGGCTGGGGCAATGTGCTCGGCGGCTGATCACCGCCCATAAAAGTGTCATGTCGCGCCCGGCGGCGATTCGGCCAAGGCCTTGCGCGCATTAAACATATTGCTATGCGCTACGTGCGATGTTGCAATGCAGCGACGTATGTCGCAATGCAGCAAAACAGGCTTAAATGTGCTCCGACCTTTCACTCAGGAGCATCACCAATGAACAAGAAGACTCTGTCGATCGCCGCCGCCATCCTGACCATCGCGGGCAGCACCGCGGCTTTCGCCGCCGAGCTGCCGACCTATGAGGCCAACGGTTTTCCGGTCTCCCCGATGCAGGTGCGCGTGCTCGGTGCCGCGCATGTCGAGCAGCAGGCCTCGGCGCCGACCACTGTCGCTTCGGTCCACCAGACCCGCGTGCTGACACCGCGCAAGGTCAAGACCGCTGATGTCACGACGGGCACCGCCCGTTGATCTGAACTCGCCTCAAGAAAACATGAAGCAGGCTCGTTTCCTCCCGAGCCGGCGCGGACCGCGTTCCCTTTCGGGAGCGCGGTCTTTTTTTTGCGGAGCGAGTCATGACCTGGCGCGGCGGTGCGCGGATTGAGAAAGTTGCGGCAAGAAAAATCCAAGAAACATCCAAGAGAAATCGACGTCGCGCGCCGGTTGTGTACGGCGGTTCAAAGCGAGTGTGATCTCTTTAATAGTTGCTTTGCAGATCGGGGCGCTTGATGCGGGCGCCGCTTATTGAGCAGCCAAGAATCGGGCTCGATCTCAGCCCGGGGTTTTTCTGAGCGGCCTACGCACGCTTCGATAAGCGCAGGCTCGACGGCGAGCGGCCGTAGAGCTCTGCGAACGCGGCGTTGAAACGGCGCAGGCTGCCGAAGCCGGCCTGGAATGCGATGTCAGTCATGGTGTGATCGCCGGCATCGAGCAGGCGTTTTGCGCGCTGAACGCGCAGCGTCTTCGCAAGCTGCTGCGGCGTCGCGCCGACGTGGCGCTCGAACAATCGCGCCAGATGACGCGAGGAGATGCCGAGCCGCAGCGCGAGAGACACCACCGAATCCTCGTCGAGCGCGCCCTCGTTGATCAGCTTCACCGCGCGCGCGACCGTGGAGCGCGTGCCGTTCCAGGCCGGGCAGAACGGCGCGGTCTCGGGGCGGCAGCGCAAGCAAGGGCGGAAGCCTGCGGCTTCGGCCGCCGCGGCTGTCGGATGATAGACAACGTTGCGCGTCAGCGGCTGCTTGGCCGGGCAGACCGGGCGGCAATAGATGCCCGTGGTCCTCACCGCCGTGAAGAAGCGGCCGTCATAGCGGGGATCCCGGCGCAGGCGCGCGGCATTGCAGACATCAAAACTCAGCATGGCCTGATAATAGCGCATGCAGGCGCTGCGGGAAGTGCCGCGGGATGACCGAGTCCGATTGCGGCGAGCCGCGACGCGCAGGGCGGCGTAGAAGGCGGCCCTCGTTTCATGCAAGCCCCCTTCAATGCCAGTTTGGAGCCCGCCGTGACCAGCCCGAAAGACATCGTCCTCAACGCCTGGAAGATTTTTTCATCACGCGACGCGATGCGCATCGCGGCGCTGTTCACGGACGATGCCAAATGGATCGCGCCGAAGGGCAACGCCACCGCGGTCGCGCTCGATCACACCGACCACATGATCGGCGCGCAAGCGATCGCGCGCTTCATTGCGCAGGAGATGCACAGGATGTTTTCAAATGTCGATATCGCCTTTCGCGGCGTCTATGCCGACGGCGATGTCGTGATCGTGGAGGAGCGGATGCGCGCCACCCTTGCCGGGGGAGCGCGTTACGAGAACGACTATTGCTTCGTGTTCACCGTGGCCGGCGGCAAGATCCGCGAGGTGCGGGAATACATGGACACGCGCAAGGGGTGGCAGATGGTGTTTGGAGAGGAGGCGTGACGAGTCCCGGATACCGCTGCGCTCATCCGGACGACAAAAGTCCCAGCTTCTCCGCCGCGTGCCAGACCTGCAGCCGCGTGGGTTGAGCCTCGTCGCGCGTTGACATAAGGCTTGCCCATGGATCAGCGAACGAGCGCTGACGCTCTCATTCAGAAGAACGATCAGGCGACGGCGCTGCTTGGCGTCGTCTGCGGCCTCGTCGCGGCGCTGTTCTGGGCGCTCGGCTTTGCCGGCACGCGGCACGGCCTCAAGGTCGGCTTCACGCCGGTCGATCTGCTCGTGCATCGCTATGTCTGGTCGGGCATCGCATTCCTGCCGCTGGTGATGCGCGCCGGGATCTCCGATCTCTGCGGCATCGGCTGGCGCAGGGGCCTTGCGCTGATGGTGCTCGGCGGCCCGGTGATGTCGCTGATCTCCTACACCGGTTTTCTGTTCGTGCCGCTCGGCCATGGCAGCGTGATCCAGCCCTCCTGCGCGACGCTCGGCGGCCTGCTGCTCGCCGCCGTATTCCTGAAGGAACATATCTCCGCCTCGCGCCTCGCGGGCGCCTTCGTCATCGTCGGCGGGCTCGGCGTGATCGGCGCGGAATCGATCGGCCATATCGGCACCGACGGCGTGCTGGGCGATCTGACCTTCGTGCTGACCGGATTGATGTTCGCCGGCTTCGGCGCCCTGCTGCGCCACTGGCGTGTCTCCGCCGTGTCGGCCGCGCTCGTCATCAACGTGCTGTCGCTGCTGCTGTTGCCGATCTACCTCATGACCGGCGGGCTCGCGCGGGTCGCGGCGATCGGTGTCAGCGAGAACGCCATCCAGGCGCTGGCGCAGGGCGTGCTTGCGGGCCCCGCCGCGCTCTATCTTTATGCCGTCTCGGTCCAGCGCCTCGGCGTCGCCCGCGCCGCCGTGTTTCCCGCCTGCGTGCCGGCGTTGACGCTGCTCACCGGCTGGCTCCTGCTCGGCGAAATGCCAACCATGTTGCAGGCGGCAGGGCTCGTGACGGTGCTGTGCGGATTCTATCTGGCGCAGCGGCAGCGGTAGACCTCCGGGCCTCGGCTTACGCCCTCCTCACGAACTCCGATTTCAGATTCATCGCGCCGATGCCGTCGATCTTGCAGGCGATGTTGTGGCCGTCGGTGGCGTCCTGCAGGCGGATGTTGCGGACCTTGGTGCCGCCTTTGACGACCGAGGAGGAGCCCTTGACCTTGAGGTCCTTGATCACGATGACGCTGTCGCCGTCGGCGAGCGCATTGCCGTTGGCATCGCGCACGCCGGCGTCCTGCGCGGCGTCCGCGGCTGCGTCGGCCGTGCCGCTCCATTCATGGCCGCATTCCGGGCAGACCCAGAGGCCGCGATCCTGATAGGCGTGCTCGGAGTTGCAGGTCGGGCATTTCATCGCGTCGGTCATCGTTCGCCTCATCGCCGTCACGGGCGCGCCGTACGCATTCCGCCGGAAAAAGATGGATTGGGAGCAAATCCTTTACCATGGCTTCCGGTCCCGGTCGAACCCAGGGGAAACTTAGGAGTTCGGGAAAAATTCTGCGGTATTGAGGTCCGGGTTTTACGGCTGCGTCCGGTCGACGTCGCCGCAGGAGGAGCGTCCTGGTCATGAGCGAGCATCGCGCCGCAGTCAGACATCACATTTTGCGGACCGGCATTGTCGAGTTCGACAACGGCACCGGCAAGATCATCAGCGCGCCCTGCACGATCCGCGATGTCTCCGGCACCGGCGCTCGCCTCGGCCTCAACGCCTCGCTCTGGGTCGCCGAGCAGTTCACGCTGGTGTTCAGCAGCGGCCTGCGCAAGGACTGCCGGGTCGCCTGGCGCAAAGGCAGGCTGATCGGCAGCGCGTTCACTGAGGGCTATGCGAGCGCGGATGAGCAGGCCGTCATGATGACCGCGGACGAGCAGTCCCGGCACCGGCTCGGAATCGGCGCGCGGGTCAGAGCCGCGCGCGAGAGGCGCGGCTACACCGACGCGCAGCTCGCCGAGCTCATCGGCGCCACGACCGCCTTCGTGTCGCTGGCCGAGCAGGGCGAGGCGGACATTCCGCTCTACCAGCTGATGCACATCGCCGATCTCTTGATGGTCGGTCTCGACGGGCTCGTCGCGGGCCCGGCGCCTGAGGACGTCGACGCGGTGTAGTTGGCAGCGCCTCAAAACAAAAACGTCGAAAACAACCCCATGCACAGTAGAAATCCCCAGCGATTTCAAAGTTCTGCAAGTCCGAAAAATCCACGATCGATGCCCGTGCTGACTTCGGCGATACCGAAAGCCGTTTGACCCGTCGGGCAAAACAGGGGCATGATGGCATCGTGGCGAAGGTTGCGTGATGGTGCCTCGCCGGGCCGTGGGGCGAGATGCCGAAGAAACTGAAAAGAAAACTCAAGACCTACCAGACCTCGCTCGGCTTCTACGACCAGGCGGTCGCCGCGCCCTCGATGAAGGCGGCGCTGGACGCCTGGGGCGCCAGGTCCAACCTGTTCCATCAGGGCGCCGCGAAGGAGACCGACGACCCCGACATCGTCGCTGCGACCATGGCAAGCCCCGGTGTCGTGCTCAGGCGTCCGGTCGGATCGAACGGCCCGTTCACCGAGCACGCCGCGCTGCCGACTGATCTCGCTGACGACGAGGCGAAGGCTAAGCCGAAGTCCAAGCCCCAAAAGCGTCCGGCCAAGACCGCACGCACGCAATCACGCAAGGTTGACGATCAACAAGCCCGCAAGGCCGCCGCGGCGTTCGAGAAGGAAGAGCGGCGGCGGGAAGCCGAGCGCCGCAAGGAAGAGGCCGCCCGCGCCAGGGAGCGCGCGCGCCGGGACAAGGCGGTCGCGACAGCGCAGGCGGCGCTCGACGAGGCGAGGCGCGAGCACGACGCGCGGGCGGAAGCGATCGAAGCCGAGCGCGCCGAGCTCGATCAGCGCGCCGAGGCCGAGCAGAGCCGGTGGGACAAGCAGAGGATGAAGCTGGCGGAGGCGGTGCGCCGGGCGCGGGAGTAGGGTGCGCGCGGCAGCCGAGTCCAGTCCGCCAGAGTCATGCAAGCAAGCCGACCACGAATTCAGCTTGCCTTGCTTGGCGTCCTTTTGCACTCTTGGGGGAAGGAGACCAACGCATGAAGATCATGACTGTCGCGTGTGCGCTCGGAACGGCCCTGGTGCTGTGCAACCTCGGGATATCGGGTGCCGAAGCCCGGGCGCGGAAGGCTCGAGTGGTTGCTGAACCACGGCTGAGGGTGGACGTCCCGGTGCTCAGGCCGACGCCGTGGGATTACAATATTGTTCCACGCTATCGTTATCGCCCTGAAGACGACCGGGTCGATCCCTACGGCCCGCCTTTGGTGTCCTCGTGGGTCCGCTATGAGGGCTGGCGCTGGCCGTACTGGTGGTGAAGGCCACCGACGGACGCGGAACTGATTGGAGCCTGTAGCCCGGATGAGCGAAGCGATATCCGGGACGTTGCCGAAGCATTCCCGGATGTCGCTTCGCTCATCCGGGAATGCTCCTTTGCTAGCCGCCGTCATCCGCCGCAAGCCGCAGAAACTGCCGCTTCATCGCGTTGACCCTGGCGACATAGCTGGCGACGAGGTGATCGCCGCAGCGCTCATTGGGCACCATCTGAAAGTGACGACGCGCGTAGGCCGTGGCGGGACCTGCGCCGCAGAGATGGATGAAGGCGGCCAGATCCTGCTTCTGCTGCGCATTGGCCTTTGCATCGCCCGCGAGACTGAGAACCAGCGCGACATTGCGGTCGAGATACACCGATGCCAGCTCGATGGCGTGGCTCGGGATCGCGCGGATGTAGAGGAAGGTAGACCCGCAACCGGTCTCCGTGACCGCGTTGCCGCGGATACAGAACCGCGCGGCGTCGGCGTAGGCTGCGTCCAGCATCTGGTAGAGGCCGACGGCGCTGGAGGCGGGCCGGTAGATCGCAAGCGGATTGAGGCTCCATCGCCAGCGCCAGTAGGTGCGCGCCACCGGATTGCCTGAACTCTCGACCTGCGCCAGCGCCGCCAGCAATTCGGGCGTAATCGTCGCGGTGGAATAGGCGCGGAAGAGCGGCCCGTATTGCCGCCAAGTCTCGGATGGATCCTTGTCGAGGGCGTTGCCGACAAGGACGAACAGCTCGGTCGGCTTGCGGATCGTTTGATAGGCGATGTTCACCAGCACGACGGCTGCAAGCAGCATCGCCACGCCACCCGCGATCCGAACCATCCGCGGTGCGCGCGCGAAATTCTTTCGCACCCACCGCGCGCCACGTCGGACGCTGCGAAGGAGAGGGGGAAGGCGCTTGCTTTTCCTTGGCATCGCTCTTGTGGGAGTGCACGGCGGAGGCTTTGTAGTTAGTTAACGTTGTCCGCCAGGCCTTGAAATCCAGCTTCATTTCCCTCTGATCGCGTCTTTTCAGGTCGCCGCTCCGTGCTCCCTACGGCAGCTCGAATCCTTGATAGAAATAACCCGAGGTTGTATGGTGCGCCGCAGCAGGGTTAATTTTTGAATGGATCGGCTGAAATGACCGTAATCGAGGGCGTGGCGTCGGCGGAAGGTGCGGACCGGAAAATGCCGCCGGGCGTGCTTCTCGAAGGTCCGGTGGTCGACGCCAAGTTTCGCGATTCCTACATCTCCTTCGTCATCATGATCGGAGGTTCGATCGCGGCGCTGGTCTGGGCCTTCTGGCAAGGCATCGGCTGGGTGGAGATTGCGGTCTTCGCCGGCACGTTTGCGCTGTCCACGGTCGGGATCGGCTTCATGCATCGCTACTTCGTCCACCGCAGCTTCCGCTGCGGTCCGGTGATGCGGACGTTATTCGCGGCCATCGCCACGATGGCGGTGCAGGGCTCGATCCTGAAGTGGGTGAGCAATCATCGCCGGCATCATCTTCACTCCGACAAGCCCGGCGACGTCCACAGCCCTTACTATGACGGCTTCGGCAACAGCTATGTCACCTTCGCCAAGGGGATGATGCATGCGCAAGGCGGCTGGGTGTGGGACCAGGCCACCACCGATGCCGAATACTACGCCAAGGATATTCTGGCCGACCCGATTGCCATGTTCTTCACCAGGACGCGCTGGTACTGGTACGCGCTCTCGGCGGTGATCATTCCGGGCGCGATCGGCTACGCGTTCGGCGGCATGCACGCGATGACCGGCTGCATCCTATTCTCCGGCCTGTTTCGCAGCTACCTCATGACCATGGCCACTTCGCTGGTCAACTCGGTCTGCCATAGCGACGGTCGCTACGGCTACCGCCGCTTCGAGCTCGACGACGGCACCACCAACGAGTTCGTGACCACGATCCTCACCTTCGGTGAAGGCCTGCACAACAACCATCACCGCTTTCCGCGCGACGCCTATCTGTCGCACGCCTGGTACGAGATCGACATCAACGGCCTGATCATTCTCGGGCTCGGGAAGCTCGGGCTGGTGCACGACATTTTCGCGGCCGGAAGCCGGACCCGTCGGTCTGGAGATTCAGACGGCGGGAAACGTTCAATGGCAGATACCGAAGCGATGGTCTGAGCAGGCAGGATGGGTAGAGCGACAGCGAAACCCATCAGCAGCCGTCATGGCATGATGGGTTTCGCAAGTGCTCCATCCATCCTACGGGCTAGTTGCCGTCATTCGCGGCAAGGCGCTGAAGCTGCCGCTTCATCGCGTTGACCCGTAATACATAGCTTGCAACGAGGTGATCGCCGCGGCGTTCGCCGGCCATCATCTGAAAGTGGCGGCGCGGGTAGGCGCTCGACGAGTTCTTGCGAAACCTACCATCTTCCCCCACCGCCACCAGGAGAGGTTGAACGCCCACAAGTCCATCGCTGCGTGCGGCATCAGAGACCGGGAAAAAGTGGCAAAGCTGAGGCTGTCAAGCATACATCAGGGTAGAACGGAGCTTATCCCCGTAATAAACCCAATACTGTTTGGGGTTCTGGGTGCGTATTGGGAGGATCAGTCATGGCAAGTGTTGAACAATTGCGCAGGCGTGAAGGAGTGAACTTGGTCCAACTCGAGGCGGACATTGCATCGGTACGCTCGGGAAGCTCTATTGCTTCCATTGCTCTGCCTGATTACGTCGAGCACACCGCGGGCGTGACGCGCGTCGGTGCGCTCAGTGCAGAGGCGGTCGTTCGGGACTATGAGTCCGCTGCAAAAGAGATCGAGTCGATGGGCACCGAGTTGATCGACGCCGCGCAAAAATGCGAGGCGCTGACAGCCCAGGTCCATGATGCGATCGCCTTCATGCGAGAAACGGCGGCGGGGTATCGTGAAGAGGGACGCAAGATCTTCAAGCGCATCGAAGAATGCGCGCTGTTCACCGAAGACGTCCGCAAGACGTGCGAACAGGTCAAGCGCAGGATGGTCGAAGTCTCGGTAGGCCCATCGTCCGAAGAGGAGTTTGCGTCGCAAGAGCCCGAGCTGAGCGGGATCGCCGCCAAGGTGTCGATGAGCGAGATACGGTGAGGCGGGCGTAGATCGTAGCTCGTAGGATGGGTTGAGCTCTTGCGATCGTCGCGCGCAGCGTCGATGCGTCGCTTCCGTCGAGCTACGGCGGACAAGTCGCTCCACTCATCCTACGGTCTGCGAACCCCGTCATCTAATCTCCGTCATCCGCCTGAATCCGCCCTGCGAGCTCACCAATCCGGATCGCCGTAGGGGTCGACCATATAGGGCGGGGGCATCCAGGGTCCTCGCGACGGCCGGGGCCGCCGAGGTGCGGCCGCTTGCACGTGCGGCCGTGCAGGCGCAGCCGTATCGTTGTTCAACACGTTCCGCGCGGCGGGTTTCGCGGATGCAGATGCGGATGAAGTCGTCAGTTGCGTTTGCAACGCCTGGACCTGTGCGGCGAGGCGCGCATTGTCCGCCGCATCCTTCTCCTGCGCCGCCTTGAGCTGTTGAATGGTGTCGGCCTGCTCGTGCAGCGTCTGCTCGTTGCGGCTTTTCAGTTGTTCCAGCTTTCCGTTGATGCTCGCAAGCTCGTTGGTGATGGCCTTGAGCGATTGCGCGAGATCGGACGATGACGGGTCAGGTGTCGTGGCGCCAGTTCTTGCAGCGTCAGGTCTTGAAGCGTCAGGTCTTGGAGTATCAGGTCTTGGAGCGCTCTCCGTTTCCTTGCCGATCGGCGGCGCGGGCACCGTACCAGGTTCATCCGCAGCAGCCAGCTGCATGGCCTGTGGCTGCGCCGGACTTTCAACCGCGGACGCTTGCGGAGGCTCGCTCGCGGCCGGCGGAACCCATCGCGCCATGATCGACCTGGCCTCATCGCGATAGTGCGAAGCGAAGGCGGCACCGAGAATGCCGATCGCCAGCACGAGGCCAATCAGAGCGCGCAGCATGGGCCGATCTCGCTTCAGGCCTTGATCGCGACCCCTGCTATCCGGTGCCTTGTCCTTGGAAGTTTTGTCCTCGGAAGTCTTGGCGGCCTTCGCACCGGCGCTTGCTTGCGAGGCCCGCGGGCCTTCACTGCCGCGTTCCATTCCGGAAACCAGCCGGTCCAGCCGCGCAAGGTCTTCCTCCGCGCTCTTGATCTGGTCGTAGGCTCGCGTCAGCCCGCCATCGGCGCGCACCGCGTCCGGCTTGGGGGCATCAGGCTTGGGGGCACCAGGCTTGGGGTCGTTCGTCTCGGGCACCGATGCGCTCTCGATCCAGTCGGGCGTCAATGGGAGTGCGGCAGTCGATCGTTGGAAAGATAGGTCGCGCCGCTGTCCAACACAACGCGCGTGCGAAGGAGAAATTATGGCGGGCTCGGGGGTGACCGTTCGTAGCCCGTAGGATGGGTAGAGCGGGAGCGAAACCCATCAACGTCGATCGTCGAATGATGGGTTTCGCAAGGGCTCCACCCATCCGAGCTGTCACCGAAATGCTGGCTCATTATGAACATTCGTTCAGGGGAACGGGGCTTGATCTATTTCGTTGCATTGAGGGGGGCTATCGGGAGGAGGACGACATGAAATCAAAGATCATTGCGCTCTCTGCTGTTATTCTCATGGCAACAGCACCAGCCGTGTTTGCTCAGGGCGTATCGAGCAAGACGCCGGGCCACGAGATGCAGCAAATGGGTTCCAAGACGGGCGAGCCGGGCGCTTCCAGCTACGCTCCTGGACACAAGAAGCACCATGCGATGCACCACGCGAAGGCCTCGAAAAAGACCAGCGCCGGCGCGTCCAATTACGCGCCCGGTCAAACCACCGGCTCGAGCACAAAGTCTCAAACCACGGGCACGAGCACAATGCCAAAGTCGGGCACGAGCACAGCGCCAAAGTACTGACGGGCACAACAGTAACCTGCCATTCGCGAGATTGGCGGGTTACGACCTCGGCTAATTCTGGCTCTGCCAGATTGATGGGTATTGCTTCCACCTTCGCGCGTTGAGCTACGGCGAATTACGGTGACAGTGCATTCAATCCAAATGGATAGGCCAGTTGAGTGCACTGTCACCGTAATTGATGCTACGGGCTAGTGTGTCGGCGTCAGGTTGATCGTCGGGGAGGTCAGACGGTTCGGGGTTTGGTGCACCGTAATTCCGGAGCCTATCATCGGGCGGCGCTTCGCGCCGACCCGTCGGGTCAAAAGGAGGATCCGATGAAATCGCTTTTGCTGCTCACGGCGAGCGGCCCGTTGCTCATTCTCACATCCCACGAGTCGCTGCACGACCAGAAACTCCTTGAGGTGCTCAGGCACAAGGGGATCGGCAAGTTCGTCGCGTTCGAGGTTCCCTTGTCGCTCGCCAAGGCGCGCTACGGCGGGCACTTTCAAGCGGTCGAAAGCAATCTGCAGGAGACCGATGATTTGAGAGTGCTCGACTTCAACGGCCAACGGGTCTTTCAGCTCTTTCATTTCGAAGAGCTCGGTTCACCGATCCTGATAGAGCAGTCGTGATCCGGTTTTGTCGCGCGGCATGATCCGTTTCGCGAAACCCATCATGCCGTTACAGCGGCGAAAGTGATCCAAATCGACAGGCCAGTTAAGTGCACTGGCACCGCAATCCGGAATACGCGGTTGTCGTTAGTGACGTGTTGCGCGGATTTCGAGCGTCGTCTGGGTGAGCCTGGCCACGAACCCCTCAAATTGCATGACCCTTTGTCTGGTCAATTGTCCATGCAACTCGGCGATCTTCTGGGATTCGGCGATCAACGTTTCGCACACCTGTTTCGCGTACTCCATCTGAAGCTCAAAGGCCTCGACGGGTGAGCGCGCCGTCGCGAGCTTTCCCAGGAAGGTCCACGTGTGCTCAAGCGACGTCCTCGTGTAGTCGCTATAAGCATCGGCAATCGCCTGCGTGCTGGCCTGGGAGGGTTCCACCGGTGCGACGGGTGCGCTTGCAGCGATCTCCATCCCGGAAGCCTCGCCCGGCAAGGCTGCAGCCGAGGGTATCTGCGCAGGGATCTCTCGGCTCGTCTCTTGCCTTATCTCTTGCTCGGTCTCTTGCTCGGTTTCTTGCCTGTTCTCTTGGCTGATCTCCGCCGAGGCATCCGGCAATTGATGGGCTGCACTTGCGTGTTGCTCGCCGGCCCCGGTCCGTTGCCCGCCCTTCTTCTTCCCGCCGCGCCGGCCGGATTTTCCCGTTGGCTTATTTTCGAGCGCACTCAACATTGCAAATGGCTCCTGAATATCGCTGAAGCCGCAAGCCTCCGTCGTGTTTGCGCTGAAATCGCGATTGTGGGTTGTCGCTTGCGTGGCGGCCATGTGGTGAGATTTTGCCGGGCATTGGCAAGGCCATCCTGCCGGGGCTTGACCGTCCTGCGCGCGAGGCCATGCTCGCCTCATCCGCGTCATCGATCTCGTCGTTGGCAAGATCGATGAGGGAGCGCTTGGTCGTTCTGTATGCAGCTCGTAGCTCGTAGCAACCATTAAATCGTGGCCCTGTGTCGCGCGTTTCGGATCGTCGACACCTGCCATGATGACGCCGTGCTCGCGCCCGTCAAGGCGTGGCCTGGGGGCGGATCGCATGAGGTTTCCAGCAAG
>NZ_JARVWW010000052.1 GCF_029846715.1 Bradyrhizobium nivariense
TCCTCGGCGTCGAGCCATTGCTGGCAGCCATGCGGGCGTGAGGCGCGGGCAGCGGACTCAATAGCGACACCGACGGCCGCCTTCGTCGCATGGAGGTGATGCGGAGCCGCGTTTTTACACAGCCTGGACCCAAAGCGGTCATCGCAAATGGTCAGTCCCAATTGTCCATTCCTCCCCGAGCTCATCTCTATGCGCCGGAGGCGACGACGGCGCTTTGCCGGAACGGCGGATGGGCAGGCTGCGGCGCCGACAATTCCTGGCAATACATCCGATCGATGTTGCGCTGCATGAGCGCATAACAATCGCATGCGACCTTCTCGAGCCGCGCCCGATCGATCTCCATAAACCCGCGCCGGTCGGACGGGACGGCGCCGGACTCGCGTAGCTTGCTCATCGTCAGAGTCACTGTGGTCCGCCGCACCCCAAGCAATTGCGCAAGCGCCTCCTGCGTCACCGGAAGGGGGTTATCGGGAACGCGGTCGTGAAGCTGCAGGAGCCATCGCGCCATGCGACAATCCACCCGGTGCAGCGCGTTGCAAGCGGCTACGTGCTGGAGCTGCAATAACACCGCGCGGGCGTGGACCTGCACGACATTCCTGATGGCTGCGCTTTGCGCATAGGCAGCCCGAAACCTGGCGGCGGAAATCAGCGACGCTGTGCCGGCCATGCGAACAATCGCGGTCACGGATGAAAGCGACGGGCCAAGCGCGGAGAACGAGGCCAAAGCGCCTTCCCGTCCCATCAAGGTCGTTGCGACCGATTGCCCGTCCGGCATATCGAGCATGAAGGCGATTGCGCCGCTATGGGGAAAATAAACCGGGTCGAGCTCATCGCCCGACCGCACCAGGACGGCATCGGGTTCGAACGAGACCTTCTGGAAGTAGGGCGCGAGCAGGCCGAGATCCGCCGGCGGCAACGCCGCCAGTAGCCGATTCCCGACGCCGGTGCGGTGGGCGGTCACGATGCTTTCTCGTGAACGAGTACCAGTACCCAATGAACGACGGCATCCATTTAGTTCATCCACGATGATTATCCGAAATACGAATTACCGAACGAAACTATCCAAACAGAGCCATCAGTCGAGATCAAGTACGGATAATTGCGGAGAGCTTTCCTCGCCGCGGAAACAGGATCTTGCATAAATCATACTATTCACGGATCCTTGCCACTCAGCGAGGTTCCCGCGAAGTGATCGAGCTGCTAGCGATCGCGTTTGCCCTTGGTCGTGCCCTTGGTCGTCGGCAACGGGCAATTGGTGCACACCCTGTCGTCGCACCTGCGGCAGATCGTGAAGCGATCCAGCTCGGAGGTGTCCTGCCTCGCCAGCAACTCGTGTAGCAGCGTTCCAAGTCGCTTCGTTTCGGCCAGCGACAGCACATCCAGAAGCGACGCGACGGCTGAAAGCCGGGACGCCATCAGATCGGTCCGGGCCGCGGCGCCGGTGGCCGTCAGGTACAAGGCGATCTCCCGGCCGTCCGGGCCTGCGCTCGACAAGCCGGTCCGACACCAGACGGTCGACCAACCGGACGGTTCCAGAATGCGACAGGCCCAAGATCCGCCGCAGCTTGTCGTTGGTCATGCCCTGGCCATAGCCGATGACGACGAGCGCCGCAGGCGTCTCACCGCCACGGCCGATGACCTCGCGCGCGCCCTGCTCGATACGATCCATGACGGCGAGCGAGCTAAGGAAGCGCGACGACGACATGGAGCATGGCGATGAGTACCCGCCGACCGCTTCACCGGTTTTTTCAGTCTCACCGGCCGGATCGAATTCGAGAACGGTCAGCGCAGGTCCAATGCGCTCCTGTCCATAGCCGCGATCAAGGATGCGATCTCGATGGTCGCGAAATTGCAGAAGGTGTCCGAGACCGCATAAGGGAAGATGATCTTGTCGCGATGGCGCATCGCGCCGCAGGTATAGACGACGTTTGGAACATATCCTTCCCGTTCGGAAGGGTCTGGGCGCAAGAGCGGCTCGCGCAAGCGGCCGAGCACCTTCGAAGGGTCTTTTTTATCCAGCAACGCGGCCCCGATCGAATATTTTCGCACAGGGCCGACGCCGTGCGTTAGCAGCAGCCAGCCTACGTCGAGTTCGATCGGTGATCCGCAATTGCCGATCTGCACGAATTCCCAGGGGTATCGAGGCTTCAGAATCGGCTGGCCACCATCCCACGTATGAAGATCGTCGGAAAAGATCAGATAGAGGTTTTCGTTATCCTGGCGCGCGATCATCGCATATCTGCCCTCGATCTTGCGCGGGAATAACGCCATGCCCTTGTTGCGCGCGGCATTGCCCTTCAAGGTCGATAGCCGGAACGATACAAAATCGGACGTCTCGATCAGCTCCGACCGGATCGCCCGTCCGCTATAGGCGGTGTAGGTCGCGTAGTAGATCTTCTGTCCGGCGTCGCTGAAGTGCACAAAGCGGGCATCCTCGATCCCGTTCGACTGCGCTTCGGTGACCGGAAAAATCACCCGCTCGCTCAGATCTTCTCCAGCCGCGAAAGTAACGTCAATCCCGTCGCCGCCGGGGCCCGATGTCAGTCTGACAAGATCGGGGCTGGATGCAAGACGCGCCGTCGGGTCGATGGTCACGGCTCCGTCTGCCGCAATAAGCCCCGACCGAAATGTCAGGGAAGACACATGACCCTCGCCGACGGCACGAAGACTTAGGATGAAGCGGAGGCTGCCTTCCGCCGTTCCGGACTGATCGGGATGTGGCACGATACTCGGATTGAACAATGCCGAAGCCTCGAACGAATATTCGTTGAGAAAATAGGCGCCCGCGAGTTGGCGCTGGACCCGTGTGAACACAGCATGGTCAGCCAGCGCCTCTTCCATTTCCGCGGCGCGTGCCTCGAAGATCTGCAACAGGTTGCGGTGACGGCCGAGGAAATTCTCCAGAACGTCGGCCAATTGCCGGTCAGCCGCCTCGGGATCGAGCGCGAGGACCCGTTCGACGATATGGTTGGCGCGGGTCTTGTCCGTCGGATTGAGGTCGCGTGGCTCCGTTGCCGGCTTGAAAGGGCGAACGATCACACGGGTCGGGTCCGGCCGCAGTTGAAGGGCTTGGCGTTTGAGGAAGGGAGATTGCAACAAAATGGCCTCGATGGGTTGAAGGAGGAAATCGTAATCGGCGCCGTCAAGCGACCAGCGGAGCAGGCTTGGCCCGGCTTTCGCTGAGGCGGGCAATTTGCCGAATCTCGGAGAGGCCGAGCAAATACGACACCACGGATTCCCCTCCCCGATTCTCATTAGGACGGTCGGGGTGCAGGCCGTCCCGGCAGCTTCCGGTTTCCAAATCGACCAGCGAGGCTGACAAATCGTTACTGCCCAGAAACCACGCGAATACCCGTGCGGCTTCGGCTTTCCACTCGGCATCGTGATCGGCCCGCCACGCGGCGAGGCATGCCGCGATGGTCGCCGCGGCCTCCAGCGGCTGCTGGTCGAAAGCTTGCGATGGTTGGCGTCGATCACCAAATCCCGCCGTGCCGATCGGGCGGAATTGGCCCTTCGCCGAGGTTTGCCGGTTCACAAGCCAGCGCAGCGACTCCAGGCCGATATCGACATAGCGCTTTGTCTTGCTGGCCAGGCCGGTAATGATCAGCGCCTGGGGCAAGCGAGCGTTATCGTAGGCCAACCCATCCTCGAACCAGACCCAATCGCCGGTTGCCACGGTGTCGAAGATCAAAATCAACCGATCGGCAAGCACGGCACGCAGGCGGGTCGCCTGGAAATCGTCCGGAACAGCCGAGCAGTAAGCATCGAGCCCCAGCAACACGAACGCCCAGGCACGGGGCGAACGAAAACTTTCCACTGTCGCCATCGCTTCGGAAAACAGCGCCGCGGCCCATGAGCGGCGCGACGGGTTGGCATCGGTAAGCGCGCACACGCCCAAGGCCCAGAGCGTGCGTCCGTGGCTGTCCTCCGACCCCCTGTCCTCCAACCAGCAGCGGTTGAAGCCCATGAAATTGCGAAATCGTCGTGTATCCGGATTCCAGGCGTGCTGGACGAAGGCGGCAAATCGCGCCGTCAGGGCTTCCGGCAGCCGCTCTTCGCCCGGATTGTTGAGCGCGCAGGCCACGAGCAGCGCCCGGGCGTTGTCGTCGACGCAATAGCCGTGGGCACGATCCGGCACGCTATGAACGGCATGCTGAAACAGTCCTGTGTCGTCGCACATCGACAGGAAATGGCCGAGCTGCATTTCCGGCGGCGCGCGGCTGTCGCGCAGCAGCGTACCGGTATCCGTGCGCGCAATGGTCTTGAGCCGATGCCGGCGCCCGGCGTTCTCGAATACCGACATATAGCGTTCGGCGGTCCTTTCCCATGTCATCGCGCGGCTGCTCGAATAGGCGCGCTTGCGCATCGCTTGCCGAAGCACGTCGTTGGTGAGCAGCTTGGCGATTTCGATGCCAAGCGCTGCCGCATCGCCAAACGGAACCAGGATGCCCCGGCCATCGGCTAATAGTTCGCGGGCATGCCAATACGGGGTGGAAACCACGGCTTTACCGAGCCCGAAACTATAGGCCAGCGTGCCCGACGTCATCTGGGCCTCACTGAGGTACGGCGTTACGTAGACGTCGGACATCGAGATGAAATCGAGCAGCGTTTTCTTGTCGACGAACTGATCGAGGAACACCACGTGATCCTCGACTCCAGCCCGGCGCGCATGCGCCATCAGGGCCTCACGATAGGCTTCGCCCCGATCGCGCACGAGGTTGGGATGCGTCGCACCGAGCACGACGTAAACGGCGTCGGGGCGGGTCTTCAGAATCGAAGGCATCGCATCGATCATGACTTCGATACCCTTGTTCGGCGACAGCAACCCGAATGTCAGGATGACCGACTTATTGCTGAATCCGAGCGCAGCCTTGGCCGCGTCGGGTTCGACGAACGCAAATTCCGGGATGCCGTGCGGGATGATTTCGATCTTCTCGTCAGCCACGTGATAGACGGAGCGCAACAACTCCCGACCTTTTTCAGCCATCACGACGACCTTGGACGAGGACTCGACGATGCGCGCGATGACATCGCGCTGAACCTCTGTCGGCTCGGACAGGACCGTATGCAGCGTTGTCACGATCGGTAGGGTCAGGCGCGACAAAAGCGCCATGAGCTGACCTCCGGCTTCGCCGCCGAAAATGCCGAATTCATGCTGCAGCGAAACGGCCTCGAAGCCGCCGCTGTTCAGGTAGGCGGCCGCACGGACATAATCATCTTGCCGGTCGTCGTTGATCTCCAGGCCCACGGTGGGAGGATAATCGTAGACCTGGCCGTGATCGGTCATCGCAACGATGACAGTCTCCAGATCACCCCGGGACGCCGCAATGGCGCTCTGCAAGTCGGTGGTAAAGGTCGCAATGCCGCAGCGGCGGGGAAGCGAATTTCCGATGAATGCGATACGATTTACGGCAGCCAATTTGGCGTCTCCGATTGTTTGAGCGCGGCGGTCTCGAAGGGGGACGGGACGAGGGCGCTGGGAAAAGCGTGCGGTCCGCGACTGGCGCCCGCGACGCTGCGCTCTATTAACGCAGCAGGGTTTACGTTCGGGCCGGGATAGGCCAGCAGCGCTTTCAACCCGTTCGCACCTACCTCGATTTCCGCATGGTCGGCTTCCAGGAAAACGGCGTCCCCCTGCGCCAGCCGCGTCGAGCCGAGTTGGGCGTGACCTTCGATCGCCAGCAGCCAAGTCTCTTTCGGTGCGTCGAGCATCCAGACGGAACCCGGAGCAAGGTCAGTTTGCTCCAGCGCAAAATAGGAATTGACCGTGAGGGCCGTTCGCGCGCCGCTCAGACGTTCGGAAGGCGATTGGATTTCGCGAGGGCCTGCCGTTGCCACCGCGACGGCATCTTCGATGTGCAGTTGGCGCTCTCGTCCATAGTCGTACAGCCGGAACGTGGTGTCGCTGTGCTGCTGGATTTCGACGAGCACGATGCCAGCGCCGATCGCATGAATGGTTCCAGCGGGAATGAAAATGACGTCGCCCGGATGAACCGGGTGCCAATGCACGATATCGGCGATCGAGCCATCGGTGACCGCGGTTCGCAACTCGGCGGCGGAGCGCGGATAGTTCAGTCCCACCGCGACCTTGGCACCGGGGATCGTGGAGACGATGTACCAAGCTTCGGTCTTGCCGTTGGCAAGCCCGATCGAGCGCGCGAACGCATCATCCGGATGAACTTGAATCGACAGCGGCTCGGTGGTGAAGAGCATTTTGAGCAGCAACGCCGTCTTGGGCGCGGCAAGACCCGGGCGCTCAAACCACAATTCCCCGATCGGGCCGTCGCTCGTCGACGCCAGGCTCCAGGGACGCAGATCGAGGCTGCCCCAGGGCTTCGGCTTGGTTCGCACGATGGCATGCTCGATCGTCAAGCGGACCTCTCAAAGTCTGTGCGATCAATCGTTGACCGTTCGTGCCGGGCGCGGGCCGGTCCAGGGCGGGAGCGCATCCCATTCAGCCCTTCGCATGCGGCGTTCTTCATCGCCGACTTTGACGAAGACAAACGGAGCGTCGTCCTGCCCGGTCTTCGATCCAGTGAATGTGGCCGGAAGCCCGTTCGAGTTTCGGACAACTGCTGTATTTGCCAAGTAACCTCCCGACCGATCTGCGTGCGAGATCGCTGCTGCAGGTCAATTAAAAATGGATTCCCGATGCATGAAGGCCGACGCAGCGGCCAGCAGAACAAGGAAAACGGGCATCGGCACCGGAGGTACCAACCACTCCAGGAGATTTGTATTTTGGGGTATCAGACATCCAACCGCCTTCTTGGTTGAGGCGGGAGCGCAATGCTCTCAGTCACCGATAACTGCCTAGGGCGGGCGGTGATCTCGAATATATAGGAACGCCGTCACCCAATAGCGAGACGAGAGCATCAATCAGATCGGCTTTATTAGCTGTATCTTTGTGTTGGCATTGCTCTATGGTGACAAGACCTGACGTCTGAGTTGACGAGGGACATTTGCTCAATCGCAACCCTAACTGGCTGATCCCCTCGTCGTGAGGGTCTCGGCTATCGGATGTCGCATGGTTTCAACGGATCATTTCCGGCAGGAGATTCGATCCCGGCTCGAATTGGCGAGCGCGCAAGGCCTTCAGAACGTGACCATCGAATGTGGCGAGCTTTACCGGTCCGTGAGCAAGCTGCCCCTTTTCGATCGATGGATGATCTTCTGCTGCAACGCGATGCGCGCGGAAATGACCTTGACCGATCGTTTGATTTTCGATGACAGCAACGCAAGCCTGCTAACCATTCACTATGCATTGCCACGACATCAAAAGCGGCCGAAAGCAAACCAGGTACGATTGGGGTAACTCGATGCGTTGGCTCCAATGACCAGTTTGTCGCTGCTGCTGTTGCAGAACGGGTTGCCCGATCTTCCAGTGGTGCTCATCGAGCCTCATCGAAATCGCGGCGAGATCTGGCGCATCAAATTCAACTATGACATTGACGAGCCGCTCTCGATGAGCGCCGAACAGGCATCGTCATTGGCAACTGATCTCCATCAAATAGGCGCAGACGAGCTAGCCGACGAGATCGACGACGCGGTCAGAAGTGCGACGCGTTATAGCACGATGGGATCGCGATAGGCGTTGTCCCTGGGTGCCATGTCAACGCAAGGATCGGCCTGAAGGCATTTGAGGGTGAGAATTCCGGCATCGCGGCCGAGCATCTCAGCGCGCGCGAATTTCCAGATCCGCTCCGCAGCGGCGTTGAAGTGCGTGATGCGATGCGCGCTATCGACGATGACGACGCCATCGTCGGCGCGTTCGAACGCAGCCAACAGCACTTCCGGAATTTCTGTCACAGGACAACCGGAGGCAGACATCGTAGGACCGGGGGCATCGGGAAGATGCGGCAATCGACGCTAGCGCTGCGATGGTGTCCAAGATGTTTTTGCAGTCCCGTCGCACCACGCCAAGACGCGAGATGCTTAACGTTCTGCGAAAGAAGCGAAGGCAATGCGGTGCGTGCGGAACCTTATTCGGCTCCGGTTCCCGCCTGGAGCTTGTCCAGCCGGCCGGCCACGGCGCGCACCTTGCGCGGCGCGGCCTGCCAGATCGCGAGTGCCGACAATCCGCTCACGATGATCGCGATGCCGAAGGCGAGCGTGTAGTCGCCGGCGCGATCATAGAGCAAGCCGGTGACCCAGGGACCGGCTGCGCCGCCGGCCAGGGCCGCCAGCATGATCGTGCCGAAAATGCTGCCTTGGTGCTTGCCCTGAAAAATCTCGAACACCACCGCGCCCATGATCGAGGTGAGGCCGTAGCCAAGCGCGCCTTGCGTGAACACCATCACATAAACAAGCCACAACGACGGCTGGAATTTCAGCGCCATCAGCGCCGCGAAAGAGATCGCAAAGCCCCCGCAACTGATCGCCCACACCCATTCCCGCCCGATCCGATCGGAGACATGGCCGAGCAGGATCTGGCCGGGAATGCCGAGCAGGCTGACGATGCCGAGCGCCCACACCGCAACACCAGGGCTGAAGCCGATGTCGAGCAGGAACTTGGTCTGGTGCACCTGCACCGCGTACCAGATGTAGAGGCCGCAGAAATAGCCAAGCGCGATCCACCAGAAGCGCGCGGTGGCGACGGCGCGCACGAGCGTCCACTCGGTACCGACCCAGACGGGATCGACGACGTTGGAGACTGGCGTCAACGCACCCGCGGCCGGCGCCGCGTCGCCGTCCGGCTGGAGGCCGATATCCGCGGGGCGCTTGTGCAGGCACAGATTGACCGGCGCCAGCACGACCAGGATGAGCAGGCCCATGGCAGTGCAGGCGGTGCGCCAGCCGGTCTGTTCGATCATGTGCTGCACCCATGGCAGCAGCGTCACCGAGCCGATGCCGACGCCGGCGAAGGCGATGCCGATCGCGAAGCCGCGCTTGCGGATGAACCAGTTCGGCAGGAACAGCGACTGGCCGGAATAGCCGAGACACACCGAGCCGGCGCCGACCATGACGCCGATGGTGACATAGAGATGCCAGGGCTGGCTCGTGAGCGGCGCAAGCAGCAGCCCGCCGCCCATCAGAACCACGCCGAGCTCCATCACCGCGCGCGGGCCGGCGCGGTCCATCAGCCGGCCGATCAGCGGGCTGACCATGCCCGACACCACGAAGCCGAAGGAGAAGGCGCCCGCAGTGACGCCGCGCTCCCAGCCGAATTCGGAGATGATGGGAGGAAAGAACAGAGAGAAGGCGGTGCGCGCGTTGACGCCGATGGCCATGGTGACGAAGGTCACCGCGACCACGACCCAGCCGTAGAAGAACGGAAGCCGCATTGTGTGTTTCATCCCCGGACGGTCCTTCCGACCATCCGGACCTGCCCGGGTCAAGCGCTTTTCGCGCATGGCCCTTGAGCGACAGCGCGGTCGCATTCGAGAGCGGTTTCCCTGCGGCCCATCCTTCGAGACGCCCGCTTTAGGCGGGCTCCTCAGGATGAGGACGGAGCGCGCGGCGGCAGCTTCAACAGGCACCAGGGCCGCTTAGCCTCATCCTGAGGAGACCGCGAAGCGGTCGTCTCGAAGGACGAGGCGGGCGCTCAGGCGGCGTCGAGTTGGGACGGTTTGACGGGGAGGTCGAACAGTATCCGGTCGATTGGCTGCGGGCGGCCGAACAGATAGCCTTGCGCGAAATTGACGCCGAGTGCCTTCAGCCGCTCGAATTCCTCGCGGGTCTCGACGCCCTCGGCGGTGACCGACATGTCCAGCCCGCGCGCCAGCGTCACGATCGAGGAGATGATGGCGGAGCTGCGCGGCTGATGCGTGAGGTTGCGGATGAACGACTTGTCGATCTTGATCTTGTCGAACGGGAACGCGGTCAGATAGCTGAGCGACGAATAGCCGGTGCCGAAATCGTCGAGCGCGAGCTCGATGCCGATACTCTTCAGCCGCTCCATGAAGGCGTGGTTCTCGACGCCGCGTTCCAGCAGCACGGATTCCGTGATCTCGATCTCCAGCCGCTGCGGCGACAGCCCGGAATCAGCGAGCGCCGCGCTGATCATCTCGAACAGCTCGGCCTCCTTGAACTGGATCGGCGACAGGTTCACGGCGACCATGAGATCGGAGGGCCAGCCGGCCGCGTCCGCGCATGCGCGCCGCAGCACGAACTCGCCGAGCGGCACGATCAGCCCGGTCTCCTCCGCAAGCGGAATGAACTGGTCCGGCGGAATCAAGCCGCGCGTCGGATGCCGCCAGCGCACCAGCGCCTCGAAGCCGCGCCGCGCGCCGCTGAGCGCGTCGACGAACGGCTGATAGTGCACCTCGAGCTGGCAGAGCGCGATGCCGTCGCGCAAATCGCCTTCCAGCGTGCTGCGGGCCTCGAGCTCGGCCGACATCGCCTCGTCGTAAATGGTGAAGCAGTTGCGGCCCGCCGATTTCGAGCGGTAGAGCGCAAGGTCGGCCTTCTTCAGGAGCTGCTCCTGGTCGCTGCCATGATCCGGCGCGATCGCAATGCCGATGCTGGTGCCGATCTCGATGCGGTGTCCGGGAAGAAGGAACGGCTCGGCAACGAGCTTTGCGATCCGCCCCGCCAGTTCGGTCGAGCAGACGCGCTGATCCTCGCAAGCTTCCTGAATGATGGCGAATTCGTCTCCGCCGAGCCGGGCCAGCACGTCGCTGGCGCGCAGTGCGGATTTCAGCCGCTGTGCGACCTGACGCAGCAGCGCATCGCCCGCACCATGACCGAGCGAGTCGTTGACGTTCTTGAAGCGGTCGAGGTCGAGCATCAGGATCGAGAAGGTCGGACCGCCGTCCTTCTGATCATTGAGCTCGTCAAGCCGGGCGAGGAAGAAGGCGCGGTTCGGCAGTCCGGTCAGGATGTCGGTCTGGGCGAGTTCGAGCACCCGCCGGTTCGCCAGCGTCAGCCGCTGCGAATTGCGGCTTGCGAGCATGAGATAGGTCGAAAGCGACAGCGTCAGCAGCATGCCGACGATCAACACCGCGCCCGCGCGATCGTAAGTCGTCTCCAGCGAACCGCCGGCAGCTGGAACCGCCCGCACCTGCCAATCGGTGTCGCCGATCTTGAGATTGCCCGACCAGTGCAGGGCCCGCGCGACGTCCCGCATCGACTGCGGCGCCTTGGCGGCCGACGAATAATCCGGCAGCAGTTCCTCCAGGTTGACGATCTGCCCCGTGAACGGCGGATAGACGTTCACGCTGACCGCGGGGCTTGCGCCGGTGGTCACGCGAATGGACTGGATCAGCAGCGGCAGGTCGAAGATGCCGACGACGAAGCCGGCGAGATTGCGGCGCCGGTCCACGGCCGTGTCGCGCGACGTTCCCTTGGCGTAGACGGGAATGGCGACGAGGACGTCGGGCAGCCCGCCGCCCTCCTTCGGCTCGTAGAGACGGGTGCGAATGGCCGCGACCCGGTCGGTGTCGCGCGCGCGCTCGAGCACCGCGCGGCGCTCCGGAACGGTCGCGTAGTCCATGCCGTAGACCGAAGATGTCTTCGGCTGGGTCGAGTAGAACACCGGAAAATATTCGTCGCTCTGCGGCGCGGTCGCGAACGCATCGCCCTGGAGCGACTTGATGCGATAGCCGGACACACCGTCCGCGATCGCCGCGGCCTCGTATTCGGCGCGCTCCTTGCGGTTCACGCGCGGCACCCAGCCGATGCGCAGCATGCCGGGATGGTGCTCGAACAGGCGGGCGCTGAAGGTCTCGAATTCGCTGCGGGTGATCTCCTGGTTGGTCGATTCGAACAGCGTGCGCAGCGCGACGAGCCTGGAGATGTATTCGCCCATGCCGTTCTGCATGACGATCGCTTCGGTCTCGGCCGCGCTTTCGAACTCGATCTTGTTGACGCGGTCTTCCCATCGCGCCACTGCGGCCGCACCCACGATCGAGAACAGAAGACCGACGCCGACCGCGACGAGCGCAGGGCGATAGAGCCCGAGCAGCGGCGCGGCACGCCACCATCCGGTCATACGCCTCCGATCCTGATCGTTCTGATCGCGACCGCCCATCTTGATCCGCAAGTCCCCTCGACGCGGCGGCCCGAACTTCTGGTTGAGCTGCGTCCACCACTATCGGAAGGAGCGGGGTTAAAAACTGCACAATTTCGGAACCGGGGCGTTCCGCATCACGCGATTTAGTTAACGATTGATCCTGCAAGTTGCGTCAGTCTGGCAGTAACTTGCCGGTTTTTCCCGGTGCCTTGCGCATCGTCCAAGCTGCGCAGGTTAGCGACCTGTTCAGGGCGCAAGACCTATCGTTTCGACAACGCGTCCAGCATCGGGAAGCGTCCTCATGACACGATACCGATCACCAGCGCCAGGACGGTGATCCAGAAGGACGGGACGTTCGGGGCAGTGGACCGGCTGTCGCGGCGCTCACGGCCGGCGCGTCCAGCGGTCGCCATTGACGGCACCCGGCGGGATCTCGCCTTTGACGATCGCTTCGACCTGCCGCACCGTCTCAAGGGACTGATACTCGATCGCCTGCGGCGTCAGGCCGCCGACATGCGGCGTCGCGATGACGTTGGGGAGTTTTGCCAGTTCCGGGGTCGGCATCTGGTCAGCTGCACGGCCGACATCCATCGCCGCACCGGCGATGCGGCCCTCCAGCAGCGCCCGCGCGAGCGCGGCCTCGTCGACGAGATTGCCGCGCGAGAGATTGATGAAGACGGCGTGCCTTTGCATGCGCGCCAGCGCCGCCTCCCCGATCAGGCTCTCGGTCTCTTCGTTCGCAACCGCAAGGCAGACGACATAGTCCGACGCGGCGAGGAGATCGTCGAGACCGACTTGCCTGATGGCGCTGTCGCTGACGGTCGCGAAGGGATCGGAGACCAGCACCTCCATGCGCAGCACTTTTGCCACGTCGGCGAGGTAACGCCCGATGCTGCCATAGCCGATGATGCCGATGCGGCTGCCCGCGAGCTGACGGCCCATCCGCGCCTCCGGCTTGCGGCCGGCCTGGTAGTCGGCCGTCGCCCGCGACACGCCGCGGGAGAGATCGACCATGAAGCCGATCGCGAGCTCGGCGACCGCCTGCACGAAGCCCGGACCGGCGCGGGTCACGAGCACGCCTGCGTTCGAGGCGTCCGCGACATCGACGTTGCGGATATCGACGGCGCAGCGGACGAAGGCGCGTAGGCGCGGCAGTTGCGGAAATATCTCGCCACGGCCCTCGGTCATGCGATCGGCGACGATGATGTCGACATCTTTCGCAGCGCGCACGAGGCCGGCGGCGTCGAGGGTATCATCGCTCTCGCGCAGGACCACCTCGGCGGTCGCGCGCAGGCCGTTCAGGCTGCGATCACCGTAGTAATTGCGGCGCATCTCCGGCGTGTGGGCCAGCAGGACTTTCACGGCAACACTCCCTCAATAACCGAACGCGCGCGGCAGCGCGGTGCTGAGCGACGGCACGAACGCTATCACCAGCAGACAGAGCAGCAACAGGCCCAGATAGCCCATGATCGGCTTCACCGTCTGCTCGATCGGCACATTGCCGATCAGGCAGGCGCCGTAGAGCCCGAGCCCAAGTGGCGGCGCGAACAGGCCGATGCCCATCGCGATGACGAGCACGACGCCGAAATGCAGGGGATCGACACCGAGCTGCACGGCCACCGGCAGCAGCAGCGGCCCGAAGATGATCAGCGCGGCCGCGCCTTCCAGCACCGAGCCCATCACGATCAGCACGGCGATCGCGAGCAGCATGAACAGCCAGACGCCTGAGGTCTTGGACAGTCCCAGCATGAAATCGCCGACCGCATGCGGCACCTGTTGCAGGGTCAGCGTGAAGGCGAGCGACTGCGCCGCGGCGACGATGAACAGCACGAGTCCGGCGCGCGTTGCGGCCTGGACAAAACTATGCGCGGCCGATGTGAAGCTGAGCTCGCGGAACACGACGCTGCCGACGACGAGCGCATAGGCCACGGCAAAGGCGGAGATTTCCGTGGCCGTGGCAAAGCCGCTCTTGAAGCCGAAGAAGATCATGAAGATCAGGCCGAACGAGGCGATCGCGCCGCTCCACAGACCCGACACCGGCATCTGCGGCGCGATGTCCTCGGCTTTAGCCGGAGGCTTGCCGAAGATGATGGAGACGGCGATCAGGACCAGCGCCATCAGTGCCGCCGGCAGCAGGCCGGCGACGAACAGGCCGCCGATCGACAGGTTCGCCACGAAACCCAGGATGATCAGGTTGATGCAGGGCGGAATGGTCTCGGCCATCACTGCGGATGCCGCGAGCAGGGCCACCGCGCCGCCCGGATTCTGCTTGGAGCGGCGCGCCGCCGGGATCAGCACGGAGCCGACGGCGGCAACATCGGCCATCTTCGAGCCCGAGATGCCGGAGAACAGCACCATCGAGGCCACCATCACCACGTTCAGCCCGCCGCGCATGCGGCCCACCGCGCGCTGCAACAGCTCGATCAGGCGCACCGACATGCCGTTGGCTTCCATGAGGTAGCCGACGAGGATGAAGAACGGGATCGCGAGCAGCACGAAATTGTCGATGCCGCGCGCCATCTGCTGGGCGAAGATCACGCCGGGCAGCGCGCCCTCGACCCAGATGAAGATCAGCGCGGCCAGCGCCAGCGCAAAGCCGATCGGCAATCCGCCGAACAGCGTCGCGAAGAAACCGATCAGCATCAGCGTTCCCGCGGACGGCACCGACGACGGCGACAGATAATCCCAGGCGAGATAAAGGCCGGTCGCGACGGCGATCGCGACGAGCCCCCTGACGATGTCAAGGAGCGGCCTCGCGCAGAGATGGTCGATCGCGAACACCGTCATGAACAGCGCGCCGACGCCCATCGGGTAGAAGGTCAGCTCCAGCGGCAAGCCCGAGCCGGTGGTCTGACCCGCCGTCAGCGAGCCGAGCTTGATCGCATTGTAAGCGACATAGGCCGAGATCAGCACCACCAGCAGCGCACTTGCCGCATCGACCAACGTCCGCAGCCGTACCGGAGCCAGATCGCGGAAGAAGGAGACGCCGACATTCTCGCCACGCGCGAGCGCGCTCGCCGCGCCGAAGAAGGCCGAGCCGACCATCAGGCCGCGCGCGACGTCGTCGGACCACTCGACCGGCGCGTTGAAGCAGAAGCGCAGCAGCACGGAACCGCACACCACCGCGAGATCCGCGGCCAGCAGGATGGCCGCGGTCGCGTCGCTGACGCGAAGCAGCAGTGCGATGCTCCCGTGGCGGCCGCCCGAGAGGGACGCGGCGCCTGTCATCGCCAGCTCGGATTTGGCCATCTCAAGCTTGCGTGGCGCGGATGATGTCGATGACGGCCTTGGATTCCGGCCGCGCCTTGATGAAGTTCTCGGTCTGCGGCGCCACGCGCTTCCTGAACGCCTCGCGGTCGCATTCGGCCACCGTCACGCCCTTCTCGGTCAAGGCCGACAGCGCCTCCTTCTCGACCGCGAGCCCATGGGTGCGCGTGTCGGATGCGGCCTTCTTCGCGGCATCGAGAAATCCGTCGCGCAGCTTCGGATCCATGCGGTTGTAGGTCATGTCGCTGAAATAGATCGCGAGCGGCGAGAAATTGTGCTGCGTCAGCGCGTAGAATTTCGCCGTTTCGAAGAACTTGCTGGCCAGGATCGTCGGCGGATCGTGCTCCAGCCCGTCCAGCACGCCGGCCTGCAACGCCGTGTAGATTTCGCCGAACGCCAGCGGCGTCGCGGCGGCCCCCATCAGACGCAGGCATTCCGTGATGACGGGATTTGGCAGGGTGCGGATCTTGAGGCCGGCGAGATCCTCCGGCGTCTTCACCGGCTTCTTCGCAAATACGCTGCGTGAGCCGAAATTATAGGCCCAGGCGATGATGCGGATGTTGCTGCCCTTGAGCAGCGCCTCCTCGATCGGCTTGGCGGCGCCGGCGTCGAACGCCTTGGTCTGCTGCGGGAAACTCGAGAACAGAAAGCCGAGATCGTAGGTGCCGACCAGCGGCACCAGATTGGCCGAGATCGACGAGCCCGACACCATGAGGTCGATAACGCCGAGCTTCACCGAGTTGATGACGTCGATTTCCTGCCCCAACTGATTGTCGGGAAAGAACGCGACCTCGACCTGCTCACCGAGGCCGTTCGCCTTCAGGTTCTTCACGAGATTGTCGTAGTAGACGCGGCCGTTGGCGAATTTGGGATCGTTCGGCAGCGAGGAGGAGCACTTCAGCTTCAGCGTCGCGGCTTCGGCGCGGCCGATCAGTGCGGGGGAGAACACGAGGCCGGCGGCAAGGCCCGTCGACGACTTGATGAACGCGCGACGGTTCACGGGCACGATGGACATGGTGCGGTCTCTCCCCAATTATTATTTTTCGCGCCGCGGTCGTTGCCGCAGCCCGTTGCACGAACTGTATGGCGAAAGCGACGGCCCAGGCAAGGGTTGCGGCCGGCCGTCGCAAAGCGGCGTCTTGCGAACATCGACGGCATCAGCGCGCCGCGAAACAACCATGTTTTTTGCGGGATTCTCGATCAGACGAGCATGGGACCCGATGTGCGAGAGGATGCTTTCGCGCAGCATCCGGGATCAATCCAATTGGCGCATGGATCAATGCGCAATTCACATGGATGGCGCCAGAACGATGCCGCACCAGCTCTGGCAGACCTCCTGCCCCTTTTTGCCGCGGCTCAACGTGATCCAGTGCACAGACAGACGCGTGGCGGCAACCTAGAAAAGGTGACATCATCGCGCGCATTGCCGATGGAGGTGACATCATGCGCCGTCCAGTCCTTCGTAATTTGTTTCTTGCATCCGGCCTTCTCGCGCTCACGCAATTGACGACGCCGACGGAGGCCGCGGCCGAAGCGCGGCTCGCACTCGTGATCGGTCAATCGGCCTATCGCACCGTGCCGGAACTGCCCAACGCAGCCAACGACGCCAAGGGCATGACGGAGCTGCTCGGCAATGCCGGCTTCACCGTCACCACGGCATCCAATCTGGCGCAGAACGACATGCGTCAGGCGATCTCGGATTTCGCCGGCAAGGTCAGCGCCAGCGGCGCCGACACTGTCGCACTGGTGTTCTATGCCGGCCACGGCCTCCAGATCGACGGCGAGAACTATCTCGTTCCCGTCGATCTCGATCCCAAGCGCGAGGCCGACATTCCGCTGCAGGGTGTGCGGCTCAACGACCTGCTCAACACGCTCGGCGCGCTGCCGACGCGGGCGCGCATCTTCATGCTCGATGCCTGCCGCAACAATCCGTTCCCTGCGCTCAGCGGTGCCGGCCACGGGCTTGCGATGGTCGACACCAAGGCCGGCGCGCCGGGCTCCTTCATCTCCTATTCGACCTCGCCAGGCTCCGAAGCCGAGGATGGCTCCGGCATCGACAGCCCCTATACCACCGCGGCACTGACCGTCGCCAAGCAGCCCAATCTGCCAATCGAGGAAGTGTTCAAGCGCATTCGCGTCGCCGTGGCGCAATCGACCGACGGACGGCAGATCCCCTGGGAAAGCTCGTCGCTGACGACCGACTTCAAGTTCTTCGGCGAGAGCAGCAGCGGTCAGCCTGCGCTTCCTGGCGCATCCTCCATGGCGCTTGCGAGCGGCACGCGCAGCGTGGAGGACTGGCGCAAGGATTTGCAGGGCAAGGATGCCAAGGCCGCCTATGAGCTGGTGATCACTGAGGACACCGTTCCCGCGTATCAGGCCTATGTCGAACTGTATGCGCAGGCGTCCTTCACCCCGCGCCTGCGCACGATTTTGGAGCGCCGGCGCCAGATGCTGGCATGGGAGCGGGCCACCGCGATCAACACCCGCGCTTCGTTCGAGGCCTATCTGGCGAACTGGGACAACAGCGATCTGGCTGCGACCGCGCGCAGGCTGCTGCTGCGCGTGCAGAACCGGAACTACGTCTTGCCCGCGACGGTCGCGGCCGCGCCCGCCCCGATCGCCGTCGCACTGGCGCCGACCTGCCCGTGCACGACACCCTCGACCCCGGCAACGCCGATCAACCCGGCGGTCGCGCCCGTCATCAAGAAGCGCGCCGACGACACGCCGCCGAAGCGCAAGGTGGTCGAGACGCCGCCCAAGCCGCGCCGGCCGCCGCCTGATGAAGTGGTTTACGAGCGCGCGCCGCCGCCGGATCGCGGCCCGCCGCCCGGCGCTGTGATGCAGGGCATCGGCATCGGTATCGGACTTGGCATGGGAATGGGTGGCGGCGGTCGCGGCGGCGATTATCACAACGACCGCGGCCGGTACTGAGGCTTCCGCCCGCGCCGCGAAAAGATGTCCGCGAGCCCATGGCTTGCGGACATTTCTGTTGATGCGGCTCTCGTGCCCCGGACGCAGCGCAGCGCTCTTCGGCGGTGCGCTGCAGAGCCGGGGCCCATGCGGCAGCGAACTGTGCAGCATCCTGGATCCCGGCTCTGCGCAGCAACGCTACGCGCTGCAGCGCGTCCGGGACAGGAGAGAGTTGCGGATATTCGCCATCTGCCGCCGTCCGAGCCCGAATTGCTGTAGTCTGATCGTCCGACGCAGGCCTTCCGAGGATTCCACATCAATGCCGCACGACACTCACGCGAAGGGGTCTTGGCCGCTGTTCCGGTCGCTCGCGTCCTATTCCCTGCCCGGCGATCTCATGGCGGGGCTGACGCTGGCGGCGATCGCGATCCCCGAACAGATGGCCACCGCGCGGCTCGGCGGCTTCGCGCCGCAGATCGGCTTCTTCGCCTTCATGGCGGGATCGCTCGGCTTTGCGATGCTCGGCGGCAACCGCTTCCTGTCCTGCGGCGCCGATTCCACGATCACGCCGATCTTCGCCGGCGGGCTTGCCGCGCTGGCCGCCGCCGGCTCGCCTGAGTATCAGGGGCTCGCGATCGCGCTGGCACTGATGGTCGGCGCAATGATGCTGGCCGGCGGCGCCTTCCGCCTCGGCGGCATCGCCAATCTCTTGTCCGTGCCCATCATGGTCGGCTTTCTCGCCGGCATCTCCGTCCACATCATCGTGTCGCAATTGCCGGGCGTGCTGGGTCTGGAATCGCCGAACGGGCCGACGCTCGATCGCATCGGCGTGCTCGCAAGCGAGCTCGGCCGCACCAATCCCTTCACGTTGTGCATCGGCTTCGGTGTGCTGGCCGTGGTCTTCGTCTCCGAGAAGGTCAGCGCAAAACTTCCGGGCGCGCTGATCGGGCTCGTCGCAGCGACCTTGGCCACAATCGTGCTCGGCCTCGAGAGCAAGGGCGTCAACGTCGTCGGCGCCGTGCCGGGGACGCTGCCGCGGCCGACCATCCCCGAGCTTGCACCGGAGCAATGGATCCGCCTCGTGCCGCTCGCTTTTGTCATCACGGTCGTGGTGATGGTGCAGACTGCCGCGACAACGCGCTCGTTCCCGTCCGATCCCGACAAACCGGCCGATGTCGATCGCGATTTCCTCGGCGCGGGCGCCGGCAGCGTGCTGTCGGGCCTGTTCGGCGCGTTTCCGGTCAATGCCAGCCCGCCGCGGACGGGTATTGTCGCCGAGACCGGCGGGCAATCGCAGCTTGCGGGCCTTGCGGCCGGAACAATCGTGCTGGCGCTGCTCGCGTTTGGAACGGGATTGCTGCAGCACGTTCCGGATGCCGCGCTCGGCGGCATCCTGCTGTTCGTCGCGCTGCGCATCATCCGCGTGAAGCAGATCGTCACGATCTATCGCCAATCCCCAAGCGAATTCCTTCTGATCGCTGCCACCGCCGCGCTGATCATCGTGCTGCCGATCCAGCAGGGCGCGTTCCTCGGCATCGTACTGTCGCTGCTGCACGGCATCTGGAGCACGACGCGCGCGCGGCTGGTCGAATTCGAGCGCGTGCCGGGGACCACGATCTGGTGGCCGGCGCATCCGCACATCGCCGGCGAGCGCATCGCCGGCGTCGCCGTGATCGGGCTGCAGGCGCCGCTGTCGTTCCTCAACGCGCCCGGCTTTCGCAGTGATGTGACCAAGGTGCTCGGCGCGACGCCCCCGCAGCTGCTGGTGCTGGAGGCGAGCGGCATGGTCGAGATCGACTTCACCGCCGCGCAGATCCTGCTCGACGTGTTCAGGGCGTGCAGCGAACAGGGCGTCACGGTCGCGCTGGCCCGGCTGGAATCGGTGCGCGCGCAGGACGCGTTCGAGCGGTTCCGATTGTTCGATGTGCTGCCGAAGGAGCACGTCTTCCACAGCGTGGACGAGGCGGTGCGCAAGCTGGCGAAAGTGGCGTAAGTTGGGTTAGGCCGCGGGCGCGGTGCACCTCTCCCGCTTGCGGGAGAGGTCGACACGCTCGCAAGAGCGTGGCGGGTGAGGGCTTTATCCACTCGCGATATATCGCTGGTGGAGAGACCCCCACCCCGGCCCTCCCCCGCAAGCGGGAGAGGGAGCGCACCTTCCTCGTGGCAACAATCAGCCTTCACTGCGACAGCGCGGGATAATCGCGCTGTATCGTTTCGCGGATCCAGCTGGCATGGATCGCGCGAAACAGGATCTGCGCGGTTTTGATGTCGTTGGCCTTCATGCAGAGATCGACGATGCGACGGACCGCGTCGTCGCGCATCAATCCGTCCGAGATCTTCATCGCGATTTCCATCGCGACTTTCGCCGCGCGTCCATAGCGCTCGCTTTCGCGCTTGTCGTGACGTGTGGCCTCTCCGACGGTCGCAGCACTCGCCGCAGCGGCCTCACAGATCGCACGGATGCGCTCGGCGGCCTCGATGTCGCCGAGCGGCCGTTCGATCGCTTCATCCCAGATGTCTTGCCGCGTCTCGCGCGCGAACCACTTCATCGCCCCGCCACCCGTGGTCTTCCAGCCGCCGCATCGTCGCGCTTCAAACCGCGCCCAGCATAGAGAACCGTAGTGAGATCGGCGAGGCGGTTTTTTCCGCCACACTCCGCGGCTCGCGACACGTTCAGGACGTCCGACGTGGTCCGATCGCCTCGAACTGCGCCTTCTGCTCGTCGTTCAACGTGGCATAGAAATCTTCGAGCGCGGCGCGCACCGATTTGACGCCATCCAGCATCGCGTCGAGCCGCTTGCGGATCGCGGCCATTCGCGCCGGCGGCGTCATCACGTCGCTGGGCTGGCAAGCCGCCTTGAGCGATGCGCTGACCTTGGCGCTGGTATCCTGGAGCACCTGCAGCGCAGCGCGCTGGGTGTCGTCGGGATGAAGCCTCGCCTCGATGTCGGCGCCGGGCCAATCGAGTGCAGCAGACGCCCCGCAATTCTGGACCAGCGATCCACTGGCATTGTTGGAAGCACGACGCTGATTCTCGGCCAGCGCATTGAAGCGCGCCTTCTGCTCGTCGGTGAGCGAGTCATAGAATTTATCCAGTGCGGGCTGGACGAGATCGACCGCCTTCTCCATTGCCTCGACGCGCTGTTGCATCGCCGCGAGGCGGCCGGGCGCCGTCGCCGCGACCTGAGCCGGACAGGATGCGCGGATCAGCTCTGCCGCCTGGATCGAGGCGTTGCCGAGTTCGTCGAGGCTCGCGCCTTGCGCATCCGTCGGCTGCACCGCGGCTGTTATCTGGTCGATCGGCAGACCGACGATTTCGCGGCGGTCGCTGCCGCAGAGCTGATCGAGCGGAGCGCCTCGCGCATGCCGCCGTCCTTGCGGACGCTGCGGCAGATAGGCCGAGAGACCGTCATAGCCATAGGGCCCAAACATGCCGGCATAGATGTCCGGATAGCCGTAGCCCCAGAAGCCGAGACCGTCGCCCCAGATCGTGTAGTCGTAGAGGTCGTTATAGGCGAATGGCCAGAACAGCGGTCCGACCCAGCCATAGCCGCCCCCGGCATGTTGCCACCATCCGCTGCTTGCGCCGTGCCAGCCGGCAAGTGCGGCCGCGGCGGCGATCTGAGCGCGCGCCGCCGGATTGCCGATCAGCCGGCCGTTGCGGAACGCACCGGAGTGCGCGTTGAGGGCATTGCGGAAATTCGCGGGACGGACGGCCGCATTGCGGATCTGACCGAAGTTCGGGCCACCATGTCGGGCTCCGGTTGCGAACCGCATCCCGCCATGATGTCCGCCGCCGCCATGCGCGTGCGCGAAACCGTGACCGCCGAAATGGCCGCCGCCATGATGGCCCCCGCCATGACCACCCCCATGACCGCCGCCGTGCCCACCGCCGTGTCCGCCGCCTCCGCCCTTCCCCAGAGCCGTGCCCGCCAGCATGCAGGCCAGCGCCATCACGGCAATTCCAATGACCGGTCGCAACATCGCATCCTCCCGCCGAGCCGCGCCATTGAGGCATCGGAAGTTGACGGAATTGGAACCGGCCCGGCTGCGGAAAGTTCCGCGACCGCGATGCAGTAGGCCGCGCTACGCCTCCGGCACGATCTTGCCGGGATTGAAGATGTTCTGCGGATCGAGCGCCTTCTTCAGCGCCCGCATCGCATCGAGCGCCTCGGGGCCCAATTCCGCCTTGAGATATTTCTGCTTGCCCTGGCCGATGCCGTGCTCGCCGGTGCAGGTGCCGTCCATCGCCTGCGCGCGCTCGACCAGGCGATGCATGAACTCCTCACCGCGTGCCATCTCGCCGGCATCTTTGGTGTCGCAGACCAGCGAACAGTGGAAATTGCCGTCGCCGACATGGCCGACGATCGGCGACAACAGGTTGAGCCGCTTGAGATCTTCCTCGGTCTCGCTGACGCAATCGGCAAGGCGCGAGATCGGAACGCAGACGTCGGTCGCGACCACGCCGATGCTGTCGCCGGGCCGCAGCGCCTTCACCGACCAATAGGCGTCGTGCCGCGCCTGCCACAGTTTTGTGCGATCCTCCGGCTTGGTGGTCCAGGAGAAGTCGCCGCCACCGCAGTCCTTTGCGATCTCGCCGAAGGCCTTGGACTGTTCGCCGACCTCGATCTCGCTGCCGTGGAATTCCATCAGCAGCAGCGGCGTCTCCGGCAGCGTCAGCTTCGAATAGGCGTTGCAGGCCTTCACCTGCGCGGCGTTTAGCAGCTCGATCCGCGCTACGGGAATGCCGGTCTGGATCGCCAGGATTACGGCCTGACACGCCCCGTGCACGGTCTCGAACGACACCGCGCCGGCCGCGATCGTCTCGGGGATTCCGCGCAGGCGGATGGTCAGTTCCGAGATGATGCCGAGCGTGCCCTCGGCGCCGATGAACAGATGCGTCAGGTCGTAGCCGGCGGATGATTTCTTCGCACGCGTGCCGGTGGTGATGATCTCGCCGTCGCCGCGGACCACCTTCAGCGCCAGCACGCTGTCGCGCATCGTGCCGTAGCGCACGGCGTTGGTGCCGGAGGCGCGGGTCGAGGCCATGCCGCCGAGGGAAGCATCCGCGCCGGGGTCGATCGGGAAGAACAGGCCCTGGTCGCGCAGATGCTCGTTGAGCGCCTTACGGGTGACACCGGGCTGGATCACGCAGTCGAGGTCCTCGGCATGCACCGCGAGCACCCTGTTCATGTCGCGCAGGTCGATCGAGATGCCGCCCGCGGGTGCGTTGACCTGGCCCTCGAGCGAGGTGCCGGTGCCGAAGGCGATGACGGGCACGCCGTTTTTCGCGCAGATCCGCACCACGTCCTGGATGTCGGCGGTCTCCTGCGCCATCACCACGCCGTCCGGCGGCTGGTTCACGATCCATGTGGTGGTATGGCCGTGCTGCTCGCGCACGGCCTGCGAGGTGATGAGGCGGTTGCCGAACCGGGCGGCGAGCTGCTCCAGCGCACTAGCGAGGGCTTTCGGCTCGACCCGCGGCGGATTATTGGTGATGGTCGTACCCACGGACGTTCCTCCCGACAGAAGAACCGTGGCAAAGGACATCTCACCGGTCAAGTCAAGCGACCGGACGCATAGCCAGGGAATGAAACATGCCGGAGACCGCAGCTGCTGCGCCCAACGCCGAGCCGTTCCGCGGCTCGATCATGCAGATCGAGCCGCAATGGATCGACTATAACGGCCATCTCAACATGGCCTATTACAACGTGATGTTCGACCGCGCGATCGACGAGTTCTGGCTCGAGCTCGGAATCGGTCCGGTCTACAAGAGGGAGCGCCACGGCTCGACCTTCACCGCGGAATGCCATGTCCGGTATTTGCGCGAAATCCATCTCGGCGATCCCGTGCAGATTTTGGTGTGGCTGTTAGAGGCCGACGACAAGCGGCTGCACACGTTCGAGGAGATGAGGCACGCCACCGAGGGTTGGCTGTCGGCAACTTCCGAGAACATGTCGCTCCACATGGACATGAATGCGCGACGCGTGGCGCCGTTCCCGCCCGACATCCAGGAGCGTATCACTGCGGTCGCCAAGGCCCACGGCGCCTTGTCGCGGCCCGAGGGCATCGGCCGAAACATCGCGATGCCCTCGAAGCGATAGGCGCTAGACCCTGGTGCGGCCGCGGACCAATCCGAACACGGCCGAGACCAGGAACAGCACGACGGCGATAAAGAAGATGATCTTGGCGATTTCGACCGAAGCGCCGGCGATGCCGCCGAAGCCCAAAATACCGGCGATCAGTGCGATAACCAGAAACGTCACAACCCAGCCTAGCATGATCCGAACCTCTGTCTCGATACCTGTCTGCGATCGGCGCAGTTGACCACCGCGCCACGGTTGCAGAGACAATCTCGACCGGGAAACGATGGTTCCGACCTGAAGCGGGTCGAAATTCGCGCCCCCCGCAGGAACAAATCAGCGTTCGGCGTACGTGGAAAACCCCTCGCCGCCACCCCATATAGGCGGTAATCCCTGTTATGAAGGCTCCCTTCCGTCACCCCGCGGTGCCATCGTGGGGGCCAATGATTCGCATGACCGAGCCAAGCAAAATCGCCTCTCAGAATGTCCCCGACCACCAGCCTGCCGCGGGCGGCATCGCCGCGCGCGCGCGCGCCTCGGTGGGCCCGAAATATTTGTCCGGGCTCAATCCGGAGCAGCGCGAGGCGGTGGAGACGCTGGACGGCCCGGTTCTGGTGCTGGCCGGCGCCGGCACCGGCAAGACCCGCGTGCTGACCACGCGCATCGCCCACATCCTGAGCCAGGGCCGCGCCCGCCCAAGCGAGATCCTGTCGGTGACCTTCACCAACAAGGCCGCGCGCGAGATGAAGCACCGGCTCGGCCAGATGCTCGGCCATGCCGTCGAAGGCATGCCGTGGCTCGGCACCTTCCACTCGATCGGCGGGCGCATCCTGCGGACCCATGCCGAGCTGGCACAGCTCAAGTCGAACTTCACCGTGCTCGACGTCGACGATCAGGTCCGGCTGTTGAAGCAGCTCTTGCAAGCCGACAACATCGACGACAAGCGCTGGCCCGCGCGCATGCTGGCCGGCTTGATCGACGGCTGGAAGAACCGCGGCCTGACGCCGTCGCAGGTGCCCTCGGGCGAAGCCGCTGTGTTCGGCAACGGCAAGGGCGGCAAGCTCTATGCGAGCTACCAGGAACGGCTGAAGATTTTGAACGCCGCCGATTTCGGCGATCTGCTGCTCGAAGACATCCGCATCTTCCGCGAGCACCCGGATATTCTGCGGCAGTACCAGCAGCGCTTCAAATTCATCCTGGTCGACGAGTACCAAGACACCAACGTCGCACAGTATCTGTGGCTGCGGCTGCTGTCGCAGGCGCCGTCTTCCAATCCGTCATTGCCAGGCTTGACCCGGCAATCCATCGATTCTTCACGAGATGGATCACCGGGTCTCGACGCTTCGCGTCGGCCCGGTGATGACGAGAATGATGACTTGGCGCCGATTGCGGCGAACGAAAAAGCCCACGTCAAAAACATCTGCTGCGTCGGCGACGACGACCAGTCGATCTATGGCTGGCGCGGCGCGGAGGTCGACAACATCCTGCGCTTCGACCATGATTTCCCCGGCGCCAAGGTCATCCGCCTCGAGCGCAACTACCGCTCGACCGGCCACATCCTCGCCGCCGCCTCGCACCTGATCGCCCATAACGAAGGCCGGCTCGGCAAGACACTGCGCACCGAGGACCAGGACGGCGAGAAGGTCACGGTGACGGGCTCGTGGGATTCGGAAGAGGAAGCCCGCGGCATCGGCGAAGAGATCGAGCAGATCCAGCGCCAGGGCGACAAGCTCAACGAGATCGCGATCCTGGTGCGCGCGTCCTATCAGATGCGCGAGTTTGAGGACCGTTTCGTCACGCTCGGCCTACCCTATCGCGTCATCGGCGGCCCGCGCTTCTACGAGCGCGCCGAAATCCGCGATGCGCTGGCGTATCTGCGCGTCATCAATTCACCGGCGGACGACCTCGCCTTCGAGCGCATCGTCAACACGCCCAAGCGCGGCTTGGGCGATGCCACCGTGCAGATGCTGCACGACCACGCCCGCAAGCGCTGCATTCCGCTGTTCGAGGCGGCGCGCGCGGTGGTCGAGACCGACGAGCTGAAGCCGAAGGCGCGCGGCTCCTTGCGCGATGTCGTCGCCCAGTTCGACCGCTGGCGCGCCCAGCGCGAGGTCACAGCGCACACGGATCTGGCCCAGATCGTGCTCGACGAGAGCGGCTACACCGAGATGTGGCAGAAGGACCGTTCGGCGGACGCCGCGGGCCGGCTCGAAAACCTCAAGGAGCTGGTGCGCTCGATGGAGGAGTTCGAGAACCTGCAAGGGTTCCTCGAGCATATCTCGCTGGTGATGGACCGCGACAGCGGCGCCGATGAGGACGCGGTATCGCTGATGACGCTGCATTCGGCCAAGGGCCTGGAATTCGACAACGTGTTCCTGCCTGGCTGGGAAGAAGGCCTGTTTCCGAGCCAGCGCACGCTGGACGAACAGGGCCGCGCCGGCCTGGAGGAAGAGCGCCGGCTCGGCCATGTCGGCCTGACCCGCGCCCGCCGCCGCGCCAAAATCTATTTTGCCACCAACCGCCGGATCCATGGCACCTGGTCGACCACGATCCCGTCGCGCTTCCTCGACGAACTGCCGGCGGCCAATGTCGAGATCACGGAATCCAAGGGCGGCTCCGCCTGGGGCGGCACCGGCGGCTACGGCGCTTCCCGCTTCGACGACATGGAAGCATTCGGCTCCACCTATTCGACCCCGGGCTGGCAGCGCGCCCAGGCCAATCGTTCACAAGCCAACCGCAACCGGGGTGGCGGCGGACGTAGTGGCGACGGCCATGGCGGTTTCGAGGAAGAGGCCTCGTCGTTTTCGTCCCAGTCGTCCTCGCCAGATTTCGGCAGCTTCTCCTCACGCCGCCGCGGCCCGATGACGATCGAGGGCGAGCTGGTCGCCAAATCGACCGGCACGACCTCCGAATTCTCGCTCTCCGACCGCGTCTTCCACCAGAAATTCGGTTACGGCCGCGTCACCAAGATCGACGGCAACAAGCTCACCATCCATTTCGACAAGGCCGGCGAGAAGAAGGTCGTGGACAGCTTTGTGCAGCGGGCGTGAGGCAGGCCTTGCGCACAAGACCCTCCACTCAGCCGTTCAAGATGCTCGCTCCCCGGTCGTAGATCAGCTGGTCGACATGCCCGGCACCCGGCGCGATTTCGAGTCGCCAGCCCAGTTCGACGCCAAGGCTCTTGGACAGCTCCGTACAGTGTTCGAAATGCCAGAGACCCCGCGCAAGACGATGAGGGCCTTGTGCCATCGCCTCGTCCCAGCGGGGCAGATCGGGAGCATCAGGGTCGTTGTCGGCGTCGCCTAGCAGGATAACCAAACGCCGTCCCAGATACCTTCGCAAATGACTTTCGTTGAGGGCAATCCCTCCCATGCCATCTGGATAGTCCTTGGTGAGGTTCGGCAGCATGTAGCAACCACAGTTGGCGGCAACGGCGACATCGACGGAAGCGGCTTCGTTGAGTGCGAGATAGCGCAGGACAAATTGCGCGCCGGCGGAATTGCCGAACAGGCCAAACGTGTGACGGCTGGACTCGATCGCATCTCGAACATGATGAAACAGCCGGTCGATCACCCCGAAATTCCAATGATCGCGCGGCAAGACCTTGTTGTCCGGCGGCGGCAGCCGCACGCCGCCGAAATTGTAGGCGTGGACGCCCGGGAACTGATCCGGGTCGAACTCCGGCACCAGCACGATTTGCCCATTGCGTTCGGCTTGAGGCGCGAGAAGATCGCGAAACTCCGCGGCGGCGCGGTCAACGCCATGCATCGCCACGATGATGCGTGTGTGCTGACTGCTCGATCGGGGGCAAAACGAGAAGACCCGCATCGTACGTGGCGAAGGGACGGCGCCCTCATCACGAAACACGAATGAGCTGGAGCCTTCAACCAAAGTCAATTTGCTCAATTGCTTACCTCCGCAGATGAGGTACTCATAATTCAAATCAAACCTCCGGTTCAACTTTCGAGCCGCCATTCTCCCATGCCTCACTACATCGCCATCATCGAGGACGCCGGCCCGGATGAAGCCGTTGGCTTGTGGTTTCCCGACCTGCTCGGCTGCAATTCCGGCGGCGACGACGTCGATGAGGCCCTGGAGAATGCGCCCGAGGCACTCGCGTTCTATGCGCAGGAGCTGATCGAGAACGGCAGCCAGCTTCCCCCGCCGAGGACATTGGACGAGCTCAAGGCCGATCCTGATGTCGCCGACGACCTCAGGAACCACACGGTCGCCCTGATCGAATGGCCCCCCGCCGACGCCGCGGAGTGAGGACTGTTCGCCGCACCGGCCGGACTGTCGACAGTTCTGGGCCGAACAGCCCTTGACCACCGCGAACTTCCCCGTATCAGATGCGCCCATGGTCCGGGGCTCCATCACACTGATCTTGCTGGCATTGGGTATGCCGTCGCTTGCGGCGGCGGAGACCATGAGCTTTGGCGATTCGATCGGGCTGCTGGCAAAAAGTTGCGGTGCGGAAATCGTTGCCAATTGCCGCGGTGTCAACCCGGATTCGACCCGCCTGAAAGAGTGCCTGTCCCGCAACCGCGACGTGCTCTCCCAGCAGTGCCAGAGCGACTATCTGGGCGCCTTCGACGCGATCCAGAAGCGCGTTGCTGCCCGCATCACGGTGGCGAACGTCTGCCAGCGCGAGATCGTCAAGGTCTGCGGCGGCTCGACCAAGGAGACCAGCAAGGCGATCCCCTGCCTGGTCTCGACGCCCAAGGGCATCAGCAACAACTGCCTGAAGGCCGTCGACGACGCGGGGTATCGGTGATGCGCGCGAACAGGCGTACCACCGCCGGGATCGGCCTCGCGCTCGGCCTTGCCCTGCTCGCGGGCGCGGCAGGAGCGCAGACGGCGCCGCCGACCCGCGACGACATCGTCGGCAAGCTCAACCATTTCGAACAACCCGCCGAGATCGATATCCCCGCGCTGAAGCTGCAGGTGATGGAGCGGGCCAAGGCCAGGATCAAGAACGATCCGGGTCCGGTGAACCGGCCGCCGATCGCGCCCGATCTGGCCAATTTGCCGACCTTCACCGCGCAGATCCAGTTCGACGCCGACACGCCGATCATCCAGCCGGCGTCCTACCAGACCGTCGGCCGCATCGCCGACGCGCTGGTCCATGCCTCGCTGCTGCCCTACACGTTCCTGATCGTCGGCCACGTCGAATCCAACGTGAAGACGCGCGAAGCCAACGCGATCCTCAGCCAGCGCCGGGCCGACGCGATCCGCGACGTGCTGGTGAACACGTTCAAGATCTCGACCAAGCGGCTGCATCCGATCGGCCTCGGCGAGGAGCAGTTTCTCGACCGGGCCAAGCCGAGTTCGGCCGTCAACGGCCAGCTGCAGATCCTGACCTATGCCAAGGTGCCGGAGGACGTCCCTGCGCATCCGGCCGCGGCGCCTGCGCCTGCGGCAAAAAAGCCCGCCAAGAAGCACTGAGCGAACATGGTACGGCGCCTGGCGGAACCCTTTGAAGTCCTGACCGTTTTGTGACTTGCCTCACAGCGCGACTGAACGGCTTTGCGCGACAATAGCGCCGGTTTGTGCACCGCGCTATCAGGTGCTATAGGCTTTTTTCGTCCTTCCCCGACCCCATGCTGCACGAGACCGAGATGGCCAGTTATTTTCAACGCCAACTGGCCGACTACGTCGAATATCATCGCGATCCCTGGAATTGCGCGATGCACGTGGTCGGCATCCTCCTGCTCTTCACCGGCGCCGTGCTGCCTCTGACGCTCGTGCACTTCCCGTTGTTCGGGATCGAGGTGAGCCTGGCCGTGATTCTGGCGCTGCCGGTGCTGGTCTACTGGCTGATGCTGGACGCCGGGATCGGGCTCGGCATTCTCGCCGCGATGATCGTGCTGCTTTCGGTCGCAGCCGCGATCGGCAATCAGGTCTCGATCGTCATGATGTGGTCGATTTTTGCAGTGCTGATCGGGGTTGGCGTCGCTTCTCAGATCGTCGGCCACAAGGTTTTCGAGGAGCGGCAGCCGTCGATGGTCGACCACCCCACGCATTTTCTGCTCGGACCGATGTTTGTCATGGCGAAATTATTCATTGCATTGGGCTTCCGTCGCGACCTTGCCGCGATTCTGGCGCCTCTTCCGACCAATTCCCTTTCAACCCGATAACTCCAGACGCAAAACAGCAAACCTTCTGCATGGCTCTCGTACTGGTTACCGGTGGCAGCGGCTTCATCGGACATCATCTCGTAGAAGCGCTCCGCGCCCATGGGCAGCGGGTGCGTGTGCTCGATGTCCGTGCGCCGGCCACGGCGAATGCCGACGTTGAATATGCCCATGGCTCGGTGCTGGACGGCGCTGCGGTCGATGCCGCGATTGCGGGTGTCGATCAGGTCTATCACCTCGCCGGCCTGCCCGGCATGTGGGTCGCCAACAAGCAGGCCTTTCACGACGTCAATTGCCGCGGCACCGAGATCGTGCTCGCGGCAGCGATGAAGCGCGGCGTCTCGCGTTTCCTGCACTGCTCGACGGAATCGATCCTGTTCCCCTATTCTGACCTGGGCGGTGCTCCCGCCGAAGAGGCGCTGCAGCCGGCCGATGCGATGCCGGGCGCCTATACGCGGTCGAAATCGCTGGCCGAGCATTGCGCCGCGAAGGCCGCGGCTGAAGGTTTTCCGCTCGTGATCGGCACCCCGACCATGCCGATCGGGCCTGCCGACCACAATCTGACGCCGCCGACCGCGATGCTGTGGTACTTCCTCCAGAAGAAGGTGCAGCCGCACCTCAACTTCCTGGTCAACCTCGTCGACGTCCGCGACGTCGCCATGGGCCTGGTGCTGACGATGGAACGCGGCCGCACCGGCCAGCGCTACATCCTCGGCGGCGATTGCGTTCCGCTCGGCAACATCCTGCGGATGATGTCCGCGATGAGCGGGCGCCGGCAGTTTCCGGTCATCGTGCCCGGCAAGATCGCCGAGCTCTCGGGCATCATGCTCGAATATATCTCCGACAACATCACGCGCCGGCCGCCCAATGGCACCGCGGAGGGCGTGCGCATCGCGCTCGCCGCGAGCGACCTTTCGATCGGCAAGGCCCGTAACGAGCTCGGCTACTCGCCGCGCCCGATCGAGCCGGTGCTGCGCGAAACCATCACCCATCTTCTCGCCCGCGGCGGCGCGCTTGCCTCCAGCGCCATCGAGCATCACGCGCTCTCCTCGCGCGCCAGCTGAGCTGCCGCCAACCCAAAGAACCTTTCCGCATGTCCTTTGATTTTAGCAAGCTTCTCTCTGTCGCCTGGGGTGGTTGGACCACGACCTGGCCGACGCAACTGCTCGCCCTGATCTGGCTCGCCTGGCTCGCGAGCTGGATCGGCGCCTCATTCTGGCAGGGCCGCACCCAGAAGCAGGTGATGACGCTGGAGTCAGGCCGCTATCGCATCCCGATCCTGGTCGGCGGCATCCTGTTCACGCCCTGGACCGCGGAAGTGCTCGGCGACAAGCCGCTCTGGGTGTTCAGCAATGCCGCTGTCTACATCGTGGCGGTGATCGTGCTTGCCGGCATTTCCTTTACCTGGTGGGGACGCCTGCATCTTGGACAATTCTGGTCCAACACCATCACCCACAAGGAAGACCACCGCGTCATCGACACCGGCCCGTACGGCATCGTGCGCCATCCGATCTACACCGGCCTGATCGCCGGCATGCTGGCGACCGGCATCGCGGTCGGCACCGTGACCGCGATCCTCGGCGCGATCCTGATCTCGCTCGGCATGTGGCAGAAGGGCCGGATGGAAGAGGTGTTCCTGTCCAAGGAGCTCGGCGAAGACGCCTACGGCGCCTATTGTCGCCGGGTGCCGATGATCATCCCGTTCCTGTCGCCACGCTGAGCCGCGGGCCAGCGGACATTGGGGAAGCATGATGCACAACTGCACAATGCCCCCGCTGCTGGGAACCGCGCTTCCACAAGCCCGTTAACGCCTCGAAGCATGCATTGACCGCAGAGCATCGAGCCATGCCGGACGCCTACGATTATTTTCGCGAGCACGCGATCGCCGCGGTCCGCAAGGCGCGCGGGCTGCCGCCCGGACGGACGAAACAGAAGCAGCGCACCGTCGCGCGGGTTTATCACCTGCTGTCCAAGGAAGCGGCGCTGGTGCCGAACATGCATCATCTCGACGATTTTCGCGCGGCACGGCGGCTGGAGCGGCAGGTCCGCCGCTGATCGCCTCGCAGAAGCGGACCTCTCGCAGCCTTGTCGCAGCCTTGCCATGCAAATTCGAGGTGCTGCCATCTGCGCTCCAGGCGGCTGGAAGCGGGCCGGCACCGGTTGACCTTTCTGCCGCCACCAAGTTGGATGCGCACGCAAAAAGGCACGACGACATCCCATCGTGGATCTGGAGAGGTCAACGATCAGGCAAAGATTAGGCTTGGGCCCGCGCGGGGCTTGGGCGATCCGGGGTTGGACAGTGCCGCACGTTCAACAGGGGATTTTCATGACCTTTTCCAGCATCTTTGCGCAGTTTGTCGCGCTGGTCGGCGGCATCGCGCTGCAATGGCGGAAGCTATCGGGCACAGAGCCCGCGCCCGCATGGGGCCAGACGCCAGCCATTCCCGAAGCGAAGCCGCAAGGGGCGCTGCCGACGTTGAAGATGCCGACGGCCAGGGGCTGGAGCGAAGGACAGAAGCCGACGGTCGCACCCGGCCTCAAGGTCAACGCGTTCGCAACGGGGCTCGACCATCCGCGCTGGATCGAGGTGCTGCCCAACGGCGACGTGCTGATCGCGGAGGCGACGCAGATCGCAGGGGCGCCGAGGTCGGTGTTTCATTACGCAATGCAGGCGACGATGCGGCGTGCCGCCGCGCTCGGCGTCAGCGCCAACCGCATCACGCTGTTGCGCGACAAGGACGGCGACGGCGTCGCGGAGTATCGCGGCGCCTTCATGGAGAACCTCAGCCAGCCGTTCGGCATGGCGCTGGTCGGCGACACCTTCTATGTCGGCAACACCGACGGCGTGATGGCCTTCCCGTACGTGGCGAACGCCGATCGCATCACCGTGCCGGGCAAGCGGCTCACCACTTTCAAGCCGAGCGGACATTGGACACGAAGCCTGCTGGCAAGTCCCGACGGCAAGAAGCTTTATGCCGGCGTCGGCTCGCTCAGCAACATTGCCGAGATGGGCATGGAGGTGGAGGAAGGCCGCGCCGCGGTCTACGAGCTCGACCTCGTCGCGGGCACGCACCGCATCTTTGGTGCCGGCCTGCGCAATCCCGTCGGGCTTGCCTGGGAGCCGACCACCAACGTGCTCTGGACCGTCGTCAACGAGCGCGACGGCCTCGGCGACGAGACGCCGCCGGACTATCTGACCTCGGTGCGCGACGGCGGATTCTACGGCTGGCCCTATTGCTACTGGGGCAAGACGGTGGACGATCGCGTGCCGCAGGATCCCGCGCTGGTCGCCAGGGCACTCACACCGGACTACGCGCTCGGCGGACACACCGCTTCGCTCGGCCTGTGCTGGATGCCATCCGGCACGCTGCCTGGTTTTCCGGACGGCATGGTGATCGGCCAGCACGGCTCGTGGAATCGCAGCACGCTCTCCGGCTACAAGGTCGTGTTCATCCCGTTCGAGAACGGCCGCCCCTCCGGCCCTGCGCGCGACATTCTCTCCGGCTTCCTGGCGCCGGACGAGAAGGAGTCCTACGGCCGTCCGGTCGGCGTCGCGATCGGTCCGGACAAGTCGCTGCTGATGGCCGACGACGTCGGCAACGTGATCTGGCGTGTGACCGGCGCGTAAGGGTTACGTTCCGACGCAGAGCGTGGCGCGCTGCTTGCGGAGCAGCGCGATCACGGACAGCGCCGTGATCAACCCGGTCTTGGGATTTTCGGACGGGATGTTCTCGATCGACATCGAGAACCGCGCGGAATCCGCCTCGACCTCGATGCGGTGAACGTTGCGTGTCACGGTCGGGTCGGCCCAGATCTGTACGGTGGTGCGATCCGGCCCGACGCCCGCGAGCGACAGCGCAACCGCGACGTTGAGATTGGCCGGAAAGCCTTTTGCCGCTTCGCGAGCAGTGCCTTCGAACAATTTCAGCGGCTCGCCCAGATTGTCGATATCGATGTTGTTCTCGACGATAAACGGCGCGCCCTTCAAGCCATCGATCGGCTTACGCGTCATCATCTTTACCGAATGGATGGTGCCGATGGCGGCGGCGTTGACGGCATCGAGCCCGATCAGCGCGCCGGTCGGCACGAGGATGCGGCCGCCATTGGCGCGGGCGAGATCGACGAGATCAAAATTGTCGAGCAGCGCACCGACGCTGACGACGACCGCGGCCTTGCCGCGCTTCACGGCGGGCTCGATGATCGCGCGCAGATGCTTGCTCGGCGCGCACTCGACCACGATATCGGCGGCGTCGCCGAGTTGGTCGATCGGCAGTACGGATGGCGGACGACGCAGGCTGCCGAGCAACGCCCGATGCTTTGCGGGATCGCGCACCGCCACGGCGGACAGCGTCAGGCCCTCGATGCCCTGATCGAGCGCGGTCGCGATCTTGGTGCCGATCGAGCCGAGCCCTGCGATGGCAACCCGCAAGTCGTTCGAAGCTCTCCGTTCAGTCATCGCATCTAACCTCTCGCCAAGCCGATGTCATAGCCTCTCACGCCCCCCGCGCATAGCTGTGCAGGCGCGCATCGAGCACCGACAACATCGCGTCGCGGGCAGGGTCGCGCGAGCCGCGCAGCCATGCGGCCGCCAGCGGCAGCCGGCCGACGGGGCCGCTCTGCTTCGGCCGGAGCGACACGAAGCGCACGCCGGAGACCGCCATCCGCGCCGTCCAGCGCGGCACGATCGCGACTCCGAGCTTCGTTGCCACCAGATTGATGATGGTCTGCTTCTCGTCGGCGACCTGCACGATGCGCGGCGTCAGGCCGGCCTGCTCGAACAGCTTGATGGTGAGGTCATGGCTGTGCGGCCGCGAGCGGCGGTCCGGCACCAGCATCGCCTCCTCGGCGATCTGCGCCAGCGTGATCGATTTGCGTTCGGCCAAGGCGTGGCGCTGCGGGAACGCCACGATTGCGGTCTCCAGCAGCAGATGGCGGAATTCGAGCCGCTTGTCCGGATGGTCAGGCGGACGGACGAAGGCCAGATCGAGCGCACCGGTCAGGATCTTCGGCAAGAGCCGGACGGTCTTGTCCTCGAGAAGCTGCACCGCGACCTCCGGATGCTTGGCGCGGAAATCGCGCAAAAGCGGCGGCAACAGCCCGGCCGCTGCGCTATCCATGGCGCCGACCCGCAGCCGCCGCGCGGCGCCCGCGCGCGAGCGGTTGCGAAGATTGCTCTCGACTGCCTCGACTCGGGCGAGGATCACGCGGGCATCGCGCAGCAGCGTCGCGCCATCTTCCGTCAGCGACACCGCACGCGTCGTCCGCGCGAACAGCCGCGTTGCCAAATCCTCCTCCAGCAGCCTGATCTGGCGGCCGAGTGCGGAGGGCAGCATCTGGAGATGCTGCGCCGCCCGGCCGAAATGCAATTGCTCGGCCGCCGCCACGAAGCATCGGAGCTGATGCAATTCCATTCGCTGTCCTTTTGGCTCTCTTGGCGAGGATTATATCATTTTTTTGTATAAACCAGCGCCAATTGAGTCCCCCAGCCGCTCCCGCATAGGCTCGCTGCCGAAGTGGACCTTCAGGGTCCGCCGACACAACGAAAACCGGGAATCAGGGAGGCCGAGGTGGCGAGCGAGATTCAGACGCACGTGCTGCGCAAGATCACGTGGCGGATCGTTCCCTTCATCATGCTGCTCTACTTCGTGGCCTTCATCGACCGCGTCAATATCGGCTTCGCCTCGCTGACGATGAACAAGGACATCGGCCTGTCGCCGACAGTCTACGGTTTTGGTGCCGGCATCTTCTTCTGGGGCTACTTCCTGTTCGAGGTGCCCTCCAACATCATCCTGCATAAGGTCGGCGCGCGGATCTGGATCGCGCGGGTGATGATCACCTGGGGCATCGTGTCGGCCGCGATGGCCTTCGTGCAGGGGCCGACCAGCTTCTACGTGTTGCGTTTCCTGCTCGGCGTCGCCGAGGCCGGCTTCTTCCCCGGCATCATCCTCTATCTCTCCTATTGGTTCCCCGCGCGCCAGCGCGCCGCGGTGACCGCGCTGTTCATGGCAGCGGCACCGCTCTCGACCGTGCTGGGATCGCCGGTCTCCGGCGCGCTCCTGGAGATGGACGGAATGCTCGGCTTCAAGGGCTGGCAATGGCTGTTCGTTCTGGAGGCGCTGCCGGCCGTGCTGCTCGGCTTCGTCGTGCTGGCATTCCTCACCGACCGCCCGGAAAAGGCAAAATGGCTGGCGGACGACGAGCGGCGCTGGCTGGTCGAGGCCATGAACGCGGAAACCACCAGCAAGGCCGCGACCGCAAGCCACAGCATCTGGCGCGGGCTCGCCGACCCGCGCGTGCTGGCGCTGGCGCTGATCTATTTCGGCACCTCGGCCGGTCTCTACACGCTCGGCGTCTGGGCGCCGCAGATCATCAAGCAGTTCGGCCTGTCCACGCTCCAGGTCGGCTTCCTCAATGCGCTGCCCGCAACGGCCGCCGTCGTCGCCATGGTGCTGTGGGCGCGGCATTCGGACCGCACCGGCGAGCGTACCTGGCACGTCGTGCTGGCCTGCCTGCTCGCGGCCGCGGGGCTCGCCTTTGCCGGGCTTGCGACCGGCGTGGTCGCCGTGCTGATCGCGCTGGCGCTCGTCAACATCGGCATCTCCTCGGCGAAGCCGCCGCTGTGGAGCATGCCGACGCTGTTCCTCTCCGGTCCTGCAGCAGCAGCCGGCATCGCCACCATCAACTCGATCGGCAATCTCGGCGGCTTCGTCGGGCCCGCCATGATTGGCTGGATCAAGGACCAGACCGGCAGTTTTGTCGGCGGGCTCTATTTTGTGAGCGGCCTGCTCGTTCTCTCCGCGGTCCTGACCCTGCTATTGTCGCGGGCGCGGACCGCGCCCGTCGAACCCGTCACGCAACCCCACTGATATCTCAAACGGAGCACTCCCATGCGTACCCATTCGATTGCAGCGATCCCCGCCGACGGGATCGGCCCCGAGGTCATCTCGGCCGGTGTTCGTGTGCTGGAAGCGCTGGCCAAACGCAGCGGCGACCTCGCCTTCAACATCAAGACGTTCGACTGGGGCTCGGACTATTACAAGAAGCACGGCGTGATGATGCCGGCCGACGGTCTCACTGAACTGAAGAAGTTCGACGCGATCTATTTCGGCGCGGTCGGCGCGCCCGACGTACCCGATCACATCACGCTGTGGGGGCTGCGGCTGCCGATCTGCCAGGGCTTTGACCAATACGCCAATGTGCGGCCGACCAAAATTCTACCGGGCGTCGCCTCGCCGCTGCGCAATGTCGGCGTCGGCGATCTCGACTGGGTGATCGTGCGCGAGAACTCTGAAGGCGAATATGCCGGCATGGGCGGCCGCGCGCATCGCGGCCTTCCCGAGGAGGTCGGCACCGAAGTCGCGGTGTTCACGCGCGTCGGCGTGACGCGGATCATGCGCTATGCGTTCGAACTCGCGCGGTCGCGTCCCCGCAAATTCCTGACCGTGGTGACCAAGTCGAACGCGCAGCGGCATGGCATGGTGATGTGGGACGAGATCGCAGCCGAGGTCGCCACCGAATTCCCCGACGTCACCTCGGACAAGATGCTGGTCGACGCCATGACCGTGCGCATGACGCTGCATCCGAAGAGCCTCGACACCATCGTTGCGACCAATCTCCACGCCGACATCCTCTCCGACCTCGCCGGCGCGCTGGCTGGAAGCCTCGGCGTGGCGCCGACCGGCAACATCGATCCGCAGCGCCGCTTCCCCTCGATGTTCGAGCCGATCCACGGCTCGGCCTTCGACATCACCGGCAAGGGCATCGCCAATCCGGTCGCAACATTCTGGACCGGCGCGCAGATGCTCGAGCATCTCGGCGAGAAGGACGCGGCCATGCGATTGATGGCAGCCGTCGAGCGCGTCTGTGCGGCGGGCGTGCTGACGCCCGACGTCGGTGGCAAGGCCACGACGAAGGAAGTGACGGATGCCGTGATCGACGCGATCCAGGGATCGAACGTGTAGGCTGAATCCGGCGCGGTGCGCTCCCTCGCCCCGCTCGTCGCGGGGTGAGGGCGGGGGTCATCTGCGCTAGGTTAGTCGTGCGCGGAGATTGTCGTGTTGTTTTTGGCGCCGTCGCGGTGGTTCGCAGAGGTGGCGGCGGGTTCGGCTGAAGAGATTACGGACAGCCTGCCACAGAAGTGG
>NZ_JARVWW010000053.1 GCF_029846715.1 Bradyrhizobium nivariense
AGCAGGCTTCGTGGTAAGCTTGTTCATGGCGTAGTCTCCAGTCCGACGCTTCAACGCCGGATGATTCGAGGTTGATCACCCCGGAGACTACGCCAACCTCAATTCCTACCAACTCCGCGACGGCACCTGTTTACCGTGCCGAACCAACTAGTCGACATTCGATTTTCCGCGCGCCTTACGCACCCCTGCCACGTTGGTCCCAGTCAAGCCGCTTGGATACCACCCAAGAAGCGGTCTAGCTCGTACTTCAATCGAGAGCTCTCCTCGGACAGCAGTTCGGCAGACGTTAGCACTTGGAGCGAAGCGCCTCCGGTTTCATTCGCCCCATTCGTGACTTCGCGCGCTCTGACCGCCACCTCAGCGGTTCTGGCGGCTGCACCTTGCACATTGAACGCGATCCTTTTGCTTGTTGCCTCTTGATCTCCGACGGAATCGACAACAGCCTTGGCGATTTCCGAGATGCGACCAATGATCATGCCGATTTCGCTGACCGCACAAACCGACTCGGTTGTGCTGCCTGGATGCCGTCAATGTGCTCGCTAATTTCAACGGTCGCATGCGCAGCTTGCCTGGCGAGATCTTTCACTTCCTGTGCTACGGTCGCAAAACCTTTGCCGAAATCGCCGGCTCGCGCAGCTTCGATCGTGGCATTAAGGGCGAGCAAATTGATTTGCCGTGCGATCCTGGCGATCAATTCAACTACGCTCCCAATCCGCTCAGCTGCGGTTGCCAGACTGACCATGCGATCATCGCTGAGTTCGACCCTATGAACGGCTTCCCGTGCCATATTAGCGGTTTGTTCCACTTGTCTGCCGATGTTGGCGATCGTTTCCGCCATTTCGCCCGTTGCCGCTGCGACGCGCTGAACGTTGGCGGACGCCTCCTGCGACGAGGCGGCGACTTCGACCGAGAGTTTCCGGCTGTTAGCGTGAGGCCGCGTGCGGATGCTTCAAGTTCCGAGGAGGCAGACGAGACGCTGTCGGCCACTTTGCCCACAGCAGCTTCAAATTCGCTGGCTAGTCTGACAAGATCTGCTCTCCGCCGCTCGGCGGCCACACAATCCTGTTCGAGCTTCGCATCTAGTTCGGCCTGGGTCTTCTCGGAGGCTTTTTGTTTGAACATTTCGACCGCTTTTGCCATCTCGCCAAGTTCATCTTTTCGTTCAACTCCTGGCAAAACGACATCGAATCGGCCCTCGCCAAGTTGCCGCATGGCGGCCGTCATCGAAGCGACAGTTTTGGCGATACGCTGGCCGCACCACAAGGCAAGTAGGCCAACGAGCAACGTTAGAAGCCCGATCATCCAGACAAGCTTGCGCCGAATTTCTTCAGCTCGTCTTTCGGAAGCCTGCGAACGCACGTCCGCTGCAGTCATTAGCTTTACGAGCACGGGGCGAACGCGCTCGTAGATCTGTCCGAGGTCATCCACTTGGTCGTCTAACGTCTGCTTCGTTACCATAAACGACACGAAACTTGACTTATAGGCGCGGATCAACTCAATGATTTGGGATTTCACTTCGGTCGGCAGGTTGGACTGAGCTAGCGTGGTTTCGAACTCCGCTTCTTGGTCCGCCAGTTGATCGCCATATTTCTCTTCGCCCCGCAAAATGAAATCTTTCTCATGCCGGCGCATCATGAGCAACAAAATCGTGAGCTGTGGCTGGTTCAGCTCTGCGAGACGCTGTTCAACGACATGCACGGCTTTGCGCAACTTACCCTGAAATCCGTCGTCTTCGTTGAAGCCGACGTTGCGCTGCGCTGTGACCACGTTGTGAAGGCGAGTTGCATAGAGATCGAGAACTGGCCGCAACGAGATCGCCTGCCTTAGCGGGTCATCATCTGGCAAGGCCCACACAACTTCTTCGACACGACTCAACTCTGTGAGCTGCCGCTCATAGCTATCGGCATACCTCTTGATCCACATTTCGCCGGGCCTGCGAAGGAAGTCGCCCGCAATCTGCCGTGACTCCAAGAATCCCTGCGACAACGATGCGACATGAAATCTGAATTTGTTGCTATCATTCCACTCGTTTTCGACTACGCGCGCGTAATATAGGGCGGCCAAACAGATCGCGCCCGTGACAAGGATTCCGCAGGTACCGAGCAGTGCCATTTGGCTGCGTAATCCAATGCGGAAGTCCCGGAAGAGCCTTGATCGTTCCCGGCTAAAGATCGCAGTCATGCTCATTTTTATTTCCTAAATGAGTTGGTGCCTCGGCGCGGCTGGTTGGCGCGAGTCCGAGTGGACGCTTATCAATTTGGACTAACGGGAGGGCTTGACCTGCTTCGTTCGGCCGATGACGAGCGCGAGTTATTCTAGATTGATTTCAAAATCCTGAACTCGCGGTCTCTCGTTGACTAGCGATAGTTCGAAATCACGCTCGCATTGGGTTGGCGCAAACCAATTCGAGACGCGTATCGCGATAGTCGATCCCCTCAACGCCGGATTTAGGCGCGAGAGGATGAATCGGCGCCGAAAAACGCAGCATCTTTCCAATGCTCGAGCTTGCCAAATTATTTTGCAGGAAGGTTTCGATAGGATCTTCTTCGTCCCTTAAGACGTTCGGCTGATACGCCTGTCATAGCAGTCCGCGATTTCTAGCAGCCTCTCCCCGGCCCTCAATACCTCTTCGTCACCAGCCCCCATCCACCGAACGATAGGAAATTTCTGATCGCACCCTGTTCGTCAGATGGCGTCCGAACCTAAGAAGCCGGTAACGACAGTATCACGTTATCGATCAGGCGAGTCGAGCCGACATAGGCTGCGGCGCAGAGTGCTGCCGTGCGCCGCAGTGGACTCTCAGCGGGTTTAAGCGTATCTGCATCGACGAGTTCGATGTACTGCAGCCGATCCACTGTTGCTAGATGCTTCTTTGCGATCGCAATCAGCTTTCCGATCTCACGCTCTCCTGCGCGGAACTGATCTTCTGCTTCGAACAGTCCACGACTAATTGCAAGGGCGCGCCGCCGTTCTTCCGCGCGAAGATAGCGGTTGCGACTGCTCATAGCGAGTCCATCGTGCTCGCGAACTGTTGCCACGGCGACGATCTCAATCGGCAGATTGAGATCTACGGTCATGCGGCGGACTACCGCGCACTGCTGAAAATCCTTTTGTCCGAAAAACGCGACATCCGGCTGCACTATATTGAACAGCTTGGATACGACGGTCGCAACACCTCGAAAGTGTCCAGGCCTGAAAGCTCCGCACAGCGGTCTTGCGAGCTCGCCCGGTTCGATAAAGGTATCAAATTGAGCCGGATAGATCTCTTCTACGCCCGGCACGAAGACGATTGCTGCCCCGGCATCACGACACAGCTGCTCGTCGCGGAGAAAGTCGCGCGGATAGGTGCTAAGATCCTCATTTGGTCCGAACTGAGTGGGATTGACGAAGATGCTAACGACGGTGACGTCGCACTTTCCCCGGCTCGCCTCAACCAGCGCCAAGTGGCCGTCGTGTAGGTAACCCATGGTTGGGACGAACCCGATGCGGCGATTGTTCCTGCGAGCATCTGCGAGGACGCGGCGCAGTTCAGCGACTGTCGTTAGGGTTTGCATGTTTTGCTTGGCGTCAGGTTGAGTTGGAGGGCGTCCAGCGCGCGATTGCTTCCCGAACCTCGTCGGAAACCCGATAGGACTCTTGTGGCGCCGGGAAGGCACCGTTACGGACATCAGCGCCCCATCGCGACAGAGCCTCCTGCAACAGCTGGAAACCGTCTGCATAGGCGCGAACAAACTTCGGGCGATGGCCTTCAATCAGGCCTAGAACATCGTGGAATACAAGGACCTGCCCTGAGCAACTAGGCCCCGCGCCAATTCCGATGGTGGGTATCGTTAAAGATTCGGTTGCTCGCGCAGCGAGCTCGGCCGGGATGCCTTCCAGGACCAGAGCAAAACAGCCGGCCTCCTGGAGACGTTGGGCGTCATTGAGCAGACGCAAGGCGTCATCGGCTTTCCGGCCCTGCACCTTAAAACCCCCCATGACGTTGACGCTCTGGGGTGTAAGACCGAGGTGACCCATTACAGGGATTTCGCAATCGACCAACGCGCGTACCATTTCAACACGCTTGGCACCCCCTTCAAGCTTCACGGCGTCAGCGCCACGCTGAAGGAAGCTTCCAGCATTGCGGATCGTCTCCGCGGAACTGAGATGAAAGCTAAGAAAGGGCATGTCGGCGACGAGCAGGGCATGGGGCCTTGTGCGCGCAACGGCCTCTAAGTGATGGCTCATCATGGCCATGCTCACCGGCAACGTGGCATCAAAGCCAAGGCAGACATTGCCAACGCTATCCCCGACAAGGATGATATCGACGATGGTGTTGGCAATGCGCGCTGTGACCGCGTCATAAGCGGTGGTCATTACCACGCGCCGTCCCTCCTGCTTCCATCGCTGGAGCATAGGAATTGTGACACGTTCAACAGGCTGCCCCGAACTGTGGCTCATTTTCAGGTACCCTGCCCCCTTAGTCCCTCCTGTCATCGCTTCCTAGGGAAGAAGTGACAACACTGTCAATGGGGGCGGAGTAGAAGGATGTACCCCCTTTCAAAAGCTTAGAGAAGAACGGGACAAAAACTTCTAATGGTCGCGCAATCATCGACCAAACCTTCTCGTCCGCAACAAGAAAGACGCGTTTGCCCAGCATTTGAGACCTGCTGCTGAGACGATTGATTTGGAAAGAGATTCGGCGAGCTTGTGCAAATCCGCCCGCTCATCAAGAAACGACATCAGAAGTCTGGCGCCTCTGCTGACTGTAACAAGAGCGTCTGACTGACAGGTGCAACTCGAAACACACAATGCTTCCTTGTTGAAAGATAGCGGATTCATCGCCGCCAGCGCGCGGGGCTCCTCGACTCCATGCCGAAGGAAATCTGGCTCTATTTCGCAGCAGAGACAACGAACCCTCTAGATTGTTGGTGAAGAGGCTCGTTGCGCTGTGGTTAGATCGAGCCAACCGAATGGGTTCCAGACCAGGAACGGCCACAAGAAACACAACGTGAGGACCGAGTCAGGGATCAGAGTTGAGCGAAAGGGGTCAGGTGGAAGCTTGCTTCCACCACGCCTCCTCATCCTGTAGTCATTGAAGTCGATGATTGTTGCTGAGGTCTCTGTCACTTGACGTCTTCACCATGCAAGATGCCGGATGCAATGCCACGGCTAGGTTCGATTCTGTCCGGTTAGTGCTTCTTCTGGCGTAGTTAGCTGCCGCGCGCGACTCGGTCTCACGAATTACGCTGCCCGCAGCCAGCAGATCCATTTGCGGTCGGCCTCCCGCCGCTTCTTTAAGCGATCGACGCATTTCTTCGAGCAAAGGGCTGTTCGCCAGCAGTAGTAGCGGATCAGCCCGAACTTTCCGCCGCATATGGCGCAGCACCTTCCTGAGGTGTCGCGGGAATTCTGGGGACTGTTGTGCATCGTCTTCTCCTCTACGCGTTACGTGGAAGCCCCTAGATTCGTTTCGCCGCAGCCATACGCCCGCGCGAAGCGCGGCGACGGCGATCTCGATGTACTTGCGGCATATAGAACATTAGTAACCGGTATGAGCTCCCACGTCCGCAGGATTAGCGGGCGCGTGCGTAGCGGATGGGCATCCAGTGCTGGCGCAGGGCCTCGACGACGGCTGGGATATCGAGGTAGGCGTTACGGAGGAAATCCTCGGTCTCGCGGCCGCTTCGCGGCGACCCGAGCAGCGGACGGCCCTGATCGTCGCGACAGTGCAGCAGGATGGGCAGCAGCAGGCCGTGATTGACGTTTCTGGCGTCCAGCAACGGCGCCCACACCGACAGCCTGAGCCGTATCGCGGCATAGAAGCCCTGGCACCATGGACGCGCATCGATATTGCCATTGGCTTCACGCCGGTGCATCGGCGCGAACTGGCGAGGCGTGGTCGAAAGGATCTGGCTGATCTCGTTATGACGCAGCACGACGGCGGAAATCGCCGCGAACTCCGGGGTGCCGCCGTGGTTGAAAGCATCAGCATCGATGGCGAGCAGCGGGCAGATCCAGTCGAGTGGGCTCATTGACACCGGTCCAGCCACGATCGCGGCGACGTAGCCGTCGAGCATGGGAATGCTGGTGGCGGCAGGATGCCGATCGACGCGAGCCTGCAGCCACCGCTCGAGTTCCTCAAGCGGCATCGCGGCGGCCGCCATCGACGGCGCGGCCTTATGGCGGCGCGAGCTCATGCCACGGCCTGTGCGGTACGCTGGCGCGCCGCCTTCCAGTTCCAGGCCAGCAGCTCGTGCAGCTGATGGCTCTTGGTTCGCCCGGACACGATGCGCTCCAGCACGTCGGCCAGGTAGGCCTGCGGATCGAGCTCATGAAGTTTTGCCGCGTTCACGATCGACGCCAGGATTGCCCAGCTCTCGGCACCGCCCTCGCTGCCGCTGAACAATGAGTTGCGTCTTCCCATGGCAATCGGGCGCATGGAACGCTCGACCGCATTGCTGTCGACCTCGACGCGGCCGTCGCGGAGAAACAGCGTCAACCCGTCCCAATGGTTAAGCGCATAGTTGATCGCCTCTGTCAGCTTCGACTGCGAGAAGAGCTGGTCGACCATGGCGATCAGCCGCGCCCTGAGCGCCTCCATCAACGGAGCGGCCTTGGTGCGGCGGGCGGCCAGCCGCTGCTCCGCACTGCTGCCGCGGATCCCTGCCTCGATCGCATAGACCGCTTGCAGCCGTTCGATCACCTCGCGCGCGAACGGCGACTGCGTCGTTTTGAACACCTCGACGAATTTGCGTCGGGCATGGGCGAGACAAAAGGCGAGCTGGATCGCGCCGCCGTGACCGCGGGCGAGCGCCTTGTAGGCGGCATAACCGTCCACCTGCAGAATGCCGGAAAAGCCCGTCAATTGTCTGGCGATCTCCTCGGTGCCGCGGCCGTCGGCGAACACATAGGCAACCGCCGGCGGCGAGGGCCCGCCCAAGGGGCGGTCATCCATGGCATGCGCCCAGAACTGGCAGATGCGGGGGCGATGTCGTCCGGGATCGAGCACCGGCATCGGTGTCTCGTCGCAGAATACCCGCGTCGCGGCCTGGATCATCCGCAGCTGCAGCTCATAGAGGCTTTTGAGCCACCAGGCGGCGCGCTTCACCCAGCCGGCGAGCGTCGCACGGTCGAGCTGGATGCCCTGGCCGGCCAGGATCTGCACCTGCCGGTACAGCGGCAAATACCAGGCGAACTTGGAGACCACCACGTGGGTCACCAGCGCCGTCGACGCCATGCCGCCCTCGATCAGGCGCGGCAGCACCTTCGCCTGGACCACGCCATCGGTGCAGCCGCGGCAGCCGTATTTGGGACGGATCGTGCGCAGCATCCGCAGGATCGCTGGAATCACGTCCAACACCTCGCTGATGTCCTCGCCGATCTTGTGCAGCTGGCCCTGGCAGCACGGGCACGCACTCGTCTCCGGCTCCAGCACCTGCTCACAGCGTGGCAGGTGCTTAGGCAGCGTCCCAATGTTGCGGCGCGCCTTCTTGCGCGGCTTATCAGACGGCTTCGCCGCAGGCGCATCGTCGTTGGCAGCGGCAGGCGGGGTGGCGCCGGTCTCAAGGTCGTCAAGCTCAAGCGCGAGTTGCTCGGCCACGAGCGTGGCAAGCCGCTCCGAGCGCTTCCCGAAGATCATCTCCTTGAGCGTCCGCATCGCCACGCGCAGCTTCTCGTTCTCGGCGTCAAGCGCGAGCACCATCTCGGTCAGAGCCGCCGTATCGGTCGGGAGGGCATCGGGGCGAATCGCCATGAATAGACGATACATCCGCGCGCCACATGCTCCAGCGAAATCCTCGCCTCTCAGCCAACAACCGCCGGCTGCTTCACCGGCTTGTGTGAGACACGCGTCCACTCGAGTCCGTCGAGCAGCATCGCGAGCTGTGTCGCACTCAGATGCGCCACGCCATCGCGGATCGGCGGCCAAGTGAAACGCCCTTGGTGCAACCACTTCGTCACCAGCACCATGCCGCTGCCGTCCCACGCCAGAAGCTTCACTCTGTCCATGCGCTTGCTGCGGAACACAAAGACGTCGCCACAATACGGGTTCGCGCGCAGTGCTTCGCTCACCAGCGCCGACAGCGTGTGGACCGACTTGCGAAAGTCGACCGGCTGCGTCGCAAGCACCACCTTGAGGTCGGAGCGTAGTGCAATCACCGGATGCCCCGAAGCGCCGACAGTACCGTCGAAAGTGTCGCCAGCTCCACGCCCGGCTCGACCCGGATGCGCGCCCCACTCAGCTCGATCTCGATCACCCCGCAGGCCTTGGTCGGCGAGGCGGTGATCTCCAAAGGCCTCGTCTGTGCCGGCGAAATGCGCTTGGACTCGTCGGCCGTCTCGCCGTCGCTCTCGGCACCAATTTGGATCGGCACGAAGCTCGGCGCCTTGCCGGCCACCACCGCCGCAACCTGGCGGCGCCACACCGTGAGCAGCCCGCGGGAAACGCCATTGCGTCGCGCCACCTCGGAGATGTTCGCACCTTCTTCAAAGCTCTCCGCCGCGATCCGGGCCTTCTCCTCGCCCGTCCATCGTCGCCGCCGGCGCTCCCCGGTGATTACCTCGACGCGACGATAGGAATCGCCTTCATGCCTGGCATCAAGTATGGCATTTGCCACCGTTCCACCTCCAAACGAACCGCTCATGCCAGGCTGTATCGCGCGCAAGCCGAGGGATGGCTAGGTGGGGGCGTCACGCCGGTTACGAACATTAGGCGCGAGAATTTGACTTCAACATGCGCCACCTTGGCGAAGTGGTGCGCTCCATTGGAGGTCCTTCGCCGCGATTTCTACTTGTAACGGATATTCCATTCACAATTGATGCAATGAGTGGCATCTTAATGCTGCGTTTGGCAGCATTCTTTGAAGGATTTCAACTGGCCGGGTGGATGGAAATGTCTGTAACAGAGTGCCTAGCAGGGTCTGCACCATCTCCTCGGCTTCGCTTTTTCAAGGAACGCACAACTCGCGATTATTGACGAGCAGCTGGCCCACTCCCTCGTCGGGTCGGTCGTTTCAGCCTCGAATGGCTTTACGCAGGATGAAAAACGCGGGGCTAAGATCGGGTGGCGCGCCTTCGGTGCCGGGGAGACGACGTCGTTGCCGCGGTTCACGCTGTCCTCGGCCTTCTTCGACAGGAAGGGATTGAGTGAGCACAGACTTCGGGGTCTCTGCAGCCGTCACCTCGATCTCTGGCTTCACCTCCGTAGGGATAGAGCGCGCTTCCATGACATTGAGGACCGCGCGCCCCCTTTCCGTAATGCGCCACCCACCGTTTACGCGCTCTATAAGTTGCTGGGAAAAGATATCCAGGTCCGGCACGCGGGCGGCCAATCTCTTGGTGCGCTCAGCCCAATCCGGACCGCTCGTCGCCAAAATCGCCATGTCCCGCTTAAGCTCCGCCATGGGCGCGAACCCGTCTGGATAGCTCACCAGGATCTTCAGGACTGTGACCTGTAAATTCACCTAAGCTACAACATCATTTTTTCGCCTGTCGCCACATGGTAGGCGCTTGGCGAAGAGCATCGATGCCGATTTGCTTGAGGCGCTCGCGCCTGGTCTCACCTCCAGCGGCGGCTTCCAACATCTTCGAGGCGACATGCGCGCGGATGCCCGTATCGCTTCGAGAAATACTTTCGCAGACTTCCTCGAGGACCGTGCGCAGAAGCGCGGTAGTAGCGGCGTCTAACATTTGGAGATTCCCCCCAAGCCCGATGTGAATGATAACACGAGCAAGTACGCTTCCGAATTTAAATGGATTGACCTTCCAATCGCGTACCAGTTCCAGACCGATCTCCGGCTCCTTTTCTGCTGCTCCCGTCAATACCCTCGCTTTTGCTTCTTACCTATCGCCTGTCGGACGGAACAACACTTGGAAGCCGTTCAATGCGGGCGCGTCTTGCTCGGCAGTAGTGACATCACAATATCATATCCGCGCCAGGACCGTGCATCAGGGCCTCAATTCCCCGCCGGATGACCATTCTTGACGGTTTTCACCACATCGATTGTGCGACATATGTGATGCTCGCGAGCATGTTTTGAACCTGCGGTGACAGGGACTTTAGTCTCATGTTTGGCCGTGTCTCTCAATTCGCCGTCTCAAGCGCGGACCGTTGCAGGTCCGGCGCCAAACAAGGAAACGGCCTCAACGGCACCGGGAATTAGCTGAGGCCGGATCAACATCTGCCAGAAGCGCAGTCAGGATGCCGAATGCTTTCGGCCGTTCTTTCTGGAGCGCGGCGAGATTATCCAATTTCGAGCTTTTCGGCGGTCGCTTATCGTAAAGCGGCCCAGATAACCGCGCCAACGGCCTGCCACATGGCAGGGCGTCAACATCGGTCGTCCGTGATCATCGATCAGGATCTTGAGACGGAATCGATGTCCGCGATTTCAACGCGAGCACCTGCGCGACCGCCGGCCCCGTGGGCAGCCGCCTCGCTCACGCGCACCGAAGCCGGTGCTTGCGCCGTTGCATTTTTGCAGTGGCAGCAGGCGCATTTATTGGCCGGCCCGCAGCTGCGTCGGCACGACGTCGAACTGTTAGGAGATAGTCTCGCCGATATGATGCCGCGGATCGCAGGAACATGCGAGGCAGACTCATCGATGTCGATAAGGGGTTGATTTCCATCGAGAGCCGATCAGCCTGCGGAGTGAACCTTTATGGTTGGATCGCAGGGCTCCCAGAATCAAGCCGCACCTTGGCAGTGCACCCGCTTGGTGTTCGCCAGCGCTGGATGCAAGATACGGTCACCGTGGCGCGCGGCTCACTACATGAAGCCGGTATGCTGCGCGCCCCAGTCAGGTCAAAAATCGACCTGTGCGAGTGTGACTACTTCAAAACCGTTGCCGCTCACCGTCCAAACGGCCGATTAGGGCTGACCGTTGATCATTGGCTGCCCAATACCGGCCTGATCCGTCAAGCCCCACTTGCGCAGCAGCTGGCCATAGGTGCCATCGGCGATGACCGCGGCAAGCCCTTTTTTTAGCTCTTCCCCAAGCTGAAGATTATCCTTCGCGAAAGCGAAACCGGTCATCAGCTTGACTACAGGTTTACTGATGACTGCGTACTGGTTTCCCTCCAGCTTGTTTTGATACGCGATGACGCCTTCACCGGTGATAGCGGCGTCGGCACGGCCCTGCTGGACCAAAAGTCGGTTCTGGGCGGTATTCTCACCGAGTACTACCTCGATCGCGGGCTTGCCAACTTTGACGCAATTCTCCTCACTCCATTTCTCAATCCCCTGGATCTCGATAAGGCTGGAGCGCGTCGCCGCTACGTGCTTACCGCATAATGCCTCCGGGTTCGCGAAGCCCTCAGCCTTTGTGCTTAGAGTGTAGAATATCTCGTTTGAGTACACGTAATCGAGGAAGTTCGCATTGGCTCGGCGTTCCGGCGTATCACCCATTGTGCCCAAAAGGATGTCGGCGCGCTTTGTGTTCAGCGGCGCAAAGCTGATCATGAGCGCGTAGCTTGTCTCGGTCCAGCTGACCTCCGCTCCGATTTTCTTTGCCATAGCTTCCAGAACATCAATGTTGAATCCCGCTACCTTGCCAGCCTTTTCATCCTTGAATTCGAACGGCGGATACGTAGTCAGCGCCATTGCGTTGATAACTCGCTTTGCGCTTTGCGCGTACGCATCAGCAGCCATCAAGCCCAATGCGACCGCAACAGCGCTCATGGTTAGACGACGGATACCATTTGAGAACATCTCGATTTCCCTTCTATGGTGACTTAAAACACGTGCTTTCGCTTCGATGAAGCAAAGATCTATAAACTCCCGAACCCCGGCATGCGTTGGATTGCTCAGTAGCCGTTCGGGTAGGATCCTTCCCATGACCTGTTCTTGGTTAATAGACACGGCAGCTTGGCCTACGACGCCAGGCTCTAGTCATTCCGGGTAAGCGCGAGATCACGCATTTCGGCAGATACCTGTCTGACCAGTTCTTGATCCGGCCCTGAAGGTTTGCGCGCGTCATATCCGTTCCGGACTGGCGCGTCCGCGGCGTTGGACCGGGGCTCGGACTGACCGAGTTCACACCCCAACCGCATCAGGTTGTACTGCAGCCAAAGTCTTTGCTGCAGGTCGCGCTTGCTACTCCGAAACAAGGTCTCGGCATACGCGCCCATACGGAGTCGATAAAAGTGGCTGGCCACGTCCTACTCCTATGCCGCCGAATTGAGATGGCTTACCGGCGTATTGTGGTCCGCAAGGCACGCCCACGAGGATAGATCACGCTTTAATCCTTATTGTATGGGGTTATCGAGAGCTATTGGTGCGAGGACGCCCTGTTCGACGCATAAATTCGGCTCTTTAGAGACTTTTTTGATTGTTTCCACCGAGTCGACTTCCGACCTTTTGCCGATGAAGGAAGCCATGCATGATGTCAGCAGCCCAGGTGCTTTCCAAATTCGCCAAAGTGCTAGACCATGTGAGCGCGTCTTGAATTGGCTGTGTGAGCCCGGCGTTGTCCGGATCTGCAATCTGCGCTAACGCTATTTCTTGCTGAATTTCGGCCTATTAACCAAGAGCTGAAAGGAGCGATCCAACTCAGTCAGCGGTCAGCCGCGTTTGAGTCGATCTTGCATAAGCGATCGGAAACTTTGAACTCTGCAATCGCGCTGTCACGTACAGAGCTGTCAACGAGGTTATAGAACCTAAGCATGTTTCTCCTCAACCAGCACACTGATCACCGCCGTCCTCTGGATACTTCAGACGCCGATACGTTGAGCGTCGCGGCCGCTCGCGAGGTCGAGCGATTTCTCAGGTATCGCGATGGCCACACGGAAACTACTCTCATTTCATTAACGGCCCTTGCTCGTGAGATCGGAGTCAGTTCGATCCATCTCAAGGATGAAGGCCATCGTCTCGGCCTGGGCAGTTTCAAGGCTTTGGGCGGTTCTTATGCCGTGATCCGATTGGTGCTCGAGGAAGCATGTCGGCGGTTCGGCCGCGATGTCGACGTGAGCGAGCTGCGCACGCCTGAAGTGAGGGCTGTGGCAGCAGGCATGACAGTCTCCTGTGCCACGGACGGCAACCATGGCCGATCGGTTGCTTACGGAGCCCAACTTGTCGGTGCACAATGCGCCATTTTCGTTCATTCGGGCGTGAGTAATGGGCGCATAGCTGCCATTGCCCATTTTGGCGCGCAGATGATCCGCGTCAAAGGCAACTATGACGACTCGGTTGCCGAGGCTACCCGAGTTGCGGCGGAACGGAGTTGGACATTGGTATCTGACACCTCGTGGCCCGGCTACGAGCGCATTCCGGGGCTGGTAATGCAGGGGTACACTGCCCTGGTCAGCGAGGCCCTGCGTCAGTTGCCTGAGTGCCCGACTCATGTCTTCATTCAGTCAGGCGTTGGTGGGATCGCCGCTGCCGTTGCCGGACACCTTTCGGTACTGTTAGGCCATGACCGCCCGTTTTTCACTGTCGTCGACCCCTCGCGTGCAGCGTGCCTTTTAGAAAGCGCACGAGCCGGACGTCCCGTGAAGGTGGCGCATGCGCAGTCCACGGTGATGGCTATGCTCGAATGCTATGAGCCTTCGCTCGTTGCTTGGCGTGTCCTTTCGCGCATGGCGGACGCTTTCATGACTGTCGACGACGAGGACGCAATCAACGCAATGAAGCGTCTGGCAAACCCGGCGAATGGCGACCTGGCAGTTGTCGCAGGCGAAAGTGGTGGTGTTGGTCTCGCAGCGTTACTGAAGGCTGCTTCCGATCCAGCCTTGCGTGCCAGAATTGGTCTTGGACCAAATGCACGGATATTCCTGATCAACACCGAGGGCGCGAGCGACCCCAGCCTTTACGAAAAGCTGGTCGGTGCGACGCCAGCGCATGTGAGCGCTAAGACTCTGAAGATACCGAATTCGCACCGCGCGCGAAGCAAGACCTTCTCGGCACCGCACGATTATAGTTAGCATAACGTCTCGGCTAGCTTAGCTCGATATTGAACCAGCCGCGCGGCCGGTGACCACGCGTCGAGGACAGAATGGTGCTGGCGATGAAATCTCCGTCGTCGGGACGCGCTGACCTTATCGTCATGCGCGCCTCCGCAACGAAGACCTTACGTATTCTTCAGCGCGACGCGGAATTCGGCTTCAGTCTTGGCCTTGACCTCGTCGAGCGAGACGCCGTCGGCGAGCTCGATCAGCGCCATGCCGCCGTCGCCGTGCTTGTCGATGGTGAAGACGGCCAGATCGGTGACGACCATGTCGATCACGCGCTCGCCGGTCAGTGGCAGGTTGCACTTCTTGAGCAGCTTGGCACCGTCCTTGGCGGAATGCTCCATCACCACGACGACGCGCTTGACGCCGGCGACGAGGTCCATCGCGCCGCCCATGCCCTTGACCATCTTGCCTGGGATCATCCAGTTGGCGAGATCGCCGTTCTGGGCCACCTGCATGGCACCGAGGATCGACAGGTCCATGTGGCCGCCGCGGATCATGCCGAAGGAATCCGCGCTGGAGAAATACGAGGTCGACGGCAGCTCGCTCACGGTCTGCTTGCCGGCGTTGATCAGATCGGCGTCCTCTTCGCCCTCATAGGGGAATGGGCCCATGCCGAGCATGCCGTTCTCACTCTGGAGGCTGACGTCGACACCATCAGGGATGCAGTTCGAGACCAGCGTCGGGATGCCGATGCCGAGATTGACGTAGTAGCCGTCACGCAATTCCTTCGCGGCGCGCGCGGCCATCTGTTCACGGGTCCAGGCCATCTTATTCTCCTGAAGTCTTATGTTTGCGCATGATCTATTCGGAAAACCGGTGCCCACTTTTCCGGATCATGCGCCTAGGCTGCCGTGCGCGGGCGGGTGTTGCGGAATTCGATGCGCTTCTGGGTCGTGCCGACCTCGACGATGCGCTTCACGAAAATGCCGGGCGTGTGGATGTGGTCGGGATTGAGTTCACCGGCGGGAACCAGATGCTCGACCTCGGCCACCGTGACCTTGGCGGCGGTCGCCATCATCGGGTTAAAGTTGCGCGCGGTCTTGCGGTAGATGAGGTTGCCGGCGGTGTCGCCTTTCCAGGCGTGCACGATGGCGAGGTCGGCGAACAGGCCGCGCTCCATCAAATACTTCTCGCCGTCGAACTCCTTCACTTCCTTGCCTTCGGCGATCAGCGTGCCGACGCCGGACTTGGTGTAGAAGGCCGGGATACCGGCGCCGCCGGCGCGGATGCGCTCAGCCAGCGTGCCCTGCGGATTGAATTCGAGTTCCAGTTCGCCGGCGAGGAATTGCTGGGCGAACAGCTTGTTCTCGCCGACATAGGACGAGATCATCTTCTTGATCTGGCGGGTTTCCAAGAGGCGGCTGAGGCCGATGCCGTCAACGCCGGCGTTGTTGGAGACCACCGTCAGGCCCTTGACGCCGGACTCACGGATCGCGTCCGACAGCACTTCGGCGATGCCGCAGAGGCCGAAGCCGCCCGACATGATCATCATATTGTCTTTCAGAACGCCTTCGAGAGCCGACTTCGCGTCGGGATAGACCTTGTTCATGAATTACCTGACCTAATGGAGGAGCGTTGACAGCCCGGAAGCGCTGACTGGCTCGTATTTGCGCGATGGGCCCGTGAACGGATGGCCGCTGGGACGCATAAAGCCATTGAAGCGCGAGCGATAAGACAGATCTTCGCACGCATCCGGGAGCATCAGCGCATCGATGTTGCCGCGCGTTTGGATTGACAGCTTCGGACCGGGCGCTATAGCGGCCAGGTCGACATAGCAGCTGTTACAGAAACTGTCGGCGCTGTTTGGCCAGAACGCTCCTGCGCCGTGGACCTGCTCCAGCGCTTCCCATTCCGGTTGGTCGTGCTCTGGCTGCGGATGCCCGGGTTCGTAGGGCTCCTTCATGGCTTGATCGCCTCGGCATCTGACAAGAAGCTGTTGCTCCGCGTGCTCATTCGGTCGGATTCGTTCGCTGCCCCCTTCGGGACGCCCCGTCTGCGAACGACACTTACGCCAGATTGAGGAGGAAGTCGGCCAGCTGTTGGGCTCTGGCGCGCATATATCCGGCGCATTTCCTCCTTTAGTGCAGGAGTTCATCAGAGGACCTCAAGGCGCGCGAATTGACGCGCTACCTAATCGCCAGCCGGCGGCGCAGTCCGGCAACGTCGAATTTCGCCGCGCGCACGCCTTCCATATTTTCCGCGCCAGGCAGATTGACAACGTTGAGCAGGGTCGTGATGACGATCTCGTCCAGACTTGGATGAAGGTGGACGCGCTGCCGACGATAATATCTGTTCGACTAGCGGCAATCTCAGTCAACAAGCCTGCAGGTTACAGGCCGTACTGCTTGTACTTCGGTGGTCACGCGAGAATTCACCGCAGTCGCCGAGGCTCTCGTCCTTGGACTTTGTTTCCAGTTATCGAACTAGCCGCGGTGCCCGCTTGGTTCATCTAAGACGCGACGGCTAGATGCGTCGGGCGCAAACACTGCTGCCGTTACAAACGACGCTAGTCTTCCAAGAGATCGTGCAATCTGTCGATCCGGCGGAAACCGGTTAAAGAGCTTGATTGAACGCCGTGCATTCGCGTGCCAGTGCAGCCATAAGCGGCTTGGCTTGGAAGAAGGTTCCATATCACCGGGGCGAGCTGCGACTTTGCATGTCGCCGTACGCTTCGTGAGCCTTGCGCACCCGCGGCTTTGACGCGTTGACGCGTTTGGCACGGCGACGAGCGTCGATGCTGAGCGACACATCGCAATTGGTCGTAGCGCGGCCTTGCAAGTGATGATGATCGCCATGGTCCTTCATCTCGTGATACTGGGTCGCGCGACGATCCCAGATCGCAATGTCACCCGGCATCCAACTCCATCGCACCGTGTTTTCCGGCGCGGTGATGTACGATTGGAAGAGACCGAAGAGTTTCTGCCCGGTATATTTCTGCAAGCCAACAAAGCGCTGCACGAAACTTCCGATCGAGAGCATGCGCTCACCTGTCTCGGGGTGCACTAGAATGACTGGATACTCTGTCTCTGAACTCGTTCCGGCAAACACCTCGTCCAAATCTTCTTTCTCTGCCCCGGTGGCTTGCGCTTTGATGGCAGAGTCGTCGTCGTTGCTGTGAACAGCCCAGAGCTGATCGGCGAGCATGCGCAATGATAGCGGAAGCGCCTGATATGCACCCGCCATATCCGACCAAACGGTATCGCCGCGATAGGGCGGACATATCACGCTGCCCAGGAGGGACATCTTCGGATACCCCTCAACCATGATCACCGTATGCTGCCGCTGGTCGGCGCGACCACCGCTCAGGCCCGAATCTGGCTTCACAATCGACAGCATCGCCTTAGCGGTACCGATTTGATGATCCGGAACCAGATGGCCTAGCCGGTGAGCAAAGATCTCATGCTGGGCGTCGTTAAGGGGCTGCTGGTCGCGGAAGAAGATGACCTTATGCTCGAGCATCAACTGGTTGATCGCGCGGATAACCTCGTCTGGCAAATCATCTGACAGCCTGAGGTTCCTAATCTCGGCACCAAGTCGAACTCCGAGCTTGATGATGTCCGCTCTCGGAATAAGCTCGTAAATGGTTGTTGCGTTGCTCATGATCACCTTCATAGCCGCGATCCCCTGAACAAATGCTCCGCTATGCGCTGATCGCGGACGCGACAGCGGAGATATTCGAGATCGTCTCGGACACCGGGGACTTACTCGGCTTCAAACGCACAATAGACGGTCTCGTCTTGTCGCTCTAAATCGTAGGAGCGTTTGATGTATAGTCAATGAAACGAAACCAACTTTGTTTTTGGTAGCGAGCAACGATCACTTCGCGGAAGGTGCAAGCGATGAAATACGTGCGTTGACTCTGCCGGATCGAGCAATTCGCGCCGGGCTCCGCCGCAGACACATTCACGAGATCGACGCACGAACCGTCCTTGAATCGTCGTATTCTTTGATCGAGGCGAGCGCGCAATTTCGGCGGGCGATTGTTGTGTAAGGTCAAGCGAAATCTCCGCTCGACAGTCCCGTTTCATACTATTGTCACCAACGCATGGGGGAGACATCTGCAGACGTCGGCGCCGCCGAGGCCGTTTGCCGTGAAAAGGGGAGCGAGGGACGCGCGTCACTGTCATCGCGGACAAGCCACTGGAAGGTTGTCGACAAGCCTGGCGCGGGACACGTGTCCTCGAGTTTTCGATTGGAAAGAAAAAGCTCAAGTAACCAAGGCGTGATCTACGGGAATAGGCAGCTGTCCTCGTCGGCACTGCAAACCTTCGATCGTATGTGACCGAGTAGATGCTCGCGCGTTGCTCAATAACTAAAAAGTCGCGTTGATTTGATTTCGGAGTGTCCAAGGCGTGGCAATATGGGCCCCGGTCAAGCCAATTCTGAACTGCACCGCGGGTTGAGAGCTAGTCAAGCGTACCGGTACTCGCATTTGTGCTCGAACGGCTTGTCGCAGATCCGCTCCGAAGATGAGGCGGCCAACGGCCGCACTTTGAACAGCGACCGCACATTTCCAATTATTGCGGGAGACGCACGCGTTGAGCACGCAACTATCGGCTAGGAACTATTTCCACTGCATCAATCATCACGAACCGGTCGACTTCGCACGATCTAGAGCCCTGCGATATCTGTTAAATGTACTTCTCCTGGATTCTTCGTCCGCCAAGGTTTTCACGCTTCTGCATCAATTCAGGTTGCCGGGTGGGTCGAACTGGTCTTTGCGGGCTGCGCGACAGAAAGCGCGTCTTCAGGTCAGCGCATCGGCAGCATCTCTGATTCCGGCATAGACCGCATCCAAGTCTGCCGCCGTGACGCAATAGGGCGGCATGACGTAGACTGTGTTACCGAGGGGTCTGAGCAGCAGATGTCGGTCCTTAAAGAATGCTTGAAGCTTCGGGCCAATGTCTGCGAGATAGCCTGGATCCTTCGTCTTCAAGTCGAGTGCCGTCACGGTCCCGGTGCGACGAACGTTTGCAAAGCGCGGATCGGCGCGAAATGGTTCGATTGCCTGCTCTTGCAGCTTGGCGATAGACCCGACCTTCTGGCGAGTTTTCGGATCTTGCCAGAGCTCCAGATTGGCCTTCGCGGCGGCGCAGGCAATTGGATTGGCTGTATATGAACTCGAATGAAAGAACGTTCGCGTCCGATCTGCCGAATAATGCGCGTCAAAAATGCCCGCACCACAGAGTGTAACCGCGAGCGGGACCGCCCCTCCCGTGAGGCCCTTTGAGTAACATGCAATATCTGGGATGACCTCGGCCTGCTCGCAGGCGAACAATGTACCGGTGCGCCCCCAGCCCGTCATCACCTCATCCGCAATGAACAGAACGTCCGAAACCTCGCAGATTCGCTTCATCTCTCTCAATACCCAGGATGGATACATCAGCATCCCACCCGCTCCAAGTACGAGAGGCTCCACGATAAAGGCGGCTGGCGCTTCGGTTCGACATACCGATGCGAGCGCATTAAGGGTTTCCCGTTCACGACCTTTGGCGGGGAATGGGATTGAGGTGACATCGAACAGCAGGGTACGGTAGGCTGCGTTGAACACGCCTCGAGCACCGACCGACATCGCTCCAACGGTATCGCCGTGATAGGAATGTTGCATGACCACAATGCGCGTGCGTGGCTTGCCGATGTTTTTCCAGTAGCCGAGCGCCATTTTTAACGCCACTTCCACACTGGTCGACCCGCTATCGGAGAAGAATACGTGATCGAGACCGCGCGGTGTGATTTTCAAGAGCAGCGCAGCTAGCTCCTCAGCCGGTTCATGGGTATGTCCGGCAAAGATAATCTGGTTGAGCTTGCCTGCCTGTTCCCGAATCGCGTTCACAATATGCGGGTGACAATGGCCATGGGTCACGATCCACCACGATGAGATTGCATCGATGACCTGACGTCCATCAGCCGTATAAAGATAAGCACCGTCAGCACGTATAACCTTAGTCATCTCGCCTTGAAGCGCGTGCTGCGTGAACGGATGCCAAATGGGCGACTTCTCCTTTGGCATTATGGATTCAAAAAATCATTACGCACAAACGAGTTTGCGAACACGGCCTGTAGCGACTCTGTCGAAAGAGGTGAAATCCATGGCAGTCGCCCCAGCCAACGCACCCGCCCCATGTCGCAAATTGCGCTCTCAGTTTCCGGGTTCCTTTTCCCAATGAATGCAATCCCAAGAATATGCATATGCCGCCTCCGCAAAGCCTCAATCGAGAGCAGGGAGTGGTTGATCGTACCGAGCTCTGTACTTGCGCAAAGCACCACCGGAAGGCGCCATCGCTCGAATACGTCAATGTAGAGAGTGCCCCGATCCAGGGGCACCATCAGACCGCCCGCGCCCTCGATGACGAGTCGTCGCTCTCCCGTTTCCGGCACATGGAGCGAATCGACGTCAATACGAACTCCGTCAATCTCCGCGGAATGATGGGGTGATGCAGGTGTTCGAAGGCGGTAGAGCTCAGGCACGATGCGATCGGCCGAGAGACAGCCAAGACGTGCGACGGTCTCAGTATCGGTTTCGCTTTCCAGCCCGGCCTGGATCGGTTTCCAGTAATTGGCTTCGAGTAGATGGGCGAGGCCCGCGGAAAATACCGTTTTTCCAACCCCGGTATCTGTACCGGCCACCACGATCCGCGGACTCATCGAGACCAGCCCCTCTTCTCCAACTCCCTCGTTTCCTCAGACAGCGCATCGAGCATTGCGCAGATGTCATCTCTCCCGACGTTGAGCGTCAGTGAGATGCGCAAACGGGCCGTGCCGGGTGGCACGGTCGGTGGCCGGATTCCTCTGATATCGAAGCCGCGGGTCTGCAGTGAGGAGGCGAGCAGCATTGCGCGAGCATTTTCGCCAACGATATAGGGCACGATCTGCGAGCTCGAATCGCTGCGAAGACCACGCGTTCGAATCTCGCCATGCGTAAACGCGACCAGCTCAGTCAAGCGTCGCTGTAGATCGGGTTCCTGTTGCAGGATCAGGAGTGCCTCCCGCACGGCGACGGCCATCAGTGGTGACGGCGCGGTGGCGAAGATAAACGGGCGGCACCGATTGACCATAAAATCGCGGAGGACGCGGGGACTGGTGACGAGCGCGCCTGCTGCACCTAGCGCTTTACCGCAGGTATGTATAACCAAAAGGTTTTCGCGTCGCTCATAGGGCGCCGTGAGTCCCCGGCCCTGCTGGCCGTAGACACCAGTGGCATGGGCTTCGTCTACCATCAGGAATGACTCATGCCGATCCGAAATCGCGATCAGTTCTTCAAGCGGGGCGAAGTCTCCATCCATGCTGTAGAGACTTTCAACCACGATCCAGATCCGGCCCACTCCACCATTGGCCCGCCACTCACGAATTGTACTTTCGACCGACTGGGGATCGTTATGAGCGCATATCCGAAAGTCGGCCCGCCCAGCTCGCGCACCTTCGTGAATACTTGCATGCACGAGAGAATCGAGAACCAGCAAATCGCCCCGCTGCGGCAGCGTTGTCAGGACAGCAAAATTCGCCACATAACCGCCGCCGAAAAAAAGTGCGGTCTCTGCGCCGAAGAACTTGGCAGCTTCTTCTTCGAGTCGTTCGTGCTCCTCGCAGTTGCCGCGCAGAAGTCGCGAGCCGCCCGCTCCGATCGCTGTGCCGGACTCGAGAGCCGCCATGACAGCCTTTTTCATCCGCGGAGCGCTCGCGAGCGCAAGATAATCATTCGATACGAAGTCGATTCCCGCGCGCCGCTTGAGAAAGCGCAGCCGGTCGTCTTTCTTCAAGCCATGCAAGGCCGCGACATACTCGGAATCGGCTGGACGGTTCGAATCCATTTTTTGTCCCCGGCTCTCTACGTAGAAACAATTGAATCGCCTGCAAGGACAACAGCTCGCAGCTGTCAGTCGCTCGGATTTGAACGTGGCAAGATGCGATTTTGTTTATCGACCAGCACAACGCGGGGCTTGAATATCTTTGCCTCCGACTCCTCAAACGAGGCGTATGCGACGATGATGACTTTGTCCCCGGGCAGTGCCAGCCGCGCGGCCGCACCATTCAAGCCTATAATCGCTGAATCTCTTGGCGCCTCGATTACATAGGTGGCGAAGCGTGCTCCAGTCTCAATGTTGTAGATTTCTACGCGTTCGTTGATCACGAACCCGGCTGCCTCCAATAGCGTACGATCAATCGAAACCGAGCCCTCATAGTGCAGCTCGGCGTCGGTCACTGACGCGCGGTGAATTTTGCCTTTCATCAAGGTAATTTGCATTTTTCTCGCCTATATTGAGATTGTACACAGCCCGCTCATCGCGCTGCTTGGCTCAGGCAAGCCCGGACGTGATGCCGAGCCGGCCAAATAGATTTGCGTCCCGATCGCGCTGTGGGTTTTTGGTCGTCAACAGGACGTCACCGATAAAGATCGAATTTGCGCCGGCCAAAAAGCATAGAGCCTGCAGCTCGTCCGTCATGTACTGCCGTCCGGCGGACAACCGCACCGCACTGATTGGCATCATGATCCGGGCCATCGCCACGAGTCGGACCACCGCAATGGGATCTGGACGCCCGGCGGTTTCGCTGACTGGCACGCCCTTGACCTCGTTCCACAGGTTAATGGGCACGCTTTCCGGTTGACTGGGGAGATTGGCGAGCAGCACGAGCATGGCGAGCCGGTCGTTGACGCTTTCACCCATGCCGATAATGCCACCACAGCAGACTTTGATGCCGGCGTCGCGCACATGTGCAAGTGTGTCGATGCGGTCTTGCAAGGTGCGCGTCGTGATGATTTTGCCGTAGAACTCGGGGGAGGTGTCCACATTGTGATTGTAGAAGTCGAGCCCGGCGTCGAACAGCCGAGCGGCTTGTTTCGGCGTCAACATGCCGAGAGTGACGCACGTTTCCATGCCGAGACCTTTGACCGCGCCGATCATATGACAGACCTGATCGAGATCGCGATCTTTTGGACTGCGCCAGGCCGCGGCCATGCAGAAGCGGGTCGCGCCGGCGTCCTTGGCGCGCTGAGCGGCGGCAACCACATTGGCGCGATCCATCACGCGGGTCGCCTTCAGTCCGGTGTCGTAATGCGCACTTTGCGAACAGTAGCCGCAGTCTTCCGGACAGCCGCCGGTCTTAATGCTGAGCAGTCTCGCGGTTTCGACATGGTTCGGATCGAAGTTCTCGCGATGAACGCTCTGGGCCTGAAAAATCAGGTCAGCAAACGGCAAGCGATAGAGTGCCTCGGCTTCGGCGCGCTCCCAGTCACCGCGAACTGGCGCATTGTTGTGACCGGCATTTCTGTCCACTGCCACGGCAGCCCTTTCCCAGCGTAGAACGACTTGGCCCAGAGGCAGAATCTTACCTTCGTCTTTAGGTAGAAAAGCGGCGCCTTTCGCCCGAATTTGCATACATCAAGCGAGCTGTCCCCGATTCGCGCAGATTTCCATCGTTGAAGTGGAGGGTTTATGCACGCCGACGCGTGCTCCTATCGAGAGCTGTACTTACGTTGCCGCGATCGAGGCTCAGCAATCGTTACAGCCATTGCGGTGGGCTCGACCTCAAGTTAATTGCCAGGTCACGTCATCGCGTTAAGGCCATCCATGATCCGCCACATTGTCTTGTTCACCGCAAAGGATACGGCTTGTATCGAGCAAATGATCGAGGGCCTGTCGGTCCTTACCACAATCCCACATGCACGCCGACTCGAGGTCGCTCGCAATTGCAAGACCGACCAGCTCGGCAACGATATCGACGTCATCGTTTATGGTGAGTTCGACAACGAAATGGAACTTGCGGCTTACAAGGCGCATGATCTTTACCAGGAATCGATCAGGCGAGTGCGCCCACTCCGGGACCTCCGGTTCGCTGCTGACTACAATGTATCGCCGGATGCGGGCTTCGCGTAAGGACAACGTTGGGCTTGTTGTTGGCGCACAATCTGCGGCGGCGCATCGCTAGGATCTCAAGCGCTTTCGACGTTCAGCGAGCATCGCTTTCATTGAAGTGAATCACCATCCAGACCCTTTTCGAAAGGCAGATCGCCGGTGATCGATAGCCCGACTCACGTCCGCGAACTGCAGTGGATTGAGCCCGTCACAGCGGCCCGCTGTCTCACAAATCGAGGGCAGCTTACATTTCTCGACAGCGCGGCACGCCATGAGTTGCTTGGGCGCTACTCATATCTTGCCTGCGATCCGTTTAGTACCTACACGATCGTGGGCGGACGGGCGAGTTGCGATGGAGTGGCTCTTCTGGGGGATCCATGGGACGTTCTTCGCACTCTTCTCGCCGCGTATCGGCAAGAACATCGCCCGGATCTTCCTCCCTTCCAGGGAGGGGCCGCGGGCTTTTTGTCTTACGATCTGAACAGAACGTTGGAGAAGTTGCCCGTGCCGGCGCTTTCCTGCCTGGATCTGCCCCAGTCCATCTTACATTTCTATGACGTGGTCGTCAGCTTCGATCACCGTGACGGTAGATGCTGGATCGTGTCCACTGGATGGCCGGAGCAGCATCCTGCGCGTCGGAGCGAGCGTGCACACCGCAGAGCCGATGACTTCGCAGCACTGCTTGACGGCCCAAAGTCGACGCCGAATCGTTCGGTCGGCGTCGCCGGCGCATGGCGTTCTAACTTCAGCCGTGAGGGTTACATTGCAGCGGTACAGCGAGTCATTGGGTTAATTTTGGCTGGAGACGTCTTCCAAACCAACATTGCACAGCGCTTCAGCGCGCGGCTGTCGACCTCATTTGATCCATTTTCCTTTTACTGTCAGCTGCGGTCATTGAACCCGGCACCTTTTGCAGCCTTGCTGCACTATGGCAAGCTGATCATTGCATCCAGTTCGCCGGAACGATTCCTGAGGCTCGACGGACGACAGGTCGAAACTCGCCCCATCAAAGGTACCATCGCGCGCTCTGTCGTTCCCAATGAAGACCGGCGCCGCGGAGAACTGCTTCTTGCATCAGAAAAGGACCGTGCCGAAAACATCATGATCGTGGACCTTCTACGCAACGATCTGTCACGCGTTTGCACTGCGCATTCAGTCGACGTTCCGGCACTATGCAACCTCGAGTCATATGCCTCGGTGCACCACCTGGTGTCGATCGTTACTGGTCAACTTCAAGAAGGCCAAGACGCCATCACTTTAATTCGAGCCTGCTTTCCCGGCGGCTCTATTACGGGAGCGCCAAAGGTACGATCGATGGAAATTATCACGGACATCGAGCAGATCGCGCGAGAGATCTATTGTGGAGCGATCGGCTTCATCGGTTTCGATGGGCATATGGACACAAATATTGCGATCCGCACGGTAACCATTGATGACGATCTGGCCGTTTTTCATGCAGGTGGCGGGGTAACGGCGATGTCGGAACCAGAGGCCGAATATGAGGAGACGCTCGTCAAAGCGCAACGAATCTTTGAGGCATTTCGTGCCGAAGCATCTGGCGCATTTTGATCGTCATCATCGACAACTACGACTCTTTCGTCTTCAACATTGCGCGCTATTTTTGCACGCTTGGGGAAGCTACGGAGATTGTCCGGAACGACAAGGTCAGCGTCAGCGATGTTGTTGGCCTGAATCCACGCGCAGTCGTCATCTCGCCCGGGCCTTGCACTCCTGTCGAGGCAGGAATATCCAACGCCATCGTACGTCAACTCTCCGGTTTCGTTCCAATCCTCGGCATCTGCCTTGGACATCAGTGCATCGGAAGCGTTTTCGGCGGACGGGTGGTGCGTGCACGTCGCCCTATGCACGGCCGAACCGCTTACGTAACGCATGATGGCCAAGGGCTGTTCAAGGGACTTCCGCTGCCACTTTGCGTCGGGCGCTACCATTCTCTCGTCGTCGAACTCAATGAGTTAAGCGCACCACATCTCGTTGTGACGTCGCGTTCAGAGGACGGTGAGATCATGGCTCTGTCTCATCGCCGTCAACCAACGTATGGCGTGCAGTTCCATCCAGAGTCGATTCTTACTCAGCAAGGGTGCGTGTTGCTGATGAACTTCTTGCGACTCGCAGATAAGTCGAACATAAGAATTAGAAATAGGTCGCGCGTCCCGTAGATTAGATGGATGGAGTAATTCGAGCTGCGGCGCGTTCTGTGGCTGAATAAGATCAATCCAGTGATTCTGCCTATCCATGGCGAATGCGATCCGACCAAGCGCGCTGCCCAACCGGTCCATGGCCAATAGACAGGGTCTCCCTTCCCATCGAGCGGCCGGCCGACGCACGCCGGACCTAATCAATCGACACTGCTATGTCGCTTGGTGTGCAATCGACGCCGTTGACGGGCAGCAAATCCATCGGGCAGGCTGAGAATACCACGATCGCGGCCATCTCTGCCCGGAGTGTGACGTGATCTCCGGCCTTTGAGGCAGGCGGACGCCAATCGAGCCGGCTACCTTGAATAACGGGAATGTTCATAAAGAGGTTCAAGGGACACGGCGTTTCGGGCACGACCATCCCTATCGCCTGCATCGCAGCCGCCAGATTATCGGTGCAGTTGTCATGATAGCCGATGTGGCCGAGCAATTCGTAGCGATAACGGTCACAGGCGGCAATCAAGGTGTCATGAATGCCGGGCGATGAATCTGAGAGCAACGTGAGGATGGGCCGCCGTTTGTTGGTGACAAGGGATTCGCCGCAGCAGGGCGTAAGCTTCTTCAGAGACGCTCGGGTGTGCTCCATCGACATGAACTCGGACGTCTCGCTTGCATTAAATGCCCAGGTATCGACGACCTGACTGCCACGGATATTGGTGATGCGGACGGTCTGGGCTTTGTCGAGCTGAACGGCTATGCCCCGCTTGGCGGGTAACACGAATTCGCTCGACACATTGATTCTCCTGCACCACGCGAGGGGCCGCATCCGTTAACGATGAAGATCGGCCGCCGTTAGAAATGGATCGCAATGGCGGCGGCTTGATGGGACACCCATGGCAGCAAGCGTTGTGTTGATCGCGTTTACCATTGCAGGAGAGCCTGCGACGTAGGCGCGCCAGCCAGTTATGGCCATTGAGGCCAGGTCCGTTTTCACCGCGGCATCCAAGCAGCCCCGCCGCCAGCGCGCCGATGGGGCGCCGGGCGACGATAGGACCACGTTAAGTGACAAATTCTTGTGTGCGCTCGCCAGACTTTCCAACTGTTCCATTGAGAACAGATCGGCTTCGTTGCGGACTCCAAAATAAAGACGGATGTCCTGGCTTATCCCCTTGCCAAGACCGCTCGAGAGCATCGACAGGATCGGAGCGATGCCAGTGCCTCCACCCACCGCAACGATCGGACTTGTATCGTCGGTACGCAGGAACGCGGTGCCAAACGGACCACTCACCGTGACGCGGTCGCCTACTTTCGCGCGTGCTAGTCCTTGGTCGGTGACGGCGCCACCGCGCACGCTCTTGATGTAGAAGTCGATCACTGCGTTCCCGGGTTCGCTCGCCATTGAGAATTCGCGGGCCGGTAGCCCATCGAAGGTAAGGGATGCGTATTGGCCGGGGAGAAATTCGAACGGCTGTTGGGAACGCAATTGCAGGAGCCGGACTTCTGGGCTCACCCGCTCGATCTTCACGATCTCTGTGTCGAATGACACCACCGGAGGCAATGGCACATCGCTGACGGCGGGCTCGATAACACAGTCCGAGCCGGGTATGGCGCAGCAGGGCAGGATCAGTCCAACACGCCTCTCCTCTTCTGATAGAGCCGAGTCCATAAAATCGAGGTGCTCAACTCGACCAGAAAGGAGATGGGATTTGCAGAGCCCGCAAAACCCGGTGGTGCAGCCATGGGGATATTCAACTCCTTGCTCCAAGAGGGTCTCAAGGATGGTGGCACCGGGTCGCGCGACCGCATTGAGCTCTGATCCGTAGACACTCAGACGATGCTCACTATCCTGGACGGGGATTCTCAATGGTTCTGTCGCTCTAGCTGAGATACCAACAGACAAGGAATAGCACCAACGAAACTGCGTGACGGCCAGCCATTGTCTTCCGCTCTTTCTGAATTCGTTGAATTACGCCGCGGCGATTTTTTCGCCATTGAAGACTTTCACCGCTTGCTCACGGATTTCCTCGAGCCGCTTGGGCGACGGTTGCGGCGCGTTTTCAAATCTGTGCTCCCGGAGGGCATCGGCGTACCAGCGGCCAACCCGGCCGCACGCCTCCTTATCTTCTTTCTCGGTCGGTGCCTTCGGAATACGCAACACCGTGTTTCGGGCGTGCGTGCGGATGATCGACTTGGCTTGGTCGGCGCGCGCGACGCCAAGCGGGTCTGTTCCGGCCTGCACCGCTTCCATGCCAGCCTTCAACATTTTCCGAAACGTCATGACGCCACGATCGCTGGCCACGAGATGTTCGCGACCGTGGATCGTCATCGGACCTTGAGACACAAACGCATCCCAGTCCCCCGGCGCTCGTTGCCGCTCTTCGTAACTGCGGTTGCCGGTCTGGGTGTCAATGTTGCCGGCCGTCGAAAGCGCTTCGGCGCCGCCCTTTCGCTGACGATCAAGATATGCCGCGACGCCCGCAATATCAACCTGCGGTTCGATATCGCGCCAGCCGATAGTCATGCTATTGTAATCGTCGATAGGAACGACCCAGTTTGTCGACCCGCCGCGGATATCGTTAAACACCTCCCCTTCGGCATCCTCGATGCCTGCCACGCGCGTTAGATTGGGCATGATTAAGTCATTTGTGCGCAAATACACCTTATCTTTCCAGCGGAAGGTGCCTGCGTACAACACACCGATCGATGTTTCGAACCACTGCAGGCCGACCGGGATCTGGCTGAACACTTCAGTGAATTGGATGCCGAACAGACCGCAATGCAATTGCGAGATATGCATCGGGTCCGTTTCGTTTTCGCGGATTTGTAGCCAGTTGCAAGGCGCCACGTCCTTGCGTCGGAATTGCGTGCCGGGCTCGCGCTCAAGCACGTCGTAGAGCGGAAACGCCGGTTTTTTATCCGGCGGGCCCATATAGGCGAAGAGCAAACCCTTGTATTCGTGCACGGGGTAAGCGCCCTGGCAGAGACGATTCTTCAACCCCGACGAGTCGCCTGGGATATCAAGAATCCGGCCGTCAACGTCGAAGTGCCAGCCGTGATAGCAGCATCGCATTCCTTTTTCTTGGACCTTTCCGAATTCGAGCGAGGCACCGCGGTGACTGCAGCGCCGCTCGAGAAGACCGTAGTTGCCCTGTCCGTCCTTGAAGGCAACGAGATCCTCGCCCAAAATTCGAACGACCATAGGAACGTCGGTAAATTCCGAGGTGAAAGCGAAGGGCTGCCAGAAGCGGCGTAGATATTCGCCTCCCGGCGTGCCTTTGCCGACCTTCAGAAACTCGGCATCCGGGCCTATTTCTTTACGATCGTACGCCGAATACGGCCGTTGCAATAGGTTGGTCCGTTCCATTTTGTAACTCCTCCATCATCGTTGCGGGCGACCCGCATTTCTCTCGCATCGGTTTCAAGGTGACGCCAAGCTCAATCGAGGGAGGCGGTGAGATCGCCCACACGTTCGATACTGAACTTACGCATCGGTTCACTCATCGCCTCGCATAGCAACTTCGCGCATCGCCTGGAGGTAAAGCTTCAGCCTTTCTTCCACGCGGTGTGACGGCGCCGACAGCGCGATCGCAAAACCTGAGTCGGCATCTCCGACCGGCACGGCGATGCAGCTGAGGCCCGGGACGAACTCCTCCTTTTCGAGGGCGTAGCCCTGCTTGCGGATTTGCGCGAAGTGCTTTTCCAAGACCGCAAGATCCGTGATGGTCCGGGGTGTAAGCGCCTTCAGCTTGCGTGTTTCGAAGTAACCCTTTCGAGTATCGGGTCTCGAAAGCGCAAGAAGAAGCTTTCCGGAAGCTCGCGCATGCGCGTTGCCGAAGTAGCCAGGCGGTACGTCGATGGCGGTCACCGTCGCGCTGCCGCGCATCGCGGAGATGACTACGATCTCGCCCTCCGCCCACCCGACGGCATAGGCGGTCTCACCCGTGCGATTTGCGATCTCCCGAACGAGAGGCGCAAGACGCTCTGGCGGCGCAAGGTGACGCTTGAATGCTTCGATTAAGCCCGCGACTTTCAGTCCCAGGACATACCGTTGGGAATTATGGTTCTTTACGAGGACGCCTACGGCACCGAGTGACTGAAGAATGTGGTAGACGGTCTGCCGATTAAGCTTTGTTTCCTTGATGATTTCCGACGCCATCAAGCCATTTTCGCTTTTGGCAATGAGAAAGAGGACCGAGAACCCTCGCCCGAGCGACTGAATTCGCGGCGCCGGCGCTTTAAGCGCCTCCTCTTTCGCCTTGCGCTTTCTGCCGGTGCTGCGTCCGGTTTCGGTTTGTATGGCCATCATTCTCTCGCGCTTTTCGAACTCGAATGGTAACTAGGACGCATGAATCCGCCGCGACGCGCGCGACATCACGCGATCCGCAGCCGCCACGATCGCGTCGACGGAAGGAAGAAGAGCCGCTTGCAGCACAGGCGATGCGGGGATGCGGGTATTGGGAGCGCCGAGACGCTGGAAATTTGGGAAGCCGCGCTCTGTAAGCCGCGCGGCAATTTCAGCACCGAAGCCACCAGTGAGGTTCGCTTCATGTAGGATGACAGTCCGGCCGCCACACCGTTCGACGACAGACACAAGCTGATCTTCATCTAACGGCGCAATCCAACGAAGATCCAAAACGGCTGCATGCACGCCCTTGGTAGAAAGGACCTCCGCGGCCTGCTCGGCACGACTGGCGATCGCGCCCCAACATATGATCGCAACGTCTGAGCCTTCTTTGCGAAGCTTTGCCGATCCGAGCTTGGAAATGGCCTTGGTAACCTGGCCCGTTGTTTGATAGAGCGCGCGGGATTCGATAATGACGCAAGGATCGTTATCCGCGACAGCCGCACGAAGCATATCGTAGGCATCTTGTGGCGTGCTCGGCATCCCGACCTTTAGGCCAGGCACATGCGCAAGAAATGCTTCGAGACACTGCGAGTGCTGCGCGCACGAGCCGGGCGTCGCACCTTGCTGGAGGCGCACAACCATCGGAGCACTGCTTTTGCCTTGTGTGACATAGCGCACATTTGCCGCTTGATTGACCAACTGATCGAGCGCGACGAGAAGGAAGTCCATCCACATGATCTCGGCGACCGGCCGGAGACCGCACATGGAGGCACCGACCGCCGCTCCCAGGATCGATGCCTCCGCGATAGGCGTGTCGAAAACGCGCCGTTCGCCGAACTCGCGCTGAAGATTTCGGGTGCAACCAAAAATACCGCCGGCAAACCCGACATCCTCGCCGAAAACGACAACCTCGGGCCGCTCCTTCAGCTCGTCCCGGAGGGCCTCGTTCACGGCCTGCTGGTAAGTGAGCTCCGTCGCAACAGCCGGCACCCCGGAATGCGGGGCGACGTATTCCTCAGCCACCACGTGAAGGCGCGCCGTCGCCGCATCCGGCTTCGATGCCGCCGCAACGCGCTCAACAAGCGCCTCGATTTGCGTCTTTACCGCCGCGACATCCGCGTCCAGCTCGTCTTCGGAAAACAGCCCATTTTCGTGAAGACGCCTACGCAGGCGCACGATCGGATCAGCGTCCGCGGCCTTGAGGCGATCGGCTTTCGGTCGATAGTGCTCAATGTCGCGATTGTAGTGGCCCCACAAGCGAATGGTCTTGCACTCGATCAGGGACGGGCCCTCGCCCCCCCGTGCACGATCAATCGCAAGAGCAATCGTATCGCGAACCGCGACAGGATCGCATCCATCGATAGTCGCCCCGGGGATACCGTACCCACTCGCGCGCCGCGACAGCCGCTCGAACGGGACAATGCGATCGATCGGCGTCATCTCTGACCACCCGTTGTTTTCGCACACGAAGATGACGGGCAGCTTTTTATAGGTGGCGAAAACGATGGCCTCATGCAAGGCACCTTGGTTCATCGCACCATCACCGATCGAGACGAGAACGACGCCCTTCGTCTTGTCCATCGCCATAGCGACACCATTTGCGATTGCTGCGCCAGCGCCAACAATCGAGTTTTCTCCCACAAATTTGGTGCCAGGTCCCATGAAATAAGCAGAACCGCCTCGTCCTCCGTTGATGCCAGTTTCGCGATGGCAAATCTCCGAGAGGATTTCGAACGGATCGAGCCCCGCCTCAATCGCCCACCCGTGACCGCGGTAGGTGGCGAGAATGCGGTCCTCATCGTTAGTCGCAGCGCAAGCGCCAACCGCAATGGCTTCCTGCCCCGCGCAGAGGTGGATTGATCCAGCGACCAGCGCTTCAGCGCCAGCGCTCAAGCTGAGGCAGGCCTCCTCGAAGCTGCGAATGAACGCCATGCGCCGAAGCGCATGACGCGCAAAGTCTGGATTAATCGAGGCGGCGGCCCGTTCAGCGGGCGCGTGCGGACGCTCATTCATGGAAGCTTGCCACTTTGCGTTTTCTAGATCTGACAAATGTGTCGCCAATTCACACGTGTGTCAAGTTATTATGATTGTATCATCATTTGATTACTCGATTGCACCGAGACCCACCACGCGACAAAAAAAGATCAGGCGCTGCGGCGTCTGTTCATAGAGCTCTGTTCTTTTGATCCCATCGACAGCTTCGGGCTCTGGCGACGATCTAAACGCTGGTGCACATTTCAGCCGCTGACCGACGATCGAGCGATTTGCCGCCGTCTCGGAGAGCATGTCATCTTGCATTTCCGGCCGCCGGTCAGCGAGGCCGGCTAAGAATTGCGACGGTCGCAGTACTCAACAATTCCTAGCCTAAGGAAGGCAATCATCAGCATCAATCAGGCGCCGCGCAAGGAGTAGGCGACGCTTGCGACAGAAGCGATGGGCACTGTGAAGCCCGCTTTCACCCGATCCAAAATGATCATGGTTTCGAGGCGCTTTATGTTGGGATGCTCTCCCACAAGACGCCGGGTGAAGTCCTCGTAGCTCTCGATGTCATTTGCCGTAACGAGGAGCACGAAGTCGGCTTGGCCGGCAACGCAGAATGCGCTCATCACGTCCGTCACCTTGCGCATTGCCTGCTTGAAGCCATCAATGATGTCGGCGCGGCCACGCTCGAACGTAATGAGAACCAATGCCGTTACGTTTCGGCCGACCGCTTTTGGACGAATGATCGACACGTCTGCTTCTATTACGCCTTCTGATCGCAGGCGCTTCAGCCGGCGCTGAACTCCGGACGCAGACAAGCCGACCTTGGCGCCGAGCTGCTCACTGCCAAGACGGTTGTTGCGTTGCACGAGATCAAGAAGATGAGCATCGATTCTATCGAGCTCCAGCCCTGGGCCACGCTCAATGGACTGCGATTGCCTGGTCGAGGCGTACAGCTTGTTTCCGTCACTGCGCAGCAATGCATTTGCCATTGATAAACTCGATTGTCCCGAACAACGGCATCGTAAGTGGGAGGTGGAAAGTGTGTCAAGATTAAAACTCTGTCTCACTATTTGATGACATCGGCCAATCCAAATTATGGCTTCGCGCCGGTGGAACGCGGCTGTCACTCCCAGGAGAGCTGGCAATTATTGATGCCCGACGCACTCGCGGTATCCCAGATTCTCTTTATCTACTGGGCGCACGTTTGGGTGGGCGCGTTCGAAGTCAGATCTAATCTGGCTGCTGTTCGCGCTTTGTGAAAATGGTTTTAGATGGCTTTTCATCTCTCCGATTGTTCTGCATCGCACGGCTCTGAACTGTGCCAGACCCACTTTTCGTCATACTCCGTATGTGCCGGCGTTCAGCGCCTGACAGCTTGACCTGCTTTCGGCACATGCCCGAGGCTAGACTAAATCCTCGAGCCGCGTCGCCCAAGAGATCGGCTTTTCATCAGGTCGCACGCATCTTGCACGAAAACTTCGAAATTCCGGAGCTAGGCACCAAAATTCGGCATACCGGCGCTCGGAAATGAGGAAATTCACCGCTCAAGCGCCACCATAATCGATCGACCTTCCTATCTCTCGGAGCCCCGAATGGCGTTGCAGAGCACCAGTCATGCTGGAATCATGCCCGGCGCACCCCCGCCGCATCTAGTTCAGCTAGCCTCGCCTTACCTGCTGTCGCGAGAGCCCACACGAATGTCGTCAGGCGTGGCGAGCCAGGGCTCGAGTGATCTAGTTCAGCTCGCCGCCAACCCGCCAAGAGAGGCGCCGTCGCAAGCAGCTCGAACTGCGGCTTCTCTATTCGGCAGCAGGCGGCGGCGGTCGCGTTAATGAACTTCGCAGCGATTTTGCCCCGCCCAGAACATTCGACTGTGAACCACTGAGTGATGCCCGTCGGGAAAATGTCGTTAGCGCTAACTGGCCCGTGGATAGCGCTGCCTTGTCACACGAAAACACATGGAAGGAATAGAGATGTCTGAAAGATTTGTGCTTCGTCTCACGGCAAACGTGTTGGCTGTCGCACTCACCCTGGCCAATGGCGGCGCGGACGCGGAAGGCGCAAGGAAAGTTATTAATGCAATGGCGGTAACTGTATTTCCGCCGTTCGAATTCGCCGATGCATCCGGAAATCTCGTTGGTTTCGACATCGACGTTCTCGATGGGATTGCTTCCAAGATGGGCGCGCAAGTCAACTGGACCCAATCGAGCTTCGCCCAGATAATCAGCTTCGCCCCCCTCAAGACAAAGCGTGCGGATATCCTTTCGAGCGCACTAGGCGATACGCCCGAACGCCGCGCCAGTGTGAACTTTATCGATTACGTATATCAACCCTATGTGTTCTACACGGTAAGGGCGAGCGCTGATCAATTCCCCAACATGGATGTGCTGTGCGGCAAAAGAGTCGGGGCAATACGCACCAGTGTTATCGAAACCGGCGCGGTGGTCAAATGGAGCGAGGAGAATTGCACCAAAGCTGGCAAGCCTGCGATCATCGTGGTGCCCGGAGAGAACACGCCCCAAGTGCGCCTTATGGTCAAGCAGGGCTTTGCCGATGCGGGTCTGACGGGTGCGGCGATAATCGCGTATCAAAATAAGCTCGAGGAAGACCAGTACGCGGTCATTGGCAAACCTGTGATCAAGCTGTTGACCGGTATGGCTTATTCAAAAGATGACCACAAGTTCGGAGAAGAGCTTAAACAGGCACTTGGCGCATTGATCGCTGATGGCACCTATAGTCAGCTGCTACACAAGTGGGGCCTGCCGGATGATGCCTCAATCGAGAAGCCAATGATCAATGGCCAGCCCTGATTAGTGCGGTTGGTCCGTCGTGCGGTTCCGGAGATCGCACGTGGTAAAAAGAAGCACGAACTCATTGTCGCTATTTTCGGCGGGAGCAGAAACGGCAGGCGGCGCAAACGGGTTGTAGACTGAACATGACGGTTGCCGGCGAATGTCCCTGGACGAAGGCGTCTCGTGCCGCTTCAGAAGTATGGTCCGAGACACGCGCAAAAGGTTATCTTCGAATTTGAGATAGAAGCATACCGCGACAATCTGGATCCAATACGCACCCTGATTGCCGCGCGGCAAATAGAAGCATGAACCGCGCAAGTTCTGTATGACTTCGGTGTGTCCGTAGTCGGAACAGATGATGTATCTGTCTCGCGCAGAAGGTGGGCCGTGCGCAAGAAAATGGCCCCCTAGGCAACGTCGGCGCAATAGCCCGGCTGGATCTTTTGTCAGACCGCGCCGTCGGGCGTCACCGTGCATTCCATCGAGCTGATCGATGGAAGCTGCGAAGTCAAACGACGTTTTTTAAGACGTGTGCGTCCCGATCGAGAGTCTCGTCGGCGGAAGCGACTATCATACCGCAACGCGAGTCCCACGTGCGAGCTCGCTGAGCGCCGCCCGGTATTCGCGATCGAGCTTATCCACTATGCGGGACACGGGCTCGATCTCCCGGATCCTGCCCACACCCTGTCCGGCTGACCATATCCCCTTCCACGGCTTGACCTCGGCACCTTCCAGACCCGTGAAGTTCATTTTTGCGCTGCTGCTTGCGACAATTTCGAGGTCAAGCCCTTGCGCCACGATACTCGGGATAAGCATGTTCGCTCGAGCTCCCGTAAAGGCGCGCGTGATGATCAGATCTTCGCACGAGCTCGTAAGCAGCATCGTCTGATGGGCGGGGTCGGTCCTGCTTTCCGATGCGGCCATGAAGGAGGTGCCGATATAGGCGAAATCAGCGCCCAGCGCTCTCGACGCCAGCACAGCCCGGCCGCTCGAGATTCCGCCGGCCAGCGCGATATATCCGGAGAAGAAGCTCCTGACTTCCTCGACGAAGACGTTGTTGCAAAGGTCCCCGGTATGCCCCCCCGCCCCCGCACACACGAGCACGAGGCCGTCTACGCCCGCTGCAGCGGCCTTCCGCGCGTAGGCGACGGAGTTAACATCTGCGAAAACTAGACCACCGTAGGAATGCGCCACTTCGACGGCCGGCCGGGGAGCGCCCAACGCCGTGATGACAATCGGAGGCCTAAACGTTTCTACCAATTTCAGGTCTTCCGGCAGACGCTTGTTCGTCGAATGCATAACAAGATTCAGCGCCCAAGGCGTCTCTGGGCGATCGCTTAGGCCGGATTTGACAGACTCCAACATGTTCTTGAGTTCCGCGGCATTTCTAGCATTTGGCGTCGGAAGAGAGCCTACGATGCCGGCCTTACAGCAAGCCAAGAGAAGTTCAGGCCCGGAAATCAAAAACATAGGAGCAGCAAACACCGGTAGACGGAGGGTCTGCAGGGCGAGTTTGGCGTCCGGGATCTTAAGCATTGAACCTCCATTTATCCGTGTCGAGAGTTGGCCCCGTCGCGCGACAGAAGTGATATCAGAGCCGGTCCCGATTGTCTGAACAAAAATTCCGCGTCGATAAGTGGAGACTCTGCCGGTGTTAGGCCGCCGCGCGGAGCGGAGGAAGATCGAAGTAGGCTTGATCCGGGGTGCGGTCGTCAAGG
>NZ_JARVWW010000054.1 GCF_029846715.1 Bradyrhizobium nivariense
GTCAGACAGCCCATAAGGCTTCGGTGGGTATCGATCCGATCGAACGGCGACCCAGCTCGGGCGGCCACCCGGGCTGGGCCATTCCTCACGGAACGGGATCAATATAACCGATCGCGCTAATACAAGGGTGGGTTGGCGAAGCGTAACCCACCATGCTGCCACGACTGCCGAACGAAGTGGTGGGCTACGCTTCGCCAACCCACCCTACGCTCCCGCACTCCTACGCCTTCTGCGCGTCCATCACCTTGCGCACGGCGGGGCGGTCGGACATGCGCTTGAAATGATCGGCGATCTTCGGCGTCGCGTTGATGTCGACGCTGTCGCCTTCGAGCCAGGTCGACAGGGTGTAAAGATAGGGATCGCAGATCGTGTACTGCTCGCCCATCACCCAGGGTCCCTTGTACATCTTCTGCTCGATCAGGGAGAAGCAGGCACCCATGGTCTTCGGGATCATCTGCTTCATGTCGGCGAACGAGCTCTCTTCGCTCGCCCAGCGCGCGCCGCGCATCTTGTGGGCATGGTTGATGTGCACGGTCGAGCAGAGGTAGGAGTTGAAGGACTGCACCTGGGCGAAGTCGAAGGGATCGTCGAGCGGCGCGAGTTTCGCCTTGGGGAAGGTCTGCGCGAGATAGGCCAGCATCGCCGGCGTCTCGGTGAGGACGCCACGATCGGTCACCAAGGCGGGCACGCGGCCCTTTGGGTTGATCGCGAGATAATCCGCGCTGTTCTGCTGGTTGTCCTTGAAGCTCAGCCGTTCAGCCGCGTAGTCGGCGCCGGCCTCTTCCAGGGTGATGTAGGTGGCGAGCGCGCAGGTGCCGGTGGCGTAGTACAGCTTGAGCATGTCGGACCTCATGGGAAAACCGGAAGTTAACGGCTGCGGGCCCCGGGGTCCATAGCACGACGTCCTCTTCGCAGTTGCCCACCGGCGCCCGGCTGTGCCAAGACGCCCCTAGTTGGAGGGGCTTTCCCATGACGGTACTCATCGCCGGTGGCGGCATCGGCGGGCTGACGCTTGCGCTCAGCCTGCACGGAATCGGCGTTCCCGTAAAAGTGTTCGAGAGCGTCGCCGAACTGCGGCCGCTCGGTGTCGGCATCAACGTGCTGCCGCATGCGGTACGCGAGCTGATCGAACTCGGCCTGATGGACAAGCTCGATGCCAGCGGCGTACGCACCCGCGAGCTTGCCTATTTCTCCAAGCACGGCAAGCCGATCTGGAGCGAGCCGCGCGGGCTGGAGGCCGGTTATAAATGGCCGCAATTTTCGATCCATCGCGGCACGCTCCAGCAACTGCTGCTCGACACCGCGATCGAGCGCCTCGGCCGCGACAACATCCTCACCAGCCATCACCTGACCGGCTGGAGCGAAACCGCTGACGGCGTGCGCGCCGATTTCATCGACAAGGCGACCGGCAAGGCCGCGGGGACCTGCGACGGCACGATCCTGATCGCCGCCGACGGCATCCATTCGGCCGCCCGAGAAAAACTTTATCCCGACGAAGGCCCCCCGATCTGGAACGGCCGCATCCTCTGGCGCGGCGTCACGCCTGCAAAAGCCTTCCTCAGCGGCCGCACCATGATCATGGCCGGCCACGAGATCCTGAAATTCGTCTGCTATCCGATCTCGAAGGCGCCGGACGCCGCGGGCAACCATTTGATCAACTGGGTCGCCGAGCGCCACATGCCGCCGACCTATCAATGGCGGCGCGAGGACTATAACCGCACCGCGCGGCTGGAGGAATTTTTGCCCTGGTTCGAGAGCTGGCAGTTCGATTGGCTCGACGTGCCCGGCCTGATCAAGAACTGCCCGCACGCCTACGAATATCCGCTGGTCGACCGCGATCCGGTGTCGCAATGGACCTTTGGCCGCGTCACGCTGATGGGCGACGCCGCGCATCCGATGTACCCGATCGGCTCCAACGGCGCCTCGCAGGCGATCCTCGATGCCCGCACCATCACCCGCGAGATCCTGGCCCACGGCCCGACGCAAGCGGCGCTGCTGGCCTATGAGGCCGAGCGGCGGCCTGCGACCACCGATCTCGTCCTGCTCAACCGCAAGAACGGCCCCGAACAGGTGATGCAGCTCGTCGAGGAGCGCGCGCCCGACGGCTACGACGTCGTCACCGACGTGCTGTCGCAGCAGGAGCTGGAAGATGTCGCCGCGAACTACAAGCGCGTCGCGGGGTTCCAGGTCGAGGCGCTGAATGCCAAACCTGCGATCGTATCGAAGGCGGACGGAAAGCGCGCGAGCGCTTGAGAGTTAGCTGATCATCGAGCCGTAAGCTCCGCTTCATCTCGCCCACTTTTTCGGAGGAAGATCAACGTCCATACTTCGCGGTTTGCAAGCCCGGCGAGTGAGCCATCGCTCGATCTCATCGTGCTCTTTTGGGAACGGCTCGTGCGTCTTGCGGCCCTCCTGATGAGTTTCCGGCGATGCCTGACGCTTCGTGGCGGACGGAGGATTGACGAGCCGCATAGCGGCCTCGCCGTCTGGAGGGGGAGAATGTTGCCGAGGCCGCGGTCCGCGCTCGCGCCGGCATCGAAGCGGCAGCACTCAGCATTCAGCATAAGGAGCTTCCGTAAGTTGCCGCACGCGCCTCGCCGCCGAAGGTAAATCAGCTGAGCGGGTGGCCCGTCTCAGCACTCCTGAAGAAGTTGGCGCGGCGGTCGCGTTCCTCATAAGCCGTCGAGGAGCTTCTGCGGCTCGGCTCAGATGGGCAGAAGTACGATTTCCGAATACAGCGTGTCGAGGTTGTCGGGCGCCGGCAGCCGGGAGCGATAGCAGGTTGGCATTGGGAGAAGTACGCCCCGGGGCTTAACCGGAAAGAGTCGCGCGTCTGCGACCAGCGCCGCGGTCCGCTGCCGCCACAGGATCGCAAGTTTGATGTGCTCAAGATGCCGAGCGAGCAGCTCCGGCGCACTGCAATGCAGGATGTCCGAATACGGGATTGGCAGCGGCACCCCCAGCCGTCTCCTTGCAAGCCGGTGAATGCGGCGCTTCGCCACGACATAGGCACAATCAGACCCATCGCTGACGGTAAGCTGCAGGCAATCATATGGCGCGTGATCGTCGAAGATCTGTCGTTGTTGGTCGGTCAGCCTCTCGCGGACCACCGCGGGGTCGAAGCTGATGACTGGGCGGTTCCGTCCGAACAGCGTCTCCGCCTCCAGCAATGGCGGCATAGCGATCCGGTGCGACGCCAGCGGCGTGAAGTGTTGGGACAAGAGGGCAGCCCTGGAAACCGGCTGCGGGGTGAAGCTCGTGTAGGTGAGGTTCTCGTCTTCCAACACCTTGTCGAGCAGAGCCATGCCCCAGCCCCGGTACTTCGCATGTACGAACCAGGAGGACAGGTTGCAGACGAGCGCTGCGTTCCCGTTCATGTGCCGCCGGGCGACAACGGTGCCGAGGAAACCAACGACCGAGTTGCCGTCGAGGAGCATGAATCCGCGTCCGTGATGGGACCAGTCATGATCGAACAGCCGGCGCCACGTCGCCGCTTTGATGCCCGTATTGAATTCCTCGAGGAAGCGGCAGATCGGCTCCTGGTCCTCGATACCCACGGCCCGGAGACGTAGGCTCGACCGATCAGGCTGCTGCGCTTTCCTCACCGCGCCCCCGGAGAGGACCTTGACCAAGCCTTCGATCGAGCGCACCGCCAGAAAGGCCGAAAGGGGCATGGGATGCCCGGCATAGCTCTCGATCTCGAGCAGCAGGTTCACCAAGGCCAGCGAATCCGCGCCAAGCCCAAGAAGATCATCGGAGCAGCTGATGGGCGCGACACCCAGCACACGCTCGCAGATATCCCGCAGGTCCTGCCGCAGTCGCTCACCATTCGAGACCACCGCACCGTCCGGCGCCGGCCCCCGGAATACCCTGGCGGCCGCAGGTGCCCGAAGAACCGGATGCTTGGCGATGGCATCGAGGCATGCTGGATTTTGCAGGGCGTCACGGTTCCGTACAGGTCGGCCATTTACTGCGTCCCGCGCCGCGGCTTCGGACCGCTTGCCGTTAAAGGTGACGGGAAGCGCCTCGACCTGAGCGATACGTGCCGGGACGAAAGCGGGCGAGCCGCAGCGCGCAAGCTCCGCGCGGATGAACTTCGTCAACTTATCGTCGAGCACCAAGCCTTTGCGCAGCACGAGCAAGAGAACCATGCGCGAGCCGCCCGGCTCCTCGTCTGCTTGCTGCTCGACCGCCATCGCCTCAAGGATCTCCTCGATGTGATCGAGGATACAGTAGATCTCCTGGGTGCCGATGCGGATACCGTGCACATTAAGGACACCGTCGGAACGACCATGCAACCGCCACCCCCCCTGGGGCGTGACCTCGATCAGATCGCCATGAGTCCAGAAGCCGGGGTTCTGGGCGAAATAGGCGGCATGGAAGCGCGTGCCGTCGAGATCACCGTGAAAGCCAAGGGGGCGCGAGGGAAAAGGATTGGCGCATACCAGCTCGCCTATCTGCGCCCCCGGATCGCCTGGCGGTGGCAGCGCGCGAACATCGAGCCCGAGGCTGCGGCACTGTACTTCACCGCGATGCACGGGGAGGTCCGGATTGCCGAGAACAAAGCAGCCGATGATATCGGTGCCACCCGAGATCGACTGCAGCGGCATCGCGGCCTTTACTTGGGCGCTGACCCAGTCGTACTGACGGGGATACAGGATGGAACCGGTGGAGAGCACCACCCGCAGGGCGGATAAATCGAACACCCTGCCGGGAGAAAAGCCTTTTTCCTCGCAGAAGTGCAGATAGGCAGGATTTGTCCCGAAGACGGTCACGCGCTCTTCCGTGGCGATGCGCCAGAACGTGTCTGGCCCCCCGAGCGGCCCATCGTAGAGGACAATCTCCACGCCTGAGGCCAGCGCGGAGAGCTGCCAGTTCCACATCATCCAGCCACAGGAGGTCTGGAAGAACAGCTTGTCGCCCGGCCCGAGATCGCAGTGCAACCGGTGCTCCTTCACGTGTTCCAGCAGAGTGCCGCCGGCACTATGCCGGATGCATTTCGGCGCGCCCGTGGTGCCGGACGAGAACATAGTGAACAGCAGGTGGTTGAACGGGTGGCTAGTCCAACCGGGACCGTCGTTCTCACCATCATCACAGAGCAAATCGGCAAGCCTGTGCAGAGGCGTCGTACCCTCGTCTCCAGGAAGCGAACCATTGTCCAGCGCAATGATCGCCGCGAGGCTCGGCAGGCCGACTGCCGTTTCAAGGACACGCTTGGCGACGGGGACTCCCGCATCCCACGGCTCTGCTCGAAGGCAGCCGAAGAGCACCATGGGCTTGAGGGCGGCGAAGCGCATGAGGATGGCAGGTACGCCCATGTCCGGTGCACAGCTGGCGAAGGTCGCGCCGATGGCGGCGGTCGCCAGGCAGGCGATGACCGCCTCAGCATTGTTGCGTGCGATCGCGACGACATGGTCGCCACGGCACACACCGAGCCGCTGCATTGACTTCGCTAGCCGATCAACCGCGACGCGCAGTGCGCCTCTCGTGAAGCGGTCGCGGCTACCGTCAGCGTGGCAGGCGGTCAGAACTGGCTGGACGGGACTGCCGGAGAGGAGGCACTCAGCGTAGTTGAGACGGAGATTTTGGAAGAAGCGGGCGGTCTCGCAGTCATCGCCAATGCAGACCGGCTCAGCCGCACCCTCCAGGGGTAGATCGGACCACTCCAGGAAGAGACGCCAGAAGCTGCGGAAGTCCTCCACCGAGAAGCGGTCCATCGCAGCATGATCGGGAAGGTCCTGTCCCGTCTGGGCCTCACACCATTGCCTGAAGGCGGCCAGCTGCGAATGTGTCACACCCAGAGTATCGGGACAGATCACCACTTCCTCCGGAAGCTGTCTCTAAGTGAGCGCTCCCTGCTGACCCCTCTTCGAATAGCGCGGGAGACAAGCTCGTCAGAGGCCTCGGGGTAAGACTATCATTCCTATTCGAGGGCGGAAATCATCCTGCCGACCTAGCGAGCGGGGCCAGGTGGCGGGAGGCTACGCCATCCTGAGTACCTCGCTTGAGCAATAGCGACCGCAGGCCCGCAACCTTTGGGCGCGACTGGCTGATCTGTTAGGGGCGCCCCATGTGAAAACTTGCGCCTGCTAGTTTGCTGCGGAGTCTGTTCCGAAATTCCCGCAAAGCGCCGATTTCGAATGAGGGGGGACGGGAGAGAGGCACCCGCCTCACCGCACCACCCTCGCCGCTTCCAGCAGCCGCTCGCTCGCGGTCGCCGTCGCGAGCACCGTACCGTCTTCGGTCATCAGCTTGCTCTCGACGAACGCAATGGTCTTGCCGAGTTGCATCACCCTCGCCTCGGCGATGATCGGGCCGGGCTTTGCGGGCGCCAGGAAATTCACGGTCATGCTGATGGTGGTGGTGTAGAGTCGGCCCTCGCTCATCACGAGCACGGCGGGGCCCATGGTGTCGTCGAGCATGGCCGATAGCATGCCGCCCTGGATGAAGCCGGCCGGATTGCAGAATTCGGGCTTGCCGTCGAAGGCGAGCTTGATCCAGCCTTCGCCGGGACGTGCATCGAGCAGGCGCCATCCGAGCAGTTCGGCGCAGGGTGGCCTTTTGAAATTGTCGAGCGCCGTCTTGACCATGCGAACCTCCGTTGCCAGCCACAGCTAACGCAGGCCTGCTGCCAGCATGTTGTCAGCAGGATGGGCTGCTAAAGCATGATCCGGAAAAGTGCGAAGCGGTTTTCCGAAAAGATCATGCTCAAACAACAACCTAAAGCGCGATGATGATTCATCCTCATCTCATCGCGCTTTACGGGTCCAATCCATGCGCAATCACCTTACGCATGACATTGGGCAATGCTTCGTCGGCGAGAGTGGCGATCGGCACCCAGCGCATGCCCGCGGGTGCGCGCGTGCGGGCCTCGGTCTTGGCCGTGTAGACCACGAGCTCCAGCGGAAAATGCGTGAAGACGTGGGTGACCACGCCGACCTTGCGTTGCCAGCGCGACAACCCCTTCAGCTCCGGCGCCTGCTGCTTCGCGATCGTATCCTCCTGACCGGCAAGCCAGGCTGAGCCCGGCACTTCCGTCATGCCGCCGAGCAGGCCCTTTTCGGGCCTTGAGCGGACGAGCAGCTCGTCGCCGCGCGTCACGACGAAGGCAGCACCGCGCCGCAGCGTGCCGGTCTTCTTCGGCGCCTTGCGTGGAAAGGTCTCCTGGGTGTGCTGCGCGCGCGCCGTGCAATCATCGTTCAGCGGGCATAGCGAGCAGGCCGGCTTCTTCGGCGTGCAGATGGAAGAGCCGAGGTCCATCAGCGCCTGTGCACTGTCGCCTGCGCGAGACTTCTCGTCGCCCGCGCGAGAGTCGGCAAGTAGCGTCGCCGCCAATTGCTGGATCAGCGGTTTTGCCTGCGGGAGCTCTTCTTCAACTGCAAAGAGCCGCGACACCACCCGCTCGATATTGCCGTCGACCGGCATGGTGCGGCGGTCGAAGGCAATCGCCGCGATCGCAGCCGCCGTGTAGGGCCCGATGCCCGGCAGCGCGCGCAGGCCCGCTTCGGTGTCGGGAAACGCGCCGCCATGCTCGCGCATCACCGCGACCGCGCAGGCATGGAGATTGCGCGCGCGTGAGTAATAGCCGAGCCCGGCCCACATCCGCAGCACGTCGTCCTGCGAGGCCCGCCCCAGCGCCGTGACATCAGGCCAGCGCGCGACGAATTTTTCGAAATAGGGCCCGACCGCCTTGACCGTGGTCTGCTGGAGCATGATCTCCGACAGCCAGACGCGGTAAGGATCGGATGCCTCGCCGGGCGCAGCGCGCCAAGGCAATCGTCGGCGGTGGCGATCGTACCATTGGAGCAGCGCGAGCGGGCGCGACGGGGTCTCCGGCTGAACTGGTTCCGATTTCGCCTTGAGGGCGGATTTGGGGCTCATGTTCTCACTGTAACGGCAATGCACCGACCTCTCCACGTCATGCCCGCGCTTGTCGCGGGCATCCACGTCTTTCTTCGCGGCGAAGAGCCTGTGGCCGGCGCCCCGGAGTGCTATAAGGTCCCATGTCCAAGCTTCGCCCCATCAAACCCGGTCCCATCAGCGCCAAGCCGCTGTCGCTCCTGCTCAACGACGTCTTTGCCGAGGCCTATGCCAAGCAGGGCTTTGCCGCGCGCGAGCTTGTGACGCGGTGGGCGCAGATTGCCGGGCCGGAGATCGCGGCCCATGCCGAGCCGCTGAAGATGCAGTGGCCACGGCCGGTCGAGGGCCAGCCGCAGGAGCCGGCGACCCTGGTGCTGCGGGTCGAGGGGCCGATGGCGCTGGAGATCCAGCACTCCGCCGACGTGATCCTGGAGCGGGTCAACCGCTTCTTCGGCTGGAGCGCGGTCGGCAAGCTCGCCTTCCGCCAAGCCCCCTTGTCGCGCGCCCGGCGGCCGGTCCGGCCCGGTCCGCCGGATGCCAAATCGGTGGCCAAGGTGGCGGAGAGCCTCGGCGACATCGAAGATGAACAGCTCAAGACCGCGCTGGCCCGGCTCGGGGCCGCCATCAAGCGAAATTGAGCCTCATTCGGCTGCCAATCTGGACCCGTCCTTGCCGCTCGCCATTGCCTCAAACGACGTTTCAAGCTAGCGACAGGCCGCCCGGAGGACCTTGTTGAGATCCTTGGGGCGCGAGACCACGCCAATCCGGGAGCCGACCTTGATCATCACCCGCCGCGCCTTCACCACGATGCTGTCGCTGACCGGGGTTGCCGCGGTCGCCGGGCTCTCACCGCTGCGGTTCATCAGCGATGCCATGATCCCTGAAGCAATGGCGCAGGCGGCGGCTGGCGATGTGGCCAAGCCGGTGTCGCTGCCCGACATGGCGCTGGGCCCGAAGGACGCCGCCGTCACCATCACCGAATACGCTTCGATGACCTGCCCGCACTGCGCGGCCTTCAACGAGCAGGTGTTTCCCAAGATCAAGTCGGAATACATCGACTCCGGCAAGGTGCGTTACATCTTCCGCGAGTTCCCGCTCGACATCAAAGCCGCCGCCGGCTCGATGCTGTCGCGCTGCATCGCCAACGGCGACGCGCCGAAATACTTCGCGGTCACCGACATGCTGTTCCGCCAGCAGAACGACTGGGTTGTGAAGAACACCACGGAGACCTTGACGCGGATCGGCAAGCAGGCCGGCCTCACCCAGCAGCAGGTCGAGGCGTGCCTGAAGGACCAGGCGCTGCTCGACAAGATCGCCGCCGACCAGAAATATGCCAGCGACGTTCTGAAGGTCGATTCGACGCCGACCTTCTTCATCAACGGTGAGAAGATCAAAGGCGAGACCTCGTTCGAGGAATTCGCCAAGAAGATCAATCCGCTGCTCAAGAGCTGATTCGCACGCCACAATCCTGATTCGCGCACCGAAAGCCGTATCTTTCCCGGCATAAATCCCTTGGGAAAAGCGGCTTTCGCCGGTTGCCCTTGCGGCGCACCGCGGCCATTGTCCAGCCGCATGAGGCGCCTCGCGCGACTCGCCCGGATAGCGACATTGCCTTCCATGGTATTGTCCCGGCAGGGGGATTCGCGCCTGCCAACAGAGATGCGTGCTTATGAAAATCACCCGCCTGCGCCTTCACGGCTTCAAGTCCTTCGTTGAGGCCACCGACTTCGTCATCGAGCCCGGCCTGACCGGCGTGGTCGGCCCGAACGGCTGCGGCAAGTCGAATCTGGTCGAGGCGCTGCGCTGGGCGATGGGCGAGACCTCCTATAAGTCGCTGCGCGCCGCCGACATGGACGCGGTGATCTTCGCCGGCTCCGGCAATCGTCCGGCGCGCAACCACGCCGAAGTGACGATGACGATCGACAATGCCGATCGCACCGCGCCGGCGGCGATGAACGACAGCCAGCTTCTGGAAATTTCCCGCCGGATCGAGCGCGAGGCCGGTTCGGTCTACCGCATCAACGGCCGCGACGTGCGCGCCCGCGACGTGCAGATCCTGTTCGCCGACGCCGCCACCGGCGCGCGCTCGCCGGCCCTCGTCCACCAGGGCAAGATCGGCGAGATCATTCAGGCCAAGCCCGAGCAACGCCGCCGCGTGCTGGAAGACGCCGCCGGCGTCGCCGGCCTGCATGCCCGCCGTCACGAAGCCGAGCTGCGGCTGAAGGCGGCCGAAACCAACCTCATCCGCGTCGAGGACGTGATCGGCCAGCTCGCCGGCCAGATGGAGGGCCTGAAGAAGCAGGCCCGCCAGGCCGTGCGCTATCGCGAAGTTGCGGCCAAGGTCCGCAAGGCCGAAGCAACCCTGTTCCATCTGCGCTGGATCGGCGCCCATGCCGACGTCAACGAATCCGGCCAGACCCACGATCTCGCGGTCCGCGAGATGGCCGAGCGTACCCAGCACCAGGCCGAGGCCGCCCGCATCCAGGCGATCCGCGCCGCCGAAATGCCGGCGCTGCGCGATGCCGAGGCGCGCGCGGCAGCCGGGCTCCAGCGCCTGACCAACGCCCGCGAGCTGCTCGATCGCGAGGAAGAGCGCGCCAAGGAGCGCGTCGCCGAGCTCGAGCGGCGCCTCGCGCAGTTCGAAGGCGACATCTCGCGCGCCCAGCAGCAGACCATGGACGCCGATGTCGCGCTGCAGCGCCTCGACGCCGAAGATTCCGAGCTGAAGGAAGAGATCAAGTCGCGCGTCGAGAAGCGCTCCGGCGTCGACGAGCGTGTCGCCGAAGCCGAGGCGGTGCTGACCGAAACCGAGCAGCAGTTCGCCGAGCTCACCACCGCGCTCGCCGACCTCACCGCCAAGCGCAATCAACTCGAAGCCAACGTTCGCACCCACCGCCACAAGCTCGCCCGGCTCGATCAGGAGATTTCGAACGTTGCGGCGGAGGAGCAGAAGCTCATTGAGGAGTCCGGCGGCTTCGGCGATCTCGACGAGCTGACCGCGACGGTCGAGAACGCCGAGCAGACGCTGGCGGCCTCGGAAGCCGCCGCTCAAGCCAGTGAAGCCGCGCACGTCGCCGCGCGGCAGACGCTGGAATCCTCGCGCTCGCCGCTCGTCGAAGCCGACAAGCGCGTGCAGCGGCTCGATACCGAGGCGCGCACGATCTCCAAGATCGTCAACGGCGAGACCAAGAATCTGTGGCCGCCGATCATCGACGGCATCACCGTCGACAAGGGTTTTGAAAAGGCGATCGGCGCCGCGCTCGGCGACGATCTCGACGCCCCGGTCGATCCATCCGCGCCGATGCGCTGGACCAATGCCGGCGTCACCGACGGCGATCCGGAGTTGCCCGAGGGCGTCGTGCCGCTCGCGAGCCACGTGCAGGCGCCGACCGAGCTGGCCCGCCGCCTGGCGCAGATCGGCGTGGTTCCGCGCGAGCGCGGCGCCGAGCTGGTCTCGCAGCTCAAGACCGGCCAGCGGCTGGTTTCGCCCGAAGGCGACGTCTGGCGCTGGGACGGCTTTGTCGCCGCGGCCCACGCGCCGACCGGCGCCGCGCGGCGGCTTGCCGAGCGCGCCCGCCTCGTCGACATCGAGAACGAGCTGGAGCAGGCCCGCATCGACGCCCAGATCAACCGTCAGGCGCTGGAGAACGCCGAGGCCGAGCTGCAGATGGCCGCCAGCACCGAAGGTGCAAGCCGCGAAGCCTGGCGCGCCGCGCAGCGCGAGCTCAACGTCGCGCGCGAGCGCCATGCCACCGCCGAGCGCGAGATCAACCGTCACGCCGCGCGCAAGGCGACGCTGTCGGAAGCGCACAGCCGTCTCGCCGCCGACCGTGCCGAGGCCGAAGCCGCCTACGAATACGCCGAAGCCGGGATCTCCGAGCTGCCGTCGAGCGAGGACACCGAAACCCGTCTTGCCGCCGTCCGCAGCGACATCGAAGGCCATCGCCGCATGGCCGCCCAGGTCCGCGCCGAGGCACAGGCGCTGGCGCGCGAGGCCGAGCTTGCCGACCGCCGCCTGCAGGCGATCCTCGCCGAACGCACCGAGTGGCAGAACCGCAAGGAGAGCGCGGCCTCCCACATCGACACCATCCAGACCCGCATCACCGAAGTCTCGATCGAGCGCAGCGATCTCGAGAACGCGCCGGCCGTGTTCGCGGAGAAGCGCAGCGCGCTGATCACCGAGATCGAATACGCCGAAAACGACCGCCGCATGGCCGCCGATGCGCTCGCCAGCGCGGAATCCGCGATGGCCGAAACCGATCGCGTCGCGAAGCTGACGCTGGAGGCGCTGTCGAGCTCCCGCGAGGCCACCGCCCGCGCCGAGGAGCGCATGGAAGGCGCGCGACGCCGGCTCGAGGACATCGAGCGCGAGATCCGCGACATGCTGGAAGTCGAACCGCAGGCCGTTGCCGGCCTTGCCGAGATCGAGCCCGGCGCGGAGCTGCCGCCGCTGCACGACATCGAGGAAGACCTCGAAAAAATGCGCCGCGATCGCGAGCGCCTGGGCGCGGTCAACCTGCGCGCCGAGGAAGAGCTGCGCGAGGTCGAGACCCAGCACAACGGTCTGGTCACCGAGCGCGACGACCTCGTCGAAGCCATCAAGCGGCTGCGCCAGGGCATCCAGAGCCTCAACAAGGAGGCGCGCGAGCGGCTTCTGACCTCGTTCGAGGTCGTCAACAGCCACTTCAAGCGCCTGTTCGTCGAGCTGTTTGGTGGCGGCGAAGCCGCGCTGCATCTGATCGAGAGCGACGATCCGCTGGAAGCAGGTCTCGAGATCATCGCCAAGCCGCCGGGCAAGAAGCCGCAGACGTTGTCGCTGCTCTCGGGCGGTGAGCAGGCGCTCACCGCGATGGCGCTGATCTTCGCGGTGTTCCTCACCAACCCCTCGCCGATCTGCGTGCTGGACGAAGTCGACGCGCCGCTCGACGACCACAACGTCGAGCGCTATTGCAACCTGCTGCACGAGATGACCAGCTCGACCGACACGCGCTTCATCATCATCACCCATAACCCGATCACGATGGCGCGGATGAACCGCCTGTTCGGCGTCACCATGGCCGAACGCGGCGTCTCGCAACTGGTGTCGGTGAACTTGCAAGAGGCGGTGGACATTCTCGACCAGAACGTGGCGTGAGGCCGCGCGCGTCACGCACCCATTGACGTCATCATCCGCGCAGGCGGATGATCCAGTACGCCGTGACTTCTCGGTTGACGGCTACCCTCTTGGAATACTGGATGCCCCGCCTACGCGGGGCCTGACGATGGGAACATGATCTCACCCACCCTCCCCGCCGAGCTGAAAGCGGCCCTTGACGGCAAGCTCCAGGGCTTCTCCCGCACTGATGCGGCACGGCGATCGTCGCAGATCTCGACCACCTATCGGGCAGGCGGCGGCTCCGTCACGATCAAGTCGGAAGCCGATGCGCTCGCCTATGCGCTCGCGCGCATGCCGGCGACCTACGCGGCGGTGGCGGCAAGTCTCAATGCGCTGAGCGAGATTGCGCCGGACTTCGCGCCTGAATCGCTGCTCGACGTCGGCGCGGGTCCGGGCACCGCGAGCTGGGCCGCCGCGGAGGCGTTCTCCTCGCTGCAAGATTTCACCCTGCTTGACGCCAACGCCACGCTCAGCCGTCTCGCGCTCGAACTGGCGCGCGACAGCACGCGTCTGGCGGATTGCCGTTATCTGCCGGGCGATGCCGCTGCGAACCTCGCCGAGGTCTCGCAATCTGATCTCGTCGTTGCGAGCTATGTTATCGGCGAGCTCAGTGAGGGCGATCAACGCAAGCTCGCGGAAACGATGTGGGCGAAAGCGCGCCACGCGCTGGTCGTGATCGAGCCCGGCACGCCCGCCGGCTACGCGCGCATCCTCGCTTTGCGCCAGCAACTGATCGCGGCGGGCGCCTATGTCGCCGCGCCTTGCCCGCACGAAAAGCCGTGTCCGCTGACGGCGTCCGACTGGTGCCATTTCTCCCAGCGCCTGCCGCGCTCGCAGGCGCACCGCCAAATCAAGGGCGCCGAGGTGCCGTTCGAGGACGAGCGCTTCATCTACGTGGCGCTGACCCGTACGCCGCCGGCAGCCCGCGCCGCACGCGTGCTGGCGTCGCCGGATATCGGCAAGGCAGAGATCGCGGCAAAGCTCTGCACCGAGCAAAGCGTTGAACTTGCCAGGATCCCCCGCCGCAACAAGGTCGCCTATGCAAGCGCCCGCCGCTGGCGCTGGGGTGATGCCGTCATGTCCGAAAGTTAACCTGCCCCCGCGTTTTTTGCCTTGAACTCGAATGGTTCCCGATCCGACCAAGTCTTACCTTCTCTCCGCGCCGGGCTCTCGCCGTGCGCCAATTTGGGCTAGGCTGCGTCCGCCTTCTTCCCCCATCAGGAGTTCTCCATGTCGACCGGCTGGATCGTTCTCGGCGTCATCGTCGTCCTCGTGCTGTTCGCCTTCAGCGCCTACAACCGTCTGGTGGCGCTGGGCCAGCGCGTCGGCCAGGCCTTTGCCGACATCGACGTGCAGCTCAAGCAGCGCCACGACCTGATCCCGAACCTGGTCGAGACGGTGAAAGGCTATGCCTCGCATGAGCGCGGCACGCTCGACGACGTCATCAAGGCGCGCAATTCGGCGATGTCGGCGCAGGGACCGGCGCAGGTGTCCGCGGCCGAGAACCAGCTCTCCGGCGCGCTCGGCCGGCTGATCGCGCTGTCGGAGGCCTATCCGGACCTCAAGGCCAACGCCAATTTCCAGCAGCTCGCCAGCGAGCTCTCCGACCTCGAGAACAAGATCGCGGCCAGCCGCCGCTTCTTCAACAGCGCAGTCCAGGAATACAACACCGGCATCCAGCAGATGCCCGCCGCCTTGTTCGCCGGCATGTTCGGCTTCACCAGGAAGGACTTCTTCGATCTCGGCGCCAGCCGCACCGAGGTCGAGGCCACGCCACAGGTGAAGTTCTGAGTTGAGCCGATAGGCCGGCAGGGCAGCGCGTCATGGCCGCGTATGGTCTCTACACGCACATCGCCTCGAACAAGTTTCGTTCGATGCTGCTGCTCGCCGGCTTGTTCGCGCTGGTCTATGTGCTGGTCTATGCCGGCGCGCTGATCGCCGAAGTCGTCATCAACGGCGACGAGACCGTCGTCTATTATCTGAGACGCGCCTTCTATGATCTGAAAGTCGCCGCACCGGTTGCGACCGTCGTGGCCGCGGCCTGGATCGTGATCGCCTATTTCTTCCACCAGTCGATGATCGATGCCGTAACAGGCGGCCACGACGTCACCCGGCAGGAACAGCCGCGGCTCTACAATCTGCTCGAAAATCTCTGCATCTCGCGCGGCATCACGATGCCGAAGCTGAAGATCATGGAGAGCCCGGCGCTGAACGCGTTCGCGACCGGCCTCAACCCGCGGCAATATTCGATCACCGTCACCACCGGTCTCCTCAATGCGCTGAACGACAAGGAGATCGAGGCGGTGCTGGGCCACGAGCTGACCCATATCAAGAACGGCGACGTGCAGCTCATGGTGGTCGCCGTCATCATCGCCGGCGTGGTCGGCTTCTTCGGCGAATTGTTCTTCCGCCTGTTCACGAATTTCAGCTGGAGTTCCGGCGGCTCGTGGTCGTCGGGCTCCTCCTCATCGTCACGATCGTCCTCGTCGTCGAGCGACAGCAAGAGCTCCGGCGGCGGCGCGATCATCGTTATCATCATCGCGGTCGTGCTGATCGTGGTGGCCTGGCTGTTGTCGCAGGTGGTGAAGCTCGCACTGTCGCGCTCGCGCGAATATCTCGCCGACGCGGGCTCCGTCGAGCTGACGAAAAACCCGGACGCCATGATCTCGGCGCTGCGCAAGATCGAGAACCGCGGCGAACTGCCGGGCGCAACCTCGGCGGTGATGGAGCTCTGTGTCGACAATCCGCGCGAGGGTTTTGCCGATTTGTTTGCGACCCACCCCTCGGTGCAGTCCCGGGTCGACGCGCTGGTCAAGTTCGCCGGCGGCCATGATCCCGGCCCGCTGCCGCCTCCCGCCGACGAGGCCGAGGAGCCAGATACGCAAGTCGATCAGCAGGACACTCCACCGCCGCTGCGCCAGGGACCTTGGAACGATGCAGGCGGCTCGGCCAGTCCGCCGCCCGTGCCGACACACAGCCCCGCCGGAACCGCAAGCAGCAACCCGATAGGCAATCCCATGGGTCCTTGGGGCCGCCATTGAGCGCGCGATTTGACGCCACGCGCGGCAGGCTTCGTCGCGATTGGGAAAAACCTCGAGAATTGCCGTAACTGCACGCCGAGGAATTGAATTCTCCCTTGTTTCTGCCATGTTCGCGCCCAACAGCAGACTTGGGACCTCCTGGGACATCCTAGGGACATCGATTTGGGGCCCGGCCGATTGCGACCTCGCGATCGGGGGCGCGCGTTAGGGGACAGCAATGGCAAAGCCGGCAGTGGTTGTGGTGGGCGCGGACAAGGGCGGGGTCGGCAAGACCACGGTGTCGCGCACCCTGCTCGATTATTTTTCCGCCAACAACGTGCCGACGCGCGCCTTCGACACGGAGTCGCCGCGCGGAACCCTGAAGCGCTTCCATCCTGACATCACCGAGATCGTCGACATGACGACGACGTCGGATCAGATGAAGATCTTCGATACGCTCAACGCGACGAGCCCGTCGGTCACCGTGATCGACGTCCGCGCCGGCCTGCTCTCGCCGGCGCTCGCCTCGCTGCGCGACATCGGTTTCCTCGACGCCGCCAAGGCCGGCCAGATCACCTTCGCGGTGTTCCACATCCTGGGCCCCTCGATCGCCTCGCTGGACGAGATCGCCGAGACTGCGGGCTTCATGACCGGCGCGAAATATTTCCTGGTGAAGAACTTCATCAACGACACCCAGTTCTTCCAGTGGGACCAGGCGACCTACAATTCCTACTTCCACCGCATCAAGGACGCGACCGAGCTGACCATCCCCAAGCTCAACGAGATGGCCTATGAGCAGGTCGAGGTGTCCTCCGTCCCGTTCCTGAAATTCGTCGCCAACAAGGGCATCAACGACGATGCCGCGAACTATTCTTTCGTGCTGCGCGGTTATGTCCGGCACTGGCTCGCCAATGTCTGGAGCGAGTTCGACCGAATCCGCCTGACCGACATCGTCGGCTCCAAGCCCGCCACTCGCAGCAGCGAAAAATAGTTGCGCAAGCCGGGCGGATACGGCTGGATTGGTCGCCAAGTTCGACTGATATAGCCATCGATGCCCGCAACGCCCCTCTACATCATCTGCTCGCCCCGCCCGCAGGTCGGCAAGACCCTGCTGGCGCGGCTTTTGAGCGAATTCCTGCTGCTCAAGAACGGCAACGTCGCGGCCTTCGACGTCAACCTGAAGGAGCCGTCGCTGCTCGACTATCTGCCAAAGATCACAGAGACCGCCGACGTGATCGACACCTATGGCAAGATGCAGCTGATGGATCGCGTCATCATCGATGACGGGCTTGCCAAAGTGATTGACCTCGGCTTCCACGCCTTTGACGAGTTCTTCAAGATGGCCGACGAGATCGGTCTGTTGAAAGAGGCCGCGCGCCGCCACGTCGCGCCGATGATCCTGTTCGTTGCCGACACCGACCGCGTCTCGGCCCGCGGCCACGAGATGCTGCGCGAACAGATCCCGCGGATCAACCTGATCACGGTGGACAACGAGCACATCGTGCGCGGAGAGCTGCCGGCCGCGATGGCTGCCGGGCGGGTGTTCCGCCTGCCCGCCCTGCCCGGCTTCCTGAAGACCTACATCGACCGGCTGAACTTCTCCTTCACCGGCTATCTGCGCCAGGAGAAGGACGCCTCGACCGAGCTGCACCAGTGGACCCGGCGCAATTACCTCGCCTTCCGCGAGCTCGAGCTCAGCCTGATCCTGCAACGGTCCTAGGCGATAATTTACCCGGACAATATTATTTGCCGTCCTGGCTCAGTGCCCCTCGAACGTCATCAGCGTGCGCACCGGCACGTCCATCGCGCGCAGTTTGGCGGCGCCGCCGAGCTCGGGCAGGTCGATGATGAAGCAGGCGGCGACCACATTGGCGCCGATCTGCCGCAGCAGCTTCACCGCGCCCTCCGCGGTGCCGCCGGTGGCGATGAGGTCGTCGACCAGGATCACCCGCTCGCCGGGCTGGATGGCGTCGACATGCATCTCCATCTCGTCGATGCCGTATTCCAGCGAATAGGCGATGCGCACCGTAGTGTGCGGCAGCTTGCCTTTTTTCCGGATCGGCACGAAGCCGGCCGAAACCTGATGCGCCACCGCGCCGCCGATGATGAAGCCGCGCGCCTCCATGCCGGCGACCTTGTCGATCTTGTTACCGGCCCAGGGATTGACGAGTTCGTCGACCGCGCGACGGAACGCGCGCGCATCCGCGAGCAGCGTGGTGATGTCGCGGAACATGATCCCGGGTTTCGGGTAGTCCGGGATGGTGCGGACGCTCGCCTTCAGATCGTGGTCAAAGATCATTGTTGCCTCTCAATCAACACGCGCATCCAGCCGGAACGCGTTCTCGACAATCCTCAAGCCCACCTCGCCGCTGAGCGACATCAGCGATTCCGGATGGAATTGCACGCCGGCGACCGGCAGGGTCTTGTGCTCCAGCGCCATGGCCACGCCGTCCTCGGTGCTGGCGGTGACGGACAAAACCTCCGGCATGCTGTCGCGCTCGACATAGAGCGAGTGATAGCGGCCGATGACGATCTCGTTCGGCAGATTGCGCATCAACCGCCCGCCGCGGACCTGCACCCGCGAGGGCCGGCCGTGGGCGGGATGCGTGAGCTGCCCGAGCTCGCCGCCGAAATATTCGCCGATCGCCTGGACGCCGAGACAGACGCCGAACACCGGCAGCTTGTTCTCCAGCGCCGCGTCGATGGTCTTCTTGATCCCGAAATCCTCAGGCCTGCCGGGCCCGGGCGACAACACCAGCAAATCCCACCTGTTCCGCTTGAGCATGTCGAGCGCATGCACATGGCGGACCACGGTGACATCGGCACCGACCTGACGGAAATAGTCGGCGAGCATGTGCACAAAACTGTCGTCGTGATCGATCAGCAGCACCCGCTTGCCCGAACCGGTGGCATCGGGCGCGAAGGCTGACAGCGGCTTTGGCGGATCACCGCGCAGCGCCTGGAACAGAGCTGCGGCTTTGACCTGGCATTCACGGTCTTCCGCGGCGGGATCGGAGTCGAACAGGCAGGTCGCGCCGACGCGGACCTCGGCGAGGCCCTCTTTCATCCGGATGGTACGAATGGTGAGGCCGGTGTTGATGCTGCCGTCGAAATTCACCGCCCCGATCGCGCCGGCATACCAGCGCCGCGGCGAGCGCTCGTGATCCTCGACGAACTGCATCGCCCAGAGCTTTGGCGCGCCTGTTACCGTGACGGCCCAGGCGTGGGTGAGGAAGGCGTCGAGCGCATCGAAGCCGGGACGCAGCATGCCCTCAACATGGTCGACGGTGTGGAAGAGCTTTGAATAGGTCTCGATCTGCCGGCGCGCCAGCACCTTGATCGTGCCGGGGACGCAGACGCGCGCCTTGTCGTTGCGGTCGACGTCGGTGCACATGTTGAGCTCGAACTCGTCCTTCTCCGAGTTCAGGAGCTGGCGGATCTGTTCGGCATCGCCGATCGCATCAGTCCCGCGCGCGATCGTGCCCGAGATGGGGCAGGTCTCGACCCGGCGCCCGTCCGAGCGCACGAACATTTCGGGCGAAGCCGAGACGAGAAACTCGCCCTCGCCAAGATTCATCAGCGCGCCGTAGGGCGAGGGGTTGATGACGCAGAGCCGCTGGAACACTTCCGCCGGCGAGCGGTCGCAGGGCTCGGCGAAGAGCTGCCCCGGCACCGCCTCGAACAAATCGCCACGCGCAAAGGCCGCGCGCGCGGTCTCGACGGTGGCCTGATATTCGCCGGGCGCGTGATCGGCAAAACCCTGGCGCGGTGTCTTGAGGTACGGGCTCTCGGCGGTCTCGTGCGGCAGGCCCGCGGTGGATCTGCCCTTCCAGGCGAAATCGTAAGTGAGTACGACGCCGCGGCCGGTGGCGCGGTCATAGGCCAGCAGGCGATCGGGGACGTAGAGCACGATGTCGCGCTGGTCGCTCTCACGCGCGCGCTTCTGCACGAGGTCCTCGATCTGGAACACGAGGTCGTAGGCGAAGGCGCCGAACAGGCCGAGCAGCCCGTCGTCATTGGCGGAGAAGGCGGCGACGAGATCGCGCACCAGCGACATCACGCTGGCACGCCGCGTGCGCTGGTCTTCGTCGATCGGGGCTTCGCCGCGGATGATGTGGCCGGCAAGGCGCGAGGCGGTTTTCTCGGAGATCACCACGCAGGGTTCGCGCAGCACGTCAGCGAGGAAGGCGATCAGCACCTGTCCGCGCTCGTTCAAAGCCTCCAGCTTGAAATTGAAGCCAGCGGTCTCGAGCTTGAGCGGCGGATCGGAGAAGCCGAGGTCAAAACTCTCGTAGCGGCCGGGCACGGTCGTGCCCGAGGACAGCACCACGCCGCGGCGCCGGTCGAGCAGGCTGATGAGATCGTCGAGCCGGTTGGCGCCACCGGTAAACTGCTCCGCCACGCGCGTGATCGCGAGACCTGAGCGGGTCACATAGTCGCTTCTGGCCGGGAGGGCAAAGACGGTCCTGTTCATGTGGTCCTCTTACGAAACTTGCCGAGGGAACGCCACACAGGACAAACGATCAGGCCGCCGCACTGCGTGGGCGACCTTCGACGATTTGGGAAAAGAAATCGCACCGGCCACCTCTTAGGAGGTGCGCCACCAAAGACGGGCTGGGCGGACGGCGGTGCTCATGGGGCGGATACTCACCATGGGGCGGGGACGGCGTCAAGGGTGGCCAACGCGGTAGCCCGGATGGAGCGCAGCGCAATCCGGGGCTGTCTATCGTGACACCAAACCCGGATTGCGCTGCGCTCCATCCGGGCTACGGGCGACTACCCCAGATGCTTCCGGAAAAACTCCGTCGCCCTGCCCCAGGCGAGCTCGGCGGCTTCGCGGTCGTGCACCGACTGGCGCTGCTCATTGACGAAGGCGTGCTCGGCGTCATAGCGGAACAGCTCCAGCGACTTGCCGGCGGCCTTCATGGCCTTTTCGAAACCATTGACCAGCTCGGGCGTGCACCAATCGTCCTTGTTGGCGAAATGGGCCTGGAGCGGGATCTTGACGTCGGCGGGCTTGGCCGCCTGCTCCGGCGGAATGCCGTAGAACACGACACCGGCGGCGAGCTCCGGCACATGCACTGAGCCGATGATGGTGACGGCGCCACCGAGGCAGAAGCCTGTTAGCCCGACCTTGGCGCCGTTGCGCGACAGATATTGCGTGGCGCCGCGCACGGTCTGCGTGGTGGCGTCCATGAAGTCGAGCGAGTTCATCTCTTTGCCGGCCGCGTCGGTGTCGTGATAGGGCACCACCTTGCCCTTGTAGAGATCGGGCGCCAGCGCATCGAAACCGGCCAGCGCGAAGCGGTCGCACAGGCCCCTGATCTGGTCCGACAGGCCCCACCATTCCTGGATGACCACCACGCCCGGCGCGTTGCCGCGCGCGGCATTGGCGAGATAGCCCGATGCGTCCTTGCCGTCCGGGCGCTTGAAGGTGATGGCGGTTCCCATGGTGTCCTCCGACGAGTTTGGGGGAGCGGTTGCCGGTATTTTGGCCGCTGCGAGCACGATAGGCAATCGCGCCAGACAACACACGCTCGTGTGCAACAAAAAAGCCCCCTTGCGGGGGCTTCTTCATGTCTCGTCTCGCCTCGAACCGCTCAGTGGGAGGCGGCCCAGACCTTCTTCTTGGTGAAGTACATCAGGCCGGCGAAGATGATCAGGAACACGAACACCTGGAGGCCCATGCGCTTGCGCGCTTCCATGTGCGGTTCGGCGGTCCACATCAGGAACGTGGTGACGTCCTTGGCATATTGCGCGACCGTGGTGGGCGAGCCGTCGTCATAGGTCACCTGGCCGTCGCTGAGCGGCTTCGGCATCTTGATGGCGTGGCCCGGGAAGTACTTGTTGTAGTAGGAGCCCTCCGGGATGGTCACCCCCTCCGGCGCCTTGTCCTCGAAGCCCTGGAGCACCGCCGAGACGTAGTCCGGGCCCTGTTCCTGATACTGGCTGAAGAAGTCGACGATGAACATCGGGAAGCCGCGCTCATAGGAACGCGCCTTGGTGATCAGCGACAGATCCGGCGGCGCCGCGCCGCCGTTCGCCGCACGCGCCGCCTGCTCGTTCGGGAATGGCGAGGGAAAATAGTCTGCTGGGCGGCCGGCACGCTCGAACATGTCACCCGCGTCATTCGGACCGTCCTTGACCTTGTAGTCCGACGCGAAGGCAGCGGCCTGCGCGACCGAATAGCCGGGACCACCGGCTTCCGCGAGATTGCGGAAGGCGATGTAGGACAGGCCGTGACAGTTGGCGCAGACTTCCTTGTAGACCTTCAGGCCGCGCTGCAACGCGCCGCGATCGTACTTGCCGAAGGGACCGGCGAAGGACCATTTGTTGCCCGGCGGCTTGTCGCTGCCTTCGTTGGCGCGGGCATCCTGCAGACTGCCGAGGAACAGCGCGCCGGCGGCGACGAGCATGACTGCGACCGAGGCCACGGCCTTGCCGCCCTTGGCGAGGATCGCCTCCGAGATCGAGTTCGGCACCGGCCGCGGCGTCTCGATGCGTGCGAGCAGCGGCAGCACGATCAGGAAATAGGCGAAGTAGCAGAATGTCAGCACCCGGCCGGCGATCACATAGATGCCTTCCGGCGGCTGCGCGCCGAGATAGCCGAGCAGGATGCAGACCGCGACGAAGATCCAGAAGAACTGCTTGGCCAGCGGACGGTACTTCGACGACTTCGTCCTGGCGGCGTCGAGCCAGGGCAGGAAGCACAGGATGATGATCGCCGAGAACATCCCGATCACGCCCGCGAGCTTGTTCGGGATCGAGCGCAGGATCGCGTAGAACGGCAGGTAATACCATTCCGGCACGATGTGCGGCGGCGTCACGCCCGGATTCGCCGGGATGTAGTTGTCGGCGTCGCCGAGATAGTTCGGCATGTAGAAGATGAACCAGGCGTAGAGCAACAGGAAGCAGGCAACGCCGAACCCGTCCTTGATGGTCGCGTGCGGCGTGAACGGAACCGTGTCCTTTTCCGTCTTCGGCTCGACGCCGTCAGGGTTGTTCTGGCCGGCGACGTGCAGCGCCCAGACGTGGAGCACGACGACGCCCGCGATCAGGAACGGCAGCAGATAGTGCAGCGAGAAGAAGCGGTTCAGCGTCGGGTTGCCGACCGAATAGCCGCCCCACAGCAGCGTCACGATGCTCTCGCCGACATAGGGAATGGCGGAGAACAGGTTGGTGATGACGGTGGCGCCCCAGAAGCTCATCTGGCCCCACGGCAGCACGTAGCCCATGAAGCCGGTCGCCATCATCAGGAGGTAGATGATGACGCCGAGGATCCACAGCACCTCGCGCGGCTCCTTGTAGGAGCCGTAATAGAGGCCGCGCAGCATGTGGACGTAGACCGCGAAGAAGAACATGGAGGCGCCGACGGCATGCATGTTGCGCAGCAGCCAGCCGTAATTGACGTCACGGACCAGAAGCTCGACCGACTTGAAGGCGAGGTCGGCATGCGGCGTGTAGTGCATCGCCAGGATCACGCCGGTCAGGATCTGGATCCCCAGCATGAAGGAGAGGATGGCGCCGAAGGTCCACCAGTAGTTCAGGTTGCGCGGGGTGGGATAGACCACGAAGGAGGAATGGACGAGACCGATGATCGGCAGACGTCGCTCGATCCATTGCAGGGCCGGATTGCTCGGCTGGTAGTCGGATGGTCCGCTCATGATGCGATCCTGAGGAAATAGTACGACGAGACGGCGCGAAGCTTCGGACGAGGATCCGAAGCTCAGCCGATCTGGATTTTGGTGTCGGAAACGAACTGGTACGGCGGCACCGGCAGGTTCGCGGGCGCGGGCCCCTGGCGGATGCGGCCGGACGAATCGTACTGCGAACCATGGCAGGGGCAGAAGAACCCGTCGTAATTGCCTTCATGGGCGATCGGGATGCAGCCGAGATGGGTGCAGATGCCGATCACGACCAGCCACTGGTCGTGGCCGGACTTGACCCGGGCTTCGTCGGACTGCGGATCGGGCAGGCTCGCCACGTTGACGGCGCGCGCCTCGTCGATCTGCTTCTTGGTGCGGTGGCTGATGTAGATCGGCTTGCCGCGCCAGAACACCTTGATGTCCTGCCCCTCGGCGACCGGGCTGAGATCGACCTCGATCGGCGCACCGGCGGCGATGGTCGACGCATCAGGATTCATTTGGGAGACGAAGGGCCAGAGCGCGGCTGCGCCCCCTACTGCTGCAGCTGCCCCCGTTGCAACGAATAAGAAATCACGGCGTGTCGGATGGTCCGCCGAAGACGCTGTCGTCACGATTCCAACCCTTTCTTCTTATGCAGCCGGCGGAACCGCTCCAGAGGCCCCCAAGGTCCCCAGAACAGCCTGCCGGCGCCCGCGGCCCCCCGCGGCGGCAGAACTTCAAGTGTCCCCACCAAAACAAGGCGAAAACAGCAGTCCAGAATCGTTCTATTGGCACCCTTGCCGGGCGAGCGCAAGCCCGCTATCGGCGCGGGAGCGTGCAATGCACGAATTCCGCGGCCAGCGATGTTTTATTGAGACATTTTCGATCCACACCAGCCCACTGTCCCGCCATGCACATAGCGCTTTTCCAACCCGACATCGCCCAGAACACCGGCACGATTCTCAGGCTCTGCGCCTGCCTGGGACTATCAGCCCATATCATCGAACCCGCCGGCTTCCCCGTCTCCGACCGCCTGTTCCGCCGGGCGGGAATGGACTACCTCGACCATGTCAGCATCACCCGCCACGACTCCTGGTCGAAATTCGAGCAATGGCGCGCGGGCCGCGGCGCCCGGCTGCTGCTGTTCACCACCAAAGGGGCGACCGACTATCGCGATTTCCGTTACCAGACGGCGGACATCCTGCTATTCGGGCGCGAGAGCGCCGGGGTCACCGACGCGGTGGTCGAGGCTGCGGACGCGCGGCTGGTGATCCCGATCACGCCGGGGCTGCGGTCGCTCAATGTCGCCATGACTGCGGCGATGGCCGCAGGCGAAGCGCTGCGGCAGCTCCGGAACCCCATGGGCCCATAGGATTGAGGAGAGACGGTTGAGTTACGCGGTCAAGGAAATCTTCCTGACCCTGCAAGGCGAAGGCGCCCATGCCGGGCGCGCGTCGGTATTTTGCCGTTTTGCCGGCTGCAATCTCTGGAGCGGGCGCGAGGCCGACCGCGCGGGCGCGACCTGCAAATTCTGCGACACCGATTTCGTCGGCACCGACGGCACGCTCGGCGGGCGCTACGCCTCGGCCGTGGAACTCGCCGGCACCATCGCCGCGCAATGGACAGCCTCCACTGACAACCGTTACGTGGTGCTCACCGGCGGCGAGCCGCTGCTCCAGGTCGATGCCGCGCTGGTCGAGGCGCTTCATGCACGCGGCTTCGAGATCGGGGTCGAGACCAACGGCACGATCGCCCCGCCGGAAGGACTCGACTGGATCTGCGTCAGCCCGAAGGGCGGCAGCGATCTGGTGATCCGGCGCGGCCACGAGCTCAAGCTGGTCTATCCGCAGGCGCTCGCCGCGCCGGAGGCCTTCGCGGATCTCGCCTTCGAGCGCTTCTCGCTGCAGCCGATGGACGGGCCCGAGGTCGTGGAAAACACCGCGCGCGCAATCGACTATTGCCTGAATCATCCGCAATGGCGGCTCAGCGTGCAGACGCATAAGTTGCTCGGTATCAGATAGGATTGGTTTTCGAACAGATGTGGGAATTGACGAAATCGTTCCGCTTCGAGGCCGCGCACTCATTGTCGGGAACGACGTTTGGCGCGGCCAGCGAAGAGATCCACGGCCACTCCTTTCGCGCCGAGGTGACGCTGCGCGGCACGCCGGACCCTGCGACCGGCATGGTGGTCGATCTCGGCCTGGTCCAGCGCGCCATCGAGGACGTGCGCGTCACGCTGGACCACAAGTACCTCAACAAGATCGAGGCGCTGGGCACACCGACGCTGGAAAACCTCTCGCGCTTCGTCTGGGAACGGCTGGCCCATATCGGCAAGCTCACCCGCGTCAGCATCCACCGCGACAGCTGCAACGAGAGCTGCACCTATTACGGTCCGCAAAACTGACGACAAGGCTGACGACAGGGCTGAGAGAATGACATCCACGATGGACCCGAGCTTGATCGAAGACCGCAAGACCCGCGCACGCGCCTGGTTCGAAGCCTTGCGCGACGACATCTGCGCGAGCTTCGAGCGGCTGGAGGACGACGCCCCCCAAAGCCTCTATCCGGGCGAGGCCGGCCGCTTCGAGCGCACGCCCTGGCACCGCACCGATCATACCGGCGCGGCCGGCGGCGGCGGCGTGATGTCGATGATGTCAGGCCGGCTGTTCGAGAAGGTCGGCGTGCACTGCTCGACCGTGCACGGCGAGTTCGCGCCCGAGTTTCGCGCGCAGATCCCGGGCGCGGCGGAAGACCCGAAGTTCTGGGCCTCCGGCATCTCGCTGATCGCGCATCTGCGCAATCCGCATGTGCCCGCGGTGCACATGAACACGCGCTTCGTCGTCACCACAAAAGCCTGGTTCGGCGGCGGCGCCGATCTCACGCCGGTGCTCGACCGCCGGCGCACGCAGGACGATGCCGACGCCATCGCCTTCCACGCCGCGATGAAGCAGGCCTGCGCGCAGCCGAACGGCATCGCCGATTACGACAAGTACAAAAAGTGGTGCGACGAGTATTTCCACCTGCCGCACCGCAAAGAGGCGCGCGGCATCGGCGGCATCTTCTACGACTGGCACGACAGCGGCGACTGGGACGCCGACCTCGCCTTCACCCGGGACGTCGGCCGCGCCTTCCTGAAGATCTACCCTGACATCGTGCGGCGCAATTTCGCGACAAGCTGGACCGCGGAGGATCGCGAGGAGCAACTGGTCCGGCGCGGCCGCTATGTCGAGTTCAACCTGCTCTACGACCGCGGCACCATCTTCGGGCTCAAGACCGGCGGCAATGTCGATTCGATCCTGTCGTCGCTGCCGCCGGAGGTGAAATGGCCATGACCACGATGAAGCCCGCAATGACGCCGCTGCCGCGCGCCATGCTGATCGATATGGACGACACCATCCTGTCGGCCTATGGCCGGCCCGAGATCGCCTGGAACACGATCGCGAACGAGTTCGCCGAGGAGCTTGCGCCGCTGCCGCCGCAACTGGTCGCAACTACGGTGCTCGCTTTCGCGAAAAACTTCTGGGCCAACGCGGACGCCTCGTGGCGGCTCAAGCTCGCCGAAGCCCGTCACCTCACCGTCAAGGGCGGCTTCGCCGCGCTCGCGGCCGCCGGTCACCGCGCCCTGCCCGACGATCTCGCCATTCGCCTCGCCGACCGCTTCACCACCTATCGCGAGGAGGAGATGTTCGTCTTCCCCGGCGCGCATGACGCCATCGATCAATTGAAGGCGCTCGGCATCAAGCTCGCGCTGGTGACCAACGGCGCCGCCGACACCCAGCGCGCCAAGGTCGAGCGCTTCGAGCTGGCGCACCGCTTCCACCATATCCAGATCGAGGGCGAGCACGGTTTCGGCAAGCCCGAGGAGCGCGCCTATCTGCACGCGATGGACGCGCTCGGCGTCACTGCAAAAGACACCTGGATGATCGGCGACAATCTGGAATGGGAAGTCGTGACGCCGCAGCGCCTCGGCATCTATTCGATCTGGATCGACGTGCACGGCGACGGCCTGCCCGGAGGCTCGACCGTGACGCCCGACCGCATCATCCGCTCGCTGAGCGAACTGGTGCCGGACCGGGCCTGACCAGGGCACGAACAAAAAAACATCGAAAACAACCCCATGCACAGTAGCCGGCAGCCGCAAAATCAAGGACTTGCGGACCAGCGAAATCATTTGCTCCGTCGGGCAAAACAGGCGCATGGTGTCATCGTCGCGGCGCACGGGACGGAAAGCCCTTGCGCCATCCATCGAACAGGCGCCATTGCCTCTCGTCATGGGACCGCTCCGGCTTAAAACTCTCTGATCGGCGTTTCAGCAGTCCGGCCGGCGGATGCGCGCTACCGCAACACATCCACTGAGCCCGCGGCCCGTGATCGGCGTGTCATGCCGGTTTGCTAGCTTCTCCCGTCAATCAACCCAAGAGGACCATCCATGGAACTAAAAGCCGGCGATATCGTCATGCTGAAATCCGGCGGGCAGCCGCTCACCGTCGCGGACGTGAAGGGCGACGACGTGATCTGTGTTTGGATGGGCGCGGAAGGCGATCTGTTTCGCGAGACGCTTCCGTTCGCGGTGCTCGAGCACCTGGAAGAGCTCGACGACGAAGACGAGGATGAAGACGACGAAGACGAGGAGTAGGCGCGCCCAAGGCCGCGTCAACTAAAGCATGATCCGGAAAAGTGCGAAGCGGTTTTCCGAAAAGATCATGCTCAAACAACAACCTAAAGCGCGATGATGATTCATCATCATCTCATCGCGCTTTAGATTAGATCAGAGTGCTCTGCTCCGGTACGCGTGATGTCCGCTTATCCGCCGATAACGGCGCGGTAGCGGACATCGCTGGATCGCAGAAGAGCCGCAAGCTGCCTTCAGGCGCTTCGAGGGGGCGTCTTAGAACTTGGCGGCGACCAACGGAAGTTACCGCCAAAAGTAAAAACCGCCCGAAGGCGGCCAGTCGCTCTCTCCGCTGACAGGAACCTGGAAGCAATTCCACCAGCCGCTGGTGACCAAGCGAATGTCGTCACGCAACGCGCCAATTCCCCTTGTGAATATCGAACTTCACGGCGCCGTCGTCACGCATCTTCAACAGGAGCGATTGGCAGTCGTCCTGATTCTTTATGTTCACGCGCTTCATGATTTCGAAAGTCTTCAGAGGCTTTTCGCGAAGGGCAATTAGAATCTTTTCTCGATCAGTCATTGGGTTCCTTGCATCGACGTCGGCGACGGTACGCGTTGTACTGGTCGTCTGCAACGGGCGCTTTCGCTTGACGAGGTCCCGTTCGGGTCACAAGCGGCGATCCGGGACGAGCCTTCTCATGTCTGATCTATGCCTGAGAAGCGACGTCGCGATGGCCTGGCGGCTCTTCGGCTAAGGGCCAAGACCGGACATAGTCAGTAAAGCGGCGTACTGAGTATTTTGTGCTCTAGCTGCGTCAAGCCAGAGGCGACAAAAATCATCCAGTCTCGTATTCCTAATTCGCGGTCATTGCAGTTAATGCCTCTCGAACATGCCTGGGATCTGAACAGCGCAAGACCTACGCAAAACCTAAGAGCCGCCCCGGGGGGCGGCTCTCTTTCTAAGATTGATCGGGTTATCGCTGGCCTCACGGCTTCATAGAACCCTGCACACTGGTGTAGACGGCATAGAGCGACGTCGAGCCGCAGATGTAAAGCCGGTTTCGTTGCTGACCGCCGAAGCACAGATTGGCGACAGTTTCGGGTATGTGGATCTTGCCGAGCAGTTCGCCGGCGGGAGTATAGCAACGCACGCCGTCCTCATTCGGATCGCCCCAACCCACTGAGCACCAAACACGCCCATCGGTGTCAGTGCGTACCCCGTCGGTAATGCTGGGCTTGGGCATGTCCGCAAAGACCTTGCTGTTCGACGCCTTCCCGGCAGCGACATCAAGGTCAAACGCGCGGATATGCGATGGGTTGTTCGGCGCGTCCGTGAAGCCGGTATCGATCACATACAGCTTCTTCTCATCGGGCGAGAGTGCAATGCCGTTGGGCTCCACGAAGTCATCGACGATGACCTTCACGTCCCCCGACTTGGGATCAACACGATAGACGTTGTGCTTTTCTTGCTCGGGCTCGGCCTTGATGCCCTCATAATAGCCACCGATGCCGTAGACGGGATCGGTGAACCAGATCGCGCCATCGGACGTGACAACCGCGTCGTTCGGCGAGTTCAGCCTCTTGCCGTTATATTTATCGGCGATAATCGTGATCGATCCGTCCAGTTCGGTTCGTGTGACCCGTCGGCCGCTATGCTCGCAGGTGATCAGGCGTCCTTCCCGATCAATGGTGTTGCCGTTCGAGTTCATCGAAGGCTGGCGATAGACGCTGACGTGACCATCGTCCTCGCAGAAGCGCATGATGCGGTTGTTGGGAATGTCGCTGAACAACATGTAGCGCCCGGCCGCGAAGTAGACCGGGCCCTCGGCCCAGCGGAACCCGGTTGCGACGCGCTCAACCGCCATAGTGCCGGCGAAGGCTGGGAAATCGGGGGGCCCGAACGATGGTGGCCCCTTCTTGGCAGATTCCAGATGGGAGTCCGGATAGCGGCCGCCGGGCAGCGGCCCCAAGGGCAACGGCTCGCTCGCCGTTGTTGGAGCGCCCGTTTGGCCCAACGGCGTCACGGTCGCCGCAGAGGCCGCTTTGAGGCTCACCGCCGTCGCGGCCAGCGCCGCAGCACCTTTGACGATGTTGCGGCGGTTGAGCGTTTGCTTGTGGGGAGAGGTCATTGCACTTGCCATGGTTTCCTCCCATTTTTTGTTGGGCGGAAACTATACCACAATCCGGCATAAAGCGGGCGGTTCGGCCACAGAAGGCCGGGCGACATCACCAATGCGTTGATCTTCAGCGCTTCATCGCAGTCTGCGCATGCACCTCGGCCTCGCCGTTGATCACGAACCGCATCGCGAACCGAACTTCAGCGCTTATTGAGCTGCACATCCGAGTCACCTCGTCGGGGTGGGCGAGCATCGTTCCGGCACCCCGGCGATGGCGATGTGTCGGCTCACATGGGTGTTGGGACAGTGTGGCTGCCAAAATACGTCGCTTGCGCTTGTACTACTTTGAGCATTGAATTCGTCGTGATGCTACGGCGCTGCTGAGCGCAATCGACTCGGCCGCAGCGATCACCGTCTGGTATCTAAACCCCTCGCCGAGGTCAGGAGTCGAGCTGTACGGATGAGGCAGCTTGCCGCAGCAGACTCCATGTTGGATGTAGTTCCCGCGATACAATAAGGGAGGGAAAACAATGACAGTCAGTACAAGGCACCTTACCTGTGTTGCCGCACTGGCCGCGATGGCTGTTGCACCACTGGCTTGGGCCATCGCGCCGTCAGAGATCAATCCCGCTCGCATCGAGGCGGCCGAGCAGAACCCAAGCGATTGGCTGACCTATCACGGCGGCTACAAATCGTATCACTACAGCGGACTTGATCAGATCAACGCGAACAACGTGAAGAACCTCGAAGTCGCGTGGATCCATATGCCCGGCCGCTCGACCCGCGGCCTGCAGACGATGCCGCTCGTCGCTGACGGCGTGCTGTATTATTCGGGCTCCTACAGTCGCGTCTACGCACTCGACGGTGCGACCGGCAAGATGATCTGGTCGTACTTCCCGCAGCTCGACGAGGAGCTCGTGTCTATGCAGACGCACTCGCCATACAATCGCGGCGTCGCGCTTGGCGATGGCAAGGTTTTCGTCGGCACCGTCGACGGGCATCTGATTGGGCTCGACATGAAAACCGGCAAGGAGGTGTGGAACACGCACCTCGTCGATTCCAAGAAGCTCACTGTCGGCTTCACGGGCGCGCCGCTGGTGGTGAGGGACACCGTCATCATCGGCAGCCAGGGCGGCGAGTGGACCTCGCGCGGTCCGCTTTTCGGCGTCGATATCAAGACGGGCAAGAAGAAATGGGAATTCCTCACGGTCGCCGGCACCGAGGAAGCCAAGGCGACCTGGGGCAACGAATCCTGGCGTACCGGCGGCGGTGGCGCATGGATGCCGGGCACCTACGATCCTGAAACTAACACCATCTGGTGGGGAACAGCGAACCCGGCACCGCTTTACGACTGGTCGGGCGCGGACTGGCAGAAAAGCGGGCCACGGCCAGGCACCAACCTCTACACGACATCAGTCATCGCGCTTGATCCCGATACCGGCAAACTGAAGTTCTACCACCAGGAGCTGCCACACGACGCATGGGACTTCGACTCGGCGGTCGGGGAGTTCCTGATGATCGACCGCGACGGCCGCAAGCTCGTCGTGCATCCGAACAAGGGCGGATTCGTCTTCGTCTACGATCGCGCCGATGCGAAGGTGCAGAACGTCTGGCGGATCGCGAAGAACATCAACTTCGTCAAGGACATCGACCCGAAGACCGGCGAGCTGATCGGTCGGCGCGATCTGTCACTTGGCAAAGCAAGCGATCCACTCTGTCCGGCGATCGCCGGCGGCGTGAGCTGGAACGCAGGCGCCTACAGCCCGAAGACCGGCCTGTGGTACAAGATCGCGCAGGAATGGTGCATGGATGTGGACGTAGTGAAGACCACGCCAATCACCGAGCCGATGGCGCAGCTCAATATCGGTGCGAATTTCAAGCTCGTTCCGCCGCCGGACGGACCGGCGCGTGGACATCTTGATGCTCGTGATCCCGTGACCGGCGCCAAGAAATGGGAGGTCAATTTCGACGAGCCGCCGCTTGCGAGTGTGCTCGCAACAGCCGGCAATCTAGTGTTCGTACCCGACTCGCGCGGTGTGTTGCGCGCCTACAATGCGGAGACCGGACAGGAGCTGTGGTCGCATTACAATGGCGTCGGCCACAATGGCGGCATCATCAGCTACAGCGCCGGCGGTAAACAATACATCGCGGTACCGGCCGGATGGGGCGGCATGGTGGCGGACGAATTCCCAGCTCTCTTCGGCGAACCTTATACGAGCATGCCGAAGGATGCCGGTGCGCTGGTTGTCTTTACGCTGAAGCAATAAAATGGTGGGAAGAGGCAGGGTGTGGTCGCACCCTGCCTCTGCAGTCCAGATGCCGATGTTGAAGTCGATTACTCTCATCGCTGGCATTGCGCTGTCATTGTCGCGCGACCTCTACGCACAGCAGAGCCAGGCTCCCAATCAGGATCAATCGGCTAAGGAGAGCGACATCGAGGGCGGGACGATGTTCGCCACCTCGTGTGGCTTCTGTCACGAAAACGGCGGCCGCGCCGCCGGCAAAGGGCCGAAGCTCGCGGGCACGACACGCAGCGACGAGTTTATCGTGGAGCGGATCAAGAAGGGTAAGCCCGGCGCGATGCCTGCCTTTGGAGGCGCTTTTTCAGAGAGCCAGATCATGGCAATATTGGCCTATATCCGGAGCATCGAGGAGTGAAGCCCGAGATGCGACGTGTCTCTCTGGTGATCTTGCTGATGCTGTTCGGCGCGACTGCTGCTTCAGCGCGCTCGCTGGAGGCAATTCGTGAGCGCGGCGCCCTGACGCTTTGCGCGCACCCAAACGCGCTACCGTTTGCCAGCAGGCGCGATGCCAATCCTGGATTTCAGGTCGAAATCGCCAAGGCGTTGGCAAACCAGCTCGGGGTCTCGCTGGAACAACGGTGGGTCGTCACCAGCTTTCAGTACCGCCGCGCCGACTGCGACATCGTCCTCGATGCGATAGCGGATCGCGCGGCGTTGGCGGAGGTGGGGTTGCGCATGTCGCGACCCTACCAGCGCAGCGGTGTCGCGTTGGCGGTCGGTGCAAACTCCGGCGCAGCGTCACTCGCAGATTTGAGGCCAGGCCAGCGTGTCGGGGTACAGGTCGGCTCGATCGCCTCCATGACACTCAGCAAGCGAGGCGTCCAAACCTCACCGTTTGTCTTCGAGGATGAAATCATGGACGCGCTTGCTAAGAACGAGATCGACGCCGCGGCGGTTACGCCCGCTGCAGTTGGTTGGTTCAACCAAGTTCATCCCGATGCACACGTGCGTCGTATTCCTGCTTTCGAGGACGATCCCGACCTGAACTGGAATGTCGCTGTTGGGATGGTCAGTCCAGACGAGCAGCTCAGGCAGGGACTCGACGCAGCCCTTGAAGCATTGCTTGCCAACGGCACCCTCGCGCGGATCTACGCGCATTACAACGTCGAATTGCAGTCGCCAAAATGAGCGAGCTCCCGCGGCAAGAACTGGCGGAGCAACGGACAAAGCGACGTGCACATGAAGACGTTGAGCACGTCATGGATATGATGCTCAACCGCCTTGAATTCAGTGGCAAGCGCGCGGGGCAGGTTGGAATGGCAGAAGTCGTAGCCAGTGCCGCTCGGCTAGAGATTCGTATACGGATCGTAGCGCGTGCCGATGACAGCTGATCACTTACAGCTTGCGCCTCGCCCTGACAGAAACAATCATCGCGTCGCTGCGAAAGCAACTGGAGGGCGACGATGAAGGTGACGAGCGCGCCTAGCCGCTTGGCATGCGCCGCGCTGCAGCCGGAATTCTCATTGGACGATGGTTACTGATGACGTTCAACTTCGTCTCAAACAGCCCTCGCGCTAAAGGGGTGCCAGCCTTCGGCATCGCACCCACGGGGATTTCGCCGCAGTGCCGTTGGCCCGATGGTTCTGGCCCTGGCAGGTCGCCTTTGGGTCCAGGCTGTGTAAAAACTCCGTCGATGCTATGATTCTCTTGCTGAATCGCGGGGGGAATTGATGCGGGGTTTCGTTCAAGGGGTGGATCGCCAGCAGACGACGTTGCTGCCGGAATGCC
>NZ_JARVWW010000055.1 GCF_029846715.1 Bradyrhizobium nivariense
GGAAGCTCCTGCGCCAAGCCGACAAGCCCGCCGGTCAGCAGGCCGCCTGACCTTCACGCAACGCCATCATAGAGCTCGCCGTGCCGCGCGCATGCGTCAATCAGGCGGTCCTCGTCGTATGCGTACCCCTCACGCAGCTCTTCGCGCATGCGCAGCTGTGCATTAACATTCGAGAAGGGCTCGTCGAGAACGAGTACGGCCGGCCGCATCGCCAGAGCGCGCGCCAGTGCGGTGCGCTGTTGCCGGCCGCCTGAAAGCTGACTGGGCAGCCGCTCGGCAAAATGCGGCAATTCGACCAGTTTGAGCATTTCGCCCACGCCTTTTCTACGTCGGTGCGGGGCCACTTTGGGTGTTTCCAGACCAAAAGCGACGTTCTGAGCCACGGTCATATGGGGAAACAAGGCATACCTCTGGAACACTATTCCCGTATCACGCCGTTAGGGAGGTTTGTGCGTCATATCGAGGCTGTTGATGCGGATAGAGCGCAAGGTTCGCTCTACAAATCCGGCAACCATCCGCAGGGTTGTTGCCTTGCCAGAGCGCGACGGGCTGAGCAGGCAAACGAGCTCGCCCCGACGCGCACGGAGCGAAACGCTGGCAACAGCAATCGCTTCACCGTGGTGCTTGGAGACAGATTGCAACTCCACAACAACGTCGCCCGCTCTCTGCAAGGAAGCGTCATGGTGCTTTGGCAATGCCACATCTAGTCTCCCCGATTACGCAAGCCCTTCCGCGCTGATCAAATGCTCGATGGTCAGGATCACGATCAATGTCACCAGGATCATAATGGCCGATACGGCCGCGACCGTCGGGTCATAGACGGTGTCGAGATATATAAATATTTGTATGGGCAAAGTGATCCGACCGCCAGACGTGAGAAACGCAGAAACTGTCGCGTTTCCAAACGATGTCACGAAGGCGAAGATCGCTGCGGACAGCAAGCCCGGCAGAATGAGTGGCACGGTGATACGCCGGATGACTTGCAGAGGCGTGGCGCGGAGGTTCATCGCCGCCTCTTCGATAACGCGGTCATGCAGCGCGAGACTGGCGAGTATCGTTCGAACGGCATAGGGAATCGCAAGAACGAGATGGCCCAGGAGCAAAGGATATATCGTCCGCGCAAGCCCCAGAAACGCAAAGAGGTGCAATAGCCCGAGCCCCAGGACGACCGCCGGCACGGTCAACGGCGAAAAGGCGAGGCCCTGCAGAAATGTCTTTCCGCGAAAGTGATATCGGTTGATGGCGAATGCGGCCGCAAAGCCGATCACCAGCGCAATAACCGCGACCAGCACGGCGACGTACGTGCTGGTCCAGAGCGCAGATCTGAAAGCGTCGCTTTCGTACGCTGCCTTGTACCAGCGCAGCGAATAGCCAACCGGGGGGAATTCCATCGTTTCGCCGCTGGTAAAGGATGCGGCGACAACCAGAATCACCGGTAGCGCGAGCATGCAGAAGGCCAGTGCACGAAGGAACGTCCCGCTGATGGACATCAGGATGTCGATCAAGTCCGAGCGCATCCTCATCCGCCGCAATCCAGTCAAACGTTGGAGATGCGTCATGTCCTCACCTTTCTGAGAAGACGTGACCCAAGCAGGAGGTTCATTACCGCCGTGAAACTAATTACGCTCAAAAAGAGCACGAAAGCCATGGCCGCACCTGAGGGCCAGTTCAATTCCGTCATGATGCGATCATAGATCACCCCTCCAAGCATGGCCGTGCGACCTCCCCCAATTAGACGAGGTGTAATGAACGCCGAGATCGAGAGTACGAACACAAGATTGAGGCCAACAAGAGTGCCAGGAAGCGCGAGCGGGATGATGATTTTCTGAAAAGTGACGAAGCGATTCGCACGTAGATTTGCCGCAGCGTGTTCAAGCACTGGATTGATCTGAGTGACCACGCTCATGATGGATAAGATCATGTACGGAAGACACTCCTGCACCAGCACCAATATCACGGCAGGTCGATTGAACAGCAAACGTTCCGGCGACGAAAACACGCCGAGGCCGACGAGGAGTGAATTTACAAACCCGTTGCGGCCGAGAACGATCAACCAGCCGAATACGACGACGACGAGGCTGAGCGTCATCGGCATGATGACGATGATGGTTTGCCATCGCCGCACCCGTGCGGGTAGCCGGGCGAGCGAATACCCGGTTGGAAATCCTATTAGCAGGCAGAGCAAGCAAACAATGAGCCCGTCGACGAACGTCTCCAACAATATTCTGACGTAATAGGGGTCCGCAAAGAAATCTGAATACTGTTTTAGAGTGAAGCCGCTTCCGTTGAAAAGGTAGTTCCCATTCAGGAAGCTGGCTCGTAGCAATCCCAACAGCGGCGCAACAAAAAAGGCAACGAGAAGCAAGACCATGGGCGCCAGCAAGAGCGCTGGTATCGATTTTCGGTAGTTCTCGACAGCCTGCTTCACCGCGCCTCCTCCCTAGCCCCCGTTGAACCACGTCCCGCTACCGTCGTCATGCCACTCGACCCGCATCCGCCTCAGCGTTGGCTGTCCAGGAATTCCACGGTATCTTTGGATTTCGAACGGCACGCAGCGCGTCGAGCTGCTGCAAGATCGCGATCGTCCCTTAAGCGCTCTGATTCTTGCCGACCCCTTTTGAACTCGGACTCCGACTTGCTGATCATGAGGTCAGCAGCCGACCTGGAGCGGCGCAATCGAATCTTCTCGAGCGTAGGACATTGTGCACTGCTTCAGCTGATCATCCGCAACGCGATCCGTGACATGCGCTTCGCGGCTCGCGTGACCTCTTCCCCGCGCCGTTCCCTCGAAGTTGGTCGAGCGGGGCGCACAACTCGCGACCAGGATTTCGGTGCGATCGCTCTCGAACTCCAAAACTCGCACCACGAAGCGGACGATATTTCTGGGCGCGGCAACGATGGGCGGTGGCCACATAATGCTGCTCTCCCTGGTGTGAGACGATGGGACAAGACCTTTTGTAGCCAACCACCGGGCCGCAGCGCGACGGAGTCGATCAGAACCTTGTAAGCCACCTGTTCAGTTCGCGTCGTCGCGTCTAGGGCCATCAATGGCGTCAAGTTCACGCGGCGATGATCTTATTGAACCGCTCTATTCGTGCACTATGGCCCGCCGACCACTTTTCCCAGTCGACCTTTAATCTCAGTGCCGCACGCTCGGGGGATGCGAACACGAGTCGCTTGCGCAAGCCGTTCGGCAATTTGACGTCCGTGGTCGGCTCGTACCCGACGGTCTCAGGCAAGGCGCGTTGTCCCTGGTCGGACAGGATCTGTTCCAGGAACGCGTACGCCGCTTCCGGGTGCTTCGTTCCCTTGATGAGGTTCATATAAGTGAGCGCACCGCAAATGCCTTTGGAGGGGACGACGAACTCGATGGGGAAACCCTTGCCCTTCAATTCGAAGTAGGCGCTGTTCCAGAAGGGGCCTGCCTGGACCTCTTTGCTCTGATACATCTGCATCTGAGGAATTTGCCCCTGCGCGACGGCGACGAGATTCGGCTTGGTCGCCTCGAGGATCTTCCACGCGGGCTCCATGTCCGTCACCGAGCCGCCGTTTTCCTGCGCCCAGCCGAGAAGATACAGGCTGGAAGTTGGAGTAGTCGCGGGGAAAAGGACCACCTTCCCTTTCAGGTCCGGTCGGGCGAGATCCGAATACGAGGTGAGCGGCTGCTTGATAGAGTCCGGATTGTATCCCACCCCTTGGGCCGCGAGGCTGAAGGGCACGCCGTGGTCTCCGAACTCGCGGAAATCGGAAAGGATCCGTTTCAAACCGGCTACATCCGACTCCTTGATCTCTTCGGTGACGCCGCCTTTGATAAGATCGGGCATCACAGAGCTGTCGCCCATGAATAAGTCAACCTCAGGCTCGTCCTTCTGCGAGATCAGCTTGATCAGCTGAGATGCGAGGGCGCCGCGGACCACTTCAACCTTGAGCCCGTACTTCTCCAATAACGGCGCGCTTACGTTCTTCGTGATTGCCTCTTCAAACAGCCCGCCCCACGAGTTCACACGCAAGGTGATGCCGGCAAATTTTCTTGTTTGGGCATGGATGTACGGTGCAGTCACAGCAGTACCAGCTGCCGCAGCCCCGATCTGCAGAAACGCTCGCCTTTGCATGTTCCACCCTCCTGTGTCGTGTCTGAGCACTTTTGTTCGTTGGGGCGTGAGCTTAGGCCGCCTGAAAGCCGAATTCTCGAAATCTGTCGGCTCTTTTGGCCGAAAGAGTGCGTCAAGCTCGCTTGCGACGGCGTTTTCCTGCAATCGCGCTTGCGCAAACCAGGGCTATGACCTTGTCTCGACGACCGAGCCTCTGAGATTGTTCACAGGTTTCGCAATCGCGAGGCCGGACTGTTTGTTGAACCAAGGAGTGGGGCGTAGCAATTCTCCTCACGCCGCTCTTTACATCGCGCAGCGTGATCGTGCCGGCGCCACGACTGAGATGGGATGGGGCGCGGCAAGCGGGCCATGCTCGTGCTGCGTGACGAGTCTGTGGTGCGAGCAAAAATCAGGTTTTGCGCGCTCCAGAGCCCTTAAACCGCTTCGCGCTCCGGCTAGACACTTCGATGTCCCTACTCTGCTCGGTGTCTTTTGCTCTGCGCGAAACGGTTCTCAGGCGTCGAAAAGCCGAAGCGGCTGCGCAGTGTCGAGCCACTGTACTCCGTGCGAAAGAGTCCCCGCCGCTGGAGTTCTGGTACAACAAGCTCCTTGAAGTCGATCAGAGACTTCGGAAATACGCAGGCGCGATCATGAAGCCGTCACATGCTTCAGTTTGAACCCATTGCTGCATGACATCGACAATGCTTCCCGCGGTGCCGTAGACCAAGATATAGCCGCGGGATACCGCAAAAAGGTCGTGAATCTCCCTCAGTATCAGATTTTCTCGGCGCGCCTTTGCATAGAGCACTGTGAGAAAGCTCTGCACCTCCTCAGACAAAGGTAAGTCTGGTAGCGGTCCATCCATCCGAAACTTCGACATGTCGTGACCCAATCGATCAGACATGATTTTAAGCGCCGAGCCCGGCTCAATAAGCTTCACAAGCTCGTCATACTTAGCCTTAGCCTCTTCCTCGGTGCGTCCGACTATCGGGAAGAAGCCTGGGAGAATTTTTAAGCAATCCCGGGAGCGACCGGCCGCCTCAACCTGATCCTTCATTTTTTTGTAGAAGGTTCTTGCCTCCTCAATATCCTGCTGGATCGTAAACACGATTTCCGCGTACTTGGCTGCAAAATGCTGGCCACTGGCTGACGATCCAGCCTGAACAATAACCGGCTGCCCCTGTGGCGAGCGGGATATACCCAGAGGCCCCTTCACTTTGAAGAATTTTCCTTGGTGGTTTACCGCATGAACCTTGGATCGATCAAAGAAGGTGCCGGTCTCCACGTCGTACAGCAGCGCATCGCTTTCCCAGCTGTCCCATAGTCCTTGGACGACGTCCAGGTATTCTGCCGCGATCTCATACCGAACGGCATGTGGTGGTAGTTTCTTGTCGAAGTTGTCAGACTGCTGTGCAGTCGTGACAACATTCCAACCAACTCGGCCGCCGCTGATTTTGTCCGCGGATAAAACAAGACGGGCGAGATTATATGGCTCCATGTAGGTCGTAGACACGGTTGCAACCAACCCGATATTTCGGGTCCTGGCCGCGAGAGCAGAGATCAATGTTATTGGCTCAAGGCGAGCAGCCTGGCCAGGATGCCCATCAAGCTCCGCTGTGGGAGCATCTGCAAAGAACACAAAATCCAGTTTAGAGTCCTCAGCAAGCTGCGTGATTTCCAGAAGGGCTGAAAAATCCTCATGACTCTTGAAGGCACCCGGCAGCCTCCAACCGGAGACATGATTGCCCGTTCCAATAACGAAGACCCCAATGTTCATTTGCCGGGACATCGTCCATTTCTATTTCTGTTTCAAAGCCGGTAGGAAATTGTCTCTTACAGGTATCCGATTGATAGCCGTTAAGCGTTGGCCAGTGAAAAGAAGCGTCTATCTGCATATGCGAGGGCAACGGCGCCTGCGCGTACTCCGCCTTCGACTACCTCACCAATCACAACAGCATGATCGCCAACATCGAAAATGTTTATGACTTTGCACGCCGCGTACGCTGCAATAGTTAGAAGGAGCGGACCGCCGATTCCACGCTCCGGTCTAGACCACTCGGTGGTACCGAATTTAGACGATGACTTCTTCGCGAAATGCATCGCGAGATCTTCCGCACCCTCCGTCAAATAATTAATCGAAAACGCTTCGGTTTCTTTCAGGGCGGCAAGGGTATTCGAGCTATTGCTTAGGCAAGCTAGAGCGAGCGGCGGCATTAACGAAACCGAGCAAACGGCAGTCATTGTTAAGCCACATGGAGCGCCGTCTTTTGTGAACGATGTGACCACAGTAGCCGGACCTGGCGCAGTGGCCATTATGCTTTTGAAAAGGTCTGAAGTGATCGGTGGAATTTGGTCCGTTGTAGCCCTGTCTGCGAAGATCAAGACGGCCTCCCGATTGATCTGATCGAAGAGTGGAGATGTGTTTCCTGTTCGACGATAGCGACATTTGATTATTGGCTTATGCAATCATGCGTGTTTCACGCTTAAATCCTGCGTTTGTCTCTTCTTCTTCGACGGATACCGTCATATTTTCAGTTGCTCTGCACGCCTGCCGGTCAGGCGGACTTATTCAGCGGCTTCCGTCGGCGTTGACGGAAAACCATCTTCTTCGATCGAAGGCACTCGCTTGACGCGTAGGCTCCGGCTAAGTTGTCCGCGCTCACTGATCGAGCATTCATCGTAACATCGACGCCCATAGGGAGGCCGATCAAGCCTCCGCGCAACTGCCAACAGTTGCTCCGCCGATTGCGCGCCCAGCATGGTCACCTCACGGTTGGCGACATCACACGAAGGCATGGGGCCGATACGTCGCGAGCGGCTCCAATGTGATCCGACTTCCCTCCAAAGTTTCTTAATGGCCGGCCGTGATCACTTTCCTAGCATCTGTCGCTGCTAGCTTCGGATCGAACTACGAAAATTCCGCCGATAAGACGATGACGAGCGTAGGGAGGATGCTCATGCGCCGGGCTGTTGGTCGTCTGCCTAATGCCAGTCCACGCCGTAGAGGCGGATCATCTCGCGACGGGACCGCTCGACGAAGGCGCGCTCGACGCAAAAGCCGGCGCTGACTGAAGCAGCCAGCGCAAGACCGCACGCGATGTCGCTATTCATAAAATTCCAAAGAATGTTGCTGCCGGCGACTACGATAAAAACGGGTGCCATGACCGTATTGCGAAATGCCTTGACCATGTTGTTTCCTCAGCTAGTTCCCGAACCTCCTAGCATTGTAACCAGGACGATCAGCAGCGTTGATAGCCATAGTTCGCTGTCTTTCTGCTCGATTAGCTTGGGTTCGTCCGCGATATGGCACGGCAATGAAATTCAGCTGCGCGCGCCAGCTCGCGCCAGACAATCTCGAAAACAAGGCGGGCCTCCTCGAAATGTCTCGGCGATGCCTCTCCGCTGCACGGTGCCCGGCTAGAAGGCGCAGGTCCAAATGGATAGCGGCGCGGACACTCCGGCGCGGCGGCCGATCGCGCCGACGCGCACGTCACCGAAATTCAGCTAGGACAGCTTTAGAGCCGGCAGAACTATTTGTATTGCTGGCTGTACAATTAATCTTCAGTCGGTCTATACTCGGCTATTCAGCAAACGTGGATCCAATTCAGGATCGCTGGGCATGAACATGATGTACGGACTTAATTTATTGCGCGATTCTGGTGGGGTTTGAGATGCGAGTTGGTATCTGTGGCGCCGGACTGGGGGGACTCTCTGCAGCTGTCGGGCTGAAGGCATTGGGATTTGATGTAGCTGTGTTTGAGCGATCTCCTGTCCTTAGGGCAACGGGAGCTGGTTTGATGCTCTGGCCGAACGGAGTGCGGGCACTATATGGCCTGGGACTGAAGGAGCAGATTGATGCCATTTCGGTCAAGATTGAGCGCTACTATAACTACGATGCCGCGGGCAATTTGCTCTTTGAGAAAGATACAAGTGACTGGCCCCGTAAATATGGTGCGCCGGCAATCGGAGTGCATCGCTCGGCATTGACCTCGATGCTAGCTGACTCATACGGAACGGATCTCATAAGGTTTGATCATGAGGTCGTGTCTGTCGAGAATGGCAGCGACAAAGCCGTTTGCCACTTCAGTAATGGGTCGAGCTATGAGGGCGACTTCATCATCGCTGCTGACGGAATTTTTTCAGCCGTACGTGAGAAATTGGTAGGTGGAGTTCGTTTCCAGCCCAACGAGCATCACGCATATCGTTGGCGCGCTATATTCAACCTTGAACAGCTGGACATAGATCCGGCAGCGCAAACCGGCTTTTACGCGCCGGGTGGATGGATCGCATTCCTTCCCATAGGAAATGGAAAGGCATACTGGTTCGGTTCAGTAAGCGGAGCAAACAATCCGAACGAGTTCCTTGATTACTTTAGCTCTTGGACAAACACTCCTGTTTCAGGGGCGTTTAGCATTACCCCGAAGGATGCAATTATTCAAAGCTCCCTCGATGTTCCAGAAGGGCTCCCCGAAAAATGGACGCACGGCCGTATTACGTTGCTTGGGGATGCCGCACATCCACCAGTTCCTGATCTTGCGCAGGGTGCCGGCCAAGCGCTCATTGACTCGCGAGTTCTGCGAGATGTCTTTGCCGAAACAAGCGATGTTGATGAGGCTCTCGCTACCTATGAAGACAAGCGTCTCAAAGCCGCTTACTACGTGGTGAAATGCTCGCAGCAAGGAAGCTACCTTGGACGCAATAGGGTAGACCCAATAGTAGTGCGCTATGAGCGCGAAATTGAAGCTATGGGCGTGTAAGTTCGTGCAAGCGTCCGGCTATCAATTTAGCGCCTCCTTACTGTGTTCATGCTGCCGCCAACCGCCGCAACATCAGCTTTGAGTGACTGGGAGTGAAACTATGTGGGATGCAATCTGGGTCAACGGTCACCTGGCAACGATGGCGGGCGAGGAGGGCTATGGAATCGTTGAGAACGGGGCGGTCGCGGTAGAAAGTGGACGTATCGCATGGGTTGGCCGAAGCGATGCTCTCCCAAATGCACTTCATGAGCATGCCACCGAGCTCCACGACATGGCCGGGGCTTGGGTGCTGCCCGGTCTCATCGATCCGCACACTCATGTTGTCTACGGTGGCAATGGGCGCCGCGATTTTGGCATGCGGATCAGGGGGGCCACCCGTGACGAGATTTATGGGTCTGGAGGTGGCGTCCCCGGGATAGTCAGCGCGACGCGAGCTTGCTCCGCTCAGGAGTTGTTCGCGACAACTTCGCGGCGTGTCCGAGAATTCATCGCCCATGGCGTCACCACGATCGAGAGCAAATCCGGGTTTGGTCTAGATCTTCAGACGGAGCTAAAGCAGCTACGTTGCTCTCGCGCTAGAACAGGATCTAACTGTCACGATCGTCTCCACATTTCTCGGCGCACATGGAGTTGCTCCGGAGTTCAAAGGGCGGCCCGATGATTATATTTCTTTCCTTATCGAAAAGGTGCTGCCCATCGCCATATCGGAAGGCCTCGTTGATGCGGTTGACGGATTCGCGGACACCATTGGTTTCAGTGACGGTCAAATAAGCCGACTGTTCGAAGCCGCACGAGCACACTCGATACCCGTGCGTTTGCATGCGGACCAATATTCCGACGCGTCCGCCGGAGCGACTGCCGCACGGCACAGGGCGCTTACCGCCGATCATCTCGAATATGCGAACAATCGATCATAGCAATGGCAGAAGCCGGGACTGTGGCAGGGATGTTGCCAGGCGCAAACTATACATTGCGAGAGACCCGCGTGCCGCCCATCGCATTGTTCCGCAAGCACAAGGTAAAAATGGCTCTGGCTACCAACAGTAATCCCGTCAGTTCGCCCACAAATTCGCCAGCCACGATAATGAACCTTGCTTGTACCCTATTCCGTATGACGCCGGAAGAGGCAGTGCGCGGGTTCACTGTCAACGCGGCGTATGCGCTCGGCATGCGGAAGGAGCGAGGCACTATTGAGGTTGGCAAAGCTGCGGATTTGTCTTTCTGGGATATCGAGCATCCAGACGACCTTTCCTACCTTCTCGGCGCTAACCGCTGCATCGGTGTTGTCAAGCGAGGAGGGGTGGTCTTCGAAACTCATTCCCACTTCGCATGGCCCTGCAGCGACGCCGAAAAGTACATAGGCCAGCCCAACCCTCGGGGCATCACTTGAATACATTGCGCTGCAGATACCGGCTGTCCAGGCGCAGAAATTGGCTGGCAAATCTGACGTTTGGTCTCGATCGCGGCACGCAGGTCATTGCAGTTCTTCGATCGATGCCGCGCCGCTTCCCTATATTGCGGTAGTGGACCACTGTGATGATGATGAAAAGAATAGCCGTTGTCGATACCGGAAGACGGCATCGTAGTCGAAGCATTCGGCCATGGAAACAATTCTCCTGATCTCCTCGCCAGTATACAGACGCGCTCGCCTCCGGGATTCCGATCGCGATTGCGACGCACTGTCACGAAGCCACGGTATTCCCAGCATGCGGCAACGGCGAAGCGGTAGCAATCGAGGCCGAAACGGAGCCGTGTTTGGAGGAAGTCTGAGTCGCGCTAAGGCGAGGCTTCTGATGCAAAGTCGAACGGCGCCGCAGACCGGCCGCAATCTCTAATGAACTGATGCAATTTATTTTGCCCTACTGAGCGCAATTCTAGCCACCACAGCGAAAGCTATCACCATGAACTGGGACCGTTTGTTTCTTCGAACTCTGGAGGCAAAACTCCCCGACATTCTTCAGCTTGCCAAAGCTGCAGTTGACATTGACAGCGGCAGTTATGATCGCGAGGACGTCAATCGCGTTAATGACGTCTTCGAAAAGGCGCTCATAGCTGCCGGATTCAAGGTCGAGCGCGAGATCAGGCAGGCCGCTGGCGATCAATTGACAGCTCGTTGGGAGTCAGGTCGTCCGGGCCGATCGATCCTCATCCTCGGTCATGCCGATACGGTTTGGCCCACCGGCACTGTCGAAGGGTGGAAATTCGAGCAGAAGGATGGGCTTCTTACCGGACCCGGCGTCGGGGATATGAAAGTGTGCGTAGCCACGGCGATCGTGTCTCTCCGCGAACTCTTCAAAATGGGCATCGATGGAATCGAACGTGTCGTATTTCTGATTGTACCTGACGAGGAGGTCGGGAGCGACGCAAGCGCCAGCTGGATCATGACTGAGGCAAGAGCCGCGGATTTTTGTCTCACGCTTGAGCCTGCCAGGCCCAATAGAGGGCTTGTTGTCGGTCGAGGAGCCATTGGTCATCTGAGGGTCGATGCCTTCGGTATCACAACCCATGTCGGTAACAATAAGAAGGCCGGAGCATCGGCGCTCTCGGTGCTCGCTCGTCTAGTAACGCGGCTTGAGGGCTTGAGCGATGATGAGCGTGGCGTAAGTGTTTCCGTCGGGTTGATGCAAGGTGGGGAAGCCAGACAAGTGATGCCGGCAGTTGCTTGGTTCGATGCCGACCTCCGGGCGCGGAACAAGGAAGCCACAGAAGCCCTAATAGACGATATCGAGCGATGCATTTCCGAAGAGCTTGCCTCGTCTGATCGGAGAGTGACAATCAAGCACTCTATCAGGATGCGACCGCCATTTGAAGAAGGCGACGGAAGCCGCTTTCTATTAAAGTTAGCCGAGGACACCGGTGCGGCGCTCGCTATCGAAATGTTTCCGGCTTTCTCGGGAGGAGGTTCTGATGCCAGCTATGCCGCTTCGGTCGGTACGCCGACTTTGGACGGCCTGGGCCCGATCACGCATGAAATGTGCAGCAGGCGCGAGCGGACCGAAGTGTCGAGCATCGCCGAACAAGGCGCGCTTCTGGCCGGCATAATAAAGCGGCAATCTGCGCCGGCGTGACGCATCCACGGTGCGCAAACGCTGCGGCCCGCAGCCAATGACCCGTGAATGTCCTGCTTTGATAAATGGCAATCGCCGATCACGTTGCTTGGTGCGGAAGCAAATTAAAAGCGTTACCAGGTTCGCGCGAAGAAAAAGACGTTTCAAGAAAGTCTATGCCGGGCTGGGGGTCGCCTCATTAGGTCCTGGGGCGACGAATAGCTGGAGCATCGACAAAGTGGCGCATGTAAATTGGTCAGCCGGTATTTGATAGGAGTCTACCGATGTCGCAGCAGCAACCGCAATCTCTCGGCATTCTTAATTTGGAAAGAGGTTTGCCGCGTGGCACGGAGCCAGTGGATCCGAGGCCTGGCCACTTGTTCTATCGGGGGACATTTGACTTCCCGATTATTTCTGAGACGGTAGAGGGGGCATGGGCAGAGAACGTTATCCGAGGGGATCCTTCATTAGAGCGAGCTTATATTGCCGCTGCTAAACGGTTGGTCGATCGTGGAGCGATTGCAATTAGCGCGAATTGTGGTTTCACAATCAGGCATCAGAAAGCGATTGCTGAAACCGTCGATGTTCCGGTCGCAACCTCGAGCTTGCTCCTTCTGCCTATCCTCCTTCGTCAACTCCCTGCGGCTGGGAAGATCGCTATTATCACTGCGGATTCACAATGTCTCGGCGTGGACTTACTACAGCTTGACGACCCAGCAGATGTCGAAAGGGTCGTGATTGGAGGCGTAGAGGGTGGCCGGCTGTGGCAAAATGAGATGCGGCGTCCCCCTCCGCTTACGAAGCCAGAGGATATCGAGTCTGACGTTCTGGAGTGCGTGCGGCGCGTCCGCGAGAAGCACTCGGGTGTATCTGCCTTGCTTTTCGAGTGCACCGCTTTCCCAATAGTGTCTTCCTCCATCCGAAGAGCGACGGGGTTTCCGGTATACGACATAACGTCGCTATGCAGGCTGACCTTTTTGTCTGCAACAAAGTAACGATCAACTACGCGACGACGTACGCGGAATCAGCAGACGGGTTATTCTTCGAGGTCGCAGAAATCTCTACCGGATGGCCTACGAAATGAAGCCGGGCATACGCCAAGAAAGTTCTGCGATGGATCGAGCCGATCGCGCGCTCGATCGGCCCCCTTCGGGCCACCGTGGCCATCTGCTTGGTTCCGCTGGCTCGCTGAAGCTCTTGACCCTCGCCTGTTATAACGTCAGCCCGAGCAACCACTTGCGCCGGCGAGCTCCTGGCGCTGGTGGGCCGAGCGCGGGAAATCGACCCCTCTCGGCCCGCTCCGCGGGCCAACAACGCCGACCAGCGGCCGCGTTCTGCTCGATCGCTGGCTGATCGCAGGCCCGGCTGCGGCCGCGGCATTGTGGTCCTAGCGTACGCGCTGTTGCCCTGGCGCACGATGACGCAATCGTGCGAAGCATATTGCCACGCTGTTGCCGCGACTGGCGTGGCGCCTGTAAGCTCTCCAGGAGATCCTGAGTTTCTCATTCTCTGACCAGCCCGCCGCCGGCCTGCGTCCACCACCCCTCAAGCCGACTCTCATTATAAACGAGGACAAACGGGGAGCAGGTCTAGACAAAGCGATTTCAGCCGGATGGCGACGTCGGCTGAGGTAGACGTATAGTATAAAAGTAGCGGTCCGCTCGGAAGTTTTCCCTGAAATACACCACCGGGATCCCTTTGGAGTCCAAGAACAAGCGTTTTACGCAGAGGATGGGCGCATCGACAGCTATTTGTAATGCCGTGGCGAATTTGGTCCCTGCGACCAGCGCATCGATCTCTTGATGTTCCTCCCAAATATCTTTGTCCACGATCTTGCGAAGCAGAGGCACAAAGAGACCTGGGAATTCTCGAGCAGCTACCTTTTTTCCAACTCTCAAAGGAAAGAACGCCTCAAGCACTACGAATGGAGAGGCCTCGAGCATTCGAACCCGTCGTACTTCGTAAACGGTACTTTGGGCACCGATCCGCAAGGCACTCGCCACATCGCTCTCTGCCGTGACTTCGCCTTTTTGGATCACCGCGCTGGTTGTTTCCAAACCGGCGATACCGAATTCTTCGATTGGTCCAGTCAGCCTATCGTCAGCCGGAGCGGCTGGTACAGCCCTGAGTATCGTGCCAACCCTCGGCCGACGTTCGATGATCCCCTCGGTGGCGAAAATCTTCATCACTTGCCGCACCGTGACGCGACTGACTCCGAACTCTGCCGCCAACTCCGACTCCGTTGGCAGGCGGTCGCCCGGCTGAAGCAGGCGAAGTCGCCGTCTTACGATCTCTCTAATTTGCAGGTATTTCGGAAAGGGATGGTAAGCGAAATCATTCATAAGGTTTTTGCGGAAATGACAAACGTTCGTGCTCATCCGCATGCTAGCCCAATGATGCACAATCAGCCAGAGCCGATCGCGTCATCTGGACAGCTTTCCCCCTGGGTTCATCTCAACAGATGCAGACATCAAGCGCAAATGACGAGCCTCTCTGTCAAATTCAGATGCGGGTGCCCGCAAGAGATAGCAGAACGTCAGCCAAAAAGTTCAATGACAAGAGGTGCTCTCGACTGCGGTATAGGGAACGGGTTGTCCGTTCTATGCATGCGAACCCAAAAGCGCTTACCGATCCGATTGCATGTTTAGCCCAGGCGAATAACTTTCATTCGATCTGAACATTACCATTCTGCAAAGCGCACTAGACAGCATCCTTTACTGCAGACAAGAACTGCTGTGTTCTTTCCCGTTTCGGATCTCCGAACAACTGCTGGGGCCCTCCTTGTTCTTCGATCTTGCCGCCGAAAAAGAAACACACCCTGTCGGAAATGTCCGCGGCAAATCCCATCTGATGAGTGACCATCAACATTGTCAGCCGAAATTCCGAGACAAGCTTCCGTATTACGTTCGTCACCTCTCCAATCACCTCCGGATCCAACGCCGACGTGACTTCGTCAAACAACATGACCTTCGGACGCATGGCCAAAGCCCGTGCAATTGCCACGCGCTGCTGCTGCCCACCGGAAAGCCGTGCAGGATATTGGCCTTTCTTTTCGATCATGCCCACCATACTTAGCAATTCCTCAGCCCTATCTCGGGCCTCCGCTTTGCTAAGACCGAGAACCTGAACGGGCCCCTCTATGCAATTTTGGAGAGCCGTCATATGAGGAAACAAATTGAAATTCTGAAAACACATGCCGATGCTTGCTCGCATCCGTCGGAGATAGGACGCATCCGCAGGGACGAGCTTTCCGCCTCTGGGCATGTGTGTGAGCGGTTTCCCGTCTACATAAATAACCCCGGAATTGATCGATTCCAATGTCATCAGCATACGTAAGACGGTCGTCTTTCCTGAGCCCGAAGGCCCAATTATCGACACCTTCTCTGCTTCGGCGATGTCCAAATTGAGATTATCCAGCACCTTCAGACCGCCGTAGCTCTTAGAGACATTCATAAAGCGCACCATCGGCACACTGGTGCCCGTTAACTCAAGCGGATAGTCGTGTGAACTTTCCATCAAACCATTCCCAATCTGCTGCGCAACCATCGCTCAAAGATACGGATCACCCAGGCTGCAGGCAGCGAGAGCAGAAGGAATAAGACACCCACGAGGGTATAGGGCTCAAGGTAGCGATAGCTATTCGTTCCGACGACTGTCGCGGCATGCATCAACTCAGCGACACCGATCGCCGAGAGCATTGGGGTGTCCTTGAAAATCGCGATCAGAGCATTGCCCATGCCGGCCATAGCGGGGGGCAGAGCTTGCGGTATGATGATTCTGAAATAGGTATCTCTTCCGGAAAGATTCAGCGCGGCGCAAGCCTCCCATTGGCCGGCCGGAACGGCCTCCAATCCACCTCGATAGATTTCAGAAAGATACGCCGACCGGTAGAGCCCAATTGCTATCAGTCCCGAAACCCATGGAGAAAGTTGAACACCGAATTGCGGTCCTACGAAAAACACGAAGTAGATTTGTAAGAGAAGCGGTGTCGAGCGGATGAACTCAACGAATTCGCGCACGGCTGCCGTCACGAGCTGACTACGGATTCTTTGCAAAAGAGCGAGGATAAGGCCGCCTACAAGGGCGATCGAATAACCGATGCCAACCGCGGCAAGCGTTTTTAAAGCTCCGGCGAGCAAATCTGGAAGTATTTCCCAGGCGAAGCTCCAGCTCCACTCTAGCTCCATATCACGTCCTCGACATCTTTCGCCGCAATCTCAACTCGAGACTGCGGACGGTCGGTGTAATAAGGAAACGGGCCAGCAGATAGTAAATCGCTAACGCAGCGCCGAAGGCTTGCGCTGAAAGGAAGGTAAGGTTGTTGATCTGCTTTGCCTGAAACATGAGCTCCGCCAGCCCAATTAAGGAAACGAGGGCAGTGCCCTTTAAGACGTCAATCAACAGGTTACCCCAAGGCGGTAGCATGATTAGAAATGCCTGAGGAAAGACGATACGGTACATGCGCTTTGCCGGCGACATCGAAAGCGCATAAGCCGCCTCCCATTGTCCCTTCGGTACTGCAAGAATTGCTCCCCGCACGACTTCCGCGCCATATGCACCAGTGTTGATGCCGACTGCCAAAAAGCCAGCAGTAAAGGGAGAAAGGCTCACTCCTAGTAGCGGTAGTACAAAAAAGATCCAGTATATTTGTACGACCAAAGAACTACCGCGGAAAAATTCGATGTAGGCAACTGCAAATGCGCGAAGCCCATTATTTTTCGATAGAACCAACAGTCCAAAAGTGACCGAAAGTACCACTGTTACAAGTGAAGCCAGGACAAACTGGCCGGCCGTCACCAAGCTGCCGCTGAGATATCTTGATCCGTACTGCTCCAGAAAAAGCCAAAAGCCCATGCATACTCCTGACGCTCAGCGAGAAACTCCGATGAACGAGCCTTTTGGCGCGTTCATCGTCCATTCTGGGAGATCAGCGGTTTTCACAGACCCATTCGAGCAAAGTCGAACCAGGAAGCTGCTTTTCGGTGTAACCAAATGGCGCAACCGCGGAAAGCATTTCGGGCGATCCGAGAAACTCCTTCTGAGCGGCGTTGAACTTCGAGACGAAGTCAGAATCATTTTTCCGGAAACCAAAAGCAACCCAATTAAACGTTGATTCCGGCATTTTACTAGAATCGGTAACTTCGACAGAACCTTCAGCGCCCTTAGCCTGAGCCTGGAGAGATAGATCCGAGTTTGCTGCGGCGTCTGCGCGTCCCGATCTAACTGCTGCCAAAACCGAGGGTCCATCAGGAAGCTGCATAATGCGGTCCGGCGGGACGCCGAACTTTTTTGCGCTGTCAATGGTGGCATAGCCAACAACCGCCGTCATTGTCGCGCTCTTCTTGGCAATGTCCTCGTAGTTCTGAAGGCCTTTCGGATTGCCTTTAGGGACAAGCAAAGCATCAGCGGTTTTCAGCATGGGGGCGGTGAAAGCGATCGTGTTGCATCGGTCTTTCTTGATGTACAAACCAGACGTGACGATGTCGATTCTGCTGGCTTGAAGAGCTGGTATCAGTCCGGAGAAGTCTGAAGTCACCACCTCGATTTGTGTGAACCCCATCTTCTTCAAAAGAGTGATGACATAAGCGTTCATGAACCCAGCGGGCTCGCCGCCCGGCCCAACGAACGCATATGGCGGCGAGTTGGCAAAGCCGATACGAATCGCTGCTCCCGACTCTAAGCGACTGGTTAACGGTCCCGCGGAAGCAATGGGCGCGATCAGAGTGAATAGTACTGCTGCTACGGATGCGGAAATCTTGAATTTCATAAATTCATTCCCCTCTTTGAACATGGCTGGTTGCTAGTGTTGAAATTGACCCGCCGCCCTGTTGCAAGCGTCGGCTGTTTTTCCCGGCACGCTGAGTGCGTAACCAGCGTTGCCCTCGTTCAGACCTCGATTTGCGGTCTCGCAGAAGTTCTGCGGGAGCTCGCATGATATCATCCAGCTCGTCGGACGCATTGAACGAGCGCGCCAACTTTTCGGGAAGCAATCTTGGGCAACTACCATTCATCCGGTGAGTCCTCCTCGACTACCGGAAGTCGTTTTCTGGATCCCATGAGGACCAAGTCACCCTCGCCGCCTTTTTTAAGAGTTAAGCCCCTATTTGTACAGTCGCTAATACAATTCTTTTTACGATCTAATTTCGAGGAGATTTCGTGGTCAAAACGTCGGTTTGGACCAAGGAGGTCCCACTAGCAGGGGTCCGATGCACGGGCCAAGATGTGTGTGCACGTATCTAAGCGAACCATGGAGTTTAGACGCCGCGGCTCATTTGCAACGCCGTCCGCGGCAACTCCTCCTCGACTCCACTAGTGCGATTGCCTTCCATCTGGCCCAAAGGCATAGAACGGATTGATACCGCAATACGCGTCTGTGCCCGAGGCAGTGACCGTGCACTGCTCGTACGTCGAGAATTGGCAGTTGCCGGGATACCCCCAGACGCGGCCCTGCAGGCAATAGAGATCTGAAGGAACTACGGGCATGTGTGCCGAATGATGTCGCGGAGCGGCGGTCGAACGCGCTCCCAACCCGACCAGAACGGTAAATGCAACTCCGACGATGAACAAAGCATATCGCATGAGGTCTGTGCCTCCGTGAAAGCGGAAGACCGCGGACGAAAGTCTCATCGCGCTCTAAATAAACGTAAATGCGAGGAGGCTGGAGCAGAGCAGCGCGATGCCGGCGGCGGTCAGCGCCAATAGGCTACCGGAGACAAGATCATGATTGTGCATGGAATGCCTCATTGCGCCACAAACCCAAGAACAACATCCGGCCGAGCAACGTCTGAACGGCCGGTAAAACATAATTCGAATCCACGCATTATTCCTGCCCTTATCGGGGCATAAGGCCCTTTTTTCAGCGTGTTCGCCCTGAGTTTCGCCGTCAACCTGCTAATAAATAGATTATCGAGTTTCGGGATATTTGCTGGGTAACAGGCTTGGAACGATCGATGGCCGCGGGATTAAGTTACGACGGCATCGGATGCCACCCGTCATCATTGCGATAGCTTTCTGTGAAAATGCGCGGACTTCTCCTCCTCCTTGCGGCCTTTGTAATCGTGCTGGCAGCACGCGGTCAGCACCAAATTGATTTCGTGCCGCATCCGACGGCCCCTATGCCACTAGTCAATGTTCCTTAGCTCCAAGTCCTAGTCCAGCAGCAAGCTGCTTGATGCACTTCATCAAAATTGAGGAAGCTCAGTGAAACTGCTCAGACTCATAGTTCCGATCTGTACGGTTGCTTTCGTGGCCAGCACCAGCTCCGCTCTGGCGTGGGGGCAGCTAGGTCACTCCGTCACTGGCCCAGCGCACTTGAGTCCGACGGCACAAGCCAAGTTGAAGGAGCTGATTGGGGACACTTCTCTGACGGCGATCTCAAACTGGGCTGATGAGCTCCAGGCATATTCGTGGGGACATTATACGGACATGCTCGATGCTGATCCGCTGCCGACGGTGGAAGGGCCTTCATCTGACGAATCCAACGAGGATCCTGAGCCATCAGGCGCGCTTCTCGGCGCCCGTGTTCCCCGGCGAGTCCATCGCCGTCGATCTCTGGCGAGACGGAAACGTGATCTCGTTCGAGGCCCGCGTGATCGATCGCGGCACGACAGTGATCAAGAACGGTAAGACTGTGCTGCGTACGTGATAGGCACGCTAGCCTGTCTACGGCTCATTCCGCGCCGAAGAACGCTTCCCGTTCGCGCTCCCAAGCAGTCACGCAGGCCAACACCGCCTGGTCAAGATCCATGTAATTCGCAAGATCGTCAAGCGCACCGGCGAGACGATCGATCGCTTCGTCATCGTGATCAGAGGATGCTGCGCTGGAGTTTTTCGCGAGCTTCATCGCCGCGTGGCGCCAAATTCGGTCGCTCCGCTAACCCCACATGCTCCTTTGCGGAAATACGGTGATCTGCCGGCTTGGCACGCGCGGCACGAACCAGCTGCAGCGGGATGGTTTGCCGGCCAATATTCATGACAGGATGATATCGGGGAATGTGGATGTGGATGCCCACGCCATAGTCCGGAAATCGAGGGCGACAGCGAGCGCGATGCCCCCTCCGACACAAAAATTTTCCACTGCGGCGATCGTCACATGGTTCACTCGTACCAGGCCCGGGTGAGTCGCGGTCCGATCCGCCCTTGACGGCGCAGCCCTGCCAGTACAAAATGCCCTCGCCACCTTTCAAATCTGCACTGCCGTTACAGGATTCGCCCGGTCAGGATCTGGGCGGAAGTTCGGTATCGTCTCCGAAGTTTTCCGTAGCCATCGTCAGCTCGCGAATTGCATCGTCAGAGAGCGCGTTGATGCGATCGCCATGGCTGTGACTGCACCCGGCAAGCCGCCCTCTCTGCTTGGCCTTTCTGGATCTTTACCAAGTCAGCCAAAATCTCGTCTCCTTGTTTCGACTGAATAGCTGCCGCAGCCCTTACTCAGGCAATGGACTTTTTTGTGCTTGGGTCTGGCCCGCCTTCATTCGGGCGATACGCTCGTCGCGGAGCTGAGTCCGGCGCACTTTTCCCGCCTCATCGCGAAGCGGCTCGTCAACAAACTCAATGGTGCGCGGAAGTTTGTAGGACACCAGGCGCTCGGCCAAATGCGCCAGCAGCGTCTCCGCGGACAGGCCGGGGCGGGCCTGGACTATGGCGTGGACGTAGGAGCCCATGTCCTCATGCGGGAGACCGACCACGGCGCTCGAAATCGCCAATGGATGTTCGTCAATGGCGGCCTCGACCTGGGCTGGATAGACGTTCGACCCGCCTACCAGAACCATGTCCGTGCGCCGGTCGACGAGATAAAGGTAGCCCTCCTCGTCGAAGTGACCGATGTCCCCGAGACTTTCCCATCCGCCGGGCAGCGTTTGGGCCCGGGCTCCGCGGTAGGCGTAGGCGCGCGCTGTCGCATCAGTCTCGCGCAAGTATATCTCGCCCACCTCTCCGGACGGTAGGATGTTTCCGTCAGCGTCGACGATCTTGATTTCGCCCCAGCTCACGCGGCCGACGGACCCCCGATGCTCTAGCCATTCGCTGCCGGTGATGACCGTGCCCGCTTGGTTCTCGCTACCGCCATAGAGCTCCAATATGACGTCAGGCCCAAGCCAGTTGATAAAGGCCTCCTTGAGCCAAGGCGGACAGGGTGCAGCGAAGTGCCAGAGCGTCTTCAGCGACGAAAGGTCGTAGCGGGCCCGCACCTCTTCCGGCAGGCGCCAGATGCGGCTCATCATGGTAGGTACCAAATAGACCCATGTCGCCCTTCGCCGCTCTATCTCGGCTAATACGCCCTCTGCGTCGAAGCGCGGCATCAGGACCAATTGAGCGTCGCTGGCCAAGGCTTCCTTGGCGCTTGAGAAGGGCCCGGTATGATAAAGTGGCCCAGGAATTAACGCCGTATCGCCGCGGCCCAAGCGATAAAAGCCTTGGCTGGTGGGTTGAGCGAGAGTCAGACCCGGTTTTCCGGAAAGAATCAGCTTAGGTCGTCCGGTAGACCCTCCTGACGTCATAGCCGCATAGACAGGAGCAGCGCACGACCTAAGCGGACTGTCGTCCTCAGACAGCTTGAGCAGGTCCTTGACGGTGATGCGACGCCGGTCGGTTTCCATGTCCGGCAATGCGATTACCACTGACGGATCGGCGAGGTCGACTATGGCCTGGAGCTCGGCCCGTGGCAGTCGGAAGGAAACGGGCTGCGGTGTCGCGCCCAGTTTCCAGACACCCCAGCAAGCCTCGATAAAGTCAACCCCGTTGGGCAGTCCAATGGTTACCAAATCGCCGAACTTAACGCCCAGCCCTTCCAACGCACGCGCGACGCGCCTCGCGCGCGCCTCAAGCTGCCCCCAGGTCAGTGTGTCCTCTCCGCAGCTAACCGCTGGTTTATCCGGCATCATTTGGGCAGAGCGGAACAGCTTCTCGCCCAATGGAATCATGTCTTCAGTCATCTTCCCTCGCCACGCTTTTCCTTCCGCCCGGTTTGCATATGAGTCATCCGCTTGACCCCAGCTCCAGAATCTCCAGAAGCATGGCCTCCCGTTCGCGGGGAAAGTGCGCAAATTCGAGAGGCATGGCGCAGTTATCGGCCAGAATGTCTGCCATCGCGCCAATTGGCGTGCAGAGGCTCCCCGCGTCGGACTCCAAATTGGGCGAAGGAGCGATGTCTCTCTCGTAAGGAGCCAAGCCGACCGGATCGCGCATCACCGGCTTCCCGAGGTGCAAGTCCCGCGACCTCTGTGGCACCCCAGGCGAAGAAAGCCGGACCAAGAGAGAGGTAAGGAGAAGCACTCGGATGTAGGCTTAGATGAGCCGGCATTTTCTAGAGCAGCCATGCTGGGACGTGGGACGGCTAAGTTCCCGGGGTTGGCTAGCTGCGGGGGGCCAGCTTGGTGATCGTCTCGATGGCCTCAGAAGATCTCAAAAAGACCGGCAGCGCCCATGCCGCCGCCGACGCACATCGTGACGACACCATACTTCGCGCCACGGCGCTTCCCTTCATATAGGGCGTGCGCAACGCAGCGCGCGCCCGTCATGCCGTATGGGTGGCCGATGGCGACTGAGCCTCCCGAGACGTTCAGCTTCTCGTTCGGAATACGCAGTTTGTTTCGGCAGTAGAGCACCTGAGAGGCGAAAGCCTCGTTCAGCTCCCAGATGTCGATGTCATCAATCTTGAGGCCGTTGCGGTCCAAGAGCTTTGGGATTGCAAACACCGGACCAATGCCCATTTCCTCGGGCCTGCAGCCAGCCACCGCCATACCGCGGTACGCACCCAGCGCCTTCAGGCCGCGCTTCTCGGCTTGCTTGCGCTCCATCATCAGGACTGCAGCCGAGCCGTCAGAGAGCTGACTGGCGTTGCCGGCGGTGACAAATTTGCCCTCCTTCAGGTAGCGACCGCCCTTCAAAACCGGCTGAAGCTTCCTAAGGTCGTCTAGTGTTGTCTGGGGGCGATTGCATTCATCGGCGGAAATAGTGATCTTCTTTTCCGCGGTCTTGCCGGTTTCCCTGTCGACCACCACTTTCATGACGGTGGCGACCGGGACGATCTCGTGAGCAAAGCGGCCCTCTGCCTGGGCTTGGGCAGCGCGTTGCTGCGACTGCAGGGCGTACTCGTCCTGCGCCCCACGGCTGACACCATAGCGCTCGGCCACGAGTTCGGCTGGAGCCAAGGATCGCACGCCATGAATCGGTTGGTCTTGTCGTTTTGTACCAGGCTTATCGACTCTACGCCGGCGCCGATGGCGATCGAGGCACCATCGTTTACGATGTACTTGGCCGCCGTAGCCACGGCCATAAGTCCTGAACTGCACTGCCGATCAACCGTCATGCCTGAGACGGTGTCCGGCAGACCAGCGCGCAGCGCCGCCTGGCGAGCGACGTTATAGCGGTCGTGCCTTCCTGCATAGCTGTGCCCATAACAACGTCGTCGATCTCGCCGGGATCGATGCCAGCCTGCATTACAGCCGCGCGTATCGATTCTGCGCCTAGAGTTGCGCCGTAGGTGTCGTTGAACGCGCCGCGGTAAGCTTTGCCGATGGTGGTTCGCTTTGCGGCGACAATGACGGCTTCACGCATGGTAAAAGATGTCCTTTCGATTGAATCCGCTGATCAAGCTGCCGCCAAGATGAACGGGTTCCAGACTTATGCCAACTCGGTCGTTGTCCCGAGTTGATCGAAGTTGACGAACGTCTTGCCGTCGGCGACCAGCTTCTCCAGCAGGTGCGCCGGCTTGAAGTCGTCGCCCATGGTGGCCTGCAATTCCTTCATCTTGGCGAGAACTTTATTCAGGCCGATCTGGTCGGCGTAGTACATCGGCCCGCCGCGGTAGATCGGCCAGCCGTAGCCATTGACCCAAACCACATCGATATCGGAAGCCCGGAGCGCCTTGCCTTCCTCCAGGATCTTCGCGCCTTCATTGATCATCGGATAAATGCAGCGCTCGAGGATCTCCTCATCAGAGATCGTGCGCGGACTTTTGTCGGATTTGGCCATGAAGTCGCGTATGATCTTTTCGGTGACCGGCGAGGGTTTAGCGATGCGGTTTTCGTCGTAGTCGTAATAGCCGGCGCCGGCCTTCTGCCCCAAACGCCCCATCTCGCAAAACACCTCACGCAAGGTGGAGCTCGTCGATTCCTCCCTCACCCACCCTAGATCCAGTCCCGCCAGATCGGCCATGCGGAAGGGACCCATCGGAAAGCCGAAGTCGTAGAGCACCCGATCCACGTCCCAGGGACTCGCTCCCTCCAGAACCAATTTCTTCGCCTCGCGCTCGCGTTGGGCCAATATGCGGTTGCCGATGAAACCGTGGCAGACGCCGGCCAGCACCGCGACCTTGCCGATCTTCTTGGCCGATTTCATCGAGGTCGCGATAACGTCCTTGGCGGTCTTCTCACCGCGGACAATCTCCAGCAGCTTCATCACGTTGGCCGGCGAAAAGAAGTGCAGCCCGATCACATCCTCCGGCCGCGTCGTTACCGCAGCGATCTCGTCGACGTTCAACTCCGACGTGTTGGTAGCCAGGATCGCGCCGGCCTTGCAGATGCTGTCCAGTTTGGCGAACACCTGCTTCTTGATGTCCATGCGCTCGAACACTGCCTCGATGACCAGGTCGCAATTGGCCAAGTCTTCCATGGCGAGCGAGCCGGTCAGCAGGTCCATCCGCTGGTTTACTAGCTCGGGCGTCAAGCCGCCGCGCGCGGCCGTCCGCTTGTAGTTCGACTTGATCACGCCGAAGCCCCCGTCGAGCGTCTCCTGCTTGATCTCGACGATGGTCACGGGAATGCCCGCGTTGGCGAAATTCATGGCGATACCCCCACCCATGGTGCCCGCACCCAGGATGCCGACCTTATTGATCGGCCGTGTCGGCGTGCCGTCCGGCACGTCCGGTATCTTCCGCGCCTGACGCTCGGCGAAGAAGTAGTATCGCTGAGCACCCGATTGGGGACCGCACTCCAGCTCCATGAACAGCTGCTGCTCGACTCGCAGGCCCTCCTCAAATGAGTTTGAATTCACCGCGGCTTCAATGCTGCGTATGTTGTATTCGGGCGCCAGCAACCCTCGAAATTTTCGAGCGTTGGCCTTTCGAAAATTGTCAAATATCTCGGGATGCCCTTTGGCCGCCGCCAGCTTTGTAGTGTTCTCGCGGATCCTCACCAGCGGCCTGCCTTGGGCAACCACCTTGCGTGCGAAGGCCATCGCGCCTTCCTTCAGTTTGCCCTCCTCCACAAGTTCGTCCACTAAGCCCATGGCCAACGCTTCCCGGGCGGGAACATGACGGCCGGACGTCACCATCTCCAGCGCCTTCTCGACGCCTACGATGCGCGGGAGTCGCTGCGTGCCTCCCGAGCCGGGAATCAGGCCCAACGCCACTTCCGGCAGCCCCACCTTGGCCGAGGGCACCGCCACCCGGAAGTGGGCGCACAACGCGACCTCTAGCCCGCCGCCCAAGGCGGTGCCGTGGATCGCGGCAATCACGGGCTTGGACGAATTCTCCATCATTGCCTGTATCCGAAACAGGCTCGCACCCTTTACCTCACCGCCGAATTCGGTGATGTCGGCCCCGGCAATAAAAGTGCGGCCTTCGCAGATCAGCACCACAGCCTCAGCGTCGGACGCGAGAACACTCTGGAAACCCTCGAAAAGTCCATTTCGCACATCCGCCGAGAGCGCATTCACGGGAGGGCTGTTGATGTCGATAACGGCGATCGTCGCGTGAGTTTCGATTTTGACAACTTTATCCATGCTGCATTCCATTTAGACTATTGCCCGTCTCTTTCATCATGCTCGGGTGTCGCGTGGCTTCCAGGCCGGTGATCGATATTCGTGGCAACTGAACGCGACAACCATCGAACCTTCCCTTCGAGCGGATGAGTTGAACCATCCGACGGATTGGCATTGGGCTAACATCATTTTCCCAATCAGACGGCAGCAGGATAGCTCAGGCCAGCGCACAAATTCCGCGGATGTCCCCCGATGGATGGGGAAATTCCACAAGGCACGCGGCTACTCGGCTATTGTGCCGCATCAACCCTAACGCCGAAGCTAATCGGGCCGAACCGGCAAGGGCTTGCTCCTTGAGGCGCGAGCTCGAAGATGATGAGCACCGGTAATGGCCAGCAGCTGGCGTGCGTTCGGCAGGTCGTGGCGCGCCACCACGCAGGTGGAGACGTCCAAGACAATTTAACCCTCCACGCAGGGTAGACTGCAAACCGATCGTTTGCGTTAAAAGGCGCGAGTTGCCCGGTTTTCGAAGAAATTCCGCGTCAATCGCCCTCTCTTGACGGCTTTTGCCGTCATTGATGCGCTAGGTTGGCGTGCCCCTCCGGTGGGCGTCGCGCGGTCCGGTAATCAGTACGTGAAAGTGCAAATTGTTCGATGCCGAATGAAGCGGCTTCCACTCTGAGGAAGGCTCCTGATTTTTGCGGTGCTCGCAGTAGCGGCGGAGTAATGAGTGGCTGTAGCCAGCGCTCATTGTTGGGCGCTCCGAAGTACAGGGCTTTCCCTTTCCCGACGATTGGCAATGACAGGGCCGGCTCCAGCCGTGGTCGGATATTGCGAAGGAATTCGCGACTTGGCAGGGCGTGGAATTAGCAGTGAGAGGTGTACGAGGGTGAGCGATCTTGATTCATTCCGGCAAGAGGCGCGCGCATGGCTCACGGCCAACTGCCCTCCGGAAATGCGCGAGCCGGTTCGCTCCGCGGACGACGTCGTCTTGGGCGGCCGTCGCGCGGTTTTCAAGAACGCTGCGCAAAAGGTCTGGTTGGACCGCATGGCCGAGAAGGGCTGGACTGCGCCAAGCTGGCCGAGAGAATACGGCGGCGCAGGGCTTTCGCACGAGGAGACGAAGATCCTCCGGGAGGAGATGGGCCGCCTCGGCTGCCGAAGTCCATTGGACCCATTCGGCCTCGAAACGCTGGGCCCAACGTTGCTGAAATACGGGACCGAGGAACAGAAGCTACAGCACCTGCCAAAGATGGCGCGCGGCGAAATCCATTGGTGCCAAGGCTATTCCGAGCCAGGCGCCGGCTCGGACCTCGCCTCGCTGGCGACTCGGGCAGAGGATAAGGGCGACTACTTCCTTGTAAATGGTCAGAAGATTTGGACCAGCAACGCCCACAAGGCCGACTGGATCTTTTGCCTCGTGCGAACTGATACCTCGAGCAAGCACAACGGCATCTCGTTCCTGCTTTTCGACATGGAAACGCCTGGGGTTTCAATCAAGCCTATCAAGCTGATCTCGGGTTACTCGCCCTTCTGCGAAACCTTTTTCGACAACGTAAAGGTCCCGAAAAAGAACTTGGTCGGTGAATTAAACAAAGGCTGGGATGTCACCAAATACCTGCTCAGCCACGAACGCGAAAACATTTCTGGCACCGGCTTGGAGAGTCCGCGGCTGTCACTAGGACAGAGGGCCAAATTGACGGTCGGAACCGAACCGGACGGACGACTGGAAGATCCGATCCTGAGGAGCCGCATTGCGCTCTTCGAGGTCCGCGCTCAGGCGTTTAGAGCCGCCTCTGAACGTCTTGTCGATGAGCTAAAGCGCGGGCGCGGCCATCCCGCGCAGGCTTCGACGATCAAGTACTTCGGGACCGAGTTGAACAAGCTGCGGTATGAGTTGATCATGGCCGCTGGTGGGTCGGATGCGCTGGAATGGGAAAGTGAGCGCTCACAGCAGGGCGCTGACGCCCGCGCCTGGCTCCGCACTAAAGCCAACTCCATCGAAGGCGGCACGTCCGAGGTGCAGCTCAACATCATCGCCAAGCGTATTCTCCAGCTGCCCGGAGGTTGACATCGTGCCCCTCATCCATACCGAAGATCAAACGATGCTTGCTGACACCGTTCGGTCATTCCTTGCAGAACAAGCGCCGGTCGGCCATATGCGCGCGCTGCGGGATGCAGATGACAAAACTGGCTTTTCCCGGGATCTCTGGACGCGCTTCGCCGAGCTCGGCCTGAACGGCGTCCTGTTGGACGAGGCCGACGGCGGCTCTGGGCTCGGGCATGTCGAGGCTGGCATCGTGCTGGAGGAGATTGGCCGCAACCTTACACCCTCGCCGTTCCTCTTGACGGCGGTCGGGGCAGCCACGGCGCTGAAGGATGGCTCAGCAAATCAGCGGCAAGCCTGGCTGCCCCGGATCTGTGCCGGCAACGCGGTAGGCACGCTGGCGGTCGACGAGTCGGTGCGTCATCGGCCCGAACGGATCGGATTGAAGGCCGAGCCGGTCGGCAGCGGTTTCCGGCTCATCGGCGAAAAACGTTTTGTGACGTACGGCCACGTGGCTGACTTCTTGATCGTGGCGGCCCGGACCGCCGGCTCATACGACGAGGAGCTGGGGGTCACGCTTTTCCTTGTCGAAAGCGACGCGGCGAATCTCACGAGAGAGGCCGAGCGGCTGGTCGACGCGAGCTTCGCCGCACGTCTGAAGTTCGATGGCGTGGAGGTCGCCGCAGATTCAGTCATAGGCGACGTAGATGACGGTTTTACAGGCCTGACCAAAACGCTCAGCGCATTGCGCGTTGGGGCAGCGGCTGAAATGATCGGCTTGGGCTCCCGCGCTCTGGACATGACCATCGATTATCTCAAACAAAGAAAGCAGTTTGGGCGTCTGATTGGCTCGTTCCAAGCGCTGCAACACCGCGCCGCTCACCTTTACGCGGAGATGGAGGTCGCGCGCGCCGCCGTGCTCAAGGCCGAGCAGCTGCTCAATGGCGACGAGGATGGCGCCGAGCAGGCTGTGATGGTAGCCAAGGCCATGACAGTCATGGCTAGCGCGCTCGCTGTGCAGGAGGGCATTCAGATGCACGGTGGCATCGGCATGACCGACGAGTACGATATCGGCTTCTACATGAAACGACAGCGAGTGCTAGCCGAATTGTTCGGCGACGCGGACTACCACGCGAACCGCTTGGCGCACCTTGCGGGATACTAAAGAGAAGACGCACCTTGGTGATATCGTCCGAACCCATTCGTCTGGCCGATTATAGAGGCGGGCTTATTGGCGGAAGGCGGCTGCGCATAGCTTGGGCGTCTTACGCAGCGAACGATCAAACCTCGAGGGCGTTGGTCGTGTAGATCGTTTTGCGGACGCTGGGCGCGCAATGGCGACGCATCGAACCGTAAAACCACGCGAATACCGCTGCGACACTATCGATTCGCGCGTTCGGGCGCTGACGTTGAACGTGGTCGAATGAATCGCGAACGACGAATCTAAGCGTCGGCGCGCCAGTCTTTGCAGTAATCAGCATCTCGAATGCTGTTACGTTTAGCACAAACGTAATCTGCTTGGCCCCTACGAAGTGAATGTCGGAAATCATGGTGTCGGAGCAGCTGGCAACCGCCGACTTGTGCAGCAACATGCCTGAAATCGATTTGACGCGTCTCTACGCCTATTCTCTTGGACGCCTATGCGAGGCCTTGCGGAATCCGGCGTACCAATGGCGGAAAATCCTTACAGGGATCCCACACATGTCGATCGAGCTGGAGGCTGCTTGATTATCGCAAATATCCGAGAGGTCGCTGCAGCCAACCATTTCGATCTGGCAGCGTTCAGGTTGACCATTGCCATTCCCATAGTAGCTGAAGGAAGAGGAACCCGCTGATGAATGTAGTCGCCCAGCATGATCCTTCAAATATGACCGGCGGCGAATGGGAGATCCGTTGTGAGCTAGCCGCGCTTTACCGCATCTGCGACCTTTATGGTTGGACCGACTCGATCAACACTCACTTGTCGGCGCGCGTGCCCTGTGAGCCCGAGAGCTTTCTGATCAACAACTACGGCGTGCTGTTCAGCGAAATCACCGCTTCGAGCTTGGTGAAGGTGGATATCCATGGCAAAATCCAGTCCGGGCCTGGGACACTCAATTCGGCAGGCTTCACCATTCACGGTGGCATATACAAGGCCAGACCGGACGTGAACTGTGTGATGCATACCCACACGCGACCTGGCACCGGGATCGCGGTGCTGAAGAGGGGCCTGCGGCCCATCAGCCAAGACGTCCTCGAGGTTTATGACGAGCTCGCTTATCATGAGTACGGACAACCAAGCCAAGAGGCAGAGGGCCTCGCGCTTGGCGTGAGCTGCCAGCAAGGCGACTCGATAATTCTGCGAAACCACGGTCTGCTCACGGTCGGAGCCACCATCCCCGGTGCGCTCCATCGAATGTACATGCTCAACCGAGCCTGCGAAATCGAAATCATTGCGCGCGGCTTGGGCGAGGATCCGACGCCGATCGACCCCGGAGTGGTTGCGGAGTACGGGAGGCGCATCAAGAGGCAGCGTGCTACTCCCGAATTTGGTATGCTCGAGTGGCGCGCAGCGATCCGTCAAATCGAAGGTCGCGGCACGAATTGGCGGCAGTAGCAAAGGCCGGCGTTGTTAGGTTCACATCAATGTTGGGCGTGCAACGGCCGACATCTACTGCGCAAATCTCGACTGACACATTTGCCCCCTTCGCGCGATGGCGAGAGGCCGGACATCAAGTTCACCCATTCGTCTTTTGGGGAAGCGTTGCGCGGTAGGTCTGGCGGCTTCCTCTTCGGTGCGCTGGCACCTTCGAAAGCCGCAGCGGCGTCGGTTTGATGTCGCAGCAGGTGGGAATACACGCACAGGGCACCGGTTGAACAAGATCCCCTTCGCCCGGAATGCGGATCGCCGGCGGCGGCTTCCTTAAGGATCTTGTCGTGAATGCCGTCAATCCCACAGAATTCCGGCCGCAGGGCTGACGATATCGGTGAATTCAGCCCGAGCGGGCCGATAGTATTTGTGAGCTGGGATGTGATCGACGGATATTCGCTCTGGTCCATTGAATTGTGCAATCAGGGCCTCATTGAAGAGATCGACTGGAAGAAATTGGGCCTCGACCGGTCGAAGTTCCTCGGGGCCGACAAGTTTGACTGTGGGGTGCCGACGCACATCACCGCAAAAGTGGTCGCCTACGACAAGGACAAGCTGCCAAACGGCCCGAAGACCATCGCCGACCTTTTCGACACGAGCAAGTTCCGCGGCAAACGGAAACTGTATAAGAGTCCCGATGGCCTTCTCGAATGGGCGCTGGTTGCAGACAGAGTGCCCGTGAAGGATATTTACAAAGTCCTTCGTACGCCCGACGGGGTTGACCGTGCCTTCAGGAAACTTGACACGATCAAGACAGACATCATCTGGTGGACTTCCGGCGCTCAGCCGCCGCAGCTCCTTGCCGACGGACAGGTCGTCATGACCGCGGCCTGGAGTGGCCGCATCTACGATGCGATCAAGAACTCCGGCAAGCATTTTGAGATGATGTGGGATGCCGCTACGACATCCGCGAATGTCTGGATAATTCCCCCAAGGGCACTCCACGGCGGGAGGAGGCATATAAGTTCATCGCCTTCGCCGCTTCGCCCCGCGCCCAGGCCAACCCGACCCGCTATATTGCTTACTCGCCCAGCAATACGGACGCGATGGCTTTGGTGGATCCAGCGATCATGCCTTACCTTCCAACTGCGCTGACAATCTGACGAAGGCGATCATCCCCGATCCGACCTTTCGCGTTGAGAGAGGCGATGACCTGCGCCAGCGCTTTTCCGCCTGGCTTGCGAAATAACGCGCAATAAAAGAAACCGGGGGGAGGCTTCCGGTCTACTGGCCGTCTCCTCGACCAGTTGAGAGAGGATTCGCGGGACGATGGCTGTCCAAATCTGCGCCAGCCCCGATGGCATTCCGCTCTGGATCAAGTGCAACAGCTTGAGCGCCGGCGCGCTACTCGAATTCAATGAACACATCAATGGCATGAACATCGGCAATGCGGTTCGGGGAAAGCGCTTCGAGAGTTGCGTGCCCTCTTCCTCGGGACGCTTGTTCAAAGATGGTCGGCGAGCTGAAAAGCGCACCATGATATTTGGGTGATCAAAGTCGTGGCTGCGACCGCAAGCCCCGCATGATTTCGTTGGCCCGTTGCGATCTCTAGTTTCTTGAGCATGTTCTCGATCGCGTCAAGCAGGATGCGGATTCCGACGAAGCCGGCCATGCATTCCAATTCGAAGCCGGCCGGGTATTCCGATCGGAAGCCGGCCACCCGTGGCGTCGTTCGCATGGGTCAATTTCATGATGTCGTCGAGGGCTGGGAAGGTCAAGAGACCGGTTGATCTTGAGCCGGTTGCTTCTGCTTCCTGAGGCTCTCTCCTTTGAGTTCGATGCGGTAGGCATTGTGGACGAGGCGATCGAGGATCGCGTCGGCGATGGTGGGGTTTCCGATGATTTCGTACCAGCGATCGACGGGCAGCTGGCTGGTGACGA
>NZ_JARVWW010000056.1 GCF_029846715.1 Bradyrhizobium nivariense
GGCGTCGAGCCATTGCTGGCAGCCATGCGGGCGTGAGGCGCGGGCAGCGAACTCAATAGCGACACCGACGGCCGCCTTCGTTGCATGGAGGTGATGCGGAGCCGCGTTTTTACACAGCCTGGGTCACCAGGCGACTTCGCCGATTTGGCGCCTCTTGGCGTATAGCTAAGTTGCCGCAAGTCACGTTGTTCAAAGCCAGAGGATATCCACTCCTCCAACCTTATTTTACTATCGATCTGATCTTACGGCGTGTTCTTCGGACATGGCGGCATTTCCCACGCTTCAGCTACGGTGGTGAGCTACGGTTTGTGATCAGGCGCAACAGCCCACGGCTCGTTCAACCGCGATATCGCGTGAGTAGCGCGCATACGAGACCTCCGGGCCGAAGGGATGAGACTCCTCAAAATAGGTCGGACGCTTGGGATTGGCCCTCGGTTGTGCAACCAGTGTTGGTCCCGGCTGAGCTGTGAGCTCGAGCAGGGGGCAGCAGGGGGCTCTAAGTCGCGTGTTGCGACACAAGTTACAAACCACGCACAGCCGCTGCAGACTAACAAGCGCGTGCTCGGATTTTGATTCACAGCTGCGACCACAGCTATTCCGTTGCCGATAAGAACTACCTGATTGATGGCGGCAGCGTTGTGACCTTAGACAGTAGGATGTTCCTCTTCGCCTCGCCAAGAAGGCCGGTCGAGCGTTGCGAGCTGCGCGGCTCTGCGGTCGCAGCGCAATTCATCTGGTGAGCGCAACATCCTTGAACGAGGCGACCAGCGCCTTCTCCAGTTTTCCCCTCATGCCGCAGAGAATCCCATACGCCGCCTCGCGCGACATGGCCGCCTTGTACTGGCGGTGTTCGATCAGCGCCGCAAAGATATCCGAGATGGTGAGAATGCGAACGATGTCGGTGATGTTCTCGGCGCAGAGGCCGTCGGGATAGCCGCTGCCATCGAGATATTCGTGATGGTGCCGGACGGCATCGAGGATTTCGGGTGAGATGTTGCCGTGCTCCTTCAGCACGTCATAACCCGTCGACGGGTGGGTTTCGACCAGCGCGCGCTCGTTGTCGTCGAGGCGTCCTGGCTTGTCCAGGATCGCCACGGGAATCCTCGCCTTCCCTATGTCGTGGAACATGGCAGCAGTGGAGAGCCTTTCAAGGTCACTTTTACGGAAACCGAGACTGAGACCGAAATCGACTGCGACGCCGGTCACAAGCAGGCAGTGCTGGAAGGTTCCCTCATGATGGCGCCGCACCGCGGTCAGCCATTGCGATAGCCCATGCTCGGCAATCCGGTTAGTGATCTTGCGGCCGGCCTCTTTAGGACCGTCAACGTCGATCCGCTCTCCGAGTGTGATCGAGGTGAACATCGACGCGACGGCGTTGGCTGCGGCCTCAACCGCATCGTCGGGCTGCGAGATCCCGCTCGTCCAGCCGGTTTCGGCCCCGGCCGGATCGGCCAACGCGGCGACGAGCTTGATCGGCTCGAGCTTGCCGGGCAATACCAGCGTCGCGCCCAGCGCATAAGCCTGCGAGATGCAGACGTGGGAGGTTTGCTCGACGAGGAAGATGCGCTTGTTGGCCTTGGCGAAGCGCGCAGCTCTCCTTTTCAGTGCGGCAATGTTTTCGAGGGCCCGCGGGTCGGCACTGACGACAACGGCAGCAGGGGCGTACGGAAGTTTTGCTTGTACATCGAGCCGCTCGCCCGCGACGGTGAACAGCCTTTCAAGCAGCGAGCAGAGCCCGAAGAGCTTGTCGGAAGTATCGGCCAGGACGTGCACGAACATGACTGATGCCTTCGTTTGTCGGGTGCCGGTCTGAATTGGCCTTATCGCTAACGTTCTGCATGATCATTGGATCAGATTGGAGCTCGGTGATACTGCTCGGCTCAAATCGGCTTTAATGCGGTTCTGTCGCTCGCGGTTTTTTGGCTTTTCTTGCCATTTGCGTGAATGAAGTGGATGCCGGCCGTGGTTCCGTCGATCCAGACCAACTCGCAGCGCCGATAGGCCAGTCCCGTCAACGACAGAAGCATGAAGAACTCCTTGGCCTTGAGAACGTCGAGCGATCCCTCGACCTCGATCTTGGCGCCGGTGTCCGAGACATCGAGCAGCACGCAGCTCCGCCGCCAGGTGCCGTCGGAGCCCATGAGATTGACGACCTGCCTGTGGTCCATCCGCACCCGAGGCGCCTTGCGACCGTCGAATTTCATCGGCTCCCTCCCGACTTTGCAGTGCGATCTTTAGCGCCGGAGATTTCTCCCCAACGAATGGACCATTGGCTGGTTGAGAGATGAAGGGTTTCAAACCGCTCCTGAGCTCGTGCGCGTTCGCCGAATGAAAGCCGCGCGCGGCGAGTGTTGAGGATGGCCAACGTGGTCTGCCAATTCAAGCGCGATGCCCGGCACGCCATCACCAGACCTTCGCAATCGGACTCCGCCATCACCTGCTCGATGGCCTCCATGGGTGCTCCCGACAGCACCGACAAGGCCGTGAACAGGTTGGCGGTCTCACCCCGGATCGCGAACCGATTGACAGTCGAGTCGCTCAGCTTGCCGCTACGGTTGAGCGATACGATCTCCGGCCTCACAGCGGCGTACTCAGCCTCGCAAGGACGCTTCGCTGTCGCCGATACTTCGGAGGATGCGGTTGCGTTGGAAGAAACACGCGGACGGGCATCGGCCTTGTTGGCCGGCCGTGGCGAGGCCGACAGCAGCTCCCGAACGACCATGTCCGGGGTGTCTGGCCTCAGCGTCAGCGCTTTCGTGATCTCGTCGTCCTGCTCAGCCCTGCCGATCAAGGCGGCGTAGGCTGCGCCGGAGAATTCCGCGCCCGGATTGCCGATGACGGCCAGGCAAATCCTGCTGCTGCCGCGTTGCAACATCGCCTCAGTCACCGGTTTTTCGATCGTGCGCCGGTCAGCAATGGCGAGAAGGTGATCCTCGCTGCCGGACGTCGCGATCGCTACGAGATCAGCCGGCGATAGTGCGGGAGATTTCCTCAGGATCGGGACTGCGACCGCCGGATCGTCGCACGCGGCGAGACGTCGCAGGGTCTTCATCGGAGCAGTATCCAGCTCGGCAAGCGTCGTGCTGAGCTCGGCGAGCGTGCCGGGCGCAATCCGCCCGGTCAGGCGGATTAGAACGTCGTCAAGCAGGTCGACCTGCGGCTCTTGCAGTCGGTCATTGGCGCCAACGAGCAGCTCGGCCGTGCGCCAGAGCATGCGCGCGCAGCGTTGGATGAGCTCCTCGCGATGGTGTCGTCCAACTCAGTAATGAGATCGGCCGCAGAAATTGCCCTCATTGGCTGGCCTAAATCGTTCTAACAAGCGTCACGTTCAATCAGACGTATTGCGCGGGAAAGTTGTTAAAATAAACTCCCCGGTATTTAGGTGCCGTGAGCATGTAAAATGAACGCAATTCGGAAGAGCGCGCCGTTTCTGGCAGTCATGTCGTCGACAGCACGGTCCACATTGCAGAGGTTGCGAGCTAGTTAGACCGGCAGCCGAAGCCAAAGGTCGTTGCTGGACAACGTACCGGCCGGCGTGGCTATCTCCATATCGACGACGCGAAATGAACCGGGCTGGTCATCATATAGGTAGCGAAGATGCCAGACAGGGCCAAGTTCTGGTGTAATGGCGAAGTCATCTAAGGCAGTCGCGACGTATCGAACGGCATCGCGATGTGCTATCGGCGCGGAGAACATCGTGTCCATCAGCGTGGCAAGGCTCATACCTTCCTGGAGCATGGTTCGCGCGACTTCGTCTCCGAGGACGAGCCTGAGGGCCGATACGAGGACCGCGACAGCGTCAGGGTTCTTTAGAGACACGGCAGATTCGTTTCAGGCCAAAACCGGACTGTTGACGCGAGGGGCGCGTGGGCGGCGGTTGCGTGTTTTCGCAGGGCAATGGACGTCTGCTACAACACCTCAGCACGGACCTGAGCCACGCCACGATTCGTAATCCCCAAGCTGCGCGCAGCCGCGAGCGAGAGGTCGAGGACGCGGCCACGGATCCATGGTCCGCGGTCGGTGATACGAACCACCACCGACTTATTCGTCTCAAGATCAATGACGCGGACTCTCGTGCCGAACGGCAGACGGCGGTGCGCCGCGGTTAGTAGATTCCGATCAAACGATGAACCGCTCGCTGTCTTGCCTTTGGCATACGAATAGTAGGAGGCTTTTCCGGAAATGACTCGATTGAAAGATTGAGCGCCTGAACGATCATTCAAGGGCTCTTGTCCGTTCGGAGGTTGCGCTTGCGGCTCCTCCTTCTTTGTCTGATCGAGTCCTTCAGGAGCGGGCTCCGCGTGAGCCTTTGGAATGATGGACCATCTGTCATTAAATGTTTGCCCGACAGCAGGGGTCGCTTGAAGCCCCGTCAAAGTCGAGACCGTTGCAATCACAATCATTCCAGAAAGCGGACGCATGATCGACCTCGCTACAAATCACAAAACAGAGAAACAATGCAAACTCATAAGGCGCGTTCCGGGACATCCGGGATTCATATGCGAAGAGGTGATTTCATACCGATGTTGCTTGAGCGTTTTGCATGGCGGAACGTAGACGCAATGCAGCAAGCAGATAACTCGCTGCAACGCATCACGAACATCGGCGAGCAGTTCTAGAGCTTGAAGCCCTGCGAAGCAGCGGCAACACCGCATGTGCATGCAGGCGATTCAATCAGCAGCGTGAATCTCTTCACCTGAATATAGAGACGAGGAGGACATTGAGCGGACCGCAACAATTCAGCGGGGCGAGATGCCGCGAGCCGCGTAAGACGCTCCGTACGTTATCAAGCCTCGCTCGCAGTGGATCGCAACCGGACGTAGGGGCCGGCTCGTCACGTCGGTCCGTCGTCGCCGCTCGCTGGAATATTGAAATCCCACGCGGCAAGCTCCAGCTCGAGCTCAGTGATCCGCTCAAAGATGCGAGCAGCAATCGCCTCCGACTCTTCCGCGGTTAAGGATCGAATGCCCCGCAAAGCAAGCTCGTCTCTGAGAATCTTTGGCACAATCAATTGGATGGCCATTGGATCAATGTCCTAAAACCATGATCCAACCGCAGCCGGAGGGCGAGCGCAAGTGGTTGGGGCGGTGTCCCGCGGTGCTCCGGCGAGCCGCCTCAGCACGCAATGCCGAAGCTGTCGCGGGTATCTGGGCCACTTGATTAGTCGCGGTGCAATTTGCTTGAGCACGAGCTGACCGGCATCTCCAGCTTCGATTGCTCTTCGCTCAAGCGCCTTTCGACAAACTGACGCTCGAACTCAGTCAGATTGGTTTGCAATAAGAGGCGATAGCGTTGAATATTGTTGCGATGTGCACGCGCCAACTGGTCGTCAGTCATCGTTGTCGTCCTGTGACGGATACCTTCCTCTTTTGCTTCACTATTGTAAGGCAACCCGGGGCAACGTTCCAAGACGTCGCTGGAGCGGAGTATCTTCGCTCCGCGCGCTCTCGGCCACGGTAGTGGGCTTTTCTGTTCCGATCTGTGAACTACTTCACAAGCCCAGCGGTCGTCGCCTGCAATCGTTCGCTCATTACTCAGACCAGCTGATTGCTTCGATAACGCTCGCCGGCGTTCGCGCGCTGGGGTTTTTGGCTTGTCAGCCCCAATGCGGTCGACCCGGGCTGTTCTCATTGTTAACCGGAGGCGGATGCGGCGACAGGCATTGTGAAGTGGTTTAACGCGACCAAGGGATTTGGCTTCATCCAGGCCGATGACGGCGGCCAGGATGTTTTCGTGCATATTAGTGCAGTGGAGCGCGCTGGCTTATCAGGCTTGGCCGAGGGGCAGAAGATCTCTTACGAGATCAAAGTTGATCAGAGGCGTGGGAAGAGCAGCGCGGAAAATCTGCGCGTCTGACGACTGCGGCCATGTTAGCGCGGCCACAGTTTTGGTCACTGCCCTTTTTGCCCGAGATCTCTCAAGAGCACATAGAGAAAGTCGCTGGCATGGTCGTAGCGCGCGTTGCCATCAGTGATTTGACGGGCACGCGGCTCTATTGTGCGACCAACGGTTTCGAAGCCGAGGAGGTCAACTCTGTCCGACCATTGCCCCAATAGGCTTTCAGGAATGTCTTCCGCAGATCCGAACAGCTTCAAAAGGCAACGTTCGCCCTCGTACTTGTGGTCGTGATGAGCCTTCGCCGCATAGAAAGCGAACAACCCACGAAAGGCATCCCGGGAAACGGCAGGTTTTGCCATTGCAATGTCCCCCGATACAATTGAGTTCTCAATGCGACGAAGTCTGCAGGCGTTCCGCAGGAAAAGCTAGCAAAAAATCGTCGTGCGCAGTCGATATTAAACCCGCTTAGTTTCTTCAGGTCATCATCAAAGGAGAGACCGGAGGATGAGCGAGTTTGAGAACCGGGTTCAGGCGAATATGGACGTGGCGTTGGACCAGGTCTGTGCCGAACTACCGAATGGCGGGGACCATGCAAGCCGCCGGTATATCGCCGAGCAACTGATTGAAGCTGCGCGGGCCGGAAAGTTCGGTCTGGGTGAGCTGACCTCGGCAGGTCGTCGCGCTCTAGTCTACCGTCCACCACTAGCAGGCGCTTCGCCTGCGCCAGCTTACGCGCGTCCTTCAGGCTCACTTGATCGACGTCACCGAGTCCCATCTTCCGCGCGCGGCCCTGGATCATGAACCGGAACACCCAGCTCTTGGTCGGCTTTTCGCCCTCGGTATAGGAGGGGCTTCCGAGGCCGCATGCCGCCATCGATGCGCGGCGCACGCGGGAGTCAAATTATCAATCCCTTGGGCCCCGGAACGCGCGTGAGCTACTGCGAGTCGTGGTTGATCGCACCGAACCCGCAACCGACACCAGTCACGCCAAGCGAAGGAAACAGAACTGAGACGATTGCGCAGGCATGAGGTACGGGAGCTCAGCCTGCCTTGCCCAAAAGAATACGCCGCCGGGCGAGTCGGCGGTGTGGAAAGCGGCAAATGGATCAGGCGCGGGGATTCGGTCCCGCGCCTCGTTTTAGATCAGCGCAAAGTTGCCCTCGCAGCGAGCTCGCTTCCATAGCCGGTAACCATACAGCCACCAGATCAGGGTAAGCCGTCACCGCCGGGCGATCAATACCGCGGACGGTGCGTGCCGACTGATCCGGTGGAGGAATTGACGTTGCCCGTGGCCGTGAAGTTGTCCCGCTGAGTGCTGTTCGGATTGGTTGCGACGTAGGGCTGCACATAAGTGCCGTGGGTGTTGGTGTAGCCCGACGACGTGTGCGTGTTCGGGTTCGTGCCGGTGCCGACCTCAGCCCGTTCGTGAGCTGGTACCTGGTCGGCAGCTATCTGCGCAACGGGCCGGGCGCGCATTACTGCCTCGGCGTCAGCGGACATGGCTACGGCGTTTGCGGACGCGACGCCAACAACAACGTCGTGGCCGGCAACAAGGCCGAAGCGGTCACCACCGGTATGACGTTCGACTTCTGAACTCGAACCTTGGAAAGCAGGAGCTGCTGCAGCTCCGCTTTGCCACCGGGAGCAACATCGCGAGGCAGAGCGGCGTCAAGGCGCGCCGCTCTGTGGTGTTACGATCCGCTGCCAGGTTTTGACGAACTGCTCGCGTTTGACGCCATCGAGATAGGTCAGCGCGGGGAGCCCGAGAGTCGGAAAATTGAGCACGCCCGGTTTCTCACTGAGATATCGTGCTTTCATCTGCTCGCGGTCGGCACCCAGGCCGGCAATCGAAAGACCGAACGCATCTGACACGACAGCCTGGCCGGCTTCGGAGAGCGTATATTCGACGAATGTCCGGGCAAGCGCCGCATGTTCCGCCTTACGGGGAATCACGATGGTGCGGGACACCGCCACGACGTAGTCTTCCGGTAGCACGATGGCGAGGTTTCGTTGCACCTCCGCCTGGCGAAGCGCATAGGAGCCCAGGACATCATAGGCGATGACGGCGTCACCGCGGCTGAGCGAATCCAGCATATCCTGCGTACAGCAATAGAGCCGTGCCTCGGCGAGGCCGAGCGCATGCGCAAGGCGCCAAAAGTTCGCCGAAAGCATCGATTCCGTCGTTGCAAACAGGTAGCCTACGCCGCTGACATCAATGTCGTAAGTTGCGATCTTTCGACGAAAACGCTCCGGCGAAACCTCGAGCAGCCGGATCAAATCCTGATGCGACTTGGGTACCTCGGTGCGCTCGATGGCGTCCTTGTTGTAGACGATGACGGCCGGTTCAAGCGTGAACCCGAAGATCTCATCGCGCCAAATCGCCCAGTCCGGCAGCCCGCGGGCTGCGATCGAGGCCTTCTGGACGTGTCCGTCATTGGCAAGCTTGACCTGGAGGTCCATCGCCGAGCTGATCAGAAGGTCCGCCGCGGGCTTGTCATCCACTTCGGTCAGGGCCTCCTGATACAGCGGGACGGTCTCATAGAGGCGATAGCGCACTTCGACTTCGGGGTGCTCCCTTTGAAAGCCTTCGATGACCGGGCCCATAGCCACGACATCCGCGGTTCCGTGAATGAGCAGCGTTTCGGTGGCTGACGAGGGGGCGGGGAAGACTTTCAGCTCGTGCGTGGATTTTGACTGGTCGGCCAAGCAGTGTGCATTGACGAAGAGAAGAAGCGCCATGACCAGGCCTAGCGACAATGCCGTGCGCCGTATTGCTGGTCTCTTACGAAAAGCCGTCATGACGTCCTCGGCAAGGTTACCCTGACGACGAGCCCGCCGCCCGGGCGATCGAGCAGGCACAGATCGCCACCGGCGGCAGCAGCAGCGCTCTTGGCGATGTTGAGCCCGAGGCCGGTCCCGGCGGCGCTCGCGCCGCTCGACCCGCGGCGAAAGCGTTCGAGCACGATCGGCTTCTCGTCGTTGGGAATGCCGGGTCCACGGTCGGCCACCTCGAATTCAACGGTCGACCCATCGGACGACGTGCGCAGATCGACGTCGATCATGCCTTCCGGCGCGTATTTCAACGCATTGTCCAGCAGATTGTCGATCAACTCGCGGAACGCCAGCGGCGCTCCGCGAACCGGGAAGTCCTCGTGGGTCGTGGAAAGATCGGCCAGCCGGCAGCGCCGCATGTCGCCACTCGGAAGCCGCTCGACCGCTTGCAGGTAAAGCTCGAGAAAATCGCAAGCAGGATTGGCCGAGGTCTCGATATGATGGGCGATGGCCGCTTCTGCCAGCAGCTGATTGACGATGCGCGTGGCATCGACAGCGTTGGCATGAATGCGATGCACATAGCTATAGACGACACTCGCATTCCGCTCGGATGCAGCGACTTCGGCGAGTGCCCGGATCGAGGCGAGCGGCGTCCGTATCTCGTGCGTGGTATCTACCGCAATCCGGCGCAACGTGCTGAGGACGCCCTCGAGCCGTTGCATGAAGATGTTCATGCTCGACACCAGCGAGCTCACCTCACGCGGCACCGATGTCTGAATCGGGTTGAGGTCGGTTGGCGATCGCCCGATCAGCTCGCTCTCGAGCGCGACCAGCGGCGCCCAGGCTCGCTTCAGGCCGGTCGAGATCAACAGGCAGATCACGAGACCCGCGAGCGCCATCGGCGCGAGTGAATTCTTCACGATGAGGGCGGCGAGTTCCGTACGGGCCTCCCGTGTCTCCGCGACCGTGATGCTGACCCAGCCTGACTTCTCGCCAAAGTCGATGTAACGCTGAACGCTCCCAATCCTCACGGGGGCGTCGGTATAGACAGCGTCCTCGAAATGCGGTTTGTGATCACGTGTCGGCGTCGGTTCGGGCAGGTTGGGGTAGCCGGTAATCAATGAGTGGTCGGGCGCCCGCACCGCATAGAACGCCCGGGTCTCGCGCGATGCACCCAGGATCTCCAGCGAAGCGAGCGGCAGCTCCAGCGTGAGATGCCCGTCATCGACCCGGATGTTGTCTGCAATCGAAAGTGCTGCGGCCGCAAGCACGCGGTCGAATGCAGTGTCGGCAGCATCGAGCGAGAAGTTGCGGATGTAGAAGAACAGCCCGATGCCGAGTACGGCGAGCAGCGAGATCGCACCAAAAACGATATCGCGCTTAATTGATCTTTGACGGCTGCGCATCGTCGATCCTCGCGACATAGCCGGTTCCCCACACCGTGTCGATCCGGAGCGAGGAGGATTTCAGTCGCCGCCGAATCCGGGAGATGTAGAGCTCGAGCGCGTTCGGGTTGACCGCATTCTCGTATCCGAACAATTGGTCCATAAGGCGCTCGCGCGGGACAACCTGCCCGACGTTCAGTGCAAGCAGCTCGAGCAGGCGAAATTCGCGCCGCGTGAATTCGACATTGCGGCCGGCCGCGACGATTGACTGCGCGGCGATGTCGATCGTGATGTCGCCGAGTTCGATCCGGCTGGTGGGTGTGCCGCTGTGTCGGCGTACGACCGCCCGCATCCGCGCCTCAAGCTCGCGAAGATCGAACGGTTTGACCAGGTAATCGTCAGCGCCGATGTCGAGCAGGTCGATCTTGTCGCCGATTTCGCTGCGCGCGGTGATGACGAGCACCGGCGTATTGATCCGCCGGCCGCGCAATCCTTTGAGCACGTCGGCGCCATCCATGCCGGGCAGCGAGAGGTCCAGAATGATGAGATCGAACGGATCTTCCTGAACACGCTGCGAGGCAAGGCCGCCGTCAGTCAGCCATTCGACCGCATGCCCCTGATCGCGAAGGCGCGCAGCGATGGCCGCGCCCAGATCGACCGTGTCTTCGATCAGAAGAGCACGCATGAAATCCTGTGCATAGGCTGTATCCCCCTTGAGAAAACCCGTCTCCGAAATCGGCACCGGATGTCGCCTGATGCCGATCATTCACATGGTCCGGAACGTCTATCGGCTTGAGCGCCGAACTTGTCATTGCCCGGGGCGCCATTGCTGTTGGCGCACGTTGTTGCTGCGACGAGTATTTCAGGATGAAGGGCGCGGTCAAGGGTTTGGCCTTGGGGGCCCGTATCGCTACGGACTTTCCCCTCAATCCCACAGATTGTGCATGTGCGAACGGAACCCTATGCACGTCTTGCTGTGATGAAGTTGCAACGGTGAAGACCTCTTGCAGAGGAGTTCTCCGTCCCGCGCCAGATGACAGGGTTTTGACAGCAGTCACCGCCAATTTTCCCCCTCTTACAAAATCTCTTTGGGGGGCGACATGAAATTGACGACGCAACTGCGCCAACACTGGCTGTCCGGCGGAGCCAGGCTGGATCACCACAAGACGGAGCTTGGTTCGATTGCCCGCTATGCGCTGATCGGGGCGGCCATCTCCGCGATCGGGCTTGCGACGGTGCCCGCGAAAGCGGACGACCTCAGCGAATTGAAGGCCGAGATCCGGGCGCTGAACAAGCGCCTGTCCGACATGGAAGAGCAGAAGACCAAGGTCAAGGCGCTGAACGACCGGCTCAAGCAGGTCGAGAAGAAGGAGGAGGCGAGGGCTGAAGCGCCGCCGCCGGCCGCCGGGCCGATCCCGACCAAAGCCGGTCCCTGGGAGAGTTTCAAGACCGGCCAGCCCGTGCACATCATCGAAACCCAGAACACAGACGTGCTGCTTTACGGCGTCATCGAGCCGACCCTGGGCTACGTGACCAATGTCGACAAGGCCGGACGTTCGACGGTCGGCCTCAATACGTCGTGGTTCAGCGGCAACCGGTGGGGCATCTTCATCACCCAGAAGGTCTTCCCCGAATACGGCTTCAATCTGCTGGCGCGGATGGAAAGCGAGTTCGAGCTGCCGAGCGGCAACATGGATACGCCCGGCGTCTTGTTCAATCGCGACGCGTGGGTGGGCTTCGAAAGCCCGACGATCGGCAAGTTCAGCGTCGGCCGCCAGAACACGCTGCCGCGTGACGTCGCCAACATCTGGGCTGATCCCTACGGTGCCTCTGCCCTCAGCACCAACGAAGGCGGCTTCACCAACGTCAACAACTTCAAGCAGCTCATCTTCTATACCAGCGGCGGCAATGGCGCAGGTGGACAGGGCGATACCCGATACGATCAGGGCCTGGTCTGGAAGAAGGTGTTCGACAACGGCCTCTACCTGGGCGCGGCCTATAATTTCAGCGACGGCAACGGTCCGGGCGGTCCGAATGGCAGCGGGCCGATTCCGGGAGCAGGTCTGGACAAGGGGAGCAGCGCTGCTGTGGCGGCCGGCTACAATGCCGGACAGTTCCACGTGTCGGGCTTTTACACCGAGTCCAACGTGCTCGAGATCCCGACGATCGGCACAACCAATGTCGGTCACACCCACCAGTCGTGGGGCCTTGGTGGCAACTGGGACGGCGGCCTGCTTCGCCTGAATGCAGGCTACATCCGCTACACGGCCGACCAGGGCGCGATACTCGGCACGCGTAACGACGACGTCGTGACCGTCTCGGCCAAGGTAACGCCCTCGAAGTTGTACGACGTCGAAGTCGGTTGGCAGGACTTCTTCGCCCACAATGCCGCGATCAGCGCCGCCGGCTATACGCTAGTGCCGTTCAAGGATGCGACCGGTGCGGTCGCGACCGGGACCGGCACCCGCATGACGACCTACGCCTCGTTCATCTACCACCCGATCCCGAACATCGACGTGTACATTGCCGGCGATCACCTGAAGACGTCGGGTGGATACAGCGCGAGCCAGGCACATCTGCACGATTCAGCGGACGAGGTCGTGACCGGCGTTCGCTACAAATGGTAGCCATAGCGCCAGCAAACAGCGGACGGTCGAAGTCTCCGACCGCCCGCGAACGATGATCCAATCCTGCCGGCGAATTCATATGCGCACCGTGCCGCGAAGATGCGGGGGAGATGCCCCTCACTCGGTCATCTTGTGCCGTAGGTGGCCGGCCCTTTCGGCTCGCGGCACGGGACGCTGTACAGAAGAAAAAATAGAGTGATGGAAAGGGAGAACGCCATGTCGGACACCATTCAGGCCAACGCCGCGCCCTATCGCGAGCCCGCGATCACGTCTGGTCCAACGTCGTTCTGGCCGACCGGCTGGTGGCGCTTGATGGATTACAAGGTCGGCATCATCTCGCTGCCGATCTACGCGATCCTCGTCGTGCTGCTCGCCATTCTGACGCAGCAGGGCCAGATCAAGCCGGATGCACCGACCATGATCGCGGTGCTCGTTCTCGGCGGCTTTACCTGCGCCGAGATCGGCAGGCGGTTGCCGATCCTACGCAACATCGGCGCGGCTGCGATCTTCGCGACCTTCATTCCGTCCGCGCTGGTCTATTACAAGCTGATCCCGGCGCCGATCGAGAAGTCGATCATCGACTTCACCAAGTTCACGAACTTCCTCTATGTCTACATCGCCGCCATCATCGTCGGCAGCATCCTGGGGATGGACCGCAACGTGCTGGTCAAGGGCTTTCTCAAGATCTTCGTGCCGCTCGGCGTCGGCTCGCTCGCCGCTGCCGCGGTCGGCACCCTCGTCGGCATGATGCTCGGACTCGGCGCCTACAAGACCTTCTTCTTCATCGTGGTGCCGATCATGGCGGGCGGTGTCGGCGAGGGCGCGATCCCGCTCTCGATCGGCTATGCGGCCATCCTCGGCCAGCCGCAGGGCGACTTCTTCGCCCAGGTGCTTCCGCCGGTGATGCTGGGTAGCCTCACCGCCATCCTGTTCTCCGGCACGCTCAACTACGTCGGCAGGAAATATCCGCATCTCACCGGTAACGGGCGGCTCCAGCCGCCGGGCGATGGCGCACTCGATCTGGCCGCCCTGGAGCAGCAGGAGGACACGTCATCCTCATCCGACGTCACTGCGATTGCCGCTGCCGGACTGACCGCGATCGTGCTCTATCTCATGGGCGTGATGCTGTTTCATCTGATCGGCCTGCCGGCACCGGTTGCGATGTTGTTCCTTGCGGTCGCTGCCAAGCTTGGCAGCGCGGTATCGCCGCGATTGCAGTCGGGCGGGCTGGTCGTCTACCGGTTTGTCCGGATCGGCATGACCTATCCCTTGCTGTTTGCGATCGGCGTCTCACTGACTCCCTGGGAGAAGCTGATGGCAGCCTTCACGGTAGCCAACCTCGTGACGATCATCGCGACCGTCTTCACGCTCATGGCCACAGGCGCCGTCATCGGCCGGCTCATGAACATGTATCCGATCGAGACCGCGATCGTGAACGCCTGTCATTCCGGCCAGGGTGGTACCGGCGACGTCGCGATTCTGACCGCGGCGGAGCGCATGGAGCTGATGCCGTTCGCCCAGATCGCCACGCGCATCGGAGGCGCCATCACCGTGACCGCCGTTCTGGTGCTGTTGCGGTGGATTGCCTAAGGCGCGAGAGGCAAGGAATCATGAGGAAAGTTTGAATAGGTGCCACCGGTGCCGGACCTGCGGGCGCGACAGAGCCGCATCCCCACGCGAGATGGCGCTGGGTGCCGCTAAGGGTCGTTTCTGTCGGAACGCACCCCTTGCGTCTGCCGAAGCCGGTGCTTCACCGCCGCGCGGGCGCGCGAGGCTTATGAAGGCACCGTCGGTACGCTTGAGCTCGACATCGGCGCCACGTCCGGCGGCCAGCTGACTTGGGCCGTTTTTGCGCCGACCACACTGCGCCGGGCGGCGTTGGCGGGAACCTATGCGGGTGCGACCGCCGGTGGTAGGGTCGGCGCCGGAGTGGGTGCCAACCTCCTGATCGGCGGCTCGGACCGCACGGTCGCTTTGCAGCCGGTGTCCGCAGGGTCAGACGGGCGTGAACATTACAGCGGGCGTATCCAGCATGGAGTTGCGGCCGGTCACTGCGCCTGCGCCTCGCAAGGCGCAGCGATGACATCAGCGCCAGCGGACCTTCGTTGATCCAGATCAAGAATTGGCCGACCCCCTGGGGGGCCATATACGCCTTGGGGGGCTGGACACGATATGACGGCGCAGCGGACAGTTGTGGTCGTGGTCGATGACGATGCGAGCCTTCTGAAGAGCGTGTCGCGGCTGTTGGCGTGCCACGGCATTGAGAGCCGGACGTTCGCGACGGCCGAGGCGTTGCTCGAGAGCGACAGCGTGCAGACGGCAACCTGCTTGCTGCTTGACATTCACCTCTGGGGAATTTCGGGAATCGAGCTGCAGCGCCGTCTTGCGGCATCGGGATCGAAGTGGCCCGTCATCTTCATGACCGCGAGCGACGACGAGGCCACGCGCAATGAGGCGATGGACGCCGGATGCATCGCCTATTTACGCAAGCCGTTCGCACAGGATGTCTTGCTGAATGCCATTTCGAAAGCTGTGGCTTAGCCGGCGCAGCCATAACAAGAACCCGGGGTCGCTACGTCCGTTTGGGGTCAATCGCGTCGGTTTGCCCCCTGAGGTGATGATGTCCGGTCTGACCAGATAAGCGGACATCGTCAAATGGAACCAGGATGTCTCGAACGGGTCCAATTGCGGAAGTCACCCGGCTCCAGCCTTCATTCAATTCGCGCTGATGCTGGTCTGCCCCAACGATTTCGGGCGCCGCATTACAATGAACCGAGCGCGGATTCTGCTGAGCCCGGGTCGGACCAAGCAACCGCCTGCTGAACATCCAATGACTTCGCGCCCTTGCACCCGCTCAGGACCAGAGTCCGGACCTACTTGGCGCGTTTGTAGACGAGCTCAGAAGAGCCGCCAATGGACGTTGATGGGTTGGTGACCTTCAATTCGTCCGCAGCAATTGTGAATCCTCGCGTCTGTTCGGTCTCTGCTCGATTTGGGAACGAACTGCCCTCAAATTTCAGCGTGTAAGTTTTTTTCGTTTCGTCGACCGTGTACGTGCCGAAGTTGGCAATGCTTCCCTGTACGACGGCTTTGTTTTCCTCTGGCGTACCCTGTGCGCGGTTTTGCGTCGCGAACTTCGGAAGATCGGAGCGCACAATTTGCGACGAGAAGTATCCGTTCTCGGTGAAGATCAGCAGCCCTTTCGGATTGGTGCCCCACGCCGGACTCCCGTCCGGAAGTTTCGTTGTCGAGGAGACGAACGTCCAGGTCCCCACGAGTTGCTCCTTGATCGACTTCTGTTGACCACTGACGTTGCTCGGCAGCAGGGCGACTCCCAACGCCATCAGTGCAGACATGCTGAACACACTACGCCGATTCATGCTCTCCTCCTGTCTCGAATGGTGCTGAATAGATCGCAGATGCGGTCGCGATTTCGTGGCCGCGCATTTTGCGGCCACGGGTGTATTCCGCCAAAAATGAATGTCGGCTTATTGGAATCCAATGCCCGCCGACGGCACGTTAGCAGCCCGCTCCCGCGCGGAGAATTCGGCACGTCCCGCTCAAGGGCAGATACATAACATCTAGCAGGTTTCGCGGGCTTGAGGAATGAGACCCATCGCCCGGTCGCTCCGATCAGGGCGAGGCGTTGGTCCACGAAATGCCGGCCAGACGAGAAATTCGCCTACGCTCGCCGTTGCGAGAAGACCCATCTCACGGCAGAGTTCGACGAAGCGCGCACACCTTGCGCAGCGCCAGGCCATTGTCTTTTGCGGAAGTCCGCTGTGATCAGGTGCGAGCCGATCCAGCAGCCTCATTACTTCGACATTGCGTCTGGATCTCAGCGCCCGGCCAGCCTCCTGTACGCCGCAATGGCTCGCTTGAGGTCGTCGTATTCGTCGCAGGGAATGAGGCAGAGGTTTTCCAGCGCCGCCAGAAGTTGCTCTGCCCTGGCCGGCTCCCCAAGCACCAGGTGAGCCTCGCCGAGATGCTCATGCGCGCTGCGGTGGCGCGGATTTAGCATCAATGCCTGGTGATAATGGCCGATGGCCGGACCCATCTGATGCAGCCGCCGATAGGCATAGCCAATGTAGTTCTGGACATCGGCATTAGTCGGATCGCGTAGCGCGGCGAGCTCGAACGCTACGACTGCAGCATGCCAATTCTCTACGCCCAGCGCCTTCTTGCCGGCCTTGAAATCGGGGTCGAGTTGCGCCCAGTCGGCCTCCGATGCGACCGATGCCATGGTGGTGCAGATCGGCCATGCTTCGGTCTCGTCCCGAGGGTCGAGCCCGCCGAACCGCGGTGTAATCCCGTTCCGCCAGCCCGGCGCGCTTATGGTGTAGATGGCCACGCCGGCCACCAGCGCGACGAGCATCGTAGCCAACGCGACCGCGCGAGTCATCGCTGCCTTCTCGAATTGACGGCTGCCGGGTCAGACAGCCGAGGAGTTATTTTCGTACGCCACCGATCGTGTCATCTCGGCGCGAGTATGCCTGGGCCTCACGGATTTCCGGCCGCTCCGTATCAGCGTTCTTGGCCAGGTTCGCCAGCTTGCCGAAGTACTCGGATGCCTTCTGGCGGTCACCTGCGCTGTCCGCAGCGCGGGCGGATCCCAAGAAGGCTCGGAAGCGGTTGGGGGTCTGCTTGAGCGCGGTCTCGAACTCGTTCAAGGCAGCTGCTGGCTGCCCTGTCTCAAGAAGCAGTTCCGCCAACAATTCTCGGAACGGATAGAGTCGATTCTCCATCGCCACATGCTTGAGGCTACCGTCTTCGCTGTCAGCCGCTGCTCGCATGAACCGCAGTGCCTGATCGCGATCGCCTTCTTTCAGTGCCACCCATGCGGAAATGGCAAGCATTTGCTCTTCCGTGCGGTCGGCCCAGTAGGACTGGTCGGCGTGCTGCAGCGTCGTGCGCAACGCCTTCATCGCTTCGATCTCTTCTTTAGCGCCCGCGAAATCGCCAGTGCGCGCCATGCCGAGACCTCGCGTGAAACGGATCAGTGAATCCGCCATAGGATATTGGGTGGGAGTCATCGGCAACGCGGCGGCGCCGGCCCAATCCGCCCGTTCCAGGACGTAACGCGCTGGCATCGCGGCCTTGGCGGTGAAATTGACGAAGTTGATCGGACGATCACCGCGGTCGGCGGTGGCAAGCGATTTCTTGATCATCACATCGGCCTTGGCATCCTGCGCGAGCTGCAGTTGGGCATATACCGTAAAATCCGACGCGTGATAGTAGTCGGGCTGGATCTCAAGCGACGATGCGTTCGAGGCGATGGATTCTTCCCAAAGTCCGACCATGGAGTAGATGTGCGACGGCATGTGCCGGGCGTGCGGCACGGCCGGCGCAATGCCAGCATAGCGCCGCGCCGACGCAATTCCCTTTTCGGCAAGTGGTGCAAAGTCATAGGCGTGAATGAGGTAGTGCGTCACACCCGGATGCTGCGGGTTCTGCTCGAAAAGCTTTTCTAAAAGCGCCGCGGACTTGGTCTGATTGGCATAGGTGAGGTCGCTTTTCGGCGCCGAGGCTTGGAGCGTCAGCGCGTAAAAGGTCTGCACCTCGTAGTCATCCGGATAGCTTCGAGCCATCCGCTCCATTGCGGCATTGTAGGCTGCCAGTCGGACATCCACGGCGACCTTGTCATGGTCGCGGAAATAGGCGCTCAGCGCCTCGATCCAGTCGCGTTCGCGCTGCGTCTTCGGCCCTGTAGCCCGCGCTTTCTCAAGCGCGTCCCAAGCAGCCTGCGCATCGGCCCGGCTCGGCGTGGCTGCAAGGGTGTTACCGAGGAAGTCCATCGCCACACCCCAATGCGCCATGGCGCAGGCGGGGTCCTGCTGTAGTATCCCTTCGAACGTCCGGCGAGCCTTTAGGAACCAGTATGAATGCAGCATTGCGACACCGCGATCGAACTCTGTCTGCACATTGGGGGCGCAAGAGGTAGGGAAGACCACCTTGCCGAGCTTTTCGTCTTGCTGGGCGATTGCGCCGCTTGCGAGCGCAGCGGTGATCAGACCAGCCGCAAACGAGATTCGCCGCGATTGCGTGTTCATTGTAAATGTCCTCTCTGGCCTTGCGCGAGCGATGGTACGTAAGCTTGATGCAGACAAACGCATCGGTCGGGCGCGCCATTTGCCTGATGTTCGCCTCGCGACGCGGGAGCGCAGCGCTCACAGCCACCAAAAACATCAAGGGCGGGCGATGATCGTTTCACTTTGCGCTTTCGCACGGTGAAACACTAGCTAAATGAAAACATTGCGGGAGATCAAAAGGGTCAGGCGGCGTGCCCATTCGGACAGCGGCATTCGCAGGCTCTAGGACACGGTCTTGAACATGCCGAAATCAGCGCACGTCGTCATTGGTCCGCTTCGGCCCCCACGAACGGACATTCATTTAATGGTTAGGCTGCGCTCACGCATCGAAAACCAATCGAGTTCCGGTGTACGAGCGTAGGAGCTTTGTCGGCATCGCAGCCCGCGCGGTTTCGTAGAAGGGCTCCCCCGTACAATGCAGCGGAATCACGTAAGTCGGATCGATTTCCTGGAGTGCCTTGACCGTATCTCGAACGTAGTCCTCTTGATAGGGCGCGAGATGAAAGCCCCCGATCACCGCATGAACTTTTTCCACGCCCGAGGCGGCTTGAGCTTCCTTGATCGCGTTGACCACGCCGCGATGGCTGCATGAAGTGAGAACGACAAGCCCCCGTCCTCTCAGATTAAACGCCGTCGCGATCTCGTGCTGAAACTGATCCGGTACCACAGGCGCAGTACGTTCCGCCTCGCTGAGGCGCTCGGGATAACAGCCGATGCCGCGGTCGAGACCAATGGTCATTGCGCTCGGTGACAGCACCTTCTCGAAGGTCTTCTGACTGATCTGCCCCGTGACGACGGCGTGATCCGCAACCAGGGCAGGTCTGGCTGCGACGGTTACGGCGAGGTCCGCCTCCTCGAGTGCTTTGCGGTCGATGACGCCGAAGCTGCCCCGCACCGGGGGTGCAGTCCACTCGCGCGCGCAGAAACATCCTTCGCCGCCGACAAACAACGGCAGTTTGGGCTTTAGCTTGCCGCTATGCGCCTGCAAGAAACCGACGAGACCGCCAAAGTGGTCCTGGTGCCCGTGGCTGAGCACAAGTGCGTCGATGGCCGCCGGGTCAATACCAAGCAGGCTCGTGTTGTTGAGAAGGGCTTCCGGCGTGAAACCGAAATCAACTAGGATGTTGCGCGTCTCGTTGCCGCGTCGCGACTCGACCTGCATCGCAAGGCCGAACTCGCTAACCAAAGTTTTGCGCGGCGGCTTGTCGCTAAGACCCCAGCCAAAGTGCTGGATATCGAGGTTGGGTAGCTTTCTGCTCGGGGCGACAGCGAACTGATAACTATCGATCACTATTCGAACTGCCACGCGGTCGAGCTCAGGCAATGACCCAGTGACAGCCCCCGCACTGACCGACTTCGAGCCACCAAGGGTAGCAAGTATCAGACTTAAGAGACCGGCGCCTCCGCCGCAGAGAAATTCTCGCCGCCCAACCTCGTCGCAGAAAAACTGCCGCCGGGGCGCCTGAGGACCTGTTTGTGATAGCGCGATTGAAGCCGAAGCGTAATCGATAGCCATTGCTAACCTCCCATTCTGCCAGCCATGAGGCCAAAACAGGAAAGGTCGGGCGTCTCAAGTCCGATATGCTCCTATCAACCAGCTGCTCCGTCAATAAAAAATACTCGCCTGAGCTCTGAGTTCTCGATCTGGCAAAGCTACTTCCCTTTTCGACGTGTCGATTCGAGTAGCGGCTCGCGGCATGTCCGGTAATGGGCGGAAAGCGGGTCGGCCTTAGCGAATGGCCGAACGACATCCGTCGGTTACAGCCGACTTTTGCAATAAAATCGGCCAGGAAGGGACATTTCTCTCGTGCCGCGCGTCATGCGATCTGAGCCCGTCTCGCGCGCCGTTGCCCTTCTATGCCCCGGCGGTTGTGTGAAACCTCCGCGCGTTCATAAATCGTGAGTTGTGTTTGCCGTTGATCAGATCAAGCTCTTTCGATCGACTAGGTCGCGTGTGGCCGAATCCGACATCCAGTGCGCTGCTAGGCTCGCCGCTCGGCACGCAATGACACGCAAGGTTCGAGCCGAGCTGACGCGGCTCTAAACGGTATCAGTCAGCCCCACCTTGACATCTTTTCGCGGCACGTCAGTGCCGCTGCTTGAACCCGCTGCCGCTGCTGCGCCCCCGCTGTGCCACTACTCATCGAGAGGTAGGGCTCAGTTCCTGGGCGGTTGCAGCGATCAGCGCCGTTCACGAGTACCATATTTCGTTAGGTTTCTCGGGCCTCGCGACGCCGCGATGGCCGCGATGTCTCGATCTCTGGGAGGGAGTGACACGATGAAGCGATCGCCTATTCTCTCGTTGGTGGCTGTCGCGAGCTTCACCGTCCTATGGTTTGTTCTGGATGCCGATCTGCATTTTAGAAAGGCGGCTGCCACTACAACAACAGCCATGCCACCCGAGGTCGTAGGTCCCGAGCCTTTCAGAACGGCCCACGCCGCTAACAAAAGGTCGATGAGGATACTTGCACTGGATCAGGCTAAGCATCTCGCTTTCTGGACGTCCGTTTTGAAGAATAGAAAGCAGGCCTGTGGTGCTGTCGTTCGGGCCATGTATCAAGGCGGCACCGAATCTGGGGTCGATGCTTGGCGCATTGGCTGCCGGGACGGCAACGAATATTCGATAACTATTAATCCGGACGCGCAAGGCTCTGAGGCGGAGTTTCCGGTTTCGGTTTGCAGTGGAATCGCTTTCGCCCGAAGTGCTGAATGGCCTCGTCTTGAGCGTTCAGACTCGCGACATCGCCTCTATATGCCAGCTGCTATCCGCTGTGCCGGCGCGTCCTCGCCAACGTGCGAGGATGATCATGACGATGACCCGATCACGACGTGAAACGGTGGAGTTCGAGCACCCATTTCGGATCACAAGCTTCGAGCGGATATTACCGGCTGGCATGATTACCGACGAAGAATTAATGGAAGGAATGGAAGGATTATCATTTCCGTCCTTTCGGCCCGTCGCCACCATGATGATGGTGCCTGCGCCGCCGCCCCGCAGCTCTTTCGTCGAGATGGTGGCGATCAGTTCGATCGATCTGTCCGATGCCCGGGAGCCGATGCGATTGTATCCCGTTAGTGGCGTGCCTGTCGACCTCGACAAGCATCGGACTTCGTTGAACATTGACATTCGCCGGACGCTGCCGGAGATCGAGCGAAATGCGTTGCGCGTACTGCATCCGCAGCCCGAACCCGAGTTGCTCGCGACGCCTGCGATGCCATTGGCGGGCGCGCTGCCGGAGCCGAAAGGGCCAGGCCGCGACCTACGCATCGATGCTTGCCGCGGCATCGCGCTCTGGTGCATCTTTCTGAATCATGTCCCCAACAACATCGGAAGCTGGCTGACGCTGCGTAACTACGGCTTCAGTGATAGCGCGGAAGTATTCATGTTCGTCTCCGGTGTGACCTGCGCGCTGGCTTACGGCAGCGCACATTCGCGCGACGGTTGGCCCGGCGTCATCACCCGTACGCTGTGGCGAAGCTGGGATATTTATGCCGCATTTCTACTGCTCACCGTGGCTTGCGCCATCATGGTCTACCTAAGCGGCGGTGGCCGGATCGCGGACGAGAGCAACACGCGCCTTTTGCTGGAACATCCGGGTGCGGCGCTCGCGCATGCGGCAATCCTGCAATACCGTCCGGTCAACACCGACGTCTTGCCGATCTTCGTGGTTTATCATCTTTTGTTTGCACCGCTATTGTGGTTGCTGCTGCGAGTGCCGAACGCGACACTCGGCGCGTCGCTCTTGCTTTATGTGCTGGTGCACGTCTTCGGCTGGACCGTCCCGGCATGGCCCGACAACGTGTGGTTCTTCAACCCGCTGGCTTGGCAGTTGCTGGTTGTGCTCGGCGCCTGGTGTGTCATTGCGGGCAGGGGAGTGTGGCCTTGGATGACCTGTCGCATCGCGCTTGTACTTGCAGTTCTCTATCTGACTTTTAGCCTGATCGTGGCGTTGAGTTGGTGTCTCACGACGCTGGAAGATCTGGTCCCACAAGCGCTCGCCAATGTGGTTTACCAAGTCGACAAATCGGATCTCGCCCCCTTGCGGCTGCTGCATTTTTTGGCGCTTGCGATTTTAGCGGTATGGCTCGTACCTCGCGATCGGCAACTGCGAACGCCGCTGATGCGCGCAGCGATCCGCTGTGGGGAGAACTCGCTGGCAATCTATTGTCTCGGTGTTCTGCTGGCGCTCGCCAGCCAAATAGCGCTGGTCGACATCTCGAATGGTCTTGCGATGCAGATCGCGCTCAGCCTCGTCGGCATCCTGCTGATGATCGCCGCCGCAACGCTGCTGAACTCAATCAGGATCAAACCCAGGCGGCAGAGGTTCACGGATCCATCTAAAATGTCGAGGAAGTAAGTTCGCGGAGGCCGGGTACGGGTGGGGCGGTGAACTTCCAGGTGACGGTTCTCAAGGTACTGGTCAGCTATCCAGACGGCTTCGCCGCCATGGCGGACCTTAAGCGCGACATGGCGATCCTGGCGACCAGCGGACGGGACTGGGCCGATCGCACGAAGCGATTGGCGGCCCGCGTGCCCGACCTGGATATCTTCTCCCAAGGTCTCATCGAGCGGATGAACGGCGGCTGGCGTAATCACCAACTAGGGACGCTCGGTTCTCGCGACCATTGAGGCACGGCCCGCACCCGCCCAAGCAACGGAGCCACCTCGCATCGGCGTGGTCGAGGAGCCGACGCTGGCCACGACTCTGTCACCGATGCCTTTCGATATCGCCAGTTCGGCGCAAGCGCGACCGAAAGCGGCGCCAACGGCGAAGGCAGGCGAGCGCGTCGTAAGGAAGGTCGGCGGCATTGGACTGGCAATCTCGACTTTTGAAGTGGCGCAATTCGGGTGAGGCGCCGAAACCGTTGATTCGTATCAACTTTATTGTTGCGCATAACCTTCATTATGGACTCAAGAGGAAGGATAGTCCCTGGCATGGGCCTAGTGTGCCCTGCCGTTACTGACACGCGAACCGAATATACCACGTAGCCGGTGCCGCGGCGTGGGCACTGCGGTACTCTCTCTGCGACAGCCAAGCAGGTCGAACCCTCCAACGATCCCGTCTCGGACTAGTGCAAAACTGCGCGAAGCGCCGGGGGCTGACGCCGGATCAGAAAATGGCTGCTGGTGCGGGTCACGTCTGTGCTGAACGAGGCGCTTGCAAGTGCGACGCCTTACCTCCAGCAGTTCGGTGCCACGCTCGGGGCCCGTAGATGTACGGGCGGCCGTGTTGACGATTCCGTTAATACGGCCGCACTAGAATCCAGATGGTGAGGCCAATTGCGTATTCGGCCGCCTCTCAGATTTACAGTGCCTTGAATGCCGCGCAGGTTCGGACAAGCCGCTTGCCCGATGTATTGCCGCACGCATCCCTTGCGGCGCTCCCTCTTTCAGGATCAAGACAATGATGTCCTTGTTCAACAACCTGCGAACGCCCGCAAAGATTGCTTTGATCACGGGTGTACTCGGCGCGGTGATGATCGCGCTGGTCAGCTACATCGCGACAAGGATGTCGTCATTGGACGCCGCCTACCTGGATATCGTCAACAGGGTTGACCCATCCACCACGTTGGTGGCGCGCACCGCACGCCGCGCGGAGACCTATCGAGCGGCCGCCTTCGAGCTGCTTGTCGAAACAACCGACGCTGGGAACGCCAACCTTCTCAAGACGACGCGCGAAACGTCGGACTCCGTCATCGAGACGCTCAACAAGGTGAAGGCGAACGTACCGGAAAAGGCGCCGGACCTCGCACGGCGAATCGATGGCTTCGCAAGAGCCTTCTCGGCCTGCAAGCCCAGCATCGAATACGCGTCGACCACTACCACAGCCGAGGACAACGCTAAGGCCGCAGACCGGATGCGGAATGAATGCAACGGTGTTCTCAAGGATGCCATCGCCTCGCAGCTCGAACTTGTCGATGATATGGTAGCGTTCTCCAAATCCCGGGCCGATGAACAGCATGCAGAGGCAACCGCAGAAATCAGGACCTCCTATATTCTGTCCGCCATCTCCGGCGTCGCGGCCGTCGGCGGTGCACTTCTGCTCGGCATCTTCGGCATCGCGCGTCCGTTGACGGGCCTGGTCAACCTGCTCCAGCGGATGGCCAAAGGTGAGGACGTCGAGATGGCCGCGCTGACCCGCCGCGACGAGATCGGCGACACTGCACGCGCTGTCGAGAGCGTCAAGACCATGCTGGGTGAGAAGGCTCGCCTGGAGACGCTGGCCAAGACCGACCAGAACAGGCTCGCCGCCGAGCAGCGGCGTCAGGAAATGCATCGTCTCGCCAGTCAGTTCGAGGCTGCGGTCGGACAGATCATAGAGACGGTTTCGTCAGCCTCGACCGAGCTCGAGGCTTCCGCCGGCACCCTCACGGCCACAGCCGGTCGTTCGCAGCAACTGTCCACAGTGGTTGCCGCAGCGTCCGAGGAAGCCTCGACGAACGTGCAATCGGTTGCGTCCGCCACGGAAGAGCTATCTTCGTCGGTCAACGAGATCAGCCGGCAAGTCCAGGAATCGGCGCGTATGGCCGGCGAGGCCGTCAGCCAGGCGCGATCGACCACCGATCGCGTCGGCGAGCTTTCAACGGCCGCAAGCCGTATTGGCGATGTCGTCGAGCTGATCAACACGATTGCGGGACAGACCAATCTTCTGGCGCTCAACGCCACAATCGAGGCGGCTCGCGCGGGCGAGGCCGGCCGCGGTTTTGCTGTGGTGGCGTCCGAGGTCAAGGCTCTTGCCGAGCAGACGGCGAAGGCGACTGGCGAGATTGGCCAGCAAATCTCCGGAATTCAATCGGCCACCCAATTGTCGGTCACCGCCATAAAGGACATCAGCGTCACCATCGAAAGACTGTCGGAGATCGCCTCGACGATTGCTGCGGCAGTGGAAGAGCAAGGTGCGGCGACGCAGGAGATCTCGCGCAACGTCCAGCAGGCAGCCCAGGGTACCGGGCAGGTGTCATCCAATGTCGCTGACGTCCAGCGCGGTGCCACCGAGACCGGCTCGGCATCCTCACAGGTATTGGCAGCCGCTCAGTCGCTGTCGATCGAAAGCAACCGACTGAAGCTGGAGGTCGGCAATTTCCTCCATACGGTGCGCGCAGCCTAGTCGGGCCTGAGCACCGCCTGGGGCCGCCGCCACAGCACGATCGCAGCTGCGACAAGATCGAGCACCGCGCACGTCCCGAACGCGGTCGTGTAGGTGCCTGTCCGGCTCCGCACCAAACCACAAAACGGCCACTTTGCCGGACCACCACCGAGCCGTTGGGGCGAGGATCCCGGATTACAATGGTCCGGCAGCCGCTAGCTATCAACGCTCGGAAGTGCCGATGCGAGTTGATCGATTACGCCAGGCCCATCCCAGGGAGCTCAACTCGATCCGACGCGAGAGCATCATCAGCTATTCACTTGAGCTTTCCGTAGATCTCGTCCAAGGATTTGCGAAGGTTGCGAGGATACCGAACAACTGCAGGGCTTTCGCAAACATCTCCGTCGAGCCGATCGCGTCGAGTCACTGCGAGGCGAGCACGGCGTCCTGATGGCGTGGTATCGAAGTCAACCATGACCGATCGAGCGAGCCTCGAACATAGGCGTCGACAGCGCCTCGAACTATCTCAAATGGCCAGGACTCTATCGCCTTGTCCTCCGACGCACCTAGATCGCGTCGGATCATCTCGTTCGCAATCAAGCCTCGAACATCGGTCTCTTGTTCCGCCGCAAGAAGATCTTCCGGCGCATTGTCAGAGAGCCTCGCGAGATTCCCGGCGTCGATAAGCTCCGGTCGCTCTCGCAACACGCGCGGCAGCAGCGAATTTGGGAAGTTCTGATCAAGAGAAAGTCGAGTCGCCTTGGCCAAGACCGCCTTCTCGATCACAGAGTTCCACTTTGAAAGCGCGCTGCGACGCGTGTCCAGCGCAATGTATCGTTCGTCCTGCTGCTGCCTGAAAACCAAGTCGGCCAATAACGTATAATCGCGTTTGCGCTTTTACGCTGCTACAGACTCCGGGCCTTGATTGAGGATGTCGAGATAACGGACGTAAGCATAGACACGGCGCCGCTGCTTCGCAGTAATTTCTCGGACGATGCCTAGCTTTGCAAGATGCTCCATCGCCTTGGCCACAGTGGGCTTTGAAAGACCAAGCTCCTTTGTGGTCGCAGGGACGGAAAGAAGCGGACGCTTCTGCAGCAGCTCGTGCACACGTAGTGTCGATGCTGCAGGCCGGCCGAGTGCCGATATGGCTCGCCGGTCCTTCTCGAACAAGTTTAGAAGTTGGCGGGCGGTGTCAGTTGCCTGCGTAGCGGTTTCAACAACGCCTTCAAGGAAAAATAAAATCCAGCTTTCCCAATCGCCGGTCTCGCGGACGCTCTGGAGGAGTTCGTAGTACCGGTTCCGGTGAGTCTTGAAATAAAGGCTGAGATAAAGCACTGGCTCCTTGAGCGCGCCCGCTTCGCAGAGCAGGAGGGTGATCAGCAGGCGGCCAAGGCGACCATTGCCGTCCAGGAAGGGATGGATCGTTTCAAACTGGACGTGCGCCAGAGCGGCTTTGATCAGAAGGGGAATACCCTGATGCTCTGCATGAAAAAAGCGCTCCAGTTCATCGAGGCATTGCATCACCAGGTGTGGGGGAGGAGGCACGAAAGTCGCGTTGCCGGGCCGTGTTCCACCGATCCAGTTCTGTGACTGCCGAAACTCGCCGGGCTGTTTGGTGCTTCCGCGTCCGGAGCGAAGCAGCACGCCGTGGATCTCTCTGATCAGCCGCAGCGAAAGGGGGAAGTTGTCTGAACGCAGGCGGCGCAGGCCGTGATTAAGGGCGGCCACATAGCTCGACACTTCCTCAACGTCGTCGATCGGGGCATGGGGAGTTTCATCGGCTTCGAAAAGGAGAAGGTCGGAAAGCGAAGACTGCGTACCTTCAATTTGGGAGGACAAGACCGCCTCCTTCTGAACGTACATGTAGATGAAGAGGGGCGGGGCTGGTAGAACGGTGGTCACGCCGTCCAGGCGGCCCAAGGCAGCCGTTGCCCGATCACCCAACTCCACCAGCTTGATGAGGTCGACGGGTGGAACCGGCGGGAGCGGGGGCGGAGGAAGGCGCGTACAGTCTCGCCGCCTACAGCGCTCTCGATAAATGTTCCCAAACGGGTTCCAGACACGTTGGTCACGAGAGCGATCCTTTCCTTACGACGTAAGTAAAGGATAAGCGGTTTTTCTTTCCTTAGATAGCACGGAGCCCGTCTTTTGAGCACCCTTGATCCTCAACCTACGTCACGACTTCATGGGAGCGGCGGAAAGCGAGACATTTGCAGGGGGAAGTCTGCAAAAGCGCCGCATGTGGCTTGACCCTCAGGAGGGAAGCGTTCTAATTTTGTTCTCACCCTAAAATGGTGGAACCCGTCGGCGCCCGTCCCCGGGTGTGCGCCAGAAGCTTCTTTGAAGGACGACGCTGCACAAACCTGCGGACAGGAAACATGCAAGAAATTATCTGTCCACATCGCGACAAGGCCCTTCAAAGTCGACGAATCCGGTTATGCGGAAATCCTGAAGCAGGTCCGTGACGGCGATTTCGAGAAGCAGCTGCATGAACGGCTCGAATTGGCCGAGCGTGACAAGCAGAATGCCGTGGAACTGGCCAAGGCGAAGGTCAGCAACGAACTGCACAAGGCGGCGGCTGCCAAGGACGCCGAAATCCAAGAGCTGAAGTCCGAGCTCGACGCGAGCGAGATTACTCGGAAGCTCGCTCTCATCGAAGCGCTTAGCCTAGTGGAAAAAGAGGTGATACCCTCGCGAACGCGCTCGCGCATGCTGAACACGAGAGGAAAGCTGCGTCAGAGCTTGCTGAGGCGCTTTTGGCCAGCGAGCTGCACAAGGTCTCCGCCGGCAAGGAAGAGGAAATCCGAGAGCTGAAGGCCAGGCTCCAAGGTATCGAGCTTGAGAAGAAGCTCGCCGTTACCGAGGCTGTCAGTGCCGTTGAAAAAGAGCGCGATGAGCTCAGAAATGGCATCAAGCAGGCAGAGCTTGAAAAGCAGCTGGCTGAAAAAGCTCTCAAGGACAAGTACGAGACCCAGATTAAGGATCGCGACGACGCGATCGAACGCCTGAAGGATATGAAGGCCCGCCTCTCGACCAAAATGGTTGGCGAAACCCTTGAAAAGCACTGCGAGACCGAATTCAACAAGGTGCGATCGATGGCCTTTCCGCGGGCCTACTTCGAGAAAGACAACGATGCGAGGACCGGGAGCAAGGGCGATTACATCTTTCGTGAGTCGGACGAGGCCGGCACTGAGATCATTTCGATCATGTTCGAGATGAAGAACGAGAGCGATAAAACCGCAACGAAGAGCAAGAACGAGGACTTCCTCAAGGAACTTGATCGGGATCGTACCGAGAAGGGCTGCGAGTATGCCGTCCTGGTGTCGATGCTCGAACCTGAGAGCGAACTCTACAACGCGGGCATCGTCGACGTCTTCCACCGCTTTCCGAAGATGTATGTCATCCGGCCGCAGTTCTTTCTGCCCATGATTACGCTTCTGCGGAATGCATCTCTCAACTCCCTGAAGTACAAGACCGAACTGGCCCTGGTTAAGGCGCAGAATATTGACATCACGCAGTTTGAAACCAGCTTGAGACGTTCAAGAATGGGTTTGCCAAAAACTACGATCTCGCCTCCAGGCATTTCCAGACGGCGATTAATGAGATTGATAAGTCCATCGACCATCTCCAGAAAACAAAGGACGCATTGATAGGTGCAGACCGCAATCTGCGCCTTGCGAATGACAAGGCCCAGGATGTGACGATCAAGAAGCTGACCCGGGCCAATCCGACGATGGCGGCGAAATTCGCGGCGCTTGAAAACCAGGTCGAGGCCGCCGAGTGAAGTTTAGCGACCACGAACCAGAAGCGTCCGTTGGCCGCACCTGCGGATCACGGCGCGGTTGACGCGGCGACGCTGAAGCCCACGTCGACGAACTCGACATCCCGTAGCCCCCACGAAAACCAGCGGATGAATCGCGAGTCGACAGACGTTCACGGATACATCTAAGATGTCGAGGAAGTAAGTTCGCGGAAGCCGGGTACGGGTGGGGCGGTGAACTTCCAGGTGACGGTTCTCAAGGTGCTGGTCAGCTATCCAGACGGCTTCGCCGCCATGGCGGACCTCAAGCGCGACATGGCGATCCTGGCGACTAGCGGACGGGACTGGGCCGAACGCACGAAGCGATTGGCGGCCCGCGTGCCCGACCTGGATATCTTCTCCCAAGGTCTCATCGAGCGATTGAACCGCGGCTGGCGTATCACCGAGAAGGGACGTTCGGTTCTCGCGACCATGGAGGCACGGCCCGCACCCGCCCAAGCAACGGAGCCACCTAGCATCGGCGTGGTCGAGGAGCCGACGCTGGCCACGACTCTGTCACCGATGCCTTCGATAGCGCCAGTTCGGCACAAGCGCGACCGAAAGCGCCGCCAACGGGACATGGTTCGGCGAAGGCAGGCGAACGCGTCGTAAGGAAGGTCGGTCGGGACTGCCAGTCTTGACTTTTGAAGCGGCGCAGTTCGTTGGACGACGTATAAGCTATTGATTTACATAATCTTTATTGATTCGCATAACCTTCATTATGGAATGATTCAGAGGAGGTCCGCTCCGGCGCACTCAGGCGGACATAGAAAGTTGTAAAATTGACGTCAGCGTTGGGCCAAGAGGCGACGTTCGAAATAAACGCGCCAGCTTGGGCGGCGTTACTTCGGCGTTTCGCAGCGCTCCGGCACATGACGTGGCCCCTGAGCAATCAACGATGCACCGACATGTTGAAATCTCCGCCGGGCGGCGACGGCGGAACGAAACGAGAGGCGGACGCGACGCCGGCAAGGGGAAGATCATTTGGCGGCATCGCGATCCTGTAGCGCAAGCTTGAGCCATTCATCGGCGAGGTTAAGCCAAGCCTTTTCATCTACCGGGTTGCGCGCGTTCACCGCGCGGTTTCGGCAGTCCTCTGCCAGCTCTAAATATCTTTCCACTTCGTCCGTCTATGTCGGAACCTGTAGGCCGGGCGAAGTCAGCCACTCATTGAGGTGAGCGGCAACATCCATCTGGCCGGCCTTCCGCAGAAGCCCGTCGCGAGGAATGCTAGGGAGCATACCTGCGGCTTGCTTCCGCAAGTTCATCGCCTCTTGCACTAAGCGGAAGTGGAGTGTCGGTAATTGCTTGAAACGTTGCCGCTGCAGCATCACGGGGCTCCCAGTTCGATTGGTCGGAAGCGCAAATTGGCCTTCTCATCGCCGATAGATGCCATCGGCAGGGCGGCGACATCGGGACTAGGCGCTTCCTCTGCGCCTACGTCCAACTAATTCGTATCGCTCTGGCGTGCGGCGGCATTACGTGTCGCGAGCGCTCATAAAGAAACCAATGTAGGTCAGTCTCGTTCTCGGGTTTATGAGACGGTATTATTTCGAGTGCGAGAGGGTAACGACGTTTTCCTCGACGAGGAAGGTCTGGAACTCTCGACCATAGAGGCGGTGCAGGAAGAGGCGGCCGCTCGCTGGCGGATATGGCGCGGGACGCCGTCCGCAACCAGTTCGATGGAGCGGGCCGTCCGATGGCAATCGAGGTCCGGGACGACAACGGACCGGTGCTAGAGGTCAAATTCACATTCGAGATCGATAGGCGTCGGCAGTAGGACGAAGAGTGTACCGGCTGGTAATTGCAGTTTGAGAGTGCGCCACGGGGCACGAGGCGGATTGAGCTGCTGCCGGTTTGATGGACACCAAGTTTAGGTGTTTCATGGAGCCGGAGGTAGTGATGCGAAGACGAAAGTTCAGTCGAGAGTTCAAGATCGAGGCTGTCAAGCTTGTCAGGGAGCGCAGGGTGTCTGTGGCGCAGGCCGGCCGTGA
>NZ_JARVWW010000057.1 GCF_029846715.1 Bradyrhizobium nivariense
AGTCGCTGGCAAGCCAGACCGCGAAGGCGACCGACGAAATCTCCTCGCACATCGCCGGCATGCAGGGCGCCACCGCCGAATCAGTTGCGGCGATCAAGGAGATCGGCGCGACCATCGGCCAGATCTCATCGATCTCGACATCGATTGCGAGCGCAGTCGAGCAGCAAGGCGCGGCGACGCAGGAAATCGCGCGCAGCGTCCAGACCGTCGCGCAGGGCACACAGACCGCCGCCACCGACATCGGTCAGGTCAATCGCGGCGCCGCCGAAACCGGCTCGGCTTCGGAAGAGGTGCTGCATTCGGCCAAGACGCTGTCATCCGAAAGTAGCCGCCTACGCGCCGAGCTCGACCGCTTCATGGGGAATATCCGGGCGGCGTAGAGCTTCGTTACGCTTGAGCGAGGGGCGCGCTTTCCGCGCTCACTCACTCACTCCCTCCCGAACGCTCGCTTCAGCTCCACCTTGGCTCGCTCCAGCCGCGCGCGCTGCGTCTGCGGCAGCGTCTTGCCGGCGCGGTTGATGTAGAACGTCAGCATCGACAGCGCCGAGCGGTAGGCGCCGGTCTTGCGGCGCGCGCTGTGCTCGGCCGAACGCTTCAGCGAAGTCGCGATCTTCCTCGCGCTGGTCAGCTTGAATACGCCTTGTTTGAGGTCGAGCGCGTCGCTCTCCCTCGTCACGCGCTGTGACCAGCGCTTTGGTGTGGCGCGTTTGGTGCTCTTGCGCGCCGCCGTTTTGCGAGAATGTGTCGTCTTTCTGACATGAGCCATGCGTCAACTCCCTGCGGCTCCATCGAAAACCAGCGGGGCGAACGGCCGTTCCCACGGGAACCTGCCCTCGCCGCAGACGTTGTCGCAGGTGGCAGGCGGAATGCCGCACCCCCACGATCGGATCGACCCCGTCCACGTCATGTGAACCGGGGCCATGTCCATTGGTCAGATGCAACAACGCGATGGAACTGCAGCGAAGCCCAGCGCCGAATGATGAACCCGTGGTCTCCACGGCGGCCGCGGCCGACCGCATCATCCAGACCAGCATTCCCGCACGGCTCGACGCGCTGCCGTGGAGCGGCTTTCACACGCGCGTCGTGCTCGCGCTCGGCATCACCTGGATTCTGGATGGCCTCGAGGTGACACTGGCCGGCGCGCTCTCCGGCGCGCTGAAGCAGAGCCCCACCCTGCATTTCTCCAATCTCGATCTCGGCGTTGCCAATTCCGCCTATCTTGCGGGTGCGGTACTCGGCGCGCTCGGTTTCGGCTGGCTCACCGACCGCATCGGCCGCAAGAAGCTGTTCTTCATCACGCTCGCGCTCTATCTCTCGGCAACGGCTGCGACCGCTCTGTCATGGGACGTCGCGAGCTACGCGCTGTTTCGTTTCCTCACCGGCGCCGGCATCGGCGGCGAATACACCGCGATCAATTCGACCATCCAGGAACTGGTGCCGGCGCGCTATCGCGGCTGGACCGATCTCGTCATCAATGGCAGCTTCTGGATCGGTGCTGCGATGGGCGCCGTGGCGGCCATCGTGCTGCTCGATCCCGCTGTGATCGGTCCGGATCTCGGCTGGCGCCTTGCTTATCTCATCGGCGCGGCCATCGGCCTCGTCGTGCTGCTGATGCGGATGTGGATTCCGGAGAGTCCGCGCTGGCTGATGATCCACGGCCGTCCCGACCAGGCCCACGCCATCGTCGACGAGATCGAGCGCTCGGTGATCGGACGCGACCAGGATACGAGCGACGGGCGCTTCGCCAAGATCCGGCTGAAGATGCGCGATCACACGCCGATCCGTGAGGTCGTGCACACGCTGTTCTCGGTCTATCGCCGACAGGCAATGGTCGGCCTCGTGCTGATGATCGCGCAGGCTTTCTTCTACAACGCCATCTTCTTCACCTTCGCTCTGGTGCTGACCGATTTCTACGGCATCAGCGCCGATCATGTCGGCTGGTATCTGCTGCCTTTTGCCGCCGGCAATTTCTTCGGGCCGCTACTGCTCGGCCGCCTGTTCGATACGCTCGGCCGCCGCACCATGATCATGTTCACCTATGGTGCGTCGGGCCTTTTGCTGGCGCTGTCGGGTTATCTGTTCTCGATTGGCGCCTTGAGCGCGCAGGGGCAGACCATCGCCTGGATGGTGATCTTCTTCTTTGCCTCGCCTGCCGCGAGCGCCGCCTATCTCACCGTCAGCGAAACGTTTCCCCTGGAGGTCCGCGCGCTGGCGATCGCGGTGTTCTACGCGGTCGGCACCGGCATCGGCGGCGTCATCGGCCCCGCGCTGTTCGGTGCGCTGATCGACACGGGATCACGCACGAGCGTGTTCGCGGGCTATTTGCTGGGGGCATTCCTGATGATCGCGGCCGCGATCGTGGCGTGGCGCTATGCCGTCTCAGCGGAACGCAAATCGCTCGAAGAAATCGCGCGGCCGCTTGCGTGGATGGAGTAGACTATGAAATCGGAACTGGCGGACATGGCATTGAACGACATGGCATTGAACCAGGAGCGCACCATTCCTGACGAGACGCCGGACGCAGTCCCGGTGCCGCATGCGCTCGTCCCGCATCTCGGCGAAACAGCGATCTTGCTCGACATCGACGGTACCTTGCTCGACCTGATGCCGACGCCGCGCGAGGTGTGGGTGCCGCCAGGTCTGTCGGAAACGCTGAACCGGCTGACGGAGCGCACGGCGGGCGCGCTGGCGATGGTCAGCGGCCGTTCGCTCAACGACATCGATCTGATTTTCGCGCCCGACGTCTTCCGCGCCGTCGCCGGCCACGGCGCGGAAATGCGGCTTTCCATGGACAACGAAGCCGACGCCGTCAGCGCGCCGCCGCTGGACAAGGAGCTGAAGCGGCGGCTTGCGGCGGTTGCCAAGCTCAGCCCCGGCATTCTGCTCGAAGACAAGGGTTATTCGCTAGCACTGCACTACCGCCTTGCGCCGCATGCGGAGAAGGCGATCTATGAATCCGTCTCGCTGATCCGCGCCGACCTGCCCAATGCGCCGATCGAGGTGCTGCCCGGCAAGTTCGTCTGCGAGATTAAGCATTCCGGGTTCACCAAGGCGACTGGCGTGCGCGAGTTGATGAAGCACGAGCCTTTCAAGGGACGCCGTCCGATCTTCATCGGCGATGACGTCACCGACGAGACCGTGTTCGCGATCATGCCTGACATGGACGGTCTCGCCTTCTCGGTCGGCCGCCGCGCCATCGGTGTCAACGGCCATTTCGATGCGCCGAACGATGTGCGCGCGTTCCTCGCGCGGCTGCTCGACGACACAAGATTGGAATAAGGCATCGACATCTCAGAGTCGCATTATTGCTCGCCTGGGTTCACCTCTAATTCCCTTGTAATTCTCTTGCGCGCAATTCGTGCTGCGCAACACAGCCACGAAAACCGACTTTGTTCAGTGAAATCCCCGGGTTCCGTGAAGAAAGCTGGTTCCAACGCGCACGCCTGAATTTGGTTTCAATTGGTTGAAACGATGATCAGGAACCATATTGATGAACGGCAGTTAAATGGGGTGGAATGAAACAGGAGGGGACGACCTGTGAATTTAGTCGTCGTTTCGAATCGCGTCGCGCGCGGCAAGCCCAATGAGCCCATGACGGGCGGTCTCGCGGCGGCGTTGCTACCTGTCGTGGAACATTCGGGCGCGATCTGGGTGGGTTCCTCGGGCCGCGTGCGTGACGGTCATCAAAAGGAACCGTTCGCCGAGATCGAAGCGCTGGGTTCGGGCGCGATCGCGACGCTGGATCTGCCGGCGGCGCACTACGGCGGGTACTACGAAGGCTTCGCCAATTCGGCGCTGTGGCCGGCGCTGCATTCTCGCAGCGATCTGATCCGCGTCTCGCGTGACGACTATGTCAGCTATCGCGAGGTCAGCGCCTTCATGGCGCGCGCCTTGATGCGCTTCCGGAAAGCAAAGACGGCGTTCTGGGTGCAGGATTATCATTTCCTCGCGCTCGGCGCGTCGCTGCGCGATCTCGGTGTCGACGATCCGATCGGCTTCTTTCTGCACACGCCGTGGCCGGTCGCCGCGGTGATGCAAGGTGTGCCCAATCATCGCGAGCTGATCACGGCGATGCTGGCCTACGATCTGCTCGGCTTCCAGACCAATGACGATTGCCAGAATTTTCTCGGCTATGTCGCGGGCGAGCTGGGTCTCGTTGTCGAGGACGGCGTTGCGATCTCGCAGCATGGCCGTACACGCTGCGAGGTCTTTCCGATCGGCATCGACGCCGAGAAGTTTGCGCAATATGCGGCGAAGTCGGCTTCGCACCCGGACGTCTCGCGGCTGCGGCGCAGCCTCAACGGCGAGCGGCTCGCGATCGGCGTCGACCGGCTCGACTATTCCAAAGGCCTCGTCAACCGCATCAGCGCGTTCGACCGGCTCTGGACCGAGCAGCCGCAGTTCTCGCGCAGCATTTCGCTGCTTCAGATCGCAAATCCCTCGCGCGGTGCCATCGAGGCCTATGGCAACCTCCAGAACGAGGTCGCGCGTCTCGTGTCCGACGTCAATGGCCGCCACGGCGAGGCCGACTGGACGCCGATCCGCTATCTCAACAAGGGCTTTAGCCAGGCCGTGCTCGCGGGTCTCTACCGCACCGCGCAGATCGGCGTGGTAACGCCGCTGCACGACGGCATGAACCTGGTCGCCAAGGAATACGTCGCCGCGCAAAACCCGGCCGATCCCGGCGTTCTGGTGCTGTCGAAATTCGCCGGTGCGGCCAACGAGCTCGACGCTGCCCTGCTGGTCAATCCACATGATATCGACGGCATGGCGCGCGCCATCGCGGTCGCGGCCGCGATGCCGCTGATCGAACGCAAGATGCGCTGGGAAGCGATGATGAAGAAGCTGCGTGGCCACACCATCCAGCAATGGTCGACGGATTTCGTCGCTGAGCTGGAAAAGTGCCGGACCGAGAAGATCGCAGCGGCGCCGCTCGCCGCGCAGCCGCCGCAGGCGTTGCGCTGGCTGAAGTCGGCGATCTCGGGTGTGCGGTTGATCTAGTTCTTCTCGCCCCATCCTTCGGGGGAGAGGGGCGGGGTGCGGGGCTGCGGCCCCTCAATAGCAATACGATACCCCCTCCAAAATCGCGCATTGTCGCTTGTTCGGCGCGTTCGGATCGTCCAGCGGCACCATGCCCTTGCCCTGGCCGACGAACACGCCAGACCCGACATGCACCGAGCTCTTGTTGCCGATGATCACGCTCTGATGTGGAGTCGAGCTCGAGCGCGTGCCGTCCGGCCAGAGGATGGCATCGCCCGAAAGCATCCCGTGCCGTCCGTCGTCACAGCTGACGTCGGCCCCTTGCCGGGTGCAGACCTGTGCGGCGGCCGGTACGGCGAAGGAGGCGGCAAGGCCCGAAATCAGGCTCAGCGCGGCGATGGTGCTGCGGATGGTCATGGTGCCTCCCGACTTGTTTGACGGCCTTGAGTGAATCGTCGCGCCAAACCCACCGCCGGTTCAGCCGGCGGCCGGTTCCGAGCGTTAGAGTGGCACCTGATATTCTCTATGAAATACAATATCTTACGGAAATTTCACCCGATTTCCCCGCGATCCCTTGCAAAATCATCGGCGCCCCTTCAAGAGAGTGCGCTCCGGAGAGATGGCCGAGTGGCTTAAGGCGCACGCTTGGAAAGCGTGTGTGCGGGAAACCGTACCGTGGGTTCGAATCCCACTCTCTCCGCCACTCGTCACCCCACTACCACCCTCCACCTCCCATCCCCCGCCCGTTTCAGCGCGGGATCGCTTACCCGCACATGCTCCGCCAGGAAATCGATGAACGCACGCACGCGGGCCGGCAGGGGCGCAGTGTGGCCGACATAGACGGCGTGGATGTCTTCGCGGTCGCCGGGATTGTAGTTTTGAAGAACCGGAACAAGGTGTCCGGATTCGATGTCGGGGCCGATGTGGAAGAGGGCGAGGCGGGCGAGCCCGACGCCGCCAAGCGCGAGACGGCGGGCGATTTCGCCGTCGCTGGCGCGCGCGACGGGCGGCGGCACGGCTTCTTCGGTGTGGTCGCCGCGCTTGAATGGCCAGCCACGGATCGTACGCGGGAAGGTCCAGCCGATGCCGCGATGCTCGGTGAGCCCCGCCGGAATCTTCGGCGTGCCGCATCGCGCGAGATAGTCCGGCGCGCCGACCACGACCATCCGGCTGGTGCCAAGCTTTCGCGCGACGAGACGTGACGCTCGCAAGGGACCGACGCGGATTGCGACGTCGGCGCGCTCCTGCATCAGGTCGATCAGCGTATCGGTCAGCACCAGGTCGAGCGTGACGTCTGGATGCAGTTCGAGGAAGCGCGGGATCAGCGGCATCACATGCAGCATGCCGAAGGGAATGTTGCAGTTGACCGTGAGTCGGCCCCGCGGCGTCGCGCCGGAGGCCGCCTCGCGCTCGGCTTCCTCCATCTCGGCGAGGATGCGCACCGTGCGCTCGTAGAAGGCTTGGCCTTCCTCCGTCAGCGTGAGCTTGCGCGTGGTGCGGTTGATCAGCCGCGAGCCGAGTCGCGCTTCCAGCCGCGAGATCAGCTTGCTCACGCCCGACGGCGTCAGGCGCAATTTTCGCGCGGCCTGGGTGAATCCGCCTAAGTCGACGACGCGGACGAAAACCTCCATCTCGGCGGAGCGATTGGTGTCGAAGCGGGCCATGTTGAATTCATGTCACAAATGATTGGATTATGGACATCCTAATCACTTTGCCGCGGTGCGGCTATCTGCGTGGCCTCGTCTCATGCATTGGAGCCACGCATGCCTCCCGCCGTCCTCGCCCTCACCGCTGGTGCCTTCGGCATCGGCACCACCGAATTCATCATCATGGGCGTGCTGCTCCAGGTCGCCGCCGACATGCACGTGTCCGTTCCGGTCGCGGGTTTGTTGATATCGGGCTATGCGCTCGGCGTGTTCGTCGGCGCGCCGGTGCTGACACTGGCCACACGGCGGATGCCGCGGAAAGCCGTGCTGCTCGCGCTAATGGCGATTTTCACACTGGGCAATGCGGCCTGCGCACTGGCGCCGAACTACGAATTGCTGATGGCGGCGCGCGTACTGACCTCGCTCGCCCATGGCACCTTCTTCGGTGTCGGCTCGGTGGTAGCGACCAGCCTTGTCGCCGAGGACAAGCGCGCCTCCGCGATATCGACCATGTTCATCGGCCTCACGGTCGCGACGCTGCTCGGCGTGCCCTTCGGCGCCTGGTTCGGCCTCATGCTCGGCTGGCGCGCGGCGTTCTGGGCGGTGACCGCCATCGGCGTGATCGCCTTTGCGGTGGTGGCGGCGCTGGTGCCCGGCCATGTCGGCAACGGCGACAAGCCGATCTCGCTCGCCGAGGAAGTATCGGTCCTCGGCCGTCCGCAGGTTCTGCTCGGCCTCGCCATGACCGTGTTCGGCTTCGCCGGCCTGTTCGTCGTCTTCACCTATATCCAGCCGATCCTGACGCGCTTCACCGGCTTCCCGGAGACCGCGGTCTCACCGATCCTGCTGGTATTCGGCGCAGGTCTCGCGATCGGAAACGTCGCCGGCGGCAAGCTCGCCGACCGTGGCCTCACCCGTGCGCTGATCGGAACGCTGGCCGCGCTCGCCATCGTGCTGCTCGGCCTTGCCGCCGTGCTGTCGGTCAAGATCCCTGCCGTCGTGCTGATCCTGCTGCTCGGCATCGCGGCCTTTGCAACCGTTGCCCCGCTCCAGCTTCGCGTGCTGGAAGCCGCCGGCCCCAGTGGACGCACGCTCGCTTCGAGCCTCAACATCGCCGCGTTCAATCTCGGCAACGCGCTCGGTGCCTGGGTCGGCGGTGTCACCATCGACCGCGGGCTCGATCTCTCCGCGCTGCCTCTGGTCGCGGCCGGCATCACGGCGGTTGGCCTCGTGCTGGCGCTGTCGAGCCTTCGGCTTGACCGGGCGCAGGCCGCCGTTGCGGCTTGCCCGGCGGAATAGAGGAGAGCGATCATGGACCACCGCAATCTCGGCGCTTCCGGCCTTAGGGTACCCGTCCTCAGCTTCGGCACCGGCACGTTCGGTGGCCAGGGTCCGCTATTCTCGGCCTGGGGCCGCAGCGGCATTGAGGAGGCGCGCAGGCTGATCGACATCTGTCTCGATGCCGGTGTCAATTTGTTCGACAGCGCCGACGTCTATTCGAATGGCGCCTCCGAGGAGATCCTCGGCGCTGCGATCAAGGGCCGCCGCGACAAGGTGCTGATCTCCACCAAGATGAGCCTGCCGATGGGCGATGGCCCGCTCGATGCCGGCTCGTCGCGGCAGCGACTGCTGACCTCGGTCGACGCAGCGCTGCGCCGCCTGGGCACCGATCATATCGACCTGCTCCAGCTCCACGCCTTCGACGCATTTACGCCGATCGAGGAGGTGCTGTCGACGCTGGATATGCTCGTGCGCGCCGGAAAGCTGCGCTATGTCGGCGTCTCGAATTTCGCGGGCTGGCAGCTGATGAAGTCGCTCGCCATCGCCGACCGGCACGGCTGGCCGCGTTATGTCGCGCACCAGGTCTATTATTCGCTGCTCGGCCGCGATTATGAGTGGGAGCTGATGCCGCTCGCGCGCGACCAGGGCGTGGGCGCGCTGGTCTGGAGCCCACTCGGCTGGGGCCGGCTCACCGGAAAGATCCGGCGTGGCCAGCCGCTGCCGCAAGGAAGCCGCCTGCACGCCACCGCACAGTTCGGCCCGCCCGTGGACGAGCAGCGCCTTTACGCCGTGATCGACGTGCTTGATACGATTGCTGCGGAGATCGGCCGCACTGTGCCGCAGGTCGCGATCGCCTGGCTGCTGGCGCGCCCCACCGTCTCCTCCGTGATCATCGGTGCTCGCGACGAGGCGCAGCTGCGCGACAATCTCGGGGCGGTCGGCTGGTCGCTGAGCGCGAATCAGATCAAGCGCCTCGACGAGGTCAGCGCGGTGATGCCGCCCTATCCCTATTACCCCTATCGTATCCAGGAGGGTTTTGCGCGGCTGAACCCGCCACCGGTGTGAGCGGCGGCGGTCGCTGACAATTCGTCGCATTGGCCGCGCCCGCCAGCGCGCCATGCAGAAACGCTGCTGTACAGGCCACATCGCTCTCCGTAACGTCCGCCGCGCAATTTCAGGAGATGCGACGTGGCGAAGAAGACGGCGACCAAGAAGAAAAGCGTTTCAAAGAAAACAGCGAAGACCTCCAGCAAGAAAAGCACCGTTCGCAAGGGCGTGGTTGCGAAGGCCGCAGCGAAGACGGTCAAGAAGGCCGCTCCGCGCAAATCGTCCGCGCCACGCCGCCCCAAAGGGCCAGCCTGGCAATGGTCTGCGGTCGAGACCGCAGCCGCGATCCGCTCCGGCGCGATCTCCGCTGTCGAGACCGTCGAGGCGCATCTCGAACGGATGCGTGCCATCAATCCGAGGCTGAACGCCGTCGTCGTCGATCTCTCGGAGGAAGCATTGGCAGCAGCGCATGCGGCCGACAAGCAGCGCGCGAAGGGCCGCGAACTCGGCCTCCTGCATGGCGTACCGATCACGATCAAAGAGAATGTCGACTACGAAGGCCGTCCGAATTTCAATGGCGTTCCCGCCAACAAGGGCCTCATCGCGCCGTCGGATTCCCCCGTGGTGCGCAACCTCAAGAAGGCCGGCGCGATCGTCATCGGCCTCACCAACACGCCGGAATTCTCCTTCCGCGGCTTTACCGACAATCCCCTGCACGGGCTGACGCTCAATCCCTGGGATCCGAACATCACCTGCGGCGGCTCCTCCGGCGGGGCGGGTTCGGCGGTCGCCGCCGGCATCGGCACCATCGCGCATGGCAACGACATCGGCGGCTCGCTGCGCTGGCCGGCGCATTGCAACGGCGTTGCGACCATCAAGCCGACGCAGGGGCGTATTCCCGCGTTCAACGGAAGCGCAACCGCCGAGCGGCCGATGCTGGCGCATCTGATGTCGGCGCAGGGGCCGCTCGCCCGCCACGTCGCCGACGTTCGTCTCGCGCTGGAGGTGATGAGCCAGCGCGATCCGCGCGATCCCTGGTGGGTGCCGGCACCGCTGGTCGGGCCAAAGCCGAAGGGACCGATCAAGGTCGCGCTGGCCAAGATCCCCGAGGACATGGACGTCGATCCGTCTGTGCGAACGGCACTGCGTCAGGCCGCCGATCATCTGGAACGTTCGGGCTATCGTGCCAGCGAGGTCGATGTGCCCGACATCAACGGCGTCTGGCAGACCTGGTGCGACATCATCACCAACGAGACGATGGTGATGCAGGAAGCCGGCATGCTGGAGGTGACGTCTGAAGACTTCCACAAGGCGTGGAGCGGCATGAAGGCCAAGGCAAACGTGCTCGACCTCAAGGCCTGGATGCAGGCCACCGCCGCGCGCAACGGCCACATCCGCGCCTGGCAATTGTTCTTCGAGGAGTATCCGATCGTGCTGGCCCCGACCACGGTGAAGCCGACGCCAGGCCCGCGCGAGGACACCGTCAGCCCCGAGCGCGTGCGCGAGATCTTCTGGGGCGAGATCCGCTTCATCTCCGCGATCAACGTGCTGGGCCTGCCCGGCGCCGTGGTGCCGGTGGCCTTGCATGATGGCAAGCCGATCGGCGTGCAGCTCATTGCCGGGCGCTATCGCGAGGACCTCGCACTCGATGCGGCAGCCGCGATCGAGAAGCGCGCCGGCGTGCTCGCCCATCGGCTGTGGGAACAGATGGGCTGATAGAGTACGAAGGTCTCACCTTCTCCCCCCTGCACAAGGGGAGAAGGGAAACCACTCAGCTGGCTGCGCAAAACTTCATTCATCCAATTTGACTCGAATTTTGGCCAATTCACCAATAACCGTTAGGGTTACTTCCTCGATCTCTAGACGAATTATTGTCCGCTTTACCACCCGCCTCTAACAGAGGGACGGCGGACAACGCACATGCCTCATACAGGCCAATAAGTGCGGCCCGCTCCACGCGGAGGTGGCACGATGCGCAACGAGACGATCGCTATTCACGCCGGCTACGAGCCCGAAGCCACCACGCACGCGGTTGCCGTGCCGATCTACCAGACCGCGGCCTACGCCTTCGACAGCGCCGATCACGGCGCGGCGCTCTTCAATCTCGAGGCCGAAGGCTATCGCTACAGCCGCATCGCCAATCCGACCAGCGCGGTGCTGGAGAAGCGTATCGCCGAGCTCGAGGGCGGCGTCGGCGCGCTTGCGGTCGCGACCGGGCAGGCCGCGTTGCATTTCGCCTTCGTCAACGTCGCCGATCACGGCGGCAACATCGTTTCTATGCCGCAGCTCTACGGCACCACACATACGCTGCTCTCGCACATCCTGCCGCGGCAGGGCATCACCGGCCGCTTCGCCGAGAGCGACAAGCCTGAGGCGGTCGAAAAGCTGATCGACGAGAACACCCGCGCCGTATTCGCCGAAACCATCGGCAATCCCGCCGGCAATGTCTGCGACATCGAGGCGCTGGCGAAGATCGCCCATGCGCACGGCGTACCGCTGATCGTCGATAACACGGTCGCGACCCCGATCCTGCTCAAGCCGTTCGATTACGGCGCCGACATCGCTGTCCACTCGCTCACCAAGTTTCTGGGCGGCCACGGCACGACGCTCGGTGGCGCCATCGTCGATTCCGGAAATTTCCCGTGGGCGAAATACGCCGATCGCTTCCCCGGCTACAACAAACCGGACGCGTCCTACCACGGCCTTGTCTATGCCGAGCGCTTCGGCAAGACCGCCTATATCGAGCGCGCGCGCAGCGTCTATCAGCGCACCATGGGTTCGGTGCTGTCGCCGTTCAACGCCTTCCTGCTGCTCCAGGGCATCGAGACCGTGGCGCTGCGGATGGAGCGCCATGTCGAGAACGCCCGCAAGGTCGCCGAATTCCTGCGCAACGACCCGCGCGTCGCCTGGGTCAATTACACTGGCTTCCCGGACAGTCCCTACTATCCGCTGGTGCAGAAATATCTGGACGGCAACGCGTCCTCCCTGTTCACCTTCGGCATCAAGGGCGGCATGGAAGCCGGCAAGTCCTTCTACGATGCGCTGAAGCTGATCACGCGCCTCGTCAATATCGGCGATGCCAAGTCGCTGGCCTGCCATCCGGCCTCGACCACGCACCGGCAGATGTCGGCGGAGCAGCAGCGCGTCGCCGGCGTTTTGCCGGAAACGATCCGCCTCTCGATCGGCATCGAACATTCCGCCGATATCATCGAGGACCTCGACCAGGCGCTGGAAAAGGCCTGCCCGTCCGCGCGCCTCCAGGCCGCGGAGTAAGCGGCAGCGCCGATGACGATCTTGATCGACAGGGATCAAGGCATATCGAGCCCGGCGCTGGTGCCGGGAGAGGGCGATCTGGCGCGCGAGCGCGGCGGCGCCGAGCTCACCATCGGGTTGATCAACAACATGCCGGATCCGGCGCTGAAGGCGACCGAACGGCAGTTCATGAAGCTGCTCCAGGCCGCAGCAGGTCCGCGCCGCATCCGCTTTCACTGCTTCTCGCTGCCCTCGGTAAAGCGCTCGCCGGAAGCGAAGTGGCATGTCGAGAGCGAATATTCGGAGCTCGCCGAGCTCACGCGCCACAAGTTCGACGGGCTGATCGTGACCGGCGCCGAGCCGGTTGCGCCCGAGCTCGACCAGGAACCGTATTGGCGCGATCTCACCGAGCTGATCGACTGGGCCAAGGTCAACACGCGCTCGACGATCTGGTCGTGCCTCGCCGCGCACGCCGCGGTGCTGCATCTCGACCGCATCGAACGGCGGCGGCTGCCGGCCAAATGTCACGGCATTTTCGACTGCGAAGCCGTGACCAGCGATCCGCTGACGCGCGCCGCGCCTGCGCCCCTCAAGGTCTCGCATTCCCGTCTCAACGAGATCGCCGAGAGCGACCTCGCGCGGGCCGGCTATCAGGTGCTGACGCGTTCGGCGAAGGCCGGCGTCGATATCTTCGTCCGACAATATGCCAGCCGATTCGTGTTCTTCCAGGGCCACCCGGAATACGACGCGCTGTCGCTTCAGCGCGAATATCTGCGCGATATCGGCCGTTATCTCGCGCGGGAGCGCGACAATTATCCGCAGCTGCCCGTGAGCTATTTTGACGCAGTGACGGAGGAGAAGCTTGCCCGCTTCGAGAAACAGGCAAGGCACCAGCGCCACCCCGCACTCAGCAACGAACTGCCTGCGCTGAATTTACGCGCCGATATCGCGGCCGGTAGCGCGGCGGCGGCATTGTTTCGGAACTGGCTGCAATATCTCGGCGCGGGGACCGATGCGTCGGTGCTTGCGCGTTAGGTCAGGACGACGGGTTCGACGTTAGGACTAACGAAGTGTGAAGCTTGCCCCAAGCAGCGCACGAATGCTTCAGTGAGGGGGCGGGGCAAACAGGAAATGCGATTCGTGTGGTCGGCACTCCAGGGACGCGTGAGCAATCGGCTGGCCCGGCACTTCCGCGCCGCGCCGCACCGGCTGCCCGCGCATGCGCCCATGGTGAGCTTCACCTTCGACGATGCCCCCGATAGCGCCGCAGGTAAAGGCGCCGAACTTCTGGAGCAGCATGGCGGCCGCGGTACGTTCTATCTCGCCGGCAGCCTGGTCGATCGTCCCTCGGACCACTGGCACGGCCTGTCAAACGACGCCATCGTGCGGCTTCACCGGGCCGGCCACGAGATCGCCTGCCATACCTTCTCGCACCAGAGTGCGGTCAATCTCGACGAGGCCGCCATGGCCCGCGAGATCGAGCGAAACCGCAGCCATTTTCGCGGTATCGATTCCTCCATCACGCTGGAAAATTTCGCTTACCCCTATGGTATGGCGTCAGTGTGGCGCAAGCCGCAGCTCGCCAGGACCTTCCGCTCGGCGCGCGGCATCCTTCCCGGCGTTAATCGCGACGTCATCGATCTCCAGTTCCTGCGGGCCTCGCCCTTGGTCGATTGCGAGATCAATGCGGCGGGTGTCGATCGCTATTTCAACGATGCGGTCGAGAGCGGCGGATGGCTGATCTTCTACGGTCATGACGTCGCCACCGCGCCGAGCCCGTATGGCTGCACGCCGCACCTGATGCGCCATGCGCTGCAGGCAGCCGGCAAGCGCGACATGCCGATCGTGACGGTCGCGGAAGCGCTGCGAAGGATCGGGGCGTAAGAGAGTTTTCTTCTTTCCTTCGCCCTTTGTGGGCCTGTTACGCAACAGGCGCAAAGGGAGAGGGGGAAGACAGCGTCCTGCCGCGCAAACAGTCTTGCCACGCCCGCGCGGTCATGCGACTGGCCTTGTGACGAATCTCACGGCCTCACCCCGACACGCCCATGTCCTCTCCTTCCAGCGCTCCGCTGCCTGCGCCGGCCAACGGCCGCAATGCGCTGTCGGTGCTGCATTCGGTGTTCGGCCTGCCCGGGTTCCGCGGCGCGCAGGGCGAGATCATCCGGCACGTCACGGACGGCGGCAATTGCCTGGTGCTGATGCCGACCGGCGGCGGCAAGTCGCTGTGTTATCAATTGCCGGCGCTGCTGCGTGAAGGCTGCGGTATCGTGGTGTCGCCCTTGATTGCGCTGATGCGCGACCAGGTCGCCGCCATGCTCGAGGCCGGGGTCAACGCCGCCGCGCTGAACTCGTCGCTGACCCCGCAGGAAGCCTCCGACATCGAGCGGCGGCTGATCGCGGGCGATCTCGACCTGCTCTATGTCGCGCCGGAGCGGCTGGTGACGCCGCGCTGCCTGTCGCTGCTGGCGCGGGCGAAGGTGGCGCTGTTCGCGATCGACGAGGCGCATTGCGTCTCGCAATGGGGCCATGACTTTCGCCCCGAATATGTCGGTCTTTCGATCATTGCCGAGCGTTTTCCCGACGTGCCGCGCATCGCGCTGACCGCGACCGCCGACGAATTGACGCGCAAGGAGATCGTCGAGCGGCTTCAGCTTGCAGACAGTCCGCACTTCGTCTCCAGCTTCGATCGTCCCAACATCCGTTACGAGATCGTCGACAAGCGCAACGCGGTGTCGCAGCTCAAGGAGTTCATCCGGGAGCGTCACGCGGGAGACGCGGGCGTCGTCTACTGCCTGTCCCGCAAACGGGTCGAGGAGGTCGCCGCTGCGCTCGAGGACGCCGGCATTGCGGCGCTGCCCTATCACGCCGGGCTCGACAGCAGCGTGCGCTCGCGCAACCAGGACCGCTTCCTCAACGAGGACGGCATCGTCATCGTCGCGACCGTCGCCTTCGGCATGGGCATCGACAAGCCCGACGTGCGCTTCGTCGCCCATCTCGATCTGCCCAAGAGCATCGAGTCCTATTACCAGGAGACGGGGCGCGCCGGCCGTGACGGCAAGCCGTCGGCGGCCTGGATGGCCTACGGTCTCTCCGACATCGTGCAGCAGCGCCGCATGATCGACGAGTCGAGCGGCTCCGACGACTTCAAGCGGGTCTCGATCGGCAAGCTCGATGCGCTCGTTGGTCTTGCCGAAACGCCGCACTGCCGGCGCCGGCGGCTGCTCGCCTATTTCGGCGAGATCGTGATGGGCGAGGGCTGCGGCAATTGCGACAATTGCCTGACGCCGCCGAAAATGAGCGACGGCAAGGTGCTGGCGCAAAAGCTCCTGTCCTGCGTCTATCGCACCGGCCAGCGTTTTGGCGCGATGCACCTCATCGACGTGCTGATCGGACGCCTGACCGAGAAGGTGACGCAGTTCGGCCACGACAAGCTCACGGTGTTCGGCATCGGACGCGAGCTCAACGAGAAGCAGTGGCGCGCGGTGCTGCGGCAGCTCGTGGCGATGGGACATTTGTGGAGCGACAGCGAAGCGTTTGGCGCGCTGAAGCTGGCGGATTCGTCGCGCGGCGTGCTGCGCGGTGAAACGGAAGTGTGGCTGCGCGAGGAAGCGCCCGGCACCCGCATCCGTTCGAGCCGCGCCAAATCCCGCCGCGGCGATCTGGCGCCGGCGGCCGATGCGCCGCAGGGCGATGTCGATCCTGAATTGCGCGCGCGGTTACGAGCGTGGCGCTCGGACATTGCCCGCGAGCGTGGCGTGCCGGCCTATGTCGTGCTGCACGACGCCACCATCGACGGCATCGTTCGCGCATGGCCGACCACGCTGGACGAGCTGCGCAACGTGCCCGGCATCGGCGACAAGAAGCTCGAGCATTATGGCGACGAGCTGCTGCAGATTGTCAGGACGCGTTAGGCGCCCTGACCCGTAGCCGAAGGCTCATCTCATCTGGTGCGCCGCAGGTTACCCATTCCGGAACGCGTACCCATAGCCGTTCAGCGCCGGCGCGCCGCCGAGATGGGCGTAGAGGATCTTCGCGCCCTTCTCGAAATAGCCCTTCTGCGTGAGGTCGATCAGGCCCTGCATCGACTTGCCCTCGTAGACGGGATCGGTGATCATGGCTTCGAGACGCGCGGTGAGGCGGATCGCCTCCTTGGTCTCTTCCGACGGCACGCCATAGGCGGGATAAGCGTAATCCTCGATCAGCACGACGTCGTCTGCGACGAGATCCTTGCCGAGCTCGACGAGCTTGGCCGTGTTCTGCGCGATCGAGAGCACCTGCGCCTTGGTCTGCGCCGGGGTGAAGGACGCGTCGATGCCGATCACTTTTCGCGCGCGGCCATCGGCGGCGAAGCCGACCAGCATGCCGGCATGGGTCGAGCCGGTGACGGTGCAGACCACGATGTAGTCGAACTTGAAGCCGAGCTCGGCTTCCTGCTTGCGCACTTCTTCGGCGAAGCCGACATAGCCGAGGCCGCCAAACTTGTGCACGGAGGCGCCGGCTGGAATCGCATAGGGCTTGCCGCCCGCCGCCTTCACCTCGTCGATGGCCTCCTCCCAGCTCTTGCGGATGCCGATGTCGAAGCCGTCGTCGACCAGGCGTACATCCGCGCCCATGATGCGTGACAGCATGATGTTGCCGACGCGGTCATAGACGGCGTCCTCGTGCGGCACCCAGGCTTCCTGCACCAGGCGGCACTTCATGCCGATCTTGGCGGCGACCGCCGCGACCATGCGGGTGTGGTTCGACTGCACGCCGCCGATCGAGACCAGCGTGTCGGCGTTGGAGGCGATCGCGTCGGGGATGATGTATTCGAGCTTGCGCAGCTTGTTGCCGCCATAGGCAAGGCCGGAATTGCAGTCCTCGCGCTTGGCATAGACCTCGACGTTGCCGCCGAGGTGCTTTGACAGCCGCTCCAGCTTCTCGATGGGGGTCGGACCAAAGGTCAGCGGATAGCGCGCGAATTTTTCGAGCATCGTCAGGTCGTCCCGATTGGCGTTGATGTCTGCGAAAAGGCTAGCATCGCGCTGCAAAAAGGTGCTTTCAAATCTTGCGCTCATATTGCACGTTCTCTTGCGCAATTGGCGGGAAAGCCTACTGTTTCTTTCGGAGTAGATACTCACAACGGAAGCTTCTTCCATGGCCGCTCGTCTCGATCGCATCGACCTTAAGATGTTGCGATTGCTGCAGAATAATGGCCGCCTCAGCAACGCGGAGCTGGCCGAAACCGTCGCCATCAGCCCCGCCACCTGCCATCGCCGCACCCAGCGCCTGTTCGAGCACGGCTTCATCGCCGGCGTCCGCGCCATGGTCTCGCCGAAGAAAGTGGCCAAGGGCACCCTGGTGATGGTCGGCGTCGTGCTCGATCGCTCGACGCCGGAGAGCTTTGCCATCTTCGAGCAGGCCATCGCAAAACTGAAATTCGTGCTCGACTGCCACCTCGTTGCCGGCGACTTCGACTATTTCCTCAAGATCCGCGTCGGCGACATGGAGGATTTCAACCGTATCCATGGCGAGCAGTTGATCGCGCTGCCCGGGGTGCGCCAGACCCGCACCTTCTTCGTGATGAAGGAGGTCGTCGACAACGCGCCGCTGGAGTTTTGAGCGGAGCGGACACCGCCGCCCGTGGTAGTTAGATCTACGCTTTCCAGGAATCGCCTGATCATGCCGATGCCGCCATCTCCCTTCCGCCACCACGATCCTGCCGGACCGGCCTACCGGCGCGGATGGGTCGACGAAGCCGCGGCCGCGATCGAAGCCGACCAGTGCCGCACGGCCGACACGCATCTGATCCGGCTGATCGTGCCGGCGCTGGCCGGCATCGACATCTATCTGAAGGACGAATCCACGCATCCGACCGGCAGCCTGAAGCATCGGCTGGCGCGCTCGCTGTTCCTCTACGCGCTCTGCAACGGACATATCCGTGAAGGCACGCCGGTGGTCGAGGCCTCGTCGGGATCGACCGCGGTGTCGGAAGCCTATTTCGCGCAGATGATCGGCGTGCCCTTCTACGCGGTGATGCCGCGCACGACGTCGGCGGAGAAGATCGCCGCCATCGAGCATTACGGCGGCAACTGCCATCTGATCGACGATGGCCGCGCGCTCTATGCGGAGGCCGGCGCGCTCGCCACCCGGCTCAACGGCCACTACATGGACCAGTTCACCTTCGCCGAGCGCGCCACCGACTGGCGCGGCAACAACAACATCGCCGAATCGATCTTCACGCAGTTGAAGGGCGAGCCGCACCCGTTGCCGGACTGGATCGTGATGGGCGCGGGCACCGGTGGCACCTCGGCGACAATCGGCCGCTATCTGCGCTATCGCCAGCATCCGTCCAGGCTGTGCGTCGCCGATGTCGAGCATTCCGCCTTCTTCGATTGCTTCCGCTCGCAGGACCGCTCTCGGACTTGCGAAAAACCTTCGCTGATCGAGGGCGTCGGCCGGCCGCGCTGCGAACCCTCCTTCGTGCCGGGCGTGGTCGACCGTATGATGAAGATCCCGGATGCGGCGTCGCTCGCGGCCATGAACGTGTTGTCGCGCCGGCTGCGCCGCGCCGTTGGCGGTTCCACGGGCACCAATTTCCTGGCGCTGTGCCGGCTCGCCGCGGACATGCGACAGGCGAACCAGACGGGATCGCTGGTGACGCTGATCTGCGATTCCGGCGAGCGTTACCGGCAGACCTACTACGAGCCCGAATGGCTAAGAGCGCGCGGCCTCGATCCGGCGCCGTTCGAGGCCGCCTTGTCGTCGTTCCTCGATACAGCGCAGCCACTGGCGCTTGAGTTCGAAGACGTAACGAATCCGCAGAACTTACGAAATCCCGAGGCCTTATAGCTGGCGCCTCCCTGCCATTTGCAAAATTGCACGGCCGTCACGGCAACTTCACTTGCCTTGCGCCGTCACGCGGGCGAGCCTTGCGCCTCTCAACGAGGAGACTTGCCGTGCGCCTTCCCATTCTCGATCCGAAAGACCTGACTGCCGAACAGAAGCCGCTTTATGAGGACATGCGAGCGGGTATCACGGACCACTTCAAGGGTTTCATCAATATGCGCGCCGATGGCGCGCTGCTCGGGCCGTGGAATCCATGGATCCGTGAGCCGCGCTTCGGCAAGCCGGTGTGGGAGCTGGTCATGGCGATCGCGTCGAACCCGCTGCTGCCGGCGCCGGTGCGCGAGGTCGCGATCCTCGTCACCGGTTCGCATTTCCGCTCCGGCTACGAGCTCTACGCCCATGTGCTGGTCGCCGAGCAGCGCGGCTTGTCGGACGAGAAGCTCGCGACCATCGTCGCCGGACAGCGGCCGGTCGACCTGACCAAGCAGGAGGCGGTCGCCTATGACATGGCGTCCGCGCTGGTGAGCGGCGGCGTGCTGCCGGAGCTGACCTATCGGGCCGCAGTGAAGGAATTCGGCGAACACGGCGCGGCCGAGCTGTCCTATCTCGTCGGCGTCTACTGCATGGTGTCGGTCACGCTGAACACGTTCGACGTGCCGGTGCCGGAGTAAGCGGCGCGGCCGAAGAATGGGCCTCTAGTTGCGCACCGCGTACAGCGGCGTCCGCAATGTCAGCTGGTAGGACGGTTTCGGCATCCAGGCGATCTGTGCGGTGATGCCGAACAGGCGGTTGTCGTTGTCGTCCATGCGGTCGAGATCGAGGCGCAGGATCGGCTGGGTGAAGGGCTCCGCCAGCGTCCTGCCTGCGAGCTGCGCGCCGCCGAACGATTGTACGCCGAGGCGGCCGGTGAATTTCCAGTTGCTCGGCCATTGGTAGTAGCCGCCGGCATAGAGGATCGTGTTCGGCCGGATGCGGACGACCGGGCTGGCGACGTCGGTGTAGGTGTATTGCACGCCGGCAAGCCATCCGCGCGTCTCGTCCTTGTCGAGCGCGTAGTCGAACTCGAGGATGTTTTTGAATGACGTTGTCATGCCCTGCTCGTTGGGCACCGATTGCGTCAAGGTGGATTGCAGCGTGATCGTCGGGATTGTTCCGCCGTTCTGCTGGTAGAGGTCGGCCTGCACGCCGATGTTCCAGCTGGTGACGTCGAACGACGACCAGCCGCCGCCGATGTCGGTCGTCGAGCCCGAGACGCCACCGTAGAGCGAGACACGATCGCTGACGTCGACAGTCAGCGGCAGATCGACGGCGATCGATTTCGCTGCCGGCAGGCCGTTCGGCAAGGTCGCGCCCTGGCGCGCTGCCAGCGCTTCGAACGCGGCCGACAACGATGTGTTGCCGAAGCCGAGCCCGAGCGCGCCCGCGGGGATCGTCGCATAGATCGTGCGGAGATCGAGATAGACGTTGGGCACAGACGGTTTTGCCGGTGCGTCGTCGTCGGAGGCGAAGGCGGCACCGGCGGACATCGTCAGACAAAGCAGCCCCGGTGCGACAGCGCGCAAAGCCAGGCGATGCAATTGGCTGTGCTGGGGCACGCGGCAATCCGATTTGATGGCGGAACCGTCGTTAGATGGAACGTGATCGCTCGTGTGGTCAAGCGCTATTCGTAAGCGATGGACTGCACGGATGTGCACGGCTACCCTGCCGTGATCGCACTGACACACTCGCCGGCCAGAGTGCAGGCCGGACAATGGAAGGACAACCGCCATGAACACGTCACGCCGCATCCTGCTCACTGCTCTGGCAGGGCTCGCTGTTGCTCCGACTGCCGTGGCCGCCGCCGTTACGTCGCCCGTGCCTGACGACGTGACCGTGGCCGAAGAGCGCTTCGCGCGCGTGATTGCCGCCGCGCATGCGCCCGATGTCACGTGTGCGCGGCAAGCTGAACGCTACGCGGACGCGCACTGGCCGGAATACGTTGTGGCGGCCAAGGCGGTGCTCGACGCGCGCGTGTGATTCGCGACCTCACTTCCCCACCGCCCGCCGCACCTGCTCACCGATCTGCGACAGCACGAGCTGCGCCTGCGGCAAAATTGCGCCCAAGGCGTGGAAATTGTGAACCATGCCGTCGTGGCAGACGTGCTCGACGGCGACGCCAGCGGCGAGCAGCTTGCGCGCATAGGCATTGCCCTCGTCGCGCATCGGGTCGAACTCGGCGGTGTGGATGATCGCGGCCGGCAGGCCTGCAAGCCGTGTCGCGCGCAATGGCGAGATGCGGGGATCGGCGGCATCTAAGCCCTCGGGCAGATAGTCGACGAGATCGGCTTCGATCGTGACGCGGTCGATCAGATGGCCCTCGGCGAACGCCTCACGCGAAGGTGAGGCCTCCTCGAAATCCAGCACCGGGCAGATCAGGCATTGCGCGACGATGCTGAGGCCTGCGGTCTGCGCCGCCTCCTGGCACACGATCGCAGCGAGCGTTGCACCCGCGGAATCGCCGCCGAGCACCAGACGCTCGGCGTCGATGCCGAGCGATGAGGCCTCGCGCGCCACCCACTCGGTGGCGGCGATCGCATCGTCCACGGCGGCGGGGAATTTGTGCTCGGGCGCCAGCCGGTAATCGACCGAGACGAGACGGCAGCCGGTCGCATGTGCCAGCGCCGCCGCGATGCGGTCATGCGTGGCAATGCTGCCGGCAACGAGCCCGCCGCCATGAAAGAACACGAAGCCGGGCGCGCGATCATCGGCGCTTGCGGGTGAATAAAGCCGATACGGCAGCGCGCCGCCGGGACCGGGCAGCGCGCCGTCGGACGTCGTCACGTCAGGCGCATCGGTGCGCGCGAACTGCATCAGCTTTGCCAATGATTGCCGCCGTGCCTCCACGCTCGGCCGGCTCCGTACCTGCGGCGCAGCCGCGGCCATCATTGTCAACAAACGCTTTGCGAGCGGATCGAGCGGCATGGTGCTTCCTTTTCCCTTGTGGGAGGGTAACTCACCATTTTCCCGCAGGGAATCATTTAGAAATTGCGCCCAATAGTGGCGCTATAATGCGCCACCACGCCAAGGGGAGGCCGGTCATGGCCGAGATCAAAAAGCCCATCGAATATTCGCCGAGCTGGACCTTCTTCGAGGGCAAATGGCATGACGGCAATGTGCCGATCATGGGCCCGCGAACGCATGCGGCCTGGCTCGGCTCGGTCGTGTTCGACGGCGCGCGTGCGTTCGAAGGCGTCGCGCCCGATCTCGACCGTCACGTCGCCCGCGCCAATCAATCCGCGATCAATTTTGGCCTGAAGCCGGTGGTCGATACCGGCACCTGGCTGACACTCGCAAACGAGGGCATCGCACGCTTCGCGGCGAATGCCGAGCTCTACGTCCGTCCGATGTACTGGGCGCAGAACGGCTCGGGCGGCGGCGTGCTGTTCGATCCCGAGACCACCGATTGGTGCCTGTGCATCTACGAGGCGCCGATGCCAAAACCCGTCGGCAACGCCATCACGCTGTCGCCGTTCCGCAGGCCCACCGCCGAATGCGCTCCGGTCGAGGCCAAGGCCGCCTGTCTCTATCCGAACAATTCGCGCGCGCTTGCTGAGGCCGCGTCGCGCGGCTTTCAGAACGCGCTGATGCTCGACATGCTGGGCAATGTCGCTGAATTCGGCAATTCCAACGTGTTCATGGCCAAGGACGGCGTGGTCTACACGCCGGTACCGAACGGCGCCTTCCTCAACGGCATCACCCGCCAGCGCGTCATCAGCCTGCTTCGTGGCGACGGCGTCACCGTGGTCGAGGAGACGCTGCGCTATGCCGACTTCCTCGCCGCCGACGAGATTTTTTCGTCCGGCAATTTCGCAAAAGTCGCGCCGGTGATCCGGATCGACGATCGCGAGCTGAAGCCGGGCCCGCTCTACACTCGCGCGCGCAACCTCTATTGGGACTTTGCCCATGCGGTGAAGCTGGCGGCGTAGCTGGAAGCTCCACGAACAAGCTTGGGCACGAACGTGCCGATCTCACCGCTGTCATCGCCCGGAAGGCGGGCGATCCAGTACTCCGAGGCGGTCGCGGTTGAGTCGTAGGCCGCAGCGTACCGGATGCCCGCCTGCCGCCTTCGCTAAAGCTTCGGCGCCCCTGGACCTTAACCCCGGCGAAGCCTTGGGTAGCCGGGTCGCGAGGCATGACACCTGTTCTTAGCGGCTCTTCCGAAACCGGCTGAACTGAAACGCCTGCGTCGAATTCCACGGCGTGTGATGCGTCTCGTTGCGCGTTTCGACCAGCTCGAACGCCGGCCCGAGCTCCGCAGCAAGGCTCGCGCTGTCATGACGCTGCACCGGCAAGCCGCTGCACTTCTCCGGGCCGCCGAGCGCAAACGTCGCAATGATGACGTGGCCGCTGGGCGCAACCGCCGACCGCAGGCGCTCGATGTAAGCGGTCCTGTCGCGGGAATCGGTCAGGAAGTGAAACGCCGCCCGATCGTGCCATAGTTCGTATGTCTTTGCCGGGCGCCATGTGGTGGCGTCGGCGACGATCCAGTCGACCATTGAAGCGGCTGCGCCGATTCGCTTCTTGGCCGCCTCAAGCGCATTGGCAGAGATGTCCAGCACGGTGACGTCGCGATATCCATCCAGCAGGAGAGCATCGACCAGCCGCGATGCGCCGCCCCCGATGTCGAGGATGGCGGCCTCGCGGTCCGGATTGGCCGCTCTGATCATCGCGAGCGAGGTCGCCGGATTGTTCTGAAACCAGCTGACCTCGGCTTCGCCCTTGGTGGCGTAGACATTGTCCCAATGGGTGCTTCGGTCGGACATGGTGCGTCCTCCGGCTTGCCGGGGAGCCGGCGCATAGGAGCGACCTACTCGTCCTTCTTCGACATCCGCTCGAGGCGTTCCTGCATGTCCTTCATCTGCTGGCGCAGATCGTCGATATTGCTGTCCTTCGGCGTTTCCGCGGTCGCATCGGGCCCCGGCTCCGCGGAGCCCGCAGGGCGGCCCGCGGTGGGGGCGAAGGGCTTGAACATCGAGAAGGTCTGCTGAAACAACTCCATGTTGCGGCGGACCTGTTCTTCTAGCGGGGCAAACGGGGTTCCGGAGAGCGAGGTGGCGATCTGCTTGCGGAACTTTTCCTGCTCCTGGGTCAGCGACGCGATGGCCTGCTCCAGATATTTCGGCACCACCATCTGCATGCTGTCGCCGTAGAAGCGGATCAGCTGGCGCAGGAAGGTGGTCGGCAACAAGTTCTGGCCGGCCTTGTTCTCCTGCTCGAAGATGATCTGGGCGAGCACGGAGCGGGTGATGTCGTCGCCGGTCTTGGCGTCGTAGACCAGGAAATCTTCGCCATCCTTGACCATGGCGGCGAGGTCTTCCAGCGTCACGTAAGTGCTCGTTCCGGTGTTATAGAGCCGGCGGTTCGCGTATTTCTTGATGGTGGTGGGTTGGTCTGATTTCGCCATGGGCTCTCACTTGCAAGCGCGGAGAACGGGAACCCGGCGGCCAATGCCGCAGGGCGGGAAGAGTACGCAACGCAACAAAATAAGCATTTTCAACGGGGTCACGCTACCGTTTTGTGCGCCACGGTTAATCGGGCGGCAAAAACCTGCTTGCGAAAGCACCAAGAAAGCTATTTTGAATGCGCTGCGGCATCAATTCGGTCGTCGGCCGATTGACATGCCTCAACGACGTTAACAGGATGCCGTTCGAGACTGGCGAGCCGTTTCCCCAGCCCCGTCTGCCCCCATTCAACCCCAGGAGATGCCCATGTCAGACGATGTCGTCATCGTCAGCGCCGCCCGCACCCCGGTCGGAAGCTTCAACGGAGCGTTCGCAACCCTTCCCGCCCATGATCTCGGCGCCATCGCCATCAAGGCCGCGCTGGAGCGCGGTGGCATCGAGCCCGGCCGGGTCTCCGAAGTCATCATGGGCCAGATCCTGACCGCCGCCCAAGGCCAGAACCCGGCCCGCCAGGCCTCAATCAATGCCGGCATTCCGGTCGAGAGCCCGGCCTGGAGCGTCAATCAGCTCTGCGGTTCGGGCCTGCGCACCGTTGCGCTCGGCTATCAGGCGCTGCTCAACGGCGATTCCGAGATCGTGGTCGCCGGCGGCCAGGAATCCATGAGCATGGCTCCGCACGCCCAGTATCTGCGCGGCGGCGTCAAGATGGGCGCGGTCGAGTTCATCGACACCATGATCAAGGACGGCCTGTGGGACGCCTTCAACGGCTATCACATGGGCAACACCGCCGAGAACGTTGCGCGGCAGTGGCAGATCACCCGCGCCCAGCAGGACGAATTCGCTGTCGCCTCGCAGCAGAAGGCCGAGGCGGCGCAGAAGGCCGGTAAATTCAACGACGAAATCGTTCCCGTCACCATCAAGGGACGCAAGGGCGACGTCGTCGTCAGCGCCGACGAATATCCGCGCCATGGCGCAACGGTCGACGCGATGGCGAAGCTCCGTCCCGCTTTCGAGAAGGACGGCACGGTCACCGCGGGTTCGGCCTCCGGCATCAATGACGGCGCCGCCGCCGTGGTGCTGATGACCGCGAAGCAGGCCGCCAAGGAAGGCAAGAAGCCGCTCGCGCGCATCGTGTCCTGGGCGCAGGCGGGCGTCGATCCGAAGATCATGGGCTCGGGCCCGATCCCGGCCTCGCGCGCCGCGCTGAAGAAGGCCGGCTGGAATGTCGGCGATCTCGACCTGATCGAGGCCAACGAAGCCTTCGCGGCGCAGGCCTGTGCCGTCAACAAGGACCTCGGCTGGGATACCTCCAGGGTCAACGTTAACGGCGGCGCGATCGCGATCGGCCATCCGGTCGGCGCCTCCGGCGCGCGCGTGCTGGTGACGCTGCTGCACGAGATGCAGAAGCGCGATTCGAAGAAGGGCCTCGCCACGCTGTGCATCGGCGGCGGCATGGGTATCGCGATGTGTCTGGCGCGCGACTGAAGATAGCTTGCGCGTGCGCTGCACACGCCATTGAGTGCGTTGCACGCGATTAAAAAGGCAGCGGTTGCAAATCAAATATTCTTCGCAACCGTACAAGCCTCGACTAAAGAGAAACGCCCGGCTCAACGCCGGGCGTTTTGTTCTTGATGTCCGTCAAACCTGCCGCATAATCCACCGCTAAAAGCCATCACTTCAGAAACGTCCGAAGAGTCCAAGGGAAGGGAAATACGATATGGCACGTGTTGCATTGGTGACGGGTGGTACGCGGGGCATCGGAGCTGCGATCAGCAAGGCGCTGAAGGCGGCCGGCTACAAGGTCGCGGCGAGCTATGCCGGCAATGACGCCGCGGCGGAAAAATTCAAGGCCGAAACCGGCATCGCCGTCTACAAATGGGACGTTGCCTCGTTCGACGCCTGCGCGGAAGGCGTGAAGAAGGTCGAAGCCGATCTCGGTCCCGTCGACGTGCTGGTCAACAATGCCGGCATCACCCGCGACACCGCCTTCCACAAGATGACGCTCGATCAGTGGAACGCCGTGATCAACACCAACCTCGGCTCGCTGTTCAACATGACGCGCCAGGTGATCGAAGGCATGCGTGCCCGCAAGTTCGGCCGCGTCATCTCGATCTCGTCGATCAACGGCCAGAAGGGGCAGTTCGGCCAGGTCAACTATTCCGCCGCAAAGGCCGGCGACATCGGCTTCACCAAGGCGCTTGCGATCGAGAACGCCAAGGGCGGCATCACCGTCAACGCGATCGCGCCTGGCTACATCAACACCGAAATGGTGCAGGCCGTGCCCAAGGACGTGCTGGAGAAGAACGTGATCCCGCAGATCCCGGTGAATCGCCTTGGTGAGCCCGAGGAGATCGCACGCGCCGTGGTGTTCCTCGCCGCTGACGAGGCCGGCTTCATCACCGGCTCGACGCTGACCATCAACGGCGGCCAATACCACGCCTGATCGTGCCGCCAAGCATGTAGCTTCGGGCGCGACAAGACGATAATGAAGACGCCATGCCCGGCCTCGTGCCGGGCATCCGTGTCCTCAGAGCCCTCGATTGATGACTCCCCGCACTGCGACGCTGATCGGATTGACCGCGATCCTGATGTGGTCGCTGCTGTCAGTGATGACGGTGGCGACCGGAAAGATCCCGGCGTTCCAGCTGGCCGCGATGACGTTCGCGATCGGCGGTCTGGTCGGCCTGCTCACCTGGATCGGCCGCGGCGAGGCGGCCAAAAGCCTGCGCCAGCCGCTGGCCGTGTGGACCGTCGGTGTCGGCGGACTGTTCGGCTATCACGCGCTGTACTTTCTCGCGCTGCGCTTCGCGCCGCCGGCTGAAGCCGGCTTGCTGAATTATCTGTGGCCGCTCCTGATCGTGCTGTTCTCGTCGTTCCTGCCGGGCGAGCGGCTTGCCGTGCATCACATCGTCGGCGCCGTGCTCGGCCTCGTCGGCACCGTGTTGCTGTTCGCCGGAAGCACCTCCGGCTTCACGCAGGGGCAATTGCCGGGATTGGCCGCGGCCTTCATCGCCGCGTTTGTGTGGGCGACCTATTCGGTGCTGTCGCGGCGATTGAAGGCGGTGCCGACCGATGCGGTCGCGGGATTCTGCCTCGCCACCGCGGTGCTTGCCGCGCTGATGCACGGTCTGCTTGAAACCACGGTATGGCCGGACACGACGCTGCAATGGCTCTCCGTGATCGCGCTCGGCATCGGCCCCGTCGGTGCTGCGTTCTACGCCTGGGACATCGGCATGAAGCGTGGCGATATCCGCGTGCTCGGGGCCGCCTCGTACGCGACGCCGTTGCTCTCGACCGGCTTCCTCATCGCCGCCGGTTTTGCAAAAGCCAGCGCCAACATCGCCATCGCCGCGATCCTGATCGCCGGCGGCGGCCTGATCGCGGCAAAGGACATGGTGCTGCGGAAGCGGTAGCGTCATTCCGGAGCAAGCCGGAATGACGCTGCCTTAGGGCTCCCAGCCCTTCGGCGCGAGCTCGAACTTTGCGAACTCGAATGCGGGCGCCACGGAGCAGCCGAGCAGCGTCCACTCGCCGGTGGTTTCCGCCATCTGCCAGGCATTTGCCGGCACGATCGCCTGCGGCCGTTCGCCGCTCACGAGGTCCGTGCCGAGGCGCACTTCATGCTGGGAGCAGCCCTCATGGGCGATACGCAGCATCAGCGGGCTGCCGGCGTAATAGTGCCAGACCTCGACCGCATCGATGCGATGCCAGTGCGAGCGCTCACCGCGCGCGAGCAGGAAGTAGATCAGGGTCGAACGCGAACGACCATTGGCGTCCGTGGTCTGGTCGCGAAACGTCTCGCGGTAATGCCCGCCCTCGGGATGCGGGCGGAGTTCGAGGCGCGCGATGATCTCGGCTGCGGTCGGCATCGATTCCCGTCAGGATTTGTGCGTCAGGATTTGTTCTTCAGGACTTGTTCTTGCGCTCGCGCAGCTCGCCGAACACCGCGGCGGCATCCGCGCCCTTCATGTGCAGCCTCGCTGCGACCGACGGTTCATCGGCGCGCAGGAACACGTTTGCTCGCTTCTCGTCACCAAGCAGTGAGGGAATGGTCGGCTTGCTCTCGGCCCGCAGCTTCGCCACCTCCGCCGCGCGCGCCTGCAGCGCCGCATTGTCGGGATCGACGGTCAGCGCGAACTTGACGTTGGACGCCGTGTATTCATGGCCGCAATAGAGCTTGAAGTCGTCGGGCAGGGCACGCAGCTTCAAAAGCGAATCCCACATCATCGGATAGGTGCCCTCGAACACGCGGCCGCAGCCGATCGAGAACAGCGTGTCGGCGGCGAACAGCGTTTTTTCGGTGTCGAACACGTAGGAGATGTGGTCGAGCGTGTGGCCGGGCGTCTCCAGTACGCGCCCCAGCAAGTTGCCGACCTTGACGATTTCGGCATTGGCGACGCGCAGGTCGACGTCTGCGATCTTCGTGGTCTTGTCATGCGGCGCGACGACGCGGCAATTGTACTTCTGCTTGAGCTCGGCGACCCCGCCGACATGATCGCCATGATGATGGGTGATCAGGATGTCGGTGAGCTGCCAGCCCTCGCGCTCGAGCGCCTTCAGGATGGGGCCGGCCTCCGGCGCGTCGATCGACGCCGTCGCCTTGGTTTCCACATCGTGGATCAGATAACCGAAATTGTCGTTTAAACAGGTGAAAGTACGAATTTCGGCGGCCATGTCATCTCCATCGCGCTCAGCTCCTCCAGACAAATATGGCGTTAACGTTGCGCAGGCAATGCAATATTCCGCGCGCGGGGGCCGCCTCGTGCATGTTACATTGCCGTCATGACCATCGATGTCGTCGACCTCCGTGAGTTCTACTCCCGTCGCCTCGGGATTGTGGCGCGGCAAATGATCAATCGCGGCATCAGGGAGCGCTGGCCGCGTGTCGAGGGCCAGCGTGTGCTCGGCTTCGGCTATCCCACGCCCTATCTCGGGCTGTTCCGCGAGGATGCGGAGCGCTGTATCGCCTTCATGCCGTCGGCGCAGGGCGTCCTGAAATGGCCGACGGGACGGCCGGCGCTCGCCTCGCTGGTGGATGAATTCTCGCTGCCGCTTCCCGACGCCGCGGTCGATCGCATCCTGCTGATCCACGCACTGGAAATGTCGGACGATCCGGCCGCAATGCTGCGCGAGGTGTGGCGCGTGCTGTCGCCGTCCGGCCGCGTGATTGCGGTCATCCCGAACCGGCGCGGGGTGTGGACCCGCACCGACAGCACGCCTTTCGGTCACGGCCGGCCCTATTCGCGCTCGCAGATCACCGACCTGTTGCGCCAGACCTGGTTCACCCCGACCGCATGGGGCGAGGCGCTGTTCATGCCGCCCTATGCCGGCGGCTGGGTGCTGAAATCGGCACAGATGTGGGAGCGCGCCGGGGCGGCGCTGTCGCTGCCCTTCGCCGGCGTGCACATCGTCGAGGCGACCAAGCAGGTCTACCGCGCGATCCCCGCCAAGCGCGAGCGGGCGCGGCTGATTCCCTCGCTGGCGAAGCCGGTGCTGGTGCCGTCCTCGACGTCGGTGACGCGCAGCTAAAGCGGAATGGGGTTAGGTTGAATCGATTTGGGATTCCCAAATCAGCTTGTTTCTGATTCACCATGCTGGCTGGGCGGAGGCCAGCATGGATGGGCAAGCCTTATTCTCTGGATCTTCGCAAG
>NZ_JARVWW010000058.1 GCF_029846715.1 Bradyrhizobium nivariense
CCCTGCGCTCCCTGACAAGCTTGACAGCCTCGATCTTGAACTCTCGACTGAACTTTCGTCTTCGCATCACTACCTCCGGCTCCATGAAACACCTAAACTTGGTGTCCATCAAACCGGCAGCAGCTCACCCAGAATACCGGGAATCCAGATGAGAGCTGTACCTGTCACTGGCGGATCTGTTTTCGTAATTCATGTTCCGAAAAGCTGGAATCCACCTCACCGCGTCAGCGCGCGAAATACAAATCGTATCTATGCGCGAAACTCGGCGGGAGCGTTCGAACTCAGCGTCGAAGAGCTTCGCGTACTTTTCACTTCGGCGGCCAGTGCAGCTGATCGAATGCGTGCGTTCAGGGCCGAGCGTCTGGCTAAAATTGAAACAGGGGCAGCAATAGAAACGCTAGCCCAAGACCTCGGGAGAGTGGTTTTTCACCTTGTCCCTTTGGCGTCATTCGGACTGGGTACAGGTATCGACCTCGAGCGAGCTCGTGCTCTAAGCGAGCATCTACGACCGATGGGCGGTGTCATGGGGTACAGTCCCGGCATAAATTTTGATGGCTTTGCCAATATCAATCACGGGAGTGATGGACAGTGCTGGGCGTACACACAAATTTTTCGAAACGGAATAATTGAAGCAGTGAAGGTGCGCGCGGCAATGAAACGTGGCGACTCATTGCTGATTCCGACGCTTGATTTTGATCGCTACGTTTTAGAGGTAATGCCAAAATATCTCTACGCTTTAGAGACTTTGAATATCGCTCCACCGATTGTCCTGATGTTGACGCTTCAAGGCGTGCGTGGCGCGCGGCTGGGAATTAGTTCTGATTCATTGGAAGATGTGGGCCAAATCAAACAATCTACGCTTGAACTCCCTGAGATTGTGATTGAACGCTACGGGACTGCTATCGACTATCAACGCGCGATCAGGCCAGCATTTGACGCGATGTGGAATACGGCCGGATTTGTGCGATCCCGCCATTTCGACAAAAACAACAACTGGGTGGGTTCGAGTTAGGCTGGTTGGAACATTTGATGCTCTTGTCGCCGGGCAAACCGCGCAAAAGTAAACAAGGATCAAAATGACAAAAGCAACAAACGATGGCAACAAATGGCTCGCGAAAATACTCGCTGCTCACGGCTTTCGAAACAACACGCCTATTGAGGGCATCCACGCTGGCACGTGGCCTAAGAACGCGAAAGGGGAGTGGGCCGACCCTGCCGAAGTTATCGTGACTACAGTTGACGGTGGCGAAAAAATACCGTGGGATTCCTGTTCACGAATTTCCGATCCTGAGATGAAGGAGATGAACAAGGCCGTGGTCGATAACATTTATTCGCTGATGTCTTTGCTTGAAGAGTTCAGTGCATTTCCCTGGACTATGGAAGTGCCTCGCAATTGGGACGAGGCGAAGCATGCTCCATGGTATAAAGTGGCTAGGAAGGACATGCTAAAAGGCCAGAACCAACCGTGATGTTGCGCCATAGCGCAATGTTCCAAGAAGCCGAGCTTTGAGGTGCAATGATGCCCGTGATTTGAAAAAGAGATATAAACTTCTTTGTGTTTCACTGGATTTCAGGACGTTTCAATAAAATAGGCTGGGAGACTAGGGGGCGGAGGTTCAAATCTCTCGCTCCGACTGATGCGTAGCCGGATTCTAGGGCGTCCGGATTTCAACCAAAGTAATGCTGCTTGGGTGCAATGGCTACTCAACCAGTTCGATCGCAGAAGCGGCCGACCGAGGGATTTGACGGATGGCGATATACAATCCGGGCCCGCGCATGACGCCTAACATCTCGGCCTGGTTCAGCCCCGCGTTGTGTGCGTCCGCCTCGATCGCGCTGACGCAGATGAAGGTGGCCAGCCCAGGATCGATCCTGCGCATCTCCTTGCGGTGGCTTTCGAGATCGGCGCGCACGAGGGTGTGGATCTCGCGGTTGAAGGCTTCGACGTCGGGGAGCTGCCCGGTGCGTTGGATCTGCTCGGTGAGCACGCGGTGTAGTTTGGGATCCATGTGGTGGGCCTTGCTCGCGACGGTGACAAGACGGTGCACCGCTTTCGCGGAAGGGCGACAGGCGCGTGCGATAATTTTGCGTGCGGTGGCTTAAGGCGTGATCGTCATCACAAAGCGCGCCGCCTCAGTGGGTCTGGCGCTAGCATTGCCCGCGCAGAGGGAGAAGGCAGCCCCCGGGCGTTTCCTCATGTATCAGTAGTTTTGCGGGACCTCAGGCGTGGCCCTTGATCTCGTAGTGACCCGGCACGCATTTGTAGCGATCGAGCCGCCAGTTGGCGTGGTAGATCGGATGCTCGCCCATCCATTTCGCCAGCGGGGCCTGTGCGCCGATCGCGCACTGCATCATCGACATCTCGGGCGTCATGTTGCTGTCGGTCACGATTTCCTCGATGCAACTGCCTGAGCTGGCTGCACTCAGCCGGCAGAGCACGGCAACGACGGTCACGAACATTCCAGTCACCTCATCGGTAGTTTCTGACCACGAAGAGGATGCAAGCGGAGTGCCAGAGCCTGTGACGCAAACAACACGCTGGCCTGGCCGACTCGACCCAGCGTCCGGATTCCATTGAAGATTCGGATTGTAAAAAGATTGCCCTTAAACCGAAGCCGGGCAAATACGGGGAACCGAGTGAGCGATAAGCGCAGGAATGTTGAATTCCGGGGGCAGCGCCGCGCCTGTGGCGCTTCACAGGCCGCGCGCAGCCGGTAGGCTCGCAGGCACCGTGGGCACCCGCCAAAAGAGCGGGACCGCCACAAGGGATATGGAAACGCGAGGGCAGACCATGAAGGCACGACCGACCGGCGTGATCCCGCCGATGACGACGCCGTTCCGGAAGGATGGCGAGATCGACACCACGCTCGTGGCGCCCCAGGTCGACTGGATGATCGGCGCCGGCGCGCATGGCGTCGCGGCCGGCGGCTCGACCGGCGAAGGGCACACGCTCGATCACGAGGAATATCGCGATCTGATGGAGGCGACGGTTGCGGCGGTGAAGGGACGCATTCCCGTCATCGCCGGCATCATCGTCGATTCCACGCGCGATGCGATCCGCCGCGGCAAGCTGGTGCGCGACATGAATGTCGCCGCGCTCCAGGTCACGCCGGTGCATTATCTGTTCAAGCCGGACGACGAGGCGATGGTGGCGCATTTCCGCGCCATGGCTGACGAGACCGGCATGCCCATCATCATCTACAACGTGGTGCCGTGGTCCTACCTTTCGCCGGCGCTCTTGACGCGGATCATGACCGAGGTGCCGCTGGTGGTCGGCGTCAAGCAGAGCGCGGGGGATCTGAAACTGTTCGCGGACCTCATGATGATGGCGCCGGACAAGCTGATCTACAGCGCGGTCGATGCCCTGATGTATCCGTCCTACACATTGGGGGCTCATGGCTCGATCGCCGCGATCCTGACCGCGGCGCCACATGCCTCCGTTGCGCTGTGGGATGCGGTGAAGGCGGGCGACCATCCACGCGCGCTGGACCTGCACAAGAAGCTGCTGACGCTGTGGAACGCCGTTATCGCCGACAATCTGCCGGCCTGCACGCGCTATGCGCAAACGCTGCAGGGCCTGCCCAGGACTTATCCGCGCGCGCCGATGCCGGAGGCATCGCCCGCGCAGCAGGCGGCGATCCGCAAGGCGCTGGACGGTCTCGGCGCTTTGAACGGGTCGCGCGTCGAGGCGGCCGAATAGTCCGCGCCCCGAAATAACCGATGTCGAGCATGGCAGCGCCGATCCGCTTTTACCTGCGGATGCGGCGCTGCTACATTTTGCGCTGCGCTCCGATGCGCGGCGTAGTCATGAAGAAACATACCGACAAGGGGAGGGGCCGAAAGTCCCATGAAGGATTTTGCAGGAAAGATCGCCGTCATCACCGGCGGCGGCACGGGAATGGGACGCGAGCTCGCGCGGCAGCTCGTCGCCGAGGGCTGCAATGTCGCGATGTGCGACGTCTCGGAAGCGGCGATGGCCGAGACCAAGCGGCTGTGCGAGGTCGAGACGCTGCCGCAGGGCCTGCACGTCACGACCCACGTCGCCGACGTCTCGATCGAGGATCATCTGAAGCGCTTTCGTGACGAGCTCACTGAACAGCAGAAGACCGACCGGATCCATCTTCTGTTCAACAACGCCGGCATCGGTGGCGGCGGCAGCCTGTTCGCCAACACGCGCGAGCAGTGGGAGCGCACCTTCAACATCTGCTGGGGCGGCGTCTATCTCGGCGTCCGCACCTTCCTGCCGATGCTGGTCGCGGCGGACGAGGCCCATATCGTCAACACCGCGAGCGTCAACGGCTTCTGGGCCTCGATCGGCATGAACCAGGCACACACCGCCTACAGCTCGGCGAAGTTCGCCGTGAAGGGATTTACCGAAGCGCTGATCAACGACCTCCGCCTGCACGCGCCGCACGTCAAATGCTCGGTGGTGATGCCCGGTCACATCGGCACCTCGATCGTATCCAACTCGCGCAAGGTGCAAAGCGCCGACGGCTCGGACCGGCTCAATGCCGACGAGGTCGCGCTGACCCGCAAGCGCATGGTCGCGGCCGGCGTGCCGGATGCTGACAAGATGTCCGACGAGGACATCCAGGCGGTGTTCGCCGAGCGCGCCCGCAGCTTCCTCGAGGATGCGCCGACCACGGCGGCGCAGGCCGCCAAGATCATCCTCGACGGGGTCAAGGCGGAGCAATGGCGCATTCTTGTGGGCGAGGACGCTGGGCGACTCGACGAGCGCGTGCGCGCCACGCCGGAGCAGGCCTACGACCGCGCCTTCTACGAAAGTTTTACGGCGGAGGTCGGCTGGCGGCTCGGCTGAGGCCGTCAACGAGCGCGCGCGGATATAGGTATGATGAGCATCATGGCAAGAGGCGCGCAGGTAATTTTACGTGCCACCTCTTGCCAGTTTTCTTGCCAATTTTCTTGTCAGTTCTTGCCGGCGTTCGCCACTCATGACGAATTGGAAGGTCACGCATGCGACACGTCCATGCGTTCAAGCGATGGTGATCTCGAACGCCTCTCATTCGGTGCACGGCAGCTTGGTCACGGAACCAAAATAGTTTAGTCAGTGATGTGTAAGGCGATGACCAGAGCGTAGCTCCCGATGATACCCGCATGCCTCTCCGACGACTGGATCCTTTGCCCGGAGCGAGAGGACATCTCCGCTGAATTCACGCGGCTCCTCACCGCGGCCCAGGAGGGCGGCGCCACGATCGCGGAATGCCTGATGATCGCGCGGCAGCTGAAGCGGGGCGACGACCAGTCCTGGCATCGCGAGTGGAAGAAGCTGGCGCAGGCCAATCGGCATCGTGCCGAGGCCGCGTTCGCGGAAGGTCACAGGGCGACCGCGCAGCGCAACTGGCTCCGCGCCATGAATTACTACAGTGCGGCCGCAATGCCGCTCGATCAGGCGGACGAGCGCCGCTGGGTCGCGATACTCGCGATGCAGGATTGCGCGCGCCGCTTCCTCGCGGCGCGCGACCCGGCCGGGGAAGTCGTGACGATACCCTGGCTCGACGGACATTCGTTGCAGGGCTATTTCCTGCCCGCGCCGTCGGGAAGCGTGCGAGCCCCGACCGTGATCTGCATCGGCGAGCCCGGCCACCGCAAGGAGGAGTTCCTGTTTAAGCTCGCGCCGCATGCGCGCGAGCGCGGATTCTCGCTGCTGGCGCTGGACCTGTTCGGCGAACAGCGCGACGATTATCTCGACGCGCTGTTGCGGCGCCGGGATCTCGAGAGCTCGATTCCGTGCGTCATGGACTATCTGGAGACGTGCAGCGACGTCGATTTCGACCGCGTCGCGATCGTCGCCGATGGCTGGGGCTCTTCCTTCGTGGCGCGCGCGGTGCTGCAGGAGCCGCGGCTTGCCGCCGCCGTCTGCGACGGCGGCCTGTGGGATCTGCACGAGCGCGCCTTCTTTGCCAGCCGATTCGCGATGAGCGACGTCAGCATCGTCCCGGTGCCGCATGCCCCGCTGATGGCCTCCAGCGCCGACTGTCCGGTGCTGATCACGCTGGGTGAGGACGGCTGGCTCAAGGCCGATCGCGCGCGTCAGATCGTCCAGACGTCCCGGCTCGGCAGTTCGGATGTCATGCTGAAGGTGTTCACCGCGGCCGAAACCGGCGCGGCGCAGGCCCATGCGGACAATCCGAGCCTCGCCAATGAATACATCTTCGACTGGCTCGAATCGCGGCTCGGCGCCGCGGGGCGCATCTAGCGCATTATCAGTTCTGATTGAATCAGAACCGAAGCTCCAGATTCTTGTTTTGACGCGTTTTATTCACGCGAACCGGTATCCACTTCGCTCGAAAACGCTCTCAGCGACCGTTGCGTCAGAAGTCGAGGGTCAGGCGGACGCAGGCCTTTTCGAGACGGGTCTTCAACATGGCGAGCTTGGTGGTGAATTCCGTCAGCTCTTTCTCGTCGAACTCCTGGAAGACGAATTCCTTGATGGTCTTGTACTGCTCGTTGAGGCTCGTCAGGTGCTTCTGCGTCTTCTCGGTCAGGGACAGCCGGACCACCCTTGCGTCGGTCGGCGAGGGGCGACGGCGCAACAGGCCCTTCTTCTCGAGCAGCTTGGACTGGGTGGTGACGAACGAGGGATCGACGTGGAGGAGCTTGGAGACGACGTTGACCGGAATGCCGTCGTCCTTGTCGAGGTCGGAGATCGCCATCAGGATCAGCCATTGCGGTCCGCTGATGCCGAGCGTCCTCGCCCAGAACTGACGCAGCTCCTCCAGATACATGTTGATCGACGATATCTCCCAGGTGAAGCGCCTGATGATATCCAGGTTGCCGACGGAGCGGAGGCGCGCCCCTTCTTTCCTCGTGGCTGACACAGCGTCACTCCTGTGATCTGAATTGTTTGCGGCCGGTGTTCTGCAACCCATAGTCCACGCAAGCCTGCTCTGACGCAAGTGCAGAGCAGGGTAATTTTGTCACTAAAACTACAAAGATGATCAGCTCAGCAGAATCGCCCAATTGGGGTGTTGCATGCGAGGCACAGGTTTAGAGAAACCACAAAGCTTACCAGATAAACTATTTTGATTAGGGGAACGGCGCAGGCATATTGCTCCGTGACGGTGGGGGGTACTCGATCGTCCCGTTGCAGGTGGTTCGCTCACGTCCCTCGCGTCGAAAGCGGGTGTGTCCGAAAGCGCAAAGCGGCCGAGCGGATTTGAAAAGACGGGGATCTGGGGGGCCTCACGGTCCGGTCTTCGTAAAATGAGCAACTTGGAGGTTTTATATGAAAATGGTGAAGAGCCTTTTGCTCGGCACTGCGGCGGGTCTGATCGCCGTCGGTGGAGCCCAGGCGGCTGATCTTCCGGTCAAGGCCAAGGCGGTCGAGTACGTCAAGATCTGCACGCTCTACGGCGCGGGCTTCTACTACATCCCGGGCAGCGACACCTGCATCAAGCTGGGCGGCTATCTGCGTGCTGAAGTCGCGCTCAATGCCGGCGGCAACTACAGCGCCCAGTACAACGGCGTGTTCGCGGCCAACAACCGCCTGACCAACTACTACTCGATGCGCGCTCGTGAAGACCTCAACATCGACACGCGCACCGCGACCGAGTACGGCGTGGTCCGCACCTATTTCGACGCGGTCTTCACCTGGACGACCGGCAATTATGTCGGCACCGGTTCGGGAACGGGCGCCACCCAGTACAGCGGCACGCTCGGTCTCAACGCTGCGGGCACCGGCCTCGTCGGCTCCTCAAGCGGCAACGTCAACGGCACCGACGGCAACCTCTCGGGCGGCGCGCTCGGCGTCTACTACGCCTTCATCCAGTTCGCCGGCTTCACCATGGGTAAGGCCGTGTCGCAGTTCGACGCGCCCTGGATCAACTATCCCGGCAACAACTTCGACCAGCTCGTCGGCGGCAGCGGCACCACCAACGGTGTCACCCAGTTCACCTACACCGCTGACTTCGGCCAGGGCGTGACGGCTGCGTTCTCGGCGCAAGACCAGACGCAGGTCTTCCAGACCAACATCTGGAACACTGCCGGCATGTCCACCACGGGCGTTCTCGGCGGTGCTTACGGCTCGAACGATCTCGGCGGCACCCGGTCTCCGGACCTCGTCGGCATGGTCCGCGTCGACCAGGCCTGGGGCCTGTTCCAGGCGTCGGTTGCGGCGCACGACAACCACGTCGCCTACTACGGCGCGTCCGAAGTCACGGGTCATCCGGAAGACAAGTGGGGCTGGGCGGTTCAGCTCGCCTTGGGCATCAAGAACATCCCGACCGGCGCAGGCGACGTGATCAACATCTCGGGCGTCTACACCGAGGGCGCGAGCCGCTACAACTTCCAGGAGCTGGCAGCGACCAGCTACTCGATGTTCGGCGGTTCGGGCGGCGCGTATCAGAGCATCGGCTTCGCCGGCGTGTCTGACGCGGTGTTCGCTCCCGGCGGCGGCCTCGAGCTGACCAAGACCTACGGCTTCCGTGGTGCCTACACCCACAACTGGAGCCCGTACTGGAACTCGGCGCTCTACGGTGCGTGGGCTGCGGTCAACTACAGCGGCACGGCCAAGAGCCTGATCTGCGGCAGCGCCGCGTTCGCGACGCTGACCGGCACCTGCAACCCGGACTTCAACATCGGCCAGATTGGTGTCATCACCCGCTGGACCCCGGTCAAGAACCTGACCTTCTCGGCTGACTTCACCTACAGCCACCTTGACCAGAAGTACTCGGGCGTGATCACGACGCCGGCGCTCACCAGCGTTGCCAAGCCTGCGGCGACGTACGAGCTGAAGGACCAGGACACCTACAGCCTGCTGCTGCGCGCTCAGCGCAACTGGTAAGCCCAAGGTCTTCGGATCTGACACAGCAGCCCCGGCGGGACACCGCCGGGGCTTTTTTACGAGGTGGTCTTTCGGAAAATCCGGCAGCCTGTGCGGGCGACGAAGACGAGCCATGCGATTCGACCGCCTCAAACTTATTTACTTACCTGAGTTACTAAGCTATATAGCTTTCAGCCGACTACGAAAGTTGCGGCTCTTAGCTTCACGCTAAGCCTCCAGAAACCTCCGGCGATGCCCCGCCGGAGGTTTTCAATTTTGCAGCTCGGTTTCATCCGCGCATGACGCGCGCGCGGGAATTCGGCCGGTAGGCGAGGCGGCTGTGGCCGGCGCAATAGGACTGGCCGTCGGGCGCGGAGTTGCCGCAGAAGCAGAAATCGTCTGCGCCAGGCGTCGAGATCGGCCAGCGGCAGCGATTCTCGGCAAGCTCCAGCAGCGAGCAGCGATTGGCGTCGTCGATCGGACCGGTGACCATTGGCGCACCGGCCTCGCCATAGATCGTGGCGAGCATCTCGTATTGCAGCCGCGGCACGGCCCGCGACGTGCGCGCAGGCGCCAAGCCCCTGTCCTGAACCTTGCGGTCGTCGATGGTCCGGCCGCGCGTCAGATTGAGGCGGGACAGCTTGCCAATCACGGCGTTGCGGCTGACGCCGATATCGGCTGCGATCTCGCGGCAGGACAGGCCGGCCTCGAAGTGCCGCTTCAGCAGTTCGATTCGTTCGTCGGTCCAAGTCTGTGAAGAACAAGTCTGTGAAGAAGTGGGTGAGAGAACAGGCATGTGTAACGGTCCCAGGTTGCAGATGTCGGCCATCCGCCTCTCGAGATCCGTCCGCCTCACGTTCGGCGCGCGCTCACGTCCTGCCATTGTCGCGAATCGACAAAAGCCCGTCCTTGATGGCGAGACGGATGCCTTCCTCGATCAATGTCCGTGCGACGCCGGGAACGCTGGTGCCGTGGGTGCCCTGTCTCACCAGCTTCTCCAAATAGGTGATGGTCGAGAGCGCCAAGGTTACGGGGATGCGGTCAGTCTCGGCTTTTTCGGTGGCCATGGCCGAACGCTAGCCTCTTACTCGGGTACATAAAAGTAACGATTAAGACTCTATTTAGGTTCGGTGGGCGAAGTCAAATCCAGATCCTGGTCATTCTTTAGATTGTTGAAATCGCTGTAGAAAATATCCGAATCGCCGTATGCCGCGCCGGTGTGCCGGGCGGCGACGGAGCTGGACGTGGGAAGCGGGGCGGGCCGACCTAGCCGTGCACGATCGCCTTTTCGATCATGCAATGGATGCCCTTGGAGCCGTTGACGGTCTGGGTCACCCGCAGATCGGCCGCGAGGCTGCACAGCGTATAGGCGTCCTCGCGTGACAGGCTGCGCCTCTCGCCAAGCAGCACGATCATGTCGCGCAGCGCCCGCACCGCGCACTGGTCGAGATCGGGATCCATCGCCATGGTCATGTAGTGCGTCGGCGTTTCGCCGCGGGGATAATCGAGCCTGAGGTCCTTGCGCAGCGTCAGGCGGAAGCGGCCCTGGAGTGCGGTCTCGATTGCGGTGACGCAGACCTCGCCGTCGCCCTGCACGCCATGGCCGTCGCCGCAGGAGAACAGCGCACCGGGAACGAATACAGGCAGGTACAGCGTCGCACCGGCGCCAAGCTCCTTGTTGTCGAGATTGCCGCCCATGGCGCGGGGAACGAGCGAAGAGATGCGGCCCCAGGCCGGCGGCGGCGAAACGCCCATCACGCCGAAGAACGGCTTGAGGGGCAGGTCGAGCCCCCACGGCATGCGGCCGACCATCCGCGACCGGTCGAGCGGGATGTTCAGGATGCGCGTCTCGTGGAAATCGTCGGGCAGGGTGCCGGACAGCGGCTTGATCATGTTCCAGCCCCAATCCTGCCGGAGCTGGACATCGAGGATCTCGACCGCGAGCACGTCACCGGGCTCGGCCCCCTCGACCGCAATCGGTCCGGTGAGGATATGGCCGGGCAGCATGCGCTCGTTTTTGGCATGAACCTCGAACATTTCGGGGGGAATGTGAAACTTGTTGCGGTCGGGCAGCATGTCCGGACCGCCGCTGATGGTGTCGATCGTCACCTCGTCACCGCTTGCGACGGTGAGGACGGGCTCAAGCTTGGCTTCGAAAAAGCCCCAATGACAGGTCTCGGGGCTGGAATGCAGGTGGTGATGGGTCATGTGGCTGGTCCGTCCGGTTTCATCGCCCGGGCTTGACCGGGCGATCGATCCTCTTTCAAGAAGATTGAAGATGGACGGGCCGGTCAAGCCCGCGCGTGACACGATCATTCCAGCGAGGCTCCCCTGTACTTCGTTCTTTCCAAGACCATCGGCACCGCGCTGCTGCCGATCAATCTCCTGGTCGAGCTCGGGATCCTGTCGCTGCTGCTGATGGCGACGCGTTTTGCCGCGCTCGGCCGCAGGCTCGCGGTGACCACGCTGGTCCTGCTGGCGCTGGCTGCGTTCTCGCCGCTCGGCAATCTGCTGCTCTATCCGCTGGAGGCGCGGTTTCCGGCATGGGACCCGGCGCGCGGCGCGCCCGACGGCATCATCGTGCTCGGCGGCTCCGTCGACACCGATCTGTCGGCGGCGCATCGCACGCCGGTCGTCTCGCACGCGGCCGACCGCTTGTTTGCGCCGGCCGAGCTCGCGCGCCGTTATCCCAATGCGCGCATCGTCTTCACCGGAGGCACGGCGAACCTCGTCGACACCGATTCCAGGGAAGCCGACTACTCCGCGCCGATCCTGGAAAGTCTCGGCGTCCCGAAGGAACGCCTGATCCTCGAGCGCGATTCCCGCAACACCTGGGAGAATGCGATCTTCACCAGGCAATTGGTGTCGCCGAAGCCGGGCGAACGCTGGCTCCTGGTCACGTCGGCCTTTCACATGCCGCGCTCGATGGGGATCTTTCGCAGGGCCGGATTTGACGTCGAAGCCTATCCCGTGGACTGGCGAATGGGCGGGCGTGACGATCTCTTCACCTTCACCCGCATCGGCGGCGACGGTCTTGCCAGGACCGAGGTGGCGGTGCGCGAATGGATCGGTCTTTTGACTTACCGCATCATGGGACGAACCGGCGAGTTGCTGCCGGGGCCGGGCAGGGATTAGAAAAGGATCAGAACGAGGACGGCGAAACAAGAACACAGCGCCGGCGCGCGACCGCCGGCCGGGAGGACGCCATGCAACAGCAGAGTGCAGACAGCATCGATCTTGCCGGCCTCGTCGCCGATCTCAACAGCCTGCTGCGGCTGAAGACCACGGTGATCGGCATGAAGCTGTTCGCGCGGGTCGCGGACATGGAGGCGATCCCGAAAATCCGGCGGCCGAACGCGATCCACACCACCGATCAGATCGTCAGCATGGCCGCGCGCCTGGGCTGGACCGTGGGCATCACCGCCGACGATCTCGTCGGCGCGCAATGCCGCGCCGTCATCGGCCTCGCGCCGCAGGACGAGAAATGGCTCGCTGGCGAAAACTATGTCGGGGTCTGGCACGGCACGGCGGAGGACGCGCGCAAGCGCCAGGAGGCGCTGGACGTGGTGCCGTTCGGGCAATACCAGGCGCTCGCGGTCAGCCCGCTGGCGAGCGGCCGGCTCGATCCGCCCGACATCTGCCTCGTCTATGCAACCCCCGGGCAGATGATCATCCTGATCAACGGGCTGCAATATACCGGTTACAAGAAGTTCGAATGGGGCGTGGTCGGCGAAACCGCTTGTGCCGATTCCTGGGGCAGAGCGCTCAAAAGCGGTGAGCCCAGCCTGTCCTTGCCATGCTATGCCGAACGGCGCTATGGCGGCGTGCCGGACGAGGAGATGCTGATGGCCCTGAAGCCGGAACATCTCGCCAAGGCGGTTCTGGGCATGAAGGCGCTGGCGAAGAACGGTCTGCGCTATCCGATCCCACCCTATGGTATTCAAAGCGACGTCCGTGCCGGCATGGGCGTGAGCTACGCGAAGAAGTAAAGTAAAGGCCGACCATGAGCTCTGCGAAATTCGACATCGTCGTCTATGGCGCGACCGGTTTTACCGGCCAGCTCGTCGCCGAATACCTGACCCAGCATTACAAGAGCGACCACGCGCTCAAATGGGCGATGGCAGGCCGTAGCCTCGGCAAGCTGAAATCGGTACGCGATGCGATCGGCGCGCCCGGGAATACGTCGCTGATCGTCGCGGATGCGTCGGACGCGGCCTCGCTGAAGGCGATGGCGGAGCAGACGATGTCGGTGATCACCACCGTCGGCCCATACCAACTCTACGGCGAGGAACTGCTCGCGGCCTGCGTCGCCACCGGCACGGATTATTTCGATCTCTGCGGCGAGCCGATCTGGATGCGGCAGATGATCGACAAGTACGAGGCGGCTGCAAAAGAGAGCGGCGCGCGCATCGTGTTTTCGTGCGGCTACGATTCCGTGCCGTTCGAGCTCGGCGCGTTCTTCGTCCAGGAGGAGGCCAAGCGCGTGCTCGGCGCGCCCGCGTTGCGCGTCAAGGGCCGCGTGCGCGATATGCGCGGCACGCTCTCGGGCGGCACTGCGGCGAGTGCGAAGGCGACCTTCGATGCGGTGGCCAAGGATCTCAGCCTGATCACGATCCTGAACGACCCGTTCGCGCTGACGCCGGGCTTCACCGGCCCGAAACAGCCGAAGGGCAACAGGTCGCTGATTGAGGAAGACCTGCAATCCTGGGCCGCGCCGTTCGCGATGGCGCTGATCAACACGCGCAACGTCCATCGCTCCAACATGCTGATGGGTTTTCCCTACGGCCAGGACTTCGTCTACGACGAGATGGTCCTGACCGGCCCCGGCGAGAAGGGCGAAGCCAACGCCAAGCTCGTGATGGCCGCCAACTCCGAGAAGACCGGCCCGAACGCGCCGAAGCCGGGCGAGGGGCCATCGAAGGAGGAACGCGAGAACGGGTTGTTCGACCTGCTCTATGTCGCGATCGCGCCCGACGGCCGCCAGATCCGCGCCGGCGTCACCGGCGACCGCGATCCCGGCTACGGCTCGACCTCAAAGATGATCTCCGAATGCGCCATCTGCATGCTGCGTGACACGACAGACGTCGCAGCCGGCTTCTGGACGCCGGGCGCGGCGATGCAGCACAAGCTGATCAAGCGGCTGCAGGAGCATGCGGGGCTGACGTTCGCCGTGGAGAAGTAGAGTAGGTCACTTGCCGCAATCACGGTGTCATCGTCCGGCTTGACCGGACGATTCCGTATTCCAGAGACGGCACTGATCGAATCGAGAGGCCGCGGCGTACTGGATGCCCGCCTGCCGCCTACGCTAAAAGCTTCGGCGCTCCTGGACCTCAACCTCGGCGAAGCCTTGGCGTAGCCGGGTCGCGGGCCTGACAGCGTTCGCCACTACACCGCCCGCGCGTCGTACGCGTACATGAACTCCATGCTCTTCGAGCCCAGCGGCAGCAGCCACTTCATCATCTGGTTGCGGATCCACGCCCCGGTGGCGCTGAATTCGCGCTTGCTGTTGCCGTTGCGGCGCGCCAGAGCAACGATCTTTTCCGCGCGCGGGCGTCGCTCGGCCTCGAAGGCCTGGAAGGTGGCGCCGAGCTCGTGGCCTTCCTGCATCAGCCGGGCGAGGCGCATCGCATCCTCCAGCGCGAGCGAGGCGCCCTGGCCGGCATGGGGGCTGGTCGCATGGGCGGCATCGCCGATCAGCAGCGATCGTTTGCGCGACCAGGTCGGCAGGGTCGCGACGTCGAGCGTGTCGGTGACCACGATGTTCTCGGCCGCCTCGATGATGGCGGGAATCGGATCGTGCCAGCCGCGGTGGAAGCCGCGCAGGTGCTGCTTCAGCGTCGCGTGGTCGAGCGCGCGAAACATCGCCGCGTCCATGCCGTGTGCGGGCTGCGTGCTCCACCACATCACGCCGTCGTTCGGATCGGGACTGCAATAGCCGTAGCCGAAGAAGCCGCTCTGCCCGAATGTGGTTTCGACGGGTCCGCCGATCGGCCTGTCGTCGAGGACGGCGCGCGGCACGAAGCCGCCGAAGCCGATCAGTCCGGTGTCGAACGGTTGCGGCCCGTCCGGCACGACCTGGCGCCGCGCGACCGAGTGCACGCCGTCGGCGCCGATCAGGAAGTCGCCTTCGGCGGTGGTGCCGTCGGCGAAATAGGCGATGATCGGCTGGTCGCCGCGGTCCTCGATCTTGATCAGGCGCTTCTCGAAATATAGTGAGACGCACGCGCACCAGGCCTTGTCGATCAGCATCTCGTTCAGCGTCGCGCGGCAGACATTGACCGCGGGCTGACCGAAGCGCCGCGCCATGTCGCGGTTGATCGAGCCGAGCCGCTCTCCGCCTTGCGAATAGAAGTCGAACGATTCCGCGATCGAGCCGCGGCTGATCAGCTCGTTCGAAAGGCCGATCTCGTCCATGACCTGCATGCCGTTCGGCGCGATCTGGAGGCCGCCGCCGATGCCTTTCGAATAGGGCCAGGCCTCGTAGATCGCGGATTCGATGCCGGCGCGGCGCAGCAGGATCGCTGCGACGGGGCCGGCGATCCCGGCGCCGATGATCAGGGCCTTGCGGCGACGATAGGACATGGCTTGCTCCCGACGTTTCCGTGGTGCTAGGAGAATTATGGTCGCTAAATCTCTTAGTGACTAAGATATATATCGACTAAGATATGAGGTCGGCCTTGTCAAGGACGAAGGCGCGCGCCGCGCTGTTGCAGGAGCTCGAGGAGGCGATGCGCAGGTCGTCCGCGCAGGGCGTGCTCTATGGCCAGACCGTTGCGAACGTTGCCGGAATTGCCAATTCCGACCTCGAATGCATGGACATCCTGTATCTCGAAGGCCGCGTCACCGCCGGCCGGCTCGCCGAGGTCACGGGCCTCACGACCGGCGCCATCACCGGCGTGGTCGACCGGCTCGAGAAGGCTGGACTCGTGCGCCGCGAGCGGGATGAGAACGACCGGCGCAAAGTCTTCATTGCCGTCGTGCCGGAAGCAGCCATGAAGATCGGCCAGTTCTACGTGCCGATGCAGCAGGCGATGGAGAAGGTTTTTGGCGGCTATTCCGACCAGGAACTGCGGCTGCTGCTGCGCTTCGCGACGGAGGGTTACAAGGGCGTGCTCGCGGCGACCGAAGCACTCAAGGGCCTGCTCGACACGCCGCCGGAGAAGCGTCCCGATCTCAAGCTGAAGAAGCTTCGTCGCTAGAGCGTTTTCGAGCGACGCGTCAAAATAAGAAAACAGACATCACTGTTCCGATTCCATCGGAACGGTGATGTCCTTGACCTTGTAGATCTGTGCAGCCGCGATCATGCCCCACATCGCGCCCAGCATCATCCAGAAGTGCCGCCAGTGGTCGGTGTCGATCACGAAACTTTCGCCGACGGTGCCGACGAAGGCGGAGAACACCGCGAGATAGGCGCGCTGCCATGGCACACGGACGAAGATGTGTCGAAAGCCCATGATGACGGTCGTGAAGACCAGCGCGGGATAGCAGATTCCGGACAGCCAGCCGCCGGACATGAAGGCGTTGAGATAGGAATTGTGGGTATCCTCGGGGAAGAAGCGGTGGAATTGCAGGGGACCGATGCCGAACGGCAGGTCGAGCGCCATCTCCGCACCCAGGATGTGCCGGCCGAACCGGCCGAACCGGCCTTCGTCATAGCTCTGGTCGAAGCTCGCGCGCTGCTTGAACATTTCGGCGATGGAATCGAACGACATCAACACCGCGATCAGCGCGAGACCCAGCACCGCGGCCAGGATCGCCATGACGATGATGCGCGAGCGCTGCGCGTTGGTGCGGCTGGTCAGCACCATCAGCGCCAGCATGAGGGCGGATGTCAGCACCAACCCGCCCCAGGCGGCGCGGGAGAAGGCGAGCAGGATCGCCAGCGACATGATGCCGAAGCCGATGATGTTGCGGAACGCCTTGCCGAGCTTGTCGGAAACCACGCTCTGGAGCGAGAACAGTGCCGGCAGGATCAGGAAGGCGCCGAGCACGTTCGGATCCTTGAAGGTGCCGCGCGCGCGTCCGTAAAGTGTGAGGAGGTCGTCTCCGCCCGGAACCAGGTGGAAGTAGCCGGCGACCGCCGACAGCGAGGCGACCATCGCGCCGACCACGAGCCCGCGGCGGAGCATGTCGAGCCGCGCCGTGGTGTCCTCCGACGAGACCATCGCGAAGAACACGACCGTCACCGCCATGTACCAGGAGGTCGCAATCCAGCTCACCACCTCGGACTGCTCGAACAGCGGGATCGCGCTGATCGTATAGCCGACATTGAGCAGGACCAGCATCAGCACCAGCGGCATCAGGGCGAGCCGAAGGCGCAGTCCGGTGGCGAAGAAGGTGACGGTCGCGAGCAGCGTTACGATCTCGTAGGGGCTCGGCTCGATGAATACGATCGCGCCGGAGGCGCCGACCAGCCACACCAGCGCGCGCTGAAGGGCCAGCACGCCAGGCGCAGCGCGAACCGCTGCATTCATCTCCCCGGCTGTCGCCGCATACGCCATCACACGCTCATACGTTTACGCAACTGGTACGCAAGACTTCCGCCGTCATGCCCCGCGAAGGCGGGGCATCCAGTACTCCGAGCCGTTCGTGGCAGTTTCCGCTGCCGGTGATTACTGGATCGCCCGGTCAAGCCGGGCGATGACAGCGTGGCGCAGGCACGACAAACTCAATACGCGTTCTCGTTCTTGGTCAGCAGCGAGATCGGCGTCTTCAGCAGAATGACGAGATCGAACAGCGCCGACCAGTTCTCGATGTAATACAGGTCGAACTCGACGCGTTTCTGGATCTTCTCTTCATTGTCGATCTCGCCGCGCCAGCCGTTGATCTGGGCCCAGCCGGTGATGCCGGGCTTGACCCGGTGGCGGGCGAAATAGCCGTCGACGGCTTCGTCGAACAGGCGGCTCTGGAGCTTGCCCTGCACCGCATGTGGACGCGGGCCGACCAAGGAAAGATCGCCGGAGAAGACCACGTTGAAGAGCTGCGGCAGCTCGTCGAGGCTGGTCTTGCGGATGAAGCGGCCGACGCGGGTGACGCGCGAGTCGTTCTTGGTCACGACCTTCGACGCGGTCGGATCAGCCTGATGATGGTACATCGAGCGGAACTTGTAGACGTCGATGCGCTCGTTGTTGAAGCCGAAGCGCTTTTGGCGGAACAGCACGGGGCCGGGGCTGTCGAGCTTCACTGCCAGCGCCACCAATCCCATCACCGGCAAGGCCACGAGCAGCGCGAGGCTGCCGACGACGCGGTCGAACAGCCATTTCATCACCAGGTCCCAGTCGGTGATCGGCGCCTCGAACACGTCCAGCGTCGGCACCTCGCCGATATAGGAGTAGGAACGGGGACGGAAGCGCAGCTTGTTGGTGTGCGCGGACAGGCGGATGTCCACCGGCAGCACCCAGAGCTTCTTCAGCATCTCCAGGATGCGCGTCTCGGCGGAGATCGGCAGCGCGAACAGCACGAGATCGATGCGGGTGCGGCGGGCAAGCTCGACGATGTCGTCGACCTTGCCGAGCTTGCGCGCGCCGGCGCAGGTGTCGAGCGCGCGGCTGTCGTTGCGGTCGTCGAACACGCCGAGCACGTGGATGTCGGAATCCTCCTGCGCGTTCAGCGCCTCGACCAATTGTTCGCCGTTGCGGTCGGAGCCGACGATGATGGTGCGGCGGTCGAGCCGGCCGTCGCGCGCCCAGGCGCGCACCAGCGAGCGCAGCACCAGACGCTCGCTGACGAGCGCGGCGAGCCCCAGGAAGTAGAAGGCGGCAAGCCACAGCCGCGATATTTCGCTGCCGAACTTGGCGAAGAAGGAGATGCCGATGAACAACAGGAAGACGAACGACCAGGACGAGATCATGCGCGTCATCTGCCGGAGCTGACCGCGGAACAGTTGCACCTGATAAATGTCGGCGGCCTGGAAGCAGACCACGGCGGAGACCGCGACGGCGCTGATCTGTGCGGGATAAGCCCAGCTGAAGGAGCCGGCGAGCGGCATGACATAGCCGAGATAGAGCGCGATGCCGACGAGGCTCAGCAGCGCGAAATCGGCCAGGCGGACGAGGCCGGTGATCACGATCGGCGAATAGGCGCGGGCGACCTTTTGGTTGACGACGTCGAGCGCAGCGGGCGAGAGGCGGCGGCGACGCTCCACAAAGGACTGGTCAGCTGGCTTCGCCGCGGCGCTGGTCGCGGCATCGAGCATCGAGCGTGCGTTGAGCGGTTCCACGGGCGTCCACGTCCATTCCAAAAACATGCGGGACGCGTCCTTGCGCCCCGGGCAAGCATCCCCAGGCCCATCGATTATCGGACAAATCGGAAGATTCTCTAAAGCAGCCTTAAGGATGCTTAATGATTGGTAAATGCGTCGCGATAGCCCGCGAGCACGCCGTCGACCATCGCCTGCTGGGAGAAATGCGCGGAGATGCGCTCGCGCAAGGACGCCGCACGCTGCGCGGTCGCTTGCGGATTGTCGAGTGCGGCCGCAATCGCCTCCGCCATGGCCTCGGGATTGCTCGGCGCGAACAGAGCGGGGTTCTCCGCGCCAAAGATCTCGGGAATGCCGCCGATCCTGGACGCGATCATCGGAATGCCGGCGGCACCGGCCTCGATCACGACATAGGGCATGGAATCGCCACGCGAGGGAACGACCAGCAGTCGCCCCTTGGAGAAGCCGTAGCGCGCCTTGACGTGACCGATGAAGCGGATGGCGCTGGAGAGGCCGAGTCTCTCGACCTGCGCCTTAAGTGCCGCGGTCTCCTCGCCATCGCCGCCGAGCGTCAGTGTGACTTTCTTGCCGCCCTCGTGCAGGCGCGCCACCGCATCGACCAGCAGATCGGCGCCCTTGATGTGCCTGAACTCACCGACATAAGCGAGGTCGGTGGCGTCGTCGGCGATGATAACAGGCTCGAATTCTTCCGGCGTCACGCCGTTGAAGACGCAATGCACCACGCCCTTCGGCGTGCCGACGATGCGCTGATAGGTGTCGCGGGCAAACGCGCTTTCGAACAGAAACAGGTCGGTCGCGCCCATCAGCGTGCGCTCGAGCCGCGCGTAAAACTCGCCCTTGAGAGTGTTGAGGGGATAATGCAGCGAGCCGCCGTGCGGAGTGTAGATGCGGATGGTGTCGTCGGAGCGCCGCCGCATGCGGATGAAAGCGCCGGCCTTGGCGCCGTGGCCATGCAGGACGTCGGGCTTGAGCGTGGCGACCAGGCGCCGCAAGCGAAGCCACACCAGGACATCGTCAGGCGACGGTTCGCGGCGGATCGCCATCCGGTGCACGCCGAGCTTCAGCCGCGGTGTGAGCTCGGCAAGGGCCTTGTCGGCGCGCTCACCGCCGGTGAGGCTGTCGGCGAGGATGCCGACATGATGGCCACGGTCGACCTGGCCATTGGCGACGTCGAGGATGTGGCGGAAGATGCCGCCGACCGGAGCGCGTACGGCGTGCAGGATGCGAAGCGGCTGGTCGGGAGAGGGGGGCATGATCAAAACCAGCGCTCGACGGCGAATGCGCGAACAATTCTCACGAAATATCGAGACGGATTAAGAGCCCTCGTGGTTAACAAACGGTGACGAGCACGCCTGCGCGAGCTGCTGGATGCCGCGATTAACCCAGCGGCAACCTTAATGGAGTGTAATCGCTCCGGTTGAGGTAGGTTCGTGGCGTTGCCCTGCGGGAGTGTTCGATGCGTATAGCGTTCTGGCGTGCCGGCAAGGACAAGGCGGTGGTCGAGCGGGCTGTCTCGAAGGCCAAAGCCGAAGCCAAGCGGGCCGAACTCGAGCCCAGGATTGAAGCAAGGCCGGCGCGCGTTGCTCCGAAGCAGCCGCCAGTCGAGTCCGGCGACATCGACCTTCACGCGCTCGGCGCGGCATTGGCGCGCAAGCGCAGCTGGATCATCGTGCCGACGGTGCTGGCGCTCGTCGCATCCATCGCGGTCGTCAATCTCGTCACGCCGCGCTACAAATCTGAATCCCGCATCCTGATCGACGGCCGCGAGAACGTGTTTCTGCGCCCCAACAGCGATCGCGCCGAGGAACGGCAGGCGCTCGACGCCGAGGCCGTCACCAGCCAGGTGCAGCTCGTGCTGTCGCGCGACCTCGCGCGCGAGATCATCAAGAAGAACAAGCTTGCGGAGCGGCCCGAGTTCGATCCGGTGCTGCAAGGCATTTCGCCGCTGAAGTCGCTTGCGGCGCTGGTCGGCATCGGCCGCGATCCGTTCTCGATGACGCCGGAAGAGCGCGTGCTGGACGCCTATTACGAGCGCCTCCAGGCCTACGCCGTCGACAAGTCGCGCGTCATTGTCATCGAATTCCAGTCCGCCGATCCCGATCTCGCCGTGCGCGTCGCCAATTCGATCGCCGACGGCTATCTCGTGCTCCAGCAGGATGCGCGTCAGGATCAGGCCCGGAACGCGAGCCAGTGGTATGCCGGCAGGATCGACGAGCTGCGACGCAATGTCTCCGAGGCCGAAGCGAAGGCCGAGGATTTCCGCTCCAAGTCGAGCCTGTTCGTCGGCACCAACAACACGACGCTGTCGAACCAGCAGATGGGCGAGGTCAACACCCAGCTCAACAATGCGCGCGCGTTGAAGGCCGATGCCGAGGCCAAGGCGCGCCTGATCCGCGAGATGATCCAGAGCGGCAAGCCAATCGAGTCGTCGGAAGTGCTGAACTCGGAATCGATGCGCACGCCCTCCCAGCAGCGCGTGGCGTTGCGGGCCCAGCTGGCCGAGCAATCATCGACGTTGCTCGGCAACCATCCGCGCATCAAGGAATTGAAGGCGCAGCTCGCCGACCTCGATACCCAGATCCGCGACGAGGCCGCCAAGCTTGCCCGCACGCTTGAAAACGATGCGCGTGCCGCCAACGGGCGCGTTCAGGAGTTGTCGGCAAGCCTCGATCAGCTCAAGAAGCAGGCGACGTCCACCAACGGCCAGGACGTGCAGCTCCGAGCCCTCGAGCGTGAGTCCAAGGCGCAGCGCGACCTGCTCGAAACCTATCTCGCAAAGTACCGCGAGGCGAACACCCGCGAGACCATCGACACCGCGCCGACGGATGGCCGCATCATCTCGCGCGCCATCGTCTCGAACATGCCGGCCTATCCGAAGAAACTGCCGATCGTGCTGATCGCGACGATCGCGACACTGCTGCTCTCGTCCGGCGTCGTCGTCACCGGAGAGTTGTTGCGCCAGACTGCACCTCGTGCGGTAGCCGTGTTCACGCCAGCGCAAACGCGGCCGTCGGCTCGCCAGGAACAAGTTGTCCAATCGATGGCCGTCGAGCAGATCGTCGATCCGGTCATGGCAAAACCCGCGCCGCTTCAGCCGGAGATGACGGCCGATGCCGATGTCAGCGAATTCGCGGAGATCGAACAACTGGCCGACAGCCTGCGCGCCGCCGGGACCATGGCGAAGAAAGTCACGGTGCTCGGCACCGCAGCCGGCGAAGCCATCACGCTGTCGACGCTGACGCTGGCCCGGCATCTGGCGCGCGATGCGCGGGTCGTGGTGGTCGATCTTGCCGCGTCCTCGCCGACCATGGCCGCTGTGTCCGTCGACGCCTCCGCGCCCGGCCTTGCCGAGCTGATGCAGGGCGAGGCGTCGTTCGCGCAGATCATCACCAGGGACAAGCTCTCGCGGCTGCATCTGGTCATGGCCGGCCGCGCCGGCTTCGACCGCAGCCTGTTGCAGTCGCCGCGGGTGACGCTCGCGGTCGACGCGCTGCTGCGCGCCTACGATCACGTGCTGCTCGATGCCGGCAGCGCCTCCGACCTTCCAGCCGAGCTCCTGACGGCGAATGCCCGCGCCGTCGTGGTGCCCGACGCGTCGATGGCGCCGGATGCGCGCGCGCAGATGTGCGAACAGCTCAGCGCCGTCGGCTTCAGCGAGGTGACGATGCTGAGCAAGCCCGTGCAGTCGTCGGATGCGAGGGACGCGCCGCGCGTCGTGGCGGCGTGATGTCCTTGCCCTCTCTGTGGGGCCCGAGCGAGCGCCTCGTCCTTCGAGACGACCGCTTCGCGGTCTCCTCAGGATGAGGCTTGGCTAAATCGGAATCCGTTGAAGCGGCTGCCGCGAATTCTGTCCTCATCCCTGAGGGCCCGCCGGAGGCGGGCGTCTCGAAGGATGCGCCGCATGGGAGCGTCTCCCAACCGGGGAATTCTTACCCGAACGCTCGTCGCAGCCGCTGCGCAAGGTCGAACAGCATCTGGTTCTGCTTCACCAGCCGCTTGCCGTGGCTCAGCGAGGACATCGCCATCGCCGCGAGTTTTCCGCGTGACGTTAGCGGAACAAAACTGTCGAAGATGTCCTGGTCGTCCTTGCAGAACATCCGCTTGTACTCGTCCGAGCCGATGCCGAGGTCGAGCGAGCGGTAGCCGCGCTCGCCGCAGCGGTCGATGATGTAGCGCATCAGGATCAGACCGGGGCTGTAGCGGGCGTGCTCGGACATCGTGTAAGTGTTGAACATCATCGAGAAGCGCTGGCCGTCGGCAACGCCGGCGAAGATCGCGATCACCTCGTCGTCGCATTCGAGCGCGTGGATGTCGATGACGCGGCCTTCACCGCGCGGCGCAAGGCAGGCGCTGCGGACGAATTGCTCGACTCCCGGCTCGGCAAAGACGTTGGGAAGCTTCTGTTCGGCCATCCGTGCCGGCTTGACGCGGAAGAACCAGTCGAGCAGGCGGGTGACGTCCGCGTCCGTGGTCGCCAGGTGATAGCGATAACCGGCGAGCGCCTGGAGCTTCTTCTCCTTGCTCTTGAGGCGTCGGCGGAAGGAATTGCTGATCCGCGATGCCGGCGGACCGCCCGGCTCCATCACCAGCAGCGGGCAGCCATTGATCGCGCTCTGGCGCGGCAGATGCGCAAACGGGTTCTGCTGGTCGTGCCAGTGCAGCGGCTGCTGCGTCAGTGCGAGCACGTCGACATGCTCGCGCAGCGGCGCAAGCAGCGCGTCGAGATCGGCGATGGCGACCTGCGCTGCAAACCCGGCGTTCCACAGGCCCATGTTGAAGGTCGTATGCTTGCCGCCCATGAAGCAGGCCGTGCGCACGCCGTGGTTCTGGCGCAGCGAGAGCGGCAGCAGCAGGAGCGGCTGATGCTCGGCGTCGCGGGCAATGACGATGAAAGGGCGGGCGCGTTCGTGCTCGCCGACCAGACGCTGCCAGGGATTCAGCAGGTCAAATCGCTGATAGGGCGTGAAGAGGTGACCGGGCTCCTCGAAGGCGCGCCAGACTGCCTCGGCCGCGCCGAGGTCGGCAACGATATCGACATGCGCGATACGGCTCGCTTTCGACCGCGCTGGCGCTTCTGCCGTCCGGCTTTGCATCGCCGCAGCCATGGTCATTCGCGAAACCTGTCGAGAAATCAAAAATATGCGTAATTCGGCCTGTGGCCGACCTTTGCAAAGAAGTGTCAACAAAGGGTAATGACTATAGGAGAGGAACGGGCGCCGACGGGCGCGAAGGTGGGATCTTGGCATCCGACGACAGATGGCTGGAACGGCTGCGCCTTGAGCTGACCTGGTTCACCGGCCAGGCTGCGCTGCGCAGTCGTGGTGCCGGTGCCATCCTGCGCTTTGCGCATGTGCGGCCGCGGCGGCGCGGCGGGTTTCAGCCACAGCGCGAGAACGAGATCACGCCGCACTTCCTCGATCGCGCCATTCGCGCGCTGAAGCGGTGGAAGTATGATTTTCTCGGGATGGACGAGGTCTGCCGGCGCGCGGTGACGCTGCCGGAAAAGCGGCGCTTCGTGGCGCTCACCTTCGACGGCGCCGGCAAGGATCTGATCAACTTTGCCTATCCGGTGCTGGCGCGCCACGCCGTGCCCTTCACGATCTATGTGCCCACGGCGTTTCCCGATGGCGTCGGAGAAGCCTGGTGGCTCGGACTCGAACAGGTGATCGCGCGCGAGAGCCGGGTCAGCCTGATGATGGGCGATAGGGAGCAGCGCTTCACTGTCACTGATAATGCCGAGAAGCAGGCGCTGTTCTCCTTCGTCGAGGGCTGGCTGCGCGCGCTGCCGCCGGCGGATGTGTCGGCTGCGATCGCCGACCTCTGCACACGCTACCGGATCGACCTCGCCGCGCTCTCGCGCGAGGCGTCGATGAATTGGGAGGATCTGGCGAAGCTCGCGGCCGATCCGCTGGTGACGATCGGCAGCGCGACCGTGAACTATCCTGTTCTCGCCAACATGAAGGATGCAGCCGCGCTGCGCGAGATGACGATGGGCAAGGCGGTGGCGGAAGCGGCCTTCCACCGCGATATCCGGCATCTGGCCTTTCCGTTCGGCGATCGCGCCTCGTTCCGGCGCAGCCACGTCGTGATGGCGGAGGAGGCTGGTTTTGCCAGCGCGGTGTCGACGATCCCGGGCATCGTGGATGCGGAGGGACGCACCAATCTGCACGCGTTGCCGCGAATTTCCTGGGATGGCCGGGTGCGCTCGCTGCGCATGATGCGGGTGCTGGTGTCGGGCACGGCCTTTGCGCCGGTGAAGCCGACCGGCACTGCGACGAACTAGAAACGCTACGAACTGGACTTGGCGCGGTCGGGCCGCTGCATCCAGCTCACGATCGGCATCGCCGGCAGCACCCAGCCCATGCCGACCACCACGTAATAGATCGCCTGCCGCCAGCCGGACTCGGCGATCCACGGCATCTGCGCCAGCGCCATGCCGAGCAGGGCCCAGACGGTGGCGAGCACCAGGAGCAGGATGGTGCCGAGGAACTTGCGGGTGCGGATCGTCATGACGGAATATCGCGGCTTTCGCGTAACTTGCGCTGCGGGAGCGGGGGACTATAAGGGGCACGCAGTCCGGTTCAAGCTCTGGTTTTTGCCTCGAATGACGACGATTTCCGCCCCGTCCGAGCCGCATCGCGCCGTGCGCTGGTGGTTGATCTCCGTGGCTGCGCTGATCGCGCTGATGGTGCTGGTCGGCGGCGCGACGCGGCTGACGGAATCCGGGCTCTCGATCGTCGAATGGAAGCCGGTCACGGGCAGCATGCCGCCACTCTCGGAAGCGCAGTGGACCGAGGCCTTCGAGGCCTACAGGAAGATCCCGCAATATCGCGAGCTCAACGCGGGCATGAGCCTGTCCGAGTTCAAGGAGATCTTTTGGTGGGAATGGAGCCACCGGCTGCTCGGTCGTTTCATCGGCGTCGCCTATCTCCTGCCGTTCCTGTTCTTCCTCTGGCGCGGCGGCCTGTCCGGTGAGTTGAAGCGGCGGCTATGGCTGTTGTTTGGGCTCGGCGGGCTCCAGGGCGCGGTCGGCTGGTGGATGGTGGCCTCAGGGCTGTCCGAACGCGTCGAGGTCTCGCAGTATCGGCTGGCGACGCATCTGGTGCTCGCGCTCCTGATCTTCGCCGGCATCGTCTGGACGGTGCGGCGGCTCGCCGTGCGTCCGCAGATCGCAGCATCTTCGCGGCTGCGCTTCACCAGCGCGTTGCTCCTCGTCGTGACCTTTATCCAGATCTATTTCGGTGCGCTGGTTGCGGGCCTGCGCGCCGGCCGCGCCTACAACACCTGGCCGCAGATCGACGGCACGTTCATTCCCTCAGTGGAGCGGCTGTGGTTCGAGACGCCGTGGTGGCGCAACATGTTCGACAATGTGCTGACGGTGCAGTTCGAGCACCGCATGACGGCCTATGCGCTGTTCGCGCTGGCGGCGTTGCACGCGTTCGATGCGGTGCGTTCACGCGCAGGTTCTGCGGCAAGCGGCGCGCTCTTGCTATTGGGCGCGGTAAGCCTGCAAGGCGTGCTCGGCATCCTCACGCTGCTCAACCAGGTGCCGATTGATCTCGCGCTCGCGCATCAGGCGGTCGCGATCGTGGTGCTGATGCTTGCGGTGATGCAGACAGAGCGGCTCGCTACACGTCATTCAACCGAAGCGCAGCGGCGCACTGTTCCCGTCGGTCTGGCCGGCTGATCACCATCAGCCGGCTGATCAGCAATAGCCGTAGATGCCGCACGCGTAGGGCAGGCGCCAGAAATAATCGACCTGCTTCCCGCCGTAATACGAACCCTGATAATCGTAATCCCACGGGCGGCCGTAATAGCCCGGCAGCGTGTGGGAGCCCGGCAGCAGTGGCGTACCCGGCAGGTTGCGGATGTAGCTGCCGATGCCATAGGCCGGCGAAATCAGCGCATCCGGATCCGTCTCGACATAGACCATCGGGGGCTCCTGCGGCGGAGCGGCGGCCCGCCGCTTCGGCGTGGCCGGCAAATCGGCGGCAATCGCAGCTGAGACCGTCAGCATCGCCGCAAGGGCAGGCACCATCCAGCGCAGCATCGTCGGCTCCGAATCAAAGGGGCGATCCAGTGACGATGTATGCGGCAGATATGGTTAATGACTGTTAACTGCGACCGTCATTCCGGGGCACCCAAGCGCCCCGGAATGACCAGGAAAGCTACGCGCCCAGCGCCTGTTCCAGATCGGCGATCAAATCTTCCTTGTCCTCGATCCCGATCGAGAGCCGCACCACGTCGGGGCCGGCGCCGGACTTGACCTTGGCAGCGTCGTCGAGCTGGCTGTGCGTGGTCGAGGCCGGATGGATGACGAGCGAGCGGGTGTCGCCGACATTGGCCAGATGCGAGAACAGCTGCAACTTCGACACCAGGCTGACGCCGGCGTCGTAGCCGCCCTTCAGGCCGAAGGTGAACACGGCGCCGGCGCCCTTCGGCGCGTATTTGCGCGCGAGCTGGTTGTACTTGTCGCTCGGAAGGCCCGCATAGCTCACCGAGGCCACCGCCGGATGGCCGGCGAGGAATTCGGCGACCGCCTTGGCATTGTCGCAGTGCTTCTGCATGCGCAGCGGCAGCGTCTCGATGCCCGTGAGGATCATGAAGGCATTGAACGGCGACAGCGCGGGGCCGAGGTCGCGCAGGCCCAGCACGCGGCAGGCGATCGCGAAGGCGAAATTGCCAAACGTCTCCTGGAGCCGGATGCCGTGATACTCTGGCCGCGGTTCGGAGAGCATCGGATATTTGCCGCCGGTCGACCAGTCGAAGGTGCCGGCATCGACGATGATGCCGCCGAGCGAGTTGCCGTGGCCGCCGAGAAACTTCGTCAGCGAGTGCACGACGATGTCGGCGCCGTGGTCGATCGGGCGGATCAGATAGGGCGAGGCCAGCGTGTTGTCGACGATCAGCGGTACGCCCGCCTTGCGCGCTACCGTCGAGATCGCCTCGATGTCGGTGATGCTGCCGCCGGGATTGGCGATGGACTCGATGAAGATCGCTTTCGTGCGCGGGGTAACCGCACGCTCGAAGCTCGCGATGTCGTCGGAATCGGCCCACACCACGTTCCAGCCAAAGCTCTTGAACGCGTGCGTGAACTGGTTGATCGAGCCGCCATAGAGCTTTCGCGCGGCGATGAACTCGTCGCCGGGCTGGAGCAATTGCTGCAACACCACGACCTGCGCGGCATGGCCCGAGGCCACGGCAAGCGCGGCAGTGCCGCCTTCGAGCGCCGCGACGCGCTCTTCAAGCACCGCGTTGGTGGGATTGCCGATGCGGGTATAGATGTTGCCGAACGCCTGCAGGCCGAACAGCGAGGCGGCGTGGTCGGCATCGTTGAAGACGAACGACGTCGTTTGATAGATCGGAGTCGCGCGCGCACCGGTGGTGGGATCGGGCTGTGCACCGGCATGCACGGCGAGGGTCGAAAATCCCGGAAGGCGATCGCTCATTAAGGGCGTCCTGTTCTCGTGGTCTGAAATCGCGCGGCATGCTGATTTGCGCCGCGGCTGTCGTCAAGGCGCGGCTTCACATCAGAATGATCGTGCTACGCATTGTCGCGTTCGCGAAATGAAGCCTTCGCAATTGCGTCAGCTTTGCTCGGTCTTGTTTTTGGCGGCGCGATCCGATGCCGCGGTGTCGCCGCCGCCGACACTCATCCGATTGAGGGATAGCCGCATGCCTTGCGTTGGTGCCGGCGGGCGCTTGGAGCTCAGCGTGCGCGAATTGACGCCCATCCAGGAGATCTCCGACGACAAACGGCCATATTCGATCTTGGGGCAGCGGTTCATCACCACCTTGATGCCGACCGATTCCGCCCTCAGCGCCGCCGCATCGTCGCGCGCCCCCAACTGCATCCAGATCACCTTGGGCAGCGGATCGAGCGTCAGGGCTTCCTCGACCACCGCCATGATGTGGCTTGAGTTGCGGAAGATATCGATCATATCGATGGGATAGCCGATGTCGGAGAGCGAGGCGACGAAGGGTTTGCCGAGCAGGTCCTTACCGACATGGCCGGGATTGACCGGGATCATGTCGTAGCCGCGCTGGGCCAGATATTTGAACGCGAAATAGCTCGGCCGCACGTTGACCGGCGAGGCGCCGACCATCGCGATCGACTTCACGCTGCTGAGGATGCCGCGGATGTAATTGTCGGGATAGGCGTCGTGGTTCATCTTCTTCTTTCTCTGACCCTCATGGTGAGGAGCGCGGCACGCGCGTCTCGAACCATGAAGCCACAGTCGGGCCTCTATCCTTCGAGATGCCGCGTTCCGCGGCTCCTCAGGATGAGGAGTTGACTATTCATCCCGCCATGTCGGCGTGCGCTTTTCGATGAAGGCGCCGATGCCTTCCTCGGCGTCGCGCGCCATCATGTTCTCGGTCATCACCTCTGCTGCATAGCGATAGGCCTCCGTAAGGCTCATCTCGGCCTGGCGATAGAACGCCTCCTTGCCGAGCTTGACGGTGTAGGCCGACTTCAGCGCGACCTGTTCGGCCAGCGCGATCGCGACGTCGCGCTCGGTGCCGGCGGCGACCACGCGATTGATCAGCCCGATTTCGCGGGCGCGCGCGGCCGGGATCGGCTCGCCCGTGAGCAACATCTCCATCGCCTGCTTGCGCGGGACGTTGCGCGACAGCGCCACCATCGGCGTCGAGCAGAACAGGCCGATGTCGACTCCGGGCGTGGCGAAGCTTGCGGCCTCCGAAGCGATCGCAAGATCGCAGCTTGCGACGAGCTGGCAGCCGGCCGCGGTCGCGATGCCCTGGACGGCAGCGACCACGGGCTTGGGGAGACGCACGATCGCCTGCATCATGGCGCTACAGGCATTCATGATGTCTGCGAAATAGGCGCGGCCGCGGTCGGGGTCGCTGCGGCGCGCGGTCAATTCCTTCATGTCGTGGCCGGCGGAGAAGGCCGGGCCGTTGGCGGCGATGACGGCGGCGCGGATGCGCTTGTCTTCGGCAATCGCGTTGATGCTCGCATGCAGCTGTCCGATCATCGCCTCCGACAGGCTGTTGCGCGCGGCGGGGCGGTTCAGCGTCAGCAC
>NZ_JARVWW010000059.1 GCF_029846715.1 Bradyrhizobium nivariense
ACCACTTCTGTGGCAGGCTGTCCGTAATCTCTTCAGCCGAACCCGCCGCCACCTCTGCGAACCACCGCGACGGCGCCAAAAACAACACGACAATCTCCGCGCACGACTAACCTAGCGCAGATGAGGGTTGGGGTGAGGGGCTCTATCCACACGCGCGACCGTCGCGGTATCTGTACCCCCTCACCCGGATCGCAAGAGCGATCCGACCTCTTCCCGCAAGCGGGGCGAGGTGAAGCGCGCGATTCGCGCTTACTTCGCCTTCTTGGCTTTGGCCTTCTTCGCCTTCTTCACCGGCTTTTCCTTAGCGGCCTTCTTCTCCACCTTCGCCGCCACCGGCGTGCTGGCGGCGATCCGAATCGACCGCGCATAGCTGTCGGCGACGTTGTCGGCGGACATCTGCAGGCGCTTGGCGGCGGCAATGGCCTGCTCCATGGTGGCCTTGGCCATCATCTTGAAGCGGTCGCCGGTCTCCTTGCCCTTGGCCTTGGCCGCAAGGCCGTTGAATCGATCCCGCCGCTCCTTGGCGCGGGTCATCAGGCCCGTATGCAGCTGTCTGGCCAGTTGCCGGATCACGACATCCAGGTCGGCGTCCGCCATGTTGTTCTATCCTCTTCGAAAACAATATCGATGCGGGCGGGACTATGCAGATCGAGCCCCGCCTTGGCAATTCCCGGCCGCGCGTCATCCGCAGCTTCCGGCTTACAAAACAAAAAAGCCGCGCGGTTCGCGCGGCTCTTCGTCCAGTCCGTCCTGGCCGTTCAGTAATCGTAGCCGGGATGGCCGGGGTAGTATTGCCGATTGCAGGTCCTGCGGCCGCGGTCGTAGGCAGCGGCATCGCCATGGGCGAGCGAGCTGACATATTTGAGGCAGCGCACGTAATTGTCGTTACCGAGCCAGTCCAGGCCACCGGCAGCTACAGGGGAGATCTGGGCGGAGCCGACGAGCGTCGTGACGGTGACGAGGGCGGCGATGGCGGAGAAGGTGAGCTTTGTCATGATTGGCATCTTTCCACTTGAGGCTACCCGATGCAGCCCCCATGACCTGACGATGCCCGATACTTCCTCGATCTACTGTGCTGTCTGTCACGCGGCCCTGAGCAAGGCTTGCCGACACCGCGATCGCCAATCTCCAGCTTGAAAGAACAGGGCCGCGTTGTTGACGCGGCCCTTGGTGTGTTCGGCGCAGGCGCGCTATGTCTGCCTTACTTCAGCGAGGCGACCGGGCCGCTCGACGCTGCCGGATCGGGGTCGAAGCCGAACACGCCGACCAGATATTTGTAATAGTCCGGCAATTTCTCCTTGAGCGTCTCGCGCGACTTCGGGTCGTGGAATTCGCTCTTCCCGGCCAGGAAGATGCTGGCGGTCACCGCGAAGAACTCCATGTGATTCTTCAGCGCATAGGCTTCCTTGGGCAGGAGGTCCTTGGACTTGGCATAGGCGTAATAGCCGATCACGCCCTTGTTGGCGTAGCCGTCCGGCAACAGTCGCGCGTGGTAGGCATGCAGGAGCTCGTGCAGCAGCACGGCCTCCTTCTCGTAACGCATCATGTCCGGCCGCAGCATGATCACGCCAAGCCCCGAATCGACCGCGAGGTCGACGGCATTGGGATTGGTCCAGCGCTGCGTGGCATGATCCCACACCGTCAGCGTCCGCGGCACGCTGCGCTCGACGTTCGGGGCGACCCGGCCGTAGCACGCGGTCGCGGCGCCTTCGTCGAGGCAGGCGAGCTCGCTGGCAATGATCGGGACGGTGCGGAAAAAGCGCAGCACGCGCGGCGAGAGGCCGGCAGCCTCGACCACGTCGATCTGGCTCTTCACATTGTCGGTGAGCTTGTCGACATCCTTGCGGTCGGAATTCTCCGACAGGTCGAACATGTAGCCGCGGTAGCTCTGGAAGCCCGGCGGCAACGCCTGCGCCGCCCCGGTGGACGCATCGAGCGGTCCGGCATTGGATGGAGTGGCGAAAAGCGCGCCGACAATGGTCGCGGTCAGCAGCAACGCAATGCGCATGATGAACCCCCTGATGTCACTTGACGCGGCAGACTAGGCCATCGTTGTTTGCGAAAAGTGAGTGGGGCGAGACTAGGGCAGCGATGTTGAGGCGTGCTTAACCGTTGGTTGCAGACCGTTAGGGGCGGGTTAGTCCGAGGTTAACCAAGGAGGTATCCCGGGTCTGCGCTTCGGCGTAGGATCGAAACCGGGCACCAAGCCCACATCAGTAGCCGGAAGGAGGATGCCATGTACGCCGCCATCCGTCAGGCCAAGGCGAAAAGCGGGAGCGCGGAAGAGCTGGCGCGCCGCATCAAGGACGGCGCCGTTCCGATCATCAGCGACGTCGACGGCTTCAGGGCCTATTACGTCGTCTATGCCGGCGACGACACGGTCACAGCGATTTCGATCTTTGACAAGTTCGAGCAGGCGGAGGAGGCGAACCGGCGTGCGATCGCCTGGATCGAGAAGGATCTGGGCCCGCTGCTCGCCGGACACGCGAGCGCCGCCGCGGGACCGGTGATCGTGCATACGCTGGCGTAGGTGTTAGGCGGGGCGCGTTAGTGCTCCATTCTCAACTGTCATGCCCCGCGAAGGCGGGGCATCCAGTACGCCGCGGCGTCTCGGCTCAATCACAGCCGCCGCGGAGTACTGGATCGCCCGCCTTCGCGGGCGATGACAGCGGTGGGTGGCGTGCGCTTTCTGCCAAACGCGCGTGCCTTACAGTTCTCGTGCATTCGAGAATGCAAACGAACTCACGCGCCGCGTCGTCTCGTCCAGGATCAGCGTGCGCGTGATCGGCGGCTCGGCGCGCTGGGCGCAGTTTTCCCGCTCGCAGAGGCGGCAGTTGACGCCGATCGGCGTTCCCTCCGTTTTCTCCAAATCGATGCCGGCAGCGTAGACGAGGCGTGCGGCGTGACGGATCTCGCAGCCGAGGCCGATGGCGAAGCGCGGCTGCGGCAGCGGATGCGGTGCGACGGGGCGGCGCACCATCTGCGCGATCGAGAAATAGCGCGTGCCGTCGGGCAGCTCGATCACCTGCTTGAGCAGGCGATCCGGCGTGTCGAAGGTCGAGTGCACGTTCCACAACGGACAGGTGCCGCCGAATTTCGAGAACGGGAACGTGCCCGATGAAAATCGCTTCGAGACGTTGCCGGCATTGTCGACACGCAACAGGAAGAACGGAATGCCGCGCGCGTTCGGCCGCTGCAGGGTGGTGAGGCGATGGCAGACCTGCTCGAAGCCGGAATTGAAACGCTGCGCCAACAGGTGGATGTCGTAGTTGAGCGCTTCGGCGGCGGCCAGGAAAGCCGGGTAGGGCATCATCACGGCCGCCGCAAAATAGTTGCCGAGCGTGATGCGGAACAGGCGGCGCGGTGTGTCGTCCAGCGGGCCGGCGCGGCCGATGATGGTTTCCAGATGCTGTGCGCATTCGCTTAAGCCGAGCTGGAAGGCGAGCTGGAACGCGCGGCCGGGCGGATCGACCAGCTCGGAGATCAGCAGTTGGCGACGATGGCGATCGAAGCGCCGCAGCGTCTCGCGCATCACGTCGACCGGCATGATGCGGGTCTGGATCGAATGCTTTTCGCGCAGCCGTGCCGCGAGCGCGGCATAGAGCCCTTCGGCCGGCACGTCCAATTCATCGCGCAAGGTTTCGGCGGCCTGCTCGAGTTCCGGGAAATAGTTGCGGTTGGCCTCGATCAGTTCGCGGACGCGTTCGACCGGATTGGCCTCATAGCGCGTGCCGACATCGCGGTCGGCCATCTGTGCCGCGGCGAGCGTCTCGCCCTGCCGGGCCTCTGCATACGCGGCGTAGAGCCGCTGCAGCGCGTGGGTGACGCCGGGGCAGAGCTCGGCGAGGTCGCGCAGCTCCTGCTTGGGCACGTCGATCTGGCGGAACAGCGGGTCGGAGAAGATCTCGTTGAGCTCGGCAAAGAAGCGGTCCTCGTCGGCGGTCGCGAGGTCGCGCAGGTCGAGGTCATAGGTCTCGGCCAGCCGCAGCAGGATCTGGGCCGTCACCGGACGCTGGTTGCGCTCGATCAGATTGACATAGCTCGGCGAGATCCCGAGCCCTTCGGCGATCTGGGTCTGCGACAGCCCCAATTGCTGCCGGATCCGCCGGAAGCGCGGGCCGACGAAGAGTTTCTTGCTGGAACCGGCGGGCATTTTCAGGTCTCCAGAGGCATCAAGGGCAGTTTGATTGACCTATATTTTTACAAAATTTACAAAATAACATCTATTACATGTTCTGATGTTACATGACATCACCATTCGTACACAAGCCCCCTGTACGAGCTTTGCTTTCTCGCGTTTAGCTTCTGACACGCATCTCGCAATGCATTGTCAAGAATGTCGATGGCCTATCGATCGCCATCGTCAGCGAAAGGATCAGGCACATGAACTACCAGCCCCGTGGCATCAGCACCCTCCAGGGACCGTCCTCGTATCAGAGCGAGATCGAGGCGGCCCAGTCGCTCCTCAAGACCCAGCCGACCTGGAACGGGGTGTCGGCCGAGGCTGTCGCCCGCATGCGCCTGCAGAACCGGTTCAAGACCGGCCTCGACGTCGCCCGCTACACCGCGGCGCTGATGCGGGCCGACATGGCCGCCTATGACGCTGATCCCACCAAGTACACCCAGTCGCTGGGCTGCTGGCATGGCTTCATCGCCCAGCAGAAGCTGATCTCGGTCAAGAAGCACTTTGGCAAGACCGATCGCACCTACCTGTACCTGTCCGGCTGGATGATCGCGGCGCTGCGCTCCGAGTTCGGCCCGCTGCCGGACCAGTCGATGCACGAGAAGACCTCGGTGCCGGCACTCATCGAAGAGCTCTACACCTTCCTGCGTCAGGCCGACTCGCGCGAGCTGAACGACATCTTCCGCAGCCTGGATGCCGCCCGCAAGGAAGGCGACAAGGCGAAGGAAAAGGCGCTGATCGAGAATATCGACGGCTTCCAGACCCATGTCGTGCCCGTCATCGCCGACATCGACGCCGGCTTCGGCAATGCGGAGGCGACCTATCTGCTCGCCAAGAAGATGATCGAGGCGGGTGCCTGCGCGCTCCAGATCGAGAACCAGGTCTCGGACGAGAAGCAGTGCGGCCACCAGGACGGCAAGGTCACCGTGCCGCACGAGGTGTTCCTGGCCAAGATCCGGGCCTGCCGCCACGCCTTCCTCGAACTCGGCATCGAAGACGGCGTCGTGGTGACCCGCACCGACTCGCTCGGTGCCGGCCTGACGCAGCAGATCGCGGTCAGCCACAAGCCCGGCGACCTCGGCGACCAGTACAACAGCTTCCTGGATTGCGAGGAAGTGACGGCGGAGAACGCCCGCAACGGCGACGTTATCATCAACCGCAACGGCAAGATGATGCGTCCGAAGCGGCTGCCCTCCAATCTCTATCAGTTCCGGCCGGGCACCGGCGAAGACCGCTGCGTGCTCGACAGCATTACCTCGTTGCAGAACGGTGCGGACCTGCTGTGGATCGAGACCGAGAAGCCGCATATCGAGCAGATCGCCAAGATGGTCGACCGCATTCGCGAGGTCGTCCCGAACGCGAAGCTGGCCTACAACAACTCGCCCTCGTTCAACTGGACGCTCAACTTCCGCTGGCAGATCTATGACGCGATGAAGGAAGCGGGCAAGGATGTCAGCAAGTACAATCGGGCCGAACTGATGAAGCCGGAATACGACGATACGCCGCTGGCGAAGGAAGCCGACGAGCGCATCCGTACCTTCCAGGCGGACTCGGCCAAGCGCGCCGGCATCTTCCACCACCTGATCACGTTGCCGACCTACCATACGGCGGCCCTCTCGACCGACAATCTGGCGAGGGAATATTTCGGCGACCAGGGCATGCTCGGCTATGTCAAGAACGTCCAGCGCGCCGAGATCCGCCAGGGTATCGCCTGCGCCAAGCATCAGAACATGGCCGGCTCCGACATCGGCGACGACCACAAGGAGTACTTCGCCGGGGAGGCTGCCCTGAAGGCGGGCGGCGCCCACAACACGATGAACCAGTTCGGCTAACGCATCACCCTAGCAAACAGGAGACTGACAATGACCAAAGGCAGCAATTTCTGGGTGATCGGCGGCGAGTTCGGTTCGATGAACTTCCACAAGCTCGTGGAAGGCTCGGCCCAGGTGCAGGGTCCGTTCAAGACCCGCAAGGAGGCCGAGGACGCCTGGCGCTCGGTCTCGGAAGAGAACCGCCACAAGGCCGGCGTCCGATTCTCGATCGTGGAAGAGCCGTCGCGGGTCTCGGCCTGACGGCGTTGCCGCAGGCATGAATTAAGAAGACGTCCAAGGACGGATGGTCCCATCCGGCGCAAGCCGGGTGGGATCGTCTGTTTTTGGCACAGGTGAAGGAATTGTGGGCGCCGTAAGTACCTGGAATTGTAGGGCCTTTGCGGATACTTTGGTTACTGATAGGTTAATTCGGGCAAGTGAGGACGAGGCCGCCAATGTCAGAGCCCGAGACCAGCGGGACCCATCCCAGTCAGCCGCGCCCGGTGCGGCTGCGCGATGCGCTGTTGCGGGCGCGGATCGAGGCCGCGGACCGGACCGGCGTCGTCGTCGATTTGCGCGATGCCGAGGTGGCGCGGCTCGAGATCCTCAACGACACGCTCGATCCCCTGTTTGCGCAGGTGCCGGAGCAGATCGACCTGTTTGACCGCGGCATCAGCCAGGGCGATACGCCCAGGCTCTGGATCGACGTCGTCGCGCACATCGTGATGGGCCGCGACAAGCGGATGTACCGCTTCGTGCAGGACACCCGCTTCGGCCGCATCGTGCTCGCCGAATCCCACGACACCGCTGTCATCGTCGAGGCCGTGACTGATTACGTCGCGCGCCGCATGATCGAGCGCGAGCATGCGATGGTGGTCCCGCCCGAGCCGAAGCCCGAGGTCGCGCAGCCGCCGCGCCGCTCGCGCGTCTGGCCGTTCGTGCTCGGATTTGTGCTCGGCGCCGCTGCGCTGTTCGGGGTTGCCGTGCTCGCGGCCCTGCGGAGCTGGTGAGACGTTCTCCGTCGTCATTGCGAGCAATGACGGGTGGCCTCAAAACAACCGTACATGCTTGATCTGCCCGATCTGAAATCCAGCCCCCAGGCTCCGCACCGTCTGCTCGCAACGCCAGCCGGCATTGTCCTTCTCGATCGTGAACAGATTATAGGCCGCGGCCGGATAGTGCCCGTGCGCGAGCGCGGAGGCCGACGGCACGCCGATCGCGGGAATGTTGCCGTTGGGCCCCTCGAACCACATCGTCGAATGAATATGGTCGTGCCCGTGCAGGATCAGCTCGACGCCATGGCGTTGCAAAAGCGCCAGCAGCCCGGCGGAGTCGGTCATCCGCTTGTGGCGCGCGCCGGACTTCAGCGGATGATGCACCAGCAGCACGCGGAAGACGTCCTCGGCCGCGAGCCGTTCGAGCACCTCTTCGAGCGACGTGAGCTGATCGCGTCCGAGCGTGCCTGTCGCCATCAACGGCAAGGTCGGCACCGCCGTGGACAGGCTGATCAGTGCGAGCGGCCCGCGCTGGCGCACGGCCGGAAAGCCGATGCGGCCGTCGTCGCCCGCAAGATAGGGCGCAAAGGTTTCGCCGAAGCGAAGAGAGGTGGCGCGGACATAGGCGTCGTGATTGCCGGGAATCGTGGTGACGCGGTCGGGTGGACCGACGCCGTCGAGCCAGGCGCGCGCCGGCGCGAACTCTGCCTCCAGCGCGAGGTTGACGAGATCGCCTGTGATCGCGATGTGGTCGGGGCCTTGCGCCTTCATGTCGGCGACGAGTGCGTCGAGCACCTCGCGGCGCTGGTACTTGTGACGGTTGCGCGTCCAGTTGACGTAGCCGAGCGCGCGCTTGCCGGCGAGCTCGATCAACCGCGGCTTCGGCAGCGGCGGCAGATGCGGGTCGGACAGATGGGCGAGCGTGAAGGGGGCCATGGCGCGCGATTGCCTCGCTATTCGTCCGCTGTAATGGCAAGGTCGCAGGCTACGTGCAAGCGGGGCGTCAAGGGAGCCTGATGGGGGATCGTCTCAATAGCGTCCGACGGACATTCGAGCCGCTGCTGCGGCGAATCTTCCACGCCTATTTCCTGCTCGTCCGCGGCATGACGCTCGGCGTCCGCGCCGTGGTGCTGGATGCCGACACCAGGGTGTTCCTGGTCAGGCACAGCTACATCACCGGCTGGTATCTGCCCGGCGGTGGCGTCGATCTCGGCGAGACCATGGAGCAGGCGATGCGGCGCGAGCTCAAGGAGGAGGGGGATATCGATCTCACCGGCGACGCCGTGCTGCACGGCATCTTTCTCAACAGCCACGTCTCCCGCCGCGACCATGTCGCGGTCTACGTCGTCAGGCAGTTCAAGCAGGATCGCTTGCCCGCGCCCAACCACGAGATCGTCGAATGCGGGTTCTTCGCGATCACGGCGCTGCCCGAGGGGACCACGCACGGCACGCGGTTGCGGATTGCGGAAGTGCTGGACGGCAAGCCCTTGATTGCGACGTGGCGGTGAGGGCTGCCTGTGCTAGTAAATCGCCGCGTCTGCGGTCTCGGCATGGACGGGGGATGAAGATTGTCTGAATCGACGAGGTCATGGCCATTTCGGGTCGCCGTGCTGGTTCCCTGCTACAATGAGGAAGCCGCCGTCGCGACGGTCGTCGCCGATTTCCGCAAGGCATTGCCTGCGGCCGAGATCTACGTGTACGACAACAACTCGACCGACCGTACCGCGGCGATCGCGCGCGAGGCCGGAGCGATTGTGCGCAGCGAACGGCGCCAGGGCAAAGGCCACGTCGTGCGCCGCATGTTCGCGGACATCGAGGCCGACATCTACGTGCTCGTCGATGGCGATGCCACCTACGATGCGCCGAGCGTGTCGCGCATGATCGACGAGCTCCTCGACGAGCATCTGGATATGGTTGTGGGTCTGCGTGTCGATCAATCGCAAGCGGCCTACCGGCGCGGTCATCGCATCGGCAATCGGCTGTTTACCGGTTTCCTGGCGTCGACCTTCGGCCACGCCTTCAGGGACATACTGTCCGGTTACCGCGTATTCTCGCGCCGCTTCGTCAAATCCTTCCCCGTCCTGTCCGGCGGTTTCGAGATCGAGACCGAGTTTGCGGTCTATGCGCTGGAATTGTCGCTGCCGGTCGCCGAGGTCGAGACGCCCTATTACGCGCGCCCGGAAGGCTCCTTCTCCAAGCTCAATACCTGGCAGGATGGGTTGCGCATCTTCAACACGATGCTGAAGCTCAACCGGTCGGAAAGGCCGCTGCGCTTCTTTTCGGCGATCGGCGTCGTCCTCGCGCTGCTGTCGATCGCTTTCGGGCTGCCCGTCGTGATCACCTTCCTCGAAACCGGCCTCGTACCGCGCCTGCCGACCGCCGTGCTCTCCATGGGCCTGATGATCATGGCGCTGCTTTCGGCTTCGTCGGGGCTCGTGCTCGACACCGTGACGCGCGGCCGCCGGGAAATGAAGATGCTCGCCTACCTGTCCCAACCGCCGCTCAGGAGGAACTGAAATTGCCTCTGGGGCCGGGCGCAATCCAATGGACCGTTGCCCTCCGAGGTGATATCCCGCCGACGCTGCCTGACGCGTTTTCCCGACGCGAATCCATGACTCCCGCCTGAAGATGCTGTGACGCGATGAACGATCTCTCACTTACCATCCTGCCGGAATCCGCCGGCGATGCTCACGCGATCGAGCGGCTGCACGAACGCACCTTCGGACCTGGCCGCTTTGTGCTCAGCGCGTACCGCATCCGCGAGCATGTGGATCACGTGCTCGAGCTGTCCTTCACCGCCCGTGTCGGTACGTTGCTGGTCGGATCCGTACGGCAATTGCCGATCTGCGTCGGCGACACGACGGCACTGCTGCTCGGGCCCCTGACGGTCGAGCCTCCGTTCCGCGGCCGCGGCGTCGGCCGGCAGCTGCTCGAGCGCGCTCTGAAGGACGCGAAGGCGCAGGGCCATCGCCTGGTGCTTCTGGTCGGCGACGAGCCCTATTACAGCCGCGTCGGCTTCAAGCCGGTGCCGAAGGGACGCGTCACGATGCCGGGCCCGGTCGATTACAGCCGGCTCCTCGTCGTCGAGCTCGTCGAGGGCGCGTTCGAAGGCGTATCGGGGCCGGTCGGTCCCGACTGGAGCAAGACGCGAACCTGACGCGCCATCGCTTCGAAGCTCACATGAAGGTAGGGCAGTGCCGGTCGATCAGCAATATTACCGGGAAGTGGCGTCCGGGAACACGGCGGAAAAGCTGCTGATCGCGGCGCGCGACCGCATATTCCAGGATTTCATCGCCCAGATGCAGCCGTCTGGGTCGGACGAGATCCTGGATGTCGGCGTATCCGACGTGATCAACGACGGCGCAAACGTGCTGGAAAGAAGCTACCCACATCAGCACAAGATCACGGCCTGTGGGCTCGGCGAAGGAATAGGGTTCAAGGCGGCTTTTCCGCTTTGCCGTTACGTGCAGATCGAACCGAATACACGGCTGCCGTTTGACGACAATGCGTTCGACGTTGCGACGTCCAATGCTGTGCTCGAGCATACCGGCAGCCACGGAAATCAGGTGCTTCTGGTCAAGGAGCTTTGCCGGGTTGCGAGGCGGGTGTTCATCACGGTGCCCAACAGGTTCTTTCCGGTCGAGCACCACACGGCCATCCCGTTGGCGCACTATCTGGACGGCACCTTCAGGATCGCCTGCATGATCGCCGGCAAGTCGGAATGGACCGACGAGCAGAACCTGATCCTGATGACGCGAAAACGGCTGCTGCGGCTCGCCGCGCTGGTCGCCAAGTCCGGGATCGCCAAGTCCGAGATCGTCAAGTCCGAGATCGTCAAGTCCGAGATCGTCAAGTCCGAGATCGTCAAGTCCGAGATCGTCAAGTCCGCCGCAGTGGGCTACACCGGTTTGTCGCTCGGCCCGCTATCGTCCAATCTCTATCTCGCATTCCGCTAAAGCAGCGCTGGCGCCTCCCGCCGCAGCATGATCCCGATGAAGAAGATCCATACGAGCAAAGCCGTCTTCGCCGTCTTGTTTCTCGCGGTGCTGGTCGGCCATTTCTGGACTATGTTGCGATGGAATGAAGCTCGCGGCGTCTATGACGACATCTGCTACCTGCGGCAGGCGCATCTGTTCCAGAGGCTCGGGCTGGTGGGAGGCTTCGACACCAGCCTCACCCGCGACGACGATGGCTATCTGAAAGCAAGGCTGAAGGAGATCGGCTACCCGAACTGGGACGATACGACCGCTGCGCCCTGTCACAACATGATGCCGGCCACGGGGAAGGTCGTCATCCAATATCCGCCGGGCGTCGGCCTCGTGTTGGCGTTGTTTCCGCCGGGTCACCAGGTCGTGCCCATGTACATGCTGGCGACCGTTGTCGTCCTCGGCTTCGCGCTATTCGCCCTTTCTCTCGCGCGCAGCACGAGATCGGTTCTGATGGCCGGGACGTTCGGCTGTCTTGCGATCTACCTGATGGTCAATCCGGTCAAGGCGAGCTATTCGATGGCTCCGACGGTCGTCGTGTGCGCGCTCGCAGGATGTCTCACGGCGCGATGGCTGGCGAGCCCGCGATCTCAACCGAGGATCTGGCTGCTGGCGCCAATCGGCTTCCTGCTCGGATTGACCGTCGATTTTCGGTTGGCCAACCTCTTCCTGGCGTCCGGCTATGGGATGTTTCTCCTTGTCGCATTCCTTGCGGAACGGACGATGTCCCGGTTCTTGCAGGGGGCCGTGTTCGGCGTCGGGTTGCTGGCCGGAGTGATACCGACCATCGTCTCTTACGTCGTCAACGCCGGCAGTCCGTTCGCGTCGACCTACGGCAACAACCCCGATGTCAGGCCGCTGGATTTTTCGTTCGCAGTGGTCCGGGACTATCTCGCCGACCCGCTCCAGACCGTGCTCATCGTCATCGGAATTGCAGGCTCGATCTGGCTGTTGCGGCAGGCGAATGGCGCTCACCGTGTCGCGCAGCTCACGATGGCCAATCTGGCGCTCAATCTCGCCTTCTTCTTCACCTATCCGATCGCGACGCCATACTACACGATCCCCATTTCTCTCCTGACACTGTGGAGCCTGCTGTTTGCCGTCCTGTTTCAGGAGGCGGCAGAGGGTGCCCCCGAAGCGGCCGCTTTAGCCAAAGCGCGATGAAGTCAGGCTAGTCATCACGCTTCGGCTTGCTTGAGCATGATCGAGAGAGTCCGCATTACGCTGGGCTCCATCCGGCCTACGCCGCAGCCTTTCGTCTTCCCGCTCCTTTTGTCCGTTCGCACGAAAAAGCTCGGCGACTGTGCTTGGGCAGCTTCACCAGCCAAGCTCGAACGATATTGTCTCACAGGCAACAGATGTTGCTTCACTGACGGGATGACGACGGCGCGACAACACCTGATGATGTGCGCGGCCGTGTAGCTCCGTGAGGGACGCGAATCCGGCTCATCCGAATCGAAGGAAAGGGAGACGTATCATGGCAATCGGGACCGTCGTGCTGGTGCATGGAGCTTTCGCGGATGGCTCTTGCTGGGCCAAGGTCATTCCTCTTCTCACCAAGCGCGGGCTGAAGGCTCTCGCCGTCCAAAATCCTCTGAGCTCGCTTGCCGATGACGTCGTCGCCACTCACCGGGTCGTGGACATGCAGGAAGGGCCGGTGCTCATTGTCGGACACTCCTGGGGCGGGGCTGTCATCACCGAGGCCGGCAATCATCCCAAGGTCAAAGGTCTCGTTTACGTCGCTGCGGGCGCGCCGGACAGCGGTCAGTCGTTCGATGCGTGGTGGAAGCCCTACAAGCCGGCGCCCGGAGCGGCCGAGATCAGGCCCTATGGCGAAGGCTATGTGGCTCTGACGCGGGACGGGGTCCGCAAGCACTTCGTCCAGGACATCCCGGCCGACGAAGCCGACATCGTCTACGCGACGCAGGGTCCGCTTGCGGTCAAATGTTTCGGCGACGCGGTCTCCAAGGCGGCCTGGCGCTCGAAGCCTTCGTGGTACATCGTGGCGGCACGCGACGAGACGATTCCGCCGGAGGTGCAGCGGGACTCGGCGAGCCGCATGGGCGCCGAGACGCTCGTGCTCCAGAGCTCGCACGTGCCGATGCTCTCCCAGCCCGAGGCCGTCGCGGAGTTCATCGCAAACGCCGCCGCATCCATTACCGGATAGTGGCGGCGCCGCGTACAGGCGTGCGGTCCTTCCGAAGCCGAAGCTCTCCCACCGTGATCCACCAATGCAACTGGTAGCGCTGAAATACTTCGTCGCGGTGGCGGATCACGGCAGCTTCAACGCGGCGGCCGAGCGGCTAGGCATCACGCCGTCGACCCTGACGCGAAGCGTCAGCACACTGGAGGACGATCTCGGGCTGACCCTGTTCGAACGGAGCCGGCGCGGTGTCGTGCTGACGCCGGGGGCGGCATCGGTCTTCGCGGAAACCAAGCGGATGCTGGCGAGCCTTGCGGCGGTGACGCAAGCCGCCGACGGCGCCGCGCGCGGGGCAACCGGAGAGCTCAGGCTGGGCGTGCGCTCTCCGCCGCTCGGCGAGCCGCTGCGCAGCATGCTCGCGCGTTGGCGCCGGGATCATCCGGGCGTTCGGCTCATCATCCACGAACTGTCCGACCATGATATCTATGCCGAGCTCACCGCGCGCCGGATCGACGTGGCGCTGGTGCCGAGTTTTGCGCCATGGCCGAGGATCGTGATGGAGCCGCTCTATCGCGAGCGGATGGTGGCTGCCGTGCCGCAGGATCATGCTCTCGCCGGCCGCGATAGCTTGCGATGGTCCGATCTGCGCGACGAGACGATCTACGTGCAGGAATGGCCGCAGAGCCACGCCATGCGCGAGTTCTACGCCTCGATGATCGGGATAGGCGTGCCGTTCCAGGCTCAGCCGGCCGGCAAGCAGACGGTCTTCAGCCTTGTCGCCGCAGGTTTCGGCGTCACGCTTGCGCAGCAGAGCCAGGCGGAGGTCAGCTTTCCCGGCGTGGTCTTCAGGAGCGTCGAAGAGCCGAACGCTCAGGTCGAATTCAGTCTGGCGTGGCCGCGCGAGGCCGCAGGCGCGCTGATCGGGCGTTTTCTCACCTCGATGCGCGCAGGCGCCGCGGAGGCCGGCTCGGCGGCAGTCACGTAGGGCCGCTAAGTTCGGCCCGATGGAGTGAAAGCGCAGTCCGGGAAACCTGTCGCTGCAGATGCACTATTCCGCATTTCCGCATTTCGCTTTCGCTGCATCCGGGCAAGGCCGCTGATCGCGGAGTGCGCGAGGTGTCGTATTTCAGCTCTGCCGAAGGCCGTCGCGGCATTGCGCCTCAGTCTGCGACGCCGGCCGGGGCCATTGGCCCCGGCCGGCGCGAGATCAGAACTTGAAGTTGGCGAACGCCCTGACGCCGATGCCCGGCATCAAGACTTCGTCCTTGTTGTAGGACACCGAGTTGCGGATATTCTCGTTCAGCAGATTGTTGCCGACGAGGCCGACCAGCATCTCGCGCGCGCCGAATGCATTCGGGTTGAGCTTGGTCTTGTAGCTGACCTCCGCCTTTAGCAGGTTGTAGCCTGCCGTCGGCGTCTCCGCGATTACGGCGACGTCGTTCTGCGCGAAGGCGTGCAAGAGGTTGACGCGCATCAGCCAGTTGTCGTCGCGCCAGAACACGCCGCCGCCCACCCGCACCGGCGGAATGCGCGGCACGTTGGTGCCATCGGTAAAGGTGGCGCGCACCACGTCGAACTGGTTCTCGATGCCCCAGATGCCGCCCTGGAACGCACCGACGTCGAGCTGCGACTGGAATTCGCCGCCGCGGAAATTCGCATTGCGTTGCGAATAGACCGCCTGGTTCAGTTCGGCCCCCGGCGTGCCGCATGAGTCAAAGTCGCCGTCGCACATCACGCCGGTGAGGCGGCGAAAGATGAAGTTGTCGAAATGCGTGTAGAAGACGGTCGCCTCGAAGCGGAGCGGTCCCGTCGCCTTGCGCAAACCGACCTCGACCGACTTCGCAGTCTCGATGGCGAGGTTCGGATTGCCGATGTCGAACGTCGCGGTCGCGTCATGCGGGCCGCGTGAGAACAGCTCGGCCGGCTTCGGCGCACGCTCGATATATTGTGCGGTGATGCTGCCGACCATGCCACCCGGCAGGTCCTGCAACAGGCCGATGCTGCCGCTCTTCGGCGTGAAGGACGGATTGCGGACGATGCTTGTCTGCGGCGTCCCGTCGGGCAGGAAGTCTGCCGGGAAATCGGGCGTCGACCCGTGCAGTTCGACATGTTCGATCCGGCCCGCGATCTGCGCCTTGGTCTGTTCGCTGAACTTGAACTCGTTGAAGACGTAACCGGCGACGCGGTAGTTTCGGTTCGGGTCCCACAACCCGTTGAACAGTGCGCCGGGATCATCCGGGCTCGGCGCCGTCAGTTCCTGGTGGCCCGCCTGGAAGCCGAATGCGGTCGTCACCTCGGCAAAACGGGCGTTGAACGGCATCAGCTGGGTCTCGACACGGAGCTCCTGCTCCTTGTTGGTGAAGGTCTGCCGCACGCCGTCGGTGTTGGGATCGCCGGGATCGGCAAGCCCGATCTCGTTGTGCCGGTAGTCGGTCGCGCCGGCCCAGAAGCGGACGGCGTCGATCGCGGCCGCGTCGGGGTGGTACTCGCCCTTGACGGTGATCTTGGTCTGATGGCCGTCGATGCGGGTGTTGTGGTCGGCGCCGTCGATGCCGGGGATGTGGTAGAGCGAATCGGTCTGCGTGATCGCCGCGCCGATATAGCCGCCCTGGAAGAAGTAGGAGCCGCCGATCGAGGCGCCGTCCGCGCGGGTTGCGGAATTGGGCTGGCGCCCGTTCGCGACGGACCGCGTCTGGTCGGCGAGGTACGGATAGCTCGGGATGCTGTAATCCGTGGTGTTGCGACCATAGACGTCGGCGTGAAACGCGAAATTGCCGCCGCCGGTGTCGAGCAGCACGCCGCTCTCGACGCCGCGATCGACCGAGCTGTAGGCGGAGCGCGTCTCGGCGGTGACGCAAGGCGAAGTCGTGGCCGCGGCAAGTGGCGCCTTGGTCGGCATGCCGTAGGTCTGGAACGATGGAGCGCAGCTAGGCAGCGCATCCGGAATCCGGTTGTTGGTGGCGCTGACGACGCCGCCGATCGAGGTCGAGCCGTAGCGCAGCGCGGCCGGCCCGCGCACCACCTCGACCTGATTGGTCGCGAGCGTATCGATCGGGACGAAATGATCCTCGCCGAGATCGGAGGCGCCGCTCGCATTGGCGCCGTTCTCGATAATGCCGACGCGGTTGACGTCGAGGCCCCGGATGATCGGCCGGCTGGAGGCGCCGGGCGCAAAGCTCGAGCCGGTGATGCCGGGTTTTGAGAACAGGAGGTCGCCGAGCTGTCCGCCGCCCTCGCGGCGGATCTCCTCGTTCGGCACCACCGTGACGGTGGCGAACTGGTTGGTGACGATCTGCAGCACGCCCTGCTGAGGTGCGGCGGCGGGCGCCGCTGCCGCGGGCGTTGCTTCCGCCGCGTGTTGTTGACCGCGCACGCGTGCGGTTCGCGTGGTGCGGACCGGGCTGCGGGTCGGCACCACCGCTCTGCGCACGATCGGGCTCGGCGCCGTCACGGTGACGGCGGGGATCTCGGTGGACGCCGGCTTGTCCTGAGCCAGCGCCGGGGCGGCGGCGGCGGCGAGCAGGAGCAGGCTCGCTCCGCTAAGGCGCTGCGCGCGTCGCAATTCAAATGACATGGTCATGATTCCCAGTCAGGCGCCGTCCGCATGATTATCTGTTGATCGGAGGCGGCCTGCCGTCGCTGCGCGACGGAATTCGACTTCAACTTCTCCCGGGCATGCGCCGACGTGCGGCGAGCCCAGGTGTGATCAAGCGATGTTCGAACTCAGGGCGCTGGAGGGGCGCGCGGCTGGAACGCCGTGCCGGCCGATTTCAGATGGCTGAATTCAGCGTCGGTGGTGCGGTAGAGCAGCTCGATCGCCTGGGGCAGCAGCAGCAGAGGCGGCGCCGCGAACATGACGGTGCCCGCCATCGCGACCAATCCGCAGATCGCGCAATTGTCCTCGCCCGGCTGCTCCCGGCCGGGGCCCGCGGGCGATTGCTTCTGGACCGCGGCACGGTCGATCGAAGCAACGCCGTTGGTGCCGTCGGTCTGCTGAAGCGAGGCTTGGGCGAGGGGAGCGGCCTGGGCGAACCAATGGCTGTGACCGAACGTCAGCGCGAACTGCACCAGCATCGCGAACATCGCGAGCCGGGCGCCGTGCCTGATATTCGACCGGAACCACTTCATCTGGAAACGCCACCCCACATCGCGAGGCGCCAATCCCCTCGGCTTCCTACGATGTTATAGTGTAACATCGCAGCATCGGTCAGCGGATGTCAACTAAGGGCGGGCGAACGACGTTAGTTGGACTCAATCTGTGTGATTGGGGCAACGGACTGCCGCATATGGCGGTATCACACCTCGTCAGGCCCGATGGCCGTCGAACGCCCAATGCAGTTGTCCCGGTAGGTCCACCAGGATTTGATCGTCGAAGCTATGACTGCGACTGAGCCCAAGCCGGCGAGCAATGCGCCCGCCATCTGCCCAGCCAACAAGCAAGCGAGGGCGAAGCAGATCATGGCAACGCTGCCGACAGCCATTAGCGTCACATAGTCCGCCTGCAATGGCAGCGGCGTCGATGGCTCCAGCGCATAAATCGGAATCGCATAGCGCGAGCTCAGTTCATCACGGAATTGCAGGGGCAGCTTGTCGAGCAACGCAGATCGGATCGCGAAGTATTTGACGGCTGCCCAAATCATTGCGACAGCGCACAGGACACCAAAGACCGCAGCCATGGCTTTGCCTCTCAACGCGGTTCTCAAAGATCAGCGCCCTTCGCGGACCCAGGTCGCGGCGAACGCGCCGAGCAGCAGCAACAGGCCGATCAGGCCGGCGAAGATCGGCAGCACCCCGACGCCCTTCACGACGCTGGCGTCGCGCATCCGCACCCCCATCCAGCCGTCACCATGGAAGACGCTCGCCGAGCGGACCGGCAGGATGCGCGGCAGCTCGACGCTGGCGCCGTCGACCACGCGCACGGCGTTGCCGCCGGTCGCCTGTGTCAGCGGCTTCAGGGTATCGACGGTGGAGGTGACTTCCGAAAACTCCTTCGGATTGGTCGGGCCGACATTGATCAGCGCCTTCAGCGTGCCGTCGGTCGCCTGCCACAGGCCGAGCTCGCTCGCCGGCAGGCTGGCGCGCCATTCGCCGGGATCGCCGGGCGCAAGCGTCAGGTCGCGCGACACGCCCGATGGCGAGGTCACGCTGACCGGCTGAACGCTGTCTGCCATGGTCTGGCGCACCACCACGAGATTCTTGCCCTGCACCTGCAGGCGCAACGCTTCCTCGTCCAGATCAGGCTGCTTCATCAGCCAGTGCGACATCCGCCGCAAGAGATCGAGATGCGGGCCGCCGCCTTCATAGCCGCGCGCCCACAGCCAGATGTGGTCGGAGAGCAGGAGCGCGACGCGGCCCTCGCCGAAACGCGACAGGAACAACAGCGGCTTGCCGTCGACGCCTGTCATCACCGGCGGGTTGACCGCATTGCGGGTATCGACGGTGCGGAAGAACCGGCTCCAGCGCGGCGGCTCGGAGGCCGAGCCCTCGAGGCCACGCGTGACGGGATGGCGTTTGCCGACGTCCGAGAGATGCGCGTAGAACGGCTTTTCCGTCACGCCGACGGGCTCTGCCGGCAGCACCGAATCCAGCGGCGTGCGCCAGATGCTGGTGTTGGAGGCGTAGTCGGGCCCGGCGGAAACCAGCACCGCGCCGCCCGAGCGCACATAGCGTGCGATGTTGTCGAAATAGGCGATCGGCAGCACGCCCTGGCGGGCATAGCGGTCGAAGATGATCAGCTGGAATTCGTTGATCTTCTGCTGGAACAGCTCGCGGGTCGGAAACGCGATCAGCGACAATTCGTTGATCGGCGTGCCGTCCTGCTTCTCCGGCGGCCGCAGAATGGTGAAGTGGACGAGGTCGACGCTGGCATCGGATTTGAGCAAATTGCGCCAGGTGCGCTCGCCGGAATGCGGCTCGCCCGAGACCAGCAGCACGCGCAGCTTGTCGCGCACGCCGTCGATGGCGACGACGGCGCGGTTGTTCACCGGCGTCAATTCCCGTTCGAGCGGCGAGGCCTCGATCTCGACGATGTTCGGCCCGGCATGCTTGATGTCGACGTCGACGCTTGCGGCCTGCCCGCTCGATAGCGTGCGCTCGTTGATCACTTCGCCGTCCCTGCGGACCGTGACCTTGGCGCGCTCGCCGCTGACGCCCTGGTCGTCGAGGCGGTAGGTGATGGTCTGGGCCTGCCCGACGATGCCGAAGCGCGGCGCCGCCAAGATCGCGATGCGGCGGTCGCGCTCGTCCTTCTGCCCGGTGATCAGCGCGTGCACCGGCGCCTGGAAGCCGAGCCCGGCGGCGTTGGCCGGAATGTCATGGACGCGGCCGTCGGTGATCAGGAACGCACCGGCGACGCGGTCGACCGGCACGTCGGACAATGCCGAGGCGAGGGCGCCGAACAGCTTTGTGCCGTCGGTCTCGCCGTCGGCCTGTCCGGCATCGACGACGCGAACCTCGAGTCCCTTGATCTTCTTCAGGCTGTCGACCAGCGCTTCCTGTGCCGTTGCTGCCTCGCGATTGCGGTTGCCGAAATTCTGGCTCGGGCTCTTGTCGACGACGATTGCGGCGACCGAGGTGAGGGGATCGCGGTCCTCGCGGGTGAAGGAGGGATTGGCGAGCGCCAGCAGGAACAGCACCAGCGCGGCCACGCGCACGGCAGCGCCGCGCGCCCGCGCAAGCAGCAGCACGAGCGCGATGACGACGATCGCGGCCAGCGCGAGCCACAGGACGATCGCGGGAACAAGCGGCGTGAACGCGATGCCGTAATTCATGTCGATCCTATTGCCCCAGACGTTCGATCAGGGCCGGTGCGTGCACCTGGTCGGCCTTGTAGTTGCCGGTCAGCGTGTACATCACGATGTTGGCGCCGGCGCGGTAGGCGAATTCGCGCTGGCGGGGGTCGCCGCCGGTCACCGGCAGCATGGCCTGGCCGTCGGGCCGCACGGCCCAGGCGCCGGCAAGGTCGTTCGAGGTGATGATGATCGGCGAGACGCCGTCGCCGCCGCGGGCCGGCCGCTGCGCGCTGTCGTCGTCGTCTTCGCGCGGCAGGGTTTCGACCCAGGTCTGGCCGGTGTTGAAGCGGCCGGGGAAGTCGCGCAAGAGATAGAAGGTCTTGGTCAACACGTGCTCGCGCGGCACCGGCTCCAGCTCGGGCACGTCGAGCGAAGACAGGATATCGCGGAGCGTCTGCATGGCGGGGGTCTGCGCGGCGCCGTTCGCGCCGGGCGACGCCTCGATCGCGTCGCGGGTGTCGAACAGCACGGTGCCGCCTTGCTTCATGTAGGCGTCGATCTTGTTGATGGCGTCCTGCGGCGGCTTGGGCGCGCCGGGCACGATCGGCCAGTAGATCAGCGGGAAGAAGGCGAGCTCGTCGCGTGCGGGATTGATGCCGACGGGATCGCCGGCCTCGAGCGCGGTGCGCTGCGCCAGGAACAGCGTCAGTCCGGACAGGCCGGCCTTGACGATGGAATCGACGTCGGCATTGCCGGTCACGACATAGGCGAGGCGGGTCTGCGACACCGCCTTCATCGCGAACTCGTCCGCGGCGTTGTCGGCGCGCGCCGGCGTCGGCGAGAACGACAACAGGCCCGCAAGCACCAGTCCGAAGACGATCATCGCGGGCGCGGCGCGGCGGCGCAGCAGCGCGGCGAGGCCGCCGCCGAGCACCGCGACGATGATGGCGTCGATCAGGAACAGCGCCAGCGCCGTCGACAGCAGCCAGCCGCGCAAGTCCTGCGGCTCGGCATTGGTGTAGGTGGCGTGCCGGGCGCGCAGGCTCGCGGTGTTCAGGGCTGCGATACGGTCGGCGCTAGCAAGCGTGTTCACGGCGAGCGGTCCTTCTGCCGGACCATAGAAGCCCGGCGGATGATCGGGTGTGGCGCGGTCGCGATAATCCGCGGGCAGCGGCTTTGCGGCGGCCGGCGGCGGGCCGAAGGCGCCGAAGCCGTCGAGGATATGCAGCGGCGCCACCGTCTCGGCGGTCGCCTCAGTGGCAACCCCGGCGCCCGGCTTGGCGGTATAGCCGGACATGTCGACGACACGCCGCAGGATTTCGACGAAAGTGCCCGACATGGGCAGATCCGACCAGCGCATGTCGGCGCTGACGTGGAACAGGCTGACCACGCCCTTGCCGCGGTGCTCGCCGGTCACCAGCGGCGTGCCGTCTTCCAGCGACGCCCAGCTCTTGGTGGCGAGCACGGCGTCGGGCTCGGCCAGCACCTGGCGGCTTATGGTGACATCCTTGGGGACCACGACGCCGGCAAACGGACCGTCGGCCGCAAAGGAGGCCAGATGTTGCGGCTTTTCCCAGGTCAGGCTGCCGCCGAGCGTCCGGCCGCCCTTGCGCAGCTTGACCGGCACGAGATCGTCTTCGGCCTGCGCCAGCCGCGGACCGGCGAACCGCACCAGCACGCCGCCCTGGTCGATCCAGGCATTGAGACGCTCGCGGATTTCAGGGGCGATGGTGCCGACATCGGCAAGGATGATCATCGGCAGCTTCTGGTCGAGGAACTGCGTGATGCCCTGCTGCGGCGAGCCCTTGTCGGCGAGCCGCACGTCGGCGAACGGCGCCAGCGCGCGGGTGAGATAGAAGGTCGGCGCCAGCAGCGGCTGCGCGGTCTCGCTGGTCGCGCCCGAGACGATGCCGATGGCGCGGCGGCGCCAGCGCTTGTCGAGCAGCTGCACCGCGCCGGCGGAGCGCTCACCGGCAATTTCCAGCCGCGTGATGTCGTTGCGCAGCTCGACCGGCAGATCGAACGAAGCTTCGGTTTCCTTGTCCTGCGGGCCGAACGAAAAACGCGCTTCGCCGATCGGCGAGGCCTTCTGGTCCAGCGCACGCACGGTGCCGATGGCGATGCCGCTGTCGGTGCGCAGCACCTTCACGGTCATTTTGGCGGCGGCGTTCTCGGCCGCGACCAGGGCCAGCGGCGAGGAGGTGCCGCCTTCGAACACGATCAGGCTGCGATCGCCGATGGTCTTGCCGAGGCCAGCCACGAATTCCTCGCCGCGGCCGGTGTCGACGCTGTCAGAGAGCCAGGCGATCTCGCAGTCGCCGGTGGCTTTCAGGAAGCGATCGATTGCGGTCAGGGTCTCGACGCGGTCGATCGAATACGGCTTTGGCGTGAGTTGCCGCAGCGCGACGCGCGCGGCGCCGGCCTGCATCAGTGTGATGTCGCGGTTCGGCTCGGACAGCGGCACCAGCGCAATCGCGCGGCGGTCGTTGTCGGCATTTGCGATCAGCTCGTCGGCGGCCCTGATCCGGATGTCCCAGTTCGATGCCGCGCTCCAGCCGTCGTCGAACATGATCATCAGCGGCGCCTTGCTGGAGGCCGCGCCGACTTGCGGATTCCAGATCGGGCCGGCGGCGGCGAAAATGACAAGCGCCGCAGCCAGGAGTCGCAATGCGGTCAGCCACCACGGCGTCCGCGAGGGCGTCTCTTCCCTTTGAGCGATGTCGAACAAGAGGCGCGTCGGCGGAAACTCGATGCGGCGCGGCCGCGGCGGCATCACGCGCAGCAGCCACCACAGCACCGGCAGGCTGACGAGGCCGATCAGGAGCAGCGGTTCGGTGAAGGCGAGCGGCAGCCCCATCATGCGGTGGGCCCCGCTTTGATCGTCGTGGTGCGGGCGCCCGACTTGCTCACCTGCATGCCGGCATGCAGGAACAGCAGCAGTTCGGCCGCCGAGCGGTCGGTCGCATGCGTCGTGAACAGCCAGTCGAGCTTGTTGGTTTCGGCGCGGATCTGGTCGCGGTGCAGCGCGAGCCGCGCGGTGTAATCCTGCGCCCAGCTCTCGGCGCGGCCGGCGGTGATCATGCCGAACCCTTCGGGCTCGACGAACTCGACGCGGCCGGAATACGGGAACGATTCTTCGGCGGGATCGACGACCTGCACCAGCGTGCCATGCGCTCCGGAGCCGGACAGGCCGGCGAGCGTCGCCCTGATCTCCGCGATCGGCGACCAGAAGTCCGACAGCACGATCGTCTCGGCCAGTGCCGCAGGCACGAAGGACGGCGGCAGGCTCGGCCGGTCGGCATCGTCATGCAGCATCGCCTGCGCCATCTTGTCGATGACGCTGCGGCTCGCGGTCGGTGCCATCAGTCCGGGAATGCCGACGCGTTCGCCGCCGGAGACCAGCAGCTCGGCCAGCGCGAAGGCGACGATCAGCGTCCGCTCGAGCTTGGAGTCGCGCGCCTGCTTTGAAGCGAAAGCCATCGAGGGCGAGCGGTCGGGCCAGATCCAGACCGTGTGCGAGGCTTCCCATTCGAGCTCGCGGACATAGAGATGATCGTCGCGCGCCGAGCGCCGCCAGTCGACGTTCTGTGACGGCTCGCCGGAGACGAAGCGGCGGTACTGCCAGAAATTTTCGCCGGAGCCGGCGCGGCGGCGGCCGTGCAAACCGTGGATGACGTTGGCGGCGATACGGCGGGCCTCGAGCACCAGGCGCGGTAGCGAAGCGGCGAGCGTGCGGCTTTCGCCATCGGCACGTCGGATCGCGATGATCTCCTTCGCTGCGTGCCCGTTCTCTGCGGCCATCAACCGATCCGTGTTTTCAATTGCCGGATCACGTCCGGAATCGTGCGGCCTTCGGCGCGCGCCTGGAACGTCAGCGCCATGCGGTGCTTCAGCACGGGCTCGGCGAGGTCGAGCACGTCGTCGATCGAGGGCGCGAGGCGTCCGTCGATCAGCGCGCGTGCGCGCACCGCGAGCATCAGCGATTGGCTGGCGCGCGGGCCCGGTCCCCAGGCGATGAACTTGCCGGTCTCGCCGCTGTCCGGACCCGGACGGGCCGCGCGCACCAGCGACAGGATCGCTTCGACCACGGAATCGCCGACCGGCAGGCGCCGGATCAGCCGCTGCGCGGTGATGAGTGCGTCAGGTGTCATCGAGCCCTTCGCCAGCGTCTCATCGACGCCGGTGGTCTCGAACAGGATGCGCCGCTCGGCGTCGCGATCGGGATAGTCGACGTCGATCTCCATCAGGAAACGGTCGAGCTGGGCCTCGGGCAGCGGATAGGTGCCTTCCTGCTCCAGCGGGTTTTGCGTGGCGAGCACGTGGAATGGCTTCGGCAGATCGTGGCGCGCGCCGGCAACGGTGATGTGCTGCTCCTGCATCGCCTGGAGCAACGCCGACTGCGTGCGCGGGCTGGCGCGGTTGATCTCGTCGGCCATCAGCAGTTGCGCGAACACGGGGCCGGAGATGAAGCGGAAGGCACGCTTGCCGGAGGTGCTTTCGTCGAGCACTTCGGCGCCGAGAATGTCAGACGGCATCAAATCGGGCGTGAACTGGATGCGCTTGGCATCGAGGCCGAGCGTGATGCCGAGCGTCTCGACCAGCTTGGTCTTGGCGAGGCCGGGGACGCCGATCAACAACGCATGGCCGCCGGAGAGGATGGTGACCAGCGTGTTCTCGATCACGCGGTCCTGGCCGAAGATGACGGACGCGATCGCATCCTTTGCCGCGCGAATCTGGCTCGACACCTGCTCGGCCGAACGGACGATTCCGTCTTCGAGCTTCTCGACACTCTCCGCCATCCGTTAGCTCCTTCAGCCTGCCATGCGGCTCGCTTGCGTCGTCATGTCTTACGTCGTCAAGTCAATACCTCGGCCCTATGCTAGGCTTGCAGGAAGGCCATGTATTCGTTGAATTAACCTATCCCCACCTTATCGGCTTAGGGATATGTAGGGCATCACGAAGTGGCGACCTCCACACCGGACTAATCCGGGGTGGAACCGTGCACCGCCAGACAACGTAGACTTACAAATCAGACCTGCACCAAACGTGCCAAATGACAGAGTCAGGGCAAACCATGGCGAACCAAGGGCAGAGAGCCGATCGCGGTCTTGAGGGGCTGACTGCCGCCGCCAAAAGTGCTGCCGATGCCGAAGGCGCCAAAAAGGGCCTGCCTCCCGTGCATCTGTGGAATCCGCCGTTTTGCGGCGATCTCGACATTCGAATCGCCTCCGATGGTACCTGGTTCTATTTGGGGACGCCAATCGGCCGTCATGCTTTGGTCCGTCTGTTCTCGACCATCCTCAAGCGTGAAGGCGACAAGCATTTCCTCGTCACGCCCGTGGAGAAGGTCGGCATTCGCGTCGACGACGCGCCGTTCATGGCGGTCGAGATGCAGAAGGACGGCGAGGACAACCATCGCGTGCTCCGCTTCCGCACCAATGTCGACGACTGGGTCACCTGCGATTCGGCGCACCGGCTGCGCTTCGAGCAGGCCAAGGACGGCGGGCTGACGCCCTATCTGCATGTCCGCGCCGAACTCTGGGCCAAGGTCACCCGTGCGCTCTATTACGATCTGGTTGACATGGGTGAGGAGCGGATGGTCGATGGCCAGCCGATGTTCGGCGTCGAATCGGCCGGCGAATTCTTCGCCATGGCCGATGCGGAGCAGGTGAGGGCCGCGCTTTGAACAAGCCTATCCCTAGGAACGATCCCGCCACGCTCGGCGCGGCCGATTTCTTCGCCCGCTCCACGGCGCGGCTCGGCTTCGACGTTCCACCCGGCCTCTACGATCCCAACATCATTCCGGCCTCGGGCGATCCCGGCACCGACAAGATGCTCAAGATCATCGCGCGCGAGCAGCCGGTGCGGCCGGCGGCGGTTTTGATCGCGGTGGTCGATCATCCCGAGCCGACCATCCTGCTGACGCAGCGCTCGGCGCATCTCAACGACCATGCCGGTCAGATCGCCTTCCCCGGCGGCAAGATCGACGCGACCGACTCCTCGCCGCTCGATGCGGCGCTGCGCGAGGCCGAGGAGGAGGTCGGGCTGTCGCGCGATTTCGTCGAGCCGATCGGCTATCTCGATCTCTACGGCACCGCGTTCGGCTTTCGCATTCTGCCGACGGTCGCCCGGGTGCGACCGGGTTTTGAGCTGACGATCAACCATTCCGAGGTTGATGATGCGTTCGAAGTGCCGCTATCCTTCCTGATGAACCCGGTCAACCACCAGGTGCACAGCAAGGAATTCCGCGGCATGGAGCGGTCCTACTACGCGATGCCGTTTGCGGAACGCTACATCTGGGGTGCGACGGCCGGAATGCTGCGCGTGCTCTATGAGCGGATCTATTCATCATGATCCGCCCGGTCCTGACCGAGATCGGAATTTTCCTCGTTCCCTTCGCCGTCTATGCGCTGTTCCTGGCTGCCAGCCGTTCCGGGCTGTTCGTGCAATCGTCCTGGCCGGTCTATGTCGTCGCGCGCCTTGCCCTGGCGGCGCTCGTCCTGGTGATCGCAGGGTTGATCGGCTTTGCGCATTTCTCCGGCGCCGCGCCGGATTCGACCTACGTTCCCGCCCATATCGAGCACGGCAAGCTCGTGCCGGGCGTGGAAAGATAGGGCCGGCCGATGAGCGCGGAGCCCCTGCTCGCCGATGCGCCCTGGCTGACCTCAGGCGGGACCGCGCGCGTCCTGGAGCTGCTCAACGCGGATGGTGAGGAGGCGCGGGTGGTCGGCGGCGCCGTGCGCAACGCGCTGCTCGGTCTTGTGCCCGGTGACATCGACATCGCGACCACGGCGCTGCCGCACGAGGTGATGCGGCGCGCCAAAAGCGCCGGCATCAAGGGCGTGCCGACCGGCATCGACCACGGCACCGTCACGCTCGTCATCGACGGGCAACCTTACGAAGTCACGACGCTGCGCGAGGATACCGAGACCTTCGGCCGCAAGGCCAAGGTCGCGTTCGGCCGCGACTGGGTGAAGGACGCCGAGCGCCGCGACTTCACCATGAACGGGCTCTCGGTCGATGCTGAGGGCGTCGTCCACGATTACGTCGGAGGCGTCGCGGATGCGGCCGCGCGGCGCGTGCGCTTCATCGGCGATCCCGACCAGCGCATCGCCGAGGATTTCCTGCGCATCCTGCGCTTCTTCCGCATCCACGCCGCCTTTGGCGCCGGCGATCCCGATCGCAACGGCTATCTCGCCTGCATCCGGGGGCGCGCCGGCCTTGTGAGCCTGTCGGCCGAGCGGCTGCGCATGGAGATGCTGAAGCTGCTGGTCGCTCACGGCGCGTCTGCCGCCGCGCTTGCGATGGCGGATGGCGGATTGCTGCAGGCGCTGACCGGCGGCGTCGCCTATACCGGCCCGCTCTCGGCGATGATCGCGATCGAGCGCGAGCTCGGCCTGCCGGCAAGCAGCACGCGGCGGCTGGCCGCGCTGACGGTCGCGGTGACCGAAGATGCCAAACGCGTCGCCACGCGCCTGAGGCTCTCCAATGCGGAAACCAAGGCGCTGGATTCGATGGGGCACCGTTGGTGGCGTTTGGCCACCAAGGACGAAGCCGATGCGCGGCGGCTGCTCTACCGGCTCGGTCCGGAGCGCTATCACGATCGCGTGTTGCTGGGTTGGGCGAGAGCCGGCGCTGACATCAGCTCGTCGCGATGGCGAGCGCTCGCCGAACTGCCGCAGCGCTGGACTGCGCCGAAATTTCCGCTTCGCGCCGCCGACTTCATCGCGCGCGGCATGGCGGAAGGGCCCGCGCTCGGACATGTGTTGACGCTCGCCGAGGACGCTTGGCTTGCAGCGGATTTTCCCCTAGAGGAAGCCGCACTCGCTTCCATCGCCGATCAAGCTGCGGCACGCATCAGCCGCGATGAGAGACCGTGACCATCGTCTCAGGCTTCGCCGACATCTCGATTTTTCAGCTTCTGCTGGTCGCGTTGATGGCGTTGTTTGCTTCGATCATCGGTGGTCTCGCCGGCTATGGCACCGGCGCCTTGATGCCGCTGGTGCTGGTGCCGCTGGTCGGCGCCGAGCCCGTGGTGCCGATCATCGCGATCTCAGCGATCTTCACCAATTCGAGCCGCGCGATCGCTTATCTCCGTTACGCCGACCGCCGCCGCGCGCTGATCGTGCTCGCCTGCGCCGCGCTGACGACGGCGCTCGGCGCCTACGGCTATACGCGCCTCACCAATGCGGGCGCGGCGCTGGTGATCGGCTCCATGCTGATCCTGAGCGTGCCGCTGCGTCGTGTGCTCCGCCGCCGTCAGGTCAAGATCGGCGACACCGGCCTCGCAGCCGGCTCCGTCGGCTATGGCGTGCTGGTCGGCGGCACCTCCGGCTCCGGCGTGATCCTGCTTTCGCTGCTGATGGCCGCCGGTCTCGAAGGCGCCGCCGTGATCGCGACCGATGCGATGATCTCTCTCGGCACCGGCCTCATCAAGATCTCGGTGTTCGGCCTCGCCGGCGCCGTCACCGCCCAGGTGCTCGCCTTCGCACTGCTGATCGGGGGGATCGCCATCCCCGGCGCGTTCTTGGCCAAGGCTTTCGTCGAGCGGATGCCGGTGCATATCCACACCGCGATCCTCGACATCGCCGTGATCACCGGCGGGCTGGTGATGATCTCGGCGGCGGCGAGGCAGCTGATCGCGTAGATGCCTCCGGCCCAATCGGCATTCGCGCGTGGAGCGCGGATCGACCTCGTCCAGTGCGTGTGCTCATAGCCGCCGGCTGCCGTGCCCAAACCGGAAGTCGGCCGGCTTAGCCATCATCGGCGGCTTGTGACCCAGGCTGTGTAAAAACGCGGCTCCGCATCACCTCCATGCAACGAAGGCGGCCGTCGGTGTCGCTATTGAGTTCGCTGCCCGCGCCTCACGCCCGCATGGCTGCCAGCAATG
>NZ_JARVWW010000005.1 GCF_029846715.1 Bradyrhizobium nivariense
GTGACGACCGGGCAACGGCGGGCACGACACCGTCCGATCAATGCGCCTCGTCCCAATTGTTCGCTGCGCGGGCGTCGACATGCAGCGGCACCGAGAGCAGCACGGCCGGGAACGGCGCGTCCTGCATCACGTGCTGCACGACGGGCAGCGTCGCCTCGACCTCCGCGTCCGGCACCTCGAAGATCAGCTCGTCATGCACCTGGAGCAGCATCTGCGCCGACAGTTTCTTCCGGACCAAGGCATCCTCCATCCGCGTCATGGCGCGACGGATGATGTCGGCGGCGGTGCCCTGGAGCCGCGCGTTGATCGCGGCGCGCTCGTTGAAGGCGCGCACCGAGGCGTTCGAAGCCTTGATGTCGGGATAGTACATCTTCCGGCCGAACAGCGTGGTGACGTAGCCGTGGCTCCGGCAGAAATCCCGCGTCTCGTCCATGTAGGCGCGGATGCCGGGGAAGCGCTCGAAGTATTTCTTGATGTAGGCGGAGGCCTCCTCGCGCGCGATGCCGAGCTGGTTGGCGAGACCGAACGCCGAAATGCCGTAGATGATGCCGAAATTGATCGCCTTGGCGCGGCGCCGGATTTCGCTCGGCATGCCCTTGATCGGCACGCCGAACATTTCCGATGCCGTCATCGCGTGAATGTCGAGGCTATCGCGGAACGCCTGCTTCAGCACGGGAATGTCGGCGATCTCGGCGAGCAGCCGCAGCTCGATCTGCGAATAGTCGGCGGAGACGAGCTTGTGCCCGGGTGTTGCGATGAAGGCGCGCCGGATTTTGCGGCCGTCCTCGGTGCGCACCGGAATGTTCTGCAAATTCGGCTCGTTCGACGACAGCCGGCCCGTCGTGGTCGCGGCCAGCGCGTAGGTCGTGTGCACGCGATGGGTCTGCGGATTGACGTAGGTCGGCAGCGCGTCGGTGTAGGTCGATTTCAGCTTTGAGACCTGGCGCCACTCCAGAATCTTCTTCGGGAGGTCGTGGCCCTGCTCGGCGAGCTCGTCGAGCACCTGAGCGGTGGTGGACCACGCGCCGGTCTTGGTCTTGGTGCCGCCGGACAGTCCCATCTTGCCGAACAGGATGTCGCCGATCTGCTTCGGGCTGCCGACATTGACGGGCTCGCCCGCGATCTGCTGGATCTCGGCTTCGACCCGCGCCGCGGTCTGGGCGAAGTCGCCGGAGAGACGCGACAGCACCTGGCGGTCGATCGAGATGCCGCGCCGCTCCATGCGCGCGAGCACTGCGACCAGCGGGCGTTCCAGCGTTTCGTAGACGGTGGTCATGTGCTCGGCGACGAGGCGCGGCTTCAGCACGCGCCAGACGCGCAAGGCAATGTCGGCGCCTTCCGCCGACAGCTGCGCGGCCTTGTCGATCGGCACCTGGTCGAACGTGATCTTGCCCTTGCCGCTGCCGAGCAGCTCGCCCTCCTTCAGCATGGCGTGGCCGAACCAGCGCTCGGACAGCTGTTCCAGCGCATGCGAGCCGCGACCGGCATCGAGCACGTAGGAGATCAGTTGCGCATCATCGGTGTTGCGCAAGGTGATGCCGTGCTGGGCCAGCATCACGGCGGTGAATTTGACGTCGAAGCCGACCTTGAGGATGCCTGATGATTCCAGCACCGGCCGCAGCGCATCGATCGCCTCGGCATGCTTGACCTGATCGGGCGCCAGGCCGGCGTCGAACAGGCCGGCGCCGCCGCCGGACGGCTTATGTGCCAGCGGCACGTAGCAGGCCTCGTTCGGCGCCAGCGCCAGCGCGATGCCGCAGAGATCGGCCTGCATCGGGTCGATCGAGTTTCCCCGGATCTCGACCGCGACATGGCCGGCATCATGGATGCGCGCGATGAACGCGTTCAATTCCGCAAGTGTCTTGATGGCCTGGTACTTGCTGCGGTCGACCGGAAGCTTGCGCAAAGCCTCTTCGCGCGCGGCGACGAGCGAGATTGGCGCGCCCTTCGGGCTGGCGGCCTTGTCCTCCTTGCTCGCCGACACGTTGCGCTCGCCCGGCCGAGCTTGCGCCGGCGTGCCGGTTCCCGGCGTGGGCACGACGTCCGAGGGCGGCAGCGGCGAGAATACGCTGGCGCCGCTCGCATAACCTGGATCGGCATCGACATTGGCCGGATCGATCTGCGAGTAGTCGGCGACGCGGCGCGTCAGCGTGGAAAATTCCATCGCCTTCAGGAACGCGATCAGCTTGCGCGCATCGGGCTCGTGGACGGCGAGATCGTCCAGCGGCACCTCCAGATCGACCTTGTCGTCGAGCAGCACCAGCTTGCGCGAGATCCGTGCCTTCTCGGCGTTCTCGATCAGCGCCTCGCGGCGCTTCGGCTGCTTGATCTCGGTGGCGCGAAACAGCAATTGCTCGAGGTCGCCATATTCGACGATCAGTTGCGCGGCGGTCTTGATGCCGATGCCGGGCACGCCAGGCACATTGTCGGTGGAATCGCCGGCCAGCGCTTGCACCTCGACCACCTTGTTCGGCGGCACGCCGAACTTCTCGATCACCTCGGGAATGCCGATGCGGCGGTCCTTCATGGTGTCGTACATGGTGACGCAATCGGTGACGAGCTGCATCAGATCCTTGTCGGAGGACACGATGGTCGCGCTGGCGCCGCGCTCGCAGGCCTCGCGCACATAGGTTGCGATCAGATCGTCGGCCTCGAAGCCGCCCTGTTCCAGGCAGGGCAGGTCGAAGGCGCGCACGGCTTCGCGGATCAGCGCGAATTGCGGGATCAGGTCGTCCGGCGCCGGCGGGCGGTGCGCCTTGTATTCGGGATAGATCTTGTTGCGGAAGGTCACCTCGGACTTGTCGAACACGATCGCCAGATGCGTCGGCCGGTTGTCGGGGGGCATGTCACGCAACAGCTTCCACAGCATGTTGCAGAAGCCGAGTACGGCATTGACCTGCAAGCCGTCGGACTTGCGGTTCAGCGGCGGCAGCGCGTGATAGGCGCGGAAGATGTAGCCGGAACCGTCGACCAGGAAGATGTGGTCGCCCTTGCCGGCGGCCTTGGCGGCGACGGGCTTGGTGGCAACGGGCTTGGCGGACGTGGGTTCGGCGGCTTTCGGGGAGGTTTTGGGCATGCCGCAATGTATGAATTTTTGCGGGCTTTGACAGCCTTGCGAGCGGGATTTTTGAGGCGGTGACGCAGCTATCCCCCGGTGTCATTCCCCACACTCCACTGTCATTCCCCGCGAAGGCGGGGAATCCAGTACGCTGCGGCCTATCGATCAACAATGATCGCCTCTGGAATACTGGATGCCCCGCCTTCGCGGGGCATGACAGTCACTCCGCCGCCTGCAACCGCACCCCGACCTTCTTCGGTACAATCCAGAATGCATCGGGACGCTCGAACAGGAAATTGGCGTTGAGCCGCAGCGCCGCCTGCCAGATCGCGAGTGCTCCGATCACGCCGACGACGGTCACGATCAGCGAGACCGCACCGATGTCGGGAATGATGCCTGTGCGCAACAGCAGCGTCCGTGTCGCCGCCATCGGCAGGAAGAAGGCGAGATAGATCACGATCGAATGCTCGCCGCAGAAGCGGAAAAAATTCAACCAACGGGCGCGCGCGAGCAGCGTACCCATCGTGATGATGGCGCAGGCGCCGGCGAAGCCGAGCACGAGCGACATGATCTTCCATTCGCTGGCGCCAAGCGTGACCATGCCGGCATTGACCAGCGCCCACGTCGCGAGCGCTGCCAGCGCCCATGCGGGATGATTGCGGGCGCGATCCGCCAGCGCGAACACGTGAGGCGCGAACAGATAGCCCGAATAGAAATAGACGAAGCGCGCGCAGAACTCATCGATCGCGGTCCAGCCGGTTGCGACGCGCGCCGTCTCCAGCGCAGCCGCGATGAGCCAGATCGCGGGCGGCGGGATGCGCCGTGTCAGTTTTGTGACGACGAAAAAGATCGGCAGGAGATAGATGAACCAGAGCGTGCCGAAGGGCTCGACGAAGGATTCCAGATACAGCAAGCCGGCGTCGCGCCAGCTCGTTTCCGCCGCGAATGCGGGGGCCTTGAAGCCGAACTGGATGGTCACCCAGACGACATAGAAATAGGCGAAATGCACCACCTTGCGGTCGAGATAGGTTCGCCAGTCCCGGTCGATCACCATTGGCAGGAACAGGCCCGAAATCAGGAAGAAATCCGGCATCCGGAACGGCTTAGCGAAGGCCACGGCGACATGCATGAAACCGGTCTCGCCGGCGGCAAGCTCGACCCCCAGCACCGAATGCATCATCACGACCATGATGATGCAGATGCCCTTGGCGTAATCGACCCAATCGACACGCGCAGCAATCGGGGCCTTGAGCCCCCCGCTCGCGGCGATTGTGCCTGATGGTGCCATGGTGTCCCTTTTCGAGGCGTGTTCCGCCGGGGTCTGTGTGAACGCGGAGCAGTGTGGCGCCTTGCGGCTTACGATTTCTTTACCGGTACAATTCGTGTGCCGGTTTTTGCACACGGGCTGTTCCCTCACCTCAGGAAAATGCTAAACCGCCCCGAATTGGGGTTTCGTTAACCAAGCCAAACAGGGTTTTTCATGCGAATCGCGATGATCGGAACGGGCTATGTGGGACTGGTGTCCGGAGCCTGCTTTGCGGATTTCGGTCACGACGTCACCTGCGTCGACAAGGACGAGAAGAAGATCGCTGCACTTCATCGCGGCGAGATCCCGATCTACGAGCCCGGACTCGACGAACTGGTGGCGACCAACGTCAAGGCCAAGCGGCTTGAGTTCACCACCGACCTGTCGAAGCCGGTCGCGGATGCCGATGCCGTGTTCATCGCGGTCGGCACGCCGTCGCGCCGCGGCGACGGCCACGCCGATCTGTCCTACGTCTATGCCGCGGCGCGCGAGATCGCGCAGTCGCTGTCCGGCTTCACCGTCGTCGTGACCAAGTCGACCGTTCCGGTCGGCACCGGCGACGAGGTCGAGCGCATCATCCGCGAGACCAACCCCAAGGCCGAAATCGTCGTTGCCTCGAACCCCGAATTCCTGCGCGAGGGCGCCGCGATCCGCGACTTCAAGTTTCCCGATCGTGTCGTCGTCGGCACCTCCGACGAGCGCGGCCGCAAGGTGATGGGAGACATCTATCGGCCGCTGTCGCTGAACCAGGCGCCGCTGATGTTCACGGAGCGCCGCACCGCCGAGATGATCAAATACGCCGCCAACGCCTTCCTCGCGACCAAGATCACCTTCATCAACGAGATCGCGGACCTCTCCGAAAAGGTCGGCGCCAACGTGCAGGAGGTCGCGCGCGGCATTGGCCTGGACAACCGCATCGGCACCAAGTTCCTGCACGCCGGTCCCGGCTTCGGCGGCTCGTGCTTTCCGAAGGACACCAAGGCGCTGATCAAGATCGCGCAGGACTACGACGTGAGCTTGCGCATCGTCGAATCCGTGCTGGCGGTCAACGAGAACCGCAAGCGGGCGATGGCCCGCAAGGTCAGCCAGGCGCTCGGCGGCTCGCTGCGCGGCAAGACCATCGCCGTGCTCGGTCTCACCTTCAAGCCCGACACCGACGACATGCGCGATGCGCCGTCGATCCCGCTGGTCACGGGCCTGATCGACATGGGCGCCAAGGTGAAGGCCTTCGATCCCGTCGGCATGGAGCAGGCCAAGGGCGAGCTGCCCAACATCACCTATTGCGAGGATGCCTATTCCTGCGCGGAAGGTGCCGATGCGATCGTCATCGTCACCGAATGGGTGCAGTTCCGTGCGCTCGATCTCGACCGGCTGAAGGCGACCATGGCGCAGCCCGTCGTCGTCGACCTCCGCAACATCTACCGCCCCGAGGACATGGCTGCGGCCGGCTTCACCTACGAGAGCGTCGGCCGCCCATCGGTGCAGGGCTAACGATCCAACGTCGCGCATAATTCCGTCATGGCCGGGCTTGTCCCGGCCATCCACGTCTTGTTCACTGCCAGATGAAAGAACGTGGATGCCCGGGACAAGCCCGGGCATGACGACCGGATAATTTTTTGCCCCGCAGCTTCGACACGCCCCTCCCGATCGATGCCGTGCTCGACGACCTCTCGCGCACGCTGGAGGCGCATAATGCCGCCGTGCTGGTGGCCCCTCCGGGCGCCGGCAAGACCACGCGCGTGCCACTGGCGCTGCTCGATGCCCCCTGGGCCAAGGGCAAGAAGATCATCGTGCTGGAGCCGCGGCGCATCGCTGCGCGCGCCAGCGCCGACCGCATGGCCAAATCGCTCGGCGAACGCGCCGGCGAGACCGTCGGCTATCGCGTCCGCTTCGGCTCGAAGATCTCGCGCGCGACCCGCATCGAGGTGGTGACCGAAGGCATCTTCACCCGCCAGATCCTCGACGATCCCGAGCTGTCGGGCATCGCCGCCGTCCTGTTCGACGAATTCCACGAGCGCTCGCTCGATGCCGACATGGGTCTCGCGCTGGCGCGCGATGCGCAGCAGGGCCTGCGCGAGGATTTGCGCATCCTCGTGATGTCGGCAACGCTCGATGGCGCTCGTGTTGCAAGGCTGCTCGGCGAAGCGCCCGTGATCGAAAGCGAGGGGCGTGCTTTCCCGGTCGAGACGCGTTATCTCGGCCGCAAGACGGACCTGCAGGTGGAACGGCAGATGGCGGATGCGATCGCCTCGGCTCTGCGCGCAGATAGTGGCTCGGTGCTGGCGTTCCTGCCGGGCGCCGCCGAAATCCGCCGCACCCAGAATTTCCTCGGCGAGCGCGTGCAGGATTCCAGCATCGAGATCGTGCCGCTGTTCGGCGCGCTCGACGCAGCCGTGCAGGACCGTGCCATCTCGCCGGCGCCGAAGGGCACGCGCAAGGTGGTGCTGGCGACCTCGATCGCGGAGACCTCGCTCACCATCGAGGGCGTGCGCATCGTGGTCGATTCCGGTCTGGCCCGCGTGCCGCGCTACGAGCCCGACATCGGCCTGACCCGGCTCGAGACGGTGCGCGTCTCGCGCGCGGCGGCGGACCAGCGCCGTGGCCGCGCCGGCCGCACCGAGCCCGGTGTCTGCTACCGGCTCTGGGACGAACCTCAGACGGCCTCGCTTGCGCCCTACACCCAGCCGGAAATTCTCAGCGCCGATCTGTCCTCGCTGGTGCTCGATCTCGCGCAATGGGGCGTCGCCGATCCCTCAGCGCTGTCGTTTCTCGACCCGCCGCCGCAGCCGGCCTGGAAAGAAGCCAAGAGCCTGCTCTCCGAGCTCAATGCGCTCGATGGTGATGGTCGCATCACCGCGGAGGGCAAGAGCCTGCGTGCGCTGGCGCTGCCGCCGCGGCTGGCGCGCATGATCGTGGATTCGCATCGTGCCGGCGAGGGCGAAGCCGCCGCCGAGATCGCCGCCATCATCACCGAGCGCGGGCTCGGCGGCGACAGCGTCGATCTCGAGCACCGTCGCGACCAGTTCCGCCGCGACCGCTCGCCGCGTGCCGCAAGCGCGCGCGACCTCGCCCGGCGCTGGGCCTCGCAGGTGGCGGCGTCGGAGAAGGCGGCGACCGGAGAAGGCGACCTTTCGACCGGCCTGATGCTCGCCTACGCCTTCCCGGATCGCGTCGCGCGCAACCGCGGCAATGGCAGCTTCGTACTCGCCAACGGTCGAGGCGCGGCCGTCGATCAGACCTCGTCGCTCGCCCGCGCGCCCTATATCGCGATCGGTGAGATGACGGGCACGGCGGCGAGCGGACGCATCCTGCTCGCCGCGCAAATCACGCAGGACGACATCGAACGGCATTTCGCCGAGCACATCGAATCCGTCGACGAGATATGGTTCGATCGCGGCGCGATGGCGCTGCGGGCGCGGCGCAGGCGCGCGATGCACGCGATCACGCTGTCCGAGGCGACGCTCGCCGTGTCGCCCTCGGAGGACACCGCGCGCATCTTCGCAGATGGGCTGATCGCCGCCGGCCTCGACCGGATGCCATGGTCGAAGGCAGCAAGACAATGGCGCGACCGCGTCATGTTTTTGCGCAAGGCCGAAGGCGATAGCTGGCCCGATCTCTCCGACGACGGGCTGATCGCGCGGCGCGACGACTGGCTGGTGCCGGCGCTCTACGACAAGATCGCGCTGAAGGATATCTCCGCCGGCGATCTCTCCGACGCGTTGATGGCATTGTTGCCGTGGGAGATGCGCGCGCGGCTCGATCGCGAGGCGCCGACCCATTTCGAGGCGCCGACCGGCAGCGTGCTCGCGATCGACTACGAGGCCGAGCAGGGGCCGACCATCGCGGTGCGGCTCCAGGAATTGTTCGGCCTCAACATCCATCCCTCGATCGCCGCCGGCAAGGTGCCGCTGGTGCTGGAGCTGCTGTCGCCGGCGCAGCGCCCGGTGCAGGTGACGCGCGATCTCCCCGGCTTCTGGCGCGGCAGTTACAGTGCCGTCCGCTCCGATTTGCGCGGCCGCTACCCGCGGCATCCCTGGCCGGAAGATCCGGCGAATGCGCTGCCGACCCGGCGGGTCAAGCCGCGCGGGACATGAGACGCCACGAAGGCGCATTAACCGTCCGCTCATCCTTTTCGTCAAAATAGCACCGCTCCGGCTGCAGCGTCGCTCGCGGACAGGCCCGCCGCGTGGTGAAATCGAGCTTTCGGCTCCGGGTTGGTGTGATGCGTAACATAATGATCTTCGCGGCGATCATGATCGGCCTCGGCACCTTCATGGCGCAGATGGCGGACAGGATGAGCTCCGCCTCGGCAACGTCGGCGCCGCGCACGACGGTAGCAGTCGCGTCCACCGCGCCGGCCGGCGGCCGCAGCCTCAACATCCCCCGCGACGACCGCGGCCATTTCCAGACTGAAGGCCGGATCGAAGGCCAGCGCATCGGCTTCATGGTCGACACCGGCGCCTCCGTGGTTGCGCTGAACGAGACCTCGGCCGCCCGCTTCGGCCTGCGTCCCTCGCGGAGCGATTACAACGCCACCGTCTCCACCGCCAACGGCACCATCAAGGCCGCGCGCACCCGCATCGCCATGCTCGATGTCGGCGGCCTCATCGTGCGCGACGTCGATGCCATGGTGCTGCCCGACGAGGCGCTGTCCGAGAACCTGCTCGGCCTCTCCTTCCTCTCCCGCCTCAAGCGCTTCGAATACGCCAACGGCCAGATGGTGCTGGAGCAGTAAGGGTCTCCCAAACGCTCGGGCGGCCGCATATTTCAAAAATCTCTATTCCGTCCGCTCTCGCGGTCAAATCTTCCCCGTTACCAAACTGCCGCAATTATCATCCATAAGCTGCCATTCCCGCCTTCCGCTGCAGCCCGGCATTCGCTAAGGCTGCATCAAATCCTGGCTCTTTTTCACGAGACCGTCTCAATGTTCCCCAAGCCGAAATCCGTGTTGCTGCCCAACACCTACGCCTTCGAATCCGAGCCGATGGTGAAGGCCACGGGCTTTCGCGAATACGACGCGCGTTGGCTGTTCCAAAAAGAAATCAACCTGATGGGAATCCAGGCGCTCGGCATGGGGCTGGGTGCGCTGATCGCCGAGCTCGGTGTCAGCCGAGAGATCGTCACGGGTCATGATTTCCGCGGCTATTCGGCCTCGATCAAATATGCGCTGATCTCCGGCCTGATGGCAGCCGGCTGCAAGGTACACGACATCGGGCTCGCGGTGACGCCGATGGCCTATTTCGCGCAGTTCGACCTCGACGTGCCCTGCTGCGCCATGGTCACGGCCTCGCACAACGACAATGGCTGGACCGGCGTGAAGATGGGCGCCAACCGTCCGCTGACCTTCGGCCCCGACGAGATGACGCGGCTGAAGGAGATCGTGCTGGGCGCCGAGTTCAAGAACAAGGCCGGCGGCTCCTATCAATTCCACGAGAACTATCCGGCGCGCTACATCGCCGATCTCACCAGCCGTCCGAAGCTTAAGCGCAAGCTCAAGGTCGTCGCGGCCTGCGGCAACGGCACCGCCGGCGCGTTCGCGCCGCAGGTGCTGGAGGCGATCGGCTGCGAGGTGATCCCGCTCGACACCGAGCTCGATCACACCTTCCCGAAATACAATCCGAACCCTGAAGACATGGAGATGCTGCACGCAATCCGCGACGCGGTGCTGCAGCACAAGGCCGATGTCGGTCTCGGCTTCGACGGTGACGGCGATCGCTGCGGCGTCGTCGACAACACCGGCGAGGAGATCTTTGCCGACAAGGTCGGCGTGATGCTGGCGCGCGACATGTCGGCGATCCACAAGGACGCGCAGTTCGTCGTCGACGTGAAGTCGACCGGCCTGTTCGTGACCGATCCGGTGCTACAGAAGCAGGGTGCGAAGGTCGCCTACTGGAAGACCGGACATTCTTACATGAAGCGCCGCACCCACGAGATGGGCGCGCTCGCCGGCTTCGAGAAGTCCGGCCACTTCTTCTTCAACAAGCCGTACGGCCGCGGCTATGACGACGGCCTGGTCTCGGCGATCGCGATCTGCGACATGCTCGACCGCGCGCCGGGCAAGTCGATGGCCGACCTGAAGGACGCGCTGCCAAAAACCTGGTCGTCGCCGACCATGTCGCCGCATTGCGCGGACGAGGTCAAATACGGCGTCATCGACGCCGTGGTGAAGCATTTTGAAGGCCTGCACGCCAAGGGCGCCAAGATCGGCGGCCAGTCGATCCGCGACCTCGTCACCGTCAACGGCGTGCGCGTCACGGTCGAGGACGGAAGCTGGGGCCTGGTACGCGCTTCCTCCAACAAGCCCGAACTCGTCGTCGTGGTCGAGAGCCCGGTGTCCGAGCAGCGCATGCGCGACATGTTCGAGATGGTGGACAGCGTGCTGCGCACGCATCCCGAAGTCGGCGCGTACAATCAGAAGATTTGAGGTGTAAGCGAGCGCAGGCGTCGCCACATCCACCGCGTCATGCCCCGCGTAGGCGGGGCATCCAGTACGCCGCGGCCTCTCGGTTTACCGCGGGCGCTACGGAGTACTGGATCGCCCGGTCGAGCCGGGCGATGACAGCTTCTTGTGGTGAGACCCTAAGCCGCGACCACCGCCGGGATCGGCAGCGTGGTCACCGACTTGATCTTCTCCATCGCGAAGCGCGAGGTGACGTTCTTCAGCGGCACGGCGCTGATCAGCTTCTTGTAGAACACGTCATAGGCCTGCATGTCCGCGACGACGACGCGCAGCATGTAGTCGACGTCGCCGGCCATGCGATAGAACTCCATCACCTCGGGCATGGCGCTGACGGCTTCGGCGAACTTCTTCAGCCAGGCGTCGGAATGGTCGGCGCTCTCCACCGACACGAACACGGAGATGCCGAGCCCGATCTTGTTCTGGTCGACCAGGGCCACCCGCTTGATGATCACGCCGTCGGCCTCCAGGCGCTGGATGCGCTTCCAGCAGGGGGTCGAGGACAGGCCGACGCGGTCGCCGATCTCGGCGACGGACAGGGAGGCATCGTCCTGGAGGACCATCAGAATCTTGCGGTCGATGGCGTCGAGGCGGCGGCTGGTCTCGGGGAGTTGGACAGCGAGATCGGTCATTTGCAGAACTTTGTTCCATTTCAAGGGTCAATTTCCCTGATATAGAGAAAATCCTTCTATAGCAAGCCTATAATCTTGGCGCCCGGTCGTGTGCCGCCGCCGGCGGCATGCTCAAAAACTCTTCGACTTCAATACGTTGCGGGGAGGCCAGGCCGCCACCGTGGCGGGTGCATTTCAACGCTGCGGCGGCCGCGGCGAATTGCAGCGCCTCCTTCACGTCGCTGCCTTCGGCGAGGCGAAGCGTGAAGGCGCTATGGAAGACGTCGCCGGCGCCGAGCGTATCGACCGCCTGAACCGCGAACGCCGGGGTCTCCTCCAGCTCCCCGGCTTCGTTCAGCCAGATCGTGCCGCGCGGGCCGCGGGTGGCGGCGAGGAAGGCGGGCGTGAGCGCGGCCAAGCGCTTCAACGCCTCGCCGTCATCGGCGATGCCGGCGGTCTCCTGCACCTGCTCACTGGCAAACAGCAGGTGCGAGGCGGCCGTGAGCAGGCTGTCCTGCAACGACATCGCGCGATCGACGCCGACGATGACGGCAATGCCGCGCCGGCGTGCCTCGGTGCAGAGCGAGGTCGCGAACGCGGCGCAGCGGCTTTCGACCAGAACCGCCCGGCAATCGGCGAGCAGTGTGTCGGCGTCGGGCAGCTTCACGGTCGACAACGCGGGATCGCGATAGATGGTGAGCGTCCGTTCGCCCGAGGGCTCGATCATGATCGCCGAGACGGGCGTCGTGAGCCCCGGCATGCGCACGATGTGTGTGGTCTCGATACCTTCGGCGGTCATCCGTTCGAGGACGAAGCTGCTCGACATCTCCCTGGCATCGCCCATGGGGCCCGCGAAGGAGACGCGGCCACCAACCCGCGCGATGGCGATCGCGGCATTGAGCGCGTTGCCGCCGCAGATCTCCGCGAGATGGCTGGCATTCGCCTTGCTGCCGCGCGCGGGCACAGCATCGACACGAAAGGTCAGGTCGCGCACGGGAATGCCGATGCAGAGGATGCGCGGCGCGATCCCTGATGCAGCCATCGGCAGTCTCAGCTCAAGTGCCGCTCTTGTCGTGCACCCAGCGGCCGAGCAGGTGATGGGCGATGGCGAACGGGTGCGGACCGGCGAGCCCGTCGGGATGCGTCCGCGCCAGCATCAGGGCGGCCTCCTCGCGCGTGAACCAGCGCGCATCCTCCAGCTCGGAATGATCGACGACGATGTCCTCGCTCACGGCACGCGCGCTGCAGCCGATCATCAGTGAGGACGGATAGGGCCATGGCTGGGTCATGTAATACTGCACGTCGGTGCAGCGGATCCCCGACTCTTCGAGGATTTCGCGGCGTACCGCGTCCTCGATGGTCTCGGCGGCCTCGACGAAGCCGGCGAGGCACGAATACATGCCAGGCGGAAACTGCTTCTGGCGGCCGAGCAGGCATTTTTCGCCGGAGGCGACGTGCATGATCACGACAGGGTCAGTGCGCGGGAAATGCTCGGCCTTGCAACTCGGGCACTCCCGCTTCCAGCCGCCTTCCTTCATCCCGGTACGCGTGCCGCAATTGGCGCAATAGCCGTGGCGCTGATGCCAACCCACCATCGACTTCGCCATTGCGATCGCCGACAGCTCCTGCGGCGGTACCGCGCCCTGCATCGCCATGCCGCGCAGCTCGGTGACGGCGTAATCGTCGCGGCCGATCAGCTTCTCGGACGCGGCCTGCGACAAGCCCATCCCGAACATCGCGGCGCCGTCGCGTAGACCTAAGAAGATCGTGCCGGGATTGGCGCCGCATTTCAGCGCCTCGTCGATCGACAGCAGGGCGCGCACGTCTTCGCCCTCGCGCTTCACCAGCAGCGAGTCGCGGTAGACGACATAGGCGCGCGACGACGGCTTCTGCTCCATCGCGAACAGCTTTTCGTCGTCGCGGCGCAGATGCGCGGCGCGGTCGAGGACGTTGGTGACGAAGGCCGGTTGTCCCAGCGGAAACGAGTTGAATGCTGACATTTCTTGTTCTTTCAACCCAACCAGATCTTGCGGCGAAGCTCGCTGATGAAATTCTGCACCTCTGTGGCGTCGTGCGCCAAGGGCTGCATCACGCCCCAGACCGGCCGCGGCCAGGCGGCGTCACCGGTGCGGCGCGCGATGATGTGGACGTGAAGCTGCGGCACGAGGTTGCCGAGCGCTGCGATATTGAGCTTGTCGCATCTGGTGATCTCCTTCAGCGCGCGCGAGACGCGGGAGATCTCCGTCATCAATTGCGCCTGCTGCACCTCGTCGAGATCGATGATCTCGACCGCGTCCGCGCGCCGCGGCACCAGCAGCAGCCAGGGATAATGCGCGTCCTTGATGACCAATATCTTGGACAGCGGCAAATCGCCGATGTCGATAGTGTCCTCTTTCAGGCGGGAGTGCAGCGACCAGGCGGGATCAGACATATGAGTTTCCAAAGGCCCGATGGGGCGGCTTGTTTGGCCTGACCATACGATACCGAGTCCCATAGGGGAAGGATCGCGCTCCGCTGCCGCTGCATACGCGGTCGTCGTCCTGGACAAGCGAAGCGCTGATCCAGGACCCATCACCACAGGGTTTGGTTTGGCGACGACTCGCGGTTACGAGTTCGCGCCGTACTTCTTCCTGGGGTAATGGGTCCTGGCTTTCGCCAGGACGACATCGTGGCTTACGCCTCCGCCAGCACGCGCGCGTTGGCGCGGACCGAGGCTTCGGTGACGCGGATGCCGAGGCCGGGGCCATCGGGCACCACGACGTGGCCGCCGCGATTCGCGACGCGCTCTTCGAGCACGTCCTCGGTCAGCACATGATGCGGCATGTAGAATTCGCAACCAAGCGAGATCCCCGGCGTCGCCGCGATCAGCTGCGTGCCGGCGGCCAGCCCAATGCCGCCCTCCCACAGCGTGCCGCCATAGCCGGGTAGACCGGCGATGTCGGCGATCGCCATGATCGCCTGCGCCTCGAACAGGCCGCCGGCCTTCATCAGCTTGATCGAGACGGCGTCTGCCGCCTCGCGGCGCACCACCTCCATCATGTCGCGGCGGTCGAAGCAGCTTTCGTCGGCGAGCACGGGCGTTTCCAGCGCCGCGGTGAGCTGCGCCATCACGTCGAGATATTTGCGCGGCACGGGCTGCTCGATGAAGGTCGGCGCAAACTGCTCGATATCGCGCAGGATCTTGATGGCGCCGAACGGCGCCAGCGCCTGGTTGTAGTCGACGCGAAGGTCGACCTTGTCGCCGAACTCGTTGCGGATCGCCTCGAGATGATCGAGATCCTCGCGATGCGGCTTCACGCCGGTCTTGACCTTGTAGATGACGTTGCCGTCCGGAACCATTTTCCGCATGCGCTCGAGGTCGGCGGCGAAATCCGGATCGGCGATGGAGAACGACAGCGGGATCGTGTCGCGCACGCGGCCGCCCAGCAGGTCGGCAACCGAAAGTCCCGACGACTTGCCGACGATGTCGAGGAGCGCCATTTCGATCGCGACCTTGGCCTCGGCATGTCCGACCAGCGCGCGATCGAGCTCGGCCGTCAGCGCGCGGATGCGGCGCACCGGCTTGCCGAGCACGATTCCGCGCAAATAAATGTCGAGCGCGGAAAACGCTGCTTCCGGCGTCCCCGTAAACACCTCCCATGGCGCCGCCTCGCCCCAGCCGACCACGCCGTCGCTCGAGGTGAGCTCGATCAGCACACGTTTAACCGTACCCTTGACGTTGCCGACGCCCTGGAGGCGCGCCATCTTGATCGGACTCTCGATCAGGAAAAGCCTGATGCGCTCGACGGTCGCTTCGGTCATGTCAGGCCTCCATTGACATGCCAGATCTGGCCGGTGACGTACGATGCTTTTGGTGACGCCAGGAAGGCGATGATCTCGGCCACTTCCTCCGGCCGCCCGCGGCGGCGCATCGGGATCAGCGCCTCGGTCGCGGCAATCTGCTCGGGTGAAAGCCGGCTCTCGCTCGGCTTGTCCTTGAGGATGAGGCCCGGTGCAACTGCGTTGACGGTGATGCCGTCCTTGGCGAGCTCGACCGCAGTGAGGCGCACCAAGGCTTCCAGCGCGGAGCGGCTCGCGGCCGTCGCGGCAAACGGGGCGAACTCGGGCCGGATCGCATGCGCGACGAATGAGGATACCGCCACGATCCGCGCATCTCGCCCTGCACGCAGCAGCGGCAGCGCGGCGTCCACCAACCGTGTGAACGCCAGCGCCGATTCGTCCATCGCCTGGCGGAACTGATCCGCCGGCGTGCCGATCGCGCTGCCGCGCCGGGCATGACCACCAACCAGAATCAGTCCATCGAGCCGGCCGAAGGCGCGTTGCGTAGCGGCGACGGCATCGGTGACCGCGGCTTCCTCGGCGAGATCGCCGAGGCATTTTGCGACGATCGCGCCTTGCGCTTCGGCTTCCGCTGCCGTGGCGTCGAGGCCGGCTGCGTTGGAGCGCGTATGGAGCAGCAGCGCGGTGCCGGGCGCCGCGAGCAGTTTTGCGGTGGCGCGGCCGATGCCGCTGGCGGCGCCGGTGACGAGGTAGACCCGATCGATATCTGGCATCACGATGCTGTATTGGCCGGCGGCAGCGCGCCGGTGCGGTGGAAATGGCTGAGGAAGGCGCGCGTCGCTGCCTGCTGCGGATTGTCGATGACCTGCCGCGCCGGACCTTCCTCGACGACGATGCCGTCGCGCATGAAGATGAGGCGGTCGGCGACCTCGCGGGCAAAGGCGATTTCGTGGGTCACGATCACCATGGTCATGCCCTCGGACGCCAGCCGTTGGATGACGCTGAGCACCTCGCCGACGAGCTCGGGATCGAGCGCCGAGGTTGCTTCGTCGAACAGCATCACGTCCGGCTCCATCGCGAGCGCGCGGGCGATCGCGACGCGCTGCTTCTGTCCACCGGACAATGTCGCAGGATACTGATCGGCTTTCTCTGCTAGGCCCACCTTCGCGAGTTGGGCCCGCGCCAGCTTCTCGGCGTCGGCCCTGGCCATGCGCCGCACCGTGACCGGTCCCTCCATCACGTTCTGGAGCGTCGTCATGTGCGGGAACAGATTGAAATGCTGGAACACCATGCCGGTGGTGGCGCGGAATTTTGCCAACGTCTTGACATCGGGGAGCTTCGCACCCTCGCCGAACGAAAAGCGGGTGTCGCCGACGCGGACGCTGCCGCCGTCGGGCGCGACCAGGAGATTGACGCAGCGGAGCAGCGTCGATTTGCCGGAGCCGGACGGGCCGATCAGCGCCACGACGCCGCCCTTGGCGACGTCGAGGCTGATGCTCTTCAGGACCTCGTTGCTGCCAAAGCTCTTGCGCAGCGCCCGGATCTCGATCTTGGAAGGGGTGTCGCTCATTCGCTGACCGCCAGTCGTTTCTCGCCGCGCCGGGCAAGGATGGTCAGGGGGATCAGGATCGCCGCGTAAGCGACCGCGACCGCCGTGTAGGTCTCGAGCGGCCGGTAGCTGTCATGGGCGGCGACCTGGCTCTGATAGACCAGATCAGGCACCGCCAGCACCGAGACCAGCGAGGTGTTCTTGAACTGGATGATCGACTGGTTCATCAGCGCTGGGATCATGCGCTTGATTGCCTGCGGCAGCACGATGCGCCGCATCGACTGGCCCGGCGTCATGCCGAGCGCGGCACCGGCTTCGGACTGGCCGCGGTCGATCGAGATGATGCCGCCGCGGATGATCTCCGAATAGAACGAGCCGCCATAGAGCGAGAGCGCCAGCGCCGAGGCCGTGATCGGCGTCATCTCGACGCCGGCCAGGATCGGCAGCGCGTAATAGAACCAGATCAGCTGCACCAGGATCGGCGTGCAGCGGAACGCCTCGATGAAAGTGAGCGCGACCAGGCGCACCGCTCGAAAGCGCGACAGGGTGCCGAACGCGCCGAACAGGCCGAAGACGAGACCGAGCACCACGATGACCACGGTGAAGCCGACGGTGACGCCAAGCCCGTTGAGAAAGAGCCAGCGATAGCTCCAGAGGATGCCGAAGTCCCACTGATACATATTCTTTCGGACCTCAGTCGCGAAGAAGTTTGGTTTGGCAGAGCGGCAGTCTCGCTGCACCTCTCCCGCTTGCGGGAGAGGTCGGCGCGAAGCGCCGGGTGAGGGCTCTTTCCTCTGGGGAAGTCTTGCCAGCGGAGACACCCTCACCCCAGCCCTCTCCCGCAAGCGGGAGAGGGAGCGCACCGCGCCTAGCGGATCGAACCCACCCCAAATTCATCACACGTTACAGCGAGACGCCCGGCGGAATGTCCGCCTCGGTCACGCCCACCAGCTCCATGTTGGTGATGATCGCGTTGCGGATGAAGCCGAGGCCCTTGTTGAAGTCGATCCAGGTGTTGACGTAGTCGCGCCAGGTCTTGTCGCTCTCGCGGCGGAAGCCGGCATTCGACGTGGTGGCGAAGATCGGCGTCGGCAGCACAAACTGGCCGAGCGAGGGGTTCTTCTTCAGCACCGTCAGCGACAGCATGGTGATCAGGCACTGCGCGTCGACGCGGCCGGTCTGAAGCGCGGCGGTGGCGTCGTCGGCGGACTTCAGCCGCGAGATCTGCGCCTTCTGCGTCAGGCGGCTCACGACCTGGTCGTGCGAGGAACCCTGGTCGACCGCGATCTTGACGTCGGGCGAGTTCAGCTCGGCCCAGCTCTTCGGCTTGAAATCCTTCTTGCAGAGGATGCCGAAGGCGTTGTTGAAGACCGGCACCGAGAAGTCGATCACCAGCGCGCGCTTCGGGGTCGGATTGAGGCCGAAGAAGATGTCGATCTTGTTGGACTGCAGATCGAGCACCGAATTGCCCCAGGTGGTCTCGGTGATCTCGAGCTCGGCCTCCATGTCCTCGGCGAGCGCTTTCGCGATGTCGACGTAAAAGCCCTTCCACTGGCCGCTGGCGAGATCCTTCATGTAATAGGGCGCACCGCCGCCGACCGCGCCGATCCGCATCTTCTTGGTGCGGCGGATGCGGGCAAAGGTCGATTCGTTCGGATCGGCCGCCTGGGCCACGGCCGGGGACACCAGCGCGCCCGCGGTCGCTGCGCCAATGGCGCCAAGTCCGACAATCGATGCAACATCACGACGTGTAACCATAGGGATCAATCGCTTTTCTGTTGGATGGAGTTCCGGCAGCGTTCTTACCAAGGTGCCTCCGGCAGTGAAAGCACAGCCTATCGGCTGGGCAGACCGGGAATTGCCCGGATGCTGGGCAAGCGAGAACCAAGCCCAGCCCGTTCAAGCCGATACCCGCTTGCTTTCCGGTCCTTTTGGCCCCAAATAGGGACCGGGAGATTGGCGGTGGACGAGCCACTCGCCAACCGGGTCAGGTCCGGAAGGAAGCAGCCCTAACGAGGTCCGGATCGGGTCGCTCGTCAGTCTCCTACCAGTTTTTCCGAGCGAATTGCGCCGGCGGCTCAAGCCGCCAGCGCGCTCCTTTCCGCAAAAGCCGGCCGAAAGACATTCCATTGCGGATCGACCGATGACCGACGCTGGCGCCCCTCCCAACCCTGACAGCGCCGGCCAGGCCAGCACGCCCTACCGGGTGCTGGCGCGCAAATACCGTCCCTCCAGTTTCGACGATCTGATCGGCCAGGAGGCGGTGGTCCGCACCGTCTCCAATGCGTTCGAGACCGGCCGCATTCCGCAGGCCTGGATTCTCACCGGCGTCCGCGGGGTCGGCAAGACTACCACCGCGCGCATCCTTGCCCGTGCGCTCAACTACGAGATGCCGGATAGCTCGGTGAAGGGCCCGACCGTCCAGATGCCGACGCTCGGCGTGCATTGCCAGGCGATCATGGAAAGCCGGCACATGGACGTGCTGGAGATGGACGCGGCCTCGCACACCGGCGTCGACGACGTCCGTCAGATCAATGACAGCGTGCGCTACGCGCCGGCCAGCGCCCGCTACAAGGTCTACATCATCGACGAAGTCCACATGCTGTCGACGGCGGCGTTCAACGCCTTCCTGAAGACGCTGGAGGAACCGCCGGAGCACGCCAAATTCGTGTTCGCCACGACGGAGATTCGTAAGGTTCCAGTCACGGTGCTGTCGCGCTGCCAGCGTTTTGACCTGCGCCGCGTCGAGGCCGACGTGCTGATGAAGCATCTCGCCAACATCGCCGCCAAGGAAAGCGTCGAGATCGAGCCGGAGGCGCTCGGCATCATCGCGCGCGCGGCGGAAGGCTCGGTGCGCGATTCGCTGTCGCTGCTCGACCAGGCGATCGCGCATGCGGCGGGCACCGTGAAGGCCGACGCTGTCCGGCAGATGCTGGGGCTCGCCGACCGCACCCGCGTCATCGACCTCTTCGATTCGCTGGCGCGCGGCGACATCGCCAGCGCCTTCAGGGAGTTCCGCGACCAGTACGACGTCGGCGCCGATCCGATCGTCGTGCTCTCGGATCTCGCCGAGTTCGTCAATTTCGTCACCCGCGTGAAGATCGTGCCGGCGACCGCCGACAACGTCGCTTATGGCGAGACCGAGCGCGTGCGCGCGCGGGATTTCGCCTCGAAGATATCGATGCGCGTGCTGTCGCGGATGTGGCAGATGCTGCTCAAGGGCATCACCGAGGTGCAGGCCGCGACGCGGCCCGCCGCGGCGGCGGAGATGGTGCTGGTGCGCATCGCCTATGTCGCCGACCTGCCGACGCCGGACGAAGCGATCAAGATGCTGGAGCAGAACGGCGGCGGTTCGCCGGTCGTGAGCGGTGGCAGTGCCGCGCGTAGCGCGGGCGCCGCGCCGGTTGCGTCCGCAGCGCCTGTTCGCATGCCGAATTCGTCGCCGTCCTCGTTCGGCGGCGGAGGTGGGGCCCGTCCGCAAATGGCTGCGCCCGCCGCTGACCCGCAAGCCGCGGCGCCCGTGTTGCGCGTCACGAGCTTCACCCAGCTCGTCGCGCTTGCCGGCCAGCGGCGCGACCTCCTGACCAAGGGCGCGCTCGAAGGCGACATGCGCCTCGTCCGTTTCGAGGAGGGCCGGCTGGAAGTCGCGCTCGAGCCCAACGCCTCCAAGACCATGATTTCCGATCTCGCGCGTAAATTCGAGCTTTGGACCGGGCGCCGCTGGACCGTGATCGTCTCCAACGAGCAGGGCCAGCCGACGCTGCGCTCGGTGAACCAGGCGGCCAAGCAGGAACATGCGCGCACCGCCGAGGCCGATCCGCGGGTGCGGGAGGTGCTGTCGCGTTTTCCGGGTGCGAAGGTCGTCGAAGTCCGCAGACTTGCCCCCGAGGCGCCGGAATCCGATATTAACGCCGACTATGGCAGTGACGATCCGCCCGACGGTTCCGACGGCGACGATCTCTAGAGCATGATCCGGACCCGAAGGGCCGCGCTAGCGCAAAGTGTGAAGCGGTTTTCCGATTAGATCATGCTCAAAACAATAAGCGAAGGCGCGATGATGATTCATCGCGCCAACCAAGGACAGCACCGATGGTCGATATTTTCGGCATGATGAAGCAGGCGCAGCAGCTGCAATCCAAGATGCAGGAGATGCAGGACCAACTCGCCAACGTCGAGGTCGAGGGCATCTCCGGCGGCGGTCTCGTCGCCGTGCGTATGACCGCGAAGATGGACGTCAAGGGCGTCAAGATCGATCCCTCGCTGATGAAGGCGGAGGAGCGCGAGGTGCTCGAGGACCTGCTGGTCACCGCGTTCGGTGACGCCCGCCGCAAGGCGGAAGCCGCCATGCAGGAGAAGATGCAGGCGCTCACGGGCGGGCTCAGCCTGCCGCCGGGGATGTTCGGCCAGTAATATGGGCGCTGTCGCGGGTCCTGAAATCGAGCGGCTGGTCCAGCTTCTCGCACGGCTGCCGGGCCTCGGTCCGCGCTCGGCGCGGCGCGCCGCGCTGCATCTGATCAAGAAGCGCGAAGCGCTGATGATACCGCTGTCCTCGGCCATGCAGGTCGCGCTCGACAAGGTCCAGGTCTGCAAGACCTGCGGCAGCATCGACACGCAAAATCCCTGCACGGTCTGCATCGATCCGAAGCGCGATCCCTCGATCATCGTCGTCGTCGCCGACGTTGCCGATCTCTGGGCGCTGGAACGGGCCAATGCGACCCAGGGGCGCTATCACGTGTTGGGCGCGACCTTGTCGCCGCTCGACGGCGTCGGCCCGCAGGACCTCACCATCGAGGCGCTGGTCGCGCGCGCGCATGACGCGCAGGTGCATGAAGTCATCCTGGCGCTCAATGCCACCGTCGATGGCCAGACCACGGCGCATTACATCACCGACCTGCTTCAGGACGCCAACGTAAAAGTAACCCGGCTCGCCCATGGTGTGCCGGTCGGCGGCGAGCTTGATTATCTCGATGAAGGTACGCTATCGGCCGCGATGCGGCAGCGCACCCTGTTCTAGCCATCCAGACTTACGGAACGGACGACATGACGAAACTTTTCGCCACACGATGGGCTTTGGTCGCGACGATGACGTTGCTGGCAACGCCGGCCATCTCCGCGCAGCAGGACGACGGGGCTCCGCCGCCGTCGAAGCCTGGCAAGCCGATCAATGCCGGCGAGGTGCTCTCGGGCGAGTTGAACACGATGAAAGTGCGCGACGTCAAGAACGTCGGCAAGCGGGTCGCGACCTACCAGATCACCTCCGAGCCGCGCCGGCTGCCGCCGCCGAGCGGGCTGTGCAATCTCGAGACCGGGCCCGAAACCTTCCAGCTCGTTCCCAGCGGCGACGCGCAGGCCGCACAGCTGAAGACGTTCGCCGGCAAGGAGATCTCGGTCAAAGTCGACGAAGTCGCCTGCGCCAGCGATCCCGGCCAGATGAGCGAGGCCGTGATCACGAAGTGGAGCCTGATCAAGAAGCAGTAGCGGCACACGATGTCCTCACCGCGCTTCCGGTGTCATCGCCCGGCTTGACCGGGCGATCCAGTACGCCGCGGCTTCTCGGTCAATCACAACTGTCTCTGGAATACTGGATGCCCCGCCGGAGCCTGTCATCGGGCTCGCCGAAGGCGAGACCCGGTGGCGGGGCATGACAGCGAGCGTTGCGCTAAACCCGCACCGGCCCCAGCGCCTCGAAATGCCCGCGCTTCTGCAGCCAGGCCAGCAGCACCAGGCTCGGGATCGCCACCAGCATGCAGACCACGAAGAACAGCGGCCAGCCGGTCATGTCCGCCACGAAGCCGGCACCTGACGAGAGATAGGTCCGCCCCACAGCGGCAAGCGCGGTGAGCAGCGCATACTGCGTCGCCGTGTGCAGCGGGTTCTGGCAGAGCGCCGATAGATAGGCGACGAAGATCACCGTGCCGATGGCGCTGGTGAAATTCTCAGCCGTGATGGCGAAGGCGAGCGCCCATTGGCTGGTGCCGACGAAGGCCAGCCAGGAGAAGGAGAGGTTCGCGAGCGCCTGCACCACGCCGCCGATCCAAAGGCTGGTCGCAAGCGAATAGCGCCGCGCGACGAAGCCCCCGGCAAAGCCGCCGATCAGCGTCGCAGCGAGGCCCACGCCCTTCACGATCGCCGCATAGTCGTTGCGGGAGAAGCCAAGGTCGATCACGAACGGCGCGGTCATGGTGCCGGAGAAGGCGTCGGTGAACTTGAACAGCACGACGAAGGCGAGTGCTGCAAGCGCGTCTTTGCGCGACAGGAATTCCGAGAAGGCGCCGATCGCCGCGCGCAGCACGCGCGCGAACGCGGTTTCCGTTTGCGTCGCTGCTTCCGCCCGCACCGACTGCTCGGGCTCGGTCGCGATCAGCGCGGTGATGGTCCCGATCAGCACCATCGACGCCATCACCATATAGCCCCACATCCAGGCGGATGTGCGGGTGATGCCGGTGCTCTCGAAGCCCGAGACGATGAACAGCGCGCCGGCGGTCGAGACCAGCATGCCGATGCGATAGGCCGCGACATAGGACGCCATGCCGGCGGCCTGCTCGCTCTCCGGCAGGCTCTCGACGCGGAAGGCATCGACCACGATGTCCTGCGTCGACGAGGTCGTCGCCACCAGCAGGGCGCCGAGCGCGACGTAGAACGGTGAGCGCGCGGGATCGGTGAGCGCCAGCAGCAGGATCGCGACGATCAGCAGCAATTGCGAAAACAGCAGCCAGCCGCGCCGCCGCCCGAACGCGTGCGTGAACAGCGGCACGTGCAGCGCATCGACCAGCGGCGCCCACAGGAATTTCAGCGTGTAGGGCGTGCCGACCAGCGCAAACAGCCCGATGGTCTTGAGATCGACACCGGATTCCCGCATCCACACCAGCAGCGTCGAGCCCGACAGCGCCAGCGGCAGCCCGGACGAGAAGCCGAGGAACAGCACGATCAGCACCCGCGGCTGCAGGTGAACGGCAAGGCTGTCACGCCAGGAGGTGGCGGGCGCGTCAGCGCCGGCGGAGGAGGTCGCGTCGGGTGCGGTCATGGGAGGGTGTTAGCAGATTCTGGAGGAAAAGACTCTTGCCGAGGTCCGCGAGGCGGAAGCTCTCAACATCCCACAGTGTCATCGTCCGCGAAGGCGGACGATCCAGTACTCACCAGCGTTTCGGTTCAATCACGACCGCCGCAGCGTACTGGATGCCCCGCCTGCGCGGGGCATGACAGCGTCATGGTGGCCCGGCTATCCCGGGATAAAGGTCATCCCAGTTCGGATTGTGCTGCTCGATCAACCGAACCTTCCAGGCCCTGTTCCATTTCTTGAGTCGCTTCTCGCGTTTGATCGCGTTTTCCGGGTCGTCGAACTGCTCGAAGTAGACGAGCCGGGCGACATCGTACTTCTCTGTAAAGCTCTCGATGACCTTCGATTTATGTTCGGCCACGCGGCGAATGAGATCATTTGTCACGCCGATATAGAGGGTGCCGCCGATCTTGCTGGCGAGGATGTAGACGTAGTAGCACCGCGTGCCCATGCCGCCTCTCCTCCGCTGTCATCGTCCGCGAAGGCGGACGATCCAGTAATCACCGGCGCCTCGGTTCAATCACGACCGCCGCGGCGTACTGGATGCCCCGCCTGCGGGGCATGACAGCGTGCCTCAATCCTACTCCCCGGCCTGGAGCTTCCGCGGGAACAGCTCGGCAGCGCCGGTCGCCACCAGATGCGGGCCTTCGGGCGCGTCGGTCTTGCTGAAATCGAGCTCTTCGATGCGCCCAGCGCGTTTCTCGATCTTGTCGGCGGAGATCAGGATCTGGCGGACGTCCTCGTTCGCGTCGGAAAAATGCTTCTGCAATTTCGTCACGCGGTCGCGCAGGCGGCCGAGGTCGTCGCCGAGCTTGATCACCTCGGTGCGGATCTGGTCGGCGGCGTCGCGCATGCGCGCGTCCTTCATGATCTGCTGCATCACCTGGATGGCGAGCATCAAGAGCGAGGGCGACACCAGCACGACGCGGGCGCGATAGGCCTTCTGGATCACGTCGTCGAAACCGTCGTGGATTTCGGCGTAGACCGATTCCGACGGCACGAACATCAACGCCATCTCCTGGGTCTCGCCGGCGACGAGATATTTTTCGGCGATGTCGCTGACATGCTTCATCACGTCGCCGCGCAAGCGCTGCGTGGCGATGCGCTTCTCCTCGTCGCTGCGCGCGTCGTGCAGCGCGGTCATGGCCTCCAGCGGGAATTTCGCGTCGATGCAGAGCGGCCGCTGGTCGGGCAGGAACACGACGCAGTCCGGCCGTTTGCCGGTCGAGAGCGTGAACTGGAACTCGTAGGCGCCCTTGGGAAGCCCGTCCTGGACGATCGCCTCCATCCGCGCCTGGCCGAAGGCGCCGCGCGACTGCTTGTTGGCGAGCACGTCGCGCAGGGTCGTCACCTGCGTGGTGAGGTCGGTGAGGTTCTTGTGCGCGCTGTCGATGATGCCGAGCCGCTCGTGCAGCGCGCGCAGGCTCTCCATGGTGTTGCGGGTGGTATGCTCCATGGATTGGCCGACACGGTGGGTCACCGAATCCAGCCGCTCGTTGACCGCACGCGCCATGTCGGCCTGGCGACCGGCGAGCGTCTGGGTCATGGCGTCGACCCGGCCCGAAGCCTCGCTCTGGGCGTGCAGCATCTGGCTGACGCGCTCCTCGAGCTCGTCGGCGCGGATGGCGTTGGCCATCGCGAGTTCCGCGCCGCGCCGGGAGGACCGCGCGATCACCACCGCAATGACCACCAGCAGGATGAGGACCAGCGCGCCGAAGCCGATCAGCGCGTCCACGGTGCGCACCGGCCAGTCGCCAGCCAAGAAAATGATCTCGTTCATGCCTCCGCTTCTAGCCGATTCGCTCGACCGCACGAACGAATAGCGAACATTTATGGTAAATGCTCCCTTAATTTTTATGGTTAACGAAACCTGAAGTTTTATGGTTAGCGGAGGGTTAACGGGGTTCCCGGCCGCATTGACCGCATCGGGCGCGCGGATTAAATCGCGGCCATGGCCCTCAGAGAAATCATCATCCTGCCCGACAAGCAGCTGCGTCTGGTCTCCAAACCGATCGAGAAGGTCACGCCGGAGATCCGCAAGCTTGCCGACGACATGTTCGAGACCATGTACGACGCGCCCGGCATCGGGCTCGCGGCGATCCAGATCGCGCAGCCGTTGCGGCTGATCACCATGGACCTCGCCAAGCCCGACCAGGACGGCGAGACCAAGCCCGAGCCGCGCGTCTTCATCAATCCGGAAATCATCGCCTCCTCCGAGGAATTGTCGGTCTACGAGGAAGGCTGCCTGTCGATCCCCGAATATTACGAGGAGGTCGAGCGGCCTGCGAAGGTGCGGGTGCGCTACACTGATCTGGACGGCAAAGTGCACGAGGAGGACGCCGAAGGCCTCTACGCCACCTGCATCCAGCACGAGATCGACCATCTCAACGGCGTGCTGTTCGTCGACTATCTGTCAAAACTCAAGCGCGACCGCGTGCTGAAAAAGTTCGAGAAAGCCGCCAAGCGCGCGGAGTGAGGTTCTCTGTCATGCCCCTCCGCCTGATCTTCATAGGCACGCCCGATTTCTCCGTGCCGACGCTGCTTGAGTTGGTCGCGCATGGCCACGAGATCGCGGCCGTGTACACCCGCGCGCCGAAGCCCGGCGGCCGGCGCGGCCTGCAATTGCAACCGACCCCGGTGGAAGAGGCCGCGCGAAAACTCGGCGTTCCCGTACTGACGCCGAAGACGTTGAAGACGCCGGAGGCGCTGGAAGAATTTCGCGCCTTCGACGCCGATGCTGCCGTCGTCGTCGCCTATGGCATGATCCTGCCGCAGGCGATCCTCGATGCCCCAAAACTCGGATGCTACAATCTGCACGCTTCGCTGCTGCCGCGCTGGCGGGGTGCGGCTCCCATCAACCGGGCGATCATGGCCGGCGACGCCGAGAGCGGCGTGATGGTGATGAAGATGGATGTCGGCCTCGACACCGGCGACGTCGCCATGGCGGAACGGCTGGCGATCTCCGACACCATGACAGCGCTCGATCTGCACGACCGGCTCTCGCGGCTCGGCGCCGATCTGATGGTGCGCGCCATGGCCGCGCTCGCCCGCGGCGCGCTTCAGCTCAAGCAGCAGAGCGAGGACGGCGTCACCTATGCCGCCAAGATCGACAAGGCCGAAGCGCGGATCGACTGGACCAGGCCCGCGCGCGAGGTGCTGCGCCATATCCACGGCCTGTCGCCATTCCCCGGCGCCTGGGCCGAACTCGCAGGCGTCGAGGAAAATGCGCGCGTCAAAATCCTGCGCTGCGAGCTTGCTAAGGGGGCCGGCACTCCGGGCGCAGTGCTCGACGATCACCTCACCGTCGCCTGCGGCGAGGGCGCGATTCGCATTCTCGAGCTCCAGCGCGAAGGCAAGGCGCGCATGCAGGCCGCGGACTTCCTGCGCGGCGTGCCGCTGAAGCCGGGAGCCAAATTCACCTGACGCTGTCATACCCCGCGAAGGCGGGGTATCCAGTACGCCGAGGCTTCTCGGTCGAACGGATAGGCTGCGGAGTACTGGATCGCCCGGTCGAGCCGGGCGATGACAGCGAAACTGGACAAGATGCCCCGCTACAAGCTCATCATCGAATATGACGGCGCGCCGTTCTTCGGCTGGCAGGTGCAGGAGACGCTGCCCTCGGTGCAGGGCGCGCTGGAGACTGCCGTCAAGGCGATGACCGGCGCGGATGCGCGTGTGCACGGCGCCGGGCGCACCGATGCCGGTGTGCATGCGCGAGGCCAGGTCGCGCATGTCGATATCGACAAGCAGTTTCCGCAGGGCCGTTTTCGCGACGGGTTGAATGCGCATCTGCGCCCGCATCCGGTGGCGGTGCTCGAGGCGGAGATCGTGCCTGAAACATTCGAGGCGCGTTTTTCGGCCGTGAAGCGCCACTACCGCTACCGCATCGTCAACACCCGCGCCAATCTCGCGCTCGATGCCGGCCACGCCTGGCGCGTGCCGCGCCGGCTCGATGCCGATGCGATGCACGCGGCGGCGCAGCGCCTGCTCGGCAAGCACGATTTCACGACGTTTCGCGACACCGAGTGCCAGGCCAAGTCGCCGGAGAAGACGCTCGACCAGCTCGACGTATTGCGCGACGGACGCGAGATCACCATCGTCACGTCGGCGCGCTCGTTCCTGCACAGCCAGGTGCGCTCGATGGTGGGGTCGCTGATGTGGGTCGGCGAAGGCCGCTGGACCGCGGACGATCTCTCCGCAGCGCTCGCCGCGCGTAACCGCGCCGCCTGCGGCATCGTCGCCCCGCCGGACGGGCTGTATCTGATGAAGGTGGATTATTGACGGGGGCGGGCGTTCTCGCCCCATTATTGGTGTCATGCCCCGCGCAGGCGGGGCATCCAGTACGCCGCAGTCTCTCGGTTCAATCACAACCGTCTCTGGAATACTGGATCGCCCGCCTTCGCGGGCGATGACAGCGAAATGCATGGCGGGTGCTGAGGCCTACCCAAAATACCTCTGCAAGATCCCGCGATACACCTTCGTCAGCTGCTCCAGATCCCTGACCGGCACGCGCTCGTCGACCTGGTGCATGGTCTGGCCGACCAGACCGAACTCGATCACCGGGCAGTAGCTCGAGATGAAGCGAGCATCCGAGGTGCCGCCTGACGTCGACAGCTCCGGCTTGCGGCCCGTCACCTCCTCGATCGCGGACACCGCGAGTTCGGTGAACGGGCCGGGCTTGGTCACGAACACGTTCGAGTTCGAGGGTTCCCAGACGATGCGGGCCCGGATGCGGTTGCCGCAGGCTTTTGTCAGCCGCGTCTCGACCAGCTCGCGCAGGCTCGCCTGGCTGTGGTTGTCGTTGTAGCGGATGTTGAACTTTGCGCGGGCCTGGCCGGGGATGACGTTGTTGGCGGTGTTGCCGACGTCGACCGAGGTGAATTCAAGATTGGAGGCCTGGAACTGCGCGCTGCCATGGTCGAGCGGCTCGTCGGAGATCGCCATGATCAGCCGCGAGATATCAGGCACCGGATTGGCGGCGCGGTGCGGATAGGCGACATGGCCCTGCATCCCGTCGACATACAGCGTACCCGATTGCGAGCCGCGGCGGCCGACCTTGATGGTGTCGCCGAGCGTCTCGACATTGGAGGGCTCGCCGAGCACGCAATGATCGAATTTTTCGCCGCGCTCCGCCGCCCACTTCAACAGCTTGATGGTGCCGTTGATGGAGACGTCTTCCTCGTCGCCGGTGATCAGAAAGGAGATCGAACCTTTGCCGTCGCTGCGCGGCTTGCCGTCGTTCGCGGCGAGATGCTCCAGCACCGCGGCCACCGAGCAGGCGATGCCGCCCTTCATGTCGACCGCGCCGCGGCCGTGCAGAAAGCCGTCCTTCACCTCGCCGGAGAACGCGCCGACGCTCCAGGCGCTCTCGTCGCCCGGCGGCACCACGTCGGTATGGCCGGCAAAGGTGATGTGCGGCCCGTCAGTGCCGATCCGCGCATAGAGATTGTCGACGTCGGCGGTGCCGGGCTCGCTGAAGGTCACGCGGTGGCATATGAATCCGGCTGCGGTGAGAGCTTTTTCAAGCACGCCCAGCGCACCGGCATCGGCCGGAGTTACCGAGGGGCAGCGGATGAGATCGCGGGCAATCGAGAGAGCATCGGTCATGCGCCCCGCTTAACATGCATGCCGCCGGGTGGGCTAGCATTGGGCGGGACAAATTCGATCTCGCCGTTTTGGTCCCAGCCTTTTGTCGAAGGGACGAATGCCGCGCCTTCCTCGGTTTCGGCCAGTTGGTCGCGATGGAGGGAGGGAGGGTTCGACGAGGAGCCGCAAGGGGCTCTTTCACCTCGCCCCGCTTGCGGGGAGAGGTCGGATCGCCCTTGCGATCCGGGTGAGGGGGTACAGGTCTCGCGGCCATCTCATCCGTGGAGAGAGGCCCCTCACCCCAACCCTCCCCGCGCGAGCGAAGCTCGTCGCGGCCCCGTAAGAACGGGGAGAGGGAGAGGAGAGAGTCAGAGAGTCTTAAAGCATGATCCGGAAAAGTGCGAAGCGGTTTTCCGAAAAGATCATGCTCAAACAACAACCTAAAGCGCGATGATGATTCATCCTCATCTCATCGCGCTTTAGTCCCGCAGCAGTTCGTTGATGCTGGTCTTGGAGCGCGTGCGCTCGTCGACGCGCTTGACGATGACGGCGCAGGCGGTGCTCGGGCCGATCTGGCCGTTCTTCATGGGCTTGCCGGGCAGCGCGCCGGGAACGACGACCGAATACTCAGGCACCTCGCCGATAAAAATCTCGCCGGTCTCGCGGTCGACGATCTTGGTCGACGCACCCAGGAACACGCCCATCGACAGCACCGCGCCCTTGCGCACGATCACGCCTTCGGCGACTTCGGAGCGGGCGCCGATGAAGCAATCGTCCTCGATGATCACAGGCTCGGCCTGCAGCGGCTCGAGCACGCCGCCGATGCCGACGCCGCCGGAGATGTGCACGCGCTTGCCGATCTGCGCGCAGGAGCCGACGGTCGACCATGTGTCGATCATGGTCGATTCATCGACATAGGCGCCGAGATTGACGAAGGACGGCATCAGCACGACGTTGCGGGCGATGAAGGCCGAGCGGCGCACGATGGAGCCGGGGACGGCGCGGAAGCCGGCGTCGCGAAAACGGTTCTCGCCCCAGCCGTCGAACTTCGAGGGCACCTTGTCCCACCAGGTCGCCTTGCCGGGGCCGCCGGGAATGGCGCCCATGTCGTTGAGGCGGAACGAGAGCAGCACCGCCTTCTTCAGCCATTGATTGACCTTCCACTTGCCGTCGGTCCCGCGCTCGGCGACGCGGGCCTCGCCCTTGTCCAGAATCTCCAGCGCGTGATCCACGGCCTCGCGCACTTCGCCCTTGGTCGAGGTCGAGACGCCGTCGCGCGCCTCGAAGGCGCCGTTGATGGTGGATTCAAGGGCAGACAGGGACATCGGGATTTCCTCTCGGGAAGGCTAGGATTTGTAACGGATTGGAGCGCTTTTTCGGGATTTGGCGGGGAGGAGTCAAGGCATACTCAGCGTCGTCCCGGCGAAGGCCGGGACCCATACCCACAGGGTCAAGCTTGGCGAAGACTCGGAGTTACCAGTTGCGCGCTACAACCGCGTGTTGGGGTTATGGGTCTCGGCCTTCGCCGGGACGACGTGGGGAGAGAGAGGACAGCTTGCCCAGAAACCCCGCCAGATCATCCGTGACGTGATCGACATGGGCGGCGTCCCGGCCCTCCAGCTCCCAGTCCTCGCGCACCACTTCCTTGGTGCCGTCAGGCACCACCAGCACCGTGGTCATGCCGAGCTCGTGCGGGACGGTGAGATTGCGGGCGAGGTCCTCGAACATGGCGGCGCGTGTCGGATCGACCGCGTGGTCGGCGAGAAACTTCCGGTAGGTCTGCGGCGCCGGCTTCGGCTCGAATTCGGCGGCGATGATGTCGAACACGCCATCGAAATGCGTAGCAAAACCGAGCCGCGCCAGCACCGCATCGACATGGTCGACCGAGCCGTTGGTCAGGATCAGCTTTCGTCCCGGCAGTTTTGCGATCGCCGCGCCCAGCGCCGGGTTCGGCTCCAGCGGAGAGTGGTCGATCTTGTGGACGTAGGCGAGATAGTCGTCGGCGCCTACGCCATGCAGGGTCATCATGCCACGCATGGTGGTGCCGAAGCGCTGGTAATAATCCTTCTGGATCTTGCGCGCTTCCACCGGCGTCAGGTTCAGCCAATTGCAAACGAACTCGGTGATCCGGGCATCGACCTGCTGCCACAGATTGACGTGGTGCGGATACAGCGTGTTGTCGAGGTCGAACACCCAGGTGTCGATATGGCCAAAGGCGCGGGGGGATCTCATTTCACTCTCTATCCGTTGACCGCGGCGGCGGCCCCGCCCTCAATCGTCGTCCTGGCGAAAGCCAGGACCCATACTCCGTGACCGATCATTGGGGCACTCTGGTCGTCGTTCTTCGCCAAACCCAATCCTGGGGTAATGGGTCCTGGCTTTCGCCAGGACGACAGCGGAGTGCGTGGCACCGGTACGATCACAGCGCCACCATCACGGCATCGCAAACCGCAGCGTCTTGCCGCCGCTCGACATGTCCACCGCGCCAAAGCCCGTGGCCGCGAAACCGCGCGCGCCGCAGTCGGCCTGCTCGTTGGTCTCGAACTTGGTTTCGCGGGTGCAGAGCTGCCTGTCGCCGCCCCAGTTCAGCGGCCTGTCCTTCAGCTTGATGACGCGGTTGTCAGCGTCGATGGCCTCCGCGAAGCTGAAGATCTGCTTCGGCTGGCCGCTCACATCAGGGTGCAGGCAGGTCTTGGGATCGATGCGATACCAGCCGCGGCTCGTCACCGACTTGCCGTCGTCGGTGGCGACCGCCGCCATCACCTTGTGCGGAGTGTCGTTGCACCAGGTCAGGCCGGTCGCAGACGGCGTCTGCACCGCATCGACCATGGTTTTGAAGAAGTTCGGCGACGACAGAATGTCAGAGGACAATCCGCGACTCTTCAGGAAAGCGGCCAGCGCGCCTTGCGTCTTCGGCCCGTCGACGCCGTCGATCGGCGCGGCATCGTAGCCTGCGATCACCAAAAGCCGCTGGATGCTGGCGAGGCGTGCCTGCTCGTCGTCATATTCGGAATCCTCGGCGAGATAGGCGACGAAATTGCCGTCCGCTCCTTGCGTCGGCGTGATCTGGGTGAAGGCGGCCTGGGTCTGGCCGCTGCGGCACTGCCGCGCGGCCGCGATGACGAAATTGTCCTGCGCGACGCACAGCGTATCGCTGCCGTTCTGCGGGATCGGGGATGCGCCGTAGACGCCGAGCGCGCGGGCGTTGAGCAGGATGCGGTCGGCGGAGAGCGTGCCCTGCACCACCACGCGGCAGGTGGCGGGGTCGATCCTGAACCAGCCGCGCGTGGCGGTCGCCGCCTTGTCGTCGATGCCGATCGCGGCCTCGACGACATAGGACATGCGGTTGCAGATCTTGAGGTCGGCGAAGGCCGGCGCGGAGGAGAAGACGAACGAGATGGCTGCGGCGGGGAGCGTCATCAGGAAGCGCGTCAGGACGGAGCGGCGAGGCCGCCGCTCTCTGCGATCGTCATGGCCGGACTTGTTCCGGCCATCCACCTCGTTGCCACCAGAAGAAAGATCGTGGATGCCCGGGACAAGCCCGGGCATGACGGCTTTCATGCGTGGCGCCTCTCGCATCACTTGTGGATCAGCGTTCCCGTGCCCTGGTTGGTGAAGAGCTCGAGCAGCACGGCGTGCTGCATCTTGCCGTCGATGATGACGACGCCCTCGACGCCCTGTTCGAGCGCGTAGATGCAGGTCTCGACCTTCGGGATCATGCCGCCGGAAATGGTGCCGTCGGCGATCAGCTTTCGCGCGTCCTTGACCGAAAGCTGCGGGATCAGCTTCTTGGACTTGTCGAGCACGCCCGGCACGTCGGTGAGCAGCAGCAGCCGCTTTGCCTTCAGCGCGCCGGCGACGGCGCCTGCAAAAGTGTCGGCGTTGACGTTCAGCGTCTGGCCCTCTTTCGAGGTCGCGAGCGGCGCCAGCACCGGGATCAGCTCGTAGCCGATCAGCTGGTTGAGCAGCGTGAGGTCGACTTTCTCGGGATCGCCGACGAAGCCGAGATCGACCGCCTTCTCGATGTGCGAGTCCGGATCCATGATGGTGCGCGTCGTCTTCGACGCTTTCACCATGTTGGCGTCCTTGCCTGATAGCCCCACCGCCTTGCCACCGGCCTCGTTGATGTAGCCGACGATCTGCTTGTTGACGGAGCCGGCCAGCACCATCTCGACGATCTCGATGGTGGCGGCATCGGTGATGCGCAGGCCGGCTGCGAATTCCGAGACGATGCCGAGGCGCTTGAGCATGGTCGCGATCTGCGGCCCGCCGCCATGCACCACCACCGGATTGATCGCGGTCTGCTCGAGCAACACGATGTCGCGGGCAAAATTCTTCGCGGTCTCCTCGTCGCCCATGGCATGGCCGCCATATTTGATGACGATGGTTTCTTCGTCATACTGCTGCATGTGCGGCAGCGCTTCGGACAGGATGCGGGCCTGGTCGAGCGGGGAGATTTCGGTCATGAGGCGGATCTCGCTGGCGGGATACTCGGGCGGCGTTCTATCCGATTGGCGCGCGGGGCGCAAAGTGTGGCTGGCATGCCGCCGCGCTGCGCTCCGTCCGGGTTATGGATTGCGCTTCGCCGCCACCGCCGCCAGCGTCACCGCCAGCCAGCTCAGAATCATCACCGATCCACCGGTCGGCGCCGCATATGGAAACAGCGAATGGCCGGCATATTGCCGCAAGGTGAGGTCGCCCGCGAACAGCGCGGCGCCGGCTGCGAAACCGAACGCGGCGACGAGGCCAATTCCGCCATGCAGCAGACCGCGCGCGAGCAGGGCTACACCTGCAAGTATCGCAGTTGCATGAAACAGCAGCATGGCGCTTGCGGAGGCGAGCCGGCTCGCATCGCCGCCGTGGGCGGAGGCGGCGGCCAGCGCGACGCCGGCGGCGCCCATCAAACCGGCAAGCCCGATCAGCAGGCGGAACGCGGCCGTCACTTGGTCCGCTCTTCCAGCAGCTTCGCCATCGCGGCGCGGAGCTCGGCCATGCCGGCCCCGGAGCGGGACGAGGTCGTCAGCACATCCGGAAACGCCGCGCCATGTTTGGCGAGCGCAACGCCGGTCTCGGCAATCCGTTCGGCAAGCTCAGTGGCCTTCACCTGGTCGGCCTTGGTCAGGACGATCTGGTAGCTGACCGCGGAGCGGTCGAGCGTCTTCAGGACTTCGTGGTCGACCTCCTTGAGGCCATGCCGCGCGTCGATCAGCACGTAGACGCGCGCGAGCGAGGTGCGTCCGAGTAGGAATTTGTGGATCAGCTCGGTCCAGGACGCGACCTGGCTCTTCGGCGCCTTGGCATAGCCATAGCCGGGCATGTCGACGAGCCGCAGGTCACCTTTCCCGGGGACCTCGAAGAAGATCAGCTCCTGGGTGCGGCCCGGCGTATGCGAGGTGCGCGCAAGCGCGTTGCGGCCGGTCAGCGCGTTGATCAGGCTCGACTTGCCGACATTGGAGCGGCCGGCAAAGGCGATCTCCAGCCCCGCCATCGGCGGCAGAGTTTCAATCGAGGGCGAGGCCCAGATGAACTGCCAGTCGCGGGTGAACAGCTTTCGCCCGACCTCGATCAGCTTCGCATCTTTGTCGTCGGTCATGCGAAGGCTTTCTGTTAATCCCTCATGGTGAGGAGGCGCTAAGCGCCGTCTCGAACCATGAAGGCCCCGGTGCCCGTGGCCATCCTTCGAGACGCGGCCTTGCGGCCGCTCCTCAGGATGAGGTTCGAAGGTTCGCCTACGTCGCCTTCTTCGCGAACGTCGCCTTGAGATTGTCGAACAGCTCCACCTTCACGCCGTTGCGGCGCATGATGAAGCTCTGCTGCAGCACCGAGAGCGTGTTGTTCCAGGCCCAGTAGATCACGAGGCCCGCCGGAAAGCCCGCCAGCATGAAGGTGAAGATCAGCGGCATCCAGTTGAAGATCATCTGCTGGGTCGGATCCGGCGGCGTCGGATTCAGCTTCATCTGGAACCACATCGTGATGCCCATGATGATCGGCCAGATGCCGAGCGCGAGGTAGTGGCCGAACAGCGGCAGCGTGGTCGGATCGAACGGGATCAGCCCGAACAAGGTGAACAGATTGGTCGGATCCGGCGCGGAGAGGTCCTTGATCCAGCCGAAGAACGGCGCATGCCGCATCTCGATGGTGACGAACAGCACCTTGTAGAGCGAGAAGAACACCGGGATCTGGATCACCACGGGAAGACAGCCGGCGACCGGATTGATCTTCTCCTTGCGGTAGATCTCCATCATCTCCTGCTGCTGCTTCACCTTGTCGTCGGGGTAGCGCTCCTTCAGCGCCTGAAGCTGCGGCTGGACCGACTTCATCTTCGCCATCGAGGCGTAGGACTTGTTCGCCAACGGGAAGAACAAGAGCTTCACGATCACGGTCACGAGCAGGATCGAGATGCCGAAATTGCCGAAGAAGCGGTAGAAGAAGTCGAGGCCGAGGAACATCGGCTTGGTGATGAAGTAGAACCAGCCCCAGTCGATCAAGAGATCGAAATGGTTGAGGCCGAGCTCCTTGTTGTAGCCGCCGAGGCCGGCGAACGGGAACACGCCGACGACGCCGGCTTCCTTGGCGCCGGCGAACAGCCGCGCGTTCGTCGTCGTCGTGCCGCCGATCGGGACGGTCTGCTCGCTTTGCAGATAGTCGGTCTGGTATCGGATCTGGGTGCCGGGTTCGGCGACAAAACGGGCCTTGAGCGTTGCCGACGTGTCGGGAAGGAGCGCAGACGCCCAATATTTGTCGGTAATACCGAGCCAGGCATTGGTGACGTTGTTGAATTCGAACCCGTGTCCGCCGTTGCCGATCGCGGCTGCTTCGCCGACAGCCTTATAGGCCTTCTCCTGCAAGCCCTGGTCGCCCAGGTAACCGATCAGGCCTTCATGCAGGATGTAGTAGCCCGAGACCTGCGGCGTGCCGTGGCGCGAGATCAGTGCGAAGGGATAGAGTTTGACCGGCGCGTTGCCGACATTGGTCACCTCGTCCTTGATGCTGAAGAGGTAGTGGTCGTCGATCGTGACGGTGCGGCGGAAGGTGAGGCCTTCGCCATTGTCGTATTTCAGCATGACCGGCGTGGACGGCGTCAGGCTGTTGGTGCCCTCCTGCTGCCAATCGGTGGTCCGGTCGGGCACCTTTGTGCCACCTGTCCCGGCCACCCAGCCAAATTCTGCGTAATAGGGCTCTGCGGTGCCCGACGGCGAATAGAGGATGATCGGCGGCGACTTCGGGTCGACCGTTTCGCGATACTGCACCAGCGCAAGATCGTCGATGCGCGCGCCCTTCAAGGCAATGCTGCCGGTCAGGCGGGGTGTCTCGATCTTGACGCGGGGGGAGGCGGCAATCGCCGCCTCGCGGCTGACGGTCGCCTGGGCCGGCTGATTGGGGGTCTGGGGAGCGGAGGGCGCGCCTGCGCTGCCGGGCTGCGGCGCAGCGCCCGGCGTCCCGGAGGCCGTCGGCTGCGGCGTGGTCTTCTGCAGCTCGGCCTGCGTCTGCTGCAGGGCGCGCTGCTTCTCCATCGCCGGCATGTTGTAGAAATATTGCCAGGCGATCAGCACGAGGCCCGACAGAATGACGGCGAGGATGGTATTGCGGTTGTCGGTCATCATTCTCGTCATCAATCCGGTTTGCGGCTGGTCGCAGGAGCGGGGCCGGGCTTTAAGCCGTCGGTTCTTTGGCCGTCGGTTCTTGGGCCAGTTCTTGGGCCAGTCCTTGGGCCACGTCCCCTGTGCGTATGCCGCGCGGGCTTCGCGAATGCTATGCGCAGATCGTCGAGCATGGTGGCGAAGCCGCGCGAGAGCGCGTCCCTTCGGCCGACCAGCACATAATCATGATGGGGTTGCATCGACACCGGATCGAGCCGCTTCACCAGTTCGCGAAGCCGGCGCCGGATGCGGTTGCGCTCGGGGGCGTTGCCGTTCTTTTTGGTAACGGTGAAGCCGATCCGGATCGGGCCGCTGTCGTCGCGGCCACGGCTTTGCAGGACGAACGCGGGACTATTCACCCGCGCGCCATTGGCAACGGCGAGGAAATCCGCCCGCTGCCTCAGCCGATCCATGATGAAATCCCAAAAAGGGGGTCCGGCTCAGGCGCTCAGACGCTTGCGGCCGCGGGCGCGGCGGGCGGCGAGAACCTTGCGGCCGCCGGCCGTGGCGAGACGGGCACGGAAGCCGTGACGGCGCTTGCGCACCAGTTTGCTGGGTTGATAAGTCCGCTTCACGGGTTTTTCTCCGCTGACCGGGCAATTTGCCTGTAGAATTGATGGTAAAGTCCGGAAGATGCGGCCCAAAACGGGCCTTTTTCGGCCCCAAGAGAGCCGCTCCCGGCGTCATACCGGGTCATCGCGGACAATTGGCCGGCTTATAAGCGAGCGTCTTCTTTTCGTCAACGCCGCACAACGGCTCAATTCCAGCGAATATCGCTGTTTGTGCGGGGTTTTTAACCCTTGTGGTAGCGACTCGCCAAATCTGCGCTTACATCCGACCTCGGCAGATTAGCGATCCGTAATTTGACCGGGACCGGGGGCGGGCCGCATCCTCACACCCTGCAAATCCTTCACCCGGTCCAATCTTAACCCGGCAAAGGCAGCGAGGGCGAATTCGTGGCAGCGACAGACCTCCAGCCGATCCAGGATCAGGATCAGCGGGACCCGCCGGCGGCGCGGCCGCGTGGGACGCGCGGGCTTGGGCTGTCAGGCAAGCTGCTGCTGCTCACCGTTCCCCTGGTGATGATCGCGGCCGTCCTGCTCTACGTGCCTGCCATCGCCAACTTCTGGGTCAACCGGCTCAACGACCGCGTGGCGGCGGCCAACACGGCGGCGCTGGTGCTCGATGCTGCGCCGCTCGGCATGGTCCCCGATTCGCTGTCGCGCCAGATCCTGAAAAGCATCAATGCCCGTGCCGTCGCCATCAAGATGGGCCAGCAGCGCCGTCTGCTCGCCAGCGACAATCTGCCGGCCGCGATCGAGCACGACATCGACCTGCGCGACATGACGGCGTGGGAGGCGATCACCGGCTCGTTCCGGATGATGCTGGAGACCGGCAATCAGGCCATCCGGATCGTCGGGCCGGGCGTCGGCAACGCCCAGTTCATCGAGATCGTCACCGACGAGCTGCCGCTGCGGCAGTCGATGTACCGCTTCTCCCGCAACGTCGTGGTGGTCGCGCTGATCATCGCGGTGCTGACCGCGGGCCTCGTCTATCTCGCGCTCCATTATCTCTTCGTGCGCCCGATGCGGCGGCTGACCGCGAGCCTGGTCGGCTTCCACGAAAACCCCGAGAGCTCGGCGGGGATCATCGTGCCGAGCCAGCGCAGCGACGAAATTGGCGTCGCCGAGCGCGAATTGTCGGACATGCAGCGCGACCTGATGTCGATGCTGCATCAGAAGAGCCGGCTTGCCGCCCTCGGCCTCGCCGTCTCCAAGATCAATCACGATCTGCGCAATCTGCTGGCCTCGGCCCAGCTCCTGTCGGACCAGCTCGCCAGCGTGCCGGATCCGCGGGTGCAGCGCTTTGCGCCGAAGCTCGTGCGCTCGCTCGAGCGCGCCATCGCCTTCTGCCAGTCGACATTGTCCTACGGTCGCGCCCAGGAAGCTGCGCCCGACCGCCGCATGATCCTGATCGAGCCGGTGGTGCTGGAGGTGCGCGAGACCGCGGGCCTTGCCTCCGATGCCGCGATCGTCTGGGTCGCCGCGATCGAGCGCGGGCTCGCGGTCGACGCCGATCCCGACCAGCTGTTCCGCGTGCTGCTCAACCTCGTCCGCAACGCCGCCCAGGCGCTGGAGAGCCATGCGTCGGCCGAGGGCGGCGCGCAGCAGATCCGGATCACGGGAAAACGCGAGGGCGCAGTCGCCATCCTGGAGGTTTCCGACACCGGCCCCGGCGTGCCCCAGAAGACCCGCGACCATCTGTTCGAGGCGTTCCAGACCTCCGGCCGTCCCGGCGGCAGCGGCCTCGGCCTTGCCATTGCCGCCGAGCTGGTCCGCGCCCATGGCGGCGACATCCATCTGGTCGAAGGCACCATCGGCGCCACCTTCCGGATCGTCATCCCCGACCGCCCCGTGGAACTGCTCTCCATCCGCAACGAGCGGGTGCGGGCGTAGGTCGGCCAGCGGCCGAGCGCGAAAACCGTCATTTCCCTGCAAAATCTCTCCCATCCGGACCTTGCCAATCGGGGCAAGAGCGGTTAGTCAGAGCGCTCTTTCGCACCCCTCCGGCGTCGCCGGGGGCTGCCTGCGGGCCACGCCCGCAATCGCTGTTTGCGAAAAACGCGCCCGTAGCTCAGCTGGATAGAGCATCAGACTACGAATCTGAGGGTCGGACGTTCGAATCGTTCCGGGCGCGCCAGTCACGCAAATTCTCCTTGAAGATCAATAAGTAACGCAGATACAAGCGCTTAGCTGCCGCGTGGTGGTCACAAGCGGTGGTCTAAATCGTGCGTATCTTGATGGGCGTTATCAAAGACAGACACGGGACGTGGTGCGCCCGGAAGACAGTGCCTAACAAGCCTTCGGGGCTGCAGGCGGTGGTCGCGCAAGTACTGGAGAACGGCAAGGGCACTCAGAAGCACCTGAAGCGCTCATTAGATAAACGCGTCCTTCGGTAATCGGGGATTGCTGGGTCAATGGTCCGCCGACCTAAAGAAGGGCTTCTCCAAGAAGTACCACACTGAGGGCTGGGGGATTGATCCGAAGAAGTACCCTGTGGCCCGCGTGCGCGAAGCGACGGTAGCTAGGCATCCGCTGCTCGCCTCGTGGGGCCAGACGGCTCCCGGGATTCCCAGTAGCTACGGTGAGCTGATGTACCGAGAGAGCCAAGTGATCATCTCAACCATGGTGCGCCTTGCAACTGAGCACTCCATCCCATCGGCACCCGTACACGACAGCATCCTCGTCCCAAGGTCGAAGGTCGCTGTTGCTCGGCGCTTGCTTGAAGAACAGTTCAAGGACCTTATTGGCGTAACCCCGCTACTCAAGGTCTATCCAGCGGTGGGTTAGGCAGACCTAGGGCTCTTGGGAGGTCTTAGGCTGTGTGGGTGGTGGTGGCAGTTACCACCTACTCCAATCTAGGGCACCTGAGGGCACCTAGCACCTAGGAGGCACCTGAGGTTACCCAACCCCACCCCTCCATAACGTGGAACGTTTTCCGTGGAGCGGAGCGGGTCCACGGGCGCCACTTGCGTGTAAGAGAGACGGACTTTCCCGCTCCTCGGACCATCCTCCACCATATGCCTCTCAGGATTCCTAGGAGACGCGCTGATTCATTCGGGTGCGCCCGAGCTACCCCCCCGTGTAGCTACCCCACGTATGGCCCCTCCTGCGGATTCCTGGCGTCACCCAGCGCCATGTAAACGGTTTCTGGCGGGGAACGACGTGGGCCTTGGTGTTCTTGGGACACCTCACCGGGCGATGTCGACCGCTCCGAGGGATGCTTGTTACGACAGCTGACACTTAACGACATGGATCAGTGGCTGCCGTCCAACGGCGCGCACGTAGTCGCGCTTTGCCATGCATTTCGCATAGCGCAGCTGATCTCGCTGCGCCGACTGGATCGTGCGAAACTTGTAACCTTCGTGCGGCCCGAACCAAACAGAACCGCGCCCGAAGGGCCGGTCATGGATTTTCGATCACGAAAACAGAAAGGTCCCAATCAGCAGGCCTGCAGCGAAAGCAAACAGCCCCGAAGTGCAGACTGAAACGATACGGACGAGGATGCGAACTTGCTCCTCATACTCTTCCTGTGCGGTTTGTGCGGTCTTGCGGAACTGAGCCGTCATTACAACTGCCCTGCCATCGCCCAGATTTGGCGAATGTACGCTCGAAATCATGGCCAAGGCGTGGCCGGATGACGATGACAGTCCCTCAGAAACCCCGGGCGCTCTCAAGCGCTGCTTCAGCCGAGCAGCCAAATGATCCTAAACCCGGAGAACTTGAAGTTCACCTCAGAAATCTCGGGAAATAGGGGTCCCGTGCGAAAAGGGGACCCGTTTCAAATCTGGGCCTCCGACGCTCACGTGGCGAAACGCGCCATCAGCACCGCGCCGCCGAGCAGCACTGAGCCTGCTATTGCGCACTCCAGCGCCACTGAGATGGTCCCGGCCACCATCATCGTGAGTGCTATCGCTACGGCCATCTGTGGGCTTCCTTACTGGGCTGAAGGGTCGAGGGGTTATTGACAGTCATGCCGTGCCACGTGGCGGCGTGAGCCTAAGAGTGTCGCCAGCGCGATGGGGCGGTAGAAGCCTGCGCAGGGGCCACGTCAGCCTTCAAGAGCGCGATAGACGGAAGCACGACCGATCCTCAACCCTACTGATACACAATCTCCGTCTCAGTGTGCCGTCTCGGCAAACGGACAGTGCTCCTTCGAATGGCAGGGCTCTGGCGCCAGCCCCCTCGGCCCCCCGGCGGACCGAGCAGTCATGTTGCTTGTCTATTTGCGCGAGTGCTATCTGGGAACCGGCAATAGGGGGCAGGGAATGGCACGCAAGGGAACGGCTACCTCGGAAAGCATCGCAGCCGCAAATGAGAAGGTTGAAAAGGAGGTCGCGCGGCGCAAGCGCACGGTGCGCAGCTTCCCGGCCGCTCCCTTCGAGGGACAGCATCGATTTTGTGAAGAGCATGTTCGAGTTCGGAAGCGGTGAAGTCGTACGCAGGCTTTCGCTGTTCGACCACATCGGTAAGTCGCCAGACAGCGGCGCGAGCCGCATGTTGGTGACAAACGCAAACAAGTACGGGCTCATCAAAGGCAATTACGCCGGCGAAACGCTTGAATTGACGCAAGACGGTATACGTACTGTTGACCCGCAGATACCACCACGTGACCAGCTACGTGCAAAGATCAAGCTATCGATAGAGGACACGAGATTTTCGCGAAGCTCCATGAGCGATTTGTGGGCAGGGCTTTGCCAGCGAAAACGGCTTTGATCGATACCGCTATGGAGTTGGGTGCAAGCAAAGATGCCGCGCCGGAGGCCGTGGAAACATTCATTCTCAATGCGCGTTATGTTGGCCTATTAGCGATGCTGTCCGGTGCTGAACGGCTCGTCTCGAAAGACGCGGCGGTGGATGCTATTCAGCAGCCTGCAGGACAGACGACGTTGGGAGCGCCTTCGTCATCCAGTCTACCGCCAACAACGCCGCCCCCGGCTGGTGCTGTCATCACCGCAGACCACGCCAAATTCGAAGCTACGTGCTTTTACATCAGTCCTATCGGCGCCGTTGATAGTGAGTATCGCCAGCACTCCGACCTATTCATGGGCACACTCATCGAGCCAGCCGTAGCATCGTTTGGGCTGTCACTGGTGCGCGCCGACCAGATAGACAAGCCGGGTATGATCACCAAGCAGATCATGGAATTTCTGGTCAAGGCCCGGCTCGTAATCGTCGATATGTCCTACCACAACCCCAACGTCTTCTATGAGCTGGCCATTCGCCATATGATGCGGTTGCCCATCGTACAGATTGTTCGGAAGGCGGACACGATACCATTCGACGTGAACCAGATGAGGACCGTCATTATAGACACATCCGACATCTATTCGTTCGCGCCGCGCATTGGCACATATCAAACGGATATATCCTCTCACATAAGGCGAGCGCTCGAAGCTCCTGAAGCGGTTGAGACCCCAATATCCACTTTCTTTCCAACACTGCGTGCGGCGCTGGCGTAGAGACACACTCAACGCTGGCGCAACCGTTCGCATCCTGGAAGCAAAAGGGAACCCATGGGGGAAGACCCTCGTCGCCAGCTTCCGATCCTTCTCCCAGAGAGTGAAGTAGTCGCGGTGGTAGCAGCGAAATGAACCGGCACGACCGTCGAAAGGCCGAGGCAGTAGAGCGGACGTCGCGCCGCCTATTGAAATTGCGCTGCTCCGGCTGCGACCGTGTCGGGTTGCCGATGACAAAGGAGCATTTCTTCCCGCAGTGGCTCATTGAGTGTGCGAAAGTTCACCACGAAGGGATCACTTGGCTTGATGGGCAAACAGTAGACCCGGATAAGGCGACTATACCGCTGTGCGCACACTGCAACGAAACCTTTGGAACTTCACTCGAGGGGCCGGTGGCCGAAGTATTTCGACAGCTGGAGCAGGGAGCGGCCCTCAGTGAAAATGAAGCTGAGTTGCTCGTGCGCTGGCTATGGAAATTCGAAGGATTGCAATGGGCCGCTGCGACCAACAAGCCAGAGGGCCTGTACACGCGTCGTTACACTCTTCGCGAGCGAGCAGCCGAGGCCAACGCGTTCAATGAAGTTCGGGCAGACATGTTGCTCGCGGTAGCGCTCACTCACAGCAACGATCCAGACTTCAACGACTGGCCTATGGGTCTCGATACGCCGCCGAGCGAGAATGCGCTGACGATGAGCGGCGTCTTCGGTCGCGTCGCACTCATCTGCTCATTAGCCGAATTTGCTGACGAAATACCTGACGTCTACGGGAAGTATCGCTTTGACGCACCAGTTGGTGGAAGGGATACCAAGCTGTTCTTGCCGCCAATGTCATTTCCGTTATCGAAAGGGGCAATCGACACCACCCGCGAGGTCGGGTTGCGGCTTGCGTTGCTGCATGACGAGTGGGGGCGCAGGGGATGGTTGCGGAGGGATAGAGCTGTGATTATTCCAGCGCGTCCACGCGTAGAACTACCCTCCATCCGAAAGGCTCACTGAGGCGGTACAGGTTGAAGGTGGTCACAAGTAGTGGTACGATCGGCTTGGTAGCTAAGTCTATTTCTGCTGATTTTTCAATGCGGAAGCTGTTCGTCGGTCGCCTCGTTCCGGGCGCGCCATTTTCGCTTCGTTTGCGATGTTGCCAATCAGCCGCGGCCATTGCCTTGGCTTACGGGATCCTTGCCACGATTTCGGGCCGGTTTTTCTCGAACCACGCCACGGCCTCGGGTCCATCGACGACGCACGCGAAGGTTTCCCAGGTTGGGTCCTCCAGAGATTCGGGTTGCAGTCGCTTCGCCGCATACTCAACGAGGTCGTGCAAGCGTTCGTATCCGCGTCGGCGCTCGAGGGAATCTGCAATCGCGGTGCTGGCCCACCCTCGTTGGGCCAGATCGATAATGCTCGGAGCGTCAGCCTCGCTGAACCAGGGTGTGGCATCGAACTCGATGCAGCGGACATTATCGGCGGTATGGCACGTCGCGTGGATCATTGGATTCCTCCGTTCGCCGGCTAAAGCATGATCCGGAAAAGTGCGAAGCGGTTTTCCGAAAAGATCATGCTCAAACAACAACCTAAAAGCGCGATGATGATTCATCCTCATCTCATCGCGCTTTAAGTTTCACATCGCTGCCTCCCACGCCCTCAGGCTTTGACCAGATCCCCCAGCAGGTTCGCCGCCACCGTCAGTTTGGCGAGCGTCAGGCCGCTGGCAGCAATCTCCTCGACCGAGCGGCGGATGCGCGTCGCTTCGGGGTGAGCCGCGAGCCAGGTCTCGACAGCCTGCTGGCCGGACTGGCCGGTTGCCAGCATATCCGCGGCCAGTCTTCTTTCGGCGCCAGCGATCTGCTCAACGGCGCGATCGATCGCCATACGTTCGAAATAATCGTTTGCCGGCACGCTGCGCGCGGCGGCGATGATGCGGTCGAGACGGAAATTGGCTTCCGCAGCGTAGAAGGTCGCGGCGGCATCGCCGATCGGGCGGCTGGTGCGCTCAGCAACCGTCGCGATATCGGGTGCCGAGACCAGAGCGTCGAGATCGGCGAGCTCGCCGGCAAGGCCGGGCGGAATACCGGCGTCGGTCAGCTCCTGCCGCCGCCTGGTGCGCACGGCCTGCAAGTCCGGCGGCAGGGTGGTATCGAGTCCAGCGACGATCTGGCGGATCGCCGGGCCGAAGCGCGCGACGACGGCCTCCAGCCCGTCCTTGAAATCGACGTTGCGCACATACCAGACCATGCGGGAGAGCAGGAGATCCTGGATCGCCGCGTAAAGGCCGAGTTGCAACTGCCCATCGATGCGTGTGTCGATCGCGTCGATCGCGTCATTGAGCCGCCTGAGCTCGTAGATCGCGTCCACCGCCACCTGCGCCATGACGATGGTCCAGATATCGGCGTCGGTATCGTCGGTCAGGCGCACGACGCAGGCCGGCCCCCCGCGGTTGATCACGGCATTGACGAGACTGGTCGCGATGATCTCGCGTCGGAGGCGATGGAGCTCGACCGCGGTCGGGAATTTGTCCGGAACCTCGCGCGGAAAATATTGGGACAGTCTGCGGGCGAGATAAGGATCGTCCGGCACGCTGGTGGCGAGCAGGTCGTCGTAGAGGGTCAGCTTGGCGTAGGCGAGCAACACGGCAAGCTCGGGCCGCGTCAGGGACTGGCCGCGCCGTGTGCGCTCGGTGAGCGCTGCGTCGTCGGGCAAGAATTCCACGGCGCGGCTGAGCAGGCCGCGCTGCTCAAGCGACTGCATCAGGCGGGTAAGGAAGCCGGTCTCGGTCACTCCCTTGCGTTCGGCGAGCGAGAGCGCCAGCGACTGCAGGTAGTTGTTGCGCAGCACCAGCGCGCCGACCTCGTCGGTCATTGCGGCAAGCAGGCTGTTGCGGTCGGCGGGGCTGAGGCGTCCCTCGCGTTCGGGGCGTGCCAGCGCGATCTTGATGTTGACCTCGACGTCGGACGTGTTCACGCCGGCCGAGTTGTCGATGGCGTCGGTGTTGAGCTTGACACCCTTCTGCGCGGCTTCGATGCGGCCACGCTGGGTGACGCCGAGATTGGCGCCTTCGCCGATCACCCGGGCGCGAACATCGGCGCCTGCGATGCGGATCGGATCGTTGGCGCGGTCGCCAGCTTGATCGTCGCTCTCTCCCGATGCGCGGATATAGGTGCCGATGCCGCCGAACCACAGAAGGTCGGCGCGCGCTTTCAGGATCGCGGTCATCACCTCGAACGGCGTTGCCTGCGGCTTGTCGAGATCGAGCAGGGCGCTCACTTCCGGTGCGAGCGGGATCGCCTTGAGCGTGCGCGAGAACACGCCGCCGCCTTGCGAGATCAGCGACTTGTCGTAGTCCTGCCAGCTCGATCGCGGCAGGTCGAACAGGCGCCGCCGTTCGGCGAAGCTGATCGAAGGATCGGGCGAGGGATCGATGAAGATGTCGCGATGATCGAATGCCGCCACGAGCTTTGTCGCCGGCGAGAGCAGCATGCCATTGCCGAAAACGTCGCCGGACATGTCGCCGACGCCGACCACGGTGAACGGCACGGTCTGAATGTCGGTGCCGAGCTCGCGAAAGTGGCGCTTGACCGCTTCCCAGGCGCCGCGCGCCGTGATCCCCATCTTCTTGTGATCGTAGCCCTGGCTGCCGCCGGAGGCGAAGGCATCGCCGAGCCAATGGTTCTTCTCGGCCGAAATCGCGTTGGCGACGTCGGAGAAGGTGGCGGTGCCCTTGTCGGCGGCCACGACGAGGTAGGGGTCGTCGCCGTCATGGCGCACGGTGGATTCGGGCGGCACGACGATGTCGCCGTCGAGATTGTCGGTGAGTTCGAGCAGCGAGCGAACGAAGATGCGATAGACCTCGGTGCCTTCCGCGAGCCAGGCGTCGCGATTGGAAGGCGGCGGCAGGCGCTTGGGCACGAAGCCGCCCTTGGCGCCGACCGGCACGATCACGGCGTTCTTGACCTGCTGCGCTTTCACCAGGCCGAGGATCTCGGTGCGGAAATCCTGCGGCCGGTCGGACCAGCGCAAGCCGCCGCGCGCAACCTTGCCGAAGCGCAGGTGAATGCCTTCGACACGAGGTGAATAAACGAAGATCTCGTAGCGAGGTCGCGGCGCCGGTAGGTCCTCGATCTTGCGCGCGTCGAACTTGAAGGAGATCACCGGACGCGGATGTCCATCCTCGCCGATCTGCCACAGATTGGTGCGGATGGTCGCCTGCACCAGATTGGTGAAGCGGCGCAGGATGCGGTCTTCATCGAGCGAGGCGACGGATTTGAGCTGTTCCTCGATCTCGCCAAGGAGGGCCGTCTCGCGCGCCGAACGCTCGGCATCGGTGGAGGCGAGGCGTGGATCGAGGCGGGTCTGGAACAGCGCGACGAGGCTGGCCGTGATCGCGGCGTTCTTGCGCAAGGTCTCCCACATGTAATCCTGGGTGAACGGAGCGCGGATCTGGTGCAGGTAGCGCGACAGCGCCCGGATGGTCGAGACTTCGCGCCAGCCCAGGGCGGTGCGCAGGATCAGGGCGTTATATCCATCGGATTCGGCGCGATCGGTGACCACCGCCATGATCGATGCTTCCAGGCGATGGCTGAATTCCGGGGTGATCTCGATCGGCTGGCCGTCGCTGGTCTCGATCGTCATCTCGTGGAGCCAGACCGGCTCCGGCCTGTTGCCGGGCACGATCTGATATGTGCGTTCGTTGACCACGCGCAGTCCGTGATTTTCGATCACCGGCACGCGATAGGACAGCGATAGCGGTGCGGCGTCGGAGAACACCTTCAGCCCGAAGCGCCTGGGATCGTCCTCGCCTTCGAAGCGGTGAACCGAAATCGTCACCGGGCGGGCTGGCGTGAGCTTTTCGACGGTCTTGATATCGGCGATCGCCTGTTCCGCGCCGAACACCTCGGTATAGCCGCCGCTAAAGGCCCGGGCATAGCGATTGGCGAGCATGCGCGCCCGCATGCCATCGGTGGAGGCAGTGAGCGCGGCCTTCAGCTTGTCGGCCCAGGTCGCGGCAATGGCGCTGATCCCGGCTTCGAGCGTGGCGCGCTCGACGACGGGCGTTTTGCCTTCATAGCGCCCGATGATGAAGTGGACGCGCGCAAGCGCGCCTTCAGGGAACGATACGTAGGAAGCCGACAGCGTCCCCTTGTAGACCTGCGACAGGAAGGCGCCGACGCGCGTGCGGACGTCGGTGTCGTACTTCTCGCGCGGAATGAAGGTGAGAATGGAGACGAAGCGATCGAACTTGTCCACCCGCGCCAGGGCCCGGACGCGCGGGCGCTCGTAGAGGATCAGGATCTCCATGACGAAATCGTAGAGCGTGTCGACGTCGATCTGGAACAGTTCGTCACGCGGATATTCTTCGAGAATATGCATGAACGCCTTGCCGGAATGGCCGTTCGGGTCGAAGCCGGCGCGTTGCAGCACCCGCGTCACCTTGTGGCGGACATAAGGGATCTGCCGTGCCGAGCGGGTATAGGCGCCCGAGGTGAACAGGCCGACGACGCGCAATTCGCCCTCCAGCCGGCCGTCGGGCGTATAGAGCTTGATGCCGACATAATCCATGCGGATGCGACGATGAACGCGGCTGGAGACGTTGGCCTTGATGACGATGAGCAGGGTGGGTTCGTGCATGAACTCGCGGATTTCCGGCGTCATCACCACCATTTCGTTACCGCGGCGCAGGACCTTCGTATCCGGATCGCGGAGGATGCCGAGGCCTTCGCCGGTCGTGATGTCGTCCGACGCCTCGCTGTCGGGCGAGAAGCGATATTCGCGCACGCCCAGGAAAGTGAAATTGTCCGCGCAGAGCCATTGCAGGAACTGGTTGGCTTCGGCGACCTCGTCGATCGGCAGCGGCGGCGGATTGGAAGAGAACGTCTTGATCGCTTCCTCGACGCGGTCACGCATGGCGCGCCAGTCGACGACGCAGGCGCGCACGTCGTTCAACGTTCTGGTGAGGCCGTCGATCAACTTTTGGCGATCGGCGTCGGCGTCCAGGCGGGTGATGTGGAGGTGAATCAGGCTTTCGCGCGCGCCCTTCACTCCGTCCGGCAGTGCTTCGCCGTAGAAGCGCAGCAGCCTGCCCTCGTCATCGCGCTCCACGGCGATGATCGGGTGAGCGACGAGGGTGACTTCGATGCCCTGCTCGGCGAGCTCCGCCATGGTGGAATCGAACAGGAAGGGCTTGTTGTCGTTGAGAATCTCGAGCACGGAAATCTCGCGCCCGTTCGGCAACATCGGATTGGCGACGCGGATATCGGCGCTGCCGGCCGTGCGTCGCTGCACGTGCTCCCAGGCATGCTCCGCCAGGAGGGCGAGGGAGGCGGCATCGAAATTGTCGAGATCCTCGATGTTGCTGTAGCCGAACAAGGGCTCGGCAAAGGCCCGGGGGCTCTTGCCCGGCGGCACGCTGCCCGCTGCGTCGCGGATCAGGGTTGCCCGGGCCTTGTCGTCACGCCACGCCATCATGTCCTCCATTTGCCGCGCCGTCCGACCGCAGCCGCGATCATCAGCTTGATTCTGGAGTGCATCTCTTCGAGCGCCGCGATCGAGCGCGTGCGCGAAATCCTCGGTCTCGAAGCTTCAACAGCTCTCAACGACAATACTACGATCCGAGAGCGAAAAGCGCACGCTGTCGTGAGGCGTGCTGAAATTCCCTACTGCAGTGCGTGGAGCCGAAGTCGGCGCCGACGGCCGTCGAACCATCGCGGCTGAGAAAATCACAAGCAATTTCAATTGTGTATGAGTTCGTAGTTTTGTTCTGAATGGTGCGCCATTTTCCCACCATTCAGTACAAAGCCGCGAATTGTTGCAGAGCTCCGGTATGGATCGGTGGGTATTTGATCGCCGATCGGCATCTAGGGTTGATGTCATCGACTCGGCCGGCATCGTCGCCGACGCCTCAGCGGATCATAGTCTTCCGCTCCGCTCCGTCTCGCCTGGGCACCACTTCGACCGCCGAAGCCAAACGGCGCGGCTGGAGCAGAACGGCGAACTCTTCGAGCGATACCGGCGGAGAAAAAATATAGCCTTGCGCCATGGTCGCGCCGTTTTCGGCCGCGAACCGGAGGTCTTCGGCCGTTTCGACGCCTTCGACGACCGTTTCGAACCCCAATTCGTCCGCAAGTCCGAGCGCCAGGCGAAGGATCGTCTGCTTTTCGCGGTCTTCCGCAACACCGGCCACGAGCGTGCGATCGAGCTTCACGGCGTCGAAGGGGAGCCTCGCCATCGTCGAAAGATTCGAATAGCCGGCTCCGAAATCGTCCATTGCGAAGCGTATGCCCAATTGCCTGAGCAGGCTTATTCTCTCGCGCACGACGTCAGGATTGCGCATCGCGACCGACTCTGTGATCTCGATCTCGAGCTTTGGCGGCGGGAAGTCGGCCTCGCGAACGGCCGTGATGATATCCCTGATGAACAGCGGGTCTTCGATTTCCGTCGCTGCGACATTTACAGCGAGCACGAGGTTCGAGCCGGCTCGGATAAAGCCCCCGATTTCGGCGAGCGCGCGCCTCAGCACGAAGCGGTCGAGCTCCATGATGAGGCCGATCTCTTCCGCGATCTTGATGAAGCGCGCAGGAGGAATGTTGCCCTCCTTCGGGTGATGCCAGCGCGCCAGCGCCTCCACCCCCAGGATGCGGCCATCCGAGCAGGACACCTTGGGCTGGTAATGGACAACGAGCTCTTCATTGCGGATCGCCAAGGCAAGATCGGTTTCGAGCGCATGGCGGGCTCGCGCGACCTCTGCGAGATCCGGAGTGAAGAATGCGTAGGTATTGCCTCCCGAGCCCTTCGCGGCGTACATCGCAAGGTCGGCGCGGATCAGGAGATCGTCATAGGTTGTGCCGTGGGTGGGACAGATCGCGATGCCGATGCTGACGCCGACGGTCGCATGGTTGCTCTGCAGCTTGAAGGAAACCTGCAGCGTCTCGATCATCTCGCGGGCACTGAGGCTCGCGGCCTCGACGGTCTTCACCCCGGCGATGATGGCGACGAACTCGTCGCCTCCGACCCGGGCGAGCAGACATTTGCCTGGAGCGCCCTTGGACGCCAGCAAATTGCTCAAGCGCTCGGCCACCATCCTGAGCAACTCGTCGCCAGCCTTGTGCCCGAAAGTGTCGTTGATGGATTTGAAGCCATCCAGGTCGAGGAAGAACAGCGCTGCGCCCTCTTCCGCGCCGATGAGCGTCGGCGCATCGATGCGCATCTTCTCCCGATTGGGAATGCGGCTCACCGTGTCGTAGAAAGCGAGCTGACGAATTCTTCGAGTGCTGGCCCGCAAATGCGTCAGCATTTGCTCGAATGCGAGGCCGAGGCCGCGGACCTCGCCGATGCCCGTTGCGTGGAATTGAACGTCGAGATTGCCACCCGCGATTTCCTGGGCGGTCTTGGCGAGCGCTGAAAGTCCTTTCGTGAGGTGCCTCACGGCGGCCAACAGCGCGACGACCAAGGCACCGAGCGCCAGCGCCGCGGAAGCCAGGAACTGCCACATCAGCGAACGCGTATGGGACGCGCCGATCTGGAACATCTGATCGCGTGTCGTCGTCACCAGCGATGCGCTCGCGAACGTGCACACCTTGAGCGTCGCCTCGTAATCGACACAGCGCGCGACGTAGTTGCCGTCATCCGAGCGCTGCAGCCCGGCCAAACGCGTCCTGGCGCCGCTGAATCTCACCCCTTCAGGCCCCGCGGAAGACACGATCTCGTTGTCACCCGTGATGATGACGACGCCGGCATTGGCTAGCGAAGTGAAGTTCTCGAGAGTCCGTTCCGTGCGGCCGAGCGGTCGGATGGCGGCAAGCGCGCCGACGAGGTCGCCGAAATCGTCAAACACGGGCTCGATCGCGGTGTGCGCTATGGTCTGGCGCTGCGGCAGGCCGAGCGCTGACAATTCACGCAATTTGAGCTCATAGGTGCCTTCCTCACCCTGCGGGTGCGAGCGGCTATTGTCCTTGAGGATCGGGTTGAGATTGACAGAGAGGGCGGTACCCTCGAACGCCTGGTTCAGCGCGAGCAGGTCGAGGGACGTGTTGGCGCCGATCACGCGACCGGTTCCGTCGAAGGCGATCAGCCTTTCGAAGCCGGAGGTCGAAGCAACGATGCTGAGCAGCTCGCGGATGGTCACATCGTTATTCGAGGCGACCGCCTTGGCGACATCGGCGCGCTGAGCGATCTGACGCAGGCGAGATGCGGTTTCTGCGCCTAGGGCCTCGATTCGCGCGCGCGCCAACTGCGCCTCGCCGTCGAGGCGATGAGCGAGCTGGTCTTCTGAGAGTTCACCCAGTGCCGTAGCCTGGTGCCTCAGTTGCTGCTGCAGGCGTAGCGCCGTCGAGCCACCGATGAGGCCGAGCCCGAGGATGCCGGTCGCGAGCACGACGGCAACAAGGCGCATGGCGATAGACGAGGGGAAACCCGGAATCGCGGACGGAACGAGCCAATGACGCCAACGGGGTGGCGCCCTCGATGCCTTTTCCGAATCCGTATCAATCGCCGCCACCGCCAGCACCCTGAACTTGCGGGGCCAGTCAATGTCGCTCACTGAGGCCCCTGAGCGTGTTCCAGGGCGACCTTAGGCGAGCGAAACATTCAATATCGTCTATTTATCGGCTATTTGTGGTTGACTAATTAACAATCGGTTTTTTGAAACCATCAAATTTTGTGCTTCTGCTCGCCACAGATGATTCCCAATGCACGGCGTTGCGACAACAGATGGTTTAGGTTTCTTTGCCAGATTGCGCACCTCGTGGTTCGAAGGGGTCTGCCATGGCATTTTCGAGGATAACGGCGGCAATTCTGGGCCTCTGCCTTGCGGGGGTGAATGCCGCTAGCGCCGAAACACGCCGGCTCGACATCGTCGGGACCGGAGATGGCATCGATGTCCTGCGCGTCGTCGCCGCCAGCTTCATGCAGCAGGAAGGATCGGCACGGATCGAGGTCCCGCCGAGCATCGGTTCTGGCGGAGGCATCGCGGCCGTGGGGTCCGGCAAGGCGATCTTGGGGCGCGTCGCACGCGGCCTGACCGACGCCGAAGCGGCTTCCGGCGTCGTCTACAAGGCGATCGCCCGCCTGCCCTCGGCTTTCATCGTCCATCCCGCCTGTGGGGTGAGTGCCGTCACAAGCGATCAGCTCGTTGCGATCTATTCGGGGCGCCTTGCGAATTGGAAGGAGCTGGGCGGCGCCGATATGCGCATCCGCGTCGTGCGGCGCGAGGACCAGGACAGCACTCTCACCGTGCTCCGGGCCAGCATGCCCGGCTGGCATAATCTCGAGATCACCGAGAAATCGAAGACGGCGACGACCACACAGGAAGCGATCGAGACGGTTCGCGATGTTCAAGGCGCGATCGGCTTCGGCCCCTTCTCGCGGCCGTTGGAACAAGGGCTCACAGTGCTTCGCGTGGACGGCCACTACCCGACCGACGCGGATTATCCCTCGAGCGTGGTGCTGGCGCTGATCTATTTAAGGACGTTGCAGGATCCGGACGCCTTGGCCTTTCTACGCTTTGCCGATACGCAGAAGGCGGCCGACGTCATCACCGGCCTCGGTAGTCTGCCCGTCAAGCCGTGAGCCGCCGGGGCTCGCTGGCCGCCGGCGCTGCTGAGCTCGGCATCGGCTCACAGACTGGGGCGATGAGGCTGCTCCCGGCTTCGCCATAGACGGGTGACCTTGTCCATCAGCGATGAGGTTTGCGAGCTCGGCAGGAAAGGATCGGCGTAGCATTGCGCATTGGCCGAGCGCGCCTTGTTCTTCACGATATCGACGAGACCAACGGGGCCGGCGACGTAGACCGTATCCTCCAGCCCGAGCAGGGGCAGGTAGTGCGATGGGCGGCCGGGCCTGATTGGCAGGGTGGATCCGACCTCCGTCGTCGCAATGACGTCGCGGACACCGTCGTCGATCAGCCACTGCAACGAGGGAAGCATATAGAGGTTATCGGCATCCCGGCTGCCGGCGACGACCACTATCTCGCGGTTGCGCTGGGTCGAACGCGCCGAGCGGGCCAGCGCCCAGATCGGGGCCCAGCCCGCTCCGCCGGCGACCAGCACCAGCGGTCCCTGGCCCTGTCGCAGATAGGCTTGTCCGAACGGGCCTTGCACATGCGCCGCATGGCCGGGCCTGATGGCCTTGCCGAACTGCCCCGACACGGTGCCGTCAGGCAGGCGCCGGATGTGGAAGACGAGTTCGACTTGCTTGAAGGAACCATCGAGTCTGAAGGTCGGGCTGAGCTCGCGCGCAGGATAGCCGGAAAACTTGACGCGCACATATTGGCCCGGCCGAAACTCGAGCGGCGCCGAGGTCGTCAGCACGACTTCGGCGATCTCCGGCGAGAGCTCGTTGATCTCGGTGACGGCGCCCGCCCGCTTCATCGGTACCGGCAATTCTTCGAATTCGATCTCCGCATCGCCTGCGACCGCGGCTTGGCAGGCGAGCACAGTGCGGCCATGGCCCGAGCCGCCGTCATCGACCGCGCCCGAAACGACCGTCACGCGGCAGCTCTGACATTGTCCCGATCTGCAGTCGTGTGGAATGAGAATCGAGCCGCCGAGCGCCGCGTCGATCAAGCTTTCGCCGGCGCGGGCTTCGACGAGCTTGCCGTTGAGGACGAGCCGACAATGCCCCTTCATCGCGAGGCCCCGGGGCGCTGCGAATCTCGGCGAGCAGGCTGCTGCTCGCCGCGCCAGAATGCGATGCGCGGATGACGGCGAAGCCATGCTTCAGCGCAGCCGCGCCGTGGTGTCCTCCGGTCGAACCCGTCGCCGCCCATGAGGTGCCTATTTCTCCGTGACGACAAGCACCGGGCGGTTATGGGTCGCATGCCGCGTCTGTGCATGGTCGAAGACAGCGACCCACATGTAGAGATCGCGGCCTGGCACGAAGGCTTTGTCATATCTGCCATCGCTTTTCATGTTGCGCGTCAGCTCGAGCGTCCAATGTCCGTTGCTCCATCTTGAAACCCCGGTGACATTGGCCCGCTCTCCGTCGTTGTCGCCGGCAATGATCACGCCGGGCAGGATCGTGCCAATGGGTATCCTCGCGTCGGCCTCTGGCGTGTAGGGTTCGCTCTCGCGGTCGAACATGTACCAGCGGCCGTTTTCGTCGTCGCTGCTGTCGGGATTGAGATCGAATTTGCCGAGGGCTGCGACCTGCGCCTTCCAGTCCTTGGGAAGCCGCAGAACCGTGACGGGCCCTTTGTCGTTCCTGTGGATGAACTTGAAGTTATACGAATAAAGAGTGCGACCGGGCTTGTTCCAATAGCCGCCCTGGTAGCGGGCATCGTAATTTTGCTCGTCCAAGGTCGGGGCGTAGGGCGGACCGATATATTGGCTGTCGACACGCCCGAGCATGCCCCCGCGCGACGCCTTCCACTGCCACATGTCTATGTAGCTGCCATCCGTCGTGTAGTGGAAGCCCCGGCCGTTGATCGGCATCGGTTTGCCGGGCAGCGGGTTGGCGCCGAGATCCGTCGCGCCCGCGCCGCCGAGCGATGGATTGTCGGAGAAAATGACCGCCAGTTTGTCCTCGTAGAAGTCGACGGCGTCTTGCAGGCCCGCACGCTCGTCGATGACGTGCCAGCCATCCTGTTTCTTGATGATCGGAATGCGGCGCAGGGAGCGCGTGGGATCGTCCCAGCGGAAGGCGAAATAGATCTTCTGCCCGTCATGCAGGGCGCGCACTTCCACCAGCGATTCGCCCGATCCGCTGAGATTGGCACCTTGCTGCGTGCGGATGAAAACGGGGCGCGCGCGCGACCAGGCGGGATCGCCCATGGCGCCGTCCAGCTTGGGCGCGTCGCTCACCCGCGCGACGACGAGCGTATCGCGCGTCGCCCAGTCGAGCCCGGCGACGCCGCACGCGACTGCCACCCCGATTGCAGCGGCGACGAGAAGAGGCCTCGGCCGCACGGCCTTCGTGATCGCGAGCGGGGTCGGCCGGAACACGCGGAAAATCTGCAGCCAGCCGCCATAGAGATAGTGCGCGGCGACATGCGCGAAGATATAGACGAGCGCGACGAAGGCGGCGGTCGAGTGGAGATAAGCCCACCAGCCGCCATAGCCGAGATACATCATGACGCCCGTCGCCGTGAGGAAGATCACGAGCGCATAGACGAACCAGTGCAGGATGACGTTGACGGCTCCCCACTTGAGGCGAGCCGGAGCGCGCATCGCGAGAATCCGCGTCTTCTTGGGGCTGTTGCGCTCGACGAGGCCGCTGCGCGCGAGGTAGGCGGCGTAGGCCGACCCGCAGAAGAAGACGGCGAGTCCGGCGAGCAAATGCCAGGAAAAGATCTCGCCCTGCGGCAGGACGGGAGCGAGCCATTTCGAGAAGGGGGCGTGCAGCGCGTCCGCTGCGATGCGTAGGCCGGTAACGAGGCTTACGACGAACGCGAGCGCGGTCGCCCAATGGAGCGTTATCGTCCCGACATCCGTGCGTGGCGGGCCTTCGTGAGGCTTTGTTTGAGCGAGGCTTCTCTCGGTCAAGGCGTCGGCGTTCGTTCGAGCGGTGTCATTTTTCATTGCACAAAGCTTACCCACGGTAAATCGGCAGAGCCACAGCACCCGCTTTTCGCTTCTCCCGGAAAAAGCGGACAGCTGCGAACAAACTACCTCCGCGATATCATAAGCAAGTTATCGAGTCTGGCGAGATCGTTCGTTTCGCGACAATTCGTCCCCGGTCGGCCGTCCTTTAACCATTCGAGAAGGCGCGAGCATCACGAGGTTTCCGCGGGATTTCTGACGGGCAGTTTTGCTCCCCCTTGGTGACACCTGCTGGTCGAAGGCGATCAGGCGGCTGTTGGCGATGGCAACGCGGTGGGTGTGCCGCGACAGATAGGCGAGCATGGCCTCGGGCCCGCCGAACGGCCGCGTTGCGTAGACGACCCACTCCACTTGCGCAGTGGCGCCAGAAAGGCTGCGAAGCATTGGGATTTGGCGAGATGGGCGTGGTCGCCGAAGAAGCCAAGGCGGCGGGTCGCTAAACCACGTCCATCATAAACTCGGCGGAAACCGTTGGGGGAGGTAGGTAGCCTTCAGTGAGTCGATCCTCCCCAGCAGCTTGAATTTATATAATAATTTCAATTATATATGAGTTCGCGGTTTTGTTCTGAATGGCGCGCCATTTCGGTCAGCAAGTTTATTGAGGGCTCTGGCAGCGGCGCAACCAGCGTGTCCGCTCACCAAACGATGCGGAAGCCGCCGGTGCCCTTGTAGCTGTGACTATCAGAGCTACCAGCGAGGCTCGCATTGTAGGAGACTTCGCCGAAGATGGCATAGCGGCCATTGGCCCAGCTGTAGGTGCCGCCGCCGCCGATGCTGCCCCACAGCCGGTCTTGAGCGCTGGCGAAGCCGGTGCCGGCCACATCGACGCTCGTACCGTTGAGAAACCCGTAGTGGACATTGGCGATGCCGTAGACGTCGGAGCGCACGATGCCCGAGCCGTCATTCCAGGTCTTCTGATGGCTGAGCGCAAGTCCGGCGCGGCCGACCAAGCTGTCGTTATCGCGCAGCGACACCTGCGCGCCGAACCGATCGGCGAAGCTGTCGAAATCGACCTTCGAATAAGCGAGCTGCGCCTGCGGTGTCAGTGACCAGCCGTTGCCGACTGCGATCCGCCTGCCGGTTTCGACGCTGAAGGCATAGCCCAGCCCTTCATTGCCGTGCGTCAGGCTGCCAACCAGCACTGAAGAAAGATCGCTGTGGTAGAACATCGACTGCGCCTGGCCGTCAACATAGAAGCCGTTGTCGCCATACCAGGTCAGGGTGCCGCCGACGCCTGCGCCTTCGACGCGGATCCGGCCGTTGCCGAAGAACGACGCGACGTTGGCCGTGGTCAGACCATATTGTGCCGTGAGGCCGACGATCAGCCTGCCCCGCTCATTCTCCAGCACAACACCGTCGAGGCCCGCCTGCAGCTTCATCTGATCGGCGGTGTAGGTCGAGCCGGTGGTGTTGGAGGGCTGCAGGTCGGCACGCCGACCTTCGATGCGGCCCCAGAATGCCGAGGGCGTCGGCGAACCGTCACCCGGCACCGGCGCGATACCTGCGCGCGCCATGGCATCGCTGCCGCCCCAATAGCGGTTGCCGACGCGCTGCTGCAATGTCGGCAACTCGTTCAGGCCGAGCAAGACCTGGGCATAGTTTTCGTACAGCGGAACACCGGGCTGATAGAGCGGGCCGGCAGGTGCTGCGGGCGGCGGCGGACTGACGAGGCTGGAGCGCAGGTACCAGTCGCCATCGGTCGGCGTGCTGACGCCGTTCTTCTGTAGCGTATAGGCATAGGCGCCGCCGACCACCGCCTGCTGGCCCTGAATGACGTAGTTCCCCTGCAGCGTGAAGGTGCCATTCGAGGCGCCGCCGACATCGACGACCTTGATGCCTTCGACGGTCGGCGCTCCAGTGCCGCCGACATTGGCGACCCGCAAGGCCGTAGCACCCAAAGTGCTGCCTTGAACCACGAGGCGGTCGGTCACTGAAGCGTCGCTACCCAGGGCGGTATTGAGACGAAACAGGCCATTCCCGCCGACATAATCCCCGGTCACGGTCAGGGTCGTGCCGGGAGCGCCGTTCAGGCTCACGGTGCCCGCATTGCCAAGCGATGCGACAGTCTGGTCGTGGCCATTGAGGTCAAGGGTGCCGCCGCTCAGGACCGAAAACGCCGACGCCGCACTGAACACGTTCGCTGCGCCCGCCTGCAACGTGCCGGCTGCCACCGTCGTGCTGCCGGCGTTGGTGGCAGCGCCGTTCAGAAGCAGCGTGCCGGTGCCGTCCTTCACGAAGCCGCCCGCACCGGTCAGTGTGCCGTTGAGCGTCAGCGTGGTAGCGGAGTCGGTCAGGAACGTGCCGGTGCCCGGCAGGCTGACGAGACGGTTGCTGGCAATGCTGGCGGTGGTCTGCAGCGTACCGCTATCGAGGGTCACCCCGCCGCTTGCCGCACCCAGATTGGCATCGCTGGAAATGCGCAGCGTGCCGCCCTGGACCGCGGTGCCCCCGGTATAGGTATTGGCGCCGGTCAGAACCAGCGTGCCGAGATCGGTCTTGACCAGCTGGGTGTTGCCGCTCAGCACATTGTCGATCGTCGCAATGAAGCTTGCGCCCGTCAGCGTGCCATCGCCAACGCGGATGATCGACGTCGGCGAACCCGACAAGGCGATGGCACCGCCGGTCAAGTGATAGCCATCGGCGGCGAACTGCATGCCCGCGGCCGTGACCTGTCCGAGGCTGTTGTCGACCGTCACCGTTCCCCCGATCCCGGCGAAGATCGCAAATGCGGCGTCGGTGAATGGCGCATTCACCGTCCCGGTGCCGGTGGTCCAGTTGTCATTGCCGGCGGAGTTCTGCCAAATGCCGTTGCCGCCGTTGACCACGCCGTTGTTCTTCGGGCCAGCCGCGCCGTCCCAGAAGTTCAGCGTCAGCCCCGCGGTGTTGACGAGATTGACCTGGTTGGCGATCGAGGTCTGGACGAAGAAATCCGGCGATGGAATCGTGCCGACCTGCAGACCATTGTTGGTCAGGGAGCCATTGTAGCTGATGGCCCGGTAGATGCCCGGATCGAACGTGCCGCCCGGCGACACCGTCACATTCAACGTGCCATCGAGCGTGAGATTGCCGTTGACCTTGGTCAAATCGTTCAGGGCCCCGCCGACGACGTTGGCCTGGCCGAAATTGTAGTTCAGCGCCGATCCGCTGCTGAGCGCGAGGTTCTGCTGAATCGTCAAGGTGCCGGGAACGCCGCTGGTATTGCCGGGCGCGAGTGTACCGCCATTGGCCACAGCAACGCTGCCACCGATGACGCCGTTGCCGCCGAGCGTTGCGCCGTTATTCACCGCGGTGAGGCCAGTGGCCGCGGTCTGGTCGCCGTTGACGATCAAGCTGCCGGCGGAGATCGTGGTTGGACCGCCATAGCTATTGGCGGCGGTAAGCACAGTCGTGCCGCTGCCGATCTGGTTCACGACGCCCGTGCCGGAGATCAGCCCGCCGAAGGTGACCGCGTCGGAGCGGTTGAACACCAGCACTCCGTTGTCGACCACGTTGCCGACGATGCTGCCGCTCGTGCCGCCATTGCCGAGCTGCAGGGTTCCGGCGCTGATCGTCGTGCCGCCCGTATACGTATTGGCGGCCGTGAGGGCCCATGTGCCGGCCGTATTGACGGCGAGCGCGCCCACGCCGGAGATAACGCCGGAGAGGCTGTTGACGCCGGTGAAGCTGCCGCCCAGCGTCCCCGCGCCCGGGAGCGCCACGGCGCCGGAGAGCGTCAACGCCCCCGAGCCGTTGTTCCTGAGGGTGCCGCTGGTGAGGCTCCATCCGCGGTTGGAACTGGCACCCGCGCCGGTGTAACTCAGGATGCTGCCGCCGTTGATGCCGACCTGGTTGATGCCGCCATTGCCGGCGCCGATGGAGCTTGCGACGCCCAGATTCGCCAGCACGGGGGCCACGACCGTCACCCCGCCCGAAATGGAGGTGACGGAGCCCCAGTCGTTGGCGCCGCCGAGCGTGATGGTCCGCCCGGCGGCGCCGGTAAAGGAAACGGCTCTTATTAGGACGCCGTCGGTGATCGCGCCGAGCAAGGCCAGATCGCCGGAAACGGCGTCGAAGTTCGACGTGGCGGTGTTGCTGCCGGTCAAGGTGATGGCGCCGGTCAGCGTCAAGGTGCCGCTGCCCGAATTGCGCAGCCGGGTATCGGCCCCTCCCGCCCCCGAGGCTTGGAAGGTCCAGTTGCGGTTGCTGCTGTCGCCTGTGCCGGTGTAGGCGATGGTCGAGACGCCGCTGGTGAGGGCGACGAGGATGGTGCCGTTGGCGACCGTCGTCGGCGCGCCCAGCGCGCTGGCCACGCCCAAATCGCCGACGGAGCTGAAGGAATGGGTGCCGCCCGTCCCGGTGAACCGGGTCTGGCCGGTGTAGTCGTTGGCGTTGTTGCTCAGGGTGACGTTGTTGAACGCGGATCCGGTGCCCAACACGTTGAGCCCGCCCGCGCCGGTGTAACGGGCCGCGCCCACGCGGCCGGTCACGGTGGCGCTGCCGCTGGTGAGGGTGACTAGCCGGCTGGCGAGCAGCGCAGAGTTGGTGGTGTTACCGAGTTGGGTGCCGTTGGCCAGCGTGATGCCGTTGGCGGCGGCGCCGAGTGCGGCGTCGGCGGTGACGTTCAGGGTGCCGGCATTGACATCGATGCCGCCGCTGAAGGTGTTGGCGCCGCTCAGCGTCAGAGTGCCGGCGCCGGCCTTGGTCAGGCCCGCGGTGCCGGCGATGACGGAGCTGATGGTCGCGGACGCAGTGTTGGTGATGGTGGGGGTCGCGCCGCCCAGCGTCAGCGTGCCGCCGGTCAGGGTTGCCGTGCCTTCCTGGAAGATCAGGCTGTTGATGTTCTGCGTTCCGTTCACCGTCACCGTATAGGCGCCGGTGGCGTCGGTTCCGGCCGAGAAGAACAGGCGATCCGCGGTCGTCGTGGTGACCGCGCCTGTCGCCGTGGTGCCGGTGGAGCTGGTGGAGAGCGTCGTGCCGCCGGCGCTCCAGGTTCCGCTCGGTGTCGTCCCGCCGGCGCCCGCGGTGGCACCATTGATGTCCCAAAAGTAATCGATCGCGTGCGCCGGTGTAGCGGCAAGGCCAAGCAGGGCGACCAATATTCCGCTGCGCGCCAAGGTGAGCGCAACACCGCCGATGCCAAGCGCACCGAGACCGAGCCGATCACGCCGCAGGCCGAGGGACTGGTGTGCCCGCCGCAACACCATCATCAATCGTCGTCGCAGCGATCGGCCGCCTTCCTCCGCACCGGCGAGCCAGTTCGTCGCGAAGCGAGCGCAGCGACGAGTGATCATGAGTTCCCCCCGTACGGGCCTCAGCTCTTTTCTGCGTGTCTGTTCGTGCGGCCGCTGATCGCTGAAGGCGCGACCGGTTCTTTCCTGCAGGGCTTAGCGACGCGGCAAGCGCATTCCGCTCAGCCCCTTTTCCGAATGTGCGAACGCATCCGGGATGTCATGCCGAATAACGCAACGTAGGTTGGTCAGTAGCAATCGGCAACAAATAAACCCTAAAGTCGTAACGGAACTCGCCGCGTGTAACCGCGGCGCAACGCTGATTCAAATCGAGACAATTTCAAGGCTTCACGTGAACACGGAGGCAGCCGCCCGTGAGCGCGCAAGATCGCAGTCCGTCGCAGGTTATCCGGCTGGATCGCTTGGGCGGCCGGTGCATCAAAGCGCCACGGCGAACACGTAGTTCCCATCTTCATCGGCCCTAGCGCGCCAGTTTGCCAAAGCCCCGCTTTGGCGTGCCGATGGCTGCCGTTTCCCACACCACTCGCGATCTCGGTGAATCGCGATGACAGTTACGTGCACTGGACTGCACCCTGGAATGAGACACGGCAATTGCGGTGACAGGCTCATTCCGAGGATGACCTGTGGCAGCAAGAGGAAAGAACCGTCGGCTTCCGAGGTTGCCCTCAGCAACGGATATCACCCGGCTCTGGAATGCTCCGGCACGTTGTCCATTGAGAGTGTCGGGACTGCCACCCGTGAGGCGCAGCGCTAGCGTGGCCGCATACTCCCGGGTTCTCGCGTCTGATAGGCTCCGGCGTCATAGCGCCACGCGAAGCAATAGTGCCCATCTTCATCGGCCTCGGCGCGCCATTCATCATCAGGCATTCACGCGCTCTTCGGCCGAAACGCGACGATGGATCCGGTCGGCCCTTCTTCGTGCATCGCCGCCTCGATAGCCTTCGCGAGCGCGGCCTGGTCGAATGGCTTTGACAAGCGCGGCAGGCTGGATCGCGCATCGCTGGGAAGCTCCGCGTATCCCGTGCTCAGGAGGATGATCGTCTCGGGACGCTCCGCGGCGACAGCGCTGGCCAGCTGCAGTCCGGTCATGCCAGGCATGGCATAGTCGGTAACGACCAGGTCGACGGTACGCGTGCGGCGGAGCAAAGCCAGTGCCTCGTCGCCCGAGCGCGCCTCGACCACGATGTGCCCAAGATCATCCAACATCGCTGCGGTGTTCTCGAGCACCAGGAGGTCGTCGTCGACCACAAGCACGGAAAGCTGCCGGCTGGCCCGAGCTACGGGTGCCGGAGCCTCCGTGCGCAGGTCCGGCACCGCGGTCTCCTCGGCGATCGGCAGCCAGATGTCGGCTGTCGTGCCCTCGCCAGGACGGCTCTTCAATACGAGCCTGCCGCCGGACTGTTCGGCAAGTCCGTGAACCATCGACAGACCGAGCCCGGTGCCTTTGCCGACGCCCTTGGTCGTGAAGAACGGCTCCTGCGCGTGCTTGAGGATCTCGTCGCTCATGCCACAACCCGTGTCGCTCACCGAGAGCGCAACATAGCCGCTGTTCGAAAGCCCGCCATCGTCCTGTTCCTCGCGCGCGGCGATGGTAATCAGGCCACCGTCCGGCATCGCATCGCGCGCGTTGACCGCCAGGTTGAGGACAGCCAGTTCGAGCTGGTTCGCGTCGACCCTCACCTTCGGCAGGTCCATCGGAAACAGCGTCTCGACACGAATGCCGGCCTCGAATTTCAACAATGACGCCATGCCGTGTACCAACTCGCGGACATCGACGGCCGCCGGCCTGAGATCTTGCTTACGCGCAAAAGCGAGCATGCGCTGGGTCAGGGAGGCGCCCCGCTGCGCGCCTTGCATCGCGTTCTCCACCAGGCGCTCGATCTTCGGATCGCCCGACGGCAGGCGCTTCTTCAGAAGCTCGAGGCTGCCGAGAACGGCCGCGAGCAGATTGTTGAAGTCGTGGGCCACGCCGCCGGTGAGCTGGCCGATGGTCTCCATCTTCTGCGACATCATCAGCGCTTCGCGCGCCCGATCCAGTGCTTCCTGCGCCCGTCTCCTTTCGCTGACGTCGCGCACGATGTTCGCAAAGCCGGCGATTGCGCCGCTCTCGTTCCGTACCGCAACGATGGTTGCTTCCGCCCAGAAGCGGCTGCCGTCCTTGCGCACACGCCAGCCTTCGATTGCGGACTTGCCCTCCCGCTCGGCTTCAACGAGCGCGCGCGCGGCCGCGCCGGCGGCGCGATCTTCGTCGGTATGAAAAATGGTGTAGCTCGTCCCTACGATGTCATTGCCATAGCCCATCAGCCGGCGCGCGCCGAGATTCCAGTTGCCCACGCGCCCGTCCGAATCCAGCATGAAGATCGCGTGGTCGACGATACCTTCGACAAGGAGCCGAAAGCGTTCTTCGCTGCGCCTCAGTGCGTCGGCCTCGCGTTGGGCGCGCTCCGCGGAAGCCCTGTCATAGACGGCAGCCGCGATCCCGATGCTCAGGATCACAATGGTGATGCCGGCGAGCAGGAACGCGAGCGGCGCCTGCCCGACGCCGAGATGTCCGGCCTGCCGGGCCATGGTGCTCGTCGGCAGGAACATGGCGCCTTCCATCGCGGCGTAGTGCATGCCGGAGATCGCAAGGCCCATCACCAATCCCGCGAACAGCCGCTGGGCCGCGTTGGTGTTGCGAAAGGCGAGCCAGAGCGCCACGATCGAGGCGCTGATCGCGATCAGGATCGAGAGCACAACCCATCGCGGATCGTACGCGATGAGGGCCGCCATCCGCATCGCGGCCATGCCGGTATAGTGCATGCCGGAGATACCAAGTCCCATCGCGAAGCCGGATGCGAGGAGCGCCCGTGGGCGTCGTCCGACAACGGCAAAGGCGGCAGCGGCGACTACAATCGGAATGACCAGCGAGAGCAGAGTCAGGAATGGGTCGTACGAGATCTCGATTCCGGGCAGGCTGAACGCCAGCATGCCGACAAAGTGCATGGACCAGATGCCGCCGCCCATGGCGACCGCAGCGGCTACCAGCCAGGATCGGCGGGCCCTCCCCGAAGCAGCTCGCATTCGGGTCGCCAGGTCCAATGCCGTATAGGAGGCGAGTGCCGCGATCAGAATCGATAACGCGACCAGAACGGGATCGTGAAAAGCCGCATGATGATGCATTTCGGCTGACGCTAGCCGAACTTACGTTCGCGTTCGCGTTCCCGCAAATTGTCCTCCCCCACGAGCCGAAATCGTCTTCGGCACCAAGATTGTTCCCGTCAGACATGACCGCATCGATGATGGCCGCGGCATCCGTACCCTTTGTCAGACGAGAATCAGTTGAGAATAGTACCGGCCAGAAGCCTGCATCGCAAAGGTGGCAGCAAGTCGGCCGGTTCCCGCCCAAGCTGCATGACGGGCGGCCCCCGTCACGCGCCGATAGCGCGGAATCGCAGGCGGTCGCAGATCAGTCGGTTGGAGTGCGTCATCAGCCATAGCAAAACCCGGTGTCGAACCGGTGGCGGCAGACGTCGGCCGTGGCCTCGTGCCTGAGGCGCAGCACCCACAATCGCCTGTAATCTGCTTCACACGCAAACGCGCCCGATAAGGCTAGATGAAACAGGCCGTGCCTCCGCGCGGCCTGTTCGGAGCTGGCGATGATGGCTGCACTGGCAAAGGCGATATCCCGCGCGACGAGAACCAACGTTGATGTCGAAACTCTGAAGGTCCTCGCGATCTTCTCGGGTGCGGGCTTGCTGCTCTCTCTCGTGGCCGCGATGATCTACGGACAGGCTATCAACGCGGCCTTGTTTTGAGAGCGCGCGCGTAAACCACGCTTCGCCGCGAAACATCGCCTCTTCCCTATGCGGTATCCCTCCCGGCGCAAATGCCCCGGAGCCGTCATTGACGCCGTGAGGCGGCGACCGCAGGATGGCGCGTCACCAATGCGCGACGATCTCGGCTCGGGATTGCGATGATCGCCCGTCAGACTGACCGCGTAACGCTGGTGCTCATCGTCCGGATACCGCCTGAGGGTATCGCGGACTTTCGCGCCTACGAGGATGCCGTCTTGCCGCTGTTGCCCGCGTTCAACGGGCACTTGGAGCGTCGTCTTCGAAATCCTGACGGCACCATGGAGGTGCACATCGTCAGCTTCGCGTCCGATGCTGACCTTCAGGATTATCGCAATGATCCCCGGCGCGTTGCGCAAGCCTGGCTATTGGAAAAATCTTCCGCGAAGCTGGAATTGCTTGCGATGGCGGACGTCTCCCGATGGCCCGTGGCGTCGATGCCGGAGGCGATCGACGGGGCATGACCGAAATGTAACCGGGCGGACCGGGCATCATCGAACTGTCATCGCTCCGTCATTCGCGCTCTATTGATCGCTGCTCCCTTCGCCGCGCATCGTGGAGGCTGATATGCATCTGACTGAGACAATTTCGACCGACCGCCGCTCGATCCTGAAGGGCTTCGCGGCCGCAGCCGTCACCGCCCTGGCGGCGCCGGCCATGGCGGCCGAGGGTCTGCCGGCGCAGCCGACCGGAGCGGCGGCCGCGATCGCCGCCGACAAGGCCTATTGGACGGCCGTGAAGGGGCTCTATGCCGTGACGCCTGATGTCGTCAATCTGGAGAACGGCTTTTGGGGCATCATGGCCGAGCCGGTGAGGCGCGAGTTCATCCGCCAGTCCGACATGGTCAATTATCAGAATTCCTATTACGCGCGGCAGCGCGCGGGGGCGGATTTCGAGGCCGTGCGTGCCAAGGTGGCGCAGGCGGTCGGCGCGGCGCCCGAGGAGATCGCGCTGACCCGCGGCGCGACCGAAGCGCTGCAGCTCCTCATCGGCGGCTACAATAAGCTCAAGCCCGGCGACAGCGTGCTCTACGCTGACCTCGACTACGATTCGATGCAATACGCGATGAACGCGCTTAGGGCGCGCCGCGGCGTCGACGTGGTCAAGTTCGAAGTGCCGGAGCCGGCCACCCGCCAGAGCGTGCTCGACGCCTATGCCCGCGCCCTTGAGGCGAATCCGAAGACCAGGCTTCTCCTCCTCACCCATGTCAGCCATCGCACCGGCCTCGTCATGCCGGTCGCCGAGATCGCCCGCATGGCCAAAGCGAGGGGCATCGACACCATCCTCGACGCCGCCCATTCCTGGGGGCAGATCGACTTCAGGGTGGGTGAGCTTGAGGTCGATTTCGTCGGCTTCAATTTGCACAAATGGATCGGCGCCCCGGTCGGCGTGGGCTTCCTCTACATCAGAAAGGACCGCCTCGCCGACATCGACCGCGACATGGGTGACGAGGATTTTGCGGAAAGCGACATCCGCTCGCGGGTGCACACCGGCACGGTCAATTTCGCGACGGTGCTGACGGTGCCCGCGGCCGTGGCGCTGCATCAGCAGATCGGCGCGGCGGCGAAGCAGGCCCGTTTGCGCTATCTGCGCGACTATTGGGTCAGCCGCGTGCGTGGCTTCAAGGATATCGAGATCCTGACGCCGGACGAGCCCGGCCTGTATGGGGCGCTCACATCGTTCCGCCTTGCCGGCAAGACCGGCAAGGCCGACAACGACGCCACCGTGGCGAAGCTCAGGGACGGCTACAAGATCCTGACCGTGCGCCGGGCCGGCGTCGCCAAAGGCCAGTGCATCCGTGTGACGCCGGCGCTCTACACCGAGGAGGCCGATCTCGACCGCCTCGTCGAAGCGCTCGCCATCATCACGGGAACGAAGACGGGGTGAACCCGCGCGCGGCTCAGCGGGCTTCCAAAGCATGGATGAGCGCAGGCGAGGCTGCCTGCTTCATCGCGACCCGAGCGCGGGGGCCTATCATCTGCAGGTGCGCTTCAATGCCAACGCGGCTTCCGGCGCGGCGCAGGCCGCTGATGCCGCGCGCGTCACGGCGTCGGCTGAGAAGACTTGGCTCAACGGTTGACCGCAGCCGCGACGTTCTAAGGCGAGTTCTCGAACGTCACGCGCAGCTGCGCCAGCAAGGGCGTGTTGAAGTATCAGTAGTGACGGCGCTCACCGGCCGACGCTGACCCAGGCTTGCGCCTTCTTCCGCCACTCTTCGTCGAAATGCGCGGCGATGTCCTTTGCTGCATCCCGCGACAGAAGCTGGTCGATGGCGGACGTCCTGACCTCGTCGATGTCAGGAATGTCGGTGTATCCGAGATTGGCAAGCCGCGTGGCGAACGGCGGATGCGTCGCGTCCGGATCGTGCTCACGCGTCAGACCGGCGATGGCGGCTGCGGCCATCGGCTCCGGCGCCCTGATGTCCCCAAGCTGCTCGAAGACGCGCTCAAGGGGTGGGCGTGGTGCATTGATGGCGCCCAGCACTTCCTTCTCCAGAGGAGCGTATACGAGCTCGGTGAGACGCGTCCCGCACGCTTCCGTCAGCACCAGGGCGCGCGCCATCTCGGCGTGTCCGACCTGTTCGGCTGCGCCGAGGTCTGCGCCGAGTTCGTTCTCCCGCGATAGTGCGCGATATTCCTTCTCGAGCCATGCGATCATGGAATGGAGCAGCGCTCGGACGATACGTCCGGTGATGGTCCATTCTGGATTGGCGTAGAAGAAGACATTCTCCGAAGCCGCGATAAAATCCGCGAGGTTGATGCTTCCCGAGGTGTGCCGGAGCTGGGCATGTGCCACTTCATGGGCGACGATGGCACGAATCGCGCGCTCGTCGAGAACGATCAGGAACGGCAGGCCGACGGTCATCGTGACATGTCGCCTGAACAGCCCGGCGTATCGGCTCACTTCGCCGATTGAGGCATTGAAATCGGTGTTGATCAGCAGGGTGCGCCGCGACCGGACGAAGTTGTGATCGAGTTCCTTCCACATCGCCCAAAGGCCTGGGGCGGTCTCATCGTTCGCCTCAAAATCCCGATGCTTACGCGCGGGCAGAAGCAGGAGGCCAATCATGAGCGCCAATGCGCCCATGAACATCGAGAACACGACGGGTGCCGTGACCAGCGCCGTGACCGTGAAGCGATCCATGGCCATCAGCCAGATCGCCAGGATCGCGCAGGCCAGCGCGACGACCGGAACCACTGCGTAGCGACCGAGACGCAGGATGATCTTCAGGACAAGGCGATTCATCCGCGCTTTGACCGGGAAGTGAACCGGATCACGCCGCTCCACATGATCCAGTACTTTGACGCAGGCTGGCGACGTCGGTGCGGCCTTGGCTTTCCGTGACCTGGATCAGCGTGATCGCGCCGGGTGTCACGATTCCCATCTGCGGCTGGGCGGAGAGGTACGTGGTGCTCCCGGCGCGCAGATCGAGGCTCACCTTCTCGCTTCCCTGCCCGAACAGATTGGTGCTCAGCGGTAAATTGTTGACGGCGACCTCGTGGCGGCCCGGAGGTAGATCGCAAGCCACGAATCCTGCGGCCTGGCTGCCGCCGATTACGCGTCCGTCGACGGCATAGTTAGGCTGGACCGCAAATCCCAGGGACGACGTACGATAGATGATGAGGCGTGAGCCGCTTGGCTTGACGTTGTCCGTCAGAGCTACGTTGGCCGTTGGACCCGATGCACATCCGGAAAGTAACGCAGCGACGAAAAAAATCCCCAGATACCCACCACGCGTTCCAGCCCCTGATCATTCCAATGTCCCCGCCGCATCATTGTCAGGGTAGTGACTGAAGTCAACTGCGACCTCCGGTCGACTGACAGGAGGCCGCGGCAATTCCATCCGGGACATCTGAGAAGATGTGTGCGGCTCACGCCGGAGCCAGCGCCGGCTGCACCGGCCGCCGGCCGATCATCAGCGACAGCACGGCTGCGACGATGCCCGTTGCGCCTGCGATCATGAAGGCTTGCCAATAATCACCCTGCGTCGAGCGCATGAAGCCGGCGAAGAAGGCGGCGCAGGCCGCCTATTTACGCGACTACGATTTGAGCTTCTGGGAGAGCTTCGAGCACCCCGGCGGCAAGTCCTACAGCAATGCGCGCGACCACGTGCTCGCCTATATCGGCGAGCTAGCGCCGCGCGCCGTGCGCAAGGGCTATCGCGGCTGCGGCCTCAGCAACGCCGCGGTGGAATACCCGGCGCGGGACAATCCGGCCCGCCAGGTCGCCGAAGCGCACAAGAAAGTCTTCCGCAAGCGCCTGCGCGAGCTCGCCGCCGCCATGGGCGCGCGTCAGCCGGCCGTGCTCGGCGACGCCCTGCTGTTGCTGATCGAAGGCGTCTACGTCACCGGCCAGCAGTCGGAAGACGGTCCCGCGCAATCGGCGCTGGCGGCCGCGAAGCTGCTGATCGATGCGAGCGTGAAGACGGGGTGAGGGGGGATCATCGCATGGCCCACCCTGGTTTTATTCAGCTGTTCCGGAGATAACCTTCTCCGACAGGTCAGTCAGATAGATTTCCAGGTCTTCGATTGTCCTGAATTCTTTGAATTCGCCTCGCTCCAATGACCCGATGCCGAGGCGAGCTGCGGCGCGCAACGCTTTGAGCTTGCCAGCGTCCTCGGCCTCGCGTTGCTCCACCAGTCGCAGCCCATCCCGCAGCACCTCGCTGGCGTTCTGGTAGCGGCCGGACTCGACGAGGGTTTCAATGAGTTCCTGTTGGCGTTTCGTCAGCACAACATTCCTGGTCGGCATTGTCGTCCTCGCTGTGCGACCCTAGGGCAGAATAGGCCACAAGGGCCCTGTCGCTTCAACCTCGCGATCGATGTGGGGTGGTTTGGAAGGATTAGGCTTGGCCGCAACGGACTAATTGCTAATGTAGCTGCATGGCAGTTGATGCTCATTTCCTGAGAAGCTTGATCGAGGACGAACTGACAACACTGTCCGATGCTCGGATCATAGCTCATGTTACGAAACTGCTTGTCGTGCCACGCGCCGTGCTCCGCAGTTGGGATTATGGCACGCCTGGCCAGCAGTATCCATGCTGGATCGTCCTTGACGATCCGACTCTTTCATTCAGCGCGATTGCCTTTTGCGAGTTTGGCTTCGGGCCAAAGTACCCTTGGGGGCTCATCAGTTCCGGCGACCTCCCTGGCGACATGCACATGGGCATGGACTCCGGATGGTTTCCTTCTTTCCTCGATGCCTATTTCGAGTCTTGGGCGGCGACTGAACTCCCCATCTGGCAGATCATGAAGGACGAGCCCGATCGAACGCTTGTCCCGCTGAGTGGTGAGGGGACATGGGGAAGCACGTGGGACCGCATCAACGAGTTGCGAAGCGCCGATCCGAGCGGTCGCTACGATTGCCGCCATGGCATCACTTATGGAGACAAGTCGTAACTTGACTTGCGCTCAGTCTGCCTGACCTAGGCAACGCGTCGCGCGCCTCACCGCCACCCAAGCGCGGGCGCGACGTGAGTCAAAATCGCCTCGATCGAGTGTGCGCAGTACGCCACGCCCAGCTGGTTAGGCACGGTCAGTAGCAGCGTGTCCGCCTCCGCGATCGCCTCGTCCTGTCGTAGCTGCTCGATCAGCACGTCCGGCTCTGCCGCATAGCTGCGGCCGAAGATCGCCCGCGTTCGCGGGTCGATGAAGCCGATCTGGTCGTCGCCTCCGCGTTCGCCGCCGAAATAGGCGCGGTCGCGATCGTCGATCAGCGCGAAGATGCTGCGGCTGACGGACACACGCGGCTCTCGGGTGTGGCCGGCCTCCTTCCACGCCGCGCGATAGGCGCGAATTTGGGCCGCCTGCTGCACATGGAAGGCTTCGCCGGTCTCGTCGTTCTTCAGCGTCGAGCTCTGCAGATTCATGCCGTGCTGCGCCGCCCACACCGCGGTGGCGTTCGAGCCGGCGCCCCACCAGATCCGTTCGCGCAGGCCTTGCGCATGCGGCTCGAGGCGCAAGAGCCCCGGCGGGTTTGGAAACATCGGCTGCGGATTGGGCTCTGCAAATCCGTCGCCGCGCAGCAGGTCCAGAAAGACCTCCGCATGGCGCCGGCCCATGTCGGCGTCGCTCTCGCCGTCGGCCGGCCGATAGCCGAAATAGCGCCAGCCGTCGATCACCTGCTCGGGCGAGCCGCGGCTGATGCCGAGCTGAAGCCTGCCGCCGGCGATGAGATCGGCGGAGCCCGCGTCCTCCACCATGTAAAGCGGGTTCTCGTAGCGCATGTCGATCACGGCCGTGCCGATCTCGATCTTGCTGGTCCTGGCGCCGACGGCTGCAAGCAGCGGAAACGGCGAGGCAAGCTGGCGCGCGAAGTGATGCACGCGGAAATAGGCACCGTCGGCGCCGAGTTGCTCCGCTGCAACCGCAAGCTCGATGGATTGCAGCAGCGTATCCGCCGCCGAGCGGGTCTGCGACTGCGACGAGGGCGTCCAGTGCCCGAAGGAGAGGAATCCGATTTTCTTCATGGGGGTCATTTAATGATGGCAGGAGCTGCGTCAACCGCCTGCGCTGGCGGCTTGGGTATCCGATGGGCCACCCGCAAAGTGCTCGGCGCGTTCGACCAGAAGATCCAGAAAGCTTCGCGCACGTAGCGACATCCAGTGCGTCTCCGGATAGACCGCATGCAAGGGCAGTGGGGCGATGGCGTAGTCCGGAAGCAGATGCTCGAGCTCGCCGCTGCGAAGGCCGTCCGCGGCATTCCAGTCGGGCAGGATGGCGATGCCGAGATGATGCATCGTCGCCTCCTGCATCGCATCGCTAGGCTCCCTCAAAACAAGCCGTGACAGGGTAGGAAATCAGGGGAGGGAACGACGTGGCTCACAACATCGGAATTGTCGGCGCCGGAATCGCAGGCCTGCATCTCGCGCTCTACCTTCAGAAGCATGGCGTCGATGCCACTGTCATCACCGACCGGCCGCCGGAGGATTATCGCAATATCCGGCTCCTCAACACCGTCGCGCATCACCACGTGACCCTTGCGCGCGAGGACTATCTCGGCGTCAATCACTGGACTGATCCGAAGGACCATTATGACTATCACGACCACGTCTTCAATTTCCCCCAGCCGCTGCGCTTTCGCGGTGATTTCTCGAAGCCGAGCCGCGCCGTCGACTACCGGATTTATCTCCCCGCGCTGATGCAGGACTTCATGAAGCGCGGCGGTAGAATCGAATATCGCCGCATCGAGGAGCGCGACATCCGTCCGCTGGTCGCCCGTTTCGATCTGCTGGTCGTCTCGACCGGCAAGGGCCCGCTGGGTCAGCTCTTCTCGTACCGGCCGGAGCACACGCCCTACTCGCAGCCGCAACGGCGGCTGTGCGTCGGGCTCTACACCGGTGTGCGGCAGCCCGATCCCATGAACGTCACGCTCTCGGTGTCGCCCGGCCACGGCGAGATGATCGTGATCCCGACCATCACCTTCGGCGGCATCGCCAACGCGCTGCTGATGGAGAACGTGCCGGGCGGCGACATGGAGGAGCTGGCGACGCTCAGCTACGACGACAACCCGAAAAACTTCTTGAAGGTGTTGCTGGGCAAGCTTGAGAAGCATCATCCGACGACCTACGACCGGATCGACACGGCACGCTTCGATCTCGCCCAGCCGCAGGATCTGCTGCAAGGCGGCGTGGTCCCGACCGTACGCGATACGGTGGTCGAATTCGACGACGGCAAATGCGCGATCGCGCTTGGCGACGTCCATGCGATCGTCGATCCCATGATGGGCCAGGGCGCCAACGTCGCCTCCTATGCGGCCTTTGTGCTCGGCGAGGAGATCATCAGCGCCGATGCGCTCGACGCGCGCCTTTGCGAGAAGATCGATTTGAAACGGCAGGATCGCGTGCTGGCGGCGTCGCGCTGGACCAACGTGATGCTGCAGCCGCCGACGGAAGCCCTGGGCATGCTGATCGGCGCGATGAGCCAGAATCCGGCGCTGGCGAACGAGTTCACCGAGAATTTCAACTACCCGGACCGTCAGTGGGACCGCATCTCCACGCCGCAGCGCATCCAGGCCTGGATCGAACGCATGTCGGTGCCATCAGAGCCCGTCAGGGCCATTGCGTGAGGATCAATGGCGCGACCCCCTTCCACTTCGCGAGCGGAGACTGTCATGCAGCGCGCCAGTCCAGCGTCGTTTCGCGAAGCTGCGTCGCGATTTGCGACCGGGGTCGCGGTGCTGACCGCGCTGGATGAGCACGGCCGTGTCTGCGGCATGACTGCAAACAGTTTTGTCACGGTCAGCCTTTCGCCACCGACCGTGCTGGTCTCCGTCATGCCGGGACGGGTGCACCGGGCGATCTCGGCAACCGGACGCTATTCCGTCAACGTCCTGCCGGACCATGGCCGGGATCTTTCGAGGCATTTCGCGAGCCACCCGAACGCCGGCGCTACTCCGGATTACGAGATCGTCGACGGCCTGCCGCGCCTTCAGGGATGCATCGCCTATTTCGCCTGTGAGGTCACCCAGCACGTCGATGTCAGCGACCACACGCTGATCATCGCCGAAGTCTCGACCTGCGACTACCGCGACACCACGCCGCTGGTGTTCTTCCAGCCGCTATCATCTCGGGCCGGGCGTGCCGGTGGATCGGTGAGGGGCTGCGACGCGGTCGCTCTCATGGAATGCTGTGACTACCGGACGTCCGCGACAGGCCAGTCAGCATAGGGTATGCGATAGGATAAGCAACGGGGCGAGCGGCGGTAAGCCAAGGAATTCGCGCGCCTGACGCGCTCAAGAAGCGCGGCTCGCATCGGACGCTCCAGGTTGCTCCACCATGTATCAGACATGCATGTGTGTTCGATGTGCTCGAAGGCACATTGGACGGCGAGCGATGCCATCTGCTCCCTAGCTCGGGCGGCAAAGGAGCGGACGAACTGCTCCGCTGCGGAGTTCGCTCGCAGCCAAGTGAACGCCAGCACTGCCGCGCCATCAGCCGCCAGCAAGTGCATCGCCAAGTAGCAACATGGAAGGGCGAAGTTCTGAACGCGCCGTGCGGCGAAATCGTATTGCGGTCGGAAGGCGCCTACAGACATCACAGCAGGTGGCGCGTCGAAGCGTACGACCAGACTGCCGACATCCTCGAAACGTCGAGCCGCAATCAGCTTCTCAGTACGAAACAGCGCGTAGTAAGCTTCCTCAGAGGCCTTCCTGCTACATCTGTCAATCCAGGAGAATCTGACATCCGGCGGTTTGTCAGATTCCCAATCCAGTTCTGAGGCTGCCGACTCTTGTTGATTTCTACGCTGATGAAACTCAGCGGCGATTGCTCGATAATGGAGTAGCGCCAGCTGCTGGGATGAGAAGTTGAGTAATGCATCTTCGATTGGCGCGAAGAGAGTCTTGTCGTGGTCAGCGCAGAAGCAGTTCATCGTCGAGAACTCGCCGACGCCGATCTCTTCCACCTTGAACCCTGTCCGCTGCATCCTCATAACGGCGAGCAACGAGTTTGGGACGGCAACGACGTGGCCGTTCCGCGCGATCTGCTTCAATTGGGAGCGAGCAATGATGTGAGCGCGCACAATCCGACCGCTGCATCGCGAATGATCCGCGGCAAGACATTCCTTTGCCTCGAAGAACCGTTGGTGCCGCTCGGTGAAGGACCATAGCTGTGGTGGAATCGGCATAGTCCCAGGATAGGGCAATCCGTGCGGTTGCTCTGACATTTTGACGAGCGTGGTAATTCTGGCTATAATCTGGCCAGAATGGCTTTCGATGTCATCTTTGCTCCAGAAGCAGTTGAAGATTTCCAGCGCCTGAGAGCACATGTCCGCGCGGCCGTTCGAACTGCACTGGAAACGCATCTGAGGCACGAGCCCGAGAAAGTCAGCCGCAGCCGGATCAAGAAATTGCGGGGTTTGCGTCGGCCCCAATACAGGCGGCGCGTAGGCGAAGTCCGGGTATTCTACGATGTTCCTCACACGACCGTCGAAATTCTGGCGATCGTTGCTAAATCGGAGGCCGAGTCATGGCTCGCACAATTCGGAAATCCGGAGTGAAAGAGGTCCCACTCTCCGAGATCAAGGATGATCTGTCCCGCTATCTCCGTGAGGCCGAGACGCAGGAGATCGTGATCACGCGTCACGGCAAGCCGGCTGGCGTGTTGATCGGATTCGAATCGGAGGACGATTGGTTCGAATACCGTTTGGAGCATGATCCCCGCTTCCTGCAACGCGTTGAACAGGCGCGGAACAGCTTGCGCGCGGCACGCGGTGTGAAGCTTGAGGATATCGATACCGAGTAGAGCGGTAGGGGCTCGCTGAACCCACACACTCGGCGATGCCATCCTGCTCCTGTGTTGCCCGACGGAGCAACGATTTCGTCACGCCGCCTTTTTCCGGCTTGGTCTGATCAGCACATCCGCGGAGATGCCCAGTCGCTCGTGAAGGCGGCGGATCATCGTGATCGATAATCCGCGTTTCCGGTTCAGGACCTCGGCGACGCGGGTCCGCGTACCAATAATCTCTTCCAGGTCCCGTCGCGTCAGCCCTTGCTGCTCCATGCGAAACTTGATGGCCTCGATGGGATCGGGCGGATCCATCGGATAGCGCTCGGTTTCGTATGCATCGATGAGAGTGGCGAGCACGTCCAGCCGATCGCCTTCAGGTGTGCCCGACTTCGCGCCCCAGAGGCGTTCCACTTCCTTGAGTGCGCCATCATAGTCGCGCTTCGTCCGGATCGGCTTGATCTCAGTCGCCGCCATGTCGAACCTCCCTTACGTCAATCTTGTCGTAGTCCCGGTGCGTGCCGATCCACTTGATCCACACGATACTTTTCTCGAAATCGACGGCGACGACCAGCCGATAGTCGTTGCCCTTGATGTTGAACACAACCCGGTCGGCCGAGATGATGCTGGCGGTCGCGTAGCTGCGTTTGATGCCCGCTGCGCTCGACCATCGCGCTTTTTTGACTTCATCGAACCACGCATCAAGGGCGGCCTTCAGCGCGTCGTGGTCCTTGTATCCCCGCCGTGCGCCGACGAACTCCCGCAACGTGCGCCGGGCAATGATCCGCATGCGGTCACGTTATCATGCGCCCAAAATGGGCGCAACATGGCGCGTTCGCGATGACAAGTTGTGATGATGCCATCCTGCGCCTGTTTTGCCCGACGGAGCAACGACTTTTTGACCGGACGGGTCGACGTCTCCGCAACCGGCCTAAGCCGTTGATCCCACTCATGCCGGCTACTGTGCATGGGGTTGTTTTCGACATTTTTGTTTGGGAGTACGAAAGCGCCAGGCTGAACCGGATCTCATCCGGCTCTCATCCGGCTCTTGCCTACTTCATCACCCGCAGGCCCTTGGTCGTGAACCGCTGCGTCTTGTCACCTGGACGCACCGGTCGCCGCGTGCCGGCGGCCTTGCCGGTGCCGGGCGGCTGGTGCGCCGGGACCAGCTGGTCGGGACGGGAGCCGATCAGATCGGCGCGGCCCATCGCCTTCAGCGCCTCGCGCAGCACCGGCCAATTGTCGGGGTCGTGGTAGCGCAGGAACGCCTTGTGCAGCCTGCGTTGACGAAGCCCCTTGATGGCCTCGACCTTGTCGCTGCCGCCGCGGCGCACGCCGCGCAGCGGGTTGACGCCGGTGTGGTACATCGCGGTGGCGGTCGCCATCGGCGAGGGCAGGAAGGTCTGCACTTGATCTGCGCGGTAGCGGTTCTTCTTGAGCCAGAGCGCGAGGTTCATCATGTCCTCGTCGGTCGTGCCCGGATGCGCCGCGATGAAATACGGGATCAGGTAATATTTCTTGCCGGCCTGCTCGGCCGCGGCATCGAACATCCGCTTGAACTGGTTGTAGGCGCCGATGCCCGGCTTCATCATCTTGTCGAGCGGCCCGCGCTCGGTATGTTCGGGCGCGATCTTGAGGTAGCCGCCGACGTGATGGGTGACGAGCTCCTTGATGTATTCGGGGCTCTCGACCGCGAGGTCGTAGCGCACGCCGGAGGCGACCATCACTTTCTTGATGCCCTTGGTCTCGCGCACCTTGCGATAGAGCCGGATCAGATCGTCATGCGAGGTGTTGAGGTTCGGGCAGATCTCGGGGAAGACGCAGGACGGCCGCCGGCACGCGGCCTCGACCTTCGGATCCTTGCAGGCCATCCGGTACATGTTGGCGGTGGGACCGCCGATGTCGGAGATCACGCCGGTGAAGCCGGGCGTCTTGTCACGGATCTTCTCGATCTCGCGCAGGATCGATCCCTCGGAGCGGTTCTGGATGATGCGGCCCTCGTGCTCGGTGATCGAGCAGAAGGTGCAGCCGCCAAAACAGCCGCGCATGATCGTCACCGAGAACTTGATCATGTCCCAGGCAGGGATCTTGGCTTCGCCATAGGACGGATGCGGCGCGCGCGCATACGGCAGATCGTAGACCGCGTCCATCTCGTCGCTGGTGAGCGGGATCGGCGGCGGATTGAGCCAGAGGTCGCGGTCGCCGTGACGCTGCACCAGCGGCCGTGCATTGCCGGGATTGCTCTCCCGGTGCAGCACGCGCGACGCGCGCGCGTAGGCCTCGCGGTCCTGCTCGACCTGCTCCAGCGCCGGCAGCCGGATCACGGTTAAGCCTTTCGTCCGCGAAGCGCCTTCGTCGGCGGAATCGAGATCGTCGGCGTGCAGCTCCGAATAGTCCTCGGGCACGCGGCGGAACAGCGCGACGCCCCTGATGTCGTCGAGCTCGCGCGGTGCCTCGCCGGCGGCAAGACGGTTGGCTACTTCGACGACGGCGCGCTCGGCATTGCCGTAGAGCAGCAGGTCCGCCTTGGCGTCGGCCAGCACCGAGCGGCGCACCTTGTCGGACCAGTAATCGTAATGCGCGATCCGGCGCAGCGAGGCCTCGATGCCGCCGAGCACGACCGGCACGCCCTTGAACGCCTCGCGGCAACGCTGCGCGTAGACGACGGTGCAGCGGTCCGGCCGCTTGCCGCCTTCGCCGCCCGCGGTATAGGCATCGTCATGGCGCAGCCGGCGGTCCGCGGTGTAGCGGTTCACCATGGAGTCCATGTTGCCACCGGTGACGCCGAAGAACAATTTTGGCTTGCCCAGCGCCTTGAACGGCTCGGCCGAATGCCAGTCCGGCTGCGAGATGATGCCGACGCGAAGACCCTGCGCCTCCAGCAGCCGGCCGATGATGGCCATGCCAAAACTGGGATGGTCGACATAGGCATCGCCCGTCACCAGCACGATGTCGCAGGCATCCCAGCCGAGCGCATCCATCTCGTCGCGGCTCATCGGGAGGAACGGCGCCGGCTTGCGCGGGCGCGCCTGCGCCATCAGGGGCTTTTCGGCGGTGATGATCTGGATGTCCATGGCGCATACGCATAGGACTCCGGGCTTCCGAATACAACCGACCGGCACGTGAAAGATCCGGTTCCGTGGGCGGCAATCCGGGCGTGCCAACGCGTTAACCGTGACGCCGTCCACATACCGCCCCGCCCGACCGCGTCATGCTCTCCCTCGTTTCAAGGGAGAGATCGATGTTTGTGGTCGACATGCTGCTGATCCTGGCGATGATGTTTTTCCTGTTCCTGCCGATCACCGATCGCAAGACGGTGCGGATGAAGCTCGGCATGCTGTGCGCGCTGCTTGCGGTGTTCCTGGTCTCGGTCACGCGCACCCATGTTGCGCCGGTGCGGCTCGCGGGCATCGCCTCGACCCACGGCGGGTTGCAAGCGCCGCCGCTTATGTCCATCAGCAAGCCATCGTCCGGGCTCTCTTCGCAGCACGCATGGGATATGCGATTGATCCATGGTCCCGGGAATATCTGAAGGTGGTCGTGGCTCTGCTGGTTCCGCGTCGTGGTTCAATCGCAGGAACCATCCGTCTCCGCGAACATTCTGATGCAGGGTTTACGCCGGGCCCAGCTGGCGCGCGCACGTCCGGGGTCTGATATCACCTCGATGTTCGCCTCTGGCGAATGGGGGAGCCGTGAGTACAGTCATAGAGAACCTGCTGTTGCGGAAGCAGAAGCTCGTGGAGCAGCTCGAGAAGGCGTCGTCGGTCGAGGACCGCGACAGGATCGAGCACCAGCTCGAACAGATCAACACCGCGCTGGATTTCCTGGACAGGCCCGGCACGAAAGGCGCGCGGTAGAAGCGCTCAACCGACCTTCAGCGCTTTTGCGTAGACCACGCCCGAATTGGTGACGTGCGTGGTCATCAGCGCTGCGAAGGAGGCGAACTCGCCGCGGGCGAACAGATCGAGCAGCTTGCGATGCTCGTCGAAGGACGTGCGGGTGCGCACGTCGATCGGCGAAGTCAGGTTGGTGCGGAGTGCTGCGACGCGGCTGGAGGCGAGCTGGTAGGATTCGGCGAGATAGCGGTTGCCGCAATGGGTGAACAGCGCCTCGTGAAAGGCGGCATCGGCGCGGCCATAGGCGATGTTGTCCCTGGCCGCAATCGCCGGCTCCATCGCCGCGATCGCCTCGCTCATCGTCGTGATCGCACCGTCGCGATCATGGCGGAAGGCGAGCTCGGCGGCCTTGGGCTCGAGCGCGATCCTGAAGGTGCAGAGCGCAGTGATGTCCTCTGAGCTCGGCGTGAACACAAAACTGCCGACCTGCGGCCGGATCACGACGAGGCCCTGCGCCTGCAACTGGCCCATCGCCTCGCGCACCGGCGTGCGGCTGACGCCGAAGGAGCTTGCCACCATCTCTTCGGAGATCGCAGCGCCGAGCGCGAACTCGCCGTCGATGATGGCCTGGCGCAGCCGCTGCATCACCTGCTGCGACAGCGATTTCGGCGTATCGAGTTTCAGTGAGCGCATGGGTGTTCTCAGATCACCTTGCCGGGATTGAGCAGATGATCGGGATCGAGCGCGGCCTTCAGCGTCCGCATCAGCGCGATCTCGGCCTCGCTCCTGGCATGGCCCAGCCACTTCTTCTTCAGCGTGCCGATGCCGTGCTCGGCGGAGACGCTGCCGCCCATCTCGCGCACGAGACCGTAGATGATCGCATCCATCTCTTCCTTCGGCTGCTGCTCGACGGAGAGGCCGGTGACCCAGGAGACGAGATGCAGATTGCCGTCGCCGATATGGCCGTAATAGACGCTCTCGCAGCCCTCGATGCTTTTGGCGAGTGCGGCCTTACACCGCGTGGCGAACTCGTCCATCCGCGCCACCGCGAGGCCGATGTCGTAGGAGATGTGCGGCCCCAGCACCTGGCCGAACTCGGCGCAGATGTCGCGCACGCGCCAGAAGCTTTGCGTCTGCGCCAGCGATTGCGCCACGGCGGCATCGACGAGCAGCCCGCGCTCCATCAGCTCTTCGAGCCAGCTTTGGAAGCGCGGCGCGTCGAGGCTCTCGTCGGTGCCCTGCGCTTCCACCAGCACGTAGAGGCCGTGGCTCGCGGCGACCGGCGGCTTGACGCCGGCGCGCGTCGTGATCACGTCCCAGTAATCCGGCCACATCACCTCGAACGCCGACAGCAGCGGGCCCAGTCCGCTGCGTGCGGCGCCGAGCAGCGCGATCACCGCGGCATAATCCTTGAGCGCGCAGAGCGCGGCCATGGTCGAGCGCGGTTTTGGAAACAGCCGCAGCACCACGCGGGTGATGATGCCGAGCGTACCTTCCGATCCGATGAAGAGATGCTTCAGATCGTAACCGGCATTGTTCTTCATCAGCTTGTTGAGGCTGGTGATGATGGTGCCGTCGGGCAGCACCACTTCGAGACCGAGCACCAGCTCGCGCGTCATGCCGTAGCGGATCACGCGGTTGCCGCCGGCATTGGTCGAGAGATTGCCGCCGATGGCGCAGGAGCCGCGCGAGCCGAGATCGAGCGGAAAGAAGAAGCCGGCCTCATCTGCGGCCTTCTGAATCGTTTCCAGTGGTGTGCCGGCCTTCACCGTCATCGTCGCCGAGGCGCGATCGATCTCCTCGATGCCGCTCATGCGCTCGAGCGAGATCGCGACCCAGCCTGCTTCAGGCGATGCGCCGCGGCACAGCCCGGTCAATCCGCCCTGCGGCACGAACGGCAGATGCGCCTGCCGGCAGGTCAGAATCGCGTCCGCAACGCCTTGCGCGTCGATCGGGCGGATCACCGCGCGCGGCGTTTGCGGCAGGCTCGCGCTCCAGTCGTTGCCATTGCGCGCGGGCACCTCGGTGCCAACAAGCACGGCGGCTGCCCCGAGCTTTTTGCGCAGGGCGCCGAGCAGTTGGTCGGGATGTCCCGCGGGGGTCACCATGTCCATGTGAGACCTCTTGCAGATCCTGGCCGTGCGCCTGTTGCGCGCCATCGTGGCGAGGGAATTGCTTCTTTCTTGTATGTAAGGTACAAGATAAAAAGTAAAGCAAAAACAAGGCTTCAATGAGCCCCGAAGATCGTTGTGGATCAGGGGCTTATTCCGAAGACGCAGAAATGGGTGGTGCTATGACGGAGGCAATTCGCGGGTTCTGGGTGGCGTCGGCAACGCCGCTGGCGTCGGACGGCAGCGTGGATTCCGCAAAGCTCGCCGCTCACGCCAAGCAGCTCTTCAGCAAAGGCGTCGACGGTGTCGTGCTGTTCGGCACCACCGGCGAGGGCACTTCCTTCAATGTTGCCGAACGCGTCGCGACCGTCGAAGCCCTGCTCAAGGTCGGCGTCGCCGCGGAGCGTATCGGCATCGGCGGCGGCTTCCCCGCCATCAGCGACAGCATCGCCCTGACGCGCGCGGTGCTCGGCCTTGGCCTGCGCCACGTGCTGTTCCTGCCGCCTTACTTCGATCGCAACGTCACGCCCGAAGGCATCGAGGATGCGTTCACCGGCATCATCGACCGCGTCGCCGACGATCGCCTGCGAGCGGTGCTCTATCACATCCCGCAGATCTCAGGCGTCGCGATCCCGACCACCGTCGCCGCGAGCTTACGCAAGCGTTACGGCAAGCTGGTCGCGGGCCTGAAAGACTCGAGCGGCGACTTCAAGCAATTCCAGGCGTTCCGCGCGGCTGCGCCCGAGCTCGCCATCACCGTCGGCAACGAAACCGACATCGCCCGCGCGATCGCCGCCGGCGGCGCCGGCACCATCTGCGGCATGGCCAACATCGCGCCGGAACTGGTCAAGGCGATGATCGACGGCAAGGATGTCGAAGCGCGGATGCAGGCCGCGGTCGACATCGTGGTGAAGTCGCCATCGTTCCTCGCGACGTTGAAGGCCATTCTCGCCGCGCAGACGGGCGAAGCAAGCTGGCTGCGCGTGCGTCCGCCGCTGCGCGCCTTGTCCGACGGTGCCGCGCTCAAGCGCAAGCTCGACGAACTGACGAGCCCCGCCATCGCGTGAGATCGCAAAATGCCGTGACACGCTGCCGCGAATTCGCGTGCAGCGTGTCGTGCACCCTGCAAACGCAATCGACGATTGCCGAATGGCGCCCGTCAGCGCCTAGAACCATTCAACACTAGAGCTATTCAAGCCCGCCTACGGTTCTCTTCACGCACAGCCGCTGTTAGACGCGCCAGCTTCAATGCTGTGTCTGACTTGGAAGTGAATCGAAAGTGCGTGTCTATCTGGATGGCCAGCGCGTCAGCGGCCGTCGAACTCGTGCCGGCAAGAGCCGCGCAGGTCTTCTCATCGGAGCAGCCGTTCTGCTCGCCGAATGTCCCTCCAGCACGACGAGCGCGCAGGCGCAATCGGCGCTGCCGCCGGTGACCGTGGATGCACCGACGCAGCGGCCGAAAACGGCGCGTGCATCGGAACAATCTCCGCGCCGCGCGCAAACCGCCGCGCGCCAGCGCAATCGCAATCCAGCACCCGCAGCGCCGACGCTGTCGGAACGCGCCGCGGCTGCAGCTGCCGCGCAACAGGCCGCAAAGCTCGGCTACCGCGCGATGCCGAGCGCGACCACGCTGCGCTCGGGTGCCTCGCCGCTCGACACCTCGCAGGCCGTCAACATCGTGCCCGCGCAGGTCCTGAAGGACCAACTGCCGCGCAACATCGACGACGCGCTCATCAACATCAGCGGCATCACGCAGACCAACACGCTCGCCGGCAGCCAGGACGCGGTGATCCGCCGCGGCTTCGGCGACAACCGCGACGGCTCGATCATGCGCAACGGCATGCCGCTGGTGCAGGGCCGCAGCTTCAATTCCGCGGTCGAAAGCGTCGAGGTGCTGAAAGGGCCGGCCTCGCTGCTCTACGGCATCATGGATCCCGGTGGCATCGTCAACACCATCAGCAAGCGTCCGGAGCTCTACCAGCACGGCTCGGTGACGCTGCTCGGCTCGGCCTTCAGTGCCTCCAAGACCGGCGCCGACGGCTTGCTCGACGTCACCGGTCCGATCGGCGACCAGGGCCTTGCCTATCGCTTCATCGGCTACGGCGTCAGCGAGGATTATTGGCGCAATTTCGGACGTCACCGCGAGATGCTGGTCGCGCCGTCACTGGCCTGGTACGGCCAGGACACCACGGTTCAGCTCAACTACGAGCACCGCGAGTTCATCTACCCGTTCGACCGCGGCACGGCGTTCAATCCGGTGACGAAAGCGCCGCTCGCGGTTCCCACGACGCGCCGCCTCGACGAGCCCTTCAACAACACGTGGGGCACGTCGGACTTGATGCAGGCGTCGGTCGAGCACCGCTTCAACCAGGACTGGAAGCTCTACGCCGGCTACAGCTACAACACCGAAACCTTCAGCGCCAACCAGCTCCGCATCACCGGCATCAACTTCACGACCGGCGTCGAGACGCGCAGCAATGACGGCACGCAGGACTCGCTCAGCAATGCCAGCTACGGAACGTCCTACATTTCCGGCGGCTTCTGGCTCGGCAACATGCGCAACGACGTGGTGTTCGGCGGCGACGGTCAGTACCGCACGATCTACCGCGATACTTTGATCCGGCAGACAACGCCCGCCTTCAATGTCTACAATCCCGTCTACGGGCTGATCGGACCAGGCACGACCGCGGTTGCGACCGACAGCGCCCAGACCGACAAGCTCGGTCAATGGTCGCTGTTCTTCCAGGACACGCTGCATCTCACTGAACGGTTCGCGCTGGTCGGCGGCGTACGCTACATGGACTACGACCAGATCGCGGGGCGCGGAAAGAAACCGTTCAACACCAATACCAACGTGTCCCAAGACAAGGTGCTGCCGCTTGGCGGCGCCATTTTCAAGCTGACCGACCAGATATCGCTCTATGCGAGCTATACGCAGTCGCTGAAGCCGAATTCGACCATTGCGCCGATCGGTGTCGTGATCGACTCCAATGTCGCGCCGGAAGAAGGTGTGTCATACGAGACCGGCGTCAAATTCGATTTCAACCAGCGTATTTCCGGCACGATTGCGCTTTACGACCTCGACAAGAAGAACGTGCAGACGACGAAGACGAACAGCGCGGGCGACGTGGAACTCCACACCGTCGGCCGTGCCCACTCGCGCGGCGTCGAGCTGGATGTCACCGGCAGGCTGACCGACAGCTGGGCCTTGATCGGCAGCTATGGCTACACCGACGCCCGCGTGACTGCATCCGAGGATGTCACTCTGCTCGGCAGGAAGCTGCAGAACGTCGCGTTGAACACGGCCTCGCTCTATCTGGTCTATGACTTCGGCACCGCTTTGCCAGGTCAGCTCCGCCTCGGCGGCGGCGCGCGCTATGTCGGCGACCGTCCCGGCGATTCCACCAACATCTTCGTGCTGCCGTCCTATGTGGTCGCCGATATCTTCGCGACCTATGAGACGAAATACCAGAACACGCCGGTGATCTATCAGTTCAACGTCAAGAACCTGTTCGACACTGTCTACTATCCGTCCGCTGTCAACAACCTGAACGTCGCCATCGGCGACGCGCGCCGGGTGTCCCTCTCGGCAACGGTGAAGTTCTAGCGATGGCGGTGCGGCGCGAGGAAGCCGATTTGCAGGTCGTGCGGACCAGAAAAGCTGGCGCCGATGCGTGAGTCCTGGCGCGCGACCAAGGCCGCTTTGCTTCAGGTCCATTCCATCGCCGGCCTCGTGCTGGCGCTGCTGCTTACTCTGATCGCGCTGACCGGCGCGATAGTGAGTTTCGAGGACGAGATCGTCGATCATCTCAACGCCGGCATCATGCAGATCGCGCCGCGTCAGGCGCCGCCGCTGATGCCGGACGAACTGGTCGCCCGGCTGAAGGCCGCGCAGGATGTCGGCAGGGTTGCAGCCGTCACGCTGTCGAGCGATCCGTCGGCGGCCGTGCGCGTCCGTTTCGGCCGCGACGAGCAGGGCGGGCGGCCGGCCTCGCTCTATGTCGATCCCTATGACGCGCGCGTGCTGGGTTCGCCGCGTGGCGAGGAGTTCTTCGCGACCGTGCGCCGGCTGCACCGCTGGCTGCTCATTCCCGGCGATGCCAAGGGTTGGGGACGTCAGATCACCGGCGTGGCCGCGCTCGGATTGATCGCCATGCTGGTCTCGGGCCTGGTGCTGCGCTGGCCGCGGCGTGCGGGCAGCGTGACGATGTGGCTGAAGCCGAATCTCGGGCTCAGCGGGCGCGGGCTGCACCGGTCGCTGCATGCGGTGATCGGCACCTGGGTCCTGCCGGTCTATCTGGTGATGACGCTCACGGGCCTCTGGTACTCGTTCGACTGGTACAAGGACGGTGCCGTCTGGCTGCTGTCGCGTCCGCAGGCCACTGCTGCGAAGATGCCGCCGAAAGCGCCGCGCGCGTCGGGCCGTGCCGAGCAGGCCCAGCCGATCGGATTCGACCATGCATGGACCACGGTCCAGCGCGAGGAGGGCAGCCGTTTCTCCAAAGCCTTGCTGACGCTGCCGGCCGGCCCGGGCACCGTGATCCGGATCCGGTCGTGGGGGAAAGATTCTACGCTCGATACCACGCGCGACGAATTCCACATCGACGCCGTCACCGGTCAGATGCTCTCCGCGGAGCGCTACGCCGACAAGACGCTTGGCGAGAAGGTCATCGCGAACGTGCTCGACATCCACCGCGGCGCATTTCTGGGCTGGCCCGGAAAGCTCGCCTTCATGCTCGCAGCCGCGCTGATGCCGCTGTTCTCGGTCACCGGCGTCCTGCTCTATCTGTCGCGCCGCAAGCTGCGGCGCCCGGCCCAGCCGCCGCTCGGGCGGCTCGTTGCGGGCGAGTGACCGGGCGACTTGTTTCGACAGCCTGGTAACCCGCCGTCGTCGTGTCACTTCGCCAGCGTGCGCCGTTCGTCGATGACGACGTCGTTGTTAATGGCGTAGACGAAGCAGCCGCCATCCCGGCCGTTCCGCGCGGGATCGCTGTTGCATTTCGCCAGCGCGGAGGTCTGGGCGTCCTTCAGGCTGGGATCCCCTGCCGAGATGAACAGCTTGCCCCAGGGATGGATCGCGATCGCCTTGGGCTCCATGGCCTTGTCGTAGTTCTGCACCTCAGGGCGCTGCCGCGTGATCCGCCGGATGATCGGAATCTGCGACAAGTCGTATTTGCCTGCATAGTGCAGCCGCGGCATGTCTTTCGACGTCAGCTCGCCTTCGGCGACGATCTCCTCGTTGACCGCCAGCAGGGCGCATGGCTTGCCGTAGCGGAGCTGACAGGCTTCGAGCGAACGGTCGCCGGTGACAGACGCGTCTTCATGCTCGCAGGAACGAAAATAGCTTGCACCGAAAAGTTCTACTGCTTGTCCCTTGTTGGACTTACAGGCGACGTAGTCCTTGATCAGCGTGTCGCGGACGAAGCCGAACACGGTCGGGGTCGATGCCGCTATGATCGAGGCCATTGCCCGCTCGAATTGGGACTTTCGTTCGGCGTTTGTAAGCGCCGCCATGGCGACGCCCGGTAGCGCCAGAAACACCACCAGGAATTTTACGATTCTCATGTTGCGCCCCCAAGACGATTCGGAACTGTAGCCCCACGCGCGGCATACGACACGATTTTTCCGCGAGGGGCCAGGGTGTGCGCGTCGCCGGGCGGGAGGCCATGCCCCGGATCGGGCTGGTCAACCGGCCGGCAATCGTTCAAAAACCGGTCCGTTCAAGTCTTCCAAGGTTGCCTGTCCCATGACGCTCCCGTCCGTCACACCCGCCGACATCCGCCGCGCGTTGCTGCTCCGCGACGAGATCGCGCTGCTCGATCTCAGGTATGAGGCCGGCTTTGCCACCGGCCATCCGCTCTTTGCCGCCAACATGGCCGCGGACCGGATCGGGATCGAAGCCGAGGTGAGGCTGCCGCGCAAGGATGTGGCGATCGTGCTCTATGATCACGGCGAAGGCCTCGTCGCGGCAGGTGCCGAGCGGCTCGCCGCGCTCGGCTATACCAATATCAGCGCGCTCGATGGCGGGCTGAAAGCCTGGCGCGCGGTCGGTTATCAGGTGTTCGAGGACGTCAACTCCTACTCCAAAGCCTTCGGCGAGCTGGTCGAATCGCGCCGGCACACGCCCTCGTTCAGTGCCGACGAGGTGGCAAAACTTATCGCGGACAAGGCCAACATCGCCATCCTCGACGTCCGCCGCTTCGACGAATATGCCACCATGAACATTCCGGGCTCGGTCAGCGTGCCAGGCGCGGAACTGGTGCTGCGGGCGGGGCAGGCGGCACCCGATGCCGACACCACCGTCATCGTCAATTGCGCCGGCCGCACCCGTTCGATCATCGGCACCCAATCGCTGATCAATGCCGGCGTGCCCAACAAGGTCCGGGCGCTGCGCAACGGCACCATCGGCTGGACGCTGGCGCGGCACACGCTCGATCACGGCGCCGACCGGCGTGGCGCGATCGGGTCGTTCGAGGGCGGCCCGGCCAATGCGCGCGACGTCGCCTATCGCGCCGGTGTCCGCCACATCGGCGCGAGCGAGATGGCTGCGCTTGTCGCGCAGGCCGATCGCACGCTCTATCGGTTCGACGTGCGTGACGCCGAGGAATATGCGGCCGGCCATCTCCCGGGCTTCCGGCACTATCCCGGCGGCCAGCTCGTCCAGGAAACCGATATGGCCGCGCCGGTGCGTGGCGCGCGCATTGTGCTGACCGACGACAAGGGTGTCCGCGCCGACATGACGGCGTCCTGGCTCGCGCAGATGGGCTGGGAGGTCTATGTGCGCGAAGGTGGCTATGACGGCGCGCTCGAAATCGGTCCGCCGCACGTCCTGCCCAAGCCCGACCCCGCCCACCGCTACCGCCGCCCCTATGAAGGCACCGGCGTCGCCGAGCGTGCGATGCAGGCCTATCTCGACTGGGAATACGGCCTGGTCGAACAATTGCGTCTTGACGGAACGCACGGGTTTTACGTGATTTGAGGCTGATACCGTCACCCCCGCGCAACGGCGTAGCCGTTGTCGCTGAGGTGGCCGCTTCCTAGCGGCCCTCGAAGGGCGACGGCCCGGCTGCATCTGGGCCGTTCATCCTTCGAAGCTTCCCGCACGGCGCGTTGCGCCGCGCGGCTCGCGCCTCAGGATGACGGGTCTGCCAGGCAGGGCGCCATCTTCTCCCCGTATCCAAACCCTATTGTGCTGCGCATCCCCCGCGGTCTATGAGCTGCGGCAAAGCCGCTATCTATGGAGATTTTATGCCAGCCCCAGGCCAAAGCCCTGAGCGGAACGCGAAGGCGCTGCTGCTCGAAGGCGTCAATGACAGCGCCGTGGACCTGTTCAGAAGTGCGGGTTTCACCAATGTCGAGCGCCTGACCAAGGCGCTGGACGGCGAGGATTTGCGGCGGGCGCTCAAGGGCGTGTCGCTGCTCGGCATCCGCTCGCGCACCCAGATCACCGATGAGGTGCTGGAGGCGGCCGACCAGCTTCTCGCCGTCGGCTGCTTCAGCGTCGGCACCAACCAGGTCGATCTGCTGGCGGCGCGCAAGCGCGGCATTCCTGTGTTCAACGCGCCGTTCTCCAACACGCGCAGCGTCGCCGAGCTCGTGATCGGCGAGATCGTGATGCTGCTGCGCCGCATCTTCCCGCGCTCGGTGTCGGTCCATGACGGCGGCTGGGACAAGTCGGCGACCGGCAGCCGCGAGGTGCGTGGCCGCACCCTCGGCATCATCGGCTACGGCAATATCGGCTCGCAGCTCTCGACGCTGGCCGAGGCGATCGGCATGCGCGTGATCTACTTCGACCGCACCGACAAGCTCCGCCACGGCAACACCGAGCCGGTCGAGAAGCTGGAAGAGCTGCTGGCGCAGAGCGACGTCGTCAGCCTGCACGTGCCGGAGACGCCGGAGACCGCAGGCATGATCGGCGAGAAAGAGCTGCGGGCGATGAAGCCCGGCTCCCTCCTGATCAACAACAGCCGCGGCACCGTCGTCGATCTCGATGCGCTGGCGGCTGCTCTGCGCGACGGCCATCTCGCGGGTGCCGCCATCGACGTATTTCCGGTCGAGCCTTCGTCGAACTCCGATCGCTTCAAGAGCCCGGTGCAGGGCCTCGGCAACGTCATCCTCACCCCGCATATCGGCGGCTCGACCGAGGAGGCGCAGGAGCGCATCGGCGGCGAGGTGGCGCGCAAGCTGGTCGACTTTTTCATCACCGGCTCGACCACCGGGGCAGTGAATTTCCCGGAGGTGCAGCTGCATCTGCGCCCCTCCGGCGCGCGCTTCAGCCACGTCCATCGCAACGTACCGGGCATGCTGCGCCGGCTCAACGAAGTGTTCCTCCAGCGCGACATCAACATCGCCGCGCAATATCTGGAGACCGCCGGCGACCTCGGCTACGTCGTGCTCGATGCCGACCTCGGCGGCCAGGATTCAGGCGCGCTGCTGCAGCAGATCCGCAGCCTCGACGGCACGGTCGGCGCGCGGCTGGTGTTCGAGCATTAGCGCAGCTCATTGACGGCCGGCCGGAGGTCGCCTTGAATGCGGCCCTGGCGGAGCAAACAAGAACAGACAAAGCTAGGGGGAAACGATGGCGCGCAGGATTGCGAAGCTATGTGTGTGGCTCGTCGGAGCGGCGGCAGCGCTGAGCGCGAACTCCGCTTCAGCGGTGACGCTGGCCGAGGACGCGGATACCGTCTGCAAGGGGCTCGCCGGCGGCACCGACGCCGCGAAGATCGATTCGGCGATGTTGCTGGCGCCGTCGCAACTGGCCGTCGCCGAACGCGGCCCGACGCCGTCCGGGCGCGTAACGCCGGCCAATCCCGGCTTCTGCAAGGTGGTCGGCCATATCGATCCCACTGATCCCAAGGCGCCGCCGATCAAGTTTCAGGTCAACTTGCCGGTCGAATGGAACGGCCGCTCGCTGCAATATGGCGGCGGCGGATTCAACGGCGTTCTGATCACGGGCCTGGCGCTGCCGCCGGCCTATCCCTTCGACAAGCCGTCGCCGCTCGCGCGTGGCTTCGTCACCTACGGCACCGATTCCGGTCATGAGTCCAAGCCGGGCGAGCCGCCGCAGCTGTTCGCGCTCAACGACGAAGCCTTCGAGAATTTCGCCCATCGCGCCTACAAGAAGGTGCGCGATGCCGCGGTCGCGCTGATGCAGCGCGCCTACGGCAAGACGCCGGAAAAGATGTACTTCATGGGTTCGTCCGAAGGCGGCCGCGAAGGCCTCACCATGGCACAGCGCTATCCCGACGATTTCGACGGCATTTTTGCCCGCGTGCCCGTCATCAACTGGGTCGGCTTGCAGCATGCCGGCACGCGTTCGGGGCTCGTGACCATGGGTGACGGCTGGATCAACCCGGCGCAGGTGAAGCTCGTGGGCGATGCCGTGCGAGCGGCTTGCGACAAGGCCGACGGCTCCGATGACGCGCTGGTGCAAAATCCCGTCGCCTGCAAGGCGGCGTTCAAGGCGGAGACGCTGCGTTGCGCGAGCGGCAAGACGGGCGATCAGTGCCTCACCGACGCACAGATCAAGGCGATCGACACCCTGCATGCGACCTACAAATTCCCGTTCGCGCTTGCCAACGGGCTCGACGATTATCCGGGCTGGGGCGTCTCCGGCGAGGACACGCCGGCGGTTGGCCCGACCGGCGGCTGGGTCGCGTGGTGGCTCGGCACGGCGCCTCCCGCGCAGCCGCCTGCGCCCAATAACGGCATCGCCTGGATCTACGGCGCCGGCGGTATCCAATATGTGTTCGCGCGCGATCCCAAGCTCGACGTGACGACGTACAAGCCCGAAGAGCACAAGGCGCGGCTGCTCGAGGTCTCCAGCGTGATGGATTCCACCGACCCCGACCTCAGCCGCTTCCGCGCCCGCGGCGGCCGGCTGATCATGCTCGAGCACATGGCGGATTACGCGCAGAGCCCCTATGCCGGCATCCGCTATTTCGAGAGCGTCGAACGCAAGCTCGGCAAGGCCGAGACGGGCGAATTCGCGCGGCTCTACACCGCGCCCGGGGTCGACCATGTCGGCTCCGGCGCGCCGGCCAATGTCGACATGCTGAGCGCGCTGGTCGACTGGGTCGAAAAGGACAAGGCGCCCGGCGACCTCGAAGTCGCCGAGCAGAAGGTCGAGGCGCCGTCGTTTGCGACGCTTCGCGCCCTGCCGCTGTGCCGCTGGCCAGCCTGGCCGCACTACAAGTCCGGCCCGGTGACGGAGGCGTCGAGCTTCATGTGCGCGCCGTGAGGGACGGCGCGCCGCTCGGGCGGAGCGTCACCCCGTCGCCATGGCTTGCGCGCCGCCGAGCAGCTGCGCGTTAAGCCGGCCGCCGGAGAACAGCATGTCGTCAAGCGCCTCGTCGATATCGGCGGAGATCACGGTGTTGCCGCCGTCCCGCGCGATGCTTCCCTGCGCCAGCCGCCGCATCAGCTCCTTGATGAAGGCGCAACTCGTGCCCTCGCTGCGCCGGGCAGCCTCTGCTACCACCGCCCCGTCGAGCGACAGTCCCTTGCCGTAGAGCCGGACCAGCTTGCCGCGGCCGGTCTCGTCGGGCAGCGGCACTTCGATAGCTTGATCGATGCGGCCGGGGCGACCCGCGAGAGCTCCCTCGAGGTCCTCTGGCCGGTTGGTGGTCAGGACGAACAGGATGTCGGCATCTTCCTTCAGCCCGTCCATCTCGTTGAGCAGCTTGTTCAGCATGGATTCCTCACACGGCCCCATGTCATCGCGGTCACGGGCGATGAGATCGACATCCTCGATCACCACCATCGACGGCTGGAGCAGCCGTGCCAGGCTCATATAGGCGCCGAGCAGACCGATCTGTTCGGCCGTGATGATAAGCGTCGTATGCCCGGGCAAATGCGTTGCGAGATAGTGGATCGTGTGGGTCTTGCCGGTGCCCGGCGGCCCGTACAGCAAGATGCCTTTGCGTGTCGATTGGCCCAGTCGGCGCAATTGGTCTCGGGTGTTAACGAAGGTCAGAACGTTGCGATCGAGCAGCCGCAGGGTCTGCTCCGGCAGGATCACCTCGTCGCGCGCGACCTGCGGCAAGCGATGCACCGTGATGCCGCGCGAGCGACCGCGATAGTCGGAGTCGGCATCGAGCGACAGGATCTTGCCGCGATAGGTCCGCGCAGCCTGTACGGCTTCTTCCAATTCACTGAAGCATTGCTGGACGAGAGCCGCGCCGGCGGAACCTGAGGGCACCAGGATCTCGATCCGAATTCCGGGCTCGCGACTGTATTCGCGGTGTGCACAGAGCAAAACCGCATAGCGGAGATGATCCTGCTCACACAGCCACAGTCCGTTATCCAGACACTTGACCGGGCTCTTCTCGCCTACGTCGACGTCGGAATATTGCAGCGGAGCGATTGCGATCGCATAGCGGCCCTCCTTGAGCAGTCGTGGAATCGACAGCGTTTCGTAGCGTTGCTCCTCGTTCAGCCCGAGCAACCGGATGGCCTTGCCGAAGAGACGGTCGACCGCTGCCTGGAGATCGACCCGCATGTGGCCTGGAAATTGGCGGATCGTGGTCACGAGTTTGCTGCGCGCGGTGCTGGCCAGGTGCCAATCGAGAACGTCGCAAGCAAAGTCGAAATTCTCCTCTTGTTCGTTCGAGGGCTCATCCGCCGCACGCATGCATTCGCTGCACAGCCAGACCGTGCGGCTGCCGATACGCACGTCCGTCTGTCCCTCCGGCTTGCCACAGAGTTCGCAAGGAGTCGTGACTGCCTCAAGCGTGACCTGCAGTTGGTGGCCGGCCAAGCCGATGGATTGTTGCGCAGACTTGAAAAGGGCTTCGGCAACTGATTGCGGGTAAGGTCCGCAAATCGCTTTTTCCTTCTGCTCTATCTGGGTGATTAGCGCGGTCGCTTCACGGTCTGACTTGCCGAAAATTTGACGAAGTAGATTCATCACGAATTGGTTCGGCGTATCATCGTCATTATGAATTACGAGCAGGGTCGACTGGTTCTCGCCACACACACTGTTCATCACGAAAGGTCTCCGGGACAATCTATGATTGAATAGAACGAATAGGGAACATAAAAAGGAGCGGCCGTCAAGCGTGCCGGCCGCGACAAATTGCGATCGATGGGCAAGGGTCCTCGTGCGCTTGTGCGGCCCTGTTCCTCGACGGCTGCCGCGGCCCATCGACCTAGCCGCCGCCCTTTGACAATCCGATCCGTCTCGGCTATCTATTTCGCATGCGAAATAAAGCGGCCGGCGCGAGGCATCATCGGCTGATCTACCTGCTGAGCGTTGCGCAGCGGCGCTTGCAGCGCTGGATGGCGGCGCAGCCGGGGAGCGAGGTGACGCCGGCGCAGGCGGGGCTGTTGTTCATCCTCGGCAAGCAGGACGGCGTGCTGATGGGCGAGGCGGGCGCGGCGCTCGATCTGGGGCCGGCCGGCATTTCCGGCCTCGTCGACCGCACGGCAGCTGCAAAATTGATCGAGCGGCGGGCCGATCGCGAGGACGGGCGCGCCTGGCGCGTCTGGCTGACGCCGAAGGGCCGTGCAGCGCTCGCGCAGGCGAAGGCCAACGCAGCACAGGTCAACGCGGCGTTGACGGACGGATTTACCAGCGCCGAGATCGACATCGTCGCGCGCTGGCTGACCAGCATTCAGGACAAGTTTCCAAGAGAATCTTCGAGAGACCTTTCGAGAGATCCAGAGGAATAGAGGAGAGCCCCATGACCGAGCATGTCCGAACCGAAAACAACAGCGGAATTCTCACCCTCACGCTGGCGCGCCCCGACAAGAAGAACGCGCTGACGGATGCGATGTACGGCAAGCTCGCCGACAGCATCGAATCGGCCGAGTTCGATGCGTCGGCCCGCGTGATCCTGATCCGCGGCGAGGGCGACATGTTCACCGCCGGCAACGACGTCGGCGAATTCGCCGCGGTCGCATCGGGCAAATCGGAAGGCAGCCGCAACGTCGTGCGCTTCATCCAGTCGCTGGCGCGCTGCACCCGGCCGCTGGTCGCAGCCGTGCAGGGCCGCGCCGTCGGCGTCGGTACCACGATGCTGCTGCATTGCGACCTCGTCGTGCTCGCCGACAATGCGCTATTGTCGACGCCCTTCGTCAGCCTCGCGCTGGTGCCGGAAGCCGCCTCAAGCCTGCTGATGCCGGCGCGCATCGGCTACGCCCGCGCCTACGAGATGTTCGCGCTGGGCGAGACGGTGCCGGCCAAATCCGCGCTGGAATGGGGCCTCGCCAACCGCGTGGTGCCGCTCGACAAGCTCGATGCCGAGGCGCTCGCGCTGGCGCAGCGTCTTGCCCGCCAGCCGGCCGGCGCACTCGCCGCCACCAAGAAGCTAATGCGCAACGGCGAGGCGCTGGTCGCGCAGATGAATGCCGAGGGCGAGCAGTTCGGACTGCGTCTGCGCACCGCCGAGGCGCGCGAGGCCTTCACCGCTTTCGCCGAGCGTCGCCCGCCGGATTTCACCAAGGTTGCGTGATATCCGGGGTTGCATGAAGGTTTGTCGGGGCCGCGAACTCACGGCAATTCGATTAAAACCTTAACGAAACATTGGCATGTCGCGGGGCAAGGTGGCGCTCGAAAGAGTAGGCCCCCGACCCAGGCCCCCGACACCATGGCAATGTTTAAGAAATCGGTAAGTTCGCTCCTCCTGACATTGATGGCCCTGCTGGCTGCCGGTGCGCTGGCCTCTACGGCGATCCAGATGGTCGGGGCGTTCGGCCGCTACAGCGACAGTCTCGAGACCGCGCGGCTTGCCGCCGCCGACAAGGCGATCTTCCATGGCGTGCTGGCGCTGCGCAACAATCGCGGCGATGCGCAGAGTGCGATCCTCGGCGAGGACGATCCACGCGCCAAACTCGGCGACGCGGAAAAGGCTGAGCAGGGAGGCTTTGACGCGATCGGCGCAGCGCTCGCCACCATCGATTTCGCCCGCCGCGACGAACTCGCGAGCACGCTGAAGCAGCGCTGGAGCGAGGCCGCACCGAAATTCCAGCTGTTCTATGATGAGGCCAAGCTTCCGCGCGGCGATCGCAGGATGGAGCGCACCAATGCCTGGTACGATTCCGTCACCAAGGTGATCGACACGGCCAACCTCGCCTCCACCGCGGTGTCGAACCGTGCCTGGATGAACGACCCCTTCATCGCCCGCATGATCCAGGTCCGGCGCTTCGCCTGGCAGGTGCGCGACCGTTATGGAATCCATTGTTCGTCCCTTCGCTCGAACGTCAACAGCAGCAAGCCGCTCGACGACGCCCAGAAGCGGTCAGTGGCGCAATGGGATGGCACGATCGCCTCCGGCTGGACCGGCATGGCCGAGTTGCTGGCTGCGCCCGACGTGGCGGCGGAGCTGGTTACGGCAGCGACGGACGCGAAGGCCAAGACCGACGGTGCCCTCAAGCAGATCGGCGAGCTCACCAAGAATTTCGACGGCAGCGGCAAACCCGCGATGCCCGCCTCGGAATGGAATACGCTGTGTCAGTCACCCTTCGCGTCCATCGTCGCGGTGGCGAACAAGGCGCTCGACCAGTCGATCGCGCGGGCGGAGACGGTGCAGGCCAAGGCGCTCGCCAATCTCGTCGTGCAGTCGCTCGCGTTCCTGCTCGCGCTGGCCGTGACCCTGGCCGGCGTATACGTGGTGCGCAACCGCCTGATGCGCCCGGTGCGCGCCATCCTCGGCGCCATCGCCAAGATCAGCTCCCGCGACTACGCAACGCCCGTTCCGCAATCCAGATATCCCGACGAGTTCGGCACCATGGCGGCCGCGCTCGAAAGCCTGCGCGAAAGTGCGGCGACCGCGGAACGCCTGGGCCGGGAACGCGAATCGCAGCAGGCGCTCCAGCTCGCCCGCTCCGGCACCGTCGATGCGGCCTGCCGCAGCTTCGACGACACCGTGCAAGCCGTCATTCACAGCGTTGCGGCGTCGACGAAGGAGCTCGATGCCACCGCGACCGACGTGCGCTCGCTGGTTTCGGAATCGGGCAGCCAGACCGCGGCGGTCTCCTCCTCCGCCGAGCAGGCCACCAACAATCTCGAGACCATCGCGGCCGCGACCGAGGAACTCTCCGCGTCCGTCGGCGAGATCTCCGCACAGGTGCAGGCCAGCGCCCGCGAGGCCCGAGAAGCCGTGTCGCAGGCAGCGCAGACCAATGCAACGGTCGAGATCCTCGATCAGACCGCTGGCCGCATCGGCGAGGTCGTGAAGATGATCAACGCCATCGCAGGTCAGACCAACCTCCTGGCGCTGAACGCCACCATCGAAGCTGCGCGCGCGGGCGAGGCCGGCCGCGGCTTCGCCGTCGTCGCCGGCGAGGTCAAAAGCCTCGCCTCACAGACGGCGACGGCGACGGAAGAGATCTCCCGCCAGGTCGCGGAGATCCAGGGCGCGACGGGCCAGGCGGTGACCGCGATCCGCGCAATCGGCGGCGCCATCAGCGGCATCGACGAGAAGATGACGGCGATTGCGGCAGCGGTCGAACAGCAGCGCGCGGCCACCACCGAAATCTCCCGCAACTTCCAGCAGGCCGCGCAGGGAACCCGCGAGGTCACCGACACCATCGGCAGCGTCGCCAGGCTCAACCAGCAGACGGGCAACGCCGGCTCGGTGCTGTCGGAGTCCGTGAAGAAAATGTCGGCCGACGCCGATCGTCTCCGCGTCGCGGTCGAGGGCTTTTTGGGAGCGGTGAAGACGGCATAGCTTCGACAATCCTCCATCCCCACGTCGCGCGATCGGTATTGCCGCCGATGCGCGCGGCGGGTACATCTGTGACGCTGCGCCATGCGAGCGCTGCAGATGCAGAGAAGATCAGGGATGGAGAGTTCGATGCCGGTCACGCCACACCACAAGGCCCAGCGCCCGTATCGCGGCGTGTTCCCGGTCGCACCCACCATCTTCGACCAGCGCGGCGAGCTCGATCTCGAGGGCCAGCGCCGCTGCATCGATTTCATGATCGATGCCGGCTCGAATGGTCTGTGCATCCTCGCCAATTTTTCCGAGCAGTTCGTACTCACCGATGCCGAGCGCGAGACCGTGATGCATGCGGTGCTGGAGCATGTCGCGGGCCGCGTTCCCGTGATCGTCACCACCACGCATTTCAGCTCGGCCGTCTGCGCCGCGCGTAGCCAGCAGGCCGAGGCGGCCGGTGCCGCCATGGTGATGGTCATGCCGCCCTATCACGGTGCAACCTTCCGTGTGCCCGAGAAAGGCGTCGTCGAGTTCTTCAAGGTGCTGTCGGGCGCGATCAACATTCCGATCATGATCCAGGATGCGCCTGTCGCCGGCACGCCGCTATCGGTCGAGCTGCTCGCGCGACTGGCACGCGATTTCTCCAACATCCGCTATTTCAAGATCGAGGTGCCGGGCGCCGCGTCAAAGCTGCGCAGCCTGATCGAGATGGGCGGCAGCGATATCGAGGGTCCCTGGGACGGCGAGGAGGCGATCACGCTGCTCGCCGATCTCGATGCCGGCGCCACCGGCGCGATGACCGGCGGCGGCTATCCCGACGGTATCCGCCAGATCATCGATCCCTATTTCGCCGGCAAGCGTGAAGAGGCGAAAGCCGCCTACGAACGCTGGCTGCCGCTGATCAATTACGAAAACCGCCAATGCGGCCTGATCGCCTGCAAGGCGATGATGCAGGCCGGCGGCGTGATCAAGTCCGACACGGTGCGGCATCCGTTGCAACCGCTGCATCCGGCGACGCGTGCAGGGCTGCTGGAGTTGGCCAAGGAGCGCGACGCGCTGGCGCTGCGGTGGGGGAAGTAGCCTCCGCCGTCGGTCCCGGACAAGCGCGCCCGAAGGTTATGTGTCCCGCCCCCCGTGCGCAATTGCGCACCAGGCCGGGACGACACTGAGTGTGCGGTGCGAGGTGCGCGCCCTAGCCCGATCCCGCCAGCTTCCATCTGGCTGAAGGCGTCGAATTAACGCGGTTCGGGCAGTTTCCCGCAGCCCGGCGATGACATATTGTACGCTCGCCAACCAGGCCCGCGGAGATCTCAAGACATCGCGCAACAGCTCTTCATTATGCCGCTATTCCGAACCAGGTTGGTGCGAACCAACGAAACAGGGAGGCAGTGCCATGACGATGAGGCCGGATCCCACCTTTCACGCATCGCCCAAGCTTGCGATGGAAGCACCTGCGGAGAACTTTGCCTACACGTTGCTGCTCAGTCCGGATTTCTCAGAACCGGATGCTCTCGCGGTCATCGACGTCAAGCCGGGATCGCCGACCTACAGCCAAATCGTCCACACCGTGACGATGCCCAACAAGGGCGATGAGTTCCATCACTTCGGCTGGAATGCCTGCTCCTCCGCCTTGTCGCCGCTCACTGGGCATGCCTTCATCGAGCGGCGCTATCTCATCATCCCCGGGCTGCGTTCGTCGCGAATCTACATCATCGATACCAAGCCCGATCCGACCAAAGCCAAGATCCACAAGATCATCGAGCCCGAGGAAGTCTTCAGAAAGACCGGCTACTCGCGGCCGCATACCATCCATTGCGGGCCGGACGGCGTCTATGTGAGCACGCTGGGCGGCGGCGGCAAAGACGGCACCAACGGGCCTCCAGGCGTCTTCATCATGGATTGCGAGACGTTCGAGGTCCTTGGACGATGGGAGATCGACCGCGGTCCGCAGACGCTGCACTATGATTTCTGGTGGAACCTGCCGCGCGACTACATGGTGACGAGCGAATGGGCGTTGCCGCCGCAGTTCGAGAACGGGATCGTCCCGGAAGATCTGCTGGCGAACAAATATGGCCATCGTCTCCACTTCTGGGATCTCCGCGCCCGTCGCAACGTGCAGACCATCGACCTCGGCGCCAATCATCAGATGGCGCTGGAGGTACGGCCGGCGCACGATCCAGTTCGCGAATACGGCTTCGTAGGCGTTGTTGTCGACACCACGAATCTAGAAGCCTCGATCTGGACCTGGTGGCGCGAAGGCGGAAAATTCCATGCGGAGAAGACGGCGACGATCCCGCCCGAACCCGCGCCAAAGGAGAAGCTCCCGCCGCTGCTCCAGGGCTTTGGCGCCGTGCCGCCGCTGGTGACCGACATCGACCTCTCGATGGATGATCGTTTTCTCTATGTCTCGTGCTGGGGCACGGGTGAAATGCGCCAATACGACGTGAGTGATCCGCGAAAGCCGAAGCTTGCGGGCTCGGTTCACATCGGCGGCATCGCGCGCCGCACCCCCCATTCGAACGGCGAGGCATTTGCGGCCGGTCCGCAGATGGTCGAGATCAGCCGCGACGGCAGGCGCGTGTACTGGACCAATTCGCTCTATTCCACCTGGGATGACCAGTTCTATCCCGATGGCGTTCCGGGTGTGGAAGTCATGGCCAATGTCGGTCGCAATGGCGGCCTCGAGCTCGACAAGAACTACTTCGTGAGCTTCCCCGACGGATATCGTGCGCACCAGATCAGGCTGGAGGGCGGCGATTGTTCGACGGACTCCTTTTGCTACCCGTCGGCCTAGATTGGGCACACGCGAGCCAGGGCTGGCTGTGGCTCGCTCTTGTTGCGAGCGGTCTCTATCACGGGGTCAATCCGGGAATGGGTTGGCCGCTCGCCGTTTCGGCCGGGCTCATGGACAAGAGCCCGCGCGCGCTCTTTCGTGCGTTGTGGGCTCTGGCGGCCGGACATCTCCTGGCAACGCTTCTCGTGCTGCTGCCATTCGCGTTCCTGCTCGTGCTGGCCGAGTGGCAGCGCTCGATCCAGCTCGGCGCGAGCCTTCTCGTCATCGGCTTCGGCGTCTATCGGCTGGTCGAGCGGCGCCATCCGCGCACGCTGGCACGAATTCCGCCAACGCAATTGGCGCTCTGGTCATTTGCCGTCGCCATTGCTCACGGCGCCGCCTTGATGCTCGTGCCGATCTATCTCGGGCTCTGCCAGGCCTTCGAACTCGATGCCGGCCATCAGGCCGCCGGCGCGCTGATGAAGGCGAGCATCGGGATGGCGGTGCTGGTGTCTTTGGTGCACGTTGCCGCCATGGTCGGCGCCGGCGGATGTCTGGCGTGGCTGGTCTACCGCCATCTGGGATTGAGGTTGGTTTCGCGAAGCTGGTTCAATCTGGATGTGATCTGGGCGACCAGCCTCATTCTGGTTGGCGTGGTGGCGCTCGTCTTCGATCTCGCGAGCTGGCACTGACGCTTACTGCGTCAAAGCCCACTCGCCGATGATGCGGAAGCGAGCCTTGGCGTCATCCTGCTTGAACAGCGCGACGCGATCGATCGCAAGCGTCTCGAGACCGAGCGCGGCAAACCGTCCCCGCAGCATTTCCAAAATCGGCCCGCGCCGGTCCGCGTCGAGCCGGCCCGTCAGGGTCATGTGGAAGCGGAATTCCTCCATCACGTAAGGATAGCCCCAGCGGTCGAGATAGTGGCGTTGCCGTTCGTTCAGCTTCTCCGGCTTGCGCCGCGCACGGCCTTCCGCGCTCAGCGGCGCGCGGAAGCAATCGAAGTCGCGGGCGCAATCGGCGGCGAGCTGCTGGAGTTCGCCGACCGGCTCCGCGGGAATGACGGCGATGAAGCCGCTGATGGAATCGACGACCGGGCGGATCACTGGAATTGCGCGCGCCCTGCCGGCGAATGTCGCGCAGGCCGCAACAAGCTCGACCTCGCTCCTGTCGGATGCCAGCGGCATCGGCGCCTTCAGCGTGCCGTGAAAGCCGTATTTGCGGGGATCGGCGGTGACATCACGCCAGTCCGGAGCCGTGCGCAGCGCCTCGTCCGGGAACGGCAGCTCACGGCCGGTATGCGCATCATAGCCGAGCAGTTCGGCACCGAAGCGCGAGACGGCGCTGTCGGCACCGGCGGCATGGTAGATCGCGTAGCGGGGAAAATCTGTCATCGACCGAACATAACCGGTTTATGCCGCGACGACAGCCTCGCGCGGCGTCGTCGCCGCGCTGAGCAGCCGTGTCGCTTCGGTCAGGTGCACGAGCTTTCCGGCTGCGATCACCGCGACGAGACGCGGCCGCAGCGGCACGCGGTCGTCCACCAGCAGAATGTCGGCGCGGCGCCCTTCCGCCAGCACGCCGCGATCGGCAAGACCGGTTGCGTGCGCTGGTCCAGCGGAGACCAGATTCCAGGCTTCCGTCAGCGGCAGCACGCCATCGGCGGCGAGGCGGAACGCGGCGAGCAGCTGCGCGGGATAGTAATAGTCCGATGCCAGCACCGAGCAGAGGCCCTTGGCGATCATGTCGGATGCCTTGGTCCAGCCGGTGTGGCTGCCGCCGCGCACGACGTTCGGCGCGCCGTAGACGATGGCATCGCCGGCCGTTGCGGCGGCACGCGCGGTTTCTTCGTTGATCGGAAACTCCGCGATCGCCACGCCCATGGCGCGAAAGCCCTGGCGCATCGCCGGTGTCGCATCGTCATGCGAGAGCATCCGCACCTCGGCGGCGCGGGCCGTCGCGGCAAGCCGCGACACGGAAGCCGGCACCTCGCTGGCGCGCGAAAGCACGCCGTCGACCAGCCGGTCGAACGCCTCGCTCGACAGGCCGGTACGCTCCACCATGCGGTTGCGCTTGCGGGGCTTGGCCATGTCCCCAACCGTGCCGTCCATGTGGTCGTTGAAGGCGAACAGGTCGACGCGGCCCTCAGTGAGCCACTGGCCGATCTCGGCTTCGGCGTCGAGATTGTAGGTCTCGTGGCGCAGATGGAAGCGGGTGTCGGCCGCGAATTGCGGGCGCTGCCGTTCGATCGCCTCCATCAGGCCGCGCGCGTTGTCGGCACTGCGCAGGCCCGGCTCCCACGAACAGGTCGTGGCGTGAAACACCGTGGTGATGCCGTTGCTGATCGCCTGGCGGTCGCTGTCGGCGAGCGCGATGTCGATCGGAAAGTCGACCCCGGCGCGCGGCATCATCTGCCGCTCGAAGGCATCGCCATGCAGATCGACGATGCCAGGCAGCACCAGCAGGTTGCGCGCGTCGATCGCAAGCCGCGCCCGGCCGCGCGAAGCATCGACCGCGGCGATGTCCTGTCCGGACAGGGCCAGCGAAGTCTCGACGAGCTCGGAGCCGATCAGCGTCCGGCCGCCCTCAAGGAAAATGTCTGTCACGCGACCGCGCTTCGTTTGCTGCCAAGAGGACTGTTGAGAGAACTTGCCCGTGCTTCATATTCCGAGAGGAATTCTTCAATCCCGAGCTTGCGGAAATCGGGCAGTGCTTCACGCAATTTGTCGTGATCCCAATCCCACCAGGCGAGGCTGGCGAGCCGTCCGGCGACGTCTTCCGAAAACCGGCGGCGGACGATGCGCGCGGGATTGCCGGCGACGATGGTGTAGGCCGGCACGTCCTTGGTGACGACGGCGCCGGCCGCGATCACCGCGCCGGTGCCGATGTTGCGGCCCGGCAGCACGATCGCGCCATGGCCGATCCAGACGTCATGGCCGATATGGACGTGATGCTGACGCCGCCAGTCGAAGAATTCCGTATCGTCGCTCTCGCCTTCGAAGTAGGCGCTCGAGCGATAGGTGAAGTGCGCCTGGGTGGCGCGGTGCATCGGGTGGTTGCCCGGATTGATCCGAATCATCGCCGCGATCGAGCAGAACTTTCCGATGGTGGTGTAGGTGATCTGGGCGTCGTTCACGACATAGGAGTAATCGCCCATCGCCACTTCGTGCAGGATCGTGCGCGCGCCGACCTCGGTGTAGGCCCCAAGCCTGGTGTCGTGCAGCTTGGCCGAGGGATCGACGGTCGGCTGGACCGAAAGAGCTTTGGCGGCCATGTTGCATCCGAACGAGAGGGCGGGCGTTTCTCTTCGAGCGGCCTGATGACAATGTCATGACGATGCGATGACAGGGGATGAGGTGTGTAGGATCGCCGCACCGCAGCGTGCGTGTCACACAAGTGTCAAGTGCCGGCGCTAGCGGTGGATCCCAGCTACTCTGGAGCCCTGCATGCTGGTGGTTGAAGGTCTGACGTGTCGCTTTGGCGCGAAGGCCGCGGTGGACGACGCTTCATTTCAAATTTCGCCCGGCGGCTTCGTCGGCGTGATCGGACGCTCCGGCGCCGGCAAGTCGACCCTGCTGCGGACCATCAACCGCCTCGCGACCCCTTCGCAGGGCCGCATCCTGTTCGACGGCCTCGACGTCACGGCGCTGCGCGGCAAGGAGCTGCGGCAGTGGCGGGCGCGCTCCGCGATGATTTTTCAGCAGTTCAACCTGGTCGGCCGGCTCGATGTTCTCACCAACGTCCTGATGGGCCGGCTCGCGACGATGCCGGCCTGGCGCTCGCTGTCGCAGACCTGGCCCGAGCAGGACAAGGCGCTGGCGATGTCCGCGCTCGAGCAGTTCGACATCGCCCCGCTCGCGGCCCAGCGCGCCGACCAGCTCTCCGGCGGCCAGCAGCAACGCGTGGCGATCGCCCGCGCGCTGGTGCAGCAACCCGACATCATCCTCGCCGACGAGCCGATTGCGTCGCTCGACCCGCGCAACACCAAGATCGTGATGGATGCGCTGCTGCGCATCAACAAGCACTTCGGTATCACCGTGCTCTGCAATTTGCATTCGCTCGATCTGGCGCGCAGCTATTGCGACCGCCTGATCGGCATGGCGCAGGGTCGCGTGGTGTTCGACGGCGCGCCGGCTGAGTTGACCGACCACGTTGCGCGTGAGCTCTACGATCTCGAAGCCGCCGAAATCATGGGCGGCATGCCGGTGTCGTCGCCTGAAGGCATTCCAGCGCTTGGAACGGCGGCCGCCGCCTGAGCCGCACCGCATCGTTAGTCACCAGTTTTTGCGTCAACCGACCCCAACCGATGAAGAGGGTATCATGATCACTCGCAGATTGATTCTCGCCGGCGCCGCCGCGCTCGCGTTCACGACGTCAGCCTCGGCCGAAGACTGGAAAGCCAAATATCCCGAGCTGACCTTCGCGGTCGTCCCGGCCGAGAATGCCTCCGGCGTGACCGAGCGCTGGGCGCCGTTCGTGAGCTATCTCTCCAAGGAATTGGGCGTGAAGGTCACGCTGCGCATCGCCAACGACTACGCGGCCGTGATCGAAGGCCAGCGCGCCGGCAACATCCAGATCGCCAGCTATGGCTCGGCCTCGTTCGCTCGCGCCCGCCTGACCGGCGTCAAGACCGATGCCTTCGCCAACGACATCAACGCCGACGGCTCGACCGGTTATTACTCGGTGTTCTTCGTCAAGGCGAGCAGCCCCTACAAGAGCGTCGATCAGCTCAAGGGCAAGAACCTCGGCCTGGTCGACCCGAACTCGACCTCCGGCAACAACGTGCCGCGCTTCGAGCTCGACAAGATGGGCATCGCGGATGCCGACACCTATTTCGGCAAGGTCGTCTTCACCGGCAGCCATGAGAACGCGATACTGGCGCTGGCGCAGGGCACGGTCGACGTTGCGGCCAACCAGTGGACCAGCGACGACGATTCGACGCTGGCGCAGATGCTGACCAAGAACATGCTGAAGAACGCCGACGGCTCGGCGATGAAGAAGGATGACTTCCGCATCATCCACAAGTCCGCGCCGATCATCAACGGCCCCTATGCCTATAATTCCGACCTGCCGGAAGACGCCAAGGCGGCGATCGCGAAGGCGTTCTTCGACGCGCCGGCCAAGGACAAGGCGGCCTTCGACCGTCTCTCCGACGGCCAGAAGAAGGGCTTTCACCCCGCCACCACCAAGGATTGGGATGGCACGATCGAGCTGATCAAGTTCGTCGATGCACTGCGTAAGAAGAAGGCGTCCTGATTTTTGGGACGACGCACTGGAGCCGGGTCGATGGACCCGGCTCTTTCTCTTTTGAGCGAACATTCGCCCTGATCAGATGACCGTCGCGGTTTCGATCCTCCCCGAGCAGCAGCTGGCTGTACTCAATGCCGCCTATCGCCAGGCGGTCGCGCGCAGGCGATGGCGGCTCCTGTTCGGGGCCGTGGTGTTCGCCGCTGCACTGCTTCTCGCCGCGGTCGGCGCGGAAGTGAACTTGCGCACGCTGTTCACCCATTTCGGCAACTTCGTCAGCTATTTCGACCGCATCCTCGCGCTCGACAACGGCCAGCGGGTCTGGACCGATGCCGGTGAGTGGCTGTGGGGCTGGCGCAAATGGCTGAAGATGCTGGGCGAGACCCTGCTGATCTCCTATGTCGGCACGCTAATCGGCGCGACTTTTGCGTTCTGCCTGAACTTCTTCGCGGCTGAAAACACCTCGCCCGCGCCCTGGCTGCGCTTCGTGGTGCGGCGCCTGCTCGAATTCGCCCGCACGGTGCCCGGCATCGTGTTCGCGCTGATCTTCGTGATCGCCTTCGGGCTCGGACCGATGGCAGGCGTGCTGGCGATTGCGATTCACTCCACCGGCGCGCTCGGAAAGCAGTTCTCGGAGATCGTCGAGAATGCCGACATGAAGCCGGTCGAAGGCGTCCGCTCGACCGGCGCGAGCTGGCTCTCCTGCATGCGCTTCGCCATCCTGCCGCAGGTCACGGCAGGCTACGCCAGCTACGCACTGCTGCGTTTCGAGATCAACGTTCGCGAGGCCTCCGTGATGGGCTTCGTCGGCGCCGGCGGCATCGGCCAGGAGCTCGTCGTCGCCATCCGTAAGTTCTACTATTCGGACGTCAGTGCGATCCTGCTCACCATCATCGTCACGGTCTTCATCATCGACATCAGCACCGGCTGGCTGCGTGGCCGGCTGTTCGGCAAGGAGACGCGGACGTGACGGGGCCGCAGGAGATCGACACCGCAGCGCTTCGCGCGCGCTATCCTGACGTGTTCGACCGGCCGGCCTCGGCGCGGCTCGCGATGCCTGCGATGATCGTCGCGGCGTTCGCGATCCTGGTCTACGGCCTCGTCGATCTCGACTTCTCGCCATCGCGCCTCTTCGCGGGCCTCAGCCAGCTCGGCTGGATCAGCCTGATGATGATCCCGCCGGATCCCGGCTCGTCGCTGCCGATCTATCTGAAGGCGCTGGGCGAGACGCTGTCGATCGCGCTGCTCGGCACCACGTTGGCCGCGGTGTTCGCGCTGCCGGTCAGCCTGCTGGCCGCGCGCAACATCGTGCCGTCGAACATCCTGCGCTTCCCGGTCCGCCGTTTCCTGGATTCGATCCGCGGCGTCGACACGCTGATCTGGGCGCTGGTGTGGATCAACGTGGTCGGGCTCGGCCCGTTTGCCGGCGTGCTCGCCATTGCCGTGTCCGATTTCGGCGCCTTCGGAAAACTGTTCTCGGAGGCGATCGAGGGCGCCGACCAGAAGCAGGTCGAGGGCATCCGCGCCTCCGGCGGCAGTGCGCTGCACGAGATTCGCTTCGGTCTGCTGCCGCAGGTCCTGCCCGTGATCGCCGGCCAGGTGCTCTATTTCATCGAATCGAACACGCGCTCGGCCACCATCATCGGCATCGTCGGCGCCGGCGGCATCGGGCTCCAGCTCGCCGAGCAGATCCGCGTGCTGGAATGGCAGAAGGTGTCGTTCCTGATCCTGATGATCCTGGTCGCGGTTGCCGCGATCGATTTCGTCTCGGGCAAACTCCGCTTCGCCATCATCGGGCGAAGGGCGGTGGCATAATCGCAGATACCGTAGGCTCCATTTCATGGTTGCTACGACTCCACCAAAAACTCCACCCGCTCCGCGGCAAAGCGCGAATGCTTGGTCACCAGCGGCTTGCCGTCGAGATCGTGGTCGGTCGCGTCGACCACCAGGATCGGACGTCCCAGCGCCAGATCGAGCCGTGCGGCGTCGGTTGCATCGACGATGCCGGCGGTGATCCGGGTCGCGCCGCGGCGATAGTCGCGGACGCCGTAACGCTCGAGCAGTTTCGTCATCGAGCGTGTCGCCGCGAATACAGCGCCCGCATCGGGAAACAATCCCGCTGACAGCCACGTCGTGGAGACGCAGATCGGCGTGCGGTCGGCGAGGCGGATGGTCTCGATCCGGACCAGTGGCGCGCCGGCCTTGAGACCGAGTTCCCGCGCGAGTTCGCGGGTCGCGACATCATCGGACGCCTCGATCAACCGGCCATGCGGTTCGCGACCCTCCGCGCCGACGATCTCGGAGAAACGGGTCCGCGAGCGCAGCGGGTAGGCGAGCTTCTGCGCCTCGACATAGGTTCCGCTGCCGCGTTCGGCCCGCACGATGCCGCGCTCGGCAAGTGCGGCCAGCGCACGCCGCACGGTGTGGCGGTTGACGCGATAGGTTTCGGCGATCTCCACCTCGCCCGGAAGCTTGTCGCCGGCGGCAAAGCGGCCGTCGGCGATGCCGCGCTCGATGCCGTCGGCAACGAGGCGCCACAACGCGACGCCGGAGGAGGCTGTGTCCTGCATGCTCATGTGGCCGGGAAGCTACTCCAGAAATCACGCCTTTGTCACGAAACAGTCATGGCGCTCCCGTATCAAGTTGTCTAGTATCATAGACAACTTGGATTCGGCAAGTTCTGCAGAAAAGTTCGGTGACTTTGGTGACCCAGCACAACAATCAGCAAGCCCAGCGCAAGGCCGCGATGGCCGTGCTGGCGCACGCGGAGGCGGGCGAGATCGCCGCTCGCCTCCGCGCTCTCGCCCTGCCGGCGCATCAGGATCTGCGCGCGCCGGAAAACGGCCTCGTCATGCTGCGCGGCCGGGTCGGCGGCGACGGTGCGCCGTTCAACCTCGGCGAAGCGACGGTATCGCGCGCCGCGGTCAGGCTTGCGAGCGGCGAGGTCGGTTTCGGTTACACGCTCGGTCGCGACGGTGAGAAGGCGCGGCTGATCGCGCTGTGCGACGCGCTGGTGCAGTCCAGCGATTTCGGCGGCGCGGTGGAGCGGGACGTTATCGCGCCGTTGCGTGAGCAGCTTATGGTCAAACGCAGGCAGGCGGCGGCCGAGACCGCGGCGACGAAGGTTGATTTCTACACCATGGTGCGCGGTGAGGGGTGAGATCATGACCACGATTGCGGAACTGCCGCCGGGGTTCGCCGACAAGGTGCTGTCGGCGCAATCGACCTTTCGTTCGGTCATGGACGCGATGGCGCGGCCGGGTTCGGTGCAGCGCATCGTGCCGGTGGCCGGAACGCCTCATGCGATGATGCGCGGCACGGCCGCGATCGCGCTGACGCTGTTCGACCACGACACGCCGCTCTGGCTCGATGCGCGCATGTCGGAAAGTTCCGATGTCGTGAAATGGCTGAAATTCCACACCGGCGCGCCGGTGGTGCAGGATTCCTCGATTGCGAGCTTCGCGCTGATCAGCGACGGCGGGGCGCTGCCTTCGCTCGAGCGCTTCGCGCTCGGCACCAGCGAATATCCGGATCGGTCGACCACGTTGATCCTTCAGGTCGAGAGCCTGGACGGAGGACGCAGCTTCGAGCTGCGCGGCCCCGGCATCGACGGTGTCGCGACGCTCCAGGCCTCGATCAAGCCGTTCGACCTGTTCGATCGCCTGCGCGTCAACGAAACGCTGTTTCCGCGCGGCATCGATGTGGTGCTGGTCGCCGATGATGCCGTGGTTGCGATCCCGCGCACCACGCGCGTCGTGAACAAGGGAAGCTAGTTGCATGTATGTCGCAGTCAAAGGCGGCGAACGCGCCATCGAGAATGCCCATCGCCTGCTCGCACATGCGCGGCGCGGCGACCCAAGCGTTCCGGAAATCTCTCTCGACCAGATCTCCGAGCAGCTTGGCCTCGCCGTGGACCGCGTCATGAGCGAGGGCTCGCTCTATGACCGCGAGCTCGCGGCGCTCGCAATCAAGCAGGCGCGCGGCGACCTGATCGAGGCGATCTTCCTGGTCCGCGCCTTCCGCGCCACGCTGCCGCGCTTCGGCGCCAGCGAGCCGGTCGAGACCGGCGCGATGCGGGTGCGGCGGCGGGTGTCCTCGACCTTCAAGGACATTCCCGGCGGCCAGATCCTCGGCCCGACCTTTGACTATACCCACCGCCTGCTCGATCCCTCGCTCGCCGAGGGCTTTGTGCCGGAAACACCCGCGACGGCCGAAGCATCGACTGCGCCAACCCCGCGGGTGACCGACATCCTCGGCCGCGACGGGCTGATCGAGTCCTCGCCGCAGGCCGAGGAGGGCGCCAGCGTCGGCGATCTCACCCGCGAGCCGCTGAATTTCCCGGCGGACCGCGATCTGCGCCTGCAAAACCTCGCGCGTGGCGACGAAGGCTTCCTGCTGGCGATGGGCTATTCCACCCAGCGCGGCTACGGCCGCAACCATCCCTTCGCCGGCGAGATTCGCTTCGGTGAGGTCGAGGTCGAATTTTCGGCGGAAGACGTCGGCTTCGCCGTGCCGCTCGGTTCGATCGAGCTCACCGAGTGCCAGATGGTCAATCAGTTCAAGGGCTCCGCGACGGAAGCGCCGTGCTTCACCCGTGGCTATGGCCTCGCCTTTGGCCAGAGCGAACGCAAGACCATGTCGATGGCGCTGGTCGACCGCGCGTTACGCGCGCGAGAGCTCGGCGAAGAGGCACTCGCTCCCGCGCAAGATGAAGAATTCGTGATGTCGCATTCGGACAACGTCCAGGCGACCGGCTTCGTCGAGCATCTGAAGCTGCCGCATTATGTCGACTTCCAGTCCGAGCTCGGCCTGTTGCGCAAGCTGCGCAAGGAATTCACTGATGCCAATGCGCCCGACGCCATGAAGGAGGCCGCGGAATGAACGCGCCCGCCTACAATTTCGCCTATCTCGACGAGCAGACCAAGCGGATGATCCGCCGCGCGATCCTCAAGGCGATCGCGATCCCAGGCTATCAGGTGCCGTTCGCCAGCCGTGAAATGCCGATGCCCTATGGCTGGGGCACCGGCGGCGTCCAGGTCACCGCCGCGATCCTCGGGCCCGAGGACGTGCTGAAGGTGATCGACCAGGGCTCCGACGACACCACCAACGCGATCTCGATCCGAAAGTTCTTTGCCAAGACCGCCGGCGTCGCCACGACGACGGCGACGGAAGAGGCAACGGTGATCCAGACCCGTCACCGCATCCCGGAGACGTCGCTGCACGAAAATCAGGTGCTGGTCTATCAGGTGCCGATCCCGGAGCCGCTGCGTTTTCTCGAGCCGCGCGAGACCGAGACGCGGCGCATGCACGCGCTCGCCGAATACGGCCTGATGCATGTCAAGCTCTACGAGGACATCGCCCGCTTCGGCCACATCGCGACGGCTTACGCCTATCCGGTAAAGGTCAACGCGCGCTACGTGATGGACCCGTCGCCGACGCCGAAATTCGACAATCCCAAGATGGACAATTGCCCCGCGCTGCAATTGTTCGGCGCCGGCCGCGAGAAGCGCATCTACGCGATCCCGCCCTATACGCAAGTTGTGTCGCTCGACTTCGAGGACCATCCGTTCGAGCCGTATCGCTTCAACGCGCCGTGCGCGCTGTGCGCCGCGGAAAATTCCTATCTCGACGAGATCGTCACCGACGACAAGGGCGGTCGCATGTTCGTCTGCTCCGACACCGATTATTGCGAGGGACGGCAGGCTGCCGGCCATCACGGCAGCCTCAGCGCCGCGCCGTACAAGGAGAAGGCGGGCTCACATGGTTGATCTCGACATGCTCGAAAACGACCAGCCGCTGCTGGTTGCCGGGTCTCTCAGCAAATCCTATGGCCGCATCGCCGCGTGCCGCGACGTGTCCTTTGCGCTCTATCCCGGCGAGGTGCTGGCGATCGTCGGCGAATCCGGCTCGGGCAAGTCGACGCTGCTGCAGCTGCTGTCGGGTCAGCTCGCGGCCAGCGGCGGCCAGGTGTCCTATCGGATGCGCGACGGCGTCACCCGCGATCTTGCCACACTGGGCGAGGCCGAGCGGCGCTTCCTGTTCCGCACCGATTGGGGTTTCGTGCACCAGGATCCCGCGCAGGGGCTGCGCATGGCGGTCTCGGCCGGCGCCAATGTCGGCGAACGGCTGATGGCGGTGGGGTGGAATCATTACGGCCGGATCCGCGATACCGCGTCGGACTGGCTGACCCGCGTCGAGATCGACATCGCACGCATCGACGATGCGCCGCGCACCTATTCCGGCGGCATGCGCCAGCGCCTCCAGATCGCCCGCAACCTCGTCACCGAGCCGCGGCTGGTGTTCATGGACGAGCCGACCGGCGGCCTCGACGTTTCCGTGCAGGCCCGCCTGCTTGATCTCGTGCGCAGCCTCGTCGCCGAGCTGCACCTCGCCGTCATCATCGTCACCCACGATCTCGCGGTCGCGCGGCTGCTGTCGCACCGCGTGATGGTGATGAAGGGCGGACGCGTCATCGAGACCGGCCTCACCGACCAGGTGCTCGACGACCCCCGCGAGCCCTATACCCAACTCCTCGTCTCCTCGATTCTGCCGCCATGAGCCTTCCAAGAAGAGTTTTCCAATGACCGCCATGATCGACGTCACTGACGCCAACAAGACCTTCACGATGCACCTGCAAGGCGGCGTCGAATTGCCTGTCGTCAGCGGCGTGACCTTCCACGTCGACCCGGGCGAATGCGTCGTGCTATCGGGGCCATCAGGCGCCGGAAAATCGTCGATCCTGAAGATGATTTTCGGCAATTACCGCTGCGACGCCGGCCGTATCGGCATCCGCCATCGCGGCGCGTTGGTCGATCTTGCCACCGCCGAGCCGCGGCAGGTCCTCAACATCCGCCGGGCGACCATCGGCTATGTCAGCCAGTTCCTGCGCGCGGTGCCGCGCGTCGCGACCGTCGACGTGGTCGCCGAGCCGCTGATCGTCAACGGCCTGGCGCGCGCGGAGGCGCAACAGCGCGCGGGCGCGCTGCTGCATCGGCTCAATATCCCCGAGCGGCTCTGGCAGCTTCCGCCCGCGACCTTCTCCGGCGGCGAGCAGCAGCGCGTCAACATCGCGCGCGGCTTCATCTCGGATCTCCCGATCCTGCTGCTCGACGAGCCCACCGCCTCGTTAGATGCCGCCAACCGCGCCGTCGTGGTCGAGCTGGTCGCCGAAAAGAAGCGCCAGGGCGTCGCCATGGTCGCCATTGTCCATGACGACGAAATCCGTCATCTGATTGCCGACCGCATCGTCGACGTCACCAGCTTCGCCGCCGCGGCCTGAAGGATATGGACATGAACGCCAAATCGAAGGACATCGTGATCGGCAACGCCAGGATCGTGCTGGCGGAACGGGTGATCGAGCAGGGCTGGCTTGCTCTCGCCGATGGACGCATTGCCGAGATCGGTGAGGGCAGGGCGCCTGCGGGGGCAGAGGATGCCGGTGGCGATTTGATCATGCCGGGATTGATCGAGCTCCACACCGACCATCTCGAAGCGCATTACGTGCCGCGGCCAAAAGTGTTCTGGAATCCGGTTGCCGCCGTCGTCTCCTATGACGGCCAGCTCGCCACCTCAGGCATCACCACGGTGTTCGACTCGCTTCGGGTCTGGCGCGAGGACGGCGCCGAGGAAGTCGACGGCCGCGCCGGCACGCTCGCCGCCGCGATCACGACCGCGCGCGACGCCGACCTGCTGCGCGCCGATCACTTCCTGCATCTGCGTTGCGAAATCCCGATGCCGAGCGTGGTCGAGGAGGCCAAGGAGCTGATCGACCGTCCCGACGTGCGGCTGATGTCGCTGATGGACCACACCCCCGGCCAGCGCCAGTTCCGCGACGAAGGCAAGCTGCGCGACTATTATCGCGGCAAGGGCGGCGGCAAGACCGACGTCGAGCTCGACGAGCTGTTCGCGAAGCGCTTCGAATATCAGAAGGCCCACGCCGCGACCAACATGCGCGAGATCGTGGCGCTGGCACATAAGTACAAGATCCCGCTGGCGAGCCATGACGATACCACCGAGGAGAACGTCGTGGACGCCGTGCGCGATGGCGTTTCTGTTGCGGAATTCCCGACCACGCTGGAGGCCGCGCGCGGCCTGCATCAGGCCGGCATCGACATCCTGATGGGCGCGCCGAACGTCGTGCGCGGCGGCTCGCACTCCGGCAACATCGCCGCGGTCGATCTCGCCCGCGAAGGCCTGCTCGACATCCTGTCGTCGGACTACATTCCCTCAAGCCTTCTGATGGCTGCATTGCATTTGCCGGAGCACGTGCCCGCCATCAGCCTTGCGGCGGCGATCCGCACGGTGACGAAGGCGCCCGCCGAGGCGGTCGGCCTGTCCGATCGCGGCGAGATCGCCGTCGGCAAGCGCGCCGATCTGATCCGCGTGCACGTCGCGGGCAGCGTCCCCGCGGTCCGCAGCGTCTGGCGCGAAGGGAGCCGTGTCGCATGAGCGAGACCGTCACCGTGGCGGACAAGACGACGGGCGCGATCGGCCCCGGACGGCTCGTGCTCGTGGTCGGCCCCAGCGGCGCCGGCAAGGACACGCTGCTGCGGCTCGCGCGGGCAGCGTGCATCGAGGATCACGACATCGTCTTTCCGCGCCGTGTCGTGACGCGCGAATCCTCCGCCGACGAAGACAATGTCGCGCTTGGCGCCGACGAATTCCGGCGCGCGCGCGAGCATGGGGATTTCGCCGTGCATTGGGAGGCGCATGGGCATTCCTACGCGCTGCCGCTCGACCTCAACGACGATATTCGTGCCGGGCGCGCCGTCGTGGCCAATGTTTCGCGCACTGTGATCGGCGCGCTGCGCGAAGCTTACGCCAATGTCGTGGTGGTCGCGATCACCGCGCCGCCGGATGTGCTGGCGCAGCGGCTTGCCGCTCGCGCCCGTCACAGTGACGGCAATATCTCGGACCGACTCGCACGCAGCGTGGATGACCAGGCCGCGCAGGCCGACATCACGATCGTCAATGCCGGTAGCGCCGAATACCATGGCCGCCACCTGGTACGCTTGATCAGGAATGAGGGCTGGCACGAGTAGCGGCCAGCGCAACAAGGAGAGTGGAAGAATGTCGGTGATCGAAACGGTCGAGCAGTTAGAGGCCATCTACGGCGTCACCAACGACGCCTCGACCGTGAAAGTCGCCGACCATGTCACTCCGCTCTATCGGGTCTTCATTGAAAAGGCCCCGTTCGCCGCGCTCGCCACCATCGGACCCGAGGGCATCGACTGCTCGCCGCGCGGCGATCTCTCCGGCTTCGTCCGCATTCATGACCCGAAGACGCTGATGCTGCCGGATCGCCGCGGCAACAACCGGGTCGATTCCTTGCGCAACATCGTGCGCGACCCGCGGGTGTCGCTGATGTTCCTGATCCCCGGCTCCGGCAATGCGGTCCGGGCCAATGGCCGGGCCCATCTCTCCATCGATCCCGAACTGCTCGCCTCGTTCAAGGTCGACGGCAAGGCGCCGCGCAGCGTCATGGTGATGACGGTCGACGAAATCTACTTCCAGTGCGCCCGCGCCATCGTCCGCTCCGATCTCTGGAATCCCGACAAGCGGGTCGATCCGAAGACGCTGCCGACGCCCGGCCAGATCCTCGCCGAGATGAGCGAGAACAAGGTCGGCGGCGACGAATATGATCGCGCCTGGCCGGAGCGGGCGGCCGCGACGATGTGGTAGTGTTCTCTCGTCTCGCTCGCCCCGCTCTTGCGGGGAGAGGGCGGAGTGAGGGGCTCTGAGGTCGCGGGACGAGTTCGGCCTGCATGGTTCGAGACGCCCGCTTTGGCGGGCTCCTCACCATGAGGATCTGGTGTCTCGCCGCGAAACGCGACCTCATCCTGAGGGCCCGCCGTGAGGCGGGCGTCTCGAAGGATGGCCGCAGGCGAGCTTCCCGCCACGCTTTTCTTCATATGCGATAGCCCCGCCCTGGAGGAGAGGGCGAAGCGGGAGCTCGCTGCGAGTGCTGCGGCTAGTTAAACGCCATCCCGCCGCTCAGCGCGATCGTCTGTCCGGTCATGTAGGCGTTGTCGACCAGCAGCATCACCGCCTTCGCGACTTCTTCCGCCGTGCCGAAGCGGCCGAGCGGGATGCGGCTGACGAGCTGTGGCTGCCCACTCATCATGTCGGTCTCGATCAGCGACGGCGCCACCGCGTTGACGGTGATGCCCTCCTTGACCAGCCGCGCCGCATAACCGCGCGTGAGGCCCTCCAGGCCGGCCTTGGACGCGTTGTAGTGCGGCCCGATCGAGCCGGCGCCGCGCGCGGCACCGGAGGAGATGTTGACGATGCGGCCCCATTTCCGCGTGCGCATGGCCGGCAGCACCGCCTGCGTGCACAGGAAGACGGATTTCAGGTTGACCAGGATGGTGCGGTCGAAATCGTCTTCGGTGAGATCGTCGATGCCGCGTGTGATGGCGATGCCGGCATTGTTGACGAGGATGTCGATGGGCCCGAGCCCGGCCGCGACGCGCTCGACCATCGCGGTCACGGCCTCGCGCTGCGATACGTCCGCAGCAACGGCGATGGCGCGGCCGCCGCGCTCGCCGATGTCCTCCGCCAGTTGCTCGGCCTGCCCGATCCGCTCGCGGCAGTTAATCGCCACGGCCGCGCCGGCCTCGGCCAGCGCGCGGCAGATCGCGGCCCCAATCCCGCGCGAGCCGCCGGTGACGAGCGCCGTGCGTCCCTTGAGATCATTGACCATGCCCGTCTCCTTTACTTGTTCCATGTTTGATCGGACGGTACCACGCCGGTCGCGCGCCTGCGTTGAACTCATCGCGAGATGAATTCGTTTGCCTGCGCTCGTGCCGGAAGCAGTGCTGATGCGCGCTCGTGGCAATTATGGATAGCCATTTCATTGACCGATCGGCCCAAACGCTCGATATTTCCAGGATCGAAACTGCTCTCCGAGCCGAAGCCGCGATATGAAAACCGATCACCAGCGTAATCTTGACGACATGCATGCGTGCATGACGCGGCGCTGTTTCTCGGCGGCAACCGGCGCCTGTTGTTGCTGCTGACCGCCACCTCACAGCAACCTCACCCAGCAAATCCCAAGACAGGAACGCCGAGACCCCGGCGAACGAGCAGTCATGTCCCAAACTCAATCGAACGCCTACATCATCGAAATCCACGACCGCGCCGCCGGCATCGTTACGCGAGACGCGGGCGGCTTTCGCTTCTTCTCCTCCGAGCGGCTGTTTGACAGCCTCGAAGGCCGGCAGTTCCGGTCCGCGCGCGAGGCCGAGAGAGCCGCCCGCGCGGTGTTCTCCGAGCGGAGCCGGCGCGCAAATTCTCCACTCTTCGCCAACTGATCCCATCGAAAGGGCCACGTGATGATCAATCGACGACACATTCTCGCGACGACGCTTCTGCTCGCGGCCGCCTTGGCCGCACCGGCGCGCGCCGAGGACAAGCCGGCGGAAATCCGCATCGGTACGCAGAAGGGCGGCTTCTTCCCGGCGGTGCGCCAGCGGCAGACGCTCGAAAGCGCCTTCAAGCCGCTTGGCATCGAGGTCAGGTGGATCGACTTCCAGTTCGGTCCGCCGTTGCTGGAAGCCATCAATGTCGGCAGCGTCGATTTCGGCTTCGTCGGCGACACCCCGCCGATCTTCGCCCAGGCCGGCGGCGCAAGGATACGTTACGTCGCGGCGGTGAAGTCGGAAGGCAACAATCAGGCGATCATCGTTCCGAAGGATTCGCCGATCAAATCGCTCGCGGACCTCAAGGGCAAGCGCGTCGCCTTCGGCAAGGGATCGAGCGCGCACAATCTCCTGGTCGCTGCACTGGAGAAGGCCGGTCTGTCGTGGGCTGATATCACGCCGGCGCCGCTCGCCCCGGCCGATGCCACGGCGGCCTTCGCCAAAGGCTCGGTCGACGCCTGGTCGATCTGGGATCCTTATCTGGCGCTCGCCGAATTGAAGGAGAATGCTCGGGTTCTCGTCTTCGACAAGGACGTGCACAAGCCGAACGCCTACTACATTGCCAACACCGATTTCGTCGAAAAGTATCCGGCGCTGGTGGCAAAGCTCAACACGTCCTTCGCCGCCGAAGGCGTGTGGGCGGAGGCGCATCACGAGGAGGTGGCGAAGGCGCAGTCCGAAGCGACTGGTGTCGACATCGAGGCTGTCCGCCGCTTCGTCAACCGCTCCAGCTACCGCGTGGTGCCGCTGGACGCCGAGGTGGTCAAGAGCCAGCAGGCAGTCGCCGACCGTTTTGCAAAGCTCGGCCTGATCCCGAAACCGGTGGACGTCTCCAACATCGTCTGGACGTGGACGCCGGGTTCCTGAGCGGAACGAGACTCAACTCCGGCGGCGCGCCCTGGTGCGTGCCGCCTTCTTTGCGGCGGCGGAGCGGACCTTGGCGCCCTTGGTGCGGCTCGCCTTGCGCGCGGTGGCCGAACGCGACGCGGCGGTTCGCCGGCTCGCGGCACGCTTGGCCTGTTTCGACAGTGCACTACGCGACGCGGTCGAGCGCGGCTCTTTCTTCAAGACCTCTTCGACGGCCCGCGACACGCGCGGCCGGCGCTTCGGGGTGCGCTTGCCCTGACCGACCTCATGGGCATATTTGGCGCTGCGGCGCGTCGCCTTCTTGACGCGCCCTTTTCGCGGCGGCGGCAGATCGACGCCGGCACGGCGCGCCTCGGACAGACCGATGGCGATAGCCTGCCGCGGTGAGCGTGCACCATGCTTGCCCTTGCGAATCTTGTCGATCTCGTCCTTGACGAATTCGCCGGCCTGCGTGCTTGCCGATTTGCCGGCACGCTTGTCTTGTCTGGCTTTGCGAATGACTTCTTGTCTTGGCATAGGTCCGGTTCCCTCTGGATTTCACAGGGATGTCTGACCGCAACGCGCAAGATGGACGATTGATCCTGTCAGTTCCCTAGCGCAGCCAGCAGTTCATCGGGGCGCTCGGCCATGATCATGTGGCCGGCGCCCGGCACCACGACGGTCTTCGCATGCGAGATCGCCGCTGCGAGCGCCTTGCCGGCCTTCACCGGCGTCATCATATCCCGCTCGCCGAGGATGAGCGTCGTGGGCACCGTCACGCTCGCGGCTGCTTGAAGCGCATTCGCGTAAGCATTGCACGCGGACAAATCCCTGAACAGCACGCCCGGCTCGCAAGTCTTGAGAACGGCCTGGGCGCCGCCATGCATCCACAGGCCCGGTGCGAGGCTGCCGCCGAGCTCGGCGTTGAAGCCGAGGCCCCAAATCGAGACCATGTCGACGGCGTCCTGGTCGTTGGCCTCGGCCGCCTTCAGCAGATCCGGGCCGACGGTCATGGTCGCGGCCGTGCCGATCAGGCTCAGTGCGGAGACTTTTTCGGGATGCCGTGCCGCCGTTTCCAGCGAGATCAGCGATCCCATGGAATGGCCGATCAGATGCGCCTTCGCAGCTCCGGCTGCATCGAGCAGGGCCGCCGTCCAGTCGGCCATCTCGGCGATGCTGCCAAGCGAAGGTCCGGCCGAGCGGCCGTGACCGGGCATATCAGGCGCCAGCACGCCAAATCCGTGATGGGCGAACCAGCGCGTGTGCAGCGCCCAGGTCGAATGATCGAAGCCGGCGCCATGGAGGAAGACGACCGCGGGCAGGGATTTGTCGAAGTCGCGGCCGCCGGTTGCGACAAACATTTCGGCGCCGTTGACGGAGAGCTTCATGGTGTCAGACCTTTTGCGAGATGCGCAGCGCTTGGGTGAGATCGTCGATGATGTCGCTTGCGGTCTCGATGCCGACCGACAGCCGCACCAGCTCTTCGCCGATGCCGGAGGCCTTGAGCTGCGCGGCGTCCATCTGCTGGTGCGTGGTCGAGGCGGGGTGGATCACCAGCGTCTTGGCGTCGCCGACATTGGCGAGATGGCTGATCATGCGCAGCTGCTTGATGAACTTGCGGCCCGCGGGCCGCCCGCCCTTGATGCCGAAGGAGACGATCGAGCCGGCGCCGCGCGGCAGCAGTGTCTTTGCAAGCTGGTAGTCCGCGTGGTCCTCCAGCGAGGGATGCAGCACCCAATCCACGGCCTTGTTGGCTTTCAGCGCTTCCAGCACGAGATGCGTGTTCTGGATGTGGCGGTCCATGCGCACGCCGAGCGTCTCGACGCCCTGCAACAGCTGGAACGCGTTGGTCGGCGACAGGCAGGCGCCGAAATCGCGCAGGCCTTCGGTGCGCGCGCGCATGATGAAGGCTGCCGTGCCGAACTGCTCGTCGAAGACGATGCCGTGATAGCCGCCATAGGGCTCGGTCAGCACGCCGAATTTTCCGGATGAACGCCAATCAAACCGGCCGCCGTCGATGATGGCGCCGCCGATCGCGATGCCGTGGCCGCCGATCCATTTGGTCGCCGAATGCATGACGAGGTCGGCGCCGAGCTCGATCGGACGGCTGAGATAGGGCGTGGCAAAGGTGTTGTCGATCAGCAGCGGGATCTTCGCGTCATGCGCGATCGCAGCGACCTTCGGAATGTCCAGCACCTCGAGCCCGGGATTGCCGATGGTCTCGCCGATCACCAGCTTCGTGTTCGGCTTGATCGCCGCGCGGAACGCCTCGAGGTCGCGTGGCTTCACAAATGTCGTGGTGATGCCGAAGCGCGGCAGCGTGTGCGCCAGCAGGTTGATGGTGCCGCCATAGAGCGAGCTCGACGCCACGATATGGTCGCCGGCGTTCAGGAGCGTCGCGATGGCCAGATGCAGCGCCGCCATGCCGCTCGCGGTGCAGATCGCGCCGACGCCGCCCTCCAGCGCCGCGAGCCGTTCCTCCAGCACGCCGGTGGTCGGATTGGAGATGCGCGTATAGATGTGGCCGGCGCGCTCCAGATTGAACAGCGCGGCGGCGTGGTCGGAATCCTGGAACACGTAGGACGTGGTCTGATAGATCGGCACCGCGCGGGCGCCGGTCGCGGGGTCCGGATGCTGGCCCGCATGCAGGCTCAGGGTCTCGAAGGCGGGCGGTTTTGGCGCGGGCATGCGTGGCCTCGTTGGTCGGTCGGCGGAGGCGGCTCTTGTGCCACAAAACGGCGCGCGACGTCAGCCCATTGACAGCGTCGTCTAGCCCCGGATCGCCTGCTCGATGAGGCGCGCCTCCCGCAGCAATATCTCCGCGACCTCCTGCTCGCGGCGCGGGCCGAGCCTCGTCCGAACGGCGGAGACGGTGATCGCAGCAGCGGGGCGGCCGTCCGGCGTCTTGATCCAGGTCGAAATCGATTTCGTGCCCTGCACCAGGCCGATCTCCCGCATGTTGTATCCCCGCCGTCTCGCCGCGGTGACCTGGCCCAGCAGCGTCGCGACGTCGGTCCGGTAGGCCTCCAGTCTCGTCTCGTTGGCCGCGACGATTTTTCGCGCGTCCTGCGCCGGCATCGCGGCGAGGATGGCGACGCCTGCGCTGGAGACGCCGAGCGGCCGGCGCGCGCCGACCTCGATCGACAGCACCTGGATCGGATAGACCCCGATCCTGCGATCGACGCACAGCGTGTCGTTGCCGGTCCGCACCGTCAGGAACAGCGTGTCGCCGATCTCGGTCGACGCACGTTGCAGCGACGGATTGGCGGCGATCAGCAGCCGCGACGGCCGGGCCCGTGCGAGCGCGAGCTCCGGCACCTGATTGCCGATCGCGTAGCGGCCGGTTCGGTCGTGCCGTTCGACGATGCCTTCCTCGATCAGCACGTGGACGATGCGATGCACGGTCGGACGGGTGAGGCCGGTCGCCCGCACCACCTCGGCCAGCGGCACGCCGTCTTCGCGGCCCGCGGCAAGAATGCGCAGCACCGCGAGCGCGCGCCGGATCGCCTGCGCGCCCTGTCGCGGTTCCGTCATGCGGCGGGCGGATTTAGCGGAACTTGACTTGTCCATAATATGGACAAGAACGCCACAATTCACTCGACAGGTAAAGCGCGCATCTGGAGATTGCGCTCCGATCGGGATGCCATAAGCAAAGTCTGGGCATTCGACGTCGAATTCGAAGACTTGGAATTCGAAGACTTGGAATTGGAAGCGCCGCCGGGAGGTTAACATGAGATTAATCTGGATTGCCATAGCTGCCGCAGCGGCGATGTTGGCGGGACCGGCGTCGGGCCAGCAATGGCCGGCGCGCAACGTCAAGCTGATCGTGCCCTATCCGGCCGGCGGCAATGTCGACAGCGCGGCGCGCATCATCGCCGACAAGCTCCAGGAAAAGCTCGGCCAGCCCTTCATCATCGAAAACAAGGCGGGTGCGGGCGGCATGATCGCGGGCGAGGCCTTCGCGAAATCTGCGCCCGACGGCTACACGCTGTTCGTCGGCGCCAACGGCCCGGTGCTGTTCGCGACCGAGATCAACAAGCGCGACGCCTACAGCTGGAAGAAGGACTTCCTCCCGATCACGACGATCTCGATGACGCCGCTGGTGCTCGAGGTGCATCCGTCCGTGCAGGCGACGAATTTCAAGGAATTCATCGACCTCGCCAAGCGCGAGCCGGGCAAGCTGACCATGGCCTCGCCCGGTCCCGGCACCACCAACCATTTGCTCAGCGAGCTGATGCAGTCCAGCCTCGACCTGCAATGGGTCACGGCGCACTATCGCGGCAATGCGCCCGCGGTCAACGACCTGCTCGGCGGGCAGGTGCAGTTCGCATTCGACCAGCTCACGGTCAGCCTGCAGCACATCAAGGCCGGCCTGTTCCGGGCGCTGGCCGTCACCAGTCCGCACCGCCTGAAGTCGCTGCCTGACGTGCCGACCTTCGCCGAACTCGGCTACAAGGACTTTGACGGCCAGACCTTCACCGGCCTGTTCGCGCCGGCAGGCACGCCGGCGCCTGTTATCGACAAGCTGCACGAGGCGCTGACCGCGATCCTGAAAGACCCCGCCGTGGTCGACAAGTTCGAGAAGCTCGGCGGAGAAGCCGTCGCGATGACGCCGGACGAGTTCAGGGCCTATCTCGAGCGCGAGGACGCCAAATGGATTCCGATCGTGCGCAAGGCCAACATCAAGGCGGATTGATCGATGCGGATCGACCCCACCGAGCTCGGCGCCGAGCGCATCTACCGGCTGATGACCGGCATCGTGGTGCCGCGCCCCATTGCCTGGGTGACGAGCCTGTCGCGCACGGGTGTGCTCAACCTCGCGCCGTTCAGCGCCTTCACCTTCGTCTCGCAGAAGCCGCCGATGTTGGCCATCAGCGTTGGCCGCAAGGGCGCCGACTACAAGGACACCGCGCACAACATCCTCGACACCGAGGAATACGTCATCCACATCGCCGATACCCCGCTGATGCAGGCCGTGCACGACAGCTCCGTCGAGCATCCGCCTGAGATCAGCGAGGTCGCCGAGCTTGGGCTCGAGACGCTTGGCTGCGAGCGCATCAAGGTGCCGCGGCTTAGCATTGCACCCGTCGCGATGGAATGCCGCTTCCGGCAGTGCCTCGAATTCGGCGACGCCCGCAGCCGGCTGATCGTCGGCGAGGTCGTGATGTTCCACATCCGCGACAGCCTCGTGAACGACGGCAAGGTCGAAACCGCGGCGCTCGACCCGATCGCGCGCATCGGCGGGCCGCGTTACGCCCGGCTCGGCGAGATCGTGACGCTGCGCGGCGTGTTCCAGACTCCCAAATCGACCGACTGAGCGCGCTGACCCGGGCGCACCTCAAGACCATTGGAGAACGACAATGCGACTCGTGAGCTATCTCTTGGACGGAGAGGCGCACTATGGTGCCGCCATCGAAGGCGGTGTCGTCGATCTGACCACGCGGATCGGCCGCGACTTCTCCGACGTGAAGTCGCTGATCGCGGCCAATGCCCTGGCCGACGCGCAGGAAGCCATTGCCGGGCAAAAGCCGGACCACGCACTCGACGATCTCGTGCTGCTTCCGCCGGTGCTGGCGCCGGAAAAGCTCTGGTGCATCGGCGTCAATTACGCCGAGCGCAATGCCGAATACAAGGACAGCTCGGAGCTGCCCAAATATCCCAGCCTGTTCGTGCGCAGCATGTCCTCGATGACAGGCTCCGGTCAGCCGCTGGAGAAGCCCAGAGTTTCGGACCAGCTCGACTACGAGGGCGAGCTCGTCATCGTGATCGGCCAGGGCGGCCGCCACATTCCGCGCGACAAGGCGTGGGCGCACATCTTCGGCATGACGCTGTGCAACGAGGGCACGATCCGCGACTGGCTGCGCCACGGCAAGTTCAACGTCACGCAGGGCAAGAACTTCGACCGCTCCGGCAGCATCGGTCCGTGGATCGTCACCGCGGACGAGCTCGATCCGCGTGGGCCCCATGACATCATCACGCGCGTCAACGGCGAGGTGCGGCAGCAGGACACGACCGAGCGGCTGATGTTCCCGTTCGATTTTCTGATCTCCTATCTCTCCACCTTCGCAACCCTCAAGCCCGGCGACATGATCGTGACGGGCACGCCGACCGGGGCGGGTGCCCGCTTCGACCCGCCGCGCTGGCTGAAAGTGGGCGATGTCGTCGAGGTCGAATCCAGCCGCATGGGCGTGCTGCGCAACACCGTCGCCGCGGAGAGTTAACTCATGCTGGATGCGACCACGATCGAACGCCTTGCCGCGCGCCTCGACGAGGCTGAGCGCACCAAGACCCTGATCACGATGTTCTCGAAGGACTATCCCGATTTCAGCATCGAGGATGCCTATGCCGTTCAGCGCGCCTGGACCAAACTTCAGATCAGTCGCGGCCGGGTCATCAAGGGCCACAAGATCGGCCTGACCTCGAAGGCGATGCAGAACGCGGTCGGCATTTCCGAGCCCGACTACGGCGTGTTGTTCGCCGATATGTTCTATGCCGACGCCACGCCGATTCCGTTCGACCGTTTTCACGCGCCGCGGATCGAGGTCGAGCTCGCCTTCGTGCTGAAGGCGCCGCTGCGCGGGCCCGATTGCACCATCTTCGACGTGCTCAACGCCACTGACTACGTGACCCCGGCGCTGGAAATTCTGGAGACGCGCATGCACCGCGTCGATCCCGAGACCGGCAAGCCGCGAAAGGTCATGGACACGATCTCGGACAACGCGGCCAACGCCGCGCTGGTGCTCGGCGGCCGCCCCTTCCGCCCGATGGATGCCGACATGCGCTGGATCGGCGCGCTGTTGTTCCGCAACGGCGAGGTCGAGGAAACCGGGCTTGCCGCCGGCGTGCTCAATCATCCCGCCAATGGTATCGCCTGGCTCGCCAACCGCCTCGCGCCGCATGACGAACATCTCGCCGCCGGCGAGGTCGTGCTGGCGGGATCGTTTACGCGGCCGGTGGACATCCGCCGCGGCGACACCTTCCACGCCGACTACGGCGCGTTCGGCTCGGTGTCGTGCCAGTTCGTCTGAACAAGCAATAAAGAGGGAGCGCACCATGACCGGTCAAACGCGACGCAAGAGCATCCATATCGGCGGCTTCAAGCATGCCAATCCGATTCCGAACGCCTGCCGCATCGGCAATCTCGTGATGTCGGGCGTCATTCTCGGCCGCGATGGCGCGACTGGCGTGATGCCTGAGAGCCTGGAGGCGCAATGCGCCAACATGTTCGCGCATATGAAGGCGACGGTGGAGGCCGCGGGCGGCGCGACGGACGACATCATCAAGATGACGGTGTGGCTGAAGGACCGTACGCAGCGCGGCCCGGTCAATGTCGAGTGGCTGAAAATGTTTCCGGACGAGCATTCGCGTCCGGCGCGCCACGCTCTGCCGATGGACAATATGGACGGCGGCGCGCTGGTGCAGTGCGACTTCACTGCCGTGATCGACTAAGGGAGCCTGCCGCATGCCGACCTATCTGCCGTTCGACCCGAACCCGCGCCGTCCGGTCAAGGCGCCGCCGCCCAAGACCGTCGACAGCCAGTTTCACGTGCTCGGCCCCGTGGACAAATATCCGGAGCGTCCGGGTGCGGCCTATCGGATGCCGACCGCGACCTGGGAAGCGGCGCTGCGCGTCCACAAGACACTCGGCATCGAGCGCGGCATCATCGTGCAGACGACCACGTATGGCGCCGACCATGCCGTCGTGCTCGACGGTCTCGCCGCGATGGGCCCGAACTATCGCGGCTGCGCCAACGCGCTGGTGTTCGCGGAGGCGAACGACGTTTATCTCGCCAGGCTGCATGATGCAGGTGTCCGCGGCGCGCGCTTCAGCTTCCGCCAGGAGCTCGGCGCCGTGCTGTCGGATGCCGATTTCGCCCGCGCCATCGCGCGGATCCGCGAGCTCGGCTGGTACGTCAAGATCCAGCCGGAGAAGGACGGCATCGTCTCCAGCGTCGCCAAATACGAGAATCTCGACGTGCCCGTGCTGATCGACCACATGGCGCGTCCCGATCCGGAAGCCGGCAAGAACGATCCGAACCTGCGCAAGATGCTCGAGCTGCTCGCCAAGGGCAATTTCTGGGTGATGCTGTCGCTCGGTGAGAAAACCTCGAAGGCCGGCCCGCCCTACGACGACGTGATCCCGATCGCGCGCGCCTATATCGAGGCGGCCGTCGACCGCTGCGTCTGGGCCAGCGACTGGCCGCACCCGGTCTCCGTCAAGCAGCCGCCCAACGACGCCGATCTGCTCGAGCTGATGTACCGCTACGCGCCTGATGAGGCGACGCTGGAGAAGATTTTGGTGCACAATCCGGCAAAGCTGTTCGGGTTTGCGGATTAGGGCACTCGAGGCTTGCCACGGACGCAGTCCTCTCCCTCTCCCGCTTGCGGGAGAGGGAGAGGTGAGGGCTCTTTCCTCTTGGGGATTGTCCCGCTGCGGAGGCACCCTCTCCCTAGCCCTCCCCCGCAAGCGGGGGAGGGAGCGCACCATTATCGCCGCAACAATCGGGCCCGCTCACCCCACCAGCCGGTCCCGCACCTCGGCCGCGATCTCGAACGAGCGCAGCCGCGCGGCGTGGTCGTAGATCTGCCCCGTCGTCATCAATTCGTCCGCACCGGTCTCGGCGATCAGCGCCTTCAGCTTCTGTTCGACCACGTCAGGCGAGCCGACCGCGGAGCAGGACAGCGACTGGCCGACCATGGCCTTTTCCGCCGGCGACCACAGCGCGTCCATGTCGTCGACCGGCGGCGGCAGCGGGCCGGGCGTGCCACGGCGCAGATTGATGAACTGCTGCTGCAGCGATGAGAACATGCGCTGCGCGTCCGCGTCGCCGTCGGCGGCGAACACATTGACGCCGACCATCGCGTAGGGCTTGTCGAGCTGCGCCGATGGTTCGAAGCGCGCGCGATACTCCCGCAGCGCCGGCATCATCATTTGCGGCGCGAAATGCGAGGCGAACGCAAACGGCAGGCCCAGCATCGCGGCAAGCTGCGCACCAAAGGTGCTCGATCCCAGGATCCACAGCGGCACCTTCGTTCCCATGCCGGGCACCGCGCGGATGGTCTGGTTCGGCTGCACATCGCCGAGCAGCGCCTGCAACTCCAGCACGTCCTGCGGAAAATTCTCCGAACTGGTGGCGAGATCACGCCGCAGCGCCCGCGCCGTGAGCTGGTCGGTGCCCGGCGCACGCCCGAGCCCGAGATCGATCCGCCCGGGATAGAGCGAGGCCAGCGTGCCGAACTGCTCGGCAATGATGAGCGGCGAATGGTTCGGCAGCATGATCCCGCCGGATCCGACGCGGATCGTCCTGGTCCCGCCCGCGATATGCCCGATCACGACAGACGTTGCCGCGCTGGCGATGCCCGTCATGTTGTGATGCTCGGCCAGCCAGAACCGCTTGTAGCCCCAGCCCTCGGCATGCTGGGCGAGATCGAGCGAATTGCGAAATGCCTGCGACGCATCGCCGCCCTGTCGGATGGGCGCGAGGTCGAGCACGGAGAAGGGGATCATGGGAGGTGTACCGCGGTGGAGGATCTGCGCATCTGCAACATCACATGTAGTGTCGGCGCGTAGGATGGGTAGAGCACTTGCGAAACCCATCATGCTTGTCATCGAGCAAGGCCTCGATGGGTTTCGCCTCCGCTTGACCATCCTACGAAACTGTTCGAGCGGCCTGCACTTCCGTTCACAACACCGTTATTGCGACCTGGTGCGCCGTTCGTCTTAACTGGGCGGCTCTCTCCTGTTGTTGTACTCTCGATGGAGCCACTGCACGCGCCAGGAGGAACCGACATGACCATCGTCGTACTCAATCGCCGCAACCTCCTCGCCGCCGGCGGCTCCGTCCTGGCAACCGGCGTCTTGGCAACCGGCTTTTCCGGGCTGCTGTTGCCTGCCCGCGCGGAAGGCCTCGCGCCGACCGATTCGATGTCGGGCGGGGCGAACAACTACCGCAAGGGCGCGGCAATCGTGGAGCGGATCGGCAAGGGCGGCTTCTGGATGAGCGGCACCGTACGCCGCGCCGGCGACGGGGCTCCGCTTGCCGGGCAGCGCATCCAGATCTGGGCGCACACGACCGAAGGGCAGGAGCACGAGCCGCAGAGTCACGGCGCCACGCTGACCGACAAGGATGGCGCGTTCCGGCTCGAGATGCCGCAGATCATTCCCATCTTCGGCCAGCCGCATGGCCACCTCGCCTATGACAGCGGTGAATTCAAAACCGTGTTCCTGCGGCCGGTGATGCGGAGCGCAAAGGAAACCAGCCTCGAGGCGCACTTCGTCCTGCAGCCGGCCTGATCGCATTGGAGATGAAGGGGCGGAGATCGGCCCGGGCGAGCCTGATCTGGGTCGCCCTTACCTTGGCCATTGGCGTGCCGATCGCGCTCGCTGCGGGAAGCGAGCAGCTCGCATGGCGCAGGCCGGTCTACATCCTCGCCGGCTTCGCCGGGATCATCGCGCTCGGTCTCGTGCTCGTTCAGCCTCTGCTGATCGGCGGATATTTGCCGGGCCTGTCGGCCTATCGCGGCCGGCGCGCCCATCACTGGATCGGCGGCGCGCTTGCTCTGGCGGTGGTGATCCATGTCGCCGGCCTCTGGATCACCAGCCCGCCCGACATGATCGACGCCCTGACCTATACATCGCCGACGCCGTTCTCTCCCTTCGGCGTGACCGCCATGTGGGCCATCTTCACCGTTGCTCTTCTGGCGCTACTACGCCGGCGATTGGGATTGCGGCTGCGCACCTGGCGCATCATCCATATTCCCCTCGCGATCGTCATCGTCGCAGGCAGCGTGGCCCATTGCCTGCTGATCGAGGGGACGATGGAGACAATCTCGAAGGTAGCGCTGTGCGCGCTCGTGCTTGCAGCAGCCATCAAGGTCATGGTTGACCTCTGGCGAAAGCGGACGCTGCGCGGAGAGAGTGTTGCGCGGCGGTGACATGGCCACGTTGGGGTTCGTAGCCCGGATGGAGCAAAGCGAAATCCGGGACAACCGCATCCGTGGTTGCTGACCCCGGATTACGCTTGCGCTCCATCCGGGCTACGCCGCCTTTCACACGCGTTGAGCATCGTCAGCGCCGATGTCCAGTCTGCTTGCCGCGGATGGCGGTGAAGATTATCCTCGATCAATGGCTGTCAGCGCCCCCGATCTGAAGGCGTTCCTGCTCGCCACGCCGTTCTTCGGCGGTATCCCGGATCAAAGCCTCGACCTCCTGATGTCGATGCTGGTCGAACGCAGCTTCGATGCCGGAGCAACCGTCGTGACGGAGGGCGAGCCCGGACGCTCGCTGTTCATCGTCAAATCCGGTCGGCTGGCGGTGAGCAAGCGGGCGAATTCGGGGGACGTCATCCCGATTTCCGTTCTGGAGCCCGGCGATTTCTTCGGTGAAATGACGCTGATTGAAATGCAAAATCGCTCGGCCGCCGTGGTCGCGGAGAGTCCGACGGTGCTGTACGAGTTGACCGCCCAAAAGCTCTACGCCTGTTACAAGGTCGATATCCATGCCTATGTGATCATCCTGCAGAACATCAATCGCGAGCTATGCCGACGGCTGCGCCGTTCCGACGATCGTTTCACCGCACAGCAGATGGGTGACCACAGTGCGTAGTGCGTAGGATGGGTAGAGCACTTGCGAAACCCATCATGTTTCGTGATCGAGCAAGGCCTCGATGGGTTTCGCTTCACTCTACCTATCGTACGGGCTTTCGCTGGTCAGTGGTAGCTCCGGCTTGAAGGGTTTTGCGCCTCGCCCTTCGCTTGCTTGGCTGCACTGACAAGTTGCTTCGCCAGCATCCCATTCAGCATGTCTTCCAATGCGCTGACGTCCGTTGCGCCGTTAGTCAGGCGTTGGTCGGCCGCTTCAAGAGCGTCGTATAGGGCTTCTTGTTTCCAGCGATTTGTTCGGGAATTGTCGGTGCGCCGGGCAGCAAGCTGTCTAGTTTTATGCTCATCACAACGTACGACACCGCCCGGGCGGTGCGGCCGTTGCCGTCGGCAAAGGGGTGGATCCAGTTGAGGCGCCACAAAACATAAGCAGCAAGATGCACCGCTGTCATCGACCAGTTGTCGTTCACGTAGTCGCAAAGGTGCTCGATCTCTTCGGACACGAACGGCGCTTCCGGCGGCTGGTGCTTGCTGCCGTGGATTATCACGTTAGTGTTGCGCCATGACCCTGCCAACGGATGGATGCCGTTCAAAGCAGCTTGATGCAACTTAAGGATCAAGCTGGATCGCAAACGGAAGGGACGCTCCGGTTCTTTTACAAATGACCGGATCATCTCGAGCGCGAGATCGAACTGGCGGATGCCATTTTCCGCCTCGCGCCGCGCAATTTCATCTGGATCGCTGAGAAGTGGCGCTGTCTCGGCAATGCTATGCCGGTCATCTGCCACGCTTCAACTACTCGCCCGAATGGAGCTTCTTGTCGAGCGCGGCAACCATCTCCCGAGTGATCCGTTCGTTCTCGATATGGGTGTTGCCGTACGCAAAGCTACGGCGCTGTTCGCCCAACTGGTCCGGCGTCATCTCGATGTGGCGAGCTCGCTCAATCAGTTCCTTAAGATCATCAGTCATCGAGCCACTCCCGTTGCCGACGCGACCATAGCGAACGGCTCACGTTCCTGTAAAGTTCCTAATTGCGGGTAAAGGCATGTACGATTTCCGGTGCGGCGTTTAGGTGACACGAGTAGCCAAGTCGAGCCGCCAAGACTGCCCTTAGTCCTCTCCGGGCTCATCCGCAGGGGAGCCAATCGTGTAAGAACATGTGGCCCCTGCGCCTTCGGATGACAAGAGTGGACGCCCGTACACACAGTCAGCGATGACCCGTCGGGCAAAACACCCGCCCCGTCCCAAACCCGTCAATCCCCAGCCACAAAAATATTCCACTTTACCGAAATTCGGAATTGCGGTATCCCTCCCGCCATCCCGGTCCAGGGAGAGGGGCGATCGTCCGTCGTAACGAAACGTGGATCGGGGTGCGGTGGACGCGGCAGCGTCGGGCACGCGAAGGGGACCAGGGCGAGATGAACCTCGTGAGGTCTTGGCCAGCGTGCGGACGACCGGCGCTCAAGTTCGGCGAAGCCTCTTGGCGAAGCAGGGTGATGCTGCGTACGGCAAAATCGTGTGGTCCTGGCCGTCGTTGCTACGGTCAAGCCTTGCGGAGATGGATCGGGGCCCAACCGGGTCTCGAGGCATCGTCAATTCGCAAGGCGACGGTGACAAAAAGGAACTCGTCGCCGGGGAGAGCGCGGCATAAGCCGTCAACCCACTGCGCAGGGAAGGCCGAGTGTTCGGCGTCACCTGTATGCTGCTGTGCGGTTTTTCTGCGTGTGCTTTTGCGCAGCGGACCGCGGGTGCCAGCCGGCACCCGGTCTTCCCTGCACCCTCTTCACGGAAGAGGGTTACGGAGAGAAGCAAAACTCGGGCGTTTGATGCCGCGAGACTGCTGATCTGTGCGTGATTTGACCCAGGGAATGGTGCTGCCAGACAGGATTGAACTGTCGACCTCTCCATTACCAATGGAGTGCTCTACCACTGAGCTACGGCAGCATGTGCTGGGATCGAGAATCGGCCGCCACGAGGGGCCTACCAAGCGGGCCGATATCTGCCACAAGCCCCCCTCCTGTGCAAGCTTGCAGGTCCCGCCAAAACGATAAAATCGGGTCGATATCGAGGCCAAAATGCTTGTTTTGGCTCGAAACGGCCGACTTCCCGCGGATTCGGGTTGCGATATCCCCACCCAACTGGCCAGTTGCCCGACGCGCCGGATTCGATCCATTTCGAGTTTCGCACGATCTGATCGCGCGGGCCTCTTGAGCTGCCACGTTCATTGGGCATGTTATCGTGGGATCACTGTAATGGACCCGTGATGGCTGACGAGACCGACAAGCGCACGAAGCAGGATTCGAGGCAGGACTCGAGACAGGCGAGGGCGTCCCGGGACGATCGGCTGAAATCGGCGCTGCGCGAAAACCTGAAGCGGCGGAAGGTGCAGGCGCGCGAACGCGCCGCAAGCACTGAGCCCTCGCAGAACGAAGATGATTCCCTAGATGAGGGGGCCGCCGGCAAGACCGCCGACAAGACCGGCAGTTAGAATCCGGCGGCTGGAAACTTTTGGAGTTAAGTGACGTGGCAATGGGGCAGGACGAATCGCAACGAACCGACAGGGAGGCGCTGATGGCGCAGTTCTCGCGCCCCGAGCAGACCTTTCCGACACTGGTGCCTGCCGAGATCGAGCGCCTGCGCCATTTCGGCGAGCTCAGGCAATATAAAGACGGCGAGCTCCTGTTCGAGACCGGCAAGCCCGGGCCGGGCATGTTCGTGGTGCTGTCAGGCCAAATTGCCATCACCCAGCGCGACGGGCTCGGCCACGTCACGCCCGTGATCGATCAGGGTCCCGGGCAATTCCTGGCCGAGCTCGGCCAGCTCTCGGGACGGCCGGCGCTGGTCGACGGACGCGCCGAGGGCGATGTCGAGGTGCTCCTGGTTCCGCCGGACCGGCTGCGCGCGCTGCTGGTGGCCGAAGCCGATCTCGGCGAACGCATCATGCGCGCGCTCATCCTGCGCCGGGTCAGCCTGATCCAGGGCGGCGTCGGCGGCCCCGTGCTGATCGGACCGTCGAATTCCGCCGGCGTGGTGCGCCTGCAAGGCTTTCTCACCCGCAACGGCCAGCCGCATCATCTGCTCGACCCCAATAGCGAGCATGACGCCGCCGAGATGATCGCGCGCTATTCCCCGAAGCCGGAGGATTGGCCGCTGGTCGTCACCGCCGACGGCACCGTGCTGCGCAATCCCAGCGAAACCGCGCTCGGCCGCGCCATCGGCATGATCGGCGGGGCGAAGGATGACCGCATCTACGACGTCGCGATCGTCGGCTGCGGGCCGGCGGGACTTGCGACGGCGGTCTACGCGGCCTCCGAAGGTCTCTCGGTCGCGGTGCTCGACACCCGCGCCTTCGGCGGGCAGGCCGGCGCCAGCGCGCGCATCGAGAATTATCTGGGCTTTCCGACCGGCATCTCGGGCCAGGCGCTGGCGGGCCGCGCCTTCACCCAGGCGCAGAAATTCGGCGCCGAGATCATGATCCCGATGTCGGTGAGTTCGCTCGATTGCTCGCGCAGTACCGGTACGTTCGCGCTGGCGCTGGATTGCGGCGACACCTTGCGCTCGCGCGCGATCGTGGTCGCAAGCGGCGCGCGCTATCGCCGCCCCGAGATCGAGAACCTCGACAAGTTCGAAGGCCGCGGCGTCTGGTACTGGGCCTCGCCGGTCGAGGCGCGGCTTTGCGCCGGCGAGGAGGTCGCTCTTGTCGGTGCCGGCAACTCGGCGGGGCAGGCCGCCGTGTTCCTGTCGGGGCATGCCAAGCGCGTGCTGATGATCATCCGCGGCGGCGGCTTAGGGGCCAGCATGTCGCGCTATCTCATCGAGCGCATCGAAGCCACGCCGAACATCGAATTGCTGTTCAACACCGAGATCACGGCGCTCGAAGGCGACGAGGCCTCGCTGCTGCGTCGCATCCGCTGGAAGAGCCGGCTCTCGACCGACGAGGATTTTGCGGACGTCCGCAATCTCTTTCTGTTCGTCGGCGCCGATCCCGCCACCAATTGGCTCGACGGCTGCGGCGTGACGCTCGATCGCGGCGGTTTCGTCGTGACAGGCGCGCAGTCCGAGCAGAACCAGGGCCGGCTGGTGTCGCCGCTGGAGACCTCCGTGCCCGGCGTCTACGCCGTCGGCGACGTCCGCTCCGGCTCGGTCAAGCGCGTCGGCGGCGCCATCGGCGAAGGCGCGCAGGTCGTGGCCTCCCTGCACGGCTTCCTCGGCGACGCCGCAAAACCGGCGCTTTAGAGCACGATCCGGAAAAGTGTGCAGCGGTTTTCCGACAAGATCGTGCTCAAACAATGAGTCAAGGACAAGACAAGCGAATGGCAAGTCGAATCTGACTTGCCATTGCGCGCGTTGATGCAGACTATCTCCTCATCCTGAGGAGCGCGGAACGCGCGTCTCGAAGGATGAAGGCCCGGATGCAACAGCCGGGCCTGCATGGTTCGAGACGGCGCTCGCGCGCCTCCTCACCATGAGGGTCTAAAAACAATAGGATTCAAGGGAGGACTAAATGGCTGAAATCGTCGTTCTCTACAAGACGCCCAAGGATGCTGCGGCCTTCGACAAGTACTATGCCGAGACCCACATTCCGCTTGCCAAGAAACTTCCCGGCCTGAAGAAATACGCCATCAGCAAGGGGCCGGTCGGCTCCCCCACTGGGCCTTCCGGAATCCATCTCGTCGCCATTCTCACCTTTGACAGCGCGGCCGACATCCAGGCGGCATTCGCTAGCCCGGAAGGCAAGGCGACCGGCGCTGACGTGCCCAAATTCGCCAGTGGCGGCGCCGACCTGCTGATCTTCGACACCAAGGAAGTCTGAGACGCGATCGGCCCGCCGAGCGCGGGCCGATGTTGCGGCGATCGATTCAACTTTCGTCGAAAGCCTGCTGTCGTTTGTGACAGCGCTGCAATAAATTCAGCCATGCGTTTGTCGATTCGCACGACGATGCATGGCTGCGCGCGCATGTGCGGTGCCAGTGCATGTGGCAATTCGATGAGGACCGTAATATTTATCTTTCCGAACTCGATGCAGAGAGTAGGAGAGATGTCATGGTTCTTGGGTTGAGCCTGCCCGCCTTCACGTTGGTCCATGTCATCATCAGTTTGATCGGCATCGCCGCCGGCCTCGTCGTGATGTTCGGTCTGCTCGGCTCGAAGTCGATGCCCGGCCTCACCGCGACCTTCCTGCTGTTCACGATCCTCACCAGCGCCACCGGCTTCCTGTTTCCGTTCAAGGAGCTGCTGCCGTCGCATATCATCGGCATCATCTCGCTGGTGCTGCTCGCGATCGCCTGCATCGCGCTGTACGCCATGAAACTCACCGGGGTCTGGCGTCCGGTCTACATCGTGACCGCGATGATCTCGCTGTATTTCAACGTCTTCGTGCTGGTGATCCAGTCGTTCCTGAAGGTGCCGGCGCTCGCCGCTCTTGCGCCCGCCGTGCCGCCGGCGCCGCCGGGAGGCCCCGTGTTCGCCGTGGTGCAGGGCATCGTGCTGGTGTTCTTCGTGTTGCTCACCATCGGCGCCTGGCGCCGCTACAAGCCGATGGCATTCGTCTGATCGTTCAAGGAGCCTAGCAATGCCCACCATCACCACCAAAGACGGCGCCGAGATCTTCTACAAGGACTGGGGAAGTGGCCAGCCGATCGTGTTCAGCCATGGTTGGCCGCTGTCGGCCGACGATTGGGACACGCAGATGATGTTCTTCGTCACCCACGGCTACCGCGTCATCGCGCATGACCGCCGCGGCCACGGCCGTTCGTCGCAGGTCGCGGACGGCCACGACATGGATCATTATGCCGATGATCTCGCGGCCGTGACCGCGCATCTCGACCTCAAGAACGCGATCCATGTCGGCCACTCCACCGGCGGCGGCGAAGTGGTGCACTACATCGCGCGCCATGGCGAGAGCCGGGTGGCGAAGGCCGCGATCCTCTCCGCAGTGCCGCCGCTGATGGTGCAAACCGCGGCCAATCCCGGTGGCCTGCCGAAGAGCGTGTTCGACGATTTCCAGGTGCAGCTCGCGGCCGGCCGCTCCAGCTTCTACCGCGACATCGCCGCCGGCCCCTTCTATGGCTACAACCGTCCCGGCGCAAAGCCGTCAGAGGCAGTGATCCAGAACTGGTGGCGCCAGGGCATGATGGGCGGCGCGAAAGCCCACTACGACGGCATCGTCGCGTTCTCGCAGACCGACTTCACCGAGGATTTGAAGAAGATCACCGTGCCGGTGCTGGTGATGCACGGCGACGACGACCAGATCGTGCCTTACGCCGACTCCGCGCCGCTGTCGGCCAAGCTTTTGAAGAACGGCACGCTGAAAACCTACAAGGGCTTTCCGCACGGCATGCCGACGACGCACGCCGAGACCATCAACGCGGACCTGCTGGCGTTCTTCAAGGGGTGAGGCCTCACGCCAATATCGCCCTGATCGCATCGAAGGTGCGCTTGACGAAAGCTTCCGGCTTCTCCCGCGCCCCTTCGCCGATCCAGCTCTCGCCGCCGACGCGCATCGCGCCGGTGGCAATCATGGCGACGAGCCGCGCCTTCAGCCGGTCCGATTTGTTTCTGGCGCGCTGGGCGAGGCCGTCGGCCAAGGCACGCTCGAGCTTCTCGTATTTGAGCTGGTCGCGTGCCTGAAGTGCGGGATTGTCGCGCTTGAGCCGCGACATTGCCGCCGCCTCGGCTGGATCGATCCGCTTGACCGCCGCCACGATCGCATTCTCCGCTGCGGTCAGCATGGTTTCGCCCGCTGGCCGCGCCACGACCTCCGTGACCAGCGCGGCGGCGGCGCCTTCCTGCCAGGCCGCGACCACGTCCTCTTTCGAGGCGAAATAATGGAAGAAGCTGCGTCGCGACACGTCCGCCGCGGCCGCGATGTCGTCGATGGTCGTGGCCTCGAAGCCGCGCTCCAGGAATAGCGCCATCGCCGCGCGGGTCAGCCGCCCGCGGGTCTCTTGCAATTTACGCTCGCGCAGGCCGGGGCCCTCGGGGGATTTTGCTCCTGCCGGCAATGGCTTGGTGCGCCTGTTGACTGATTTCCTGGCGACCTTCGAAACCTTCAAATCATTTCACCTCTTGCAAAGTTGCACCGAGTGCACATTTAGACCCGTCGCGGGCCTTTTCCCAGCCCCGACGGAGCTATGGCATGACCGACTGGACCACGGCAGACATCCCCCCTCTCAGCGGCAAGACCGCCGTCGTGACCGGGGCGACGGGCGGCCTCGGCTACGAGACGGCGATGGCGCTGGCGGGCGCCGGTGCCATTGTCATACTCACCGGGCGCAACGACGCAAAGGGCCTGCGCGCGATCGAGGGCATTTGCGGGCGCTTTCCCAATGCGCTGATCGCCTACGAGCATCTCGACCTCGCCAGCCTTGCCTCAGTCGCCGATTTTGCCAGGCGCTTTGCCGCCAGCAACGAGCAGCTCGACCTGCTCGTCAACAATGCCGGCGTGATGGCGCTGCCGAAGCGGCAGCAGACGGCGGATGGTTTCGAGATGCAGCTCGGCACCAACTATCTCGGCCATTACGCGCTGACGGCGCGGCTGTTGCCGCAGCTTCGCCGGGCGAAGGCGGCTCGAATCGTCAACCTGTCGAGCCTCGCGCACCGCTCCGGCGCGATCGATTTCGACGATCTGCAAGGCAGGCGCTCCTATCGTCCCTGGCGGGCCTATTGCCAGTCCAAGCTGGCGATGCTGATGTTTTCGCTGGAGTTGCAGCGCCGCAGCCTTGCCGCCGGCTGGGGCCTGACGAGCCTTGCCGCACATCCCGGCTACGCGCGGACCGATCTCATTCCGAACGGGCCGGGCACCAGGAGCTTGCAGTCGCGTGTGAGCCGCTGGCTACAGCCCTTCATTAGCCAGTCTGCCGCGGAAGGCGCGCTGCCGACCTTGTTGGCGGCGACCTCGCCGGCAGCGGAGCCCGGCGGCTATTACGGTCCGAACTGGTTCTACGAATTGAAAGGGCCGCCGAGGCCGGCGAAGATCATGTCGCAGGCAAAGGATTTCGCCTCGGCGGCTATGCTGTGGGATGTCTCGGCGACGTTGACCGGTATATCCTTCGACGAGATCGCGGCCGCCGCATGAACCGCGACGCCGTTGGGGACGTCCCGATGCAGATCATCATCTTCGGCGCGACCGGCATGGTCGGGCAGGGCGTTTTGCGTGAGTGCCTGGTCGATGCCGGCATCGACCGCGTCCTCGTGGTCGGCCGCAGTCCGACCGGCGTGCGCAACGCCAAGCTCACGGAAATCACACACGGCGATTTCACGGACTACTCAGTGATCGAAGCGCAGCTCACCGGCTTCGACGCCTGCTTCTTCTGCCTCGGCGTCTCCTCGATCGGCATGAGCGAGGAGCGCTACCGTCATCTCACCTACGATCTCACGCTCGCGGCGGCGACCGCGCTGGCCCGGCTCAATCCGCAGATGACATTCGTCTATGTCACGGGCGCCGGCACCGATTCCACCGAGCAGGGTTCGCGGATGTGGGCGCGGGTCAAGGGCAAGACCGAGAACGATCTGCTCAAGCTGGCGTTCAAGGACGCCTACATGTTCCGGCCCGGCGCGATCCAGCCCCTGCACGGTGCCCGTTCCAAGACCGCGTGGGTGCAGGCCGTCTACAATGTGAGCTGGCCGCTGTGGTCGGTGCTGCGCCGGCTCTCGCCGCGGCTCGTCACGTCGACCGAGCAGATGGGCCGCGCCATGATCCGGGTTGCCCGGGAGGGGTATCCGCGGAAGGTGCTGGAGATGGAGGATATCAATAGCCTCTAGTCCAGCGGGGCGTCAGTTCAAGGAAATTTCGGCGCCCGCGCGCGTTGAACCCCGCCCGTCCGAAGGAGAAAGCGCCAGCGATGTCTCGCCAGCTCAAACTGATCGCGCTCGACGCCGACGACCTCGCCGTGATCTCGGCCCACGTCCAGGACGCCCGCGTGCAGTCCTCGGACATCATCTGGCGGCAAAGCGAAAAGCGGCTGGTGGTCGGCATGAGCCGGTTGGACTGGGAGCAGACGCTGGACGGCGAGGCCGAGCCGCGCAGGCTGGTGGCCGCCCTCCGTTTCGACCGCGTGCTTGCCTGCAAGTCGCGCGACATCGACCTTGCCGCGCCGGACACGACTCTGGACCTCGTCGGCATCGAATTCCACGGCCAGGACGCCCCCGGTGGCAGCACGCTGCTCCTGTTTGCCCAAGGCGGCGCCATCCGCCTCGACGTCGAATGTCTGGAATGCGAGCTGACTGATCTGGGGGCGGATGAGCTGGGGACGGGATTGGAGGTTGAAGGGGAGGGGTGAGGTGGCATGCCAAGGCCACGCATTCCGCTGTCGTCCTGGCGAAAGCCAGGACCCATAACCCCAAGGCTTTAACCCCAAGGCTTTGTTGTTGAAACGAGATGTGGCCCAATTCCGCCTCCTCACATCCGCTGGTGGTCATGGGTCCTGGCTTTCGCCGGGACGACGCCGGAGGGGAACGGCCCGGCCCAAGGGTTGACGCAGCTTCCCCGCCGCGCCATTGAGCAGGGGGTGCGGTGAGCCAAACCGCGCCCCCAAAAACCAGTTAGAAGCCAAGATGCCCGTTCGTCTCGACCGCAGCAGCGCCGATTTTGACCAGCGATTTGTGGCGTTCCTCGCCGCCAAGCGCGAGGCCTCGGCCGACGTCGAGGCCGCCGCGCGTGCGATCGTTGACGACGTGGCGAAGCGGGGCGATGCGGCGCTGCTGGAGGCCACGGCAAAGTTCGACCGGCTGACTCTGGATGCATCTGGCCTGCGTGTCACCGCCGCCGAGATCGAGGCCGCGGTGAAAGCCTGCGATGCCGCGACGCTGGATGCGCTCGAGCTTGCGCGCGACCGCATCGAGACCTATCACCGCCGCCAGCTGCCGAAGGACGAGCGCTTCACCGACCCGCTCGGCGTCGAGCTCGGCTGGCGCTACACCGCAATCGAATCCGCCGGCCTCTACGTGCCCGGCGGCACCGCGGCCTATCCGTCCTCGGTGCTGATGAATGCGGTGCCGGCCAAGGTTGCCGGCGTGGCGCGTCTCGTCATGGTGGTGCCATCGCCGGACGGCAAGCTCAATCCGCTGGTGCTGGCGGCGGCAAAGCTCGGCGGCGTCAGCGAGATCTATCGCGTCGGCGGCGCGCAGGCGGTGGCTGCGCTCGCACATGGCACCGCGACGATCGCGCCGGTCGCCAAGATCGTCGGGCCCGGCAATGCCTATGTTGCCGCGGCAAAACGGCTGGTGTTCGGCAAGGTCGGCATCGACATGATCGCCGGTCCTTCCGAGGTGCTTGTCATCGCCGATGACACCGGAAATGCCGACTGGATTGCCGCCGACCTGCTGGCGCAGGCCGAGCACGACGCCAGCGCGCAGTCGATCCTGATCACCGATTCCGCGCGCCTTGCCGCCGATGTCGAAAAGGCCGTCGCGGCGCAGTTGAAGACGCTGCCGCGCGCTGCGATCGCCAGCGCCTCTTGGGCCGATTTCGGCGCCATCATCATGGTGAAGAACCTTGCCGACGCCATTCCGCTCGCGGATGCGATTGCCGCCGAGCATCTCGAGATCATGACGCAAGATCCCGACGCGCTCGCCGCAAAGATCCGCAACGCCGGTGCCATGTTCCTCGGGCCACATACGCCGGAGGCGATCGGCGACTATGTCGGCGGCTCCAACCACGTGCTGCCGACGGCGCGCTCGGCACGGTTCTCTTCGGGCCTCTCGGTGCACGATTTCCTCAAGCGCACCTCGATCCTGAAATGCGGCCCGGATCAGCTGCGTGCGCTGGGTCCGGCCGCGATGATTCTCGGTAAGGCGGAGGGATTAGATGCCCATTCGCGCTCGATTGGATTGCGCCTCAATCTGTCATGACCCAGCCGCCCGAACAGGACGACTCGCAGAATCGCATCGTCGGCGTCACGCTCGACGAGGACTCGATCGGCCGTTCCGGGCCGGACATCGAGCATGAGCGCGCGATCGCGATCTACGATCTGATCGAGCAGAATCTGTTCGCACCCGATGGCGCGGACGGGAAGGGACCGTTCACGCTGCATATCGGCATCACCGGCAGCCGGTTGATGTTCGACATCCGCCGCGAGGACGGCACGCCCGTGGTCGCGCATCTGTTGTCGCTGACGCCGTTCCGCCGGATCGTGAAGGACTATTTCATGATCTGCGACAGCTACTACCAGGCGATCCGCACCGCGACCCCGGACAAGATCGAGGCCATCGACATGGGCCGCCGCGGCATCCATGACGAGGGATCGCGTACGCTGCAGGAGCGCTTGAAGGGCAAGGTGCGCGTGGACTTCGAGACCTCGCGCCGGCTGTTCACGCTCATTACTGTTCTGCACTGGAAGGGTTAGGGCATGATCCCGAAAAGTGCGCAGCGGTTTTCCGACAAGGCCATGCCCTCTATCAAAAGAGGCTAAGCGCGATGGCGGGTCCGCCACGCGCACGCGATCCGCAATCGGTGCTGTTCGCCTGCGCGATGAACAGCGTGCGCTCGCCGATGGCCGAGAGCCTGCTGCGGCACATGTTTCCGCAAGGCCTCTACGTGAAATCGGCCGGCGCCAGGCGCGGCGAGCTCGACCCGTTCGCGGTGTCCGTGATGGCTGAGCTCGGCCAGGACATCTCCACCCACAAGCCGCAGACCTTCGAGCAGCTGGAGGATTGGGAGGGGCTGAATTTCGACCTGATCATCACGCTGTCGCCGGAGGCGCACCACAAGGCCCTGGAGCTGACCCGGACGCTCGCCGCCGACGTGGAGTATTGGCCGACGCATGATCCCACCACCATCGAAGGCAGCCGCGACCAGAAGTTAGCTGCCTACCGCGAGGTCTGCGACCAGCTCCTGCTGCGCATCCGCCGGCGGTTTTCGAAGGTGGGCGCGGCAAGCGGGTAGCATGCGGCGCCCGTAACACCCGCGTCACAGATTGCAGGCACACGCGTCCTGTGCCCGTCGAATCAGTAAAGTCCGGGTTCCCGGGTTGTGAAATCAGCCCCCGTCCGATAGGTTCCGCGCGCAATTCACCCCCTGCTTCATCCCCCAAATCACCTGATGCTCGGCCGCCCCAAATTCGTTCTTGCCTCCGGTTCGCCGCGGCGCCTGTCGCTGCTCAACCAGGCCGGCATCGAGCCGGACGCGCTCCGGCCAGCCGACGTCGACGAGACGCCGAAGCGGGGCGAGCTGCCGCGCGCCTGCGCCAACCGGCTCGCGCGGGCCAAGGCCGATGCGGCGCTCAAATCGGTGCAGCTCGACGACGAGCTGCGCGGCGCCTTCATCCTCTCCGCCGACACGGTGGTGGCGGTCGGCCGCCGCATCCTGCCCAAGGCCAACCTGGTCGACGAGGCCGCGCAGTGCCTGCGGTTGCTGTCGGGCCGCAACCACCGCGTCTACACCGCGATCACTCTGGTGACGCCGCGCGAGGCCTTCCGCCAGCGCCTGGTCGAGACCCGGGTCCGCTTCAAACGCCTCTCGGAGGACGACATCCAGGCCTATATCGGCTCCGGCGAATGGCGCGGCAAAGCCGGCGGCTACGCCGTGCAGGGCATCGCCGGGTCGTTCGTGGTCAAGATGGTGGGGTCCTACACCAACGTGGTCGGCCTGCCGCTCTACGAGACCACCACGCTGCTCGGCGGCGAAGGTTTCCCGATCCGCTTCGGCTGGCTCAACGCCACCGCCGTGTGAGCCGAAAAGCCGCTCCTGCAAAAATCTCGAAAACAACCCCATGCACAGTAGAATTGGCCCCGCGGGACCTGGCCGGGACGCCTGCGCTTCCGCCGGAGGAACCGCTTTGGCGACAGATTCTTGAACTCCCTCACCCCGTTTAAGCTGTGCACCTTATGGACGACCAGTGAAAAAGCCCGCAAGCCCCCTCAAAACCTGCCCGATCTGCGGCAAGCCGCAGTCCGAGGCCACCCGCCCGTTCTGCTCCTCGCGCTGCCGCGACGTCGACCTGAACCGCTGGCTGAAAGGCTCCTACGTCATCCCCGGCCGGGATGACGAGGCAGATGGAGAAGAATAACCCTGTTGTATCAATCGTTTAATTTCTCGAGGCGCCGCCGCGCGCCGTTCCATCCGAGCCACGCCCCGCCTTGTGCACAGCCGTGCCGCGCCCCGCGAAGCCATCGGCGAAGCGTGGGTGGACAGGCAGCCTTCAGCCCACTATAAACCGCCCGCTCGATGGGCCTTGGCCCCTCTTTGGAGCACGCCCAGGTAGCTCAGTTGGTAGAGCATGCGACTGAAAATCGCAGTGTCGGTGGTTCGATTCCGCCCCTGGGCACCAAAACTACGCTTTTCCATGCGGCAGGCCGATCTTCTACGATCGCGTTCGATAGTTGATCGGCGCGAACGGGCGGTATCACCTTCCGATCGCCCGCCGGTTGCGATGCCCAGAGCCGAACGGCGAAGTTGCACCGTGCCGTTCGTAGTCGCGGCTGCGCCGAGCGGCTTGGCCAGGGCGCACCGGCAACATTGGCTGACTGCGATCCAGCGCCTGTCTGGCCCTTCTCGTCGACGCAAAGCACGATCGCGTGCTCGGGCGGCGAGACGTAAAGCCGACGACGTCGCGCACCTTGGCGACAAAATCGGGTCCGTCGAGATGGCGATGCGAAAAGCCCGCTCTTATGACGGGTCTTCGTTCCTGCTGGCCCGCGTCGGCGTGCTGACCGAGCCAAGGCTGGCACTAGCTGATCGCCGTTCGCGAGACCGTTGAGGCACCACAGCGGCCGGCGCCAAAGGCCATGCCAGCATCGCAAGTTCGACCACTCGGCGAAGCTCTCCGGACGTAGCGCCCGCCTGCGGCAAGTTCATCGTCGCGTGCAATACGCCGAGGTAGTGCCACGACAGACCTTCGATGTCGGACGTCGGTGCCAATTCTTCGCTTGCAACCGCCTCGCGCAAGATTCCGCTGAGGATGGCGCGCTGGCCCATGAGTCCCTCGCGCGCGACTGCCCGACTCCCCGCCGGCAGATCGGCCATTTCGGTGCAGGAGCGAGCGAGCATGCAGCCGGCCGGGCGCGTCGTCTTGCCCTCTCTGGGCAGGAATTCGTGAAATAGAGCTTCGAGTTGTTGGCGCTTCGTGCCGGCTTGAACCGCGTTCATCCGCTTCAAGACGCGCTGCGAGTAGGTCGAAAGAACTTCCTGGAACAACCCGTCCTTGTCCCGAAATCGCTTGTACATGCTGGAGCGTGACAGACCCATCGCCGTCGTCAGTTCATCGATCGACGATGCTGCGTAACCGTGGCGCCAGAAGACCTCCATCGCGGCGCTGATCACGGTGCTGTCATCAAATTGGGGCCTTCCGCTCATCGGATTCTCGCTTGACATCCTGGAACGATCGTTCCAAAAATGATGGACTGATCGTTCCAAGATACATAAGGATGCTCAATGTTCAAGCCCTCCCAGCCAAGCCGGAGCCGCCCCCGGATCGCGATCGCTGGTGCCACAGGTCGCGTTGGATCCGCCCTGATCGCAAGCCTGGCATCCGAACCTCTCGATCTGGTGGCGCTGACCAGAAATCCAGATGCGGGACGCTTGCCCTCCGGCGTTGCTCTCGCGGCCGTGGACTTCGATATGCCGTCTATTCTCGACGACGCCCTGCGCGGCGCCGATCGGCTTTTTCTTGCCCACGGCACGTCACCTCGGCAGGTCGCCAACGAGATTGCACTGATCGACGCAGCTGTCGCCGCAGGCGTCAAACAAATCGTGAAATTGTCCGCGATGGGTCCGCCCTCACGGTTGCATCCAATGGACTGGCACATGCAAATCGAGGCGCATCTCGCGACCGTCGACATCGGCTACACGGTCTTGCGGCCATCGAGCTTCGTCGACATCCTGGCGCGGGCCGCCGCTCAAGTGGCCGATGACTCATGGGGCGGCGCGGCGGGCAATGGAGTGGTCAACCTGATCGACACGCGCGATGTCGCCGATGCCGCGCGCGTTGCTCTTCTGGACGATGCGCACCCAACCGCTCAGCGCGCCTATCACCTGACCGGGCCACGGGCAGTGAGCATGCCTGAGGTCGCCGAAGAAATATCGAAACTGCTTGGTCGGACCGTCACATATCAGCAGCGAAGCCCTGCGGAGCAGCGCGAGAAACTGCTCGCTTCGGGACTTAATGAGTTTGTTGCTGACTTGCTGCTCGGTTTGGATCGCCTCTTTTCTCAGTCGGCGCTCGCTGAAACGACGTCAACGGTCAAGGAATTGACGGGCCACGAACCGCGGTCCGTCGCGGGTTGGCTGAGCGAAAATATCTCGAAGTTCCGGAAGTAGACCAAAGTTCAGAAAGCGACACTTTGGGGGCCGCAAGGCCCTGAACCTTGATGTTGCAGCCTCTATGGATGAGTGGCGTCCATGACCATTAAGCTCCCTGGGCACCATTTCCGTGTGACAAGCGCCCGGTGCCCCCCGCTACGCCTCAACTCCCGTACAGATAGTTCGGCAGCCACAGCGTCATTCCGGGCCAGAGGTACATGATGACCATGCACAGGATGACGATCAGCATGTAGGGCATCATGCCGGCGAAGATCTGGTTGAGCGTGACATGCTTCGGTGAGACGCCCTTGAGGTAGAACGCTGACATCGCGACCGGCGGTGACAGGAACGCCGCCTGCAAGTTTACGAACACCAGCGTCCCCCATAGGATCGGGTCGATGTTGAAGTGCTTCAGCATCGGCAGGAAGATCGGCACGAAGATGATGATGATCTCGGTCCATTCGAGCGGCCAGCCGAGCACGAAGATGATCGCCTGCGACAGGAGCATGAACTGCACCGGTGTCATGTTGAGCGAGAGTACCCATCGCTCAAGCAGCGCCTGCCCGCCGAGAATTGCGAACACTGCCGAGAACAGCGCCGAGCCGACGAACAGCCAGCACACCATCGCGGTGGTCTTCGCGGTTAGAAACACCGCTTCCTTGGTACGCTTCCAGTCGAGCGTGCGGGCTTGCAGCGCCAGCAAGAATGCGCCAAAGGCGCCAACGGCGGCGGACTCGGTCGCGGTGCAGATTCCGAACAGGATTACGGCAAGCACGACGATGGTGAGAATGCCGAGCGGCATGGTCGACGAGGTCAGCAGTTTCACGACCGAGAGCCGCTCGGCGTTGAACCTCCAGTAGTAACGGACCTGCAACAGCGCGCAAACAGCCGTGATGCCCCAGAACCAGAGGTAGAATTCGAGTCCTGGCCCCAGTTCAGCGGGCGTGGCCTCGTTCGTAACCAGCTCTGGTGTGCCCAATTGCTGTACGCCGGTTACCGCGAGTTCGATGGCAGCCTGCTGGTGAATAACGACGTACCACCAGACGGTGGCCATCGTGCCGGCGACGATCATAAACGGCACCAGCGCGTAACCGAAGCTTGAGAGCAGCATCCAGTAGCTGACGGGACGGCCTTCCGCGTCGATTCGCCTCGCCTGCGACGGCGAGAGCAGCCCCTTGATCAGCGAAATCAGGATCGTTTGCGATCGATAGGTGTGCTCGAACTTCGACAGCCATGCCGGCACCGGAACCTTCGTTTGGTCCTCCGGCAATGGCGGTGCGATCTTCGGACTGATCATCGCCCAGGCGACTATGTAAATGAGATACAGGAACGACAGAAAGAAGCCCGGGAACATCGCCGCTGCGTACAGCTTGACGATCGACTGACCGGCGACCGCAGCATAGACGATGATCATGACCGACGGCGGAATCAGAATGCCGAGCGTGCCGCCCGCCGTGATGACGCCGGAGGCGAGCTTCACGTCGTATCCCGCCTTGAGCATGGGATTAAATGCGATGACGCCCATCAGCACCACCACCGCGCCGACAAGGCCGCTCGCGATCCCCCAAAACGTGCAGACGATCAGGGTCGCGACCGCAAGCGAAGCCGGCACGCGGCGGAACGCGAGCTGGATCGAGTAGAACATCTTGTCGACCAGTGCGCCGCGCTCCATCACATAGCCCATCAGCACGAACAGCGGGATGGAGATCAGGACGTCGTTGGTCATGGCGCCGTAGGTGCGCTCAACCATCAAATCGAACACGCGGTTGTCGGCCCAGGAATGCGTCGGATCATAGAACGCGATGTAGCCAAACAATATGCCCAGGCCCATCAGCGTGAACGCTGTCGGGAAGCCCATCATGATCACAACCACGATGAGCGTGAGCATCAGGAGCCCGAGTGCCGGATCGCTCATGTGTTCAGGTCCCCGCCCATACCGCGCTGGCGCGCACTCTCGTCGATCTCATGCGCCCGCTCGATGGCGATTTTGCGCGACTCCTCATCGACATATTCGCTGTGGGCGAGCTGCTGCTCGATGACGTCGATCTCCGCGACGTCCCTCAGTCGGCTGGGCCATTCGCCGGTCTTCAGGCAGACGACGCAACGCACGATCTCGGCGACGCCTTGCAGCATCACCAGCGCGCCGGCGATGGGGATCACGGATTTGAAGTGATAAACCGGCGGCCCATCTGCCGTCACATTCGAATGCTCCGCGATCCGCCACGAGTCGGCAGCGTAGTCAAAGCCCGCGTAAATGAGGGCGGCGATACCAGGGATAAAAAAAGCCGCATACAGCACGATGTCCAGCCACGCCTGCATGCGCGGTCGCATCGAGCTGTAAAGGAAGTCGCCGCGGACGTGGGCGTTCTGAGCCAGCGTGTAGGCGCCGCACAGCATAAACGCGCTTCCGTACAGCATGTTATCAAGATCGAAGATCCACGCCGTCGGCATGTTCATGATGTAGCGCTTGAACACTTCGACGCAGACGACGGCCATCAGCAAAATGATCAGCCAGGCGGCGGCCTTGCCGCACCACGTGCTGATTTCGTCAATGACAAGCAGAAATTTCTGGACGGTCATTGGTCGCCGCCGATTAATCCGAGGAAAGAATGAAATGACAAGGCGACCGTCCGGTCGCCGTCCCGAACGGTGCCTTGCCGATTCATGCCGTCAGGTCTTCTTTGCGGTCCCTTTCGGCCCGAAGTAGTAATCGAACGCCATCTTGCGGTTGACGACGGTGTCCTGTTCCCATTGCGTCGCCCGGCTGGCAAACGCGATCTGCGATTCGACGATTTCCTTGAACAACGGATTTGTCGCCGAGTACTTCTTCACGATATCATCGAAGATCTCGAGCTGCCGCTTGAGGACTGAATCCGGCGTCTTGTAGAATTTCACCTTGTCCTTGGTCTGCAACTCGACGTAGTCCTTCGAGTAGCGGTCGATCGCCTTCCATTGCATTTCTTGCGAAGCGGCGGTCACCGCATTGGCAATGATCGCCTTCATCTTGTCCGGAAGCGCGTCGTACTTGGCCTTGTTGAAGGTGATTTCGAGCTGCTCGGCGTTCTGGTGGTAGCTCTGCAGCATGCAGACCTTGGAGACGTCGGCGAAACCAAGCAGGCGGTCCGACGAGGCATTGTTGAACTCGGCCGCATCGATCAGGCCGCGATCCATCGCCGATACGATTTCACCGCCGGGCAGCGCGTTGACCGCGGCGCCCATGGCGGTGAACATGTCGATGGAGATGCCGACTGTCCGGAATTTGATGCCTTTGAAGTCGTCGGCATTGGTGATCGGTTTCTTGAACCAACCGAGCGGCTGCGTCGCCATCGGACCGTAGGGGAACGAAACGACGTTCAGGCCGAGCGATGCGTACAGCTTGGCGAGAAGCTCCTTGCCGCCGCCCCACCTGTGCCAGGCGAGCAGCATGTTGGCGTCCATGGCGAAGCCCGGCCCCGAACCCCACAGCGCCAGCGCGTTCTGCTTGCCGTAGTGGTAGACCAGCACGCCGTGGCCGCCGTCGAGCGTGCCTTTCGACACGGCATCGATCAGTCCGAACGCGGGCACCACGGCGCCGGCGGGAAGCACCTCGATCTTGAGGTCGCCGCCGGTCATGTCGTTGACCGTCTTGGCGTAGTCGAGTGCGTATTCGTGGAAGATATCCTTCGACGGCCATGTGCTCTGAAAGCGCATACTAACTGGGCCCTGCGCGCTAACGATCGTCGGCGCGGCTACCGTCGCGGCGGCTCCTGCAGCAATGACCTTGAGAAAGCGGCGGCGGCTGGAAGTGCCACCCTTGTTTGATTTGGTCATGGTTTCCTCCTCCCTTTGGAATAGCGATCCCTTGCGGATCGGCCCCTTTTTTATTGGGAGAAGTCAAAGACTTGCGCCGGGGATTGGCAAGGAATCTTCGGGATGATGCGACGCTACGACGCGGATTGCGGTAATGACGCGCCGCACGAGGACCGGGCCGCGAAGCGTAGCTACTTTTCAGGAGAGCAGATCATCTGAATATTGAATGAGCCGACGTTTCTGTCGCCGATCTGCCGCAAGCATGGCGTCAGCGACACCAGCATCTACAAATGAAAAGCGAAGCTCGACGGGATGGAGGTGTCGGAGGCCGAGCGGCTAAAGACGCTGGAGGACGTGAACGCGCGGCTGAAGCAGTTGCTGGCCGACGCGATGGACAATGCGGCCTTGAAGGACCTGCTGGAAGGCAGACTGCTGTTACGGCCAGGCCAAGATGAGATCCGCGCACGCGGTTCAGGCGTTGGTGCTAAAATTATATAGTTATTTCAATAGCATACGAGTTTTTGGCTTTATTCTGAATGGCGCACCACAACTCACGATTTTCCACGCTTGAGCACGATCTTGCACGATTGCGTTCGCTAGCGACGCGCGCGTTGAAGGATGGTTCGCGGACGCCGTCCTATCCCTGCAGTGCGCTCCGCAACAGCCCGATGAAGTCCTGCGCCACCTGCGAGAGGGCTTCATGCGTGGGGGACAGGATCGCGATCTGGTAATGGATCTTCGGCTTGAACGGACGGGTGACGAGACCCTCGGTGAAGGGGCGACTCACCACCGGATCGACGATGCCGACGCCGCGGCCCTCTGCGACCAGCTGGCACGCGGTCGAGAAGAACTCGGTCTCCGCCACCACGTTCCAGCGCGCTCCGTATTCGGAGAAGGCGGACGCAAGCTGCTGGTAGACCGGATCGCCGCGAAACAAAGTGATGAACGGGACGCCATCGAGATCATCCGGCGTGATCTGCTTGAGCTTCGCCAACGGATGCGTCTTCGGCAGCATGCACAGGCATTCGTATGAGAACACCTCCATATGCGAGGTCGGATAATCGAGCGGCAGCTCGGCGATCGCGAGATCGAACTGCTGCGTCGACATCAATTCCCGCACCGTCGCGGAATTCCGGGTGATGATCTTCATCTGCAACTCGGGCCGGTTGGTGGCGAACTGCGACAGCAAGCGCGGCAACAGACTGATGGAAATGCTTGGATAGGCCGTGATCGCAAGATGTCCGCGCCGCCCGGATCGGATCTCCGCGGCCACGCGCGATGCATTCTCGACGGCTTCGAGCGCGCGCGCCGCCTCGACGTAGAACAATTTGGCTTCCGGCGTCGGCTGCAGGCGCCCGCCGCGGCGCAAGAACAGGGTCAGCCCGGTTTCGTGCTCGAGGCCCGCGATCATCGTGCTGATCCCAGGCTGCGATATGCCGAGCAGTTCGGCCGCCCTGGTCATGGTGCCGTGGAGCATCAGGGCGCGAAAGCATTCGAGCTGCCTCAAGCGCATGTCCGACCATATGAATAAGCTATAATGGATGCAACTAATATTATTAGAATTGTATGCGCGGGAGTGGTCCAATGCCGAAACGGTTGAAGGAGACCTCACGTGAATGCTGCAACCCTCGATCTCACCGGCGCCCAGCTGATTCCGGCCCGGCATGGCGTGGCGGTACGCCTCCGGGCCGGTGAGACCGTGACCGTCGTCAATACCCACGGCAAGCAGGTGGTCGACACTTGGGCGTTCAATGCCGGCGACACCAGCGAATTCATGTCCATGGAGCACAGCCGCGCCGCGATGCTGCGGCTCATTCCCAGGGTCGGCGATACGCTGACGACGAACCGGCGCCGCGCGATCCTTACCCTCGTCGCCGACACAACGCCCGGAATCCATGACACGCTCATCGCCGCCTGCGACATCCATCGCTATCGCCAACTCGGCGTCGTCGGCCATCACGATAACTGCACGCAAAACCTGGCATCGGCGCTTGAGGCAGTCGGCGTGTCGGCCGCGGTGACGCCGCCTCCGCTCAACCTCTTCATGAACGTGCCCGTAAGCGGTGCTGGCGAGCTAGGCTTCCAAGCGCCGGTCAGCGAGCCCGGCCAGTACGTCACGCTGCGCGCAGAGATGGATCTCATCATCGTGTTCTCCGCCTGCCCGCAGGACATGGTGCCGGTGAACGACATGAAGCCGACCGACGCCCATTTCGTAATCGCCTAATCCCTCGCGGAGGATGACCATGCGCAAGCTGCCACCGCTCAACGCTATACGCGCGTTCGAGGCCGCCGCGCGCCACGAAAGCTTCACCGCCGCCGCCAACGAACTCTGCGTCACGGTGACGGCGATCAGCCACCAGGTTCGGCAACTCGAAGCGATGCTCGGGCGCAAACTGTTCGAGCGCTCGGGCCGTGCGGTGGTGCTGACGGCGGATGGGCACGCGGTGTTTCCGCTGCTGCGCGATGGTTTCGACCGCATAGCGAGTGCCTTCGCTGCGATCCGCCCGCCGGCCGACGGCGATGCGGTCACCGTGTCGACCACGCGGGCCTTCGCCGAACGCTGGCTGATGCCGCGGCTCGCGCGCTTCAATGCGGCGTTTCCCTCCGTCGTGGTCCACATCGACGCGACCGAGAACGTCGTGACGCCGGGCATCAAGGGGATCGATCTCGCGGTGCGCTATGGACAGGTAGACCGCGCCCAGAAGGCCTCCGTGCTATTCAAGGACAGCTACATCGCGGTCGCGGCGCGCGCGATCTGTTCGTCCGCGGCGCCTCTGGCCATCGGCGATTTCCGTCCCCGGCCACTGCTGGCCTACCACTGGAAGAACGCCACGCTGGATTCGCCGGCCTGGTCGGCGTGGCTTGCGGGCATATCCCACGATGCGAGCCGCGACTTTCGCATCTCCTGGTACAGCGAGGAGCCGCTGGCGCTGCATGCGGCCGAACGCGGCCTTGGGCCTCTGTTGTGCAGCGATGCGCTGGTCGACGATCAGTTGCGCGAGGGAACGCTCCGCCGGGTCGACGGACCGGCGCTTCCCGGCTTCGCCTTCCGCCTGGTGGAAGCGAACGGTGCCGCGCGGCGCAAATCCGTCGCGGCGTTCGTCGACTGGCTGAGCGGCGAGGCGGCGACGTTTCGCGCCGCCTCGCCACCACTCATGACACGGGCTGCGTGAAGTAGGGCAGCGTCTCGACCCGGATCTGATAGCTGCCGGAGGTAACCAGGCCATCGATGTGGGCGGCAATGGCTTCAAGCGGCGCGAACCACACCTTGCGTTCAGCGACGACTTTTTCGAGCCAGCGCTCGGCGGCGCGCCAGCGGGCCAGCCTGCCGGTCAGGAACGGATGCCAGATCCCCATCCAGAATCCGCCGGCTTCATACGCAGCCTCGAACTCCTCGAACGATGCCGCCAGGCCTTCGCTCGGCGATTTGACCGGCATCATGTAGCCGATCTCCGCGTAGTGGGCGAACGGCGGCCAATCGTCCGATCCCCAGTGCGGCGGCATCTCGTACAGCGATCCGCGCGCCGTGCGCATCAGATACGGAACGTCGTCGGCCATCAGCGACGAGTCGTAGACAAAACCGTGCTCGATCAAGAGGTCGATGGTGGCCTGGTTGGCGTCGTAGACCGGCGCGCGATAGCCGCGCGGCTTGCGTCCGGTCATCGCAACATGCACCTCGAGAGCGCGCTCGAACGCCGCGCGCTGCTCGGCGCCGGATATCGTGGTCGGGTCCTCGTGAAGATAGCCGTGATGGCCGATCTCATGCCCGTCCTTGAGGATCGCTTCCACCGCGTCGGGATAGCGCTGCATGGTCCAGGCAGGCATGAAGAACGACTGCTTGAGGCTGAGGCGGCGATAGGTCTCAAGGATGCGCGGCACGCCGACCGTCGGCCCGTATCGTCCCATCGAGATCGGATAGAGCCGGTCGAACGAGTCGTTCGGCCGGGCAATGTGGATCAGGCTGTCGGCATCGACGTCGAACGTGATCGCACAGGCGCAGCGCGCCCCGTTCGGCCAGGGGATGGGGTTGCGGATCATGAGACTATCCTCTTGCCGTGAGGCGGTCGCGGTTGATCATTCGGCCGCCACCCTAGCAGGACCGTCAATGCCGAGACACTGCCGGACCAGGACCGGGATCGCAGCAAAGGCGTCGTCGACGGACTGCCGGTGGCGTTCGTCGTTGAACTCCTGATAGTCGATGGCGATCAGATGGCTCTCCCGCACGCCGAGATAATGCGCGCAGGTGAAGATGTGGGTCTCGAGATGATTCATGTGCTCCCGCACACCGCCGGGCCCGAATCCGAACTCACCCCGCGAGCTCAGTACCACCAGCGTCTTGCCGCTCATGATCGGCTCGAGCGGATAATCGCCGCGGGCAAGGCCGAAGGTAAAGGTCTTGCCGATGCGGATCACCTTGTCGAACCACGATTTTAGGGCCGATGGCATGCCGTAATTGTGCATCGGCGCGCCGATGACGATAACGTCGGCGCGCGCGAGTTCGTCGATCAACGTATCGGAGAGGCGGAGCTCGTCGTGTTGAGCGGGCGTGCGCTCGTCGATCGCGGTGAACGCCGCGGCCACCCACGCTTCCGTGATGAAGGGCGGCGGATTATGTCCGATGTCGCGGGCGATGACGGTGGCGCCGGGTTCGTGCGCCAGCCATTGGTCGACAAAGGCCTTCGAAAGCTTTCGGCTAACCGAACGGTCGCCGCGCGGACTGGCGTCGATATGCAGAAGTGTCGTCATCCGTAAAACCTCGGCTGATGGAGTATCCATGCGTCCGCCGCACGATGTGCGAGGGCAGCGCCCGGCGCGATTGATGAATTCGTCAGGTGGGTTGAGAATTCCTCAACAGTGAACCGCCGCCACACCATGACGAAGGATCCGGTGCGACCGACCACAGTTTTCCCGATCGAACGTCTACGAACCTCCGGGCACGCTTCACTCTCGACCTTTCGTCTACCCCGCTTGAGCAATTCTCATTACCGCTCGAGGCCTGATCTTGCTGAGATGCCCCATCCCGGCCGAAACCGATGCGCCGGACAGGGGAGCAACATGTTGGCCAAGCAGACACAAGGTGCGGCGTTCGATGAGGCCGGTTTCGACGCGCATGGAATTGAGCCGGTGCCGGCGGCGCACCGAACGTCGTCACCGTTTGACCAGTTCTGGATCTGGACCGGAGCAAACGTCGCGCCGATCAACTGGGTGCTTGGCGCGTTCGGCATCCAGCTCGGCCTGAGCCTTCTACAAACGCTCGCCGTGGTCCTGATCGGCAATCTGCTCGGCGCGGCGCTGTTTGCGGCCTTCTGCCTGATGGGGCACCGCACCGGTGTGCCGCAAATGGTGCTTGGCCGCCTGGCGTTCGGCCGCCGTGGCGCCTACCTGCCGGCGCTGGCGCAAGTGCTGATGCCGATGGGATGGGTCGCGATCAACACCTGGATCGTGCTTGATCTCTGTATGGCCGCGCTCGAGCGGATGGGGTTCAGTGGCGGTCTCGAAGTCAAATACATGATCGCGGTGCTGGTCATGGTGCTGCAGGTCGGGATCGCGGCCTGGGGCTTCAACGCCATCAAGGTCTTCGAGCGCTACACTATGCCGGTCATCCTCTTCATCATGGCTGTCATGACCGCGCTCGCGTTCCTGCGCGTCGATATCAAGTGGCAGTCCCCGACCGTGAGTGGCATGGCGGCCGTCGCCGCGGCTACGCAATTGATGACGGCGATCGGCATCGGCTGGGGTATCTCGTGGCTCACCTACGCCTCGGACTACACGCGCTTCACCAAGCCCTCGCTCGGCACCGGCAAAGTGTTCCGCGCGACATTCCTCGGCATGTTCCTGCCGACGGTCTGGCTCGCCTTCCTGGGCGCGGCGATCGCGTCCGCCGGCGCGGGATCCGATCCGTCGAAGCTGATCATCGCTGCTTTCGGCGTCATGGCGCTGCCGGTGCTCCTGGTGCTCCTGCACGGCCCGGTCGCTACCAACATCGTCGTCATCTACTCGGCTGCGCTGTCGAGCCTCACGCTCGATCTGCGCTTGCCGCGCTGGATCATCTCGGTGATCTCGGGCGTGATCGCCTGCGCCATCCTCTATGCGTTCCTGCAATCGGGTGACTTCGCGCATGCTTTCGACAACTTCATGGTCGCCCTGATCGTTTGGATCAGTCCGTGGGCCGGCGTCACGCTCACGGATTTTTATCTGGTTCGACGCGGACGGATCGATGTCGCGACGCTGTACGCGGCTCCGGACCGCGATGGCAGCGTGAACTGGCCGGGCCTCATCGCCTTCGCGGTCGGGCTGGTGGCGGCCTGGGCGTTCCAGATGGGCACAATTGCGGCCATGCAGGGGCCGCTGGCTCTGGCGACCGGTGGGCTCGATCTGTCCTGGCTCGCCGGCATGGGTGTCGTCGGCGCAAGCTATCTCATGCTGCATCGCCTGTTCGGACGTCCGTTCGCGTCAGGCAACTACTTGCGGTCTGCGGATGCGGCGTCGGTCGATGCCGCGCCCAGCTCACTCTCGCAGGTCTAGGCATCCCGAGCAGCGATGAGCCCCCGCACGGCGGTCTTGCTGGGCGCTTCGCCGAGGTTCAGGCAGTGGCCATGTCACGCCCTGTTCCGCGAACGGGTGTTGCCCCACTAAAGCGCGATGAGATGAGGATGAATCATCATCGCGCTTTAGGTTGTTGTTTGAGCATGATCTTTTCGGAAAACCGCTTCGCACTTTTCCGGATCATGCTTTAGGCTAGCGGCGTGAGCCACCTCATAAGCTCGCGCCATTTGCCGGCCATGCGCTCACGCCACTATATTAAGGACAAATAGCGGTTCGTCGTGTCGGTGGTTGCGTATGATTCCCTCCCTGGGCACCAAAACTACGCTTCTCCACGCTCGAGCACGATCTTGTGCGGTTGCGTTCGCTGGATGATTGGTGCGGCGGCCGCTCGCGGATTTCTCTCCTAGGGTTCGCTAGGGACGCGGCAATCCTCCGCGAAGGTATTTGGGAGGCTCAGCCCCGCCTCCGCCATCCATGCCTCGGCATCGGCACCGGCTGCAATGCGCAGTGGTGCAGACGGATCGTTCGCGACCCGCCAGATCGCTTCGGCGACCTCAGACGAACGGGTCATCGGACCCGTGTTGTCATGGATGCTCGCCACGATGCGCTCGATCATTGGCGCATAGTCGGGATTGTCGCGGCCGCGCAGGTGCGGAAACGCATTTTCGCCGAAGCGCGTCTCGGGTGCGCGCCCCGGCAGGACCAGATGCACGCGCACGCCGAAGGGCGCAACTTCCACCGCCAGCGACTCGGTGAAGGCGTTCACCGCCGCCTTGCTCGCCCGATATAGGCCGACGAGCGGCAGCGGCTTGAGCGTAACCGACGAGGTGACATTGATGATCACGCCCGCCCGGCGCTGGCGGAACGCCGGAAGCACCGCTCGAACCATCGCGAGAGTACCCAGCGTATTGGTCTCGAACAATGCGCGCACCGTCTCCGGCGCGGTCAGTTCGATCGGCGACGGCACGCCGAAGCCGGCATTGTTGACCAGAACGTCGATCGGCCCGGCCTCGGCGATAGCTCGGGCGACGCTCGCGGCGTCGGTGATATCGAGCGGCAGCATGCGCAGACGATCGGAAGGTGGCAGGACCTCGGCATCGGGCACACGCATGGTCGCCACGACCTCCCAGCCGCGATCGAGAAACAGCCGTGCGGTTTCCAGACCGAAGCCAGACGAGCAGCCGGTGATAAGGACAGTGGGCATGAGACACTCCAGAGGCGTTGGAACCAAACTGGAGATAGATTAAGCGCGCAGGACTTGCTATCGCTGGAAGTATGCAATTCTTTGGCGATAGTCCTGCAATGACCGTTGATCCTCTCGCCGAGGTCGTGACACTGCTCCAGCCGGCCGCCCGCTTCTCCAAGCTGGTGGAGTGCGCCGGCTCGTGGAAGATCCATCGCAAATCGACCGGCGAGCCATTCTACTGCGCGGTGCTGGAGGGGCGCTGCCGCGTGACGGTGGACGGGCAGCCGCCCATGACGTTGCAGTCCGGCGATTTCGTGCTGGTCCCGGCCATGCACGACCTCATCAATGAAAGCCTGGACGCACCACCGGAAGAAGTGACCGCGGCGCCGATTCAGGTCGGGGAGGGCCGTTTTCGCGTCGGCCGCGAAGACGGACCCGCGGAGCTCGTGATGCGGATCGGACACTGCAGCTTTGGTTCGCCGGATGCGGAACTGCTCGTACCGCTGCTGCCGCAGGTGGTATTCGTGCGCGGAGAGCCCCGGCTCGCGACGCTGATGCAGTTGGTCGGCGAGGAGACCCGCGCGCGACGTCCGGCACGCGAACTCGTACTCGAGCGGCTGCTTGAGGTGCTGCTGATCGAAGCCCTGCGATGCGGCGGTGAGACCGCATCAGCGCCGGGTCTGGCCCGAGGTCTTGCCGACGAACGCCTGGCGGCCGCGCTGCGCGCCCTCCATGCGCGCCCGGAATACCCTTGGACGGTAGCAGAACTCGCTGCCGAAGCCGCTTTGTCGCGCTCGGCTTTCTTCGTCCGTTTCAGTCGCACCGTGGGCATGCCGCCGATGGCATATCTGCTGGCCTGGCGCATGGCGCTGGCCAAGCGCCTGCTTTCTCGGCATGAGCTCGGCATAGATCAAATTGCCGAGCGCGTGGGCTACAGCTCTGCGAGCACCTTCAGCGTCGCTTTCGCCCGCCACGCGGGTGTGCCGCCGGCCCGGTATGGTCGGATGCGGCCAAATGGACGCCATCTACCCGCCGTGCCAGCGAAATAACCCGCTACGTCGTCACGACTTTAAATTGTCACAACCTTAGCCTGTAATCTCTCCGGCAACAGGATAGGCTTCTGTTGAGGAAGAGGTGTGTGAATGGCGACCCCTGCGCAAAATCCGGAAATTCAGCTTGGCTTCGGGTCGCGGCCGCAGGGCAATGCGGTCACGTTGTTCGGCGCGAACATCTTCGTCGTTGGCTTCGACGACAGTTCCGACCTCCAGCAATCGCTGTACACGACCGGATCGGGCTTCACCGCCTCCAGTCTTGGCAACAAGGAATTGTGGTCGAACAGCCAGCTCAAGCTGGCGAACGGCTTTGAGCCGAAGAGCGTGGGCGCGTGCGCGCTTGCGCTGCAGTCCGGCGCGACCCCGGCGCTCTATTTGTTCTGGAATCAGTCGAACTTGTGGAAGGATTCGAGTGCCGGCGTCATGGTGACGTGGCTGAACGAGGTCACACCACCGACGGGAAGCTCCAGCGCGCCGGCACCGAACTGGCTCGCCGGCTTCGTGCTGTGTGACGAAAACGGCCTCGGCATTCCTTTGCCGGCCGGGGCATCCATCAGCGCGATCTCTCTGGGATCGCAGGCGTTCCTGGTGGGAACCGTGCAGCCGACTCCGATCGAAACCGGCAAGCTCATGGATTTCGCGACGGTCGGGGTCTATTACGTGGCCGACCAGTTGCCGAAAAACACCGTCGTCACGAACGCGGGCACGTTCGGAACCTGGCCCGCGCGCAATGACACCTCGATGGCGCTGAGCGCAGCGGAAATCGGCGCACTGCTCCCTGCGGTTGCCGGCCGCTCGGGCGTGAGTCTCGACAATTTGATCAGCCTCGCGGTCACCCCGCAGGTCAGCGGCGCCGGCACCAACACCAGCAGCAACGATCTGGCGCTGAACCTGGTGATGTTCCTGACCCTCACCATGGCCGACGCGAAGGGGTCCGACAAAACCCAGTTCCAGGTCGCGGTGATCTGCCCGCTCGACGCCAACGGCTCGCCGGCCGCAGGGCCGCCCGCGCTCGCATGGTCGAGCGCGGCCGCCACCCAATCCCCCCTCACGATCCTGCCCGATCCTGCGGGCCGCATCATCGCCTGCGGATCGTCGGTCACCGACGAGAAGAATCTCGAGAAAGCACTGCTCATCGAGGTGTTCTCGACCTACGAACCGCTCGCCTATGCGAGCCAGTACACGCTGCCGGCCTCTTCGGCCGACACGAGCACGCCCGCCAGCATGATGTTCATCGTCGACACCGGCAATGGATCACAGTCGGAACCGACGGCGAACGCGAACAACACCGGGAAGATGACGACCACCTCGTTTCCGCTGCTGCAGCTATTGTTCTACGGCGAGACGACGGTGGCGCAGGTGCAGCCGTTCGGTACAGTCACGTTGATCGCGAACTATGCCAACATCTCGCTAAACATACCGACTTACGGGCCCACCGTCGCGGTCACCGGAATCATCGAGGGACCGTACCCGGTTCCAAACGCGAACATCATCGGCTGGCAGTTCGAAGGCACGACCAACGATCTCGGCTCGGTCATATACGGAGCGACGCAAGGTACGAGCAGCCAAGGCCAGCAAGATTGGAACGTGGGCGCGAGTATCACGACCAACGGACAGATCGGAGTCTCGGCCGGCGTCGAATCGCTCGGCGAGGGCGGTGAAGCCGGCATCGCCTGGGATGCGTCGGTTTCCGGCGGCTACGCCAGGACGTGGTCGACCTCGACCTCGAGCACCCTCTCGGTGCCGCTCCAGCAGCCTGCGACCGCGAGCGTCACGTATGAGACAATGATCGGGCTGGGCATCATCCCGTACGGCACGGTGTTCGCGGCGCCGTCCACGATCTCGATCACCAACCTGCAGTTTTTCGACGCACAGAACAATTTGATCACAGACGGCACTCAGAACGTCGCGAGCTCGGCCTCAGCCCCGCAGGCGCCGATCTTCGCAGCGACCAGTGCGACCGTCGGCCAGTCCGACGGACACGACTACGTGCCGTTCCTGGTCACGCCCGGGGATCTCATGACCTATACGATCGATGGGGCGCGCCCGGACCTCACGCCCTGCGGCATCAACGCCACGATGGCGGCGCTGACCAACAACGCGATCACAGACTATTTCGGCGACGTGATCTGGCCGGCCGCGTTCGACTTCGGGGCGGCCGCCGGCGGGCCATCGCAGAAGTATCTGGATTTCTCCTGGTCCCTCGGCGGAGTGACCGGCGCCGCCTTCACGGCGCTAAAGACCTCCATGAATAGCGGCTCCTGGAATGTCGAGGCGTCGCTCGAGCTTGGCTGCTACTGGGACGACCATGAGGGGGTGCCGCTGCTCGGCGGTATCGAGACTTCGGGCAGCATCATGATCGGGGGATCGGGCGGCTATTCGAGCACGACGACCGACACGCAGACCGCGCAGTGGGGCGTTTCGCTCCAGCCATTCGCCACAAGCCCGCCGTGGGGGCCGCCGAACTGGGGCACGGTGCCGGACAGCGCGAAGCAGGCGATCGACCCGAACTGGGAAAATAACGTGATTGCGTCCTACCGCTTCGCGCTGTTCCTGCTGCCCGATCCGCGGCCCGGCGATGCGTCCGGACTGAGCCCGGGCTACTGGGTGCGGGAACTGCTCACCTACGGCAACAAGAACGCCACGACGGTGAACCCCAATGCGTCTCTTCCGAACAATCTCGATCCCGGCTCGGGCGCATGGAAGATCGTCTACGTGGTGCTGGAATTTCAGACCTATGCGGACATGAACAACGGCACCTACACGTATCATTACACGGATCCGGAAGGGAGATTCAGCTAGCCACGGCTCAATGGCCGTTCGGCGGGGTCCAGCTCAGGGGCCTCGGAATTACGGAAGTGCGGGGACGATGCACGCGATGCGCGATCGAACCGGCAGGTCCGATCGCTTCAGTGCGATCAGACCAGCTTGTTCGCCGGAATCGCAAGCCTTTGTGGAGGTCGAAAGACGGCAGCGAAATCACCCTACTGCACATCCGTTAACCCCCGCTGGGAGCCGGAACATCGGTGGTCAGCCGACGTCGAGGTGGCCCACCGCAACGGCCTGCTCGCGCAGCCCCGAGTTTAATTCCGGAACCAGATCGCGCCCGCCCATTGCTGGCACTCTGCTTGCTCAGTCAGGACCAAAGTCTGGCCTTGGAAGAGAGGCCGTTTCAGATTGAGGCAAACGATGCAAGAAGTGTCCCGTTCTGGTGCTGCTGGCGAACTCAAGCTCGATGCGTTGGTCGCCGATTTGTGGTGGCGCGTTCGGCTCATCAACACCGACATTCTCGAAGAAGAGGCTAGAGCAGGGGTGTTTGACGTGCTTCAGCCGACATACCCGCTTCTTGCGCTTAATCTTCGCGCGCGACGCGACAATTTGGTCTCGACGATCGGCATGCTCGAGCAGCGTGCGAGATCACTGTCGGAAGCGGCTTGAGGGCGGTCTTCGGTCACACCGGAAACGTCAGCGACTTCGCGGGCCTCACCAGATCGACCTGGCGCCGGCAGCCCGTCTTTTCGAAGACGTGAATGAGGTGGCTCTTCACGGTGCTGACGGAAACGCCGAGCAAACTCGAGATCGCGTCTCGCGTGTGTCCCTCGCAGATGAGCTCGAAGATGCGAATCTCGGCCGGCGTCAGGTCATAGAGCTGGTTGAGCGCATCGTGAGGCAATCGCGGCGGCGGGATCGGGATGCCGATGCCCTTTTGCCCGAGCGTCATCGCGCTTGACGACTTCGGTGTCGGTTACTCGTCATTGTCCTATCTGACGGCCTTTCCGTTCGACAAGGTCAAGATCGACAAATCCTTCATCGACAGGATTGACCGCTGCGAGAACGTCGCCGTGCTGAAATCCATCGTGCAGCTTGCGAAGACCTTGAAGCTCACGATCGTCGCCGAGGGTGTCGAGACCTCCGAACAGGTCAGACGGCTCCATTCGCTCGCGATTCCGCTCGGCCAGGGCTTTTTCTTCAGCAAGCCCGTGCCTCTGGCCGACCTGTCATGGCAAGGCCTCGCCCCGCGGCGGAGACGGCAGGCGGTGGCGTGAGGCGTCTCGACGCCCGCGCGGCCGGCGGCGGATGCAACGGGCACCATCGCATGGCTCGAATGCCTCCAGCGTTTGCCGCAGGCATGAGTTGAATTCACACGCCGTCCGTCCGTGCTATGGCTGTTCCCGCAACTTCCGCGAGGACAACCCATGCTCCCCCTTCCCGCCGATATCTTCACCGAGCCCGAGGACGTCTCGCCCGACGGCCTTGCCAATCTTGGCCCGCTCCGCCGTCTCGCCGGCGTCTGGCAGGCCGAGAAGGGTATCGACATCAATCCGAAGGCGGAGGGGCCGGAGCGGCGGACCTTCATCGAGCGCATCCGGATGGACCCGATCGATCCGCAGGCCAACGGGCCGCAGCTGCTCTATGGGCTGCGCTATCACATCCACATCAACACGCCCGAGGAAGACATCACCTTTCACGACCAGGTCGGCTACTGGTTGTGGGAGCCCGCGACCGGGTTGATCATGCAGACGCTGGCGATCCCGCGCGGGCAGGTGCTGCTGGCGTCGGGCAAGGCCGGGCCCGACGACAAAGAGATCTCCGTCACCGCGAAGCGCGGCGACACCGCTTACGGGATCTGCTCGACTGATTTTCTGGAACAAGCCTTCCGCACCGACGCTTACCGCTGCGACATCACCTTCAACGACGACGGCAGCTGGACCTATCTGATCCAGACCGAGTTGTTCGTACGCGGCGCGCCGTTCAACCATCGCGACACCAACACGGTCCAGCTCGTCGCGCCGCCAAAGCTCAATCCGCTCGCGGTGATCGTGAACGATCGCGCCAAGGGGAATGGGCCGGCCGCCTGAATTCCGCCCGGAGATACGCATGAAGCCCTACGTGATCTGTCTGATGCACTCCAGCCTGGATGGCCGCACGCATCCGAGCCGCTGGCGCCCGAAGGGGGCGGGCACGGACTGGTTCGAGAAGGTCCATGACGAGCTCGGTGGCGATGCCTGGGTGATCGGCCGCGTCACCGGCTCGGAGTTCGCCAAGGGCAAGCCGTATCCCACGACGACGGATGCGAAATTTCCGCGCGAAAACTGGTTCGCGCGGCGCGACGCGAAAACCTATGGCGTCGTGCTCGATGCGCATGGGAAGATCGGCTGGGGCCGCTCCGATATCGGCGGCGATCCGATCGTCGTCGTGCTGACCGAGAGCGTCTCCGATTCGCATCTCGTTGGGCTCCGCGGCGAGGGCGTGTCCTATATCTTTGCCGGCAAGTCCGAGATCGACCTGGCGCTGACGCTGGACATTCTCAATCGCGAGCTTGGCGTGAAGCGCTTGCTGGTCGAGGGCGGCGGCGTCGCCAACGGCGCATTTCTGCGCGCCGGTCTCATCGACGAATTCAATCTGATCCTTAGCCCTGCGATCGATGGTGCGAGGGGCGCACCCTTCGTGTTCGATTCGACGGAAGCAGACGGCGACCGGCGTGCACCGCTGACTGCGATGACGCTGGAGAGCACGCGGGATCTCGGCGGCGGCGTCCTGCTGCTGCGCTATCTGATCCAGAACGACCTGCAGCAGGCTGCGGGCACGTAAGCATCGGCATGCCGGGACAATCAGAGCATATCGTCATCGTCGGAGCCGGCGCGGCCGGCCTGATGGCGGCGCGCGAGCTGGCGCGCGCAGGCAGGACAGTGACGATCCTGGAGGCGCGCGAGCGCTGCGGCGGCCGCATCCATCCGCTGTCTACTTCGGAGTTCGGCTACCCCGCCGATGGCGGCGCCGAATTCGTCCACGGCGAGGCGCCGGTCACGCGCGCTTTGCTGCGTGAGGCCGGGCTATCCCTTCAGGAGATCGAAGGCCAGCAGTGGAGCTTCGCCGGCGCAGACATCGTGCGCGAGGATCGCGACGATCCGCATGAGGCTGAGCTGCAGGCCGTGCTGCGGGACTTGAACGACGACCTCACCGTCGCCGATTTCCTGCGCCGGTATTTTGCCGGGAATGAGTACGCACGGCTGCGCCATTCGATCGAGCGGATGGTCGAGGGCTACGACGCGGCCGACCCCGAGCGCGCCTCCACGCTGGCGCTGCGCGAGGAATGGATGGATGGCGGGCACTCGCCGCAGGCGCGCATCGAGGGCGGCTATGGTGCGCTGATCGACTTCCTGACGGCCCAGTGCCGCAGGCTTGGCGTGGCGTTTCGCTTCGGCTGCGTGGTGTCGGCGATCGAGGAGGAGCGCGGCGCGATCGCCGTTCGCTGCGTCGGCGGCGACGTGCATGGCTGTGATCGCGTGATCCTCACTGTTCCGTTGCCGTTGCTGCGCGAGATCGGGCTGCCGAGTAGCGCGCGCGCGAAGGCCGCGTCTGCCGACGACATCGGCTTCGGCAATGTCGTCAAGATCCTGCTGAGCTTCACGCGGCCATGGTGGCGCGAGCGCAAGGAAGAGCTCGCAGACATGACCTTCCTTTTGTCCGACCAGACCATCCCGGTGTGGTGGACGCAATATCCGAACCGGCATCCCGTGCTCACCGGCTGGTTCGGCGGCCCGCGCACGGCAGCGCTGTCGCAGCTCGACCGGCAAGCGCTGATCGATGCCGGGCTCGATTCGCTTGCTACCGTCTTCGACCTGTCGCGCGAGGACCTCGCGCGCGAACTCGTCGCGGCCGCTGCGACCAACTGGGCGCACGATCCCTTCGCCCGCGGCGCCTATTCCTGGGCAACGCCGCGAACGCGCGAGGCGCAAACGATCCTCGCGCGCGCCGACGGTCCGGTGCTGTTCTCCGGCGAGGCGCTCTATCGCGGAGCCGACATGGGCACAGTCGAGGCGGCGCTGGCGAGCGGTCAGGAGACGGCGGGGATGATCTTGCGGGGATAGGCTGCCGAGCAAGAAAAAGGCCCGCATCCCGCGGGCCTTTCGTCTTACCAGCGGCTGCCGCCGAAGCCGAATGTCACGCCGGGACCGCCGCCGCCGTAAGATCCGTACGGTCCACCGCCGTAATAGCCGTGATGCCGCGGATAATAGCCGTAGCTGCGGTAGTGCGGACGATGAAAGCCGTGATGATGGTGAGGACGCCAGTGATGGCGCTGGCCATGATGGTGGTGCCTGTACTGCGCGCTGATATCGGTCGACTGGCCGGCTGGCGCGTTCTGTTTCGCGCTTGAATGATTGGCCGCGTTCGCCGCCGAGCCGCCGGCAAGCGCCGCAGCACCGACGGCCATCGCGACAAAGAGATACTTCATGTCATCACTCCAGTTGAATGTCGTGTGACAACAGATGAGCATGCTGCGCGTTCCGGCCAGTGCGGGCGTCGAAACGACGCAGTTTCATCGGCATCCGAGTCGCGAATGCGTGCGTGTCGTGAGATTTATTGTCGCATCACCGGCGTTGATCGCAGCTCTGCCATCACTCTGCCGCGAATGACGCAATCACGTCATCGGTGGTGACGATGCGTGCGAATTCGCCGTTGAGATTCGACAGCGTCATCGCATGGATCTCCTCGGCGGAATGCTTGTCGCCATCCGGCCCGATCCGCTCGAACGTCCAGGTCGCGTCGCGCACCAGCTGCGTGTCGAAGCCGAGATTTCCGGCCATCCGCGTCGTCGTCTCGACGCAATGATTGGTGGTGGCGCCGCAGATGACGAGCGTGCCGATGTTGCCTGCGCGCAGTCGCTTCTCCAGATCGGTGCCGATGAAGGCGCTGTTGACGCGCTTGACGATCACGATCTCGCCCGGCTGCTCGCGCGCCTCGTCCTTGACGGCATAGCCGGAGCTCGTCGGCAGAAATGAGGAGGACGGTTTGGTGCCCTCATGACGAATGTGGAAGATCGGCGCGCCGCTCGTTCTGAATGCCTTCAGGAGATCGACGATGCGCGCCAGCGCATCCGGATTGTTGCGCCGCTTGCCCGCCGCCTCCCATTGGTCGAACGCGCGCTGGACGTCGACGACGATGAGGGCAGGGAGAGGGCGGGGCATGAGGAGCGGCTTTCAGACTTGCTTGCTGCGCCAACTATGCGAGGCGAGGAGGACAACGCGCAATGTCAATCTTCCCTCGTTTTGCGACGCCATTGCGGGCTACGCGCTCTCATCCTCACGGATGCGGATCGGGGAAACCGTGGCGTTCGGAGAGTGCGGCGAGGATTGCGTCCTTGTCGGCAATGAACGCGCGGCCATGATGGCTGCCGGTCTGGTGCGGCGAGGTCGCTCCAATCGCCAGCACGAGCAGCGGCAGCGACTGGTTCTCCTCGCCGACCAGCGCGATCACCGGCTGCCGTGGGCGCGGCCACGCGATGCGCTCGACGTCGAGCGTCTCGGCGAGCTGCGGAAACGAGACCAGCACGCCTTCGATCAACGCGCAATGCCAGCAATAGAAATGGCGGCCCGGAAAGGCCGGATCCCCGAAACCGGGACGCAGCAGAAACAGGCGGTCGCGCATCATGGGTCGCTCCGAATCATGGCCGCGATCATACACAATGACTGATGTCCGGCGGCCGGCTTCCGCCAGGATGGGGATGCCGCTACTTGAACGGATCCTGGATCGATGGCGCCGACTGCCTGATACGACGCACGCTCACCGGCCTGCCGTCGGAAACGAACAGCAGTTCGTAGCGGCGGCCCTCGCTGTCGGTGGCAGAGCAGGTGACATCAGTCACCTTCTTGGCGGCGAAATTGCCGGTCTGGCGGCAGAGGCCGGTGGAGGTCTGCTCGGCCGGCACCGGCAGCCCGTCCACCTTGGGCCGGTCCTTGGAGTTGAGCAGCATACGGTCGATCGGCAGCTCGTAGGAATTGTCGTCGGCGCGCTTGCCGTTCTCACCGGAGAACGACACGACGTGATTGTCGTCGGAGGGATCGTCGACCGCGACCGCGAAATTGACCCGGCCCCGGTCGCCGTGGGCGTAGGCCACCGTCTTGCAGCCGAAGGTGCGGCCGGCGACCTTCAGCGTCTTGCAGTGGCCGGACATCAGCGCCAGCAGGTCGACAAAGGCGTTCTGCTGTCCGGGCGGATTGTTGACGGGGATCGGCGCGGAAGACTCGGCAAAACAAGGGCTTGCCAAGGGGACGAAGGTGGCGACGAGGGCGGCAGCAGCGAGGATGGGTCGGCAGAGGCGCATCGGAAGGCTCACATGCCAGGGAACCACGGAAAAGTTCCGTCCGATAACCATCGAACCGCAAATTGGTTGCGATCCCGTTTGTCCTGTCGAATCCGCCTGGAATACCACCGCGCCACCCCAACGGCGATTCGCGCATATCGCCCAACCCATTCCCGGACGGCACTTGCCGCCAGGCCGGTGTTTTTTTCGTGGCAGAGCTACCCCATCGCCGCCTGCCAGCGCGTATCGCGCAAGGATGGGCGGCGGTGCAGGCGGGCATCGAGCAGGGCGCGGGCGCGGGGCAGCTCGCCACTGCGCATCAGGGCGACGATAAAGGTGTCCTCGATCAACTCGCGCTGGGCGTGGCTGCCGCCGATGCGCACGACCTCGCCGAGAACCGGCGCGAGCATTTGCGCGGATGCCGCGTAATCCTCGTCCGCAAAGGCTGCCAGCGCGCGGCAGACCGCCGGCACCACGGGACCGGCCGGCAGCTTGCCGTCGGCGAGCCGCTGCTCGATCACGGCAAGACGCGTGGCGAGCGCCTCGCGATTGTGCGTCGCTGCCGCGAACAGCGCCATGTGGACGTCGGCGAAGGGCAGGCTCGATTTCGGAAACAGCTTTTGCGCGGTGGCATCGCCTTCGACCCAGAGCTCTCTCGGCACGGCGTGGCCGTAAGCCGACAGGCGCCAGAGCAGTGAGGCGCCGTCGGTGACGACGTTCAGCGGCGGCGCCTGTGTGGCCTTTGGCTGCAGCACGTCGGCATAGATCGTAAACGCCCGCGCGGCATCGCCATGCTCCAGCGCGCCGAGCGCCTGATGCCAGCGGATGTGGCCGTGCAAAATTCCGGCGCGGTCGTAAGAGGGGATCCAGTCGTCGACGAGCCGGTCTGCTGCGTCGATCGAACCGTCCTCGAACATCGCATGCAGCACGGCGTGCGCGGCATGGGCATTCCGACGGCGCAGGTCGAAGCCGCGCTCGGTGACGCCGCGGCCGCGACTGACGTCGCCGTTCTCGGTCATCGCCCAGCCGTACATGGTGAGGAACCACCAATCCTCACCATAGTGATGCGCGACGCGCTCGCACAGCTCGTGCCGCGCGCGGTCATGATCGGCCATGCCGGAGAAGGCGAACAGGCCGAACGCGCCGAGCGGCAGCGACAGCACCAATGCATCGCGCGGCCAAATGTCGATGTGCTTGAGCGTTGCGACGAGTGCTTCGGGCAGGCGTCCCTCGATCGCGAGCGCCAGCGCTTCGACATGTGAGCGCTCGCGCTCCGTGCCGCGGGTTGCGACGCGCTGGCGCGCGAGCGCCGCTTGCTTTCGCGCAAGATCGCCCTGCTGATAGAACGCGTGCAGCCGCCCCCGCGCAATATGAGCCAGCGCAAAATCGGGATCGGCCGCAACCGCGCGCTCCAGCGCCTCCGCCGCGCCGGTCCAGCCCGCGAGCATGAGGTCCACGCCGTCGCGATAATCGTTTGCCGCTTCATGTGAGGTGGTGGAGAGCGGCAGGCCGTAGCGGTCGTGAAGCGCCATCGTCGTCTCCGCGATTCAAGCCGTCCGCGCGCGACGTCCTTCGATCGGATAGGCCGGGTCGTTGTAGCCCGGCGTCGAGGGATGACCCGGCACGACCAGTCTGTCGATCAGCGCCTCGTCCTCCGCAGTGAAACGGTAGTCGAGCGCGCCGATGTAACCGTCCCATTGCTCCTCGGTGCGCGGGCCGGCGACGATCGAGGAGACGAAGGCGGAGTTCAGCACCCAGGCGACCGCGAACTGGCCGGCGGTGATGCCCTTTTTCTCGGCGTGGGCCTTGATCTCCTGCGCGAGCTGAAGCGATTCCGGCCGCCACTCCGTCTGCATCATGCGGGTGTCGTTGCGGCCCGCGCGCGTCTCCTTGTCCGGCGCTGCGTCGGGCTTGTACTTGCCGGTGAGGACGCCGCGCGCCAAGGGGCTGTAGGGCACGATGCCAAGGCCGTAATAGGAGCAGGCCGGAAAATGCTCGACTTCGGGCATGCGGTTCATGGCGTTGTAATAGGGCTGGCTTACCGCAGGCCGATCGATCCCGAGCCGGTCGCAGATGTTGCAGATTTCGGCGACGCGCCAGGCGCGGTAGTTCGAGACGCCGAAATAGCGCACCTTGCCCGCGCGGATCAGGTCACCCATCGCGCGCACCGTCTCCTCCAGCGGCGTCGCGTGGTCTTCCTTGTGCAGATAGTAGATGTCGATGTGATCGGTGCCGAGCCGCTTCAGGCTCTCATCCGCCGCCTGCAACACCCAGCGCCGCGACAGGCCGACGCGATTGGGATCGTCACCCACATCATTGTTCATGGGGTTCGCAAGTTTCGTGGCGAGCACCCAGGCGTGACGGTCGTTGCCGATCGCGCGTCCCACGACCTCTTCGGATGCACCCTTCGAATAGGCGTCCGCGGTGTCGATGAAATTGATCCCGGCCTCGTGCGCCTTCGCGATGATGCGCTTTGAGGCGGCTTCATCGGTCGGCCCGCCGAACATCATGGTGCCCAAACAGATCGGCGACACTTTCAGGCCGCTGCGGCCGAGTTGGCGATATTGCATGGGCTGTCCTCTGCTTGCTGAGCGACCAGCATATCCAGCTAACTCCGTCATTGCGAGCGCAGCAAAGCAATCCAGCGATGCGTCCGCGGCGGCAGTCTGGATTACTTCGCTGCGCTCGCAATGACGCGGTGGAGGGACGCTTGTGCACCACACTCGGTGTCATCGCCCGCGAAGGCGGGCGATCCAGTACGCCGAGACGGTCGTGATTGAGCGGAGAAGCCGCAGCGTACTGGATTCCCCGCCTGCCGCCTTCGCTAAAGCTTCGGCGCCCCTGAACCTGAACCCCGGCGAAGCCTTGGCGTAGCCGGGTCGCGGGGAATGACAACGTTGGGTGTGGAGCCTACGCCGGCCCCTTCAAAATCTTGAACACGCCATTTGCCATCACCACGCAGCGGTCGTCCACGCTGACCTCGGTGCTCATGAAGACGAGGCTGCGCGTCGAGCGCACCACGCGCGGGCGGGAGATCAGGATGTCGCCGATCTGGCCGGCCTCGACGAAATGGGTGTCGAGCTGCACCGTCGCCATGAACTCCTTGCCGGAGACGTAGCGGGCGGTCATGCCGCAAGTGCGGTCTGCGAACGTCATCATCACGCCGCCCTGGACCATGCCGCGGCGGTTGTGGTGCTTGTCCTCGGTCGCGAGTGCGAATTCGTAATGGCCGTCGACCTTGCGCTCCCACAATGGGCCGATCAGGTGCATGAAGCCCGTGGTCTCCAGGATGGTCCAGCCGTCTGCTTTCAGCCTTGCGGCCGTCTTGTTGGTCATGTCGTCCATTTCCTGCGCGGGTCTTGCGATCTCATTTCATCGGGGCCGGACGTGGTGTAGGCAAGCATCATGAGACCGTTCAACGATGCCACACGGCGGAATATCGCCGCCGCCTGCGCGGCCTTCACGCGACTGCCGGAGGATGAAGCGCCGGCGGCGTTGAAGCGTGCCGCGGTGGCAGTTGCGCTGACCGTGGCCAGCGAGAGCGATGACACGGCGTTGCTGCTCACGCTGCGCGCATCGCATCTGCGCGCTCATCGCGGCCAATGGGCCTTGCCCGGCGGACGCTGCGATGCCGGCGAGACGCCGGTCGAGGCGGCGCTGCGCGAACTCGACGAGGAGCTTGGCCTCCGCCTCACCCGCGCAGAGGTGCTCGGCACGCTCGACGATTATCCGACCCGCTCCGGCTATCTGATCACGCCGGTCGTGGTCTGGGCCGCCGATAGTGCCGCGATCAAACCAAACCCGGACGAGGTCGCCTCCGTCCATCGCATTGCGCTTGCAACGGTCGAGCGCACTGAGGCCTTCGATTTCGTCGCGATCCCCGAGAGCACGCGCCGTGTGATCCGCTTCCGTCATCAGTCGAGCTTGATCCACGCACCGACGGCGGCGCTGATCTACCAGTTCCGCGAAGTGCTGGCAGGACGCCACACCCGCGTCACCGAGCTGGAACAGCCGGTGTTCGCCTGGAAGTGATGCAAGGGGCGAAAAAAGAGGTAAACGGCGCGTTAACGTGACGGTTACCGGATGCCTGCTAAAAGGGCAGCATGCATCGATCGATTCGAAATGCCGTGAGACTGGTTCCACTCGCGTTCGTCCTGCTCGCGCCCGCCGCGCGCGCTGGCGAATCCGACGCGCTGCCGCCGGCCGTCAGCAATGCCAAAGCCCAGCTGTTGTCGCAGTTCTTTGCGCAGAGCGCGGGGGCGTCGCCGGCCGTGCTCGAATATCGCCGCAAGCTCGGGGAATATCAGGCCGCGCGCGCGGCGTTCGACGAGGAGGCCGGCGCCTATTGGAGCCAGATCTCCGAGAAACGTCGGGGCCGCAACGCCAAGCGGCGCAGCGGACAGCAGGTCACGCTAGAGGACTACGTGCTGGAGCATCCGCCGCTCTATAACGGGCCGAAGCGGCCGGTGAATCCGGAGCCGGAGGAAACCCCGGACCGTCCGACTAAAAAGCCGATCCCCGTGGTCGCCGATCTGCTGCGCGCGGCGCAGGAATTCTACCAGTTCACGCCGCAGCGGCCGTCCAGCGAGGTCGAGTTCAAGCGCGTCTATGCACGCTACGCGCTGGCCTCGGGGCTGACGCGCGAGCAGGCGGTGCGGGTCTACGCGTTCGAAACCGGCGGCACTGGCAGCTACGACGTGCAGGCGGGAATCGAGCATGGCGGCAAACGCGCGATCTCGACCGCGATGGGCTACAATCAACTGTTGACCACCAACAGCGTCGAGCTTCTCGCCGAGCAAGGCCATGAATTCATCCGCGCGCTCTCTGACAAGGTGGCGCGGACCGCGGGACCGGCGCGCCAGTCGCTCGAGCTCAAGCTCTCTGTTCTGAAGAAAATGGTGGCGCATGCCAAGTCGGTGCCCGACACCTGGTCGGAGCACGAGAAGATCGGCAACACCGCGCAGGGCTGGGCCATGCATGCGATGGTGCTCGACGTCGATGTCGGCCCGATGCTGCAGACCCACAAGCTTCTGACGTCCGTGCTGTTCGCGCGCGCCAAGGGGTATAGCCGTCCGCTCACGGCCGCCGAGCTCGAGATGATGAACCTCACCGGCGACGGCACCGGCCTCGACATGGTGACGATGCCGCAGGCGATGCGCGAGCAGGTGCCGACCTCGAACTTTTTCCAGCGCGGCGGCTACGAGCGCAACCCGGTCGCGATCCGCCACAACACGGTGGCCAAGCTGCTGGCGGTGACGGATACGCGGATGGACAGCAATAGCAACAATGCCGGCGCGCGGGAGCTGGCGGGGGCGTTTTAGACGTTCGCCCTGCCAACATCTTCCGCTGGATGCCCCGGCTTGACCGGGGCATCCAGTACGCTGCGGCCTCTCGATTCAAGCACGCCGTCTCTGGAATACTGGATCGTCCGCCTGCGCGGACGATGACACCGAGTGCGCCGCGGCGCGGTCGCCCAGCTGACCGCCGTCCCTACTGATCCGACCCGAACTTGAACTTGCCGTCGCCTTCCAGGTACGGGCCGCTGCGCATGTAGAGCTGGCCGTTGTGGCCGATGAAGAACAGCGTGCCCTTCGGCACCTTCTTGGCGCCCTTCAGAAGTTCGCCGGCATTGCTGGTGCCCATCTTGTAGGAAAAGGTCTTGCCGTCCTTGTCATAGGCGTAGCCGGTGTCGGGCTTGAGCTCCCACGGTGTGGCTGCGGTCTGCGCCAATGCAGGGGCCGCGAACGCGCCCAGCAGCGTTACAAGTGCAAATGTCTTCGCTGAAAATGCCATCGTGCCATCCTCCCCGCTATTGGGGCGCCCGCTTGAACAAATCACGAACGGTGCCTCCAGGTCAATTTGCGAAAGCGCCGCAGCGCATCACGTCTTGCCCAGCAGTTTGTGATTTTCCCTTCGTCCCCGCGCGACTATGTTCCGCTTTCCGTCTAGAACGCAATTCGACAAAAATATGGGTGGGGATGATTCGGATGAGCCATGTCATTAAAGTCTGCGGGACAGCCGCGCTGCTGCTGACGGCGCTGGCGCCGGCCGCCCGGGCCGATGATTACCAGCTCAGCCACAACCAGCGGATCTCATGCAGCCGCGGCCTGGCCCCGGGCAAGCTGAACACGGCGACCTGCAAGTCCTACACCTACCTCTTCAATACCAAGACCTCGGAATATTTCCGCTGCCAGGTCTCGCTGGCGCTGACCCGCGACAACAAGGAAGTCATCAACGTCCAGACCGACGGCGGCTGCACCAAGAAGCCGCGCATCTTCGAGACCGACGGCCATTACGATTTCGACGCCACCGAGACCGAGCCGCCGAACACCAATTCGTTCTTCGGCCCCGGCGGTTACTCGGTCTGGGCCGCCGACGTCAGCGCGCAGAAGGTGCGCGGCTGCATCATCATCTCCTCGGGCCTCGGCTCCGACATCTCCAAGTGCCTGGACATGACCTTCCAGTGAGGGCTTGCCAGTGAGGGCTTGCCAGTGAGGGTGCTGTCCAGACTTGGCTGCGCCACCTCGCCGCACCTTCCGGGTTCCCCAAAAATCGAGCCAGGACAGCCATTTACCGCGGTCCTGTTTTGACTTTTGGATGGGTTGACCCGGTCGCCTCATCCGGCCAATTTCCCGGCCGGTCTGGGGAGTAGAAAAATCATGAAACGGACGATTTTCGGCGTGGCCGCGGCTCTTGCCCTGGCGGCGCCGGCACCTTGCGCGCAGGCGCAATCCTTCATCAACGTGCTGACCGGCGGCACCTCCGGCGTCTACTATCCGCTCGGGGTCGCGATCGGGAAGATCTACGGCGACAAGATTCCGAACGTGAAGACGCAGGTGCAAGCCACCAAGGCGTCGGTCGAGAACCTGATCCTGCTGCAGCAGGGCCGCGGCGAGCTGGCGTTCACGCTGGGTGACTCGCTCAAGGCCGCCTGGGACGGCGAGGAGGAGGCGGGCTTCAAGACCAAGCTCGACAAGCTCAGGACCATCGGCGCGATCTATCCGAACTACATCCAGATCGTCGCGACCGCCGAGAGCGGCATCAAGACGCTGGCAGACCTCAAGGGCAAGAGCCTGTCGGTCGGCGCGCCGAAATCGGGCACGGAGCTCAATTCGCGCGCGATCCTGGCGGCGGCCGGCATGAGCTACAAGGACCTCGGCAAGGTGGAATACCTGCCGTTCGCCGAATCTGTCGACCTCATGAAGAACCGCCAGCTCGGCGCGACGCTGCAATCGGCCGGGCTCGGCGTGGCCTCGCTGAAGGATCTCTCGACTTCGAGCCCGATCACGGTGGTGTCGGTGCCGAAGGAGACCGTCGACAAGATCGGCCTGCCCTTCATCGCGGCGACCATTCCCGCCAACACCTATACCGGGCAGGACAAGGACGTGCCGACCGCGGCCGTGGTCAACTATCTCGTCACCAGCTCGGCGGTGTCGGATGACCTCGCCTACCAGATGACAAAACTGGTCTACGACTCGCTGCCCGAGCTCGCCAACGCGCATGCGGCGGGCAAGGAGATCAAGCTCGAGACGGCGGCCAATGGCAGCCCGGTTCCGCTGCATCCCGGCGCGATCCGCTATTACAAGGAAAAAGGGCTGATCAAGTAGGATCGGCTCTCTCCACATCGTCATGCCCGGGCAAAAGCGCGAAGCGCGTCTTCGCACAGAAGCGCGTCCCGGGCGTGACGTTTCAGGATGCGGCGCGAATGCTGCAGGAACGCCCTGTCAGGGGCGCGGGGACTTATCGATGTTGCAGGCAGAGGGCTCCGCAGAGCCCGTCAAGGTCGAGTTCGACAATTTCGAGCACGGTTTCCCGGAAGGTTTCGGTCCGGGCTGGTGGGGGCATCTCGCCTATTGGATCGGCATCGCGTTCGCCACCTTCCAGCTCTACGTTGCCGCCTTCAACTATCTGCCGAGCCAGGTGGTGCGCGGCGTCCATGTCGGCTTCCTCGTGCTTCTCACCTTCGGCCTGATCGCCAACTTCACCGCGAAGAGCGATGTCGGCCGCGCGCTCGGCTGGCTGATCGGCGGCGCCGGTTTCTTCTGCGGGCTCTATCAGTGGATCTTCTACGCGGACTTGATCGCGCGTGACGGCGATCCGACGCGCCTCGACCTCGCCGTCGGCACGCTGCTCGCGGTGCTGATCTTCGAGGGCACGCGGCGCCTGATGGGCGCGGCGCTGCCGCTGATGTGCGGCGCCTGCCTCGTCTACTGGTTCTTCGGACAATACCTGCCGTCGCCGCTCAACCATCGCGGCTATGATTTCGACCAGATCGTCACGCATCTGTCGTTCGGCACCGAAGGCTTCTACGGCGTGCCGATCTACGTCTCGGCGACCTACATTTTCCTGTTCATCCTGTTCGGCTCGTTCCTGGAGCGCGCCGGCATGATCCAGCTTTTCACCGACGTTTCTCTTGGGTTATTCGGCAGGACCCGCGGCGGCCCGGCCAAGGTCGCGGTGTTCGCCTCGGGCATGATGGGCACGATCTCCGGCTCCGGCGTCGCCAACGTCGTCACCGTTGGCCAGTTCACCATTCCGCTGATGATCAGGTTCGGCTATCGCCGCGCGTTTGCGGCCGGCGTCGAGGCGACGGCCTCGATGGGCGGACAGATCATGCCGCCGGTGATGGGGGCGGTCGCCTTCATCATGGCGGAGACGCTCGGCGTGCAATATTCGGAAATCGTCAAGGCGGCGGCTATCCCCGCGATGCTCTATTTCGCCTCCGCGTTCTGGATGGTGCATCTGGAAGCCGGCAAGCACGGCCTCGTCGGCATGAAGCGCTCCGAGATTCCGAGCGCGTGGAAGGCGCTGGTGACGCGCTGGTATCTCGTGCTGCCGCTCGCGGCGCTGGTCTACATGCTGTTCGAAGGTTTTACGCCGCTCTATGCCGGCAGCATGGGCCTCGCGCTGACGGTGACGCTGATCCTGGGCGCCAGCATCACGGCCGGCGCCTCCTCGATGGTGATCCGCAGCATCTTCTGGATCGGGCTCGCGCTCGTCGTTGCCGCGCTGTCGCGTGACGGCCTTCAGATCGTGCCGGTCGCAACCGTCGTCGTCGGACTGATCGTGATCACGGCGTTCGTGCGTGGCGGCTTTGCTGCGTTGCGCGCCTGCCGCGATGCGCTGGCCGAAAGCGCGAAATCCGCCATCACCGTCGGCATGGCCTGCGCCATCGTCGGCGTCATCATCGGCATGATGTCGCAGACCGGCGTCGGCACCATCTTCGGCGGCTGGGTGATCGGGCTGGGCGAGAAGAGCCTGTTCCTGGCGCTGATCATGACCATGCTATTGTCGATCCTGCTCGGCACCGGCATCCCGACCATCCCGACCTACATCATCACCGCGGCGCTCGCAGCACCTGCGCTGGCGAAACTCGGCGTGCCCTTGATCGCGAGCCACATGTTCGCGTTCTATTACGGCATCATGGCCGACCTCTCGCCGCCGGTGGCGCTGGCGGCGCTTGCGGCGGCACCGATCGCGAAGGAGAATCCGGACAAGATCGGCTGGGAGGCGATGCGCATCGCGCTCGCCGGCTACGTCATTCCCTTCATCTTCGTCTATTCGCCCGCCTTGATGCTGCAGGCCGGCGATCCCATGGCGGCCAAGCTCGGCTTCTACGGCGCGGTGGCGCTGGCGACCTTCAAGGCGCTGGTGGCGATCGCGCTGTTCGGCATGGTCGCGATCGGCTTCCTGTTCACGCGACTGACACTGCTCGAACGCGTGATCGCGCTGGGCGCCGCGCTGTGCCTGCTCGGCGACTTCCCGTTCAGCGACACCGCCGGCTTCGTGCTCGCCGCCGCGCTTCTGCTGTGGCAGTGGCGGCAGCGTCCGCCGGCAATGGTCGAGGCGGTGTGAGCCTCTGCTTCGCCACAGCCTCAGGCGTGAAGGCGCTGGCGCTGTCCGCCTTCACGCTGGTGTGGACGCATTCGATCGCCAAGGTCGACTGGCAGGAGGACTGGCGCGTCACCCCCGCCGGCCTCGAACTCGTGCAAGCGCGCGTCAAGGGCACCGGCCCCGGCATGGAGCCGCCGCCCGAGGCGCGACTCGTCGACGGCTGGTTTCAATGGAGGCCTGCGCGCGCGCCGATGCCGGAGGTGGTGCTGGGCAATTCGGGCGCGGCTGGGGAATGGCGGCTATGCCACGACGGCGCGTGCCAGACGCTGTCCGAGATTGTCGGGCATCCGATCGGTGCTAACGTCACCACGATGAAAATTTGCGACGATCCGTAGCCCGGATGAGCGAAGCGACATCCGGGAGCGGCGGCCCCGGATGTCGCTACGCTCATCCGGGCTACAAGAACAATAAGGGAGACACGCGATGGATCGGCTCAAGGGCAAGGTTGCGATGGTGGTGGGCGCCGGCTCGATCGGACCCGGTTGGGGCAACGGCAAGGCCACCGCGGCGACCTTTGCGCGCGAGGGTGCGCAGGTGTTTTGCGTCGATCGCAACGGCGCGGCGGCCGAGGAGACCGCGAAGATCATTACGGACGAAGGCGGCAAGGCGACGGCGTTCACCGCCGACGTCTCGCGCGCGAGCGAGGTCGAGGCGATGGTCGCGGCGTGCCTGAAGGCCTACGGCCGCATCGACGTCCTCGACAACAATGTCGGCATCGCCGAGATGGGCAGCGTGGTCGAGGTCACCGAGGAGAGCTGGGATCGCGTCTTCAGCGTCAACCTCAAGAGCGCCTATTTCGCCATGAAGCACGTCATCCCCGTGATGGTGAAGCAGGGCGGGGGCTCGATCATCAACATCTCCTCGATCGCCTCGATCCGTCACATGGGCATTTCCTACGTCACTTACGGCACCTCGAAAGCCGCAATGAACCAGATGACACGTACCACCGCGATCGAGTTCGCGCGCCACCATGTGCGCGTCAACGCGATCCTGCCCGGTCTGATGAAGACGCCGATGGTCGAACATTCCGCAGGTCTCGCCGCCAGCTACGCCAAGGGCGACGTCGAAGCGATGTGGCGCGCGCGCGATGCGCAAGTGCCGATGGGCCACATGGGCGACGCCTTCGACGTCGCAAACGCCGCGCTGTTCCTGGCGTCGGACGAAGCGAAATATGTGACCGGGATCGAACTGGTGGTGGACGGCGGGATCACGTGCAAGGCGGGGGCGTAGGCGCTGCTCCATATTCCGCCGTCGTCCTGGACAAGCGAGCGCTTGGCAACGCGTAGCGTTGTCCGATAGCGAGCGCTGATCCAGGACCCATTACCACAGGAAGAAGTTTGGCGAAGGCTGGTGGCTCCAGCTTAATGGGTCCTGGCTTTCGCCAGGACGACCTGAGACTTACTGCGCCAGCGCGAAAATCCCGCCGGCAAACGAATGCCACACCGTCGTTTCGCTGATCGGCCAGTTCAGCACCTTCACCGCCAGCATCGCGAGCGTGCCGTAGATGTAGACCGGATGCACCCGGCCTTCGGTGCGCCAGTCGCGCACCATGGCGACGACCAGCAGCAGCGAAGCGACCACTGCGGGCGCGATGGTGACGGGTACCGGCGGCGGTCCGGGCGGTCCCGGAGGCGCGAGGAGGGTGAGAAACCAGCGCGCGATCGCGGCATCGAGGATCGAGACCGCGGCGAGCAGCATCAGGCGTTTGTGAATCTCGGGCTTTCGCGTGTTGATGATCGCGAGCACGAACACCACTGCAAAGAACGCGATCCCGCTCATCGGCACGATCGAGAAGGCGATGCCGGCCTCTTTCTGGCCGAGTGCGGCGGAATGCTGCATCACATGCACGGAGGCGAGGAAACCGAAGATCGTCATCGCGGTCGCGAGCGAGACGCCGGCGATGCCGAGCGAACGGTGATTGACCACGCGACCCGAGGCCGCGAGCCAGGTCTGGATCACAAAATAGAGAGACCAGGTGAAGAACAAGAGACCGTGGAAATGAATGACGGGACTTGCGGACAACGTCCGTTGCGCGAGCGGCACAAAATAGGTCGGTGCGAAGCCGAGAAAAGCGGTGGCCGCGCAGGCCAGGGCCATGTGGAGATAAAAATATCGTGCGGGCGACGCATCTCGCGCGCGCACACGACGGTCGTCGATAAGGGTCGTCATGAGGGATGAGTCTGGAGAGGCGGCGTTTGGTTCAAAGCCCTAGCCACCTGTGGAGGGCGTTGTCGGGGATGACGAGATCTAACCCCCCACGCTCAATTCTGCGCGATCGAGCTCTTCCTCGATCCGATGGAACGCATCGTCGCCGATCACCTCGGTGGCGCGGAGATCGAAGATCGATTTTCGCGCGGCCTCGATGGCGCGGCGGCGCAGGGGATCGGCGGGCAATTCGCCGTTGGCGATGCCGCCGTTCGGATCGTCGTCCGCCTGCATCAGGATGGCGCGATATTCGAGTCGCAGGATTTCAGCCTCCTCGGATGGATCGTCCTCGACTGCATCGAGCGCCGCGCGATAGGCGACGGCGCGGGCGCGCGCGACCTCCACGCCGACGGGATCGTCGTCCTTGAGGTCGAACGCCAGGATCAGCGGCCGCAGCGTCAGGCCCTGCACGACCAGCGTGCCGAGCACGACCGCAAACGCCGAGAAGACGATGAAGTCGCGATAGGGAAAGTTCTCCGGCAGGGCAAAGGCGGTCGCGAGCGTGACGAGACCGCGCATGCCGCACCAGGAGACGATGAGGCCGCCCTTGGGCGAGGCGACCTGCTTAGGATCCTTCGGGTGATAGACCCCGTGCGCGATCAGCGCGCGCAGCGTCGTGCGGTAGAACGTGATCCATGCCAGCCGCACCAGGATCACCGTGAGCAGGATCCAGGCCGCGGCCACGCAATATTCCCAGCGCACGTCCGCATCGAGCCGCGTCCAGATCGGCCGCATCTGCATGCCGATCAGCATGAAGGCGAGCACGTTGAGCACGAACACCATGGTCTCCCACACCGCATAGGACGGCACCCGCAGCCGCGCCGGCATGCGCGCCCCCGCCGTGCGCGCGATGGTGATGGCGTAGACCACGATGGTGAGGATGCCCGAGAGGCCGAGATGCTCGGCGGCAATCCAGACCATGAAGGTGGTGGCAAACTGCACGATGATCGCGCTCGGCGCTTCCTTCACCCGTTCCAAGAACAGCGGGATGATGCGGCCTGCGACGAGTCCCGCGACGACGCTGCCGACCAGCGCCAGCGCCATGGTCGGCGCGACCTGGCTCCATGCCAGATGCTCGGTGGCGATCGCGCCGACCGCGATGCGATAGATCAAGAGCGCGGTCGCGTCGTTGAGCAGGCTCTCGCCTTCCAGGACCTTCACCATGCGGTGAGGCAGCTTGACCTGGCTCAGGATCGCGACCGCGGCTGCCGCATCCGGCGGGGCCACGATGGCGCCGAGCGCAACCGCGGCGGCCCAGGGCATGTCCGGCATCAGCCGGTGCGCGACGTAGGCCACGCCGGCCGTGGTCAGGCCGACGGCGGCGACGACCAGGGTGGAGACTGGAACCCAATTGTTGCGGAGATCGCGTAGCGAAGTATCGAAGGCGGCATCGAGCAGGACCGGTGCGACAAAAAGAGCCAATGCCAGGTCGGGCTCCAGCGCCCAGGACGGGCTCGACGGCACGAAGGCGATCAGCGCGCCGCCGATCGCGAGAAAGGTCGGGTAAGGGACCTTGATCCGCCGCGCCAGCGCCGATAATGCAACGGCGCCGAGCAGAAGCACGATGATCCATTCGAATGTCGACACGTTGATCCCCGAAACCGATTTGAGCGGCGCCACAGGCTAGCACCAATCCGGACGTATGATGGATGGTGTGGCCCCAAGGCAAGAATGAAGGCAAGACCGAAGGCAAGACTGAAGGCAGGATAAGGCAGACTTTCCGACTGTGACGAGCATGCGTTCTTTTCTCATTCAGTTCTCCGGCGCCGGGCTGTTTTGCGCGCTCTCGCTTGCCGTGGCCCGGGCCGCGACCGGCGGAGAGCCGGTTGCGGTGCCGCAGGTCGACGTCGCGCCATGCCTCGCGGCTGCCGCGGCCGACGACATCGACAAGGCGGCCACGGCCTGTGCGGCCGTGATCGACAACGAGAAGACGGCGAAGGAGGACATGGTCAAGGCGCTGATCGCGCGCGGCGTGCTTTATGCGCGGCACGACCAGGTCGACCGCGCGATCGCCGACGACAGCCGGGCCCTGCAGCTCGATCCCACGCTCGCCGACCTCTTCAATGCGCGGGGCGAGCTGTGGCTGAGGAAGGGCGACAAGCCCAAGGCGGTGCAGGATTTCGGCTCGGCATTGAAGATTGATCCGAACCACGCGAAGGCCAAGGTCAATCACAAAGCGATGGCGCGCGAGATCGAGCGGATCGGCGCGCAGATGGCGGTCGCAGGCAAGCCCAGCTTCAATTGCAAGGGTGCGCGCCGCCCCGTCGAGAAGGCGATCTGCACCGACCGCGAGCTCGCCGATCTCGACCGCGAGGTCTTTGCCGCCAACGCGCGCGTGGTGCGCGAAGCCCGCAATGTGGGCGAAGCGAAGACGCTTCAGCGCGAGCAGGACGATTTCATCGCCCGCCGCAATGCCGGGTTCGGCCGGCCCGGATATGATTTGAAGAAGGCGATGCAGGAGCGCTTGCTGCGGCTGAACGGGGTGGATGGGTACTGACGCTCTTCGGCTCTCCCCGCGCGAGCGGCGAGGGAGTGCAGGCGGCGATCCGTCCCTCGCAGGGCCTATGGCTTGAACCCCGCGCCCTCTCGCAGCGACAACGGTTAAAACCCGACGTCACGGAGCCTACGCCATGTGCGGTACGCGTCCTTCCGCGCCAACCTCGCCGTTTGCCAATATCCCGCTGCGCGCTCTGCTGCTCGGCGCTGTGATGAGCCTTGTCCTTGCAACCCCGGCCTCGGCCGGCGGCGGACCCGGCGTCGATTGCGTGATGGCGAGCAAGGCCGCTCCGGCCGAGTTGATCCCGGCCTGCAGCGCCATCATCAACCAGGCCTCAAATCCATCCTCCGATCGCGCCGCCGCACTGCTGGTGCGCGCTGACGCCAATGCGCGGACTTCGGGCGGTCTCACACAGGCGCTGCGGGATATCGACCGCGCCATCGCGCTGGAGGGCAGGAATGCAAAAGCGTGGCGCCTGCGCGGCGATCTCCTGCGCGAGGCCGGCGGCGATCTCAACCGCGCCGCGGCGGACCTCAGCAAGGCCATCGAGCTCGATCCGCAGGATGCGGAGTCTTACGAGCTGCGCGGCGTGGTCTACACCAACCAGCGCCGGCTCGACCGCGCGCTCGCCGATTACGACCAGGCGATCAAGCTGAAGCCTGACGATGCGCAGGCCTGGTCCGACCGCGGCGTGACCTATTATCTCGGCGGCGACAACGAGAAGGCGATCCGCGATCTCAGCGAGGCGTTGTGGCTCGATCCGAACCGGCCGCGCAGCTACACCAATCGTGGCGCCGCCTACAAGAAGCTCGGCCAGCTCGACAAGTCGGTTGCCGACGATGGTGAGGCGATCAGGCTCGATCCGAAGGTGCCCGAATATTACGACAATCGCGGCCTGTCGCTGGCCGCGATGGGCGAGTACGACAAGGCGATCGCCGATTACGACCAGGCGCTGCGGCTGGCGCCGCGGCCGAATTTCTTCTCCAACCGCGGCGATTCCTATCAGTTCAAGGGCGAGCTTGGTGCTGCGCTCAGCGACTATGAATCCGCGCTGAAGCTCGATCCGAATTTCGCGCAGACCTACAACAACCGCGCCGTGCTCTACAAGAAAATGGGCGAGCGCCGGAAGGCGCTGGCCGATTACGAGACCGCGCTCAAGCTCGATCCCGGCAACGACAATGCGGCCAGCGGTCGCCGCACCATGATCGCCGAGATCGCGAAATTCGGCGGCGAGCCGCTGCGGCCGCTCGCGGCGAATTCCCGCAATGCCCCGTCGTTCGATTGTGCCACTGCGAAGCGCGAGGTCGAGAAGGTGATTTGTGCCGATCCGCAGTTGGGCGTGCTCGACCGCCAGATCGCCGAGACCTATGAGCGCGTGTTGAAGGCTTCGAAAGGGCGCTCGGCCGGCGACCTCCGCCGTACCCAGCGCGACTTCCTCGTCACCCGCAATACCAGCTTCGGCCGCCCGGGCTATGATCTCAGGAAGGTCATGCAGGAGCGGCTACAGCGGCTGAATGCGATGGATAGCTGAGCACCGTTCTTTCAGCTTGAACCGCGGCCCGTTCCCGGGAAAATAGCCCCCAAACAAGGCCGGTACTTGATCCCTGTCATGGCGCGACGTTTGTCCTGCCACAAGGTCAAGGCCAGGCGAAATAATGGGAACGGGAGCGCGGGAATGAACGTCCGAGCAAAAGGCGACGGAAAGAGCAGCTATCACGAGGTCTATGCGCGCTCGCTGGCCGATCCCGAGGGCTTTTGGGCCGAGGCGGCCAAGGAGATCGACTGGATCGAGCCGCCGAAAAAGATCTTCGATCCCTTGCAGGGGGTCTATGGCCGCTGGTTCAGCGGCGGTGTCGTCAACACCTGCTACAACGCGCTCGACCGCCATGTCGAACGCGGCCGCGCCGACCAGGTCGCGCTGATTCATGATTCGCCGCTGGCAAACTGCGTCACCAAATTCACCTACGCCGAACTGCTGGCCGAAGTACAGGTGATCGCCGCCATCATGCAGGATTTCGGTGTCGCCAAGGGTGATCGCGTCATCCTCTATATGCCGATGGTGCCGGAGGCCGTGGTCGCGATGCTCGCCTGCGCGCGCATCGGCGCGGTGCACTCCGTGGTGTTCGGCGGCTTTGCCGCGAAAGAGCTCGCAACCCGCATCGACGATGCCCAGCCAAAGCTCATTCTCTCGGCGAGCTGCGGCATCGAGCCCGGTCGCATCGTGCAGTACAAGCCGCTGCTCGACGAGGCGATCAGGCTCGCAGGCAGCCAGCCGAAGGCCTGCATCGTGCTGCAACGTCCGCAGCTCGTCTGCGACCTCACGCCCGGCCGCGACTATGACTGGGCCGACCTGCGCCGCAAGGCGATGAACGACGGCAAGAAGGCGCCGTGCGTGCCCGTCGCGGCCACCGATCCGCTCTACATCCTCTATACGTCAGGCACGACCGGCATTCCCAAGGGCGTCGTGCGCGACAATGGCGGCCATCTCGTCGCGGTGAAATGGTCCATGTTCAACCTCTATGGCGTCAAGCCGGGCGAGGTCTGGTGGTGCGGCTCCGACATCGGCTGGGTGGTCGGCCACAGCTACATCGTCTACGGCCCGCTGCTGCACGGCGCGACCTCGATCATGTATGAAGGCAAGCCGGTCGGCACGCCCGATGCCGGCGCGTTCTGGCGCGTGATCAGCGAGCACAAGGCGGTTGCGTTCTTCACCGCGCCGACCGCGTTCCGCGCCATTCGCAAGGAGGATCCGGAAGGCAAGTTCATCCGGCAATACGATCTCTCCAAATTCCGCACGCTGTTTCTCGCCGGCGAGCGCGCCGATCCGCCGACGGTGGAATGGGCGGAGCAGCAGCTGAAGGTGCCGGTGATCGACCATTGGTGGCAGACCGAGACCGGCTGGTGCATCGCCGGCAATCCGGTCGGCTTAGGCCAGCTGCCGGTGAAGCACGGCTCGCCGACGGTGCCGATGCCGGGCTATCAGGTCGACGTGGTCGACGAGGCCGCAAAGCCGGTCGGTCCCAACATCATGGGCTCGATCGTCATCAAGCTGCCGATGCCGCCAGCCTGCCTGCCGACGCTGTGGAATCAGGACGAACGTTTCAAGGAAGCCTATCTCACCGAATTCCCCGGCTACTACAAAACATCGGATGCCGGCTACAAGGACGAGGACGGCTATGTCTTCGTCATGGGCCGCACCGACGACATCATCAACGTCGCCGGCCATCGGCTCTCGACCGGCGGCATGGAGGAGATTCTGGCTTCGCATGCCGATGTGGCCGAATGCGCCGTGCTCGGCGTCAAGGACGCGATCAAGGGCGAGGTACCCTGCGGCTTCCTGGTGCTCAAGGCCGGCGTAAAGCGGCCCCCTGCCGAGATCGAGAAAGAGATCGTCGCGCTGGTGCGCGACAGGCTCGGTCCCGTTGCCGCCTTCAAGCTCGCGATCGTTGTCGGCCGCCTGCCCAAGACGCGATCCGGAAAGATCTTGCGCGGCACCATCAAGAAGATCGCCGACGGCGAGACCTGGACCATGCCCGCGACGATCGAGGATCCCAAGGTGCTCGACGAGATCGGGGAGGCGCTGAAGGGAAGGGTGTGATCGCACCGTCCTGCCAGGATGGCTTGACGCCGCTGCTCCGGCTTCAGCCGTCATCACCCGCGAAAGCGGGGCATGACGAGGGCGTGCTGCGGGACTTACAATCTCCTCATTCCGCGCTAAACAAGGCCGGCCAATAGGGAACCTCGTATGCCACTCGTCGTCGCGCCGCGCCTGCTCACAGCCGTACTGCTAGCCGTCGCTCTCGCCGCCTGCTCGGCGCGCTATCAGACGCCGGTCGCGATGGGCGGTGACGATGACGACGCGGTCTGCCAGAGCCGCGGCTATGCAGCCGGCTCGCCCGAATACGTGGCCTGCCGCAAGGACCGCGACGTCCAGCGCAGCGCCGCGACCGCCCGCTCCGACCGCCGCCAGCGCGATCTCGGCGAATACATGCTGAACCATCCGGAGCGGCCGTAAGCCGCCCGGTCTACGGAGGCCACCATGAACGAGGACCAGTTCAACACCAGCCTGCGCAAATTCCTGAAGCGAGTCGGCGTCACCTCGCAGCGCGAGATCGAAAAGGCCGTGCGCGATGCGATCGCGGCAGGTCGGATCAAGGACCATGAGAAGCTCAACGCGAAGATGGTGCTGACGATCGACAGCGTCGGACTCGTCCACGAGGTCAACGACACGATCGAGCTGGGCTGAAAGCTTCCGTGAGGCCACTATGGGCGCGCTGTTCAACACAAGCCCAAACAAAAACGCGGCGAGTCACCCCGCCGCGTTCAAAATCAGATCGAAAGCGGAGGATTACTCCTCCTCCTCCTGCTTCTTGCCGCCGAGCGTCTTGAGCTTGGCGAACACGGCGTCGACGTTGAGGTCGTCGCTGGATTTCTCCGCCGGCTCGAACTCGTCCTTCTTGGTGGTCTCGGAGGCCGGCAGCAGGGTGGCGCCGCCATAGGCTGTGTCGATCGGCTTTTCCTTCGCCGCGCGCGCCACTTCGAAATCGAGCTCGATCTGCGAGCAGAGGCCGAGTGTGACGGGGTCGATCGGCGTCAGCGCGGACGTATTCCAGTGCGTGCGGTCGCGGACGCTGGCGATCGTGCTCTTGGTGGTGCCGACCAGGCGCATGATCTGGGCGTCCTTCAACTCGGCATGGTTGCGCAGCAGCCAGAGGATGGCGCTCGGGCGCTCGTGGCGGCGCGAGACGGGGGTGTAGCGCGGGCCCTTGCGCTTGGGCTGCGGCGGCAGCACCACCTTGCTCTCCTGGAGGCGGAGCCGGTAGTCCGGGCTCCTCTCGCCCTTCTCGATCTCCTCGCGGGTCAGCTGGCCGTTGGAAAGGGGATCCATGCCCTTGATGCCTTGGGCCGCGTCGCCGTCGGCAATCGCGCGCACCTCGAGGGGGTGCATTTTGGTGAAATCGGCGACCTGGTCGAAGGTCAGCGCGGTGTTGTCGAGCAGCCAAACGGCGGTCGCCTTGGGCATCAGAGGTGCGTTGCTCATGGCAAATCTCCTTTGTGCTTCGCCCACCCCTTTGGAGGCGAAGCCGGTGGTCATCAGCGATGACTGGGAATTCGCGCTATATAAGCCCGGAGGGGGTAGCCACGCAATGGTTCTGCTATAGATAGTGCCTTGACAGCGCCCGAAAGGGGGCCCAATTCCCTCTGAACTCGCTGTAAGCTCGTATCTAAGCCCCTATTCATCCATCGACCGCTTCCCGCCCATTTGGCGAGGTGATTCGGTCCCGAGATTGCTCAATGTCAGCCAAACCAGACCTCAAGATCGTGCTTTGTTCTCCCCGTGGCTTCTGCGCCGGGGTGGTCCGGGCGATCGATACCGTGGAACGGGCGCTCGATAAGTATGGCGCCCCGGTCTATGTTCGCCATGAGATTGTGCACAACAAGTACGTCGTCGATGGGTTGAAAAAGAAGGGCGCGATCTTCGTCGAGGAGCTCGCCGAGATCCCGGAAAATACCACCGCGCCGGTGGTGTTCTCGGCCCATGGCGTGCCGAAATCGGTTCCGGCCGACGCGACGTCCCGCAATTTGTTCTCGCTGGATGCGACCTGCCCGCTGGTGACCAAGGTGCACCGCGAGGCCGCGATCCATTTCAAGCGCGGCCGCGAGATCTTCCTGATCGGCCATTCCCATCACCCCGAGGTGGTCGGCACGCTCGGCCAGCTTCCGGTTGGCGCCGTGACCCTGATCGAGACCGCCGAGGATGCCAAGACCATCGCTCCGAAGGATCCGAACAACCTCGCCTTCGTGACCCAGACCACGCTTTCGATCGACGACACCGCGGAGATCGTCGCGCTCCTGAAAGAGCGCTTCCCGAACATCAACGGGCCGCACAAGGAAGACATCTGCTACGCCACCACCAACCGCCAGCTCGCGGTGAAGAAGGTGGCGCCGGTGGTCGACGCGCTGATCGTGGTCGGTGCGCCGAACTCGTCGAACTCGCAGCGCCTGCGCGAGGTCGCCGAGCGCGAGGGCTGCCCGATCGCCGTGCTGGCGCAGCGCGCCACCGAAATCGACTGGAAGCGGTTCGAGAACATCACCAGCCTCGGCATCACCGCGGGCGCCTCGGCACCGGAAGTGATCGTCGAGGAGATCATGGACGCGTTCGCCGAGCGCTTCACGCTGCATGTGGAGACGGTCTCGGCCGCGGAGGAGAACGAGTTCTTCCCGCTGCCGCGCCAGGTGCGCCCCGAAGCCGCTGCCGAGTAGACCCATATGGCGGTCTACACCGACGTCGCCGCCGACGAGCTTGCGGATTTCCTGAGCGAATATGATCTCGGCGAATTGCTCTCCTACAAGGGCATCGCCGAGGGCGTCGAGAATTCAAACTTCCTGCTGCACACCACCAAGGGCTCGTACATCCTCACGCTCTATGAAAAGCGCGTAGCGAAGAACGATCTGCCGTTCTTCCTCGCGCTGATGACGCATCTCGCCGAGCACGGCATCAACTGCCCGCTGCCGGTGAAGGGAAGAGACGGCGAGGCGCTGCGCGAGCTGTCGGGCCGGCCGGCCGCGATCATCACCTTTCTCGAAGGCGTCTGGCCGCGCAAGCCGAACGCCGCCCATTGCGCGGGCGTCGGCGGGGCGCTGGCGAAGATGCATCTGGCCGGCGCCAATTTCGCGATCAAGCGTGCGAATGCGCTCTCGGTCTCGGGCTGGCGGCCGCTGTTCGATGCGGCATCACACCGGGCCGACGAGGTGCAGCCGGGCCTGCGCGCGTTCCTTAGCCACGAGCTCGACTACCTCGAGAGCGGGGTCTGGCCGAAGCATTTGCCCGAAGGCGTGATCCACGCCGACCTCTTCAACGACAACGTCTTCTTTCTCGGCGACCAGCTCTCGGGGATCATCGACTTCACCTTCGCCTGCAACGATTGGTTTGCCTATGACGTCGCGATCTGCCTCAACGCCTGGTGCTTCGAGCCGGATCATTCCTTCAACGTCACCAAGGCGCGCGCCTTCCTCAATGCTTATGGCCGGGTGCGAAAGCTGACCGAGGCGGAAGAGGCTGCGTTGCCGCTGCTCGCGCGTGGCGCCGCGATCCGCTTCCTGCTGACGCGGCTGGTCGACTGGCTCAACGTTCCGCCCGGCGCACTGGTCAAGCCGAAGGATCCGCTGGAATATGTCCGCAAGCTGCGCTTCCACCAGAGCGTCTCAACCGTGCGCGACTACGGGCTGATGCCGTCAGGGCTGGTCGCGTGAGCGAGCTTCCCAACGTCACGATCTATACCGACGGCGCCTGTTCGGGAAACCCCGGGCCCGGCGGCTGGGGCGCGATCCTGAAGTTCGGCGACAAGGAAAAGGAGCTGAACGGCGGCGAGCGCCACACCACCAACAACCAGATGGAGTTGATGGCGGCGATCTCCGCGCTTGAAGCGCTGAAGAAGCCGTGCACCGTCGATCTCTACACCGACAGCCAATATGTGCGGCAGGGCATCACCGGCTGGATCCACGGCTGGAAGCGCAACGGCTGGCGCACCGCCGACAAGAAGCCGGTGAAGAATGTCGAGCTATGGCAGCGCCTCGATGCCGCGCTGAAGGCACATGAGGTACGCTGGCACTGGGTCAAGGGCCACGCAGGGCATCCCGAAAACGAGCGCGCCGATCAGCTCGCGCGCGACGGGATCGTGAAGGCGCGGTTGCAGCAGAGGGTGGCGGAGTAGGCGCGGTCGGCGCTCCACTCTCAACTGTCATCGCCCGCCTTGAGCGCAATTGCGCACTGGGGCGGGCGATCCAGTACGCCGCGGCGGCTGTAATGAATCGCGACGTCTCTGGAATACTGGATGCCCCGCTTTCGCGGGGCATGACAGTGTTATTTGTGGCTGAGAGTGGCGTCTAAAAGCTTACAGCTGCCCCAGCAGCGTATCGCCGCCGGAGACCTCGACCTTGCCGGGCATCGCTTCGAGGTTGAGTTTCTTGACCACGCTGTCCTCGACCAGCATCGAATAGCGCTTGGAGCGGATGCCGAGACCGTTGCCGGAGGCGTCGAGCTCCATGCCGATCGCCTTGGCGAAGTCGGCATTGCCGTCGGCGAGGAAGATGGCCTCGTCGCGCTGGTCGGTGTCGCGCTTCCAGGCGTTCATGACGAAGGCGTCGTTGACGGAGACGATGGCGATGGTGTCGACGCCCTTGTCCTTCATGGCGTAGGCGTTGAGGAAGATACTCGGCAGATGCATCTTGTGGCAGGTGCCGGTGTAGGCGCCGGGCACCGCGAACAGCGCCACTTTCTTGCCCTTGAAGATATCGTCGGTGGTCTTCACCTGCGGGCCTTCCGCCGTCATCACGCGGAATTTCGCCTCGGGCAGCTTGTCGCCAGTCTGGATGGTCATCGTGAAGTCTCCCTGAAAATCGGTCCCGCTTTTTAGACCGTGCGGCGGCGCTGCACAATGTTGCCGGTGGGGGAGGAGGCGAGGGTCGCGGCCCTTCACTGTTATGTCATCAGCCGGCAACCCCCCCGTCGTCGAGGAAGGCCTGCTCGTCCTTCGTGGTCTCGCGTCCCAGGAGGCGGTTGCGGTGGGGGAAGCGGCCGAACCGCTGGATGATGTCGGCGTGCTCCCGGGCGTATTTCAGATTCTCCGCATTGTCGGTGTTCTGAAACAGCGCGACGCAATGCAACTGGTCGGGCAGGTGCTCGGAATGCATGAAGGGCAAATAGAGGAATTCGAGCAGGACGGGATCGATCCCGCGATCTGTGCCCCTCTCGATTGCGCGGCGGGCGACGTCGCGCGCCAGCGCGTCGCTGGCAAAGGCTTCCGGCGTGCCGCGGAACATGTTGCGGGGAAACTGGTCGAGCGCGATGACGAGCGCCAGCGCGCCCTCGTCGCTGTATTCCCAGGAGGCCAGCTCGCCGGCGGTCGCTCTCTTCCATAGCAGAAGAAAGCGACGCCTGACCTCCGCGTCGAAAGCGTCGCTGTGCTTGTACCAGCGCTCGCGACCGGCCTCGCGCCAGAAGGCGAGAATGCCGGCCGGCGTGATGTCGCCGACGTCAGTCATCAACCAGCGGTGCGCCTTACGCCGCCTCCGCCTTCTTCTCGTCGCGCAATTGCCGGCGCAGGATCTTGCCGACATTGGTCTTCGGCAGGTCGGTGCGGAATTCGATGTGCTTGGGCACCTTGTAGCCCGTCAGCTGCTCCTGGCAGAACTTGACCACGGCTTCGGCCGTGAGGTTCGGGTCTTTCTTGACCACGAAGGCTTTCACCGCCTCTCCCGACTTGGAATCGGGGATGCCGATGACGGCGCATTCGAGCACCCCCGGGTTGCTCGCGATCACTTCCTCGATCTCGTTCGGATAGACGTTGAAGCCGGAGACCAGGATCATGTCCTTCTTGCGGTCGACGATCTTGGTGTAGCCGGTCTCGTCCATCACGCCGATGTCGCCGGTGCGGAAATAGCCGTCCGCGGTCATCACCTTGGCGGTCTCTTCCGGTCTGTTCCAGTAGCCCGACATCACCTGCGGGCCCTTGGCGCAGATCTCGCCGGGCTGGCCGAGCGGCAATTCGTTGCCGTCGTCGTCGCGAATCGAGATCCAGGTCGAGGGCACGGGGATGCCGATCGATCCCGAGAACTCGGTCGTGGTCGCGGGGTTGCAGGTCAACGTCGGCGATGTCTCGGACAGGCCGTAGCCTTCGGCGATGAAGCAGCCGGTCACCGCCTTCCACTGCTCGGCCACGGTGCGCTGCACCGCCATGCCGCCGCCGTTGGAGATCTTCAGCTTGGAGAAGTCGAGCTTCTTGAAATCGGGATGATGCATCAGCCCGTTGTAGAGCGTGTTCACGGCCGGGAAGCTGTTGACCTGGTATTTTGCCAGCTCCTTGACGAAGCCTGCGATGTCGCGCGGATTGGGGATCAGCAGATTGCAGCCGCCGGCGCGTACCGCGAGCAGGTAGCAGGCCGTCAGCGCGAAGATGTGATAGAGCGGCAGCGCGCAAACGATCATGAGCTGATCGACATGCGGAGGCGAGGCGAGCGCCGGCTGGAGCCAGGCGTCGTTCTGCAGGACGTTGGCGACGATGTTGCGGTGGAGCAGGGTGGCGCCCTTGGAGACGCCGGTGGTGCCGCCGGTATATTGCAGGAAGGCGACGTCGCCGGGCGACAGTTTCGGCTTGTTGAACGTCGCGCCGCGGCCGGCCGAGAGCGCATCGTTGAACGACACCGCGCCAGGCAACGAATAAGACGGCACCATCTTCTTGACGCGGCGGACGACGAGATTGACGATGACGCCCTTGAAGCCGAGCAGGTCGCCCATGCTGGCGACGATGACATGCTTGACAGCCGTCTTGGCGATCACCTGTTCGACGGTGTGGGCAAAATTCTCCAGCACGATGACGGCTTCGGCGCCGGAATCCTTGAGCTGATGCTCGAGCTCGCGCGGGGTGTAGAGCGGGTTGACGTTGACCACGGTGAAACCGGCGCGCAGCACGGCGGCGGTTGCGACCGGATATTGCAGCACGTTCGGCATCATGATGGCGACGCGAGCGCCGCGCTGCAGCCCGCGGCCTTGCAAATAAGCGGCCAGCGCAACCGACATCTGATCGAGGTCGCGATAGCTGATCGACTTGTCCATGCAGATGAACGCCTTGCGGTCGGCGAACTTGGAAAAGCTCTCCTCCAAGAGGTCGACCAGCGATGCGTATTGCGTCGGCTCGATATCAGCAGGCACGCCGGGCGGATATTGCTTGAGCCAGATGCGCTCCATGGAAAACTCCCTCATTTACCAGAGCCCGTTGTGTCTCGGGCTTGCCTCATTGCTGCCAGTATCGAGCTTGCCGGAACGGGTGGCAAGTCGTCGTGGCTTAGGGCAAAGGTCGGGGAGTAGCTACCGGAATCCCCGCAAACCGCGTTGCCGCAGTGCGAAGTACGGGCGCGGTCTCAGCTCGGTGCGCCGTTAACTGTTGTTGGCCGGCTTGGCGGCGGGCTTGGTCGCTGCCTTTGGCTTGGCGGGCTTGGGAGCCGGATCGCCGCTTGCCGCTGGTTTTGCCGCCGCATCGGATTTTGCCGCAGCGTGCTTGGTCCCGGCCGGCTTGGCTGCGGTCTTGCCGTCGCTCTTGACGTCAGCTGGCTTGGCATCCGGCTTCGCCGCCGCCGTCTTGGCGTCTGTCTTGGCTGCCGTCTTGGCATCCGTCTTGGCGTCCTTCGGCTTGTCGGCCGCGTCAGGCTTCTTGGCGACGCGCGACTTCTTGCCACGCGGCTTTGGCGTGGCCTGCTGGTCGGCATCGGCCGCGACCGCCGCGATCAGGGCGGTGCCGGTGCGGGTCGGGCCGGTATAGACCAGCACGGGTTCGGCCGCTGCCGGGGCCGAGGCCATCAGCTCGGAGGCCTTCATCAGGGGCGGCTGGAGGCCGGCCGTGAAGAAGGTGACCTGGGCTTCTCCGCCGGTCGCCGAGGCCGATCCTGTCGCGCCGCCATTGGCCGCGATCAGCGCATCGTCATCGTCGCTGGCCGGTCGCTTGCGATGGCCGCCGCACATGTCCTCGCGCAGGTTCGGCGGCGAGGCGTCGACCGGCACCAGCTTTTCGACTGTGCCGAGCGAGGGGCGGAGCCAAGTGAGGTTGTCTTGCGAGAAACCGCGCTCGAGCAGCTGGGCTGCCTTCACCGCGCGCGCGGTGCCGGAATTGGCGCCGAGCACCACCGCGATCAGTCGGCGGCCGTTGCGTGTCGCCGACGCAACGAGGTTGTAGCCCGAGGCGCAGATGAAGCCGGTCTTGAAACCGTCGGCACCGGGATAGCGGCCGATCAGCTTGTTGAAATTGCCGGTGACGCGCTTGCCGAAGCGGATCGCCGGGATATGCACGAAGTATTCGTATTCCGGCAGGTCGCGCAGGAACGAGCGCGCGAGAATGCCGAGGTCGCGCGCCGACGTGATCTGGCCGTCGGCGGGCAGGCCGTTCGGATTGACGTAGCTCGTCTGCGTCATGCCGAGCTTCTGCGCGGTGTCGTTCATCATCGCGGAGAAGCCGTCGATCGAGCCGCCGACGCCTTCGGCGAGCACGACGGCCATGTCGTTCGCCGACTTCACCATCATCATCTTCAGCGCGTTGTCGACGGTGAGCTGTGTTCCCGGACGGAACCCCATCTTCGACGGCGATTGCGAGGCCGCTGTCGGCGACACCGTGATCAGCGTGTCGAGCGTGAGCTTGCCGTCCTTGACCGCCTTCAGCGTCACATAGGCGGTCATGATCTTGGTGACGGAAGCCGGATACCAGGGAATGGTCGCGTTTTCCGCCTGCAACACCTTGCCGCTGTCGGCCTCGATCAGGAGCAGGGCTTCGGCGCCCGCCGCGCGCGGCGCGAGCAATGCGGCGCATGCGAGTGCCGCGGCGAACAGGTTGAACAGGGATTTGCGAAGCAGCGGGCGAAGAGCGTGCACTATCCGATTCCGGTCCTTGGAGACCCGCCGGTTCCGGTCGGCTCTCGTGATCTGATGTTCGGTTCTGAAATCCAGCGCCGCCGCTTGCGGCGCCGCAAACCTATACCGGCTCGTGCGTCGGGAATAGGGGCATCAGCGGGGTATTCCGCAATGAAATAGGCCGAATTTCGACGGTATCGTGGAGACTTGCTAAGGCGACTTGGCGGCAGTCGCGGCAGCCTCGGCCGCTGTCACGCTGGCCCGTGCGTTCTCCTGAACCATGAATTGGGCCCTGGCGAGGTCGGCGAAATGGTCGCCTTTGGCCACGAGTTCATCGAAAGTTCCGCTTTCGATCACACGCCCGTTCTCGAACACCAGGATCCGCGTGGCATTACGGATGGTGGAGAGACGGTGAGCGATCACGAAGGTGGTGCGGCCCTTCATCACTTCGTCGAGAGCGGCATTCACCTTGGCTTCGGTGACGGCGTCGAGCGCGCTGGTCGCCTCGTCCAGGATCAGGAGCGGCGGATCCTTCAGCAGTGCACGGGCGATCGACAGCCGCTGGCGCTCGCCGCCGGACAGCATGCGGCCGCGCTCGCCGGCATTGGTCTCGAAGCCGCCGCTGCGCTCGATGAAGTCGAGCGCCTGCGCGCGCTCCGCCGCCTTGCGCATCTCGGCCTCAGTGGCGTCCGGCTTGCCGACGCGCAAATTCTCCGCGATCGAGCGGTTGAACAGCAGCGCCTCCTGAAAGACCACGCCGATGTTCCGCCGCAGCGATGTCAGCGTCACCCCGCGCACGTCCATGCCGTCGATCCTGATGAAGCCGGACTGCGGATCGAAGGCGCGATGCAGCAGCGCAATCGCCGTCGACTTGCCGGCGCCGGTCGCGCCGACCAGCGCGATGGTCTGGCCGGGCAGCGCGGTGAAGGAGAGATCCTCGACCGCCGGCCGTTTGCCGTCATAGGAGAAGGTGACGTCGTTGAATTCGACGAGGCCGGAGAGCCGACCCGCGTCGATCGCGTCGGGCCGGTCGTGCACCGCAGGCACCGCATCGAGCACGTTGAAGAACTCGCGCAGGCGCGGGGCTTCCATGAACACGTTGTTGATGAAGCTCACGACCTGCTCGAGCTTCTGGATCAGAAGCGTCGCGAAGCTCACGAACATCACGATTTCGCCGACCGAGGTCAGCCCCTGGTCGTGCAGCGATATGCCCAGCGTGAAGATCGCGAGCACCGTGATCGTGGTGGAGGCGCGCGTGATGACGGTGACGAGCGCCCACCACGACAACACCGGCATTTGCGCCGCGAGCAACTGGTCGGCGACGGAGCGCAAGCCCTTCACCTCGGATTCGACGCGCACGAAACTCTGCACCAGCGCGACATTGCCGAGGGCGTCGGAAGCGCGCGCGGAAAGTTCGCTGTAGTGCTCCTCCACCTCCATCTGCATGCCGAAGGTTCTGCGCACCACGAAGGTCGTCAGCGCCGTGAAGACGATGCAGAGCACGAACAGCAGGATCGCGAGCCGCCAGTTCAGGTACAGTGATAGCGGCAGCAACACCACGACCGACAGGATCGCGGCAAAGTGCTCGCGGAAGAAGCCGAGCCAGAGCCGCCACAGCGCATCGGTGCCGTTGAGCATCACCTTCATCAGCCGGCCCGAATGGGTGCCGGAATGGAAGGTCAGCGGCAGTTGCAGGATGTGCTCGAAATAGTCGGTCAGCACCGCCTGGCGCTGGCGGTGCGAGAGCCGGTCGGCTTGCAAGGCCACGAGTGCGCTGCAGGCGATGGTGAACAGCCCGAACGCCACCCAGGCCATCAGAAACGGCCAGGCCGAGTCCGATCCGGCGACCGTCTTGCCCGAGAGAACGTCGACGATCCGGCCAAACAGCACGGGTTCGGCGAACTGCGAGGCGGCAAGCAGGAGGTTGGCAAACGCCAGCAACCAGCCCAGCCGCGCCTCTTTGCCGAGCAGTTCGAGAACGCGGGTGTAGAGGCGGAGGATGGGCATGGGGCGAGGAGCTCGGGCGGATAGATCGGAGTGAGTCCATACTCTAATCAGGGATCGCCCGCGAGATATAGCGGAAGGTGTCGGTTTTGCTCAGTTGATCAGCCGTTTCGCGACCGGCGGCAGGAATTGGTCGTCGAAGATGTCGCCCGCCGCCGGCCGTTTGCGGAATTTGAAATCCTGCGCGATCTGTTCGATCGAGCGGTCCATGCGCGCCGGGTCGATGCCGCCGAGGCCGTTGCGCCTGACTTCGTCGGTCAGGATGTTGTCGACGAGGACCGTGCGCAGGCGCTCCAGCTCAATATCGTGGTCGCCGCCGTCGATGCGGCTCGCGGCCTCGTCCGCCGCGCGCGCCGGGTCCTTCACGGTCGCGTTGATGCCGGCGATCAATGCGCGGACGAATCCCTTCACGGCGTCCGGCTTGGCCGCGGCGAAGGCGGGGTTGACCACGACGGCAAAGCCATAAGCCTCGCAACCATAGTCGGCATAGCGAAGCACGACGAGATCGCCGCCTGGCACGCCGCGGTCGCGCAGGTTCACTGCCGAGAGATAGCTGAAGCCGGCGACGGCATCGACCTGGCCCGCGGAGAGGGTTGGCTCGCGCACCGCGGCGCTCATCTTGTGGAATTTCACGTGCGCCGTGCTGATGCCGTTCTGCTGTGCCAGCGCCGGCCACAGCCGCATCGATAGGTCGCTATCGGCAACGCCGACGGTCTTGCCGTCGAGGTCGGGCAGGAGGTGGATGCCACGGCTCCTGCGGGCGACGATCGCGTAAGGCGCGCGGTTGAACAGCACGAACACCGCCTTGACCGATGCCGCATCATCCTTGTCGCGGAAGCGGATCAACTCGTTGATGTCGACGAGCGCGAGTTCGCTGTCGCCCTTGGCGACGCGCGCGAGCGCCTCCGGCGATCCGGCCACGCTGTTGAAGGAGACGTTGAGACGCTCGGCGCCGAAGCTGCCGTCCTTTGCGGCAAGGAAGAACGGCGCCATGCTCGCATCGATCGGGCGGTCGAAGGCGAAGTGGATCGCAATAGAGGGCGCGGCGGTCTCAGCCGCCGTGACATCGCGTGCAGTCAGCGCGGCAAGCGAGATTGCAAGGGCCAGCAGGCAGCGAAGGGCGGTCGTCTTGAATCCGAACATCAGTCGCGCCGGTCCCGCATTGTTGTGGTTTCGTGACGCTCGCAGCGCCGGCTGGCGACAACTGTGTCCGCACCAACATGAACGGCGGATGAGCGGCGCTTGCGTCACGATTACGCAACCCCGTTCAGCTTGTGTTGGGGTAGGGGAACCCAACATGGGATGTGGGTGTTTGAGAGCCATGAGCCTGTCGTCAGGCACCATTCGAGGTCCCAAGGAGGGTCCAGGACATGTTTGACAGCTTTTCCAAGTTTGCCGGCCGCAAGGCCGTGCTTGCCACCGCCGCGGTGCTGGCGTTGACCGCGGTTGCCCCGACCGCCTCATACGCCGGCGGCCGCCACTGGCATGGCGGTGGCGGCGCAGCGGCTGCCGCGGCGTTTGCCGGCATCGTCGGCACCGGCCTCGCGATCGCGGCGACCCGCGACGCCTACGCCTATGATGACGGGCCGTATTATGGCGGTCCCGTCTATTCCAGCGGCCCTGTCTATTACGGCAACGGCCCCTATTATGGACCGGGCCCGAACTACCAGTATCAGCGTTACGGCGGCACCGCTCCGTCGGAGCTCTGCGGCCAAGGCTATTACACGAACTGCTACTAGCTTTGGCTACCAGGTCTTGACCACAACAGGCCGTCGCTCTTGCCGCGACGGCCTGTTTTTTGCTTTTGTTGTAGTGCGTTAACGCGTTCGCCATTGGTTTAGAGTAGTTTCAACATCATGAGTGATTCGCTTGAGCGGCTTTATCTGGCTGTGCTCGCGGCCAGGGATCTTGATCCGGCAACATCGCGTACAGCCCGGCTGTTTCAGCGTGGGCCCTCCAAAATGGCGAAAAAACTGGCCGAAGAGGCCATCGAGGTCGTCATCGATGCGGTCAATGGCGACAGCGCTGCCGTGATCCGGGAAAGCGCCGATCTGCTCTATAACCTCACGGTGCTCTGGGCCTCGGCCGGCGTGCGCCCCGAGGACGTCTGGCGCGAAATGACGCGGCGGGAAGACATGCTCGGCATCGCCGAGAAGCTGCCGAAGTCGCCGATGAAGCTGCCTAAAGTTGCGTCACCGCGCGTTGCTGTCAGGCGGCCAATTGTCGCGCTCGAGGGTCGCGTGGCGCGCAAGCGCCACTAAAAACGTCATAAAACTCGCGGTGGACAAATCCGTCCCATGGTGCTTCATCGCGGCGCCATGCTGAAACGTATCTACGACTGGTGCATCGATGCCGCTCACAAGCCTTACGCGCTCTGGATCCTGGGTGCCGTGGCTTTCGCAGAAAGCTCCTTCTTTCCCGTCCCCCCGGACGTGATGCTGGTCCCGATGTCGCTGGCGCGCCCGCAGCGCGCCTGGGTCTATGCGGCGATCTGCACTGCGACGTCGGTGCTGGGCGGCCTGCTCGGCTACGCCATCGGCGCGCTGTTGTTCGACTCGGTCGGTCACTGGCTGATCCAGGTCTATGGCCTCGGCGACAAGGTCGATGCCTTCCGCGCCTCCTATGCCGAGTGGGGCGCGGTGATCATCCTGCTCAAGGGGCTGACGCCGATCCCCTACAAGCTCGTCACGATCACCTCGGGCTTTGCCGGCTACAATCTCATCCTGTTCATCGTCTGCTCGATCGTTGCGCGCGGCGGACGTTTTTTCATCGTCGCGATCCTGCTCAATCGTTATGGCGATTGGATCCGGGTCAGGATCGAGAAGCATCTCGGTCTCTGGGTGGCGATCGGCGCCGCCGTGCTGGTGCTCGGCTTTGTGGTCGCGATCAAATTGATCTAACCCAAGGCGCTTTGCCACTGCGCCAGGTTCGGCTACGGTTGCCGTCATGATGCTTCGATCCGGCAATCCGGTCCTGCGACTGGGGGCGCTGATATTTGTGGTGCTTTCGCTCCTGCTGGTTGCCGTCGGTACCGGATGGCCGCAATCCGCGCCGCCGGCGCTCGGCCTGCAGGAGCAGGGACCGCAGGCTGCGCCGCCGCCCTCATCATCTCCTTCGTCGCCGCCGGCGCGTGAGGAAAATCCCGGGCTGATCAACGAAATGGGCAAGCTGTTCGACAAGCTGCCCTCGATCCTGCCGCCGATCAAAAGCCCGGGCGAGACCATGAACGATTTGTCGCGGCTGGCGACGCCCTCGACCATGGTGTCGGGTCGCACGGCCTGTCCGGCCTCGTCGAACGGCGCGCCCGACTGCAAGCTCGCCGCCGACAAACTCTGTCAGAGCAAGGGCTACACGGAAGGCAAGAGCCTGAATGCCGACTCCGCGGAAAAATGCTCGGCCAAGGTTCTGATCCCGGGCAGGCAACGCAAACCGGACGACTGCCGCACTGATACCTTCGTCACCAGCGCGCTGTGCCAGAACTGAGGACGTCGCGCGAGCAAGCAAGGAGCGCCCATGAGCCGTACGGAGCAGGACTTCCTCGGACAACGTGAGATCGCCGACGACATCTATTACGGCGTCCAGACCATCCGCGGGAAGGAGAACTTCCACATCACCGGCATTCCGATGAACCAGGAGCCTTACTTCGTGAAGGCGCTCGGTTACGTGAAGAAGGCTGCGGCCATGGCCAATCGCGATCTCGGCGCGGTGGACACCAAGGTCGCGGAAGCCATCATCGTGGGTTGCGATCGCGTCATCGCCGGCGACATGATGGATCAGTTCGTCACCGACTTCATCCAGGGCGGCGCCGGCACCTCCACCAACATGAACGCCAACGAGGTGATCGCCAATCTCGCGCTGGAATCGCTCGGCTTTGCCAAGGGCGACTACCAGCACGTCAGCCCCAACGACCACGTCAATTACGGCCAGTCGACCAACGACACCTATCCGACCGCCTTCCGGCTGGCGCTGATCCTGCGGCTCGAGAGCTACATGACCGCGCTGCGCCAGCTCCAGGAGGCCTTCTTCGCCAAGGGCCGCGAATTCGAGCGCGTCCTGAAGATGGGCCGCACCCATCTGCAGGACGCGGTGCCGATGTCGCTCGGCGCGGAATTCCGCGGCTGGGGCACCACGATGGGCGAGGAGGTCGACCGAATCTCCGAGGCCCGCGCGCTGCTGCGCGAGATCAATCTCGGCGCCACTGCGATCGGCACCTCCGTCACCGCGGCGCACGGCTATCCCAAGCTCGCGGTCCGGCATCTGAGCGCGCTCACCGGCGTCGACTTCGTGCTCGCCGGCGATCTGGTGGAAGCAACGTCGGACACCGGCGCCTATGTGCAATTGTCCGGCGTGCTCAAGCGCACCGCGAGCAAGCTCACCAAGATCTGCAACGACATCCGCCTGCTCGCCTCCGGCCCGCGCGCCGGCTTCAACGAGATCAACCTGCCGCAGCTCCAGCCGGGCTCCTCGATCATGCCGGGCAAGGTCAATCCTGTGATCCCCGAGGTCGTCAACCAGACCAGCTTTCTCGTCATCGGGCTCGACACCACGGTGACGCTCGCAGCTTCTGCCGGCCAGCTCCAGCTCAACGTGATGGAGCCGGTGATCTCGTTCGCGCTGTTCTTCTCGATCCGTACCATGGAGCGCGCCGTCAACAGCCTGCGCGAGAATTGCATCGTGGGCATCACCGCCAACGAGGAGCATACCCGCAACATGGTGCTCAACTCGCTTGGCATCGTCACCGTGCTGAAGCCGCTGCTCGGCTACAAGCAATGCGCCGAGATCGCGCGCGAGGGCTACAAGAGCGGCAAGTCGCTGCACCAGATCGTCGTGGTCGAGCGCAAGCTGCTGACGCAGGAGAAATGGGACGAAATGTTCTCGTTCGAGCGGCTGATCAATCCCGATCTGATTGCGTGATGTCGTCGCCCCGCGAAGAATTCCGCGGCTTGGAATTGCGGTAACCGCGTCCTCCACGGCGCCAAAACGCAATACTTGACAGTGGAAAGATTGCCTTGTTGGTATGGCTCCCAACTTCGATTTGACCGCTAACAGAGGATCGTCTCGCAATGTCCATGCCTGCCTTGTTCAAGGGACGCCTGTCGATCCCCGTGATCGGTTCGCCGCTTTTCATCATCTCGGTGCCCGATCTCGTGATCGCGCAGTGCAAGGCGGGCGTGGTCGGCTCGTTTCCGTCGCTGAACGCGCGGCCGGCGGAATTGCTCGACGAGTGGCTGGCGCGGATCACCGAAGAGCTCGCGGCCTATGACCGCGCGCATCCCGACAAGCCGTCGGCGCCGTTTGCGGTCAACCAGATCGTGCACAAATCGAACAACCGGCTCGACCACGACATGCAGCTCTGCGCCAAGTACAAAGTGCCGATGATCATCTCGTCGCTCGGCGCACGCGAGGAGTTGAACCAGGCCGTGCACGGCTGGGGCGGCATCGTCTTCCACGACGTGATCAACCAGAAGTTTGCGCACAAGGCGATCGAGAAGGGCGCCGACGGCCTGATCCTGGTCGCGGCCGGCGCCGGCGGCCATGCCGGCACGATCTCGCCGTTGGCGTTCGTTGCCGAGACGCGAAAATGGTTCGACGGCCCGATCGCGTTGTCGGGCGCCATCGGCAACGGCAAGGCGATCCGCGCCGCGCGCATCCTCGGCGCCGACTTTGCCTATATCGGCTCGGCCTTCATCGCCACCAAGGAAGCCAATGCGGTCGAGCAGTACAAGGAGATGATCGCGGGCGCGACGGCCGACGACATCGTCTATTCCAACCTCTTCACCGGCGTGCACGGCAACTATCTGAAGCCGTCGATTCTCGCCGCCGGCATGGATCCGGAAAACCTGCCGACGTCCGATCCCTCCAAGATGAACTTCGGCACCGACGCCTCCGGCGAGCGCGCCAAGCCAAAGGCCTGGAAGGAAATCTGGGGGTCGGGCCAGGGCGTCGGCAGCATCGAGGGAATCGTGCCCGCCGCCGAAATGATCGCGCGCTTCAAACGCGAATACGACGAGGCGATCGATCCGCCGTTGTGATCGCTCTAGTGTCCCGGACGCGGTGCGGCGCGAAGTGCCGCGCCGCAGAGCCGGGACCCATCGCCGCCACAAATGGACCCCGGATCAGCAGCGCACCGCAAGTGCGCTGCGCTGCGTCCGGGGAACGCCACCCGAGATCGAGTGCGAGATGACCCCCATCTACCGCGTCGACGGCAACAGTGTCGTCACCAGCCCTGAGGCTGCGGGCCCGTGGGACCGGCGGATGCAGCACGGTTCGGCGCCGGCCTCGCTGGTGACGTGGGCGGCTGAGCGCATTCCGACGCCTGTTGCTATGGACATCGCGCGCGTCACCATCGACCTGATGCGCCCGGTGCCGGTGGCGCCGCTCACGATTGCGACCGAGGTCCTGCGCGAGGGCCGCAAGATCCAGCTCTGCGGGGTCAAGCTGCTCGCCGGCGGCGTGCAGGTCGTCGGCGCCACCGTGCTCAAGGTCAGGCGCCAGGCGCTGACACTGCCGGACGACGTCAAGGCGCTGCCGGTCGAATTGCCCTCGCCCGAGGACTCGCTGGTCGAGGACGGTCATGCCGCCACCAGCCCGTTCGTACGTTCGGTCTCGATGCGCGCCGCGCGCGGCCGCTTCGGGCAAGCCGGCGCCGGCGCGATCTGGTTTCGCGTCGACCATCCCCTGATCGCAGGCGAAGCCGTGTCGCAGGCGATGCGCGCCGTGGTTGCGGCCGATTTTTCCAACGGCACCGCCTCGACGCTCGACTTCCGCGCCTGGACCTACATCAACGCCGACCTCACCGTGAGCTTTTCGCGCCAGCCGATCGGCGAGTGGATCCTGCTCGACGGCGACTCCTGGATCGGTCCTGATGGCACCGGGCTTGCGATGTCGCGGCTGGCCGACCGGCAGGGCTATTTCGGCCGCGCGGTGCAAAGCCTGGTGATCGAGAAGCGGTAAGGCACCTCGTCTATCCCACCATCCGGTCCCGCCCGCTCCAAAAGCTCGCGCGCAGCACCTTCTTGTCGGAGACGATGCGTGGAGCGGATCGGACATATGTTTCCTCATTGCTTTGCCATCGGCTTTTGACGTGCCAATGTTGCGCACAAGGCCAGCACAGGAATGCGGGATGGAACGACAAAGCTCGCGCAGGGAGGCATGTGTGACGTCCGATCGACTGCAACGCTTTCGCGATCGTCTCAGTCTGCCTTTGATCGCGGCGCCGATGTTTCTGGTGTCGGGCGTCGAGCTCATGGTCGCGGCCTGCCGTAACGGTGTGATCGGCAGCTTCCCTACCGTGAATTGCCGCAGCGCCGAACAGCTTGAGGCGTGGCTCACCGAAATCGAAACGCGGCTGCGGCATCACGAGGATCAAACCGGTCGCATGGCCGCGCCACTCTGCCCGAACCTGATCGTGCATCGCTCCAACGCGAGGCTGGAGCAGGATCTCGCTGTGCTGCTGCGCCACAGGCCGGAGATCGTCATTACCTCTGTTGGATCGCCCGCGCCGGTATTGAAGCCGCTGCATGAAGCCGGCGCGCTGGTGCTGGCGGACGTGGCCTCGATCCGCCACGCCCAGCGCGCGGCGGAGGCTGGCGCCGACGGGCTCGTGCTGCTCACCGCGGGCGCAGGCGGGCAGACCGGCTGGCTCAACCCGTTTGCCTTCGTCCGGGCGGTGCGCGCATTCTACGATGGCATCGTCGTGCTCGCCGGCGGCATCAGCGACGGCCGCGCGCTGCATGCGGGCGAAGTGCTCGGCTGCGATCTTGGCTACATGGGCACAAAATTCATAGCGACGCGCGAGAGCATGGCGGACGAGCGTCACAAGCGAATGCTGGTCGACGGCAGCGCGGACGACATTTTCCTGACCACCGCGTTCACGGGCCTGCAGACCAGCATGCTCAAGCCGTCGATCGTCGCAGCCGGTCTCGACCCCGACGATCTGCCGACGCGCGGCGCGATCGACATCGGCAAGGACATCGACGTCAACGCGCGCGAGAGCCGCCCAAGGCGCTGGCGCGATATCTGGAGCGGCGGGCATTCGATATCGGGCGTGACCGAAGTGATGGAGGTCAACGATCTCGTCGCGCGGACGGTCGCCGAGTATCGAGAGGCCGGTGGCCGCCTCTCCCCGTAAAAATGCGGAGGCCGACAGGGCCCCGTCGTCCCCATCACAGTTAGTCGAGCGCTTCGTCGAAGCCCCTCACTTAACGCCAGATTAACCAACGCCCGGCAAGAATCCCTCTCACGGCCGCCAATCAGGACCGAGAGGGACAGGCGATGGACTTCGACTTTCTCAACGCCAAGACGGCGGCTTCGCTGGACGAAATTCGCGTTCGCGTGGCCCATGCGCTGGCCCGCCACCCGCTGTGCCGCAATGTCCGCTTCGACATCGTCAGCGTCCCCCGCACCCGCCGGGGCGGCAATTGGACGGTGACGCTGCAATCGGTCGAGCCGCGCGGCGTCTGGGAGGCCTCGGAGATCGTGGCCGACATCCAGGACGCTTACGATCTGGCGCTAGCTGCCTGATCCTCTTGAGCTTTCCGGGTGTCGCCGCAGTCCGCGCGATTGCCGCCGCAATGGCACGGTTAAGCCTTAATTTTTGCCCAGTTTCCGGGCTGTGATCACGTGGACTTGAAGTCGGACGCGGAGAGACGTTTGTCGAAAGCCATCACCATCGTCGCGCTGACCTGCTTCCTCGTCCTCGGCGCCGCCACCACCGCCATTCTCGGCCGCGACAGCGTGCCCAGCGTCAGCGCCGAAATGATCACGCAGGCCCCGGCGCCCAAGCCGCTTGCAACCAACCGGGCCGCCAAGGCCGACCGTCTGGTTCCGACGCTGGCACTGGCCTCGGCCGCGATCGAACCGATCCAGGTTCCGGCCGACAAGCTCGCGCAAATGCCCGGGCTGACCGAGCCGTTGCGCCAGGCGTTTGCCGCCGCCACGCCATCCGATTTCCCGATGCCCAAGGCGAGCGTGAACGAGGCTCCTGCCGCTGCAGAGATTCCTGCCGTCGAAGTCCCGGCCAAGCCGAAGGTCGCCGCCAGGCCGCAGCCGCAGAAATCCTATTCGCTGCTTTCCGACATGCAGATCTCGGGCATCAGGGACCGTCTGAAATTGTCGTCGTCGCAGGAATATTACTGGCCCTCGGTCGAGACCGCGCTGCGCAATGTCGTCCGCAAGATTTCGGCAAACAAGCTGTCCAATCCGAACGTGCAGGGCGTGCCGATCGATCCCAATTGCGACGAGGTCCAGCAGTTGAAGTCGGCCGCTATGCCGCTGTTGTTCCAGCTGCGTGACGACCAGAAAGAGGAAGTGCGCAAGCTCGCCCGCATCATCGGGCTCGAGAAGGTCGCGCAGCAGATCTGACGCGTAAGTTCCTCCCGGAACTGCGCCCGTACCAGGAACATCAGGCAATCGACAAGCGTTGCCCGCTCCAAAGAGGGAGTGGACCAATGCGCGCCTCGACAGCCTATTTCGTCGGTGCCGGAACCATTGTCGCGGCCATCGCCATTGGTCTCGGCGGCGGCATTGTCGCCGGCAATATCATGAATCCGGTCTCGCCCAAGCAGGGGCCCGATACCAGCAAGATGGCGCAGCGCGCTGACGCCGCCAAACCCGCGACGACGAACGCGCCATCCGAGCGTCTGCAATACCTCACCGGCTCGCAAGCCTTCGGCGCCATGGTCGCCGCGCCGGAGCAGGCCGAGTCCAAGTCTGAAGCCAAGTCCGAACCCAAGTCCGAAGCCGCAAAGCTAGACACGCAGACCACTCAGGCGAACGCTGAACCGCCGCCGCCACAGCCTTCGCAAGCGGCCGCGATGGAACAGTCCCCGGCACCGGCATCGCCTCCGCAAGTCGCAAAACCTGCCGAGCAGCAGGCTTCGACGGGACCGTCCTCCTCGATTGACAACGCTTACGCCAAAGCCAGGGATTTTGACGTGAAGCGTGCCGCGTCCGAGAGGCGCCGGATGGAGCGTCGCGAGCGCTGGGCCGAGCGCCGCCATTACGACCCTCGCGAGTCGCGTGGCATGCGCGACCGCACCGATTGGGACGACGTCGCGCGCAACATCCGCGAAGATTCCGATGCGCGCGATGTCTCGAGCCGGCCGCGCGGCGGCTTCCCGCAGATCAGGCTGTTCGGGCCTGACGACGACTAGCGTCCCTCCTTGCCGTCGCGCACGCGATCGTGAGCGACGGTTCGCTCCGCAGGGGCGCTTGCCCCGATTTTCAACTTCCAGACGATCTCCGTTCAATGCATGATTGACGTAGCCAGCCAGAGGCCGCGTCATGGGCGTAGCGCTGTTAGCATGGGGCCGCGTCTTCGGGCCGCACGGCGAATGTATCACCGTGCCGGCGCCGGTTGACCGAGCACCTTGGCTGCTCGTCTCTCCGGCGCGACATGCGCAAGCTCTGCGGGATGTCGGATTCACCGCGCTCCAGTTGCCGCCGACATCGAAGGCGAGGGCAGGCGCGGGCCGCGGTTGCGACGGCGACTGCGTGTTCGGGCCTCGCGGCGGCGCGGCTTCCTCGATTGACCTCACTTTCCTCGTATTACAAACCTCCTGGAGGTTTCCATGTCATTGCATCTGTTGTGGACGTCCGCCGACAGTCTCATCGTGGCCTTCGCGCTCGCATTCATCGTTCCGCGACGGCATGTACTGCCGCTTATTCTGATGTTCGGCGTTTGCGACGCGCTGGGTTCCGCGCTCGGTGTCAGTGTGCCGGTCGCAGGCGGTCTTGCCGCGGTCGCACTGATCTCGTGTGGCGCGTTGCTGGTCCTGCGTCTTCCGGCCGCGCATCGCCTGACACAGGCGGCGGGCTGGGTCTACGTCCTGCCGCCGCTGCTTGCGATGGACAATGTCGTGTCGCACGCGCCGGACCATATCGGCCTCGTGGCGCTGTCCAGCGCCGCGATCGCTGGCCTCGGTTTCGGGTGCGGAGCCGTGGTGCTCAGCTTGCGGACTACGACTCCCGAACGCAGGCGGATGCTTGCCGGCGCCTGCCTGCTCGTCGGCGGAAGCATCCAGGCATTCGGGAGCTGACCATGGTGGCTTCCGTCAGCACCCGCAGCTATGACCTGGCCAGGACCGGTGCGAACAATTCCGAAACGATGCTGACGGCGACCGCCGTCCGTAACAAAGGTATCGTCAAACTCTTCAGCCTTCCGATTCCCGACGATCCCAGGCTCGAGGCGCAGCCGCTGGCGGTCGCCGGCGTGCACATGGCCGATGGCAAGACCCGCGATCTGATCTTCCAGGCCAGCATGGGCAACTGGGTCTATGCATTCGACGCTGTGACCGGCCACAAGATCTGGGCGACGAATCTCGGACGTCCGATCGTCGGAACGAGGGCGATCGACGGCCACATGACCAACGTCCATTGGGGCATTCTCTCGACGCCGGTGATCGATGAAGGGGCAGGTATTCTCTATGCCTGCGCCTGGATCAGCAACGACGGCAGCGTCGCCAAGGGGCAGCATTTTCTCGCAGCCCTGCGGATCAGCGACGGCTCGAAGGTGCACGGCCTCTTGAACCTTGAGGGCGCGGTCTACACGCCGCCGGGCGGCCTACCCGTGCAGAAATTCGTCTCGGCGCAGCGCAAGCAGCGCAGTGCCTTGACGCTGACGCAGAACCACGTGTTGATTCCCTTCGGCACCATCGCGGAGACGTCGAAGACGGCGCGTGGCTGGCTGCTTGCGGTCGATGTTCATGGCTGGCGGCTCGCTGCCGCCTGGTGCGCCACCGTCACCGGCTCCGGCGGCGGGCTATGGCAGAGCGGGGCGGGGCCAGCCGTTGCTCCCGACGGTTCGATCTATGTCATCACCGGCAACGGGGCGTTTTCACCGCAACACGGCGATTTCGGCGAGAGCATCGTGCAGCTGGCCTTGCACACCGGAAACCCTGCCCATTTCGAGGTCGTGTCTTGGTGGGCGCCATGGACCGACGCTAATCGGGTCGGCGCCGCCGCGGTCGCAGCGGCCGAGGACGACGATGACGAGGCGGCATTGCCGTCCAACGTATCCCTGCCTTCCGTGATTGCGCATGCCAGGCGCATGGGAATGCCGCTCAAGCCTCTCCACGCGCGCGAGATGCCGCATGTCGCGGTCACGACAGGTCGCAATGCAATCGATGCGCAGATCGCGTCGGTCGTGGCGCATCACATGGAAGCGATGAACGAGTCGATGTGGGGCGACCAGGATTTCGGTTCCGGCGGTCCGGTCTATGTCGCGTCCGCCCATGCCGTTCTGGCCGCCGGCAAGGATGGCGTCCTCTACACCGGCAACGCCAATACGCTCGGCAACACGCAACCCGGTAATCTTGCGGCCGGCCATTTCGCGGCGAACTACGACAAGCTTCGTATGCCGCCGATCCTGTACACGTATTTCGATCCAGCCGTGCCGCCGGCGCCGGCATCACCGAGTGAGCTGAACCTGTTTCCCGGCGGCGCGACGCGGCACCTGCATGGCACGCCGCTGCTATTCCAGTCCGCTGTTCACGGCATCATGCATTTCGTCGGCGGCGAGAACAGCGCCTTGCGGGCGTGGTCGATCGCAGCGGACGGGACCACGGCCTATCTCGCCGGGGGCGACGAGATCGCCTCGCCGCAATCGCCGCGTCCGCCGGGCGGCATGCCCGGCTGGAGCATCACGCTTGCCGCCAACAACGGCACTGATGGCATCATCGTGGCGATGGTGCCCTATCAGGACAGCAACATGATCCTCAGCCCGGGCCGCTTCCTGGTCTATGACGCGCAGAATTTCGCCACCAATCCGGACGGCTCCAAGCGGCTTCAGGTGATCTGGGACAGCGAGGACTGGGGACCGGAGCACGCCTTCATGCATCCGAAGTTCAATCGTCCGATCGTCTGGAAGGGCCGCATCTATCGCCCGACCTATGACGGGCGCATCGACGTCTATGGCTTGACGCATTAGCGCCGGCGAGATGTGTGCCGTCGACGCGATTGCGTCATTCCGGGCTCGCCGTGCCGCGCACGCATCCTGGAGCGACGGCGGGCTCACCCGCCGTGCGACTCCACGACCTTGCGGCAGCCATCCGAAAGCTTCGACTTGTTCTCGCGCAGACAGGCATTCATCTGCGGCGGCTTGCCGATGTGTTCGGCGCAGAATTTGCCGGCGTCGCTGCGGCAGGCCATCTGCTCCTGCGGCGTCGGGCCGGATTGCGCCGCGGCGGGCAGGGCGGTGGCGGCGAGCAGGAGCGCGGCAAGTACCGGAATCTTCATAAAACACCTCTTTGGGAATGTCGTTGGTCCCGCCTGGGACCAAGCGAGCCGGACCATCTCGCGATCGCCAGGCGCAGGTCCATGCCATGTTCATGGCATCGGCCCGCCCGCCCCGCCGCCGTACCCCCATTTTCATGGCATGTATCCGCGCGCCGTCTTTTGCCATTCAGGCTGCACGTCGGCTGCGAGACCCGGTGATTGCATCGGGACGCCGAACGGGAAGCAGGAGAGCAAGATGTCGAAGAAAGCAGGAGCGCTGAGCGCCGGGCTGACGGTCATGGCGCTGGCGGGTGCGGCGATGGTGTCGCTGGGCACGAGTCCGGCGCAAGCGGTGGTCTATTGCAAGACGGTCGGCATCCCCAAGGGCTGCGTGGTGCGGCCGACCGCGGTGGTGGTTGCGCCGGCCGCCGCGGTCGCGGTGGCGACGCCCGGGGTCGGTGCGCCCGGTGTCGGCGTACGCGCGGGCACGCCGATGAATCGCGGTGGTCCGGTCAATCGCGTCGGCGTGCGCTGAGAAAGACGAAAGAGTTCGGGCGAAGGAGCCTTGCGGACGAACCCCCGCCTCCGCAGGCAAATCATCCGGCCCGTCCCTCTCTCCGCGCGTCCCACACGTTCGGAGAGGGGGCTTTTCAGCTGGCGGCGGCATCGCTGTCGGGGAAAATCTGCGGCAATTGCAGCCGCACGCGCGTGCCTGAGGTATCCGAACTCAGATTGAGCGTCGCACCGCAGCGCGCGGCACGGCTTCTCATGTTGCGCAGGCCCCGCATCGTCTGGCTTGCGATTGCAGCTTCGTCGGTGCCGGTCAGCGCAAAGCCCCTGCCGTCGTCCGCGACGCTGATCACGCCGTACGGCCCCTGGCCATTGTCGAGCGTCTCGACAGTGACGGCGATATTGCGCGCCTGTGCGTGCTTGACCGCATTGGTCACGGCCTCGTCGAGGATGCGCACGATCTGGACGACGTGCCATGGCCGGAGCTCAGGATGCAGCGGTAGGCCCTGCGGGGTCGCCACGCGCCACTCGAGAGTGATGTCGTGCGGCCGCAATTGCATCGCTGCGCGCTCGCGCCAGGAGCCGAGCGCCAGCATCAGGTCGCCGCCGATGTCGTCCATGGAGTCGATGACGAGGCGCAGATCCTTCAGCGCGGCGCGCGCCGCGTCCGTGATGGTCGCGCCCTCGTGTCCGCGCTCGGAGAGCGCGACGATGCTGACGAGCTGGCCGCCGAGACCGTCATGCAGATCGCGCATCAACCGCGTGCGCTCGTTGGCGAGCGTGGTGGCCCTGGCGCGTTCCTCCTCGCGGGCGAAACTCGCCTTCAGCCGCTCCTCGGTCTCGCGCACGCGCGTCACGAGCTGGCCGGCAAAGCTGTCGACCTGGTTCAGCGCGCGCGCGAAGCGCCAGGTCAGCCCGGCGCCGATCGCAACCAGCATCGCAGAATAGGACAGCCGGGTGACGAAGGTGCGATCGTCCGGCACGAACTCGAACACCGAGAGCATGTCGTGAAACCAGCAGGTCAGCACGATCGTGACGGCGCAGCCGAAGGTGAGGCTCGCCGCATCCTGCCGCCTGATCACCGCCTTGGTCACGATGACGGCGAGCAGCATCAGGCAAAGGCCTACGGTCGGCACGCCGAGAAACAGGAAGACGATACGCGGAGCCGGCTGGCCCGCGAGCAGCCCGACGATCAGGATGATCACGCCCGGCGCGAACAGCAGCATGCCGTAACGCGGCCAGCGCCAGCCGAAGAACAGCACCGCGAACACGACGACCAGTGCGCTTTCGATTGGCGCCGACGCCAGCAATATGGCGGCGAGCTGCGGATACGGGGCAGGCGGCACCGGCGGCGGCACGAATGCCTGCACCGCGCCGACCAGCATCCCTGCCGCGAGCACACCATAGACCGGTTCGCGGCGCCGCATCAGCCACATGATCGCGAGGATCACGGCCAGCAACGACTGCCAGGCGGAGAATACCACCGGCAGCGTAACGAACAGCAGCGTGCGCGTCTCGTAGGCCGGACGCAAGCTCGCGTCCGGCCCGACATAGACAGTGTCGAGAAAGCCCTTCAGTGGCCCCCATACGAACAGCCGCACGGTGACCTGGTTCGAGCCGTCGTGAAGCAGCGCTGACGGGACCAGCGCGATCTCGGGCGTGTTGCGGTCGGGCCGGTTGGCGGTGGCATCGCGCCTGCTGTCGAGGATCACGACGTCGTTGACGGCGACCTCCACGCCGTTGCTGAAGCGCGGCAGGAATACCGACCACGCCGCCGCAGCGTCGTGCGCCCTGAAGGTGAAGGCGCCACTGTAGAGCGGCGGGTCGTCGAGCGAATATCGCGACGAGGTGTAATGCGGCAACGTCACCGGCCGCGCCGCGCCGTTCTCCCGCAGGGAGAATTCGGAGACGGCGTAGTCGTCGGGATCGTCCGGCGGCACCAGCCGCAGTACCAGGATGGTGGCGATCACGACCAGCAGCTGGAGCAGGACATAGGGAACGAGGCGCGAGAACCGCCGCCGCCGCCGCAGCGCCTGCGCCGTGACCATCGCCTTTGCCGCGACCTCGCTCACAGTCTGGCTCACAGCTTGATCAGGCCCTGCTGCACCGCCTCGAACACCGCCTCGCTGCGCGTGTGGACCTCGAGCTTGCGGTAGATGTTCTTGATGTGCCCGGGCACGGTCTGCCTGGACAGGCCGAGATGGCCTGCGATCTCGGCGTAGCTGAAGCCTTTTGCGATGCCCCAGAGGATGTCGATCTCGCGTGGGGTGAGCCTTGCGGTGTTGAGCGCGGGACCCGGCGGAGGGTCGGCCGCATTCTGCGCGGCACCTTGCGTTCTGCGCACGATGAAGCGGGCGATCGAGGCCGAGATCGGCGAATGGCCGGCGACCAGATCGCGCACGGTGGTGGCGATATCGGTGGGGAACGCATCCTTCAGGAGATAGCCGGTGGCGCCGACCGTGATCGCGGAGATCACACTCTCTTCGTCGCCGAGCGCCGAGATCACCATGATCTCGGTGTCGGGAAAGCGCCGCCTCGTCTCGCGGATCAGCTCGACGCCGTGGCCGTCGGGCAGCCGCAGATCGGTGAGCAGCACGCGCGGCGCCCGGTCGCCGAGCCCCGAGCGGGCCTCTGCGAGCGTGCCGGCGCTGCGCACCTCGTAGCCGGCCTTCGCCAGCGCGTCCTGGAGCCGCCAGCAGGTCGGTGCGTCGTCCTCGACGAGGAGGATGGTGATGGCTTCACCCGTCTCGCCCTGTTCGGTCATGATCGTCGTCCTGCACCGCGTGTCCCCCGCGGCGCAGGGCCAAGCTTAGCCGCGGTGCGGACGCCGCGACACCCATAATCATGGGGGCCGCAATGGGCTCCTCCATGCAATCAGCCCCGGGAGCGTCGTTAGCCGGCCGGAGGCGGAGCTGGAATCCGCTGGACCGGATCGTCGCCGTGCCGCTGTTGTTGTTGTAGAACTGGATGCGCGGCCCCTGGAGCGAGACGAGCCAGCGCGGCGCGAACCGCAATGGTACGATTCGCGGCAAGAACTGGACGGCGTCATTGACGTAGAAGAACAGCTCGCCGGACTCTGGCGCCACGAACTCCGCGACAAGCAGATCGGACAATCCCTGCCGCCGCCATAGCGCGCGTGCCGCCGGCAGCGCGTCAGCCGGGATCGGCTCGAAATCTCCGAACTGACGCCAGACACGCCTCAATTCGCTGTCCGGCTTCTTGAACTCCGCGGAGTCCTCGATACGGATGGGGTAATTGTCCCTCGTGGTGTCCTCATACGCCGGCACCGTCGCGTTGACCCGACGCGGCAACTCGTCGGCCGGACTGCTGTTGACGGCCAGCAGTGCCAGATTGTTCGATCCTCTGGCGCCGACCCGCACGATTGGCTGGAACCAGTCTGCGCCGTAGAGTCGCAGGATCGGCACGGCCGAGCGATGGGTCGGATCCGGCGGGGTCTTGAACCCGTTCAGGCCCGTCATGATGGTGCGGTCGAACCACGGATCGGCCATTTGAATCCAGACGCGATATTTGCGCCCCTTCTCGACCGCGAGGCGGCTCGCCCAGCAGAAATCGCTGACGCGGAACAACTCGCCGTCACGGGCCGTCGCCGGCACGTCTCCGACGGCGCGTGTGGATACGCTGCTGACGCAAATGTCGCCGATGCCTTCGCGCCAGTTGAGATAGCCGCGGGACATCAGCAGCAGGGCGGAGCCGAAGATGGCGACGAGGAAAATGCCCGGCAGCAGGACGTTGGTGAATGCCATGCGTACCGGCCACGCGTGCAGCCGCATCCAGCGTCCGATCGCGAGCAGCCAACCCGATTTGCTCACCCGGCGTCTGGAGGTCTTCCGGTCGGGTCTGTACCAGGCCAGTCGCGCGCGCTCCTGAATGCTGTCGCGCAGCACCGCGTTCCTGTTCCAGGCGATGAGGATGACAATGACAAGAACCGTAGTGAGAAAGGGATAGTAGAGTGCGATGGCAAGCCACGGCCCCGCATAGGATGGCAGGACATTCGCGAGAAGATCCGCGAGCGGCTTGACGACGGGGCCGGTGCCGTTGTCGAACCACGTGATCCATTTGAGCAGGCCAGTGTCCTGGAGACCGTGATCCTTGGACGACCCCACCACTGCGCGCGCGATCCAGGGCCATGCGACAAGTAGGCCAAGCGCGATAACCAGCGAGAAGTAGGCCACGCGGCGCCACCACACGGTGTCGAGCACCTGCCGGGCCATCTCGGCATCGGGCGGGCTCATCGCTGTGAATGCATCGGCTTCAGCCGCTTTTTGCCGATCCCCTGTTCTCGCCGCGTAGGCCGACTTCATGGCCTTGCGCGTCTCGTCCTTCGTGAGCGGCAACACCTCTCCGCTCGGCAGCAGCACCCGGGCATTTGCCGGAAGCATCAGCGGTGCATAATTGTCGCATCCGTGCAGCATGCGTTCGACGACGGCGAAATGCACCACCGGCGATCCGCCATCTTCCTTGCGGTCCGCGATCGGACGCGGGCCGTAGCGATACAGCACCCCCGCGCCGCTGCGTGAATCATGCATCGGCCCGATCGCCGACTGGTACTCGCGGAAATGCTCGATCGTGCCGTCCTGGAAGCGGAGCCTGCCGTCGAGCTGATCAGTCATCCAGACCAGGGGCACGAAGGACAGCGTGGAGTCCGGATAGCCCCCGCCGATGTCGGAATGGACTCCCGTGAACCACACCTCCTTGACGACCTGTCCCTGCGGAGGATCGCGCTGGTCGATCCGCAGCGGATGGAAGGTGGTGCGCTCGTCGTCGAGCGCGAGCGCATGGCAAGCGCGCTTGACCGTCTTCGACAGCCGGTGATTGCGGAACGAGATCGGCCAGATCGCCCAGTCGATCGCGAGGCGGAGCTCCTCGACCGGGACGCCGAAGGCCTCGACCGTGTCGAACAGTCCGAGGAATTCGATCTCGATTTGTTTGCGGCCGTCCATCGCTTCGCGAACCTTGGCATAGGAGCGATGCCCAAGGACGAGGTGATAGAGATAGATCAGGACGTCGCGGATCCAGCGGACGATCCAGATCGTCGGCAGGCTGCGATAGCCGACCGACTCCTTGCGGTATTCCCGCCAGGCAGCCATCGTGTTGCGCTGCATTTCCACATGCGACACCGCAACCTTGTCAACCACCGCCGGCACCAGGCCCTGGCTCGCGATCAGCGACGCCAGCGTGCGCGCGGTGAAGGCGCCACGGCTGAAGCCGAAAATGTAGATCTCGTCGCCCTCGCGCCAGTTCCAGCACAGGAAACGGTAGAGCTTGCGGACGTTGGCAGGCACGCCGATGCCGGTGGCGCCGTCGAGCGCCGCGAGCGGCGCCCAGCCGGCGGTGCCGACGCCCTTGATGTAGTAAGCGATCTGGTCCGGCTGGGTGTGGTCGAGTGCCTCGTAGAGACGCCAGACGCTGGATTCCTGGGTGGTGAACGCGTTGCCGGTGCCGTCGGCGAACAGCACCAGCTTGCGTTTTGGCGGGACGGTGGTGGTCGTCCCGTCGGAATGCATCTCGATATGCGCGTGTTCCGGTCCGGCAGAATCGGCGTTCGGTGCGCCATCATGGTGCGGCATGAGCCCCTCCGGCAATTCGACGGGGGCGCGCTTCAGGCCCGAGCCGGGCAGCACTCCCCGGAGTCAATTAATGGTTGCAATGGTTGCGTCATGAAAATGCAGGTGCATTCTGCACACAATCCCGCTGAGGTAGCAAGCGGGAACGCGCAGCCGCGGTACGACGCGGGTGAAGCGGGCGCGGATTATTCCGTCTTGCAGGCGGCGTGTCGGACGGCCCGGGCAGCCGTCCCGGCAGGCGCCTCCCCCCGGCGAACGGGGAGAGGCGGATTGTTTTGCCTCTACCTGCCATTGCCGCGGCACGCGCCGCCAGGGCCGATATGGTAGCCGCGCGGGCAAGCATGCGCGGCCGGGTTGGCGTAGTTCCTGAGACAGCCGCCATAGGGGCCGCGGTGCCATCCGGGGCCGCAGCCGCCGGCGACTGCGATGACATCGCCATTCGCGCCCGCGCCGAGCGGAGCGAGCGGCATGGCCTGGGCCGAGCCTGTGATCGCGCCGAGCGCGAGGGCTGCGGCAAACACGGTTCGCATCATGTCTTGTCCTCCCGAATGCCGCTGCTTCAATGGCCAGCGGCGAACGCAATGCCGGCGCGCACTTCGACGATGGCCTGGTCGATCAGCCCGATCGCCTTCTCGCGATGGCCGCCCTTGTTCGGCTCGGCCTTGCCGAGTTCGGCGCGGGCCGATTGCAGAATCGCGATGGCTTCGTCCATGTGCGGCTGCGCGCCCAGCGCGTAACCGATGCAGAGGCTGGTCGCGATGGCGCCGCCGAGTACGAAGCTGCGGGGTAGAGAGGTTCGCATGTCGTTGTCTCCTCCAGCGGGCGTCAGACTCGGGCCGCCCGTTTGCCCGGATGCGGTCCCTTGTGTGGCGGGATGCCGCATCCGCTGCCTCAATAGGGCCCGCCCGTGCGGGTCGTCTTGGACTATCCGGCGCCGGCGGCGGCGCGGTTTGGACTGACCGGCGCAGCTTGATTCACGTTGGCGTGCTGATAGCCTGCGGCGCGCCGGTGTTTGGCAGGCGTTCATTTCAGGCCTGACAGGCTGCGGCACGCTTCCGTGCACGAGCTTTTCCCAAAAGTCCTTTTGGAAGTTCTTTCGATGTCCGTCATCAGGAAGGCGCTCTCGACCGACATGCTGCCGCAGGACCTGTCCGACCGGCAGCGCTTCATCCGCTTCGCCGAATTGTTCGAGCATTTCTCCAACACCGGCGAGCTCGATCCGGCGTCCGACGTGCCGTTTCGCGCCACGATGAACTCGATCCATATCGGTACCACCATGCTCGGGCGCTGCGACGGCAGCTTCGTCACGGTCCGGCGCGAAAAGCGCCAGGTGCTCGAGACCGGCGACGACCGCTTTTGCCTGGCGCGCAACACGGGCGATCGCCCTTCGCAGGTGGTCCATCGCGGTCGCGAATTCACCATGCGGCCGGGATCGATGGTGCTGCTCAAGCTGGATGAGCCGTTCTTCGCCGCCGACGGCGCGAGCCACAAGCGCTTCACCAATGTGCATCTGCCTGTCGATACGCTGCGTGCGATGGTCGCCAACGTGGACGATCTCGTTGGCTGCGAGCTCGAGCCCGGCGGCGCGCTGTCGCTGGCGATGGACTACAGCGATCTGCTGCTTCGCCATCCCGCAGCCGTCGACGAAGCCGGCATGGCGATCGCTGCCCATCTGCTCGATCTCGCCGCAATAGGTCTCGGCGCCCGCAGCGATGTCGCCGTCGCGGCGCGACGCCGGGGCCTGCGCGCGGTGCGGCTCAAGGCCGTTTTGTCGATCCTCGAGGCGCGCTTCCACGAGCCGGATTTTTCCGCGCAAAAGCTCGCCGCCGCCGCCGGCCTCTCCGAACGCTACGTCAACGAGCTGCTGTTCGAGGCCGGTGCCAGCTGCACCACGCGCCTCAACGAGCTGCGCCTGCGCAAGGCCGCCGATCTTCTCGCCCATCGCGAAGGCCGCATCAGCGACATCGCCTTCGCCTGCGGCTTCAACGACCTCTCATATTTCAATCGCTGCTTTCGCAGGAGATTCGGCCTGACGCCGACCGCGGCAAGGGGGAAGTGAGGGGGCGATTTTCGTAGGTTGCCACCTTACGAAACGTCCACCCGCGGCGGCGGATAGCGCCGCGCCAGCATCGATAGCGACAGATGCCGCTCGTCTTCCGGCAGATCCAGCCAGGCCAGCACCAGCGGCCGCTTCCAGTCGCCGACGCCGAAATCCATCGTCATCCATTTTTGCGGCTCCGGGCCATCGAGGCCGCGGACCCAGACGAAATAGCGGGGCAGGTCGTCGGCGTCCGCTTCCGTCGTGCGTCTCCTGGCCATCAAAGCTGCTCGCTGCATCGGTACCCGTTGCTGCACGATATAGGTATTGGCTCGGCGAAGTCGAACGCCTGCGGCGAGCGGGCCCGTCAGCATGCGGTCTTCTGCGGGTAAAAAAGCATGGCCGGGCCGACGTCAGCCGCGTGCGGCACTTCCACGTCACTGCCAGATTTGGCTCTCCGCCACGCGGTTGATGTCGGCGAGCCGGCGGTCGGCGTCGCCCTCGAGATCGATACTCGCCACCAGCGTCAACAGGCGCCGATACGCACCATCGGCGATTTCGACCGGCAGCGGGGCCTCGTCAAAGGCCTCGACATAATTGTCAACGAGGCTGCTCAACAAGCGGCACAGGCCGCGCTGGGCGGGATCGTCGCGGCCGAGCGTCTCGAGCTTTTGCTGAAAGATACGAAAGGTTCGCAGGCCGTGGTGCTGTTCGGAAAGCCACGCGTGCAGGTCGTTCATACGAGCTCCCTCGAGTCAGAGAAGAAGCTACCGGCTTATACAGTGGGGATGTGACGTTTGCTAGGGAGGGGAGCCGTGCCCCTGGCCGACAATCGCCTAATACCATAACCAATTGAATTCCGGATAATTTTCGTCGCCGATCGCTGCCGATACCAACAGAAATGCCAACGAGATGACGCGCGCTATTAGCTGGGAAAAATAAAACAGCAGGCTCCCGGCAGCAGGCACGCCGCATGCCGTTTCGGTCTTCACAATCCGGCGCTCTGATGCGGTGACTAACTCCTGCGCGCTGTAGCGTGCAAATCGGACAGGCCGGAGGCGCTGTTGGCAAGCTCGTAGCCTGCCGTCCCCGCGCTCACTTGGCCCCGTGTGCAAAGAAAAAGACGAAGGTCGGCGTGAAGGCGCGCCAGCGCCCGGCCCAGCGCCTTTCCAAACCTCTGCTTGCCGCGCTCGTCGTGGATGAATTTGGCAGCACTGGTGGTCATACCCGTCGCCAGCAGCGCATCAATGCGTGCTTGAATCTCGGGCAGGGACCGAATCTCTCCCGCATCAAATCGCCGGCAAAAACCAACATTATGAGCGAGTTCACGCATCGGACCAGCCTATAGAGTCAACTGATGGAGAGTTGCGCCTCAATGCGGCTGTGCTAGTACGCCCACTCGCGAATCGAGGAGCTAAAAGTGGCGAAGAAGGCAAAGAAGACGGCTGCGAAGAAGAAACCTGTGCGTCGCGAGTACACAAAGGCTGACGTGAAGGAGCTGCGCGCTCATTCGAAAGCGAAGACTCCCGTTGCAAGAATTGCGAAGCTCACAAAGCGCTCCGAAGGCTCACTCCGCCAAAAGGCGCTCAAGCTTGGAATCCGGCTCGGTCACCGGCGCTAGAAGGCGGCATCATGACTCTCTTCAATAGGGTGTTCTCGACCAGAACGTTGTTGCAAATCATCTGCGTTCTTGTCGCTGTTGTCGCAATGAAGCTGTTGGGCGCTCATTATGACTTCAGCTGGGCAGCCGCTGTTGCGGTTGACTAGAAGAACACCTTGGCTGGCTGAGCAGAAAAGAAACACGCCTAGTGGCGAGATCACTCGGCGTTCAAGACCTCGTGCAAAATTCATCAGCTCGGATCAACAACAGACCGCTCCCACAGCCTCATCGACCGCCGTTCGTTGTCTTGGCGGACTTGACGCTTGCCGCCGGCCTCGCAGACTGCCGGCCGTCGTTGCTCCCGGCTGTGCGAGCCACCGATAGGATGGAAATTTTCGATCGGGCATTTTGAAATTGGTCTTGAAGCTGCCAACCCTCATGGACGATCGGACCGGGAACTTGACCGGCGAACTCGCCCGTCTGTGCAAGGGCGATTGTGGTTGAAGCCAACAGGAAAAATATGAGTATCGCCGAATGTGCAATTTGGGGGCGCATGTCCGCATCTCCTGATTGTCCGAGATTCTCAAGGAGGCCGTACTTACTTGTCTATGCAAATTCGACCCCGCTGCCCCTTTGCTGTTAGGCGTCGAACGTCGACCTGTCGGATATTGCATAGACGAAAGCCCACGACTGGATACAGGGTGGGCAAGGAACTGGTCAGGGAGCGACCTCAAACAGGCCGGGTGCCATCATGCCAACCTCGATCTCGATGATGATTCTGGGTTCGCAATTGCTTGTCCCAGTAGCCGACAACGTGCCGAAGTTCGACGTGAGCCGGAGTTGCAAGCTCGACCTTGCAGCTACCGCCGGGCTCACGGTCGATCAGTCTCTCAAGAGTTGCATCAATGATGAGCAAAAGGCGCGGCGACAGCTTGGTGCGCTCTGGTCGAAAATGTCGGCGGCGCAGAAAGAAAGCTGCACCGCCCAGGAGGCCGTTGGTGGTACGCCAAGCTACGTCAGTTTGCTGACGTGCCTCCAGATGGATCAGTGGGTGCGCAAGCCCTGATCTTCACGCCGAGCCTGGGCGCTTTCCGTAGCGCCGGGCACCTGCATCAACCGTAATGATCGAATTCGCTCAGCGCAATCCGCACCTCGCGAGCAAAATCGACCAGCGCTATGGCGAATGCGGCCAGGGCAACTATGAAAAGAATGGCCACACCGTGCTCGTGCCGTATCTGAAGGAAAGCGCTTGCGAACGCGACCATCACCAGCGCCGTCACTGCGATACTGCCAACTACCGCCCAGAAGATTGCCCGGTTCAGCATCACCGCACGCCGCATTAGGCGCGGAAGATCGAGTTTTAGCCGGGATCTGACCGTGTCTTCGTCGGCGATTCCGTTCAGGACGATCGTTCTGTCGATGATCCTATTCAGGCGGGGAATCAGGACCGCAATGAAAGCGGCCAACGCTCCCAGGAGAAACGCTGGCGCCGCCGACTGAGAGATCACATGCGATAGCTGGGTGACGGTTGGGGTGTCTTGATACATTGCACTCAGTCTGTTGCGTGCGCGAGAGACATCTGAACGCCGTCAACCCGCTTTGTGTCGGGCGGCTACCATCTCTTTCGCCAAGCGGTAGAAACGAACGCGCTTCTGTGATTGAGCAGTAGAGCCGGACGGCTATATAAAAGATGGCCGTCCGGCTGGGCAGTGGTCGGGTCGATGTACGCATCCGGCGGCCGTTGGGTGCAGGGCGTCACCGCGCCGCCGGCGAGTACGATGAAAGGCGCGCCTGAAGTGGACGCATCGTTCACAGCTCGAGAAGATCTTCCATGCTCAGTTCGCGAGTTCGATCTCGCCGGGCCGCCAGGTCTTGTTGAACCACGGTTCCAGCGGACCATAGAGGCGCAGCAGCATGAACCAGCCCTTGCCCGGAATCGTCTGCACCCAGTTGTTCTCCATTCCCGCAGGGGCATTCGGTCCGAAGTAGACATCGACCGAGCCATCTGTATTGGTCTTGACGCCCTTACTCTGGCTGCTGACGCTCGGGGCCTGTTGGTCGGTTTGCACCATCGAGCGGGTCTGGTTGTCGTAGACGATAACCGACCAGAAATCCTTGACCGGGACGTTGGGCGGCAGGCGCAGCTTGTAATTCTTGCCGCCATCAAAGGGACTGCCCTTCGCATCCTGCACCGACCAGGGGTACTGAGACCCGCGGCCCACCATCTTCTCCTCCATTGCAGGCGTCACGGCGATGGCAAAGTAATAGTAGAAGACTGCGCCGTCGAGATTGCTGACGCCCGGCGCCGTCTCGAATTTGTAGCCCCCCAAAAACGGCAGGCGCCATGCACTGTCTGGATAGAAATACGCATCCTTCGGACGAATTTTGAATGCGATTGTGCGTGCCGTCACGGCGCCGATGTTGGCAGCGTCAGTGAGGATCTTCTTCATCCGTTCGTCAGGATTGAAGGGCTGCCCCTTCACGATGCCGATCGAGGCAAACAGGCCCAAGGTGGTAGGATCGGAACCCTCCGCCGGCTCTTCCTGGATGACCTGGTTCAACAGAGCCCAGAACGAGTAGTCGCCCGGTGAGACGAAGTTCGATGGAATTCCGGAGGCATTGACAAACTTCATTGGCGGTGGGCTGGCGGCCTCGGCCAAGGGATAAATACGCAGATCTTTCTTGACCGAATCGATCGCGGGCTTGGTGGAGCCGTCCACAACGAAGGCGCGAAAGACAAAGTAGCTCCCGAAAGTGCTCGGCCGCAAAACGTGATAACCCGGCGGTATGTCACCCTTGAATCCAGGCGGCAACAGGAGGTACTTGCCCCCTTGGCCCTTGTCGGCTCCGGTGAAGCCGATGTCGCCCACCCACTTGTACCAGAAGTCGTCCACTGTCCCGAGCACCTTGGGAGGGATCTCGGCCACGATCGGACCCTTGCTCGTGTCGACCCACATGAAATTGTAGACCGTGTTGTCGTTGCCAGTCAGCGCAACGGTCTTGGAATCCATCAAGCCTTCCCAGATCACATTGGTCTGGTTATCAGGTCCGAACTTGCGCAGCGAATCGCGCATGCCGGCCTGATTTACGATTGGGATCGCGAGCAGATAGGCCTGCAGCGCGCGCGAACGGTCCAGGTTGTCGTAGATTTTTTCAACGGTATCGGCTGACGGGTAGCCGTAATTGAGATTCAGCGTCCCGATCGAGGACTCGATGTTGTCCGGCACGGCGACGCCCGATGCGAAAGGCGTCGTCATCTTGTAGGTCTGTGCGGACGCAGCCCCTGCGCCGATCATTAGCACCGCGACGGTAGTGCAAAGCAGTCTCGTCGTGCGTATCATCGTTCTCTCCTCTTCAGCAGCCGACACTCCGCATCAGCGCATGGCCGAAATGAATTATTACGCCACCTTGATGCCGGGCGGCTGCCAGGTGCCTGAGCCTGGTGGCAGGATCGATGGGGCTTCTGTCTTTGGCCAATAGAGCCGCATGACCAGGTAGATTTCGCCATTCGGCGCCGGCAACCAATTGGATTCCTTGTCGCCGCCAGGCGACTCCTTTTGGAGGTGCAGTGTGAGAGAACCATCTGCATTCTTCTTCATACCGGGCAGCATCGGCGAGTTGATCAGATAGCGGTTGATTGGATTTTCGATGAGCAATTGCGTCTTGCCGTCATACATGGTCACCGACCAGAAGGCTTCCACCGGCGGATATTGCCCGGCGGCAAATGTGATCGAGTAGTTGTGCTTTGAGCAATCGAGAACCTCGCCGTTGGCAAGCGTTCTGGTGAGCGGGTAGACGGCCTCAACGGCGTCGTTGCCATATATGCCGCCCTTGGCTGCGGCAGCCCGCTTCAGCCAGTCACCGCTATAGAACAGTCGGTCGCCGAACAGCGAGCCAACTTTCCAACCGTTGATGTTCTTGCTGCCCGTTGCGAGATATTTCTCGACCTTCTCCTCACCGTCCTTCATACCGAGGCCGATTTCAAGTTTGTGGGTGAGCGGAAGGTCCTTGAAGGCGAACGTCTTGCCCGCGCCGACACCGATGCGCGCGAGTTTCTCGCGAATAGTGCCTTCTTCCGGCCCCGCCGGCGCGAATTGGAGCGCGAAGTCCAGATACTCGAAGAAATTCTTTTTCACGAGTCCGGCGTCGGCCTTGGGAAACTCGATCGTGGGCGCCGCTGATGGCGCCGGCTTCTTGAGATAGGCCGAAAGCGGCTGCGCCTTGTAGCCGGCCTGAACCTTCTCCACGTTCGGCATGTCTGCCGTGTTGAATAGCTGGGTGCGAATGGCAGCGAAAGCAAACTGGGTCGAGGATTGGAAGACCTTCTTGATTCCGGGCGGAGTGTCTCCCTGCCAGTTCGGCCCGACGACCATGTAGTATCCGGCATCGTTCCCGGTCGCGCGGCTGCCGATATAGCCAAAATTGAACGTATTGCCGTCGATCAACTGCACCGTATAATAGCGAGTCTTCTCCACGGCCGGCACCGAAACGACAAGCGGCTCGGCGCGCAGATCGAACCAGAGAGTGGAATATGGCGTGTCGCTGTTGGGCGTCACGACAGCGGTGTCCTTGTACGTCGCGACGTGCGCCAGGTTCTTGATCTGATTGAACGGCGCCTTGAATTGGCTGTTCGTGCTGTCCACGGAGAACTCGTACATGACCGCGTAGTTCATCACGATGGGCAGGCCGTAGATAAAGCCTTCCTCGGCGATGGCTTTGGCCTCGCGGATGTCAGGCCATTCGGGCTTGCTCTGCGCACTCGCGGGGACAGACTTCACCAATGGAACGGTAATCGCGGCCATCGCAGCGGAGCGAAGCAGATCGCGTTTTGTCAACATGTGAACATCCCTTCTCAAATGTATTCGGGGCTGCTGTGTCAGCTTGAGGAACTTGACAGTAAGCCTACCGGGCGCACGGCTGCGGCGACTATGCAAAAACGGTCATCCCGTAATTCGTGAGCGCCACCGCGCCCGCCAATCGGCCCAAACCTAAAAACAACCGCGGAATCCGTTCGAAACTAAGAGCATGTCTCTGGCGTCCGATTTTGCATAGTCGGACAATCCCGCGTGTCTGTATGAAGGGTTTGGCCTGTCGCTTGTTGGACTTGAGATCAGTTCAGCGTCGCGAAAGAGGCGTCGGTCACGCGGGGCATACTATGACGAAGCTCGTCACCAACCTGCCGCGATGGCTCCGGACCGTCCTTGTCGGGGTTGCAACTGCTGCCATCATTGGCGGCGGCTGGTTCGTTTATCGCCATTTTGCCAAACCCGTTTTTCTAACGGTCGCCACAGGATCCTCTGACGGTGAAGCCCAGTTGCTCACCTCGGCGATCTCCGCCCGCCTGACGGCATCGGGCGCTCATGTCCGACTGAAAGTCGTCAATGCGGGCTCGTCCGCGGGAGCGTCCGAGATGCTGGCTGGGGGCAGAGCCGATCTTGCCGTAATTCGTGGCGATACCGGCGGTCTTTCGGACGCGCGCAGCGTGCTTCTTCTGACCCACGGCGTAGTTCTGATCATGGCTCCGTCGACTGCGAGCGCCGACGGCCTGGGCGATCTGCGCAACATAACCATTGGCGTCATCGGAGGAGACGTTAATCGGACAGTCGTCGAAGCCCTGAAGCAGGTCTATCAGTTCGATCGCGCCAAGGTCAGCTTCCAGAACGTTGCCATTGGGGAGGCAGCGGCCGCGCTGTCGTCGGGAAAGGTTCACGCCCTGCTTGCTGTTGTTCCTCTTACCGAGAAGTACCTGGCGAAAGTCCGAGAAATGTTTCAGCAGAATGGTGGAAAGGGGTCGGCTCCGAAGCTCATCGAAATCGAGTCGGCCGGGGCGGTCGCCAATGTCGCGCAATATTATGAGAGCTACGACATTCCAAAGGGAACTTTGCGCGGAGCCCCGCCGGTGCCGTCAGATGATCTCACGTCGCTGCGGGTCTCTTTCTATCTTGTCGCCAACAAATCGGTCGATGCCGACACGATTACAGATCTGACGCAATCGCTGGTCGACGTTCGCAGGGATCTGCTGTCGCAATATCCGATTTTGGCTCAAGCCGGTGCGCCCAGCACGGATGCCGATGCGTTCATACCGATCCATCCGGGAGCCGCTACCTACTACAACGGCAACCAGCAAAGCTTCCTCGATAAATATGACGACAAGCTCTATTACGTATCGCTGCTGCTTGGGTCTCTGATCTCGATTGTCGTAGCAGCCTGGCGCTTCGCCGGCTCGGACGTCGCATCCAAGAGCATGCTTGAACCGCTGTACGAACTCGGCCGTGAGATCAAGGGTGCCGAGAGCGAGGCCGAACTGCAGGAGATCGAGAAGAAGATTGACGATATACTGAAAGTTGAGCTTGCCAGGAACGCGAACGGTGAGGGCGCCGACAATGCCGAGGTCGCCGCTCTGAGCCTCGCTGCTCATAGGCTGCAATATCTGATGGGCCACCGCCGAACGCTGCTTCGCAAGGCACCGGCCGTTGAAGAATTTGCGAAGGCCAAATAGGCGCAGGGGCTCTCAGCTGAGAACCGTACCTGGAGCTGTGTTCTCATGGGGCGGCATGGACAAGGCTCTGCAGGGTAGACCTCGCGACTGGCAAGCTATGGGTCGAAATTGCATAGTCATAGCAACACCGAATTTCTAGGGTGGGGCTCTCAGAGCTCCACCCGGGAAGTCAGCCATGAACAAGAACTGCATCGTTCCGGCACTGATTGCGCTCGCATGCCTGACCGCTTCTCCGGCATCCGCGCAGGCGCCGCCAGGAACAAATGTTGGCTCGCTTACCTGCAAATTGGCCCCGTCTATCGGCCTGATCTTTGGGTCTCAACAGCGAATGGCCTGCCGCTTTACGCCTAACGGTCACTACCAACCCGAAGCCTATGCCGGCGTCATGAATACGATCGGTCTCGACATCGGCATCACCGCTGGCGGCGTTATGGCATGGGGAGTATTCGCGCCTTCTTCCGGACCTATGCCGGGTAGACTCGCGGGCACCTACGTTGGAGGGAGTGGGGCAATAGGCGTCGGTGTAGGCGTCGGCGCAAACCTTTTATTCGGCGGGACTGGACGCTCGATCGCACTTCAGCCGCTCTCGGTAGAAGGATCGGTCGGGATCAATCTTTCTCTTGGCGTCTCCGGCCTCACGCTGGCGTCCGCGCAATAAAGAGTTGGCCGTCTCATAACCGTTGGTTCGCTTGATCAGCGGACCGCATTCAGCGACACCGTTCGCTCCAAGCAAGTCATCAGAGGACGTTCGATGAAGATCAAAATGCAGGCTCTGGCCGCGCTCGGATTCTCGGTGATTTTGGCGATTCTGGAGGTCGGCTCCGCATCGGCAGAAGCGGAGATCGGCAAAACGATCGTAGAAAAGCTCACAGCAAAGATTGCACAGCTTCAGGGCGCATGCGGGCGCGACATCAAGCAATATTGCAAATCCGTGACCCCGGGGCAGGGGCGCGTGATCTATTGCCTGCAAGCCCATGAGGACAAGATTGGTCCCAAGTGCACCTACGAGCTCGGGGAAACAGCGTCGAGCGTGCAAAGTGCCGCAGACGCTCTGAAGGCGGCTGTCATCGCTTGCAAGCCGGAAATCACCGGTGTCTGCGGCAAGACTGTGCCGGGTCAAGGTCGCATCGCAGCTTGCTTGATGACAAACAAATCCACAGCATCGAAGGACTGTGTGGATGCGATTCAGAAAGTAGAAGCCCTGGCGGAGGCCAAATAATGGCTGCTGGTATCGCTTGTGCTCGGGGTGAATCGCGTTGAAACAGTCGAGGATTATCTTCGCGGCTTCGATGGCCTTGACTGTAGTTCTCGCCGCCTGTGCTGGACGCCCTTCGCAAGGCGTCATGATACCGACCGCGACGGTCGCCGGAACGTCGATCGTTCCTATCTTTGTCGCCACGACACGACAGCGCTCAGCAACAGACCCCGGCGAAATGTTTAGTGGCGAGCGTGCCGCTACGATGTCCTACGCTGCCGTTACGATATCGATACCCGCCGACACGTCTCGAAAAATTGGAGAAGTGCAGTGGCCGACGACCCTTCCAGGAGATCCACGCACCAACTTTATGACGGTGTCAGCTGACTACATTGAGAAACAAACCTTCGCCGCTTCGATCGCTGCGTTCGCCAAAAAGTCGGGCCGGAGCAAAGTGTTGGTCTTCGTGCATGGGTTCAACAATCGTTTCGATGATTCGGTGTACCGGTTTGCGCAAATCGTCCATGACTCGAAGGTACCCGTCATTCCGGTGCTGTTTACTTGGCCCTCCCGCGGCGAACTACGGTTGCGCGCCTATACGTATGACCGCGAAAGTGCGAATTATTCACGCGACGCTCTTGAAGAGTTGCTCGGCTCGCTAACAGCCTATCCCGCTGTCGCCGAGGTTTCCCTGTTGGCCCACTCGATGGGAAACTGGGTGGCGCTGGAGGCTTTGCGCGGGCGATCGATACGTGGAGAACTGGCCGCTGCTCGTTTGAAGCCGGACAAGTTGAAGAATGTCCTGCTCGTGGCCCCGGACGTCGATGTCGACGTCTTTCGCGCACAAATCCTACGCATGGGATCTGCGCGACCGCGGATTGCCTTGTTCGTATCCCAGGATGACGCGGCACTTGGTCTCTCCAAGACAATTTGGGGAGATGTGCCGCGACTGGGGGACATTGATCCGAAGCTGGAGCCATATCGAAGTGAGCTTGCTCGAGATAGAATAGTTACATTCGACCTGACAACTCTTGCGAAGGCTGGAGACGATGCTCACGATCGGGCGTTCGAGGATGTCACTTCGGTCATGGGAATGATCAAACAGCGTTTGAGCGAAGGGCAGTCGCTGACCGACCAGCGTTCGGGCGCCGCCAACTCCTTGGGGTTGATCACAGATCAGGCAGGCAGATAGTGCGGAGTTGGACTCGACCAAGATGTTCAGCCGCTCGGTGATCGAGCAGTCGTCACGTTCTTAATTCGCACGAAATGCAAGCCGGCAAACAATGAGCAACAGGTGGCGTACGCGCGTCATCTCATATCCCCCCGAGAACTGGACTGTGTCAGTCCAGGGATTGAATGTTCGCCACAAATCGCCGCTATGCAGAATCGGCCCAAACTGATGCTCGAAAGTCACGCCGGCCTACATTCCAAACGGAGGACTGGATCTGTGGTCAGCAGCGCCTTTGACTGCAAGCGTCGTATCCGGCGATGCGCGATGCAGTGTCTTCGAGGGACTTTCGCCGAACACTCTGCGGTATTCGACTGAAAAGCGTCCCAACTCCACAAAACCGAAGCCCGTCGCGATTTCCGTTACGGTTACGAGTTGGCTATCTGCGGACAAAAGAGCACGTCGAGCCTCGGACAATCGCAACATCCTGAGGTGCCGGCACGGTGGGATGCCATGGACCTTGTGAAAAGCTTTGCGAAGCGTTCGCTCGCTGACCGCAAGCGCACGACAAACGGCCGAAATGTGGAGCGGTTCGTCCGGCTCTGAAAGCGCCAGCATTTCCGCCTGCTCCACAAGATCATGGCAGACCAGGTTTGTCGGCCCGGATAGCGTTTGCGGCAACCTTGCGATCCACCGATGCATTTCCATGGAAAGCCCCCGATCGTGAGCGCGGCAAGTCGGCTCTTCTGGAGATAGACAGCACTCTGGAGGTCTGGGCGGTATTGTCCTTCGGGGCAAACCGGGAGTTGCCTGACCTCATGCGGACTGGGTAAGGCGGGAGCGTTGGTATCCGGCTCTATGAGTTGGCGCCCGCAGAGGGCGCAGTCAACAATCCGACGCGCTCCGCAATAGAAACGGCTTGCGCAAATGATTGAACCTGTAACTTCTGCATAACCGCATGCCGATGCGCCTTGACGGTTCGCTCGGACGTACCCAGCAGATGAGCAATTTGCTTGTTCAATTTGCCGCGTACCATCAGTGAATAAACTTCGCTCTCGCGTGGCGTTAGTGTCTCGACGAGGGATTTAAGCGAATTTTGCTGATCCCGGCCTTCGCGTATACGTTCATAGCGAACGAGCGCCCGTTCAATCGCGGGAAGCAATGTGTCCTTGGAGACGGGTTTGGCGAGAAAGTCTTCGGCGCCGGCCTTGATTGCACGTACGCTGGTGGGAAGATCTCCATGCGCGGTCATGAAGATAATCGGCCAGTTTGGCGACAACCTGGCAAGTTCTTCCTGCAACTGCAATCCGCCGAAGGAAGGCATCTGGACATCGAGCAGCAGGCAGCCCGGTTTTGCATCCTTGATGTTTCGCAGGAAGTAAGCTGCGGATTCATAATCCGCGACTTGGTAGCCCGAGATCTTTAGCAAGCGGGCAATTGCCGTTCGAAACGATGGGTCGTCATCTACAACGTGAATCACCGGGGCGCCGGTCATAGGTTTTCGCCTTCGTCAGGGACTGCCGGACAAATCCGAAAAGTCTTCGATGCGGCGGGGCGTCAAACTGCCATTTGCGGCGGCTGACCCTCGGGAAAGTCAGGAAACACGACCATAGCTCGGCCTCGCCTGAGTGGTCAACTCAGCGTTGTGCATTGCGGTGGCGTGCACTTTGTCGCAGGCGGCGTTACGACAACACCGCGCTCCTATAGATAAGCGGTATAGGCACTGACCCAGACCAGAATAGAGGCGAGGAGACCAATCACGCCCGCTTTCTGGGAGAATGCTGTGCAGTTCCGGACATTCCGAGCCGCAGCGAATCGCGGCTCATCTTATCGGGTTTGGAAATGACCGCCGGAAAAGCCGATGTACCCCCGAGCGCGTTGGTGCGCGCCAGCGTGCCGGAAGTGGCAATCTGGCCCTGGCCGACTCCTTTGGGAATCGCGATGATCTTTGCGCGATAGATGCGTCCGGGATCATTGTCGAACACGATATCGACGTGAGCGCCGGGCTTGATCGTCTGGAAGCCATTCTGCGAAAACATTCCAATAATTGTAATCTCATTCTCAACGATGAACGACATCGCGGATTGCAACTGCTTTGCCCTGTCGCCGACGGTCGGAGCCACCGCGGTCACATGGCCATCCGCGGGTGCGCGAACGGGCGTCTGCGATAGCTCCCAGTTCGCATTCTCTAATTGAGTTTCGATTTGCGCGACGGATGTGTTTGACCACGGCGAGCCTACCGTCATTGGTTGATGCCAAAGGTCTATTCTACAGAATGTTCATTGGCCGGACTATGCAAAAAACGGCGCGGCCGCGTTCTCTCTTCTTGCCGAGCGCTCCGCGACATTTCTATGTCTGGTCGTTTTTGCATAGCGGATGCTGCTTAGGCTTTCCATAGTTGGCAACGAGCGTGATGCCCGGCGACGATGTCGCGAGACGTCACCCGAATTCCAACAGGAGAGAAACATGATGCACGCGAGACTGACACAGATCGCAGGACTGCTGGCCGCGGCGGTGGTGATAGGGGGCGCGGAGGCAAGCTTCGCCCAAAATGTACCGGCACCGTCTGCCATGAAGACGATCGGCACCCCTTCCGCTCCGGCCAAACCCGAAATCGTGCCGTCGTTGTTCGTGCTCAACTCGCGCGGGGCGACCCTGCAGGGGGACACTCTGATTCTGACGGGCGTAACCCCGAGCTCCATCATCTTTGCCGATCGCCCGGTGCGATCCGCGGGTCACCAACCGACCGCTGACGTTATTGCCGAATGGGGATCGGGCGACGACAGTTTTACCAAGAATCCTCCAAACGCCACGGTCTCGGTGCTGGGCAAGGACGGTGCGGTGAAGGACGCCGTGGTGGTGCTTAAGAACCCGAAGCTCGAAGGCGACAAGCTCACATTCAATGTGCAGACCCTCGAAGGCGACCTCGCCGGTGCGGACGGAGCGGCTGCGCTGTTCATCGACATCATCGGCCGGCCGTTTACGCCGATGTCGTTTGCCGGTGTCGCGCGGCGCTCAGCCTTCCGGGGCGCCATGTATGCCGGTGCAGTCGGGGCAGCAGCATATGCTGCGCCCTATGCCTATGCCTACGCTCGGCCCGTCTGCGGCTACTATCCGTATCCGCCCTGCTACTGAGACAAGCAACCGAAGGGCCGGATCATCGAAGGTTTGGCGAACGCGCTTTCGCCATCGGCATCTCAGTCCGGCAATCAAAATGTCTTCTCGACGATAGGCCCGCAACGACGTGGAGAGAAAAATGTATCGATCCCTAATTCTTGCAGCGACACTTTGTATAACCGCCCTTCCTGCCGCGCGTGCCCAAGTGGACCTCAGCACGTACGCCGACGCCAATGGCTTCATCAACGTTCAAAAGCTGACTTGCGCTCAGCTGGCGGGGACGTGGCAAGGCGACGCCGACATGCTGACCACCTGGTACAGCGGCTGGTACAATGGGCTTGCTCGGAAACACTATCTCGACTTCAAAAAGGGAAAAGAAGCGGAACACGAAGTGATCGTTTATTGCAAAGCCAATCCCGATCAACTGATCAGGCGATCGCGGTCGTGTTCAAGGACATGCGAGCGAAGCTGGGAATAGAAATGAAGCCCTAGCGGTTCGCAGCAGCCATAACCGCGAGCGTAAAGGACTTGCTTTTCTTGCCAGGGGATACTGCAAACAGACAGTGATTGCTTCGTCATGCGCACTATAGCCGTCGTTGACGACAACCGCAGCATGCTGCAAGGCCTAACCCGCCTTTTATCGGCCCATGGCTTCTGTGTCCGGACATTTGCATCGGCGGAGTCGTTCTTGGAGGCCTATCCGGAGTGCGAAGCGGATTGTTTGCTGCTGGATGTTCACCTTGGCGGAATCTCAGGCATAGACCTGCAACGGCAATTGATCTCGTCGGGTAGGGAATTGCCGGTCATTATGATGACCGCCATCGATAATGAGGTCACCAGGCAGGAGGCGTTCGATGCCGGATGCGTGGCGTATCTGACGAAGCCATTTCTATCAAAACTGCTTCTCGATGCCCTCGGCAGGATTTTCCCGGAGGAAGCGCCCGAATTCCTTAAGGATTGCAGGTGATCGTGGTGAAGATTGATGTTCACAATGACTTCCCTAGGGGCTGGCCAAAGTCGTAGGATCGAGGTTGGGGGCATATCGTGACATCCGCTGGTGGTGTCGCGCGAAGAATGGCCGCCTTATTCGCATGATAATTCGCATAATTTTTAGTTGGATCGTCCTGCTCCTGGGGATGACGGTTGCGGCGTCTTCCCAGCCGAAGCGCGTGCTGGTTGTCCATTCCGTTGGTCGGGATTTTTCGCCTTGGGATGATTATGCAAGAAAGATCCGCGAGGAGTTGAGGCTGCAGTCGGAGGATCCCATCGATATCTTCGAGGCCTCCCTGTCGGCGGCCCGCTTTCCCGACGGGAACGAGGATGCCTTTGTCGACTATTTGAATGCAGTGTTTTCCGAGCGCAAACTCGACCTCATCATGACCATCGGCGGCCCCGCGGCGCGATTCTTTCAGCAGAACCGTCAGCGGGTTTTTCCGGCGATCCCAACCTTGTACGCGGCTCTCGCCCAGCAGATGTCTTCGAACGCACCGGTGAGCGATGCTATGGTTCCGGTCTCTGTCGATGTATCAAGCACTCTCGACCAGATCCTGAAGTTGGTCCCGGAGACGACCAAGGTCTTCATCGTGATGGGAAATTCTCCCATCGAGAAGCTATGGTTGGAGGAGATGCGCAAGCTGTTCCAGCCGCTGACCAGTCGCCTCGAAATCACTTACTCCAACGGACTGTCTCTGGAAGAAATTCTCAAGCAGGTAGCTAACCTGCCTCCCCGGAGTTTCATCGTCTACGGGCAGATGTTGGTGGACGCCGACGGCGTCGTGCACGAAGGCAAACGAGCCATAGACCGCATTCACGCGGTTGCCAACGCGCCTATCTTTTCGGAACAGGACGCCTTCTTCGGTCATGGGATCGTGGGCGGCCGGATGACGAACATATCCGACGTCGCTCGCCAATCCGCCGCAGTTGCCGTGCGCATTCTGAAGGGAGAGTCGCCGGGCAGTATCAAGACGCCGCCGATCCCAGCGGCGTGGCCCAGATACGACTGGAGAGAGCTGCAGCGCTGGAACATAAGCGAAAGCCAATTGCCTCCAGGCAGCGAAGTGTTTTTTCGAGTGCCCAGCCTTTGGGAGCAGTATCGCCCGCAAATGACGGCTATCTTGGCGGCCATCCTGCTGCAGGCGGGTATCATTGCATTGCTGCTCGTCGAGCGACGGCGACGCCTTGTCGCCCAGGCGGAGGCGACTAGTCGCCGGCAAGAGGTCGTCCGTCTGAACAGGATCACGACCGCAAGCGTTCTCTCGTCCTCCATTGCTCATGAGCTCTATCAGCCGCTTGGTGCGATCTTGAGCAACACCGAGGCCGCGCAGATGTTGCTCAGGGCTCATCCATTAGATGTAGCTCAGCTTGGAGAAATCCTTTCTGATATCGTCCGTGATGAACAACGTGCGAGCGACATCATCAACGGATTGCGGAATTTGCTTAACAACAGAACGGAAGCTGATCTGCAGGCGCTCGACTTGAACGACGCCGTGCGCGACGTCGTCAGGATCGTGTCTCCTGAAGTCACAAGGCGGGGAGCGATCTTACGTACTATTCTTGCCACAGAGCCATTATGGGTGCGCTGCGATCCGATTCATCTGCAGCAGGTCATCATCAACCTCGTGATGAATGGCGTTGACGCGATGGAAGAGGTCGCCAACCCGCATGACCTGACGATACGAACCAATCTGGCAGGCACTGACAACATCGAGGCCCGAATATCCGATTCGGGCCCGGGTATCTCCGAGGATCAGCTAGCCAAAATCTTCGATGCATTTGTTACGACGAAACCGCAAGGGACCGGGCTGGGGCTCCCAATCGCGCGAACGATAATCGAAAGCTACGGTGGCGAACTCTGGGCTAAGAACCGCACCCGCGGAGCCGTGTTTTCCTTTAGGCTGCCGCTGGCCAAGGTGGGTGTGGGCTAAGGCAACGGACGTTCCGCTCCCGATGCCGTGCGTGAGGCTCTGAGCAACGTTGTTCAATTTCAAGCCCTCATTCGCAATGGCACAGCCCGACGTGTGGAACATCAGTCGAAGCACCTGTGTTCTCGCGGCCGGGCGAGGACGCTAGTCACACTCATACTGTTCGGAGAGAAACTGGTTAATCGCGTCGAACGCCTGCAACCGGTTCTTCTCCAGCAGAACCATGTGCGTGCCTTCGCCGATCTCTCGACCCATCGCCGATATCGCGCGTGTTTCAGCGAGAGGAAGAAATCCTGCGCCGAGTTGATGGGTACGTCCGGGTCCCATTCGGCGTGGACCAGGAGCACGGGCACGCGAATGTCGCTGGCGTCGTAAAGGGCCTTGCCAGCGGCCCGGTATTCGCGGATATCGAGGATCGGGCCGTTCACCGCACGCATGAGCGGAGGAGTTCCCGCGCTGGCTTTCGGGCCCGTCGCGAGCGAGATCTCCACCCAGAGTTCGAACCCGCCTTCCAGGTTGAGGCTTGATCGCGCTGCTTCCGGCGCTGCCGAAACCCAGCGCTCCCTGAAGTCCAGAACAGGGACCTTGCGATAGGCTGTCATTCGGCTTGCAATATTGACCCCCTAAGCCGGGGGGATCGGCGTCCAAAATTGACCCCCTACAGATAGGCCTGTTGCGCTGCCCGCTTTGTAACGAAGCAGGTGGTTGGGGATGCTGATCGTGGAGACGATTGCCCGGATCCGGCGCGAGCACTTCTCAAGGGCAAGACGATCAAGGAGATCGCCCGAGACCAAGCCCCAGTGTGCCACCGAGAATGATCTGCCAGATTGCGGAGTTGATGATCATCAGCGACGGCATTCATATTGCCGGTGCCGCGCAGGATGCCGGCCATGATGCTCGGTAGCCAGGTCAGGATCGCTCCGCCGAAGTAAACCTGACTATAAGCGACCGCCTGCGCCAGCACATCGCCGCGGCCGCCCAGCAATTCCAGCAGTTGCCGGCCACCGCCAAAGAAGACGGCGATCAAAAGTGCGTGGGTCGCGAGCCTTGCGGCACGGTCGCCGTCGCCAGCGCCGAGCGCGCGGGCAATGGCCGACGAGACACTGCCACCTATCGCCGCGCCGGACATGCTCATGGTCAGCATCACGCAGGGAAATACCAGCGCCATCGCCGCCAGTGCTTCAACCCCAAGTCGCCCCATATAGGTGGTTTCGGCGATCGCGACTAAGGCGCCGGCCGAAAACGCGAGCGCGTTCGGCCAGACGAGAGCAGCGTGCGCAGGATCAGTCCGTCGAGCAGCGTATTCGCGGCTGGGCGAGGGGGCGGCGACAACGGACCTGCCTCTTGGTTGTCCCGGAAGCGTCGCAAGCGACCGGGTTGGCCGCTTCAGTCCCCGGATAAAGGCCTGTGCGGACAGACCATCGTCAAATTGAGCAGCGTCGGCGCCTTGTCCTCGCCCTTCTTGTACTCCCACTCCAGCCGGATCTCATGCCGGCCGGCATAAGCATCGCTGGGCTGGTGCGTGATGATGTTCGTCTTCATCGGGATCGGGGGCTCCGAGTTGAAGCACTTCCGGACACAGGCATCGAGCAGATCACATCGCGTCAGCGGGATCACACCCGGCTCATCTTTGGACAGGGGGACCGTGTTCGGCTGGGTGCTGAGGTCGACGCGGGCCCGGCCCTTCTCTTTATGCCAGTACTTGGCGCTTCCCTGCGGCCAGTTCGATGCCGGGTTCAAAATCAGGTGGTACTGGCCGTATTCCAACGTCGGCAGGTCGATGTCGTCGGATGCCTTGAGCTTCGCGACGCTCTTTTTCATATTCGCCAAAGGATAGTAATTGCTGTTCATCAAGTCTCGAAATGCCTTGCCGCTGTATGTCCTGCCACCCATCGCCTTGTCCTTCGATATGATCTAAACCAATCGGGGAAACGTGCAGCCCAGCAAAGCCCGTGGGCCAGAGAGAAAGCCTCGACGCCCCCTAGAACGCGCGGCCCCATTTTCGCGCATGCAAAAGCTATCACTCGCAAATGTGCTTCGTCCAGAGAGCCACCGTTTGGTGATGCAGGTATGCTTCTGTGCAAGTTCGATTGCCATGCATTTCCCGATAGGTAATCTTGCGTCAAGCTCATCGCGTGCGCCGGTCGGCCGAGAACGGCGCCGTGACCTCTGAAGGCCCAGGAATGCATTGCGTCGCGTGTCAGTCGACGATCGATCCAGGCGATAGCTGGTGCCCCAAATGCGGGGCGGCCGCGCGACGCGCCGATCCTGAAAGCGAGCGCCGCTTCGTCACGATTCTCCGCGCCGACGTGATCGATTCGACCGGGCTTGTTGCCGAGTTGGAGCCGGAGGAGGCCGTCTCGCGCCTGGAGCCGGCCTTGGCAGCCATGAGGGCCGCGGTACGTCAGTTCGGAGGCATCGTCAGCAAGGAGCTGGGCGATGGACTCGCAGCGGTGTTCGGCGCTCCGATCGCGGACGACAACCACGCGCCGCTGGCCTGCCACGCGGCGATCGAGCTGGTCCGGCGGGTCGGAAGCCTCGGCGATCCCGGGCTGCAGGTGCGGGTCGGCCTCCATTCGGGACACGTGGTCGCCTACATGGTCGCCAGCGAGTTTTCCAAGGTCTACGAGATCGGCGGTGCCGCCCAGCATCTCGCCGCGCGGTTGGAGACGGCCGCCGAGGCGAATCAGATCTACGTGTCGGAAGCCTGCCAAGAGCTTGCGGATGGCCACGTCCGGTTTGAATTTCTGGGGGGCAAAGCGCTGCGCGGCTTCAGCCAGCCGCTGCCGGTCTATCGGATCGTTGGCGCCAGCGATCTGTCGAGCTGGCGCGTACGGCGGGCGCGCAGCATTTCGCGATTTGTTGACCGCACCACGGAGCGGGCCCTGCTGGGCCGCGCCGCTCAAGGTGTCGATGCCGGCCGGCAGACCGTCCTGCTGCTGGGCGACGCCGGTATCGGAAAGTCGCGTCTCGCGCATGAGTTTGCCCAGGAGCTCAAGGCGGATGGCTGGCGCCTGATCGACGCCGAGTGCAGTCCGAACCTCCAGGGCGCGCCGTTCAGTACGCTCAAGCGCCTGCTGCTCTCGATCCTGGAGGCCGCCGCGAAGGATTCGGACGGCCCGGCAGACCCGCGAACGGATCGGCCGCTGATCCAGCAATGCGCCCTCGATGCCGTGCTGGATTTGCCGATATCGGAGCCGCAGTGGAACGAGTTGGAGCCCCACGCGCGGGGGCGCGCGATTTGCGATGCGAGCTGCGCCATCGTCGAGAGTACGGCACGTCGTCGCCGCACCGTGCTTCTGGTCGAGGATCTGCATTGGATCGACCGGGCTAGCGATACGGTCATCGCTGCGATTGCTTCGCTGCAAGTGCCCGATCTTCTTGTGCTCCTCACCTCCAGACCTAGCGGCACGCCGGTATGGATCGCGCGCTGCCGCGCCGAGGTCGTTGCAATGCGGCCCCTCGACGACGATTCGGGGCTGGCCATGCTGGCTGACATGCTCGGCCCCTCCGCGGCGAACGCCGATCTGAAAAGCCGCATCATTTCCCATACGGCCAATGTCCCCCTGTTCATCGAGGAGGTCTGTCGCGGACTGAGGGACAGCGGAACGCTTCGCGGCCAGTGGGGCGATCTCGCGCTGGTGCGTCCCATCGAAGAGCTCGGTATCCCCACCAGCATTCAGGGCGTGATCGCGGCGCGCCTCGACCGTGTGTCGCGGCAGCAGCGTTCCGTCTTGCAGATCGCGGCGGCGCTTGGGCCCCGATCAAACGTGGCCACGCTGCGGAAGATCGCGGATCTGGCCGAGGATGTCCTCCAGGATTGCCTTGCGGCGCTCGATCGCGCCGAACTGCTGGTCAAGGTCGACAGTGAGTTGGATGACGCGCTTGAGTTTCGGCACGAGATGGTTCGCCAGGTGACGTATGACTCGATGGTCGAAAAGGTGCGCGAAGGCATTCATGCGCGCATCCTTGAGACACTCGATAGCGACGGAGCACACGCCGATGAGCCGGATACGCTGTGCTATCACGCGGCACGGGCCAAGGATTGGCACAAGGCGTTCGGTCACGGCAGAAACGCGGGACGAAAATGTTTGAGCCGCTCGGCCTTTGCGGATGCAGCCAACTATTTCGAGATCGCAATGGGCTCGCTCGACAAAATGCCGATGGCGCCCTTGCGGGAGACCGACGCCATAGATCTTCGCATGGAAGCACGCGCGGCGTTCATCGCGTCCGGTCAGGTTGCCGAGTGGCTGGACCTTGGAAAAGAGGCCGAACGGCGGGCTGACGCGATCGATGACATCGGACGCAAGGTCGCTGCCATGACGGTCAGAGCCGGCGCACAGAACTTCTATGGCGCGCCGGTCGAGGCGGTCGCGGTCAGTGAAGAAGTCGTCCGCCTCGCGGAGGGCTGGCGCAATTTGGGGTGGCTCAACCTCGCAAGATATGGTCTCGGGCAAGCCTATTTCCTCGCCGGCCGCTACCGCGAAGCTGTGCAGATCTTGGCGCTGGCTCATGCCCAGCTGGCGGGGCCGGACGCCAGTGCCCCGATCGGGACGACTCCAAGATATCTGCTGCTGCTCTGCTGCATGATGAAGAGCTTCACCCACGCCGTCATGGGCGAATTGGATGTCGCGGAGCAGCTCCAGCAGGAGGCCGCCGCGATCGCGGCAGAGACCAATCGCCCCTACGACCGCGTCGCCGCCACCTATAGCGGCGGCTGGCTGAAGCTCGGCCGCAACGAGCCGGCGGCGGCCGCGGCCATTCTCGAAGAGGGCTTTGTGCTGGCGCAGAAGCACGGCATCCGGCTGTTCGTGCCGGTGCTCGGCTGCCACCTCGGCATGGCCTATCTGGAGCAGGGCCTGTTCGACCGGGCGCGCGGCATGCTGACCGAGGCGCGTGAGGAGGCGAAGGCGGTCGGCTACACCTCGGCGGTGCTGCGCAGCTCGATCTACCTGGCGCTCGCCACCTACCGCCTCGGCGACGTCCAGGCGGCGCAGAACATGCTGCGCGAGGCGCGCAACACGGCGCGGCAGCAGGGGTTTTCCGGCCTGGAGGCCGAGGCCCTGTTCGGTGAAGCCGTGGTGACGCCGCCGTCGGACGCGAAGGCCAGGGCGGCCATCCTTGCGGCCCTGCGCGCGACCATCGCGATCGCCGCCGAGAGCGGCGCGCTGCCGCTGCAGCACAAGGCCGAGGCGATGCTCAGCGAGATGCTGACCCGGGACGACGAGCTGACCTGACTTTGCTCCCGGCCGGGCCGCCACCGCGCCGAGATCTGCCCGACGCGTCAAATAAATCCAGCAGGCGGCGCAAGGGCTTAGCTACTGTGCATGGGGTTGTTTTCGCCCTTTTTTGAAGGGCCCCCCAAGGGCCCCTATTGTGCAACGCAGAGCACGGCACGCTTGTGCGGCCCGCCTGATCAAAGCCCCTTGCGCGCGCAGCAAGGTCGGCTACCGTCGGCCCTGGCCACAGGGCCAGGTGACTTTCGATTTAAGCTTTTTAGCATCCTATTTTTCGGCGCCGCGACGGCGCGACGCCCACCGAACGAGGCGGGGTCATGATCACACGAGACCAGTCAGCGCTGCTTGCTCCGGTCGAGCGCGATTTGCGGCTCGATCTCTTCCGCGGCATCGGTCTGTGGATGATCTTCCTCGACCACATCCCGCACGACGTCGTGGCCTGGCTGACCTTGCGCAATTACGGCTTCAGCGACGCCGCCGAATTCTTCGTCTTCATCTCCGGCTATCTGGTCGGCTGGATCTACGGGCCGATCGTCGCCGGCGGCTGGTTTCTCGCCGCGCTGAAGCGGCTGTGGCGGCGCGCGGCCGAGATGTATGTCGCCCACATCATGCTGTTCCTGCTGTTCACGGCGCAAATCGCCCGCACCGCGCGCCGCTTCGACAATCCGATGTACGAGCACGAGTTCAACGTGTTCAACTTCCTGTCGCATCCGGACGAGCTGATCGGCCAGGCGATCCTCCTGAAATACAAGCCGGTCAATCTCGACGTGCTGCCGCTCTACATTACCCTGGTGTTCGCCTCGCCCTTCATCGTGTGGTGCCTGGTGCGCCGGCCGAACCTGACGCTCGCGGCGTCCGTGGTGCTCTATGTGCTGTCGCGCTGGTTCGACTGGAACGTCGCCTCCTATCCGGCCGGCACGACCTGGTACTTCAACCCGTTCTGCTGGCAGCTCATGTTCGTGTTCGCGGCCTGGTGCGGCATCGGCCAGATCGACAAGGTCGCGACATGGGTGTGGTCGAAAGCGGCGATGGGGCTGGCCGCGGCCTGGCTCGCCTTCGCGCTGCTGATCGTGATGACCTGGCACGTCCCTGCGCTCGAAGCCCTGATCCCGAAATGGATGATCAAGGCGATCTACCCGATCGACAAGACCGACCTCGACATGCTGCGCTTCACGCATTTCCTGGCGCTGGCGATCTGGGTGACCCATTTCGTTTCGCGCAAATGGCGGGCGCTGCATGGGGCATGGCTGCGGCCCGTCATCCTCTGCGGCCAGCATTCGCTGCCGGTCTTCTGCCTGGGCGTGTTCCTGTCGTTCTCGGCGCACTGGATCCTGACGCAATACACCAAGGGCGTCTGGGAGCAGCTCGCCGTCTCCGCCGTCGGCATCGTCATCATGATCGCCGCCGCCTGGCTGCTCGACCGGGCCAAACGCGTGCCGGACCTGTTCGTGAGGGTGACGGAGGTCGAGGAGGCCGATACCACCCTGGAAAGCGCGCCGGTCGCCGCTGTCGCGCCCGCGGGTCATTGAGCATCGCGGGCCTGCATTTTCGTGGAGAGGTCCAACGGAGAGGTTCATGTCCAGAGTTGTGTTGACGATCGCAGGCGCCCTCCTGCTCCTGGTCTGTGGTGCATCGGCGCAAGCGCCGTCGCCGGAGGCGATGAGCGCGGCGCGCAAGCTCGTGGTCACCTTGAAGGTCGCGGATCAGTATCGGACGCTGTTGCCGCAGCTCCTGCTCAAGCTGAGGCCCGTGGTCGCGCAGGACAGGCCGGAGATCGAGCGCGACTATGACGCGATGACGGCGCCTGGCTCCGAGATCTACACCCCGGCCCTCACGTCGATGATCGACCAGGTCGCCGCCCTTTATGCCCAAAGCTTCAGCATCGATGAGCTGCGCCAGATCGAGGCCTTCTATGCCCAGCCGGCCGGGAAGAAGTTTCTGGAGAAGTCGGATGCGCTGGCGCAGGCAGGCGCGCAGATCGGCCAGGACGTCAGCCAGAAGACCGCCGACGAGTTGAAGCAGCGCCTCATCGAGGCGCTACGCCAAAAGGGGCACAAGCTCTGAGCTTGCACCGGCAGGGCGCACGCGACCCTATGTTTGCCCGTGTTGTTGCCTCACTTCACCAGCGGACAGCCGCCGTCCTTCAGCGGCCGGAACGCCTGGTCGGCCGGCACCTCCGCGAGCAGCTTGTAATAGTCCCACGGGCCCTTCGACTCCTCCGGCTTCTTCACCTGGAACAGGTACATGCTGTGCACCATGCGGCCGTCTTCGCGTAAGCTGCCGTTGTCGGTGAAGGCATCGTTCACCGGCAGCTCGCGCATCTTGGCCATCACCGTCTTGGTGTCCTTTGTGCCGGCGGCCTGCACGGCCTTCAGGTAGTGCAGCGTCGCGCTGTAGGTCGCGGCCTGGTTCATCGTCGGCATGCGCTTGACGCGCTCCACGAAGCGCTTGCCGAACGCGCGGGTCTTGTCGTTGAGGTCCCAGTAATAGGCCTCGGTGATGATCAGTCCCTGCGCGAGCTTCAAGCCCAGGCTGTGTACGTCGGAGATGAACATCACGATCGCCGCCAGGTTCTGGCCGCCGGCGACGATGCCGAACTCACCGGCCTGCTTGATTGCGTTGATGGTGTCGCCGCCGCCGTTCGCCAGCCCGATGATCTTGGCCTTGGAGGCCTGGGCCTGAAGCAGGAATGAGGAGAAATCCGCGGTGTTGAGCGGGTGCTTGACGCTGCCGAGCACCTTGCCGCCCGCCGCTCTCACGACCTCGGAGGTGTCGCGCTCGACCGAATGGCCGAACACGTAGTCGGCGGTGAGGAAGAACCAGCTGTCGCCGCCGTTCTTGACGATGGCGCTGCCGACCGTGTGCGCGTTGGCGTAGGTGTCGTAGGTCCAGTGCGCGGTGTAGGGCGAGCAGGACTTTCCGGTAATGTCGGAGCTCGCCGCATCCGTCACGATCATGATCTTCTCGTACTGCTTCGACAGCTCCATCACCGCGAGCGCGGTGGCCGATGTCGGCAGGTCGATGATCATGTCGACGCCTTCGGTCTCCCACCACTTTCGCGCGATGGTAGAGGCTACATCGGGCTTGTTCAGCACATCGGCGCTGACCATGTCGATCGGCTTGCCGAACATCTGCCCGCCGAAATCCTCGATCGCCATTTTGGTCGCCTCGACATTCCCCTGGCCGCCGATGTCGGAATAGACCGAGGAGAAGTCGGAAAGCACGCCGATCTTGAGCGGCGCCTGCTGGGCGGACGATGGATCGATGAAAGACGCAGACAGCAGCCCGGCCGCAAAAGCGGCGCGCGCGATCCGATGCATGACATTCCCCCCGATATTTATTGTTGGCACCAAGTCAAACTTGCTCCGGCGAAGCGGCAATTCTTGCGTCATGACGCCACCGCGCAGGCAATTTGACGCGGCCGGCAGCGCCGACTACGCTTCGCGCAAATTGCAAATCCTGGGGAGTGGAAATGTCGAGCGATACTGCAGCCATCATCGCGAAAGCGCGCGAGCATTCGATCGGCGATCTCCTGCGCCGTTCGGCAGGACGCGATCCGGGCAAGCTCGCGGTGAGTTGCGGCAATGTGAGCTGGACGTTTGCCGAGATGGACGCGATCTGCAATCGGCTCGGCCGCGGCCTGCTCGGCTTCGGCGTCAAGAAGGGCGACCGCCTCGCCGTGCTCTCGCGCAATTCGCATGCCTTTGCGGCGCTCCGGTTCGCGGTGGCCCGGATCGGCGCGGTGCTGGTGCCGATCAACTTCATGCTCAATCCGGACGAGATCAATTTCATCCTGAAGAGCTCCGGCGCAAAGCTGCTCGCGGCCGGTCCTGATTTCGTCGAGCCGGCGCGCGCCGCAAGCGCCAGGGATTGCGCGGTCGAGAAGATGATCTGGCTGCCAGGCGAGGATCCCGCCATGGCGCCCGCGGGCCTCACCACTTTCGACGATCTCCTCAGCCCCGACGGCTCGTTCCTGGAGGCGTCCGTCGACAGTCGCGATCTTGCGCAGATCGTCTACACCAGCGGCACGGAGTCGCTGCCCAAGGGCGCGATGCTGACCCATGAAGCCGTGATGTGGCAATATGTCAGCTGCATCATCGACGGCGGCATGAGCGTGGAGGACAAATTCCTGCACGCGCTGCCGCTCTATCATTGCGCGCAGCTCGACGTGTTCCTGGGTCCGCAAGTCTATCTCGGCGCCTCTGGCGTGATCACGGGCAAGCCGACCGCCGACAACATTCTGTCCTTGATCCAGACGCACAAGATCACGTCCTTCTTCGCGCCGCCGACGATCTGGATCGCGATGCTGCGCTCGCCCAATTTCGACAAGACCGACCTGTCGACGCTTCAGAAGGGCTATTACGGTGCCTCGATCATGCCGGTGGAGGTGTTGCTCGAGCTCCAGCGCCGCCTGCCCAACGTCAAACTCTGGAATTTCTACGGCCAGACCGAGATCGCGCCGCTCGCGACCGTGCTGGGTCCTGCGGACCAGCTGCGCAAGGCCGGCTCGGCGGGCAAGCCCGTGCTCAATGTCGAGACTCGCGTGGTCAATGTTTCGATGGAGGATGTCAGGGTCGGTGAGGTCGGCGAGATCGTGCACCGCTCGCCGCATCTGCTCTCCGGCTATTACAACGACCCCGTCAAGACCGCGGCAGCGTTCACCGGCGGATGGTTTCACTCCGGCGATCTCGCCATCGTCGATGAAGAGGGCCACATCACCGTGGTCGATCGCGTCAAGGACATGATCAAGACCGGCGGCGAGAACGTCGCGAGCCGCGAGGTCGAGGAGATGGTCTACCGCATCCCCGCGGTGTCCGAAGTCGCCGTCGTCGGCCTGCCCGATCCGCGCTGGATCGAGGCGGTGACTGCGATCGTCGTGGTCAAGAGCGGCGAGAAGCTCGACGAGGATACCGTCATCAAGCATTGCGCCGGCCAGATGGCGCATTTCAAGGTGCCCAAGCGCGTCATCTTCGTCGATGCCCTGCCCAAGAACCCGAGCGGCAAGCTGCTCAAGCGCGAGCTGCGCCAGCGTTTTGTCGGCGGCGAGACGCTCGACAAGGCGATCCAGAAGAATTTTGGCACGTGATGTTCGTCGCCTCTTCCCGCGGGAACAGGGAGGGGAGAAGGTCGCGACTCAATACTTCTTCACGGCCGCGCCGAACGCCAGCCACAGCGCCATCGACGCGAGCCCGAAGCCGCCGAGCAGCAGGAAGGTCGGGCCGTAGCCGATCCATTGCGCGATCCAGCCGCCAAGCGCGGGACTGAGGCTCGCGCCGACGCCCTGCACGGTGATTACGGCACCCTGGCCGAGATTGATGCGGCCGGTGCCGTTGAGCGAGCGGGCGACCATGCCGGGCACGGCAACCGTCTGGAGCCCGGTGCCGATGCCGTCGAGCACCTGCATCGGCACCACGCCCCACCATCCCGTGACGAAGAAGGCGAGCACGCCGCGGATGGGCAGGAACATGAAGGAGACGAGGATCACCGGCCAGTAGTTGCGCTTGCTCGCCGCCTTCATTGCGATCAGCGACGTGATGATCATGACGCCCTGCGCGATCACCACGGTGGTCGCGACGAAGCTCGGGCCATTGGCCTGCCCCCCGGCCACCGCCGCAAGTCCGTAGAGCGGAACGATGGCGGCATTGCCGAGGTGAAACAGGGCGAGGGTCAGCGCCAGCACGAGCAGCGGTTTATGCTTGAGCAGCATCGTGAGCGCGTCCGGCTGGCTGTCGGGGTCATCCTCCTTGCTGCCGCGCGAGGCGCGATCGTCGATCGCCTTGGCCGGGATCATCATCACGCATGCGATCGCGATGGCGCCGAACACGGCCGCCAGCACGAACACGGAGACATAGCCGAACTTGTAGCCGAGATAGCCCGACAGCGCCGCGCCGACCATGTTGCCGGCGTGGTTGAACGCCTGGTTGCGGCCGTTGAGCGCGTTGAAGCCCTTCTGCTTGGCGATGCCGAGCGTGATTCCCGTTACCGCCGGCACGATCGCGGCGCTCGCCAGCGATTGTGCCACTTGCGAAAACGTCACCGCCCAGAAATTCTGCGAGATCAGGATGATCGCGGACGCGAGCACCACGCAGATGCCGGGAATGACGACCCACAGGCGCTTGTTGCGGCTGGCGTCGATGAAGCCGCCGATCGGCGTCGTGATCAGCATGCCCGCGACATTGCCGATCGTCATCGCGGTGCCGATCAGGCCGCTCGCCCAGCCGCGTTCCTGAAGGAAGACGCCGACGAACGGGCCGATACCCGACTGCATGTCGGCCATGAAGAAGTTGAGTGCGAACAGGGGCCAGAGGCGGGACGGGGAGGGGCGCGATGTCATTGAAACGCTGAACGCATGCTGCCGATCGAATTGGGTCTCGCATCAGGCGGAGACTGAGGGTCCGCGGTGTCGGGACGGACCTGAACCTAACCTGCGCTCATCGCGTTGGTTCCGATGGCACTTGCGATCGTAGGATCGCGACGTCATCTCATGCCTGCGACGGTCTCATTCTGGATTACGGCCATGCCTCTCTGGACCTGCGAAACCTGCGGCGCGCAATTCCCGGACAGCGGAAATCCGCCCGCGTCTTGTCCGATCTGCGAGGACGAACGGCAGTTCGTCGGCTGGAAGGGGCAGACTTTCCTCACGCGCGAGGCGCTCTCGGAACGTCACCGCATGGTTTGGCGCGACGATCTCGGCCTGACCGGCCTCGCGCTCGAGCCGAGCTTTGCCATCGGTCAGCGGGCGCTGCTGGTGCCGCTCGCGGACGGCTGCCTGATGTGGGACTGCGTACCGCTGGCGACGCCGGAGGCGATCGCGCATGTGCGGTCACTCGGCGGGCTGAAGGCGATCGCGATCTCGCATCCGCATTACTACGGCGCGCTCGCCGACTGGAGCGAGGCGTTCGGCGGGGTGCCGGTCTATTTGCACGCCGATGATCGCCAATGGGTGACGCGTCCGCATTCATCGATCGTGCACTGGACCGGCGAAAGCCATCGCATCTCCGATGATTTGCTGCTCCTGCGCACCGGCGGTCATTTCGCCGGCGCCACCATGCTGCACCATGCGCGCGGTGCGGACGGGAGGGGTGCGCTGCTCACCGGCGATATCGCGCAGGTGACGATGGATCGCCGCTTCGTCAGCTTCATGTACTCCTATCCGAACTACACGCCGCTCAATGCCGCCGCGGTGCGACGGATTGCGATTGCGGTCGAGCCTCTGGGCTTCGACCGCATCTACGGCGCCTGGTGGGGCCGCAACATCGCCGTAGGCGCCAAGGCCGCATTCGCGGCATCTGTTGCGCGCTATTTGGCGGCTATTGCGTGAGCTGATTGACGTTTGGCTTGCCTTCATCAAATAATTGTACTATTTGTACAGTTATATGGCGTGACGCAACGGTGCGTCTGCTGGTTCGGCATGATTGATGCATCGTCGTTTCAGCGGTGCGATCTGCGAGCCGCGTGAGTGAGAGTTGGGCACATGGCGGCGCAGCGCGATTACGGGAGTTTCGAGGCGGGCGACGTCACGCTGCAGTCCGGCGACGTCTTCCCCGCACTGAAGCTCGCCTACCAGACCTACGGCACGCTGAGCCCGGCCAAGGACAATGTCATCCTCTATCCGACCTCGTTCAGCGCGCAGCATTACGACACGGAATGGCTGATCGGCCCCGACGGCGTGCTCGACCCCACCCGCTACTTCATCGTCATCCCGAACCTGTTCGGCAACGGACTCTCATCCTCGCCGTCGAATACCGCCGCGCCGTTCCCGATCGTGACCTATCACGATGCCGTCGCCGTCCAGCACCGGCTGCTCACCGAGCGGTTTGGCATCTCGAAGCTTGCCCTCGTCTATGGCTGGTCGATGGGCGGCGTGCAGGCCTATCACTGGGCCGCCTGCTACCCCGATATGGTCGAGCGCGCCGCAGTGGTGTGCGGCAGCGCGCGCTGCGCGCCCTATAATTACGTCTTCCTGGAAGGTGTGAAGGCCGCGCTGACTGCTGATCCCGCCTTTCGCGACAGCCGCTCCGTCGAAAAGCCCGTCGCGGGCATCCGCGCCATGGGGCGCGTCTATGCCGGCTGGGCGATGTCGCACGGATTTTATCGCGACGAGGTCTGGCGAGAGGCCGGATTCACTTCGCTCGAGGACTATCTCGTCCGTGCGTGGGACGCGGCTTTTGCCCGGCGCGACGCCAACGATCTCCTGGCCCAGATCGGCATCTGGCAGAACGGCGACGTCAGCCGCTGTGCCGCATTTGGCGGCGATTTCGATCGCGCGCTCGGTGCGATCAAGGCTGATATGCTGCTGATGCCGGGCGCGACCGACCGTTACTTCGACGTCCGCGACAACGAGGATGAGCTCGGCCGGCTGGTCAACGCGAAGTCTGCCGCGCTGCATCCGATCCCGTCGGTGCACGGCCATCGCGCCGGCAATCCCGTTAACAATCCGCGCGATCAGGCCTTCCTCAAGGCCGAGATCGCAGAACTCCTCGTCAAGTAGGGCAGGTATCCGATCATGAGCGACGCAACGATTTCAGAGTCCGGCCATCGCTTGAAGCCGCTGACGCCGGCGATGCTGCGTGAATTGTCGGTACGCTCCAATCTCAGGGGTGCCGCGCAAAGCCTCAGCCATTACAGCCTGGTCGTACTGGTCGGCGCGCTGATCTGGTGGGTCTCTTCGACCTGGGGCGTCTTTTGGGCGCTGCCGCTGATGGCGGTGCAGGGCTATCTCGTCGCCTTCCTGTTCATGGCGGTGCACGAGACCGCGCACAAGACCGCGTTCAGGAGCCGCGGCCTCAATCTCGCCGTCGGCTATCTCTCGGGCTCTATCATTGGATTGCCATACGAATATTACTGCCTGTATCACTGGGACCATCACCGCTACACCCAGGACCCCGAGAAGGACCCGGAGCTCGTCGTCGGCGTGAAGCCGAAATCCGACACGCAGCTCGCGATCGCCTATAGCGGCGTGCTTCAGGTCGCTGGTCGTCTCTGGCTGATGCTCGGCCATGCCGTCACCGGCAAGGTCATCGTGCCCTGGATCCCGGAAAACAAGCGTGCAGTCATCGTGACCGAGGCGCGCGTCTATGCCGGAGTCTACGTCGCGCTACTTGGGCTTTCGCTGTGGTTCTCTTCCGCGCTGCTGCTCTGGGTCTGGATCGTCCCGCTGATCATCGGGCAATTCTTCCTGCGGCCCTATCTCTATGCCGAGCACACCGGCTGCGAGCGGACCCGCAGCGCCTTCGAGAATACCCGCACCACCTATACCGGCGCGATCGTCAAATGGTTTGCGTGGAACATGCCCTACCACGTCGAGCATCACGCTTATCCTTCGATCCCGTTTCACGCGCTGCCAAAACTCAACGGCATCGTCGACGGCGAGATCGTCTATCGCGGCCGCGGCTACATCGCGACCACGCGCGAGACGTGGGCCTGGTTTCGCCGGCAGCGGCAGGCTGGTTAGCTCAACGCAAAGCCCCGATCGCGAAGCGATCGGGGCTTTGTCGTGGGCGGCTGATATCAGTAGATTCCGTACGCGCAGACGTTCACGACGCGGACGCGCAGGCCGTGGCGGGTCTGGACGACGCGCTCCTGGTAGCAATTGTTGACGCCGCTGTTGACGTAGATGCCGCCAAAGCCCCAGCCGGGACCCCAGTGATGATGGAAGCCGTGGGCCGACGCGGCGGTCGGCGCGAGAGCGGCAACGCCGAGCGAGCCGGCAGCGATCAGACCAAGTGCAAGCTTACGAAACATCTTCATTCTCCAGTGTGGCGCAAGGGCCGTTGTTGTGTCCCTGCATCTCGGTCGAGCCGAAACGCGAATGCGTTCATGCAGCGAGGGGAGAATCGTGTTTCAGGAGGGTTTCGTCGGTCGCGGCGGGTTGCGCCGCCGTCATGTTTTCTGCGCCGCCGCCGCGCGATAACGCGCGGCCATCGCCTGCGTCAGCTCAACCATCTTCTCGCGCAGATCGGCCGGCTCCAGCACTTCGGCCTCGGGCCCGAGCCGCAACAATTCGGCCGCGGCGTGCCATGACGTCTTGCCGGTCGGCACTCTGGCGATGCACCAGCCGTCCGCATCAGCGGTCTCTTCAAGCTGCGTACGCGCCCTGACGTAAGGCTGGCTCAGCGCGTCGAGCAGCTTGACGCCGAAGGGCGACAGCCGGACGATCGCGACATTGGGATGCATCTCGGCCTCGAGACGCAGCGTTGCGTCCCGCCAATAGGCGGCGAGATCGAAACCGGCGGGCCGCTCGCAGCGATCGTCGAGCGCGGTGCAGTCGAGCACGCGCGCGACGCGATAGGTCCGCACGCTGCCGTCGACCGAACCTGCGAGATACCAGCTGCCACCTTTCAGCACGAGACCGAGCGGCGCGACGCGGCGCTGCTTCTCGGCGCGCCAGCTCTGGTAGCGGATTTTTATCAATGTCCCGCGCAGAGCCGCACCGGCGATGGTGCGCAGATGCTTTGGTTCTTCCGCGTCGCCGAACCAGCCCGGCGCGTCGAGGTGAAAACGCTCCTGCATCCGTCCGGCGTCTTCGCGCAAATTGGCGGGCAGCGCGGCCATCAGCTTGTTCTGTGCGGCGATCATCGCCGCATCCAGCCCGAGCGCCGCCGCCGGGCCCGGCAATCCGGTCAGGAACAGCGCTCCCGCCTCACTCTGCGACAAGCCGTTCAGCCGCACGCGATAGCCGTCGAGCAGGCGATAGCCGCCTTCCGCGCCGCGGTCGGCATAGACAGGGACCCCGGACGCCGCGAGCGCGTCGATGTCGCGGTAGATCGTGCGCACCGAGACTTCGCAGGCTTCCGCGAGCTCAGGCGCGGTGACCTGCCCCTTGGCCTGGAGGGTGGTGAGGATCGACAGCATCCGGCTCGCGCGCATGATCCCTTAAACCATACCTGACACAGGATGTCAGGTATGGTCCGCTACAACGCCATCGCCAGCCGGCCAGATGGAGACCTGCCATGACCGATCCGAACCGCATCACGCTGTATTATTCGCCGCAAAGCCGCGCCACCGGCACGCGGGTGCTGCTGGAGGAGTTAGGTGCGCCCTACGATCTCCAAATCCTCAACATGAAGGCCGGCGAGCAGCGCAAGCCGGCCTATCTCGCCATCAACCCGCTCGGCAAGGTGCCGGCGATCCGTCACGGCGGGCAGCTCGTGACCGAGCAGGTCGCGATCACCATCTATCTCGCCGACCTGTTTCCGCAGGCGGGGCTCACGCCCGCGCTGAACGATCCGCTGCGCGGCCCTTATCTGCGCTGGATCGCCTATTACGGCGCCTCGTTCGAGCCGGCTCTGATCGACAAGTTCATGCAGCGCGAGCCGGCGCCGATCACGCAATCGCCCTATGCCGACTACGACACCATGCTGGGCGCGCTCGAGGCGCGGCTGTCGAAGGGGCCGTATCTGCTCGGCGAACGCATGACGGCCGCGGATGTGTTGTGGGGTGTCGCGTTCAGCTGGACCATGATGTTCGGCATCGTGCCGAAGAAGGACGTGTTCGTCCGCTATGCCGAACGCATGACCTCGCGGCCCGCGTTCCAGCGCATCAATGCGGCGGATGACGAGATGGCCACGCAGCATGCGGCGGCGGCTGTTGGAGGGTGAATGATCCGGAGTTGCAGATGACGAAGCCGATGCACACGACCAACTGCTTCAACACCTTCATCCAGGTTGCTGAAGACTGTCCTGCGCGCACTGGCGAAGAGCCGCCGCTGCGCGCGGGAAAGCCGACGGTGGCGTGCCTGCAATACGGGATGATCGCCAAGGCGCCCTACAAATACACGTCCGACGACGTGATCTTCGCGACGTCTGCGCCGGGACGCGAGCTCGATGGGAACGCGACGAAAACGGAGAAGCATGCGGCCCGTGATGCGTTCTTCTCCCGGGGGCAGGCGTGCATGAGGGCGTCGAGCCTGGGCAAGCGTTTCGGCTGGGGCGTTCATGCCGACAATGAGGGCCGGATCGCGATCTACGCAATCGACAGCAAGCGTTACCAGGCGTTCGTCCGCGATCCCAAGCTCACGCAGGTGCGCGCGATGCGGTCGAAGCGGGCGTGATCAGAATTTTGGCGGTCGCTTCTCCGCGAACGCCTTGATGCCTTCCTTGATCTCGTCGCCGCGCATGCTGTCGCGGTGGCGCTGGTCGGCGGCTTGCTCGTCCAGTTCGCCGCGGGCGAATTCGTTGATCGCGCGCTTCATGCCGCGCATCGCCTGTGGCGCGTTGCCGGCGAGGATCGCAGCGAGCTTGTCGACCTCCTCGTCCAGAAACTCCACCGCCACCATGTCGGTGAGATAGCCGATCCGAAGCATCTCCGGCGCGCTGATCCTCGAGGCGGTCAAGAACAGCTTTTTCGCATTGTCGACGCCGAGCCGGGTCACGTAGCGTTTGATGCCGCTCCGGTAATAGTGCAGCCCGAGCCGCGCCGCCGGCATGAACATCTCGGCGGTGTCGACGCCGATGCGGAAATCGCAGGCAAGTGCGAGGTCGGTCGCGCCGCCATAGACGCCGCCGTTGAGCCGGCAGATCGAGGGCACGCCGAGATCCTCCAGCCGGTTGACGACCACCTCGAAGGCGGAGCCTGCGCTCTGCTGCTCGTTCGCGCTGACCGCGCGCTCGGCGACCGAGTTGAGGTCATAGCCGGCGGAGAAGGCGCGCCCGGTGCCGGTCAGCACCAGCACGCGGATATCGGGATCGGCCTCGATCCGGTCGAACAGGTTTACCAGCTCGCCGAGATCCTCGGCCTGGAGCCGGTTGAGATGTTTGGGCCGGTTGAGGCGGATGGTGGCGCATGCACCTGTGATTTCGAGCACGGGGCCGCTGGCCGCGTCGGCGGTGTCCGACATTCTTGTCTCCATTTATTTGTTTTCGAGCGCGCGGCGTTTTGCTTCCGCATCGATGGTCTCGGCGAGATCCGGATGCCGCGCCATCAGCACGCGAAAGTCGACGAGGTCGAGCACCAGAAGCCGCGACACCTTGGTGGTCGAGACATTGGCGCCGCGCAAATTGTTGCCGAGTAGCGCCATCTCGCCGAAGAAGGCACCGTCGCCGAGCTGCACCTTCTTGCCGGGCAGGTCGACCTCGACCTCGCCGGCGGCGATGAAATACATGCAGTCGCCCTGCGTGCCCTTGCGGATGATCATGGTGCGCGCCGGCAGCTCCATGGTCCGCAGCATGTGGGTGACGTCGGCGATGGCCGCCGGTCCAAGCGCCGCGAAGAACGGCACCTTGCTGACGGATTCCCAGGTCTTGAGGAAATTGTCGCGCCGGGTCTCCGCGGCAAAGCCGGTTGCCAAAATACCGGTCCAGAGGCCGAACACACCGAGGCCCGAGATCATCACCAGCGCCGCCACCATGCGGCCTAGCGGCGTCACCGGCACGACGTCGCCATAGCCGGTCGTGGTCAAGGTGGCCACCGCCCACCACAGCGCGGCCGGCACGCTGCCGAAGGTCTGGGGCTGCACGTCCCGCTCCAGGAAATATTCGGCGACCGAGGCCAGGAAGACCACCATCAGGAAGATCACGAGCACGCTGACCAGCGGCCCTGATTCGAGCACCAGCACGCGGCGGAGCTGCCGCAGGCCGGGAATGCCCGGCACCACCTTCAACACCCAGAGCACGCTGAGCAGCCACGCCGTCTTCGGCTCGATCCCGAGAATCAGCGCGGCCGGCACGGCCAGAGCTCCGACAGCATCGACCAGCCCGGCGGAGGAGGACATGTAGAGTGCAAGGCGCCCCTGTCGCGCCATATGGCGCAGCCGGACCACCCATTCGAACACGAAGTAGACCAGGCAGGTCCAAAGCACGGCATCGACCCAGCGATGCGCCGTCTCATAGGCCGGGTTGACCGTCAGCAGCACCATGCCGAGCACGCCGACGCCGACTGCCACATAGGCCGCCCTGGTCATGTTGCGGCCGGCCGTGGCGGCCGCGAACTGGGCCAGAGCGGAGATCAGCGGCTTGGACATGCGGGAAGGCGGCTCGGTTTTGTCTTTTGCGGTCCCGGCTGGAACCTCGGCGCCAAAGTGCCTGCCCGGGCCGAGGCCGTCAACGACGAGCCGGGCCACCGGCCCGCGAGCCGTTACCTGAAATGCGGCGGTTCGTCGTAGCCGCGACGGCTGCTGAAGAACAGCAGCACCATCAAGCCGACACCGACAAGAACGGAAAACCCGGCCCCCAGCGCCAGCGCCACATAGCCTTCCGTCGGGATCGGCTCGCCCTCGACCGTCATCGCGGAATAAGCGAAATAGCCAACCCCCGCCAGCATTCCCAGCAGGAAGATGATGAGGAGTGCACGCATGCGCGGTCTCCGGTTGTGTCCGCGAGGCAACGGTTGTGGAGCGGAGACGGTTCCCGGCTCGGCTTGGTGACTCGCGGAAATAGCGCCAACCTGCCGCCGCAGGACCTCAAATCGATAGGTCAGGCACTCTGAGCTGTCTTCACCACCACGATATTGCTCTCGTCGTGCTGGGGCGGGGCCACGTCCTGAGCGACCTTCTCGCCCTCGCCGGCATGGCGCTTGAGGTAGTCGCGGCGCATGCCGATCTCGTCGCGGACGAATTCGTAGCCGAGCTTGAAGGTGTCGAGCCCGTCGGTACTGATCGTGCCATCTCGCAAGCCTATGACCGCGCCGCGCAAAATGCCTTCCAGCTCGTCCTGGAGACATTCGAGCTGGTCCAGCGAATGGGCGTGCTCGATCCGCTCGCCGATGTCGAGGATGGCGGTGGAGAGCTCACTGGCCTTCTCCGGCGCGACCCGGGTGATCTTGGCGTAGATCGCGGCGAAGATCGAACCGATGACGCTGAGCGCGGCCGCGCCCAGATACATCAGGTCGCTGTACTTATCCATGAACGACTTGGTGTCGTCGTTGATGTAGTCGGCAGCCCCTTGATGCGCCATCACGAAGGCATCCTTCTCGACCGAGGCGGGCTCGATTCTGCTGGCAAAGCCGTTGTCGAGCCCGAGCGCGGATTTGTTCTCGTAGACGACACGCGCGAGATCCCCGGCCGTCGTCGGCGACATCCTGGATTGGGCGACCAGCAACCATTCGAGCCCGATGGTGTCGAGATCGTCGTCGGGAATTTCCGGCGATGCAGACAGCGTGCCCGCCGTCAGCGTCTCGCTGGAAATGCCGGGGATCTTGCGCGCCAGCGCCTTCGCCTCGTCAATCGCGTTCAGCGTGAAGCCGCCGCGTCTGGCGGCCTGCTCATAGGCCTTGTCCCGCACCGCCTTCGAGGCGTGGACAATGGCGATGACCGCGCCAAAGCCGTTTGCCGGCGCGAACAACTTATCCAGCGTTGCGCCCTGCGGCGCCATCTGGATCTTCGCAGCGTCCGGACCCTCGGGAATGTCGAGCACGCCGCGGACGAAGGCGAGCGAGGATTCGTTGTCGGCGAGGACGGCGACCTTCTTCTTCTTCAGCTCGGCGAGCGACTTGATCTTCTTGTTGCCGGGCCCGAGCAGCAGCACGAGATCGTGCTCGAGGATCGCGAGCGTGCGTGCCCGCAACGGCACCTTAGCGTCGGTGCGCAGCACGGCGAGGTCGGCCTGCTTGCGGTCGAACTGGGCGATCGCCTTGGCGTTGTCGGCGTTGTTGACGATCTTGATCCGGAAGCGCGAGGCGTTGTTCTGCAGGACAGCGGCGAGCTTGGCCGCGAACTGGGCCTCGTCGCTGGTGGGGGCGCCGACGGCAAAGGTCAGCGTCTCCGAATTGTGCACCAGCGCGCGGCCGCCCCAGACGGTGGCAAGCGACAACAGCAGGGTCAGCACGACGTAGAGGAAGACCTGCTGCTGATTGGTCTTGATCACCTTGGGGCGCCGGGGTGGTGGCGAGATCGGCGATGAGGTAGGGCCCTCAGTACTCATGGCAGCACTCTGGCCTTATGCTTCCGGTGGCGGGCGGCTCGCGACTGTGATCGCTGCGGACGCCCTGTAATTCGTAAACGTCTGAAAAAAGACCGATATTCCCTACCGACAATGATAGCGCGCAGGTCACGGAATGCAAATTTCGAGCCGAAGGTAACCTTACTCAACTCGGCCGCGGCGATAGGTCATCCTATCACCAGTTAGCCACAGTTGGCGATTTTCCGGTTCCCCCCGGCTGCATTCCGCCGCGGGAGATGTCATAAATCGCAGGTCCCGGCGATTTGACCGGTCCAGGAAGAGGTTGCGCTGAACGCTCCAATTCTTCTTGTCACGTCAATGAGGGCGCCTTGTCGTTTCCACCCCTGTCATCGGCGGTTCCGGTCGAAGCGCTCATTGGTTGGATGTTGCTGCTCACCTTCAAGCACATCATCGCCGATTTCGTCCTCCAGACCGCCTGGATGGCGCAGGGCAAGGACCAGAAGCACGGCTGGGCCCTGCCGCTCCTGGTGCACTGCCTGATTCACCTTGCGGTTGCGCTGCCGCTGATCCTGATCGTGGCGCCGAAATTCTGGTTTGTGGCGTTGATCGACTTCGCGATCCACATCACGATCGACCGCGCCAAGGGCCTCGTCTCGGCCAATTTCGGTGTCGACCTTGCACATCCCTGGTTCTGGACCCTGATCGGCGTCGACCAGGCCCTGCACCATTTGACCGGCTTCGGTCTCTCCATCTTCATGGCGGCGAACTGAGGCGGGCGCCGCTCCGGAGCGGCTGCGCGGCCTGCATGGTTCGAGACGGCGCTTCGCGCCTCCTCACCATGAGGGGTTAGAATCCTTTCACTAGAAACAGACCTCATCCTGAGGAGCCCGCCAAAGGCGGGCGTCTCGAAGGATGGCCGCAAAGGATCTGCACCTCCCATTTCGGCCCGGCTCGGCACGTTTGACTCGCGGTCAGGGCGCAAGGATCCCGGGCGACTACCGGCCAGCGTGGTTAACCTTTCATTAGAGAATTGCACTGCATCTTCCCACACGAGGGAGAACTGCAATGTTTTCAAGCCGCGACGCCTTTGAAAGCGATTTCTGCCCGGTCCGCGACGAACTCCTTGGCGAGATGTATCGCGCCAGCGAGAGCGGCCTGCCGAGGCTGGTTGAGGGTGTTTCCCCAGACGCGCGCGCCAGGCTGGCGCTGTTCTGCTATCGGCGCAGCCATCTGCACTCGCTGGCGGTCGCGATCGCTGGCAGCTGCAACGAGCGCGACCTGATCGAGAACGGCGGCCGCGTCGGCTCGACGCTCTACGCGCTGTCGCGCGAGGGCGCGGCCAAATCCTCGCCGTCGCTGTCGGGTGGCCGCAAGCCGATCACGCTGTCGACCAAGCCGCTCTCGGTGCTTGCACCGCTGGACGACGAGATCGACGACGAGATCAGCGAAGCCGTTCCAGCCTAAGCCTCATTTGCTGGCGCATGATTTTGACGGAAAACCGCTGCACACTTTGCGCTAACGCGGCCCTTCGGGTCCGGATCATGCGCTCGCGATAACCGGCAGCCCGAATTTTCGCCGCGCCATCGCGCATTCGGCGTCACCGGGCATGCAGGTACGGCACACTTCCGGCCGCACCGCGTAGATGCCGCACGCGGTCGCCTTTCCAATTTCCCCCTGCAAGGCCGAACAACGATCGCCTTCGCAGCGCATGCCGGACTGGCGGTCGTTGACCAGCGTTTCGGGAATCGCGGCAAGTTCCTCGTCGCTCTCGATCGAGAAGCGCGGCCAGTTCGCCGAATAGCCGCAGCAGGCGCCGCAACTCTGGCAACAGCTCGACAGGTCCGTGGGGGAGTTCTCGTCCATCGTCGTCACGTGTCCTTTGGCGGGCCCCAGACCAGGCTCTGCCGCCATTTCGCGCGCAGTACGTCGCGCCGTTCCGGATATCTCTCGTCGAGATAGCTCGCATCCACCACGCGGTCGGTGCGGAAGCTGCGGAAGTCGCAGCGTAGCTCGCACCAGGCCGCGAGCAGGCGCACGGCTTCGAGATAGCCGACCGAAATCGGCCAGATCATGCGCTCGGTGGCGCGGCCCTGCTCGTCGCGATAGCGCAGCATGATCTTCTTGCCTTCATGGATCTGGGTGCGCGTGCGCACCATGTCCAGACGGTCCGGCTCCCTGTTCCAGCTCGGCCGTGCGCGGCTTGCCGGCTCCAGCACGAAGGGGCGCAGGCGCTCGGGCACGGTGTCGGCGATCTTGGCCATCAGGTCTTCGGCGGCGCGCGCCAGTGCGGTATCGGCATGGCCGGCGACCCATTGCGCACCCAGCACCGCCGCCTCGATCTCGTCGGGTGTCAGCATCAAAGGCGGGAGGTCAAAACCCTTTTCCAGGATGTAGCCCATGCCGGCTTCACCGCGGATCGGCACGCGCTGGCCGATCAGCGTCGCGATATCGCGATAGATCGTGCGCTTCGAGGTCTCGAGCTCGGCCGCGATGGCGTCCGCCGTGAGCGGTTTACGCGTGCGCCTCAGCACCTGGATGATTTGAAACAGCCGGTCGGCGCGTCTCATGACAATTCTCTTTCCAAATCCCTGGCCGCAGCCCGCTCAAAATCCGGCGCGTGGATGCTGACAGGATGTTGGCAGCAGGAGGGTTCTATACCGGGACAACACATCGACTGAAGAGGATTTGTCCATGATCATCCCAACCCATTTCGGCCCGGCCGGTCCGCTGTGGCGGGTGCAGGCCACGCTGCACGCTTTGGCGTTCAGCCGCCTGATGTTTTTCGATTCCACCGTCGTCGACCTCCGCGTTGCGCTTGCGACCATGGTGACACGCTCGCTGATCCAGGCCGCGGACGCGCTGGTCCGCCACATCATGGGCCGCGCCTGGCGAGGGGCCCGTTTCGCAGAAGATATCACGGCTGCTGCCACCATGGTGGCAGCAGCCGGTCGTTAGGTTCCGTCAACTTTCGCAGGTTCAGGAGAGCTCGCATGATCACGCTTTACGGCTTTGGCACCGGCTTCGGCCTGCCGGAAATCAGCCCCTTCGTCACCAAGACGGAGGTGCAGCTCAAGATGGCGGGCTTGCCCTACCGGAAGGAGCGGGCGATGCCGCCGGCGTCGCCCAAGGGGCAGCTGCCTTTCATCGACGATGGCGGCGAGGCGGTGGCCGATTCCACCTTCATCCGCGCCCATATCGAGCGCCGCTTCGGCTTCGATTTCGACGCCGGCCTGTCGCTTGCGGAGCGCGCGCAGGCCTGGGCGTTCGAGCGGATGATCGAGCATCACGTCTATTGGGCGCTGGTCGGGGCGCGCTGGGTCGATCCGGTCAATTTCGCCAAGGGCCCCTCGCATTTCTTCGACGGCGCACCGGAGCATAACCGCGAAAAGTTGCGGGAGGACGCGCAATTCCGCGTCGCCGAGAACTATCTGCTCTCCGGCCTCGGCCGCCACGCGCCCGATGACGACGTCGATCTCGCGGTGCGTTCGCTGTTCGCGCTCTCGGTGCAGCTCGGCGACAAGTCCTATCTGATGGGCAACAAGCCCTGCGGCGTCGACGCCACCGCCTTCGGCGCGCTTGCGGGGATCCTGACGCCGTTCTTCGAATCCGGACTGCGCCGTCGCGCTGAAGGATTTCCGAACCTCACCGCCTATGTCGACCGGATGATGGACAATTACTATCCGGAGTTCGCCTGGACCCCGCTGCGGCAGGCGGCGTAGGAACGCGGTGTATCCACGGGCTCGGTGCACCTCGCTCATATAGCCAAAACAAAAGAGCCGGCCCATGGGGCCGGCTCTCGTCGTCTCAATCCTGCCGGCGCGCTTACTTCACCAGCATGTACTTGCCGTTCTTCACCGTGAGCAGGATGCGCGAGCGCTCGTCGAGGCCGTAGCGGTCCTTTTCGGTGAAATTGTAGACGCCCTGGCTCGCCGCCAGCTCCTTCTCGGACAGCAGCGCCTGGCGGATTGCTTCGCGGAATTCCGGCGTGCCGGGTTTTGCGGTTTTCAGCGCCGTCGGGATGATGCGCTTCAGGATCTCGAACGCGTCGTAGGAATGGCCGGCGAACTGGCTGCGGCTGTTCGGACCGTACTTGCCTTCATACGCCGTGTTGAGCGCGAGGCCCGGCTTCTTGGTGGCGGCCTCGTCCGGCTGATCTTCCGGGTCCATCACCGGGCCCGAAGCCATCAGCACGCCTTCCGCCGCTTTGCCGGCGATGCGGATGAAGTCCATGCTGGCGGCGCCATGGGTCTGGTAGATCAGGCCCTGATAGCCACGCTCGCGGAGCTCAGTCTGCGGCAGTGCCGCCGCGGTGCCGGAAGCGCCGACCAGGATGGCGTCGGGATTGGCGGCGACAAGCTTCAGCACCTGTCCGGTCACCGACGTATCGGGGCGAGCGAAGCGCTCCTCGTCGGCGATGGTCATGCCCATCGGCACGGCCTGCGCCTTCAGGTCGTTGAACCAGAGGTCGCCATAGGAATCGGAGTAGCCGATGTAACCGAGGGTCTTCACGCCCTTGGCCTTCATGTGATCGTACAGCACCTTGCCCACGATCGGGATCGGCTGCGGCATCGCCACCGACCACTTCATGCGCTCCGGCGTGATCGGGAACGGCGCTAGGCCGAAATGCGGAATGCCGGCTTCGTTGGCGACGTTGGAGACCGCGATCGTCGGCGGCGTCAGCGCCGAGCCCATGATGATGTCGGCCTTGGATTCGGTCACGAAGCGGCGGGCATTGGTGGTCGCGGTGGTGGGATCGCCGCCGTCGTCGAGCACGATCACCTTCAGCGGTACGCCGCCGATCTCCTTCGGCACAAACTCCAGCGCATTGCGCTCGGGAATGCCCAGCGCTGCGCCCGGGCCGGTCGTGGTGGTGGTGATGCCGATGGTGATCTCGGTGGTCTGGGCCAGCGCGGGCAGAGCCGGCAGCGCCAGCGCGGCCGCGGTGACGGCGGCGGTCAGGTAAAAGCGTTTCATCTATTCCTCCCTTTATGTGTTTCTTTGAAAGCAGAAATCGGGGGGTAATTCAGCCCCCTCTTTGGGTGATGTGGCGATTTAGCTCCAGACCTAGTCCCCCGTGAATTTGGCTACCATTTCCGCGGGGAACGGTGCCGATTTCAGTTTGTCGGGGTTAACGGGGTCGCGGCCGACCAGGACACGGGTCTCAAAACCCTCGATCGCCAGCGCCTCGCCCTTGTAGACGCTGTGCTTCACCTCGAAGCTCGAGCGCTTGATGCTCTCGATCTTCGTTTCGATGGTGATCCAGTCGCCATAAGTCGAGGGGATGTAGAACTTGGCGCGCGTGTCGACCATGGGAATACCCACCAGGCCGTATTTTTTGACCAGGTCCTGCTTGGAGAACCCGGCGACTTCGAACAGGGTCGACGTCGAATCGTCGAACATCGCGAAATAGCGCGGGTAATAGACGATGTTGGCGGGGTCGCAGTCGCCCCACTGAATCTGGACGTCGCGCCGGTTCACGAACATGCGTCGCGCCCTATTTCGGCGCCATGCGCAGCGAGCCGTCGAGGCGCACCACTTCGCCGTTCAGGTAGGAATTCTCGACCATGTGCAGGGCGAGCGCGGCGAACTCGTCGGCGTGGCCGAGCCGGCGCGGGAACGGGATCGCGGCGGCGAGCGAATCCTGCGCTTCCTGCGGCAGGTTCGCGAGCAGCGGAGTCAGGAACAGGCCGGGCGCGATGGTCAGCACGCGGACGCCGAACTGCGCCAACTCGCGCGCGATCGGCAGCGTCATGCCGACGATGCCGCCTTTTGAGGCCGAATAGGCCGATTGCCCGATCTGGCCGTCATAGGCGGCAACGGAAGCCGTGTTGATGATGACGCCGCGCTCGCCGGTCGCCTGCGGCTCGAGCTTGGACATCTCGGTTGCGGCGAGGCGCAGCATGTTGAAGGTGCCGATCAGATTGACCTTGATCACCTTGTCGAAATCGGCGAGCGCCATCGGGCCGTCGCGGCCGACCACGCGCTTGGCAACGCCGATGCCGGCGCAATTGACCAGCACGCGCGCGGGTCCATGGGCCTTGGTCGCCTGCGCGATCGCAGCTTCCGCGGAGGCGGCATCGGAGACGTCGCAGGTCACGGCCACGCCCTTGATCTCGGCGGCGACACTCTCGGCGAGCTTGGCGTTGAGGTCGCACACCGCGACCTTGGCGCCCTGCGCAGCCAGCTTTCGCGCAGTCGCCGCGCCCAGTCCCGATGCGCCGCCGGTGACGATGGCTGCCTGATCCTTCAACAACATGGCGTTCTCCTGGTGCGATGATTTCTTAGCCGACCGATATCACACGATCCGATGGATTGGCAGCGTAGAGCTCCTCGATCAGGAGGCTGCGATGCTCGAGCACCGCGCGCTGGTTGATCGAGCCCTTGTCGGTGACTTCGCCCTTATCGATCGAGAGTGGCGTGTCCATGAGGATCGCGCGCGTGATCCGCGTCGAGGAGCCGGTGGCCGCGCCGAGAAAGCGGGTCAGCCGTTCGCGAAAAGCCTCGCGCACCAGCCGGTCGCGGGTCGCGACGACGAGATCGTCGGCCGGCAGCGTCGGGTTGATCAGCCGGCAGCCGTCGAGATCGAGCACGACGAGTGCGGAGACCTCGTCACGGTTGATGCCGGCGATGACGACGTCGCGCACCAGCGGTGCGCAGGCCGCAACGAAGCGCGCGCGCAAGGGGCCGACGCTGACCCAGGTGCCGCTGCCGAGCTTGAAATCCTCACCGATGCGGCCGTCGAAATCGAAGCCGGCATTGAAATCATCGGGATCGACGGGCTTGAGCGCATCGCCGAGCTTGTAAAAGCCTTCTTCGTCGAACGATTTCGCGGTGATGTCGGGCTGGCGCCAGTAGCCGGGCATCACGTTCGGCCCTTTGCAACGAACTTCCATCTTGCCGTTGTTCGGCACCAGCTTGGCGTCATTGCCCGAGACCGGCAACCCGACATGGCCAGAGCGGCTGGTGCGCGGGTTGACCGACATGAAGAACGGCGCGGTCTCGGTTGCGCCGAGGCCGGTCAGCATCGGCACACGGTAGCCTTTTTCCTTCACCGCGAGCTCGTCGAGGCTGTTCCAGACGAACGGCGACAGCGCCGCGCCCGAGAAGAACATCGCATGCAGCCGGTCGAAGAATTTTGCGCGCAGGCCCTGGTCGTCACGCAGATAAGGCAGCAGCGACTCGTAGCCCTTGGGCACGTTGAAATAGACCGTCGGCGATATCTCCTGGAGATTGCGCACGGTCTCCTCGATGCCGCCGGGCACCGGCTTGCCGGCGTCCAGATACATCGAGCCGCCATTGTAGAGCGTCAGCCCGATATTGTGGTTGCCGCCAAAGGTATGATTCCAGGGCAGCCAGTCGATGATGACGGGCGGCTCGTCCTTGAGGAAGGCGAGCGTCTCGCGCAGCATCACCTGGTTGGCGCAGATCATGCGCTGGGTGTTGATGACGGCCTTGGGGTTGCCGGTCGAGCCCGAGGTCAGCAGGAATTTCGCGATCGTATCAGGGCCGATCTTGCCCTGGACCTCGTCCAGATCGCCGCGGATCGGCGTCGCCATGAGGTCGGCGAGCGAGGTGACGTCGCGGCCCGGCACGTGGCCGTAGGACGCGGCGATCTCGGTGCCGAGCGAGACGTTGGCCGCGAGCGCATCGGCGAACTTGTCGGCGTCCTCGGCGAAGACGAGGCCGGGCGTCAGCAGCTTCATCAGGTAAGACAGCTTGCCGTAATCCTTCGACACCAGCGAATAGGCCGGCGACACCGGGCAGAACGGAATGCCGGCATAGTACGCGCCGAACGCGAGCAATGCGTGGTCGATCGAATTGCCGGAGAGGATGACGACCGGCCGCTCGGCCGACAGCCCGCGCGCAATCAGACCCGAGGCGATGTGCCGGCTCGCGGCGAGCAGCTCGGCGTAGCTGATCTTGCGCCAGCCGCGGCCGCCTTCGCGCTCGGCCATGAAGACGCGATCGGGTGTGGTCGTCGCCCAGTGATGCAGGCGGTCGGTGATGCGGACCGGATAGTCGCCGAGCGGCTGCTTCGGCCGCAGGTAGATCGTGCCGTCGTCGCGCCGCTCGATATTGACGACGGGATCGCCGAACGAAATGGGCCGCAGCGGGGAAGTGCTCGCGCCGCGCTCCATGCTGGAAGAGGACGGCTGCGCGCTCATGATTTCGGCTTCACCTTTGCGGTCTTGTGTTCGAGGAACTCGCGGATCCTGCGCTTGGCTTCCTTGTCGCTCTGCGCCACCGTCGCCATCAGCGATTCCATCAACAGGCCGGTCTGCGGATTGGCCTCCGCGATCATCGGCAGCGCCTGGAGCACGGCGAAGTTCGTCAGCGGCGCGTTGGAGGCGACCTTGGTCGCAAGCTCCAGCGCCTTGCCGAGGCCGTTGCCGGCTTCCGTGACATATTGCGCAAAGCCGTAGGAGGTGCCTTCGGTCGCGGAATAGACGCGGCCGGTCAGCATCATGTCCATCATCCTGGCGACGCCGATCAGCCGCGGCAGGCGCACCGAGCCGCCGCCGCCGACGAAGATACCGCGCTGCCCCTCCGGCAGCGCGAAATAGGTCGAGGGCTCGGCGACGCGGATATGCGCGGCACAGGCGAGCTCCAGCCCGCCGCCGATCACGGCGCCCCTCAGCGCCGCGATCACGGGTACGCGGCTGTACTGGATGCGGTCGAACACCCGGTGCCACATCTGCGAATGCAGCAGGCCGCCGGTGGCGTCATGGTCGGTCAGCTCGGACAGGTCGAGACCGCTGGAGAAATGATCGCCGATGCCGTGGATGACGACCGCGCCGATATCCTCGGGCAGGGACGCAAAACACTCGCCGATTTCCAGGATGATGCCGTCGTTGAGCGCATTGCGCTTGGCCGGCCGGTTCAGACCGACCGTCAAAACCCGGTCCGCCCGCTCGATCCTCAAAAGCCCGGAGGCGCCCGCGTCAGCGGTCTCGGCGTTTCCCTGTGTCATTTGCGTCCTTGTCAGAATAGTTATGTTGTATAACGAATTCAGGGGGAGTCAATACGGCTGACCGCGGGGAAGCCGATGCATAGTCTGGAAAAAGACGACAGTCCGGGTGCAGAGCCCGTACCCGAATGCCCGATGCGCAAGGTTAGGATGGATATTGCGGATGCCGATGCTATCCGGCCGCTACGCCGCCTTCGTTCCGCTTTGGGGTTGCGCCACAAGATTGAGACCCATGGCATGGAGAACTCTTATCACGGTGCCGAATTCGGGTTTGGCGTCGCCGCCAAGCGAGCGATACAAGTTCTCACGGGATAAACCGGCCTTTTCGGCAATGGCACTCATGCCCTGAGAGCGGGCTACGGCGCCGATTGCCATCGTTATTGCGGACGGATCGTCGGATTCAAAGGCTTCGGTGAGATAGGCCGCAACCATCTCGGGGCTGTCGAGGTACTCTGCAGCATCAAATGATTTCACTTTTGCCCAGACCTCCAATTCGCTCGCGATCTTCTTTGCCAACGCTATATCCCCTGGCTGAGAGCCTTTATCGCCCTCGCAAAGGAGAACGATGATCTCCTCGCCTCGGGGAACGTAATAGATCCGGTATCCGGCGCCCTCATGGACTCTCATTTCGCTGATGCCGCCTCCGACCGGAGCAACGTCTCCGGGATTGCCGAGCGCCAGCCGATCGATCCGGGCGAGGATTTTTGCCTTCGCTCTCCGGTCTCGCAGGTTTCTAAGCCAGTCAGAGAATTCGTCGGTTCTCTTGATCGTCGGCATCTGTAGCGTATACGCTACAGATGCCGCAATGTCAATGGACTAGCCGGCACTTGGGTGCGCGCGACGCGTTCACATCACCTGATGCACGTCGATCACGACGCGATCCGCATGGCGCGCGGCTGAGCCGACGAAGATGTGCTCCATCAGCCAGCGGTACTTCTCATGCCCGGTCTCGAACTTCGGCATGGTGCGGAAATAGATCAGTTCTGGATCGACCGGCTCGCCGCGCTTGAGCTTTTGCAACAGCTCCACCGGCCCGAAGCGCATGCCCTTGTTCTCGACATAGACAATGGCGCCGTCGTCGGTCTCGAAGGCGTACTTGGCCTCGAGATCGATCAGCTCATTCGGGCGGATAGTCTGGAAGTCGGCGCCGAACGGCAACACGCGACCGGTGACCGCGCCCGTCACCTCGCCGCCGATGATCGGGATGATGCGGCGAACGCCGATGCCGGTCTCGCCGGCGGTGACGACGTCGCCAATGTGTGCGGTGATTGTGAAGACGTATTTTGTCTCGAGCGCCGGTGTGATCATCGCTTCGCCTCTCAATGCGCCATCATCCGGGTCGGCAGCCAGGTCGCCAGCAGCGGGAAGGCGATCAGGATCACCAGGCGCACGAGGTCGGTCGCCACGAACGGGATCACGCCCTTGAAGATGGTGGAGAAGGAGACGTCCTTCACCACGCTCTTGATGACAAAGACGTTCATGCCGACCGGCGGATGGATCAGGCCGAGCTCGACGGTCATCACGATGATGACGCCGAACCAGATCGGATCAAAACCAAGGTGGGTTATCACGGGGAAGATGATCGGCACGGTGAGGATGATCATCGCCATGGCGTCCATCAGGCAGCCGAGCACGAGATACATCACCATGATCAGCGCCAGCACGCCGTAGGGGCCGAGACCGAGGCCGGTAAGGAATTCCGTCACCTTCTGCGGGGTCTGCGTCACCGTGAGGAAATAGCCGAAGATCAATGCGCCGATCAGCACGGTGAACACGGCGGCCGCGGTGCGCGTCGCCTGGAGCAGCGACGCCAGAATCTTCTCGCGGTCGAGCCGACCCGTCAGCACGCCGATGATGAAGGCGCCGGCCGCGCCGACGCCGCCGGCTTCCGTCGGCGTGAAGCGCGGCAAATACGGCAGGCCGTAGAGGCCGCCGATCACGAACACGAACAGCAGCACCGGTGCCCAGATGTCCTTCAGGCCGGCGAAGCGCTCGCGCCACGGCAGCACCTTGCCCTTGGGCAAAAAGTCCGGCCGGAAATAGCCGATCAGGAAGATCGTGATCATGTACATGCTCATCGCCAGGATGCCCGGGATGATGCCGGCGATGAACAGCTTGCCAATGTCCTGCTCGGTGATGATGCCGTAGACCGCGAGCACGGTGGAGGGCGGCAGCATCGCGCCCAGCGTGCCGCCGGCCGCGATCACGCCGGTGGCAAAGGACTGCGGATAGCCGAAGCGGCGCATCTCGGGATAGGCGACCGCGGAGAAGGTCGCGGCGGTCGCGACCGAGGAGCCGCAGATCGCGGCAAAGCCGCCGCAGGCGCCGACGGTGGCGATGCCGAGCCCGCCGCGCAGATGCCCGACAAAACCGTTGGCAGCGCGGAACAGCTCCCGGCTCATGCCTGAATTGCTCACGAAGGAGCCCATCAGCAGGAACATCGGGATGACACCGAAGGTGTAGTCGGTCACTGTGCGCATCGAGGTCTGGCCGACCAGTTTCAGTGCCGGCGTGGCGCCGACGAGGTAGGAGAAACCGGAGACGCCGACGAGACCCATGGCCATGCCGACGGGCACGCGCAGCAGCATCAGGGCGAACAGGGAAACGAAGCCGATAACGGCGACGGCATCGGTGCTCATGATTACTCCGTCGCCTTCAGCTTGGGGTCGTGCATCTCTTCCGGATGGAAGATCAGCCGGTAGGTGCGGATCGCGATCAGCAGCACGGCCGAGACGTCGCCGATCCAGGCGATCGCGAAGAACGGCCAGGTCGGCATGTGCATGTCGAAGGTCTGGACGTTGTCATTGTAGGTGCCGCGCACCTTGTCGAACAGCGTCCAGGTCTGCACCGTGACGACGAACAGCAGCACGAGTGTTGCGAACACGTCGATCCAGCGCTGGTAGCGCGGCCCGACATTGCCCCAGACCAGGTCGACCGTGATGTGGGTGCCGCGATAGGAGGTCGCGGCGATGCCCCAGAAAATGAGGATGCCGAGCAGCATGCGGCCGATGTCGAAACTATCGGGGATCGCATAGTTCAGGGTGTTGCGCAGCAGCACCGACAGGAAGATGTCGAGCGCGACGATGCCGACAAAGGCCGCTGCGATCCATTCGATCGAATCGATAACGCGATCCATCCAGGCGCGTTTCATGGGTGTGTCCTGCTCAAGATGAGTGCGAGTTGTATCAACAGCGGTGCTGCGCTCCCTCTCCCGCTTGCGGGGGAGGGCTGGGGTGGGGGTGTCTCTGCAATGAACAATCCCAATGTGGAGAGAGCCCCCACCCGGCGCTTCGCGCCGACCTCCCCCGCAAGCGGGAGAGGTGCAGCGAGCGCGTGGTTGCAACTAAGCGTCACTCCGCCAGCGCGTTGTACTTCTTCAGCGAGGCCTTGAGGTCCGCGAGTGCTGCGTCCGGGTCAGTGCCGGCCTTCTTGGCGCCGTCGGACCAGGTCTTGACCAGCGGCTCGGCGGCCTTCTTCCAGGCGGCGGTCTGCTCGGGTGTCAGCTTGTAGACCTCGTGACCGGATTCCGCCTTGACCTTGTCGATGCCGGCGTCCTCGAACTTGCCCCAGTACTCGCCGACCATGCCCGCCATCTCGATCGTGCAGTTCTTGTCGATCGCGGCCTTCTGCTTGTCGGACATCGCATTGTACTTGTCCTTGTTGATCACGAACACGAAGGTCGTGGTGTAGAGCGGCGCCTCCATGTCGTACTTGGTCACCTTGTCGATGCCGAACAGCACCAGCGAGCCCCAGGGGAAGGTGACGCCGTCGGCGACGCCGCGCTCGATGATGTCGCGCACTTCGGGCGCAGAGGACTGCACATTGGTGCCGCCGAGCGAGGTGACGAAGTTCGCCATGGTGGCGTGGGCGGGGCGGATCTTGAGGCCCTTCACGTCCTCCGGCATCACGATCTTCTTGGTGCGGGAGTGGAACGAGGACGGCGAGTGGACGAAGGCGAGGCAGTATTTGACGTCCTTCATCTCCTTCTCGGCATATTTGCGATACCAGGCGTCGAGCCCCATCGAGCCGCCCTTGGCATCCGAGATCAGGAACGGCAGCTCGCCGGCGCCGACGATCGGGAAGCGGCCGGGCTGGTAGCCGGGATTGACATAGGTGACGTCGGCGATGCCGTCGCGCGCCATGTCGTAATGGTCGAACGCCTTGCCGAGCTGCTGGGCCGGAAATACCTTGCCCTTGATGGTGCCGCCGGAATCCTTCTCGACCGCGGCCGCCCAGTCCTCCAGCGATTTCTGCAGCGGATGCGAGGCCGGCACCCAGTGCGAGATCTTCAAATCGAAGGTCTTGTCCTGCGCGAACGCAGGGCTCACGCTTGCTGCCAGCAGCAACGCCAGACAGGCTTTCCTCATCACGCATCTCTCCCTCTTTTGACGGCGGGCTTCGATGGCCCGGTCTCGTTAATTAACATGTTATCTAATTGGCCGGCGCGTTCAAGCCGGAAACTGGCGCGGCGTGCCGCCGCGCACTCCCCTTTTGCCCAACCGTTATATGATATAATTATCGTGCGCGGACGGCTGCGACAAGCGAGCCGCGCCGAAAGCCTACAGGATCGGAAGGAGCAAGTATTGCGGACAAAAGTCGCAATCATCGGGGCAGGGCCGGCCGGATTGTTGCTTGGGCAACTACTGCACGGTTACGGCATCGACAATGTCATTCTGGAGCGGCAGAGCCCGGACTATGTGCTCGGCCGCATCCGCGCCGGCCTCCTGGAGGAGGGAACCGTCGCGCTGCTCGACCAGATCGGCGCCGGCGCGCGGGCGCATGCCGAAGGCCTGCTGCATGAGGGGATCGAGCTCGCCTTTTCCGGCCGCCGTCACCGCATCGACATGAAGGCTGCGACCGGCAAGACGGTCATGATCTACGGCCAGACCGAGGTCACGCTCGATCTTATGAATGCGCGCAAGGCCGCCGGTCTCACCACGGTCTATGAGGCCAAGGACGTGCAGCCGCAGGATTTCGACAGCGCTCACCCGCGTGTCACCTACGCCAAGGACGGCGTCACCCACACGATCGATTGCGATTTCATCGCCGGTTGCGACGGCTTTCACGGCGTCAGCCGCGCCAGCGTTCCGGCTTCGGCGATCGAGGAATTCGAGCGGGTCTATCCGTTCGGCTGGCTCGGCATCCTCTCCGATACGCCGCCGGTCAGCCACGAGCTGATCTATTCCAACCACGCCCGCGGCTTTGCGCTGTGCACCATGCGTTCGACCAAGCGCAGCCGTTACTATGTGCAGTGCGCGCTCGACGACCATGTCGACCATTGGCCGGACGACCGCTTCTGGGATGAGCTCAAGCGCCGGCTCGACCAGGAGGCCGCGGACAGCCTGGTCACGGGACCCTCGATCGAGAAGAGCATTGCGCCCTTGCGCAGCTTCGTCGCCGAGCCGATGCGCTTCGGCAGGATGTTCCTGTGCGGCGATGCCGCCCATATCGTGCCGCCCACCGGCGCGAAGGGGCTGAACCTCGCCGCCAGCGATGCGCATTATTTGTCGAGCGCGCTTCGCGAGTTCTACGACGAGAAATCCAGCGCCGGCATCGATGCCTATTCCGCCAGGGCGCTCGCCCGCGTCTGGAAGGCCGTGCGGTTCTCCTGGTGGATGACCTCGATGCTGCACAAATTTCCCGACACCGGCACCATCGGCGTTCGCATCCAGCTCGCCGAGCTCGACTACGTCACGCAGTCGCAGGCGGCGATGACGTCGCTGTCGGAGAACTATGTGGGGCTGCCGTTTTGAAAATAGGTGTCATGCCCCGCGAAGGCGGGTGATCCAGTATTCCAGAGGCGGCGCGTGGATACGGAGAGGCTGCGGCGTACTGGATGCCCCGCCTGCCGCCTTCGCTAAAGCTTCGGCGCCCCTGGACCTGAACCCCGGCGAAGCCTTGGCGTAGCCGGGTCGCGGGGCATGACAGTCGTCGTGGGGCGACGGCGCCGCCCATTTCAAACACCCGCGCAAATTCCGTTTAAAACTTTGTAGGCGGTGAAACCGTCATCCACATCGCGTTCAATGGCCGCAGCCACCAACGCGAGACAGAGATGACCAGCACCGACATTCCCGCCGGCTTCGAGCCGCATTTCCGCAAAGCGCCCCTCACCGATCCCTGGGAGCCGCTTTACTCCAGGAAAACCGACAGGGCCGTGATCATCGGCCTGCGCCTGGCCAAACCGCACACCAATGCGCGGGGGCTGATCCATGGCGGCCTGATCGCGGCGTTGGCCGATGCCGCCATGGGCTACAGCTGCGCGCAGGCGACGGGCTGGACCACGTCCTTTGTGACGATCTCGCTCTCGATCGATTTCGTCGGCGCGGCCGAGATCGGCCAATGGCTGGCGGTCGAGAGCGACGTGATCAAGACCGGCAGCACGATCTGCTTCGCGCAGTGCCTCGCGAAGGCCGACAACGCCGTGATCGCGCGCGCCAGCGGCACCTTCCGCGTGGTGCCGAAGAAGGGGTGACCTTCTCGTGCCCCGGACGCAGCGCAGCGCCCCTTCGGCGGTGCGCTGCAGAGCCGGGGCCCATCCATCCGCAGCTCACGCTCTGGCCCTCTGGGTCCCGGCTCTGCGCAGCAACGCCTAAAGCGCGGTCACGCGCGTCTTTGACGCGCTATGGCGTTGCAGCGCGTCCGGGACACAGGCACCGTCACCCAAACCTCCACTCCGCGGTCTCCACCACGAGATCGATGAATGCGCGTACCTTGGCCGAGAGCAGGCGCGAGGTCGGGTAGACAATGTGGATCGGCAGCGCCGGCTGCTCGTATTTCGCCAGCACGATTTTCAGTCGCCCGCGCCGCAAGCCCTCCGCGGCCTGGTAGGCCAGCACGCGCGTCACGCCGCCGCCGGCCTCGGCATATTGCAAGGCGACGTCGGCACTGTTGCTGGTGAAGCGCGGGTTTGGCGTCACCTCGATGTCGCGGCCGTCGTGCACGAAGCGCCAGCTGGCGGATGGACCGAACGCGATGGTCTGGTGCGCGAGCAGTGCTTCGGGCGTCTTCGGCTCGCCATGGCGCTTCAGATAGCCTGATGTCGCCACCGTGATCCGCCGCATCTCGCCGACCTGGCGCGCGACCAGTGAGGAGTCGGCGAGATGGCCGATCCGCACCGCGACGTCGACGGCGTCTTCCACGAGATTGACGAGGTTGTCCGACAGCCGCAATTCGCAGGCGACTTCGGGATAACGCTTGAGGTAGGCGGTCATGACAGGCCCGACATGGAGACGGCCGAAGCCGACCGGCGCCGACACCACCAGGCGTCCGCTCGGCCGGTTGCGCTCCTCCCGCGCGGAGCCGTCGGCCTCCTCGACATCAGCCAGGATGCGACGCGCGCGTTCCAGATAGCGCGTGCCGACGTCGGTGAGCCGCACCTGCCGGGTGGTCCGCTGCAACAGCCGCGCGCCGAGATGCTCCTCCAGCGCCGCGATCAGCCGCGTCACCGCCGAGGGCGATAGCCGAAGTTTTCTTGCCGCCGGCGCGAAGCCACGCAGGTCGGCGACGGTGACAAAGACATGCATGGCTTCAAGGCGGTCCATCGCATTATTGCATATATTGCAACGATGAAGTGTCAAGCGGGCAGATTGTTTTGGCCTCCGGAAGCGCCACTTTAGACCGGGAGAGACGGAGGGATGCGCAGGAGATGTTCCGATGACGGCAACTCACACCTACGCCAGCGACGTGGCGTTCACGCCGGCGGTGAAATCGATCCAGACCCGAAAGGGATCACGCGAAGGCTATGCTCTTGCCGAGCAGCGCGGTTGGCGCACCGAGGTCGACGAGAACATCGCGGCGTTCCTGGCTGACGCCAACAGTTTCTATTTCGCCACCGCCTCGGCCGATGGCCAGCCCTACATCCAGCACCGCGGCGGCCCGAAGGGGTTTTTGAAGGTGCTGGACAAGCAGACGCTGGCTTTCACGGACTACGCCGGCAACCGGCAATACATCACGCAGGGAAACCTGTCCGAAAATCCCAAGGCCTACCTCTTCGTGATGGACTACGCCCATCGCCGCCGGGTGAAGATCTGGGGCGAGGCGCGCGTGGTCGAGGACGACGAGGCGCTGACGCAGTCGCTGATGCCGAAAGGCTATCGCGCGCGACCGGAGCAGGTGATCCTGTTCAAGATCGCGGCGTGGGACACCAACTGCCCGCAGCACATCCCGCAGAAGTTCGACGCTGGCGATGTTGCGGCGGCGCTGGCGGCAAGGGACGCAAGGATCGCGGAGCTTGAGGCGGAGGTGGCGGCGTTGAAGGGGGAGGCGGGGGTAAGCTAGGCGACGGTCTTTCGCCTCTCCCCGAATCCTCCGATGTCGTGCCCCGCGAAGGCGGGGCATCCAGTACGCCGCGGCGTCTCGGTTCAAGCACAGTCTCTGGAATACTGGATCGTCCGCCTTCGCGGACGATGACAGTTGTGCGGATGATACGCTAGTGAGCGCCGCTGCAGGTCTACAACCCGCTCGCGCCTTCGTGCTGGAAGCCGAGATAGCTGGCGGCGACGCGCTCATTCGCGGCGATGTCGCTGGCCTTGCCGCTGAGCACGAATTCGCCGAGCTCCATCACGTAAGCCTGGTCCGCGATCTTGAGCGCGGCCTGCGCGTTCTGCTCGACCAGCAGCACGGAGACGCCGGAGGCTCGCAGTTCGGTGACGATGCGGAAAATGTCGGCGACGATGATCGGGGCGAGGCCGAGGCTCGGCTCGTCCAGCATCAAGAGCTTGGGCTCGCCCATCAGCGCGCGGCCCATCGCGAGCATCTGCTGCTCGCCGCCGGAGAGCGTGCCGGCGAGCTGCTTGCGCCGCTCCTTCAGCCGCGGAAATAGCGTGTAGACCCGCTCCATCGACGCTTTCGCCTTGCTTCTTTCGATGCGGAAGGCGCCAAGCTCGAGATTGTCCTCGACATTCATGGTCACGAACAGCTCGCGGTGCTCGGGAACGAGGCCAAGCCCCATCGCGACGCGGTCCTCGATATCGAGCCGTGCGAGGTCCTGGCCGGCAAAGGCGACGCGGCCCTTCAGCGGAAAAATGCCCATGATGGCCGAGAGCAGCGTGGTCTTGCCGGCGCCGTTGGCGCCGACGATGGTGACGATCTGGTTATGGCCGACTTCGAGCGAGACCGAGCGCACGGCCTCGACCTTGCCATAGGCGACATGGGCGTCGGCGACGGACAACAGCGCGCTCATGCCGCCACTCCGAGATAGGCCTTGATCACTTCGGGATTGGTCTTGATCGTGGCGGGCGTTCCTTCCGCGATCTTGGTACCGAAATCGAGCACCACGATGCGGTCGGCGAGGTTCATCACGAAGCCCATGTCGTGCTCGACCAGCAGCACGCTCATGCCGCCGTCGCGCAGCTCACGCAGCAGCGCGGCGAGCCGCTGCTTCTCCATGTGGCGCAGGCCGGCGGCCGGCTCGTCGAGCAGCAGCAGCATCGGATCGACGCAGAGCGCACGGGCGATTTCGACGATGCGCTGCTGCCCGAGCGACAGCGATCCTGCGAGCTGATGCATCTGCTCGCCAAGGCCGACGCGTTCGATCTGGCGGGCGGCTTCGGCGAGCAGCTTTGCCTCGTCGGCGCGGTCCAGCCGCAGCATCGAGGAGATCGGCCCGGAATGGCCGCGCAGATGGGCGCCGATCGCGACGTTCTCCAGCACGGTCATATCAGGCACCAGCTTGACGTGCTGGAAGGTGCGGGAGATGCCGAGCTTGACGATCTCCTGCGGCGGCGCCTTGTCGACCTTGTTGCCGAGCACCGAGATCGAACCTGAGGTGGCCGACAGTACGCCGGTGATCAGGTTGAACGTGGTGCTCTTGCCGGCGCCGTTCGGGCCGATCAGCGCGACGATCTCGCGGGCCTGGACGTCGAAGGAGACGTTGTTCACCGCGACCACGCCGCCAAATTGCTTTCGCGCCTTCTCGACCTGGAGCAGCACGCTGGATGGGCCGGGCGAGCGGGTGCGCTGCTCCAGTTTCAGCGAGGTGTCCGGCTTCTTGCCATTGGTGCGCTCGGGCAGGAACGACATCAGCCAGGGCCAGACGCCGCCGGGTGCGAGCTGGAGCAGCGCCACCAGCATGATGCCGAACACGATGGTTTCAACCTGGCCGGAGCCCGGCAGGATCAGCGGCAGGTAACTCTGCAGCACTTCCTTCAGGACCACGACGAGCGCCGCGCCCAGGACGCCGCCCCAGACATAGCCGGCGCCGCCGACCACGGCGATGAAGAGATATTCGATGCCGGCCTGCGCGCCGAACGGGGTCGGGTTCACCGCGCGCTGAAGATGCGCGTAGAGCCAGCCGGAGAGGCCGGCGAGCACGGCGGCATGGATGAACACCAGCATTTTTGCCCGCGGCGTGTGCACGCCGAACGCTTCGGCCGCGACATGGCCGCGCCGGAGCGCGCGGATGGCGCGGCCGGTGCGGGAGTCCAAGAGGTTCATCGTGAGCAGCGCCGAGACGATCACGGCAACCCAGATCGCGTAGTAGATCGAGCCAGGCGAGAGCATTTTGAACGAGCCGATCGACAGCGGCGGGATCGCCGAGATGCCGTCGTTTCTCCCTAAAAATTCCAGCTTGCTGAAGAGATAGAACAGGCCGAGTCCCCAGGCGAGCGTGCCAAGCGGCAGATAGTGGCCGGAGAGACGGACCGTGACGAGGCCGAGCAGCACCGCCAGCAGGCCGCTGACCACCAGCGACAGCGGCAGCGTCAGCCAGGGCGACACGCCGTAGGCCGTCGACAGCACCGCGGTGGTGTAGGCGCCGAAGCCGACGAAAGCCGCCTGTCCAAACGAGGTCAGGCCGCCGACGCCGGTCAGCAGCACGAGGCCCATCGCGACGAGGGCGGTGAGGCCGATATTGTCGAGCAGCACGATCCAGAACGGGGGCATGCCCGGAACAAACGGGATCGCCGCCATGACAAGCGCGAAGATGAGGGTGGGGAGCCGGCTCTGCATCTTAGCGTCAGTCCTTCTCTTCCTCGACCGCGGGGGCCGCGAGCGAGCGCAGCAGCAGCACGGGGATCAAGAGCATGAAAACGATGACCTCCTTGTAGTTGGAGGCATAGAAGGACGAGAACGCCTCGACGATGCCGACGAACAGCGCCGCGACGGCGGTGAGGGGGTAGCTGACAAGGCCGCCGATGATCGCGGCGACAAAGCCTTTCAGGCCGATCAGGAAGCCCGAGTCGTAATAGAGCGTCGTGATCGGCACGATCATGATGCCCGACAGCGCGCCGATGACGGAGGCCAGCAGGAAGGCGATCTGCCCGGACAGCGTGGTGCGGATGCCGGAAAGCCGTGCGCCGAGCCGGTTCACGGCGGTCGCGCGCAGCGCCTTGCCGTAGAGTGTCAGCCCGAAGAACAGCCAGAGCCCGACGATGAAGGCGATGGTGATGCCATAGACCGTGATGCTCTGGCCGGTGAAGCGCAGCGCGCCGGCGGTAAAAGAGCCGGACAGCACGGCAGGTCCGCGCTGGCCCTCGGCGCCGAAGAACAAAAGGCCAAGTCCCTGCAGCGCGAGGTGGACGCCCACCGATGCGATCAGCAGCACCAGCACGGAGGTATGCGCCAGCGGCTGGAACGCGACGCGGTAGAGAAACAGGCCGATCATCGCCACGATCACCAGCGACAGCGCGATGCAGACCGCAACCGGCGGCTTCTGGGCGGCGAAGTAGACGGTCAGCGCCAGCACGATGGCCGGCAGCACGATGTTGGTGAGGACGCTGCGCAGGACCAGGCGCCCGTGCAGCGCCTTGCGCGCCGCGAACAGGTCGAACGCGAAGGCGCCGATGCCCAGGGCGAGCGCGAGTTTTGCCGTACCCGGCATCTGGCCCGCGGCCAGCGACGCATAGGTCAGCGCGCCATAGGTGACGAATTCGCCTTGTGGGATGAGGATCACGCGGGTGACGGCGAACACCAGCACCAGCGCGAGGCCGAGCAGCGCATAGATCGCGCCATTGGTGATGCCGTCCTGCAGCAGGAACAGCATGATGGTGGTATTCAAGACCGGACGCTCCCCCTCAAAGATTAAGAACCGGTCCCCCGATTGTGGTGGACGGTCCGCTCACAGCCATTGAAAAACGCTGACGATATTTGATATGGTCCATAACAATTATCAAATATAACATCAAGGGTGGCGAACAATCCTCCCGAACTTAACGGGATTGCGAGCATGAGGCGATGACCGTTTCGAAGACCGCTGAAAAGTCAGCTGAAAAACCTGCGGAGGCGGCCAGGGGCCGCAAGGACGCGGCCGAAGGGCCTGGCGAAGCGCTCCAGCTCGGCGAGCTCTCGGAGCAGCTCGGCTATGTGCTGAAGCGGGCGCAGCTCAAGGTGTTCGAGAACTTCCTGCGCTGCATGGCCTCGCTCCAGCTCACGCCGGCGCAGTTCTCCGTGCTGCTGCTGGTCGAGAAAAATCCGGGCCGTAACCAGACCGAGATCGCCTCCACCCTCGGCATCCTGCGCCCGAATTTCGTCGCGATGCTCGACAATCTCGAGAGCCGCGACCTCTGCGCGCGGATCCGCTCCACCAACGACCGCCGTTCGCACATCCTGGTGCTGACCGACAAGGGCAAGGCGGTGCTGGCCCGCGCCAAGAAGCTGGTCGCCACCAAGCACGAGGCCCGGCTGAACGAGCTGCTCGGGCAGTCCAACCGCGAAGCCCTGCTCGGAATGCTTTCGAAGATCGCCAACGAGTTTTGAAAGGCCGTGCTCTGGTCCGGCTGTCATCGTCCGGCTTGACCGGACGATCCAGTATTCCAGAGGCCGCGGTGGGATACGGATGGGCCGCAGCGTACTGGATTCCCCGCCTGCCGCCTACGCTAAAAGCTTCGGCGCCCCTGGACCTCAACCTCGGCGAAGCCTTGGCGTAGCCGGGTCGCGGGGAATGACACCGTCATTGGAGCAGGGGCCTCAATCCACCAAAATCACCCGGATGTCGTTGACGTTGGTCAGCGTCGGGCCCGGCAGCAGCAGGTCGCCCGTCGCCTCGAAGAACGTCGTCGCGTCGTTGTTGTCGAGATAGGCCTGCGGCTCGAGCCCCTGCGCCTGCATCTTCGCGAACGTCGCCGCGTCGATCAGCGCACCGGCGGGATCGGTGGGGTTGCCGGCGCCGCCGTCGGCGCCGTCGGTGTCGCCGGCGAGCGCGGAGATGTTGGGCGTGTCCTTCAACAGGCCGGCGAGCGCCAGCGCGTATTCCTGGTTCGGGCCGCCGCGCCCCTGGCCGCGCACGGTCACCGTGAGCTCGCCGCCGGAGAGGATGGCGACGCGCTTGCCCTGTGCGCGCGCCTGGAGCGCACGCTTGGCGTGATCGGCGGCGACGTCGCGCGCTTCTCCCTCGAGGTCGGCGCCGAGATCGATCGTCTCGTAACCGGCCTCGTGCGCGAGTTTCACCGCTGCGTCGAGCGATTGCTTTGGCCGCGCGATCAATTCGAAATGCGCGCGCGCAAAGGCGGCGTCGCCCGGCTTGCAGCTTTCGTTGGCGGGATTGTCGAGCGCGCGGCGCACCGCATCGTCGATGTCGAGCTTGTACTTGGCGACGATGGCGCGTGCATCCGCCAGCGTGGTCGGATCGGGCACGGTGGGGCCGGACGCAATCGCTGAGGGGTCGTCATGCGGCACGTCGGAGATCGCGAGCGTCACGATCTCGGCGGCATTTTTGCCGGCGCGCGCCAGCCGCCCGCCCTTGATCCGCGACAGATGCTTGCGCACGATATTCATCTCGCCGATCGGCGCGCCGGAGCGCAGCAGCGCCTTGTTGACCGCCTGCTTCTGCGCGAAACTGATGCCGTCCACCGGTGCGATCCAGTTCGCCGAGCCGCCGCCGGTGAGCAGCACCAGGAGCAGGTCGTCGGGTCCGGCCTCGGCTGCGAGCGCGAGCGTGTCGGCCGCGCCCTTCAGGCCGGCTTCGTCAGGCACGGGATGACCGGCTTCGACCACGCGGACGCGGCGCGTCGGCACGCCGTAGCCGTGGCGCGTGGTGGCGATGCCGACGATGCGCTCCGGTGCGAGCCCGAGCGTGCCGAGATAGTGCCGCTCGGCGGCGGCGGCCATCGCGGCCGCGCCCTTGCCGGCGGCGAGGCAGATCACGCGTCCCCTCGGAGCGGGCCGCAGGTGCGGCGCCAGCACCGTGCTGGGATGGGCGGCGGCAACGGCGGCGTCGTAGAGCGCGCGGAGCAGGGGGCGTCGGTCGGTCATGACGAAAAGCCTTGAGCGGACAGAAGAGACTGGCGGCAAACGCGCCGCTCACCTGCCTACCGCATCATGCGCCAAAGCGTAAGCGGGCTTTACCATCATTCGATTGTGCAATCGCGTGATCATAATCGACGCGCAAGCAAAAACCCCCTGCGCGCGATCAGCGCAGGGGGTTTTCATCGTCGTGGATGTCAGCGCGGCTAGCCGCCGACGTCGGCGCTGATCACGTCGCCGAACAGCTCCCACTTGTCGCCCTTGAACTTCTCGAGCTGGAGCTGACTGATCGGCGCAAAGTCGGTCGGGGACGTGTTGATCTGCACACCCGGCAGCAGCACTTCGGTGCGGAAGTTCTTCAGGCTGGCGGCCTGCCTCATGACGTTCCCGCGCGTGAGATCGTCGCCGCACTGCTTCAGGATCTGGACCAGGGTCTGCGCCACGCCGTAACCGACGATGGTGCCGTGATCGAGCTTGTCGCCGTCGGGAAAGTATTTGGTCATGAACGCGACGAAGTCTTTCATGCCGGGATCGCTGTTCCACTGCGAATCCGAAATGTCCTTCAGATAGTCGGCGGAGATGATGTCCTGCGAGTTCTCGAAACCGGCGGGCTTGAGCACGCTGCCGACGGAGGCCGAAACGTTGTTGAGGAAGTGCAGCGGCTTCCAGCCGATCTCGGCATTCTTCTTGATCGCCTGCGCCGCGAATTTCGGCGTCGTGATGTTCATGAAGACATCGGCACCGGTGGATTTCAGCTTGACGATGTGGTTGTCGATGGTCGGCTCCGACGTCTCGTAGCTCTCTTCCATGACGATCATCGACGCGGCCTTGGTCCCCAGGCCGTCCTTCAGGCCCTTGAGATAGTCCTTGCCGTAATCGTCGTTCTGGAACAGCACGGCGATCTTGGCGTCAGGCTTGTTCTTCAGCAGCCACTTCGCATAGATCTGCGTCTCGCTCTGGTAGTTGGGCTGCCAGCCCATGGTCCAGGGGAAGTTCTGCGGATCGTTCCACTTGGTGGCGCCGGTCGCGACCAGGAGCTGCGGCACCTTTTTCGAGTTCATGTATTTGTGGATCGCCGTGTTCGGCGGCGTGCCGAGCGAGTTGAAGATGAACAGCACCTCGTCGCTCTCGACCAGCTTGCGCGCCTGCTCCACCGTCTTCGGCGGCGAATAGGCGTCGTCATAGGAAATGAAGTTGATCTTGCGGCCGTTGATGCCGCCCTCGTCGTTGATCTTCTTGAAATAAGCGGCTTCGGTCCGCCCGATGATGCCGTAGGCGGAGGCCGGTCCGCTGTAGGGCATGATGTTGCCGATCTTGATCTCGGTATCGGTCGCGCCGGTATCGTATTTCTTCTGTGCCGATGCAGTGGAGGCCGAGGCTGCAATGAGCGCAAGCGCCAGTGACGCGGCCGCAAATTTGCCGGTGACAGCGGGCATTCCTATCTCCCTATTTTCTTGGTGTGTGTGCGTCATTCTTTTCCTGGGTTTCTTGGCGACGCGGCAGCAATTGAATACGATTTGCGTTGCAGCATCAAGAAAAAGCCCCTGCGACGACGTCGCAGGGGCTGCTTCTTTAGTAGTCACCTCTTTTGGTAGTCACCCTGGGGCTGTGCTGTCCTCAGCCGCTGACGTCACCGCTGAGGACGTCGCCGAACAGCTCCCAGCTTTCTCCCTTGAAGCGCATGAGCTGCAACTGGGACAGCGGAGCAAAGTCGGTGGGGCCCGTATTGGCCTTGATGCCCGGCAAGAGGCCGGCAGGTTCGAAGTCCTTGATGCTGGCCGCCTGCTTCATGACGTTCGCACGCGTCAGATCGTCACCGCACGCCTTGAGCACGTGCACAAGGCCCTGGGCGACGATGTAACCGTACATCACCGCCGAATCCGCGCGGTTGGCTTCGGGATAGTATTTGTCGAGGAACTCATTCCAGGCCTTCATCGCCGGATCGTCCTTCCACTGCGGATCGGTCGGATCCTTGTAGTAGTTCGAGGAGACGATGCCCTGCGAGGCCTCGAAGCCGGCCGGCTTCATCACGCTGCCGATCGAAACCGAGACGTTGTTGAGAAAGTGCATCGGATGCCAGCCGATCTCGGCGTTCTTCTTGATCGCCTGGGCGGCGAATTTTGGCGTGGTGATGTTGAAGAAGACATCGGCGCCGGTTGCCTTCAGCGTCACGATGTGGGAGTCGATGGTTGGCTCGGACGTCTCGTAGCTCTCTTCGGCGACGATCATCGAAACCGCCTTGGCGCCAAGTCCCTCCTTCATGCCCTTCAGGTAGTCTTTGCCGTAATCGTCGTTCTGATAGAGGATGGCAATCTTGGCGTTCGGCTTGTTCTGCAGGATATACTTGGCGTAGATGCGTGCCTCGCTCTGGTAGTTGGGCTGCCAACCTATGGTCCAGGGGAAGTTCTGCGAATCGTTCCACTTGGTGGCGCCGGTAGCGACGAACAGCTGCGGCACCTTCTTCGAGTTCATGTATTTCTGGATCGCGGAATTCGACGGCGTGCCCAGCGACTGGAAGATCAGGAGCACTTCGTCGCTTTCGACGAGTTTGCGCGCCTGCTCAACCGTCTTCGGCGGCGAGTAGGCATCGTCGTAGCTGATGAAGTTGATCTTGCGGCCGTTGATGCCGCCTTCCGCATTGATCTTCCTGAAGTAGGCTTCCTCGGTCTTGCCAATCACGCCATAGGCCGAAGCGGGGCCGCTATAGGGCATGATATTGCCGATCTTGATCTCGGTGTCGGACGCGCCGGTGTCGTATTTCTTTTGCGCTGACGCCGCGGTGGAAAAGGCAACAGCCAGCGCGAGGGCGGCCGCAAGGGCCCCCAGCCGCACATGCATTGCAGGCATCTTGATCTCCCTTGGTCCGTTTCAATGTGTCGTTTTTTTTGATTGGGAGCGCACGTTCGCGTCGCTCCTGCACACATTGAATACCCTTCCCGTCCGGCCAGCAAGAAAAACGCCTCCGCGAATGTCGCAGCCGGCGCAATTTGATCGATGCGGAGCGGAATCTTCCGGCTAGTGAGATTCAGTCCCTCGCGTCATTGCTTCGATCATGAGTTGCGCTGCTATTTCAGCCTGACCTCAAATTGCGCTCTGCCCAAAGAGCTCAATGGCCGAGCTCGCTCGAGATGATGTCCCCGAACAGCTCCCATTTCCGGCCCTTGAACCGCATCATCTGGAGCTGCTCGATCGGGGCGAAATTATCGGCTGCGGTGTTGATCTTGATGCCGGGCAACAATGTGTCGGGTTCGAAATCCTTCAGGCTGGCGGCCTGCTTCATGACGTTCTCACGGGTGAGGTCGTCGCCGCACATTTGCAGTACCTTCACCATGGTCTGGGCCGCCGCATAGCCGAACACCACGCCGGCATCGAGCTTGTTGGCCTTGGGATCGTATTGCGCGAGGAAGGTATAGAACCGCTTCATGCCGTCATCGGCGTTCCATTGCGGGTCGGAGCCATCCTTGGTGTAGCTCGCCGACAGGATGCCTTGCGAGATTTCGAGCCCTGCCGGCTCGAGCACGCCGCCGACCGAGGCCGAGACGTTGGAGATGATGTGGACCGGATGCCAGTTGATCTCGGCCGCCTTCTTGATCGCCTGGGCAGCAAATTTTGGCGTGGTGATGCTGATGAGGATGTCGGCGCCTGAAGCCCTCAGCTTCACGACGTGCTCGTCGATTGCCGGCTCCGAAGTGTCGTAGCCATCTTCCAGCACGATCATCGAGGCCTCGGGCCCGAGGCCGTCCTTCAGCCCCTTCAGATAGTCCTTCCCGAAATCGTCGTTCTGGTAGAGCACGCCGATCTTGCCGTCCGGCTTCTCCTTCATGATGTACTTGGCGTAGATGCGCGCCTCGCTCGCGTAGCTCGGCTGCCAGCCCATGGTCCAGGGATATTGCTTCGGATCGTTCCACTTCGAAGCACCGCTCGCCACGAACAATTGCGGCACCTTCTTCTCGTTCATGTATTTGCGGATGGCGCCGTTGGTGGAGGTGCCGAGCGAGCCGAAGATCAGCAGCACCCCGTCGCTCTCGACCAGCTTGCGGGCCTGCTCCACCGTCTTCGGCGGCGAATAGCCGTCGTCGTAGGAGATGAACGTGATCTTGCGGCCGCCGATGCCGCCCTCGGCATTGATCTTGTTGAAATAGGCTTCCTCGGCCTTGCCGATCGCGGCATAGGCGGAAGCCGGGCCGCTATAGGGCATGATGTTGCCGATCTTGATCTCGGTATCGGAAGCGCCGCTGTCGTATTTCTTCTGCGCCAGCGCCGGGCCGCTCATCGCAGTGCACAACACGAATGCGGCCAAAGGGGCCGCAACCTGAAATCGAACGGCAGTCATCTTTCTCCCACCCCGGGCTGGATCGGCGCCGCATTGAACAAGATTGACGCCTCACGTCAACAAAAAGCCCCCGCGATCGCTCGCGGGGGCTCGTTGGCCGGGACTATCGCGTCAGCGCATTATTCCGGAGCGACGTCGCCGCTCAGGATCTCGCCGAACGGTTCCCATTTCTCGCCCTTGAAGCGCTGCATCTGGAGCTGGGAAATTGGCGCGAAATCGGTCGCGCTGGTGTTGATCCTGACGCCGGGCAGCAGCGTGTCCGGCGCGAAGTCCTTCAGGCTTGCGGCCTGCTTCATGAGATTGGCGCGGGTGAGATCGTCGCCGCACATCTCCAGTGCCTTGGCCAGCGTCTGCGCTGCGCCATAGCCATAGACCACGCTGGTGTCGGTCTTGTCGGCACCAGGCACGTACTTGTCGAGGAACTCGGCCCACTTCTTCATGCCGGGGTCGTCGTTCCAGCGCGGATCGGCGCCATCCTTGGCATAGGCTGCCGACAGCACGCCCTGCGAGGCCTCAAAGCCGGCCGGCTTCATCACGCTGCCGACCGAGGCCGACACGTTGGTGATGATCTGGAGCGGCTTCCAGCTCAGCTCGGCGGTCTTCTTGATGGTCTGGGCGCCGAATTTCGGCGTGGTGTAAATCACGAGGACGTCCGGATTGGCGGCCTTGATCTTGACGATGTGTCCGTCGATCGAAGGTTCGGAGACCTCATAGCTCTCCTCCATGACGATCATGGATGAGGCCTTGGCGCCGAGGCCGTCCTTGGTGCCCTTGAGGTAATCCTTACCGAAATCGTCATTCTGATAGAGGATCGCGATCTTCGCGTCCGGCTTCTCCTTCAACAGCCATTTCGCATAGATCTGCGCTTCGCTCTGGTAGGAGGGCTGCCAGCCGATGGTCCAGGGGAAGTTTTTCGGATCGTTCCACTTGGTGGCGCCGGTGGCGACGAAGAGCTGGGGGATCTTCTTGGCGTTCAAATACTTCTGGATCGCGCTGTTCGACGGCGTGCCGAGCGGGTTGAATACGGCGAGCACCTCGTCGCTCTCGACCAGCTTGCGGACCTGCTCGACGGCCTTCGGCGGCGAGTAGGCGTCGTCATAGGTGACGAAGTTGATCTTGCGGCCGTTGATGCCGCCCTTGTCGTTGATCATCTTGAAGTAGGCTTCTTCGGTCTTGCCGATGATGCCATAGGCCGATGCCGGACCGCTATACGGCATGATGTTGCCGATCTTGATCTCGGTATCGGACGCGCCGGTGTCATATTTCTTCTGGGCGAGTGCGGCGCCGGAGGCGAGAGTGATGACCGCCGTTGCCGTGACCAGCGCAGCGGTTCGCAGTGTTCTTTCAAAAAACAATTCGGGTCTCCTTAGCTCAATTAAACGGGTTTTCAGTTCTTTCTGAGCCGGCCGACAAGTTGCTGGCCCAGGATCGCGACCTGCCTTGCGCCGTGCGGCACGAGGTAGATGACGAGGAACAGGAGTACGCCGAACACCGCGCCGGAGAGGCCTTTGGAGATGCCCTCCGCCATGTTCGGCACGAAGATGATGAAGGCGGCGCCGACGATCGAGCCGGGCAGCCAGCCCACGCCGCCGACGACCATGCCGAGGAACAGCGAGATCGCGAGCGTGATGGTGTAGCTGTCGGGCGCGACGAACTGCACCGCGATGGCGCCGAGCGAGCCGGCGATGCCGGTGATGGCGGCGGACACGCCGAAGGCCAGTGTCTTGTACAGCGCGACGTCGACGCCCATGGCGGAAGCCGCGATCTCGTTGTCGCGGATCGCCATGAAGGCGCGGCCCGAACGGGAGCGCAGCAGGTTGACCGAGAAAATGTAGATTGCGATCACGACGGCGAGCGAGAAATAGTAGAGCCACATGTCCTGCGACATCGGCAGGCCGAACGGCGCATCGGGCTTGGTGACGACGAGGCCCTGCACGCCGCCGGTCCAGTGCTCGAGGAAGTTCAGCTTCAAGAGCTGCGGCATTGCGGTGGCGAGCGCGAAGGTCGCGAGCGCGAGGTAGACGCCGGAGAGTCGCAGCGCCGGCTGCCCGAACAGGAAGCCGAAGCCGAAACAGACCACGCCGGCGATCGGCAAGGTCAGCGCGTAGTTGACGTTGAAATGCTCCATCAGCACCGCGGTCGTATAGGCGCCGACGGCGTAAAACGCGCTCTGGCCGAGCGAGAACTGGCCGGAGCCGCCGGTCAGGATGTTCAGCGCCAGCACCGCGAGCCCGTAGATCAGGAGCATCGTCATCTGGAAAATGATGAAGTTCTTGACGAAGACAGGCATGATGATCAGTGCGGCAAGCACCACCAGCGAGGTGCCGGTGCCGAGCGTCATGGCCCGCTTCGGAACGGCCTCGACCGCCTGGTGGCCTTCTGCAACGACGTCTTCTGCAGCGCTCATGATCAAACTCGCTTGACGATGTGCCGGCCGAACAGGCCAGCGGGTTTGACGACCAGGACGGAGATGATCAGCGCGAGCGCGATCGGGAGTTTCAGCTCGTTGCCGACGCCGGGAATGTAGGTGCCGGCGAGGTTCTCGAAGACACCGACCAGGAAGCCGCCGACCACCGCGCCGAACGGGCTGGTCAGTCCGCCGAGCACCGCGGCGGCAAAGCCATAGATCAGCACGCCGCCCATCATGTTGGGCTCGAGGAAGACGACCGGAGCGATCAGCATGCCGGCGATCGAGCCGATCGCGGTCGCCATGCCCCAGCCGAGCGCGATCATCCAGCTCGTGTTGATGCCGACCAGCCGGGCCGATTCAGGCACGGAGGCGGCCGCGCGCATGGCGAGGCCGATCTTGGTGTACTGGAAGAAGAAGTAGAGGCCGAGCAGCAGCAGCACGGTGACGCCGATCATGCCGGCCTGGTGGGTCGAGATCAGCTGACTGCCGAGGAACGGTGAGGAACCGAACGGCGTCGGATATTGCTTGATGGTGAAGTCCCAGATCAGGCCTGCCGAGGAGTTGATGATCGCGAACAGCGCGATGAAGCCCGCGACGTTGGTCAGCACCGGCGCCTTCGCCAGCGGCTTAAACAGGATGCGCTCGATCGCGATGCCGCCGACGAAGGAGAACGCCAGCGTCAGGATGAAGGCAGCCCAATAGGGGATGCCCCATTGCATCAGCTGCCAGGAGATGAAGGTCGAGAACATTGCCATCTCGCCTTGCGCGAAGTTGAGATGGTCGATCGCCTGGTAGATCATGACCACGGCGAGCGCCATGCAGGCGTAGATCGCGCCCGTGGCGATGCCGGCCAGCACTTGGTTGGTGAACAGCTCCATCGTGCCGGCTCCTCAGTAACCCAGATAGGATTTGCGGATTTCTTCGTTGTTCGCGATGTCCTTGGCGTTGCCCGACATCACGATGCGCCCGGTCTCGATCACATAGGCCTGGTCGGCAAGCTCGAGCGCGAGCTGGGCGTTCTGCTCGACCACCAGGATCGACACCTTGTCCTCGCGGTTGATCTTGCCGAGGATGCCGAACAGGTCGCGCACCACCAGCGGCGCCAGGCCGAACGAAGGCTCGTCCAGCAGCATCAGCCGCGGCCGCAGCATCAGGGCGCGGGCGACCGCGAGCATCTGCTGCTCGCCGCCCGAGAGCGTGCCGGCCTGCTGGGTGTGCCGCTGCTTGAGCACCGGGAAATGCGCGTACATGCGCTCGATGTCGGAGACGATGCCGGCATTGTCCTTGCGGGTGATGGCCCCTAACTGGAGGTTTTCCTCAACCGTCATGGTGGTGAAGGTGCCGCGGCCCTGCGGCACATGGGCGATGCCGAACCGTACGATGCTTTCGGTGGAGCGGTTGTTCAGCGGCTTGCCGTCGAACTCGATGCCGCCGGTCGAGCGCACCATGTTGCAGATCGCGCGCAGCGTGGTGGTCTTGCCGGCGCCGTTGGCCCCGAGCAGCGTCGTCAGCGATCCCTCGTTGAGCGAGAAGGACAGGCCATGGAGCGCCTGGACCTGGCCGTAATAGGCGCGCAGGTCCTTGACGTTGAGCAGCGTCGTCATTGGTCCTTGCTCCCGAGATAGGCCTTGATGACGTCGGGGTCGACCTGCACCTGGGCCGGCGTGCCTTCCGCCAGCTTCTTGCCGAAGTTCAGCGCGACGACGTGGTCGGCGATCGACATCACGAGACCCATATGGTGCTCGACCAGCAGCACGGTCATGTGGCGGTCGTCACGAATCTGGCGAATGAGATCACCGAGCACATGGACCTCCTCGTGATTGAGGCCGCCGGCCGGCTCGTCGAGCAGCAGGATCTTCGGATCGGCAGCGAGCGCCCGCGCCAGTTCGACGCGCTTCTGCGTGCCGAAGGGCAGCCCGGACACGACGGTGTGGGCAACGTCCTCGAGTTTTAGATAGGCGAGAATCTCCTGCACCTTGGTGTTGATGCTGGTCTCGCTGCGCCGGACCCAGGCTAACTTCAGGGAGTCGCTGATGATGTCGCTTGACGTCTTCGAATGAGCGCCGACGCGGACATTGTCCATCACCGAAAGGTTCGGAAACAGCGCCACGTTCTGGAATGTGCGGCCGATGCCGATCTCGGCGATCCGGTGCGGCGGCCGCGACAGGATGCTCGCGCCTTCCATCAGGATGTCGCCGGACGACGGCTGGTAGAGCCGCGAAAGACAGTTGAAGAGCGTGGTCTTGCCGGCGCCGTTGGGGCCGATCAATCCGAGGATCTGGCCCTTGTGCATGTCAAAGGACACGCCGTTGAGCGCGACGATGCCGCCGAACACGACGCTGACGTCGCGAACCGCGAGCAGGGGCGATGTCCCCTGCGCGAGCTGTGCCTGCGTCATCTCGTCTCGCCCACGCTGTTGAGTGGACGAAGGGGCGATACGAACCGCTCCTGATGATCACAAAGGCTATCTGATCCCCTCGGCCACACGCGCAACTTTTCCTCCTGATTTCAGCTTTTTGCTGATGTCTTTTTTGGAATGCGGCATCAGACCCCCAAGTGCCGCTTCGATGTTCCTTACCATCGCAAGCAGACGCGGTCCAATGTCGTTGATCAAACGCTCTTCCGTGAAACGGAATGCGGGCGCGCCGCAATTGAATGCGTAAGGTCCGGTTCCGTCGTTGAGCCTGAGCGCGACGCCGGCAGCGCCGATGTCGTCGTGCCAGTCACCGACGGAGATCGCGAAGCCGTATTTCGCGACGGTCTCGCCGGAACGCTCCAGTCCGTCGCGCATCTTCGGCCAGCGGCTGCCGTAATGTTCGCGCAGAATACGCGACACTTCTGCGCGTTCGTCTTCGGCGAGCGCCCAGAAATATGCGCGGCCCATCGCGCTGGTTGCAATAGGCACGCGAGAGCCGACGTCTAGTTGAACGCCGACCGTCTCGCTGCCGCGGCTCTGCCCGAAATAGATCATGCTGTGACGGTCCCGGCCGCCGATCGCGACGGCTCCCCCGGTCGCGCGCATCATGTCCTCGCGGAACGGTTCGGACAAATGCCGAACGCCGAGATTGGATAACGCGGCGTAACCGAGCGCCATTGCGGCGGGTGCCAGCTGATATTTCTCGAAACGGGGAACCGGTGTCAGATAACCGAGCTTCGTCAACGTGTAGGTCAGCCGAGAGACCGTCGGCTTGGGCAGGTTGGTGCGGGCCGCGATTTCCTGATTGCCAAGAAGTCCGTCGCTGGGCTGGAATGCGCGCAATACGTCTAGTCCGCGGGAAAGCGCGACGACGAAATTCCGATCGGTCGCGGTCTTCTTTCCTGTACGCTTCATCCCTGATCTGCTTCTTGCGCGGAGTCGTTGACAAGCCACGTGCTTCAAAATAACCCTGCCGTCAAGATGCGGAATTAAATTCCGCACTGCGAAATTGACAAAAGTTACCCACCAAGGAGGGACACCGTGAGCGAAGTGGTCAAGCTTGAGCGTCATGACGAAGTCGGGATCGTCACGGTCGACAGCCCTCCGGTCAATGCGCTGAGTGCCGCGGTTCGCGGCGGTATTCTGGAGTGCATCAAGGCCGCCGTGGCCGATCCCGCGATCAAGGGCATCGTGCTGACCTGCGCCGGCCGCACCTTCATTGCGGGCGCCGACATCACCGAATTCGGCAAGCCGCCGAAGCCGCCCGCCCTCAACGACGTGCTGTCCGAGATCGAGAACTCGCCGAAGCCGGTCGTGGCCGCGATCCACGGCACCGCGCTCGGCGGCGGCCTCGAGGTTGCGCTCGCCTGTCATTTTCGCGTCGCGGTGAAAGAAGCCAAGCTCGGCCTGCCCGAGGTGAAGCTCGGCCTGCTGCCGGGCGCGGGCGGCACCCAGCGCCTGCCGCGGGCGGTCGGGCCTGAGCTCGCAGTCAAGATGATCGTCGGCGGCGATCCGATCGGTGCGGCGGAAGCGCTGAAGAACGGTCTGATCGAGGAGATCATCGAGGGGCCGGCGTCGGGCGGCGAAGCCTTCGTACGAAAGCTGCTGGCCGAAAAGCGCCCGCTGCGCCGCCTGCGCGATGATGACTCCAAGATCGCGGCGGCCAAGGCCGACCGCTCGATCTTCACCAATGCGGTCGCCGCCATGACCAAGAAGTCGCGCGGCCTGGAGGCGCCGTTCGCGGCGGCCGACGCCGTCGGCTACGCCATCGACCTGCCGTTCGACGAGGGTCTGAAGAAGGAGCGCGAGGGCTTCTTGAAGCTCGTCGCCAGCGATCAGTCCAAGGCGCAGCGTTATGCCTTCTTCGCCGAGCGCGAGGCTAGCAAGATCGCCGGCGTGCCTGAAGGCACCAAGTCGCGGCCCGTGAACCGCGTCGCCATCCTCGGCGCCGGCACGATGGGCGGCGGCATCGCGATGTCCTTTGCCAATGCAGGCATTCCTGTCACCCTGATCGAGACCGGCGAGGAGCAGCTCAAGCGTGGCATGGGCATCATGCAGAAGAACTGGGAAGCGACCGCGGCGCGCGGCGGCATCCCGGCGGATGCGCCCGCCAAGCGTATGGCGCTGATCAACGGCGTCGTCGGCATCGAGAACGTCGGCGATGCCGACCTCGTCATCGAAGCCGTGTTCGAGACCATGGCGGTGAAGAAGGAAGTGTTCGGCAAGCTCGACCAGTACGTCAAGCCTGGCGCGGTGCTTGCCTCCAACACCTCCTACCTGAACATCGACGAGATCGCGCAGTCGACCAAGCGTCCGCAGGACGTGCTCGGCATGCACTTCTTCTCGCCCGCCAACGTCATGAAGTTGTGCGAGATCGTGCGCGCCGACAAGACCGCGCCGGATGCGCTGGTGACCGCGGTGACGATCGCGCGAAAAATCGCAAAGGTGCCGGCCGTGGTCGGCGTCTGCGATGGCTTTGTCGGCAACCGCATGCTGGCCCAGCGCGGCAAGCAGTCCGAGAAGCTGTTGTTCGAAGGCGCGCTTCCGCAGCAGGTCGACGCCGTGGTGACAAAATTTGGCATGCCGATGGGGCCGTTCGCAATGGGCGACCTCGCCGGCCTCGACATCGGCTGGCGCTCGCGCAAGGACCGCGGCATCAAGTCGGAGATCGCAGACGCGCTATGCGAAGCCGGCCGCTTCGGCCAGAAGACCGGCAAGGGCTATTACAAGTACGAAGCCGGCTCGCGTTCGGCGCTGCCGGATCCGGAGGTCGAGAAGCTGATCGACGAGACGCTGCTGCGCCTCGGCCGCAAGAAGCGCGTCGTCAGCGACGAGGAGATCCTCGAGCGCATGATGTACCCGATGATCAACGAGGGCGCGAAGATCCTGGAAGAAGGCATCGCCGCGCGTCCCTCCGATATCGACGTGGTCTGGCTCTACGGCTATGGCTGGCCGATCTATCGCGGCGGCCCGATGTTCTGGGCCGACACCGTTGGCCTCAAGCACATCGCCGATCGTCTCTCCTTCTATGCCAAGGAGACCAATGACCCCAGCCTCGAGCCCGCGCCGCTGCTGAAGAAGCTCGCGGCGGAAGGCAAGACCTTCGCCTCGCTGGCGGCGGCGTCGAAAGCGGCGTGATGGCGGCTGGCACACTCTCTCGGTTCCCTCCCCCTTTGTGGGGGAGGGTTAGGGAGGGGGGTAGCCCCAAGCGACGTCAGCGTTCGTGGCATCCCCTTCCCCAACCCTTCCCCACAAGGGGGAAGGGAGCCGGTCCGCTTGTGCCCACCTCACACGACACCGTCACGACCGCCCTGCAGAGTATCGATCGTTAATGACCCATCCCGGCGAACAGTTTTATCCCGAAGGCGTGCGCTGGGACGACACCATCGTCCAGGGCTCGCTGCCTGACCTGCTGGCAAAAGCCGCCGCCGAGTACGGCCCACGCACCGCGCTGGAATTTCGCGATCGTCCGATCACCTATACCGAGCTCGCTACGATGGCGGAGCGTGCGGCTGCCGCGTTCCTGCGCGCCGGCTTCGGCAAGAACTCCTCCATCGCGCTGTTCCTCGGCAATACGCCGGATCACCCCGTCAATTTCTTCGGCGCGTTGAAAGCCGGCGCCCGCGTTGCGCATCTGTCCCCGCTCGACGGCGAGATCGCGCTGACACACAAGGTCTCGGATTCCGGTTCGCGCCTGCTCGTCACCTCCAACCTCGCGGCGCTGCTGCCGACCGCGCTGAAATTCCTGGACAAGGGGCTGATCGACCGTCTGGTCGTCTGCGAGGATGACAATTGGGGCAAGGTCGGCACGCCGCAGGCCGCGATCCCTGATGATCCCCGCATCGTCACCTTCAAGACCTTTGCCGAGGGCGGGACCGCGCCGGCGCAGTGGCCGTCCGTGACGGCCGACGACGTCGCGCTGCTGCAATATACCGGCGGCACCACCGGGCTGCCCAAGGGCGCGATGCTAACCCACGGCAATCTCACCTCGGCGGTGTCGATCTACGACGTCTGGGGCAAGCCGTCGCGGGCGACGCGTGGCGACGTCGTCGAGCGCGTGATCTGCGTGCTGCCGCTCTTCCACATCTATGCGCTCACCGTCGTGCTGCTGTCCTCGCTCAGCCGCGGCAATCTGATCTCGCTGCATCAGCGTTTTGACGTCGAAGCGGTGATGCGCGACATCGAAATCAAGCGGGCGACCTATTTTCCAGGCGTGCCGACGATGTGGATCGCGATCGCAGCCCTTCCCGATCTCGACAAGCGCGATTTCTCCTCGCTCGCCACCATCGGCTCCGGCGGCGCCCCGCTGCCGGTGGAGATCGCCAATTTCTTCGAGCGCAAGGTCGGCAAGAAGCTGCGCAGCGGCTGGGGCATGACCGAGACCTGCTCACCCGGCACCGGCCATCCGCCCACAGGTCCCGACAAGCCTGGCTCGATCGGCCTGATGCTGCCCGGCATCGAGCTCGACGTGGTCTCGCTGGAAAATCCGACGAAGGTGCTGCCGCCGGGCGAAGTCGGCGAGATCCGCATCAAGGGCCCGAACGTCACCAAAGGCTACTGGAACAAGCCGGTGGGATCCGCGGAGGCCTTCGTCGACGGCCGCTTCCTCACCGGCGACATCGGCTATGTCGATACCGACGGCTATTTCTTCCTGGTCGACCGCAAGAAGGACATGATCATCTCCGGCGGCTTCAACGTCTATCCGCAGATGATCGAGCAGGCGGTCTACACCATTGCCGGCGTGCACGAGGTGATCGTGCTCGGCATTCCCGACAAGTACCGCGGTGAGGCCGCAAAAGCCTTCATCAAGCTGAAGCCGAACGCAAAGCCGTTCTCGCTCGACGAGCTGCGCGCGCAGCTCGTCGGCAAGCTCGGCAAGCACGAATTGCCCACGGAGGTCGAATTCGTCGACGATCTGCCGCGCACGTCGGTCGGTAAGCTGTCGCGCCACGAGTTGCGCCAGCAGCAGAAACCATCACAATCCACCCAACCCGCATCAGGAGGTCGCTCTTGACCGACGCCGTCATCGTTTCCACCGCCCGCACCCCGATCGGCAAGGCCTATCGCGGCGCACTCAACGCCACCGAGGGCGCAACCCTGCTTGGCCACGCCATCGGCGAAGCCGTCGCGCGCGCCAAGATCGACCCGAAGGAGGTCGAGGACGTCGTGATGGGCGCCGCCCTCCAGCAGGGTTCGACCGGCGGCAACATCGCGCGCAAGGCGCTGCTCCGCGCTGGCCTGCCCGTCACCGTCGGCGGCACCACCATCGACCGACAGTGTGCCTCGGGCCTCCAGGCGATCGCGCTCGCCGCGCGCTCGGTGATCTTCGACGGCGTCGAGATCGCGGTCGGCGGCGGCGGCGAGTCGATCTCGCTGGTGCAGAACGACAAGATGAACGGCTTCCACGCCCAGGACCCGGCGCTGCTCGAGATCAAGGGCGAGGTCTACATGCCCATGATCGACACCGCCGAAATCGTGGCCAAGCGCTACGGCATCTCGCGCGAGAAGCAGGATGAATATTCGCTGGAGAGCCAGCGCCGCACCGCGGCAGCCCAACAGGGCGGCAAGTTCAGGGATGAGCTGGCGCCGATCACCACCAAGATGGCGGTGACCGACAAGGCGACCGGCGCAGTCTCCTTCAAGGACGTGACGCTGTCGCAGGACGAGGGCCCGCGCCCCGAGACGACTGCCGAAGGCCTCGCCGGCCTCAAGGCCGTGCGCGGCGACGGGTTCTCGGTCACCGCCGGCAATGCCAGCCAGCTTTCGGACGGCGCCAGCGCCTCCGTCATCATGAGCGACAAGGAAGCGGCGAAGCGCGGCCTCAAGCCGCTCGGCATCTTTCGCGGCTTCGTCTCGGCCGGCTGCGAGCCCGACGAAATGGGCATCGGCCCGGTCTTCGCCGTGCCGCGCCTGCTCAAGCGTCACGGCCTCACCGTGGACGACATCGGCCTGTGGGAGCTCAACGAAGCCTTCGCGGTGCAGGTGCTGTATTGCCGCGACAAGCTCGGCATCGACCCCGACAAGATCAACGTCGATGGCGGCGCGATTGCGGTGGGCCATCCCTACGGCATGTCGGGCGCACGCCTCACCGGCCACGCCTTGATCGAAGGCCGCCGCCGCAAGGCGAAGTACGCGGTCGTCACCATGTGTGTCGGCGGCGGCATGGGCGCGGCGGGGTTGTTCGAGGTTTTGCAGTAACCAATGTCGTCCTGGCGAAAGCCAGGACCCATACTCCGCAGCAGGAGTTTGGGGAGCAGATGGCAATTGCCTTCGTAAGCAACGAAGGCCGGTGGTAATGGGTCCTGGCTTTCGCCAGGACGACAGAATCGCTCACAGGAGGATCCGATGGATCTCGCATTCACGAAAGAAGAGCAGGCGTTCCGCGAGGAAGTGCGGTCATTCCTCCGCGACAACGTGCCGCCGGATACGCGGCGCAAGCTGGTCGAGGGCCGCCACCTCTCGAAGGACGAGATGGTGACGTGGTGGCGCATCCTCAACAAGAAGGGTTGGGGCGTCAGCCATTGGCCCGAGCAATATGGCGGCACCGGCTGGACATCCGTGCAGCACTACATCTTCAACGAGGAGCTGCAATCCTATCCGGCGCCGCAGCCGCTCGCCTTCGGCGTCAGCATGGTCGGTCCTGTCATCTACACCTTCGGCAATGAAGAGCAGAAGAAGCAGTATCTGCCGCGCATTGCCAGTGTCGACGATTGGTGGTGCCAGGGCTTCTCCGAGCCCGGCTCCGGCTCCGACCTCGCTTCGCTGAAGACGAAAGCCGAGCGCAAGGGCGACAAGTGGATCATCAACGGCCAGAAGACCTGGACCACGCTCGCCCAGCACGCCGACATGATCTTCTGCCTCTGCCGCACCGACGCCAGCGCCAAGAAGCAGATGGGCATCTCCTTCATCGTGTTCTCGATGAAGTCGAAGGGCGTCACCGTTCGCCCGATCCAGACCATCGACGGCGGCGTCGAGGTCAACGAGGTCTTTTTCGACGACGTCGAGGTTCCCTACGAGAACCTGATCGGCGAGGAGAACAAGGGCTGGGACTACGCAAAATTCCTGCTCGGCAATGAGCGTACCGGCATCGCCCGGGTCGGCGTCTCCAAGGAGCGGCTCCGCCGCATCCGTGATCTCGCCTCCAAGGTCGAATCCGGCGGCAAGCCGATCATCCAGGACGCCGCCTTCCGCGAGAAGCTCGCGGCCTGCGAAATCGAGCTGAAGGCGCTCGAGCTGACGCAGTTGCGCGTCGTCGCCGACGAAGGCAAGCACGGCAAGGGCAAGCCCAATCCGGCCTCGTCCGTGCTGAAGATCAAGGGCTCGGAGATCCAGCAGACCACCACCGAGCTCTTGATGGAAGTGATCGGCCCGTTTGCAGCCCCCTATGACGTGCACGGCGACGACGGCTCGAACGAAGCCATGGACTGGACCGCCCAGATCGCGCCGAGCTACTTCAACAACCGCAAGGTCTCGATCTACGGCGGCTCCAACGAGATCCAGCGCAACATCATCGCCAAGGCGGTGCTGGGGCTGTGACGCAACAATGACGGTGTCGTCCCCCGCGAAGGCGGGGGACCCAGTACGCCGAGGCGGTCGTGAGTACGACGGACGGCTGCGTATACTGGATCCCCGCCCCAGTGCGCAATTGCGCACAAGGCGGGGATGACGTCTGAGGGTGAGGCGACGGCAGGGACAATGACATCCACCGTCGAATTTGGAGAGAAACATGGATTTTGATCTGAACGAGGAGCAACGGCTTCTCAAGGACAGCATCGACGGCCTCTTGACCGATTCCTACGATTTCGAGAGCCGCAAGAAGTATATGAAAGAGAAGGGCGGCTGGAGCAAAGCCGTCTGGGGCAAGCTCGCCGAGCAGGGCCTGCTCGGCCTGCCTTTCGACGAGGCCGATGGCGGCTTCGGCGGCGGCGGGGTCGAGACCATGATCGTGATGGAAGCGCTCGGCAAGGCGCTGGTGCTCGAGCCTTATCTCGCAACCGTCGTGATCGGCGGCGGCTTCCTGCGCCATGCGGGCTCCGATGCGCAGAAGGCCGCGCATGTGCCCGGCATCGTCGACGGCAGCAAGACGCTGGCGTTTGCCCAGCTCGAGAAGAACTCGCGCTACGATCTCTTCGACGTCACCACGACGGCGAAGAAGAAGGGCGAGGGTTGGGTCATCGACGGCGAAAAATTCGTCGTGCTCAACGGCGAGAACGCCGACACGCTCATCGTGACCGCGCGCACCAAGGGCGAGCGCCGCGACAACAGCGGCATCGGCGTGTTCCTGGTGCCGGCCAACGCCAAGGGCGTCACCAAGAAATCGTACCCGACCCAGGACGGCCTGCACGCCGCCGACATCACCTTCACCGGCGTCGAGGTCGGTGCCGATGCGGCGCTCGGCAACCCCGACGATTCGCTCGCGCTGATCGAACGTGTGGTCGACGAAGCCCGCATCGCGCTCTGCGCCGAAGCGGTCGGCCTGATGGATGAATCGCTCAAGTCCACCGTCGAGTACATCAAGACGCGCAAGCAGTTCGGCGTCGCGATCGGCTCGTTCCAGAGCCTCCAGCACCGCGCCTCCGACATGTTCGTCGCCGCCGAGCAGGCGAGATCGATGTCGATGTTCGCGACCATGGCCGGCGATTTCGAGGACGCCAAGGAGCGCAGCAACGCCGTTGCGGCGGCCAAGGTGCAGATCGGCAAGTCGCTGAAGTTCGTGGGACAGCAGGCGATCCAGCTCCACGGCGGCATCGGCATGACCATGGAGGCGAAGATCGGCCACTACTTCAAGCGCCTGACCATGATCGAGAACTCGTTTGGCGACACCGACTACCACCAGCGCCGCGTCGCCGATGGTGGCGGGTTGATCTAGCCGCAAGGTCGCCGTCATCCCCCGCGTAGGCGGGGGATCCAGTACGCCGCGGCTTCTCGGTTCTAGCCGCGCCGTCTCTGGAATACTGGATCGCCCGGTCAAACCGGGCGATGTCACCGAACAAGTGGCCTCAACGGAGCAACAAAAATGAAAAACACCCCGTTCGATCTCACCGGAAAAGTCGCCGTGGTCACCGGCTCCAGCCGCGGCATCGGACGCGCCTCCGCCGAGTTGCTCGCAAAGCTCGGCGCCAAAGTCGTGGTCTCATCGCGCAAGGCCGACGCCTGCAAGGAGGTCGCCGACGGCATCAATGCGGCCGGCGGCGAGGCAACCGTCATCCCCTGCAACATCGCGCGCAAGCAAGAGGTCGAGGCGCTGATCGCGGGGGCGACCAAGCATTTTGGCAAGATCGACATCCTGGTCTGCAACGCCGCGGTGAATCCGTATTACGGCCCGCTGCTCGACATCACCGATGAAGCCTTCGACAAGATCATGGGCTCGAACGTCAAGAGCAACATCTGGCTCTCCGCGCTCGCAATCCCGCAGATGGCCGAGCGCGGCAAGGGCTCCGTCGTCATCATCTCCTCGATCGGGGGCTTGCGCGGCTCGACCGTGATCGGCGCCTATGGCATCTCCAAGGCCGCCGACTTCGCGCTGTGTCGTTCGCTCGCCGGCGAATGGGGCCCGAAAGGCGTCCGCGTCAACTGCATCGCGCCCGGCCTCGTCAAGACCGATTTCGCCCGTGCGCTGTGGGAAGACGAAGCCATCCTGAAGCGCCGCACCGCCACCACGCCGCTCCGCCGCATCGGCGAGCCCGACGAAATCGCCGGCGCAGTGGCCTACCTCGCCTCCGATGCGTCGAGCTTCATGACCGGACAGACCATCGTCATCGACGGCGGCGTGACCACGGCGGCGGTGTAGCCGCCGCCCCCTACGGCCGGCGTGCGCTGTCTCGCTCGACCAGGGCGCTTTGGATGGCGCTTTCGATGGCGCGCACGACGATCAGGGCCGAACGTTCGTCGAGGTGCACGCCGTCGTCCCAACGCAGCTCGCTTCGCGGCGGATCGATCGGGAGCCACAGCCCGCGATCCGGAAAGGCTTCGTTGACGATCTCGTTGGTCATCCGGACCATCCGGGAGCCTTCGATCTCCGGCGCAAACGGAACGTGGATCAGAAACGCGCGGGTGCCGTGCCGCTGCAACTCGTCGATGAGCTGCCTGATGCGGACCACATTGGCGCGAGCCGGCACGGTCGGATCGGCTTCGTTCATCTGCTCCAGCGCACGGTCGAGATAGACCTTGTTGTCGAACGTGCCCGGCGGCTGGCTGAGCAGGCGATCCCGCTCGGCGCGCGCCCGGGCGGGATCGGGTTCACCGTGTTTCCACGTTTCATAGCCCGCGACCGCTGTTCGCACCGGGCGCAAGAGCAGCGCTTCCGTGCGCGCGCCGCCGGAAAATTTCTCGATCAGCGCGCTGTCCGGCTCGCGCGTCAGGACATTCGTCTCGATCAGCACGATCTTCGGCGGGTTCGGCCGGTTCGCGACGATCTCGAGACCTGTCAACGGTGAGCCGCCCGCCAACGAAAGATTGCGGGCGCGCGGCGGCGAGAAATACTCCTCCTTGAGGCGCCAGGCGACCGAGCTGCCGACCACCACGATATCAGGCGTGGGATCCCGCACATAGCGGTTGAGGCTGACGAGGCTGCCGCCGCGGGTCGTGACCGCCGGCTGCTGCAGGGCCGAGCCGAAGCGCGCGGTGGTGAGGGCGCAGGCCAGCAGCAGCGCGGCTGCGGCCGCCGCGCACTTGACCAGCCATGAAAGCGTAAAATCCTGCTGCATGTCAGAACTGGAAGTAGATGAAAGTGCTGTCGGGCCCCGCCTCAAGACAGGCGAGCGCCGCGAGCGCGCCATAGAGATACGGCTCCCATCGCCGCAACCGGCCTTCGATGAGCGCGCCGATGCCGATATGCTGGATGATCACCGGCAAGGCGTAGAGCAAAGCGAGATTGGTGAACAGCTTTGGCGGATTGGGCGCGTCCGTCGCCATGAACATTCCCTTGAGGTAGCTGAGCGCGTGGTCGAAGTTCGGCAGCTTGAAGAAGATCCAGAGCATTGTGACGCAGAAGAAGACGACGCCCATCCGGATCACCCGCACCGCAGGGCTTTCATCGCCCAGGAGTTTCAGGAACGGTCGTTCGATCACGAGCAGAAACCCGTGCGCCATGCCCCACAGGGCGTAGCTCAGGCTTGCACCATGCCAGAGCCCGCCAAGCGTCATCACGATCATCAGGTTGAGACAGGTTCGTGCCGGTCCATGACGGTTGCCGCCGAGCGGAATGTACAAATAGGTCCTGAGCCAGCTCGACAACGATATGTGCCAACGCGTCCAGAACTCCGAGAATGAGGTCGAGATGTAGGGCAGGTTGAAGTTCACGGGCAGGCGATAGCCGAACAGCAGGCCGAGGCCGAGCGCAATCGCCGAGTAGCCGAAGAAATCGGCGTAGATCTGGTAGCTGTAGAGGAACACCAGCAGCCAGCGATCCTGCGTGCGCAGCGTCTCGTACAGCGGGAAGTCCATATAGGACGTCATCTCGTTGAGATTGTTCGCCACATACAGCTTGAAGAAATAGCCGACCAGAATCCACTTCGCGGCCTCGACGAAGGCAACGTCACCGAGCCGCTTGGGAACGATCTGCGGCATGAACTGGGCCGCACGCGTGATCGGGCCGGACACGAGCTGGGGAAAGAAGATGATGTAGAGGAACACGTCGCGCAAGCGAACGGTGCGCTTCTCGCGCGTCAGGTCGACCAGCAGGCTGATGTTGTGGAACACGAAGAACGAGATGCCGATCGGCAGCGGCAGGCGCAGCAGGAAGTCGACCGGCGCGGTGCCGGTGAGATGGGCCGCGGCGGCGTCGACGAACAGGAACTTGTATTTGAAGAACGCCAGCAGGCCGAGATTGAAGACGATGCCGGCCGGCATCCAGATGCTTCGCTTCTCGAACGCGAGCACCAGGCAGACATAGGTGCCGAGGACCGCGACGAGCAGCAGCGGCAGCAACTCGGGCTGGCCGAAGCCGTAGAAGAACACGCTTGCAAGGACGAGCAGCGGGACTTGGAAACTGCGCAGTGACGGCAGGTAATAGACGCCAAACACGGTCGCGACGAAGACGCCGAACTGAAATGAAGTGAAGGTCATGCCGCCCCATCTGCCCGCCCGGCATGTACCATTTTCGCATTCTCTGGCCTAGCCCTTCCACGCACGTCGCTCGCCCCGATGAGCGCGGCGGGCTTGACCTTCCGCCTCCAATCCGCTCCCTTTGGCGCGACACAATGATCCCTCACGGGACAACGCCAAGAAAACGCCAAGACAACGCCAAGATAACGCCAAGGGTTCGCTTCCATGTCTTTCGTCCTCGCCATCGACCAGGGCACCACCTCCTCGCGCGCCATCGTCTTTCGCAGCGACATCTCGATCGCCGCCCGTGCGCAGCAGGAATTTCCGCAGCACTTCCCCGCGTCGGGCTGGGTCGAGCACGAGCCGGAGGACATCTGGACCTCGACCGTGATGGTCTGCCGTGATGCGATCGAGCAGGCCGGCATCACCGCAAAGGACATCGCCGCGATTGGCATCACCAACCAGCGCGAGACCACCGTGGTGTGGGATCGCGCCACCGGACAGGCCGTGCACCGCGCCATCGTCTGGCAGGACCGCCGCACCGCCGACATCTGCGCCAAACTCAAGGCAGACGGCCGCGAGCCGGCGATCTCGCAGAAGACCGGCCTGATCATCGATCCCTATTTCTCCGGCACCAAGGTCGCCTGGATTCTCGACCACGTTCCCGGCGCGCGGGCGCGTGCCGCGCGCGGCGAGCTGATGTTCGGCACCGTCGATTGCTACCTGCTCTGGCGCCTCACCGGCGGCAAGGTGCACGCCACCGACGCCACCAACGCCTCGCGCACGCTGCTGTTCAACATCCACACGGGGCAGTGGGACGACGAGCTCTTGGAGATCATCGGCGTGCCGCGCTCGATGCTGCCCGAGGTGAAGGATTCCTCCGCCCGTTTCGGCGAGACCGTGCCAGACCTGTTCGGCGGCGCGATTGCGATCTCCGGCATCGCCGGCGACCAGCAGGCCGCGACCATCGGCCAGGCCTGCTTCCGCCCGGGCATGATGAAGTCGACCTACGGCACCGGCTGCTTCGCCCTGCTCAACACCGGCGCCACGCCGGTGGCCTCGAAGAACAAGCTGCTCACCACCATCGCCTATCAGCTCGGCGGAAAGCGCACCTACGCGCTCGAAGGCTCGATCTTTGTCGCGGGCAGCGCAGTGCAATGGCTGCGTGACGGTCTCGGCATCATCAAGCACGCCGCCGAGACCGGGTCTCTTGCCGACCAGTCGGACTCCATGCAGAGCGTCTATCTGGTGCCGGCCTTCGTCGGCATGGGCGCGCCCTACTGGAATCCGCGCGTGCGCGGCGCGCTGTTCGGCCTCACCCGCAACACCGGCCCCGCCGAGCTCGCCCACGCCGCGCTGGAAAGCGTCTGCTACCAGACTTTTGACCTTTGGGCCGCGATGCGCGCCGATTGGCCTAGCTCGGAAACCGCCAGCGTCGTGCTCCGCGTCGACGGCGGCATGACCGCATCGGACTGGACCATGCAGCGCCTCGCCGATCTGCTCGACGCGCCGGTCGACCGTCCCGTGATCCAGGAGACGACTGCGCTCGGCGCCGCCTATCTCGCCGGGCTCCAGGCGGGCGTCTATCCCGAGCCGACCAAGTTCGCCGACAACTGGCGGCTCGAGCATCGCTTCAAGCCGAACATGAGCCAGGCGACAAGAGAGCGGAAGCTGGCGGGATGGGCGAGGGCGGTGAAGGGCGTGCTGGCAAGCGACGAGGGGGAGGGATAGGCCGAACTCGTAGCCCGGATGGAGCGCAGCGAAATCCGGGGTTCTCTGGAAGCGATTACCCTGACCCCGCGGTGAACGAGGCGTATCCACAAACTCCGCCGTCCTGGCGAAAGCCAGGACCCACAACCACCGAGCTAAGTTGCCTTGGACCGCTGGCGGCCCCAGCCTGCCGCAACAGCGATCAGCTGTGGTAATGGGTCCTGGCTTTCGCCAGGACGACCCGGAATGTGTGGCTGGCGTTCAGCTTCAAAGAGACGCATCCCATGATCCTCCCCGACGGCCATTCCGACATCCCCGCCGGCAAGATCGCTGCCGTCGTCACTCATCTCGAGATGACCGCGCGTCCGGCGCTGCGTGACGATCCCGCCGGTGCGTGGACGCTGCGCAAGGTCGATACCCCCGCGCTTCATTGGTATCGCGACCTCCATCGCCGCGTCGGCGAGGAGTGGTTGTGGTTTTCGCGGGCGCGCATGAACGATGCCGAGCTCGCCACAATCATCCGCGCGCCGGGCGTCGAGGTCTATGCACTCGGCGTGGACGGCCACGAAGGCCTGCTGGAGCTGGATTTCCGCGAGCCCGGCCAGTGCGAGCTGGTCTATTTCGGCGTCACTGCAGCATTGATCGGGACTGGCGCAGCCCGCTTCCCGATGAACCGCGCGCTGGAGCTTGCATGGTCGCGCGACCTGCGCCGCGTCTGGGTGCACACCTGCACCTTCGATCATCCGTCCGCCGTTGCGTTCTATCAGCGCTCCGGCTTCCGCCCGTTTCGCCGCCAGATCGAGATCGCCGACGATCCGCGCCTCGATGGCACGCTGCCGCGGACCGCGGCACGGCACGTGCCGATCATTGAATAATGCGCAGCTGCCTCCCCACCGTCATTGCGAGGAGCCCTTGCGACGAAGCAATCCAGTCTGTTTCCGTGGAAAAGATCCTGGATTGCTTCGCTACGCTCGCAATGACGAAGTGTGGCGCTGTCGTCGCGTTTCATTCGGGCTACGCGCTCCGAGATCACCTGCTCACACGAACACTCGGTTCCGGAAGGTCATAGGGAGCGAGACGCCGTAATCGCTCGGTCAATGGCTGTACAGGCGGAGCATGCAGCTCTGCGTAGCTGGAGAGCAGTGGGAGGCTAGGCTCCCATCGATGGATGACGAACACCACGCGATACTGTTTCGCCGCAGGCAGCCTTTGTCTGAGTCGGTCTCGATCACCGTCTCGCCATCTGCGGTCAGGAACGTTTCGTTCCACGCCATCTCCTCGTGATCCCTGGGGGTGCGCGGATCGACCTGGGCAAAGTCTCCAATGTTGAATCGTGAGTCCGGGTTCGTGACGAGCACCTCGAGAACAGCGGCGCTGTCCATATATAAGCGCAGATTGCCCTCCCACTCCTGCCGCTCTACATCGGTCAGTGGCACGATCTCATCACCCCTGCCGCGTAGGATGGTCTTCACCTCTTCGCTGAAACTGGGCGGATCGTGGGAATCGATCAGTCCCCGGATGAAGCGGGCATAAGCAGCTTTGTCCGCGCTGAAAGAGTAGATGCCCAGGATACTGAGTGAGGGAGGTTGGTCAGTCACGTCGCTCTGGCCCTGTGTGGCGCCCATCTTGATCGACGCGATGCAAGCTATCAAGCCTCAGAAGCGTAGCCCGAATGTAGCGCCTTGTCCGCCGAAGCTCGAAGAGCGAAGGCGGAAGCGCAATCCGGGACAGATCCCCGCATTCTGCTCCGCTTACATGCGGGCTACTCCTCAAAACACCTCCTGCTTCGCCCGTGCCAGCGAGACCCCGCGCTGCATCGCATTGAAACACGTTAGTCCCGTCTGCTCCGACCGGCAGGTGAACCCCGCACGTTGCCACACCTCGCCATAGGCGAGCGTTGGCAGCGACGGGTCCATGATGGTGTCGCCGGCGCAGATGCGGCCTGCGGCTCCCTTCGCGCCCATCTCGAAGGCGTTGCCCCGTTCGAGCTCGCAATCGGCCGGACGGCGCGGACGCGTGTCTATGTTCATGATGTCGCAGCGGAGCACGCCTTGTCCGTTGTCGGTGAAGAACTGGCAGGCGATGTTTCTCGACGGGGTCAAAAAGCCGATCGGGCGGTCCTGCGCGTGGGCGAGGCTCGCGGCCAGCAGGGAGAGCCCGAGTGCGACCGTTGCAAATCGTTGCATCATGCGTCCCCTGCGCCCAGCTCTGTCATGCCCGGACTTGATCCGGGCATCCATCGCTCTCTAATCTGAAGAGAGATGGATTGCCGGGCCTTCGCCGCGCCGAAGGGCTTCGGCCCCGCAGGCGGGTCAAGCCCGGCAATGACGAAAGGCACCAAACCATGTTCCTGATCGGCCAATACGACTCCCCCTTCGTCCGCCGCGTCGCGATTGCGCTGAGGTTCTACGGGCTCGCCTTCGAGCACAGGCCGTGGTCGACCTTCGGCGATGCCGACAAGATCGCCCCCTATAATCCGCTGCGGCGCGTGCCGACCCTGGTGCTCGACGACGGCGAGGCGCTGATCGAGAGCACGATCGTCCTGGATTATCTCGACGAATTGGTCGGGCCAGGGAAGGCGATGCTGCCGCGAAGCGGCGCCGATCGTCGGAAGCACCTGCGCATCTGCGCGCTCGCCTCCGGCCTCGGCGACAAGGCGGTGAGCCTGCTCTACGAGCGCGTGCTGCGGAAGGAGCAGCTCACGCTGTGGGTCGAGCGCTGCCAGGCGCAGATCGCGGACGTGCTGAAAGCGCTGGAGGCCGAGCGCGCCAAAGTGACCACGCCGTACTGGCTGGGCGACCGCATCGGCCACGCCGACATCGCGGTGGCCTGCGTCGTCCGCTTCACGCGCGAGGCGCACCCGCAGCTGTTCGAGCCCTCGCGTTATCCGGCGCTGTCGGCACATGCCGAACGCTGCGAGGCGCTGGCGCCGTTCCGGGATATCGTGCAACCGCTGGCACCACCGAAGGGGTGAGCCTTTTCAATTCTCCCCGCGGGCGTCAGGCAATTGCATATGAAGAAACATATGGCCGGAAGCTCGACTGCGGCCATCCTTCGAGACGCCCGCCTGCGGCGGGCCCTCAGGATGAGGGATGAGTATGCGGCAGCATTTCAACGCAGATGGATGCAGCTGAGCCTCATCCTGAGGAGGCCGCGAAGCGGTCGTCTCGAAGGACGAGGCGCTCGCTCAGGCGCCGCTGAGACGTCATATGCGATTGCCCTGCCGCTAGCGGGGAGAGGCGAAGGGAGAGGCGCCGCTACGCAAAGCCGACCTTGATCAGGATTGTCAGGAAAAGGCCTCCGACGACCGCGCAGACTGCGGCACCAATCAGCGGCCCCAGCGCGCCTTCCCGGCTTGCAGGCTCCAGCACGGCTTGTCCCGGCTGGTCCGGATCGTAATAAACCTTCACACTCTGCCCGGGACGATATTTCGCCGCGGCCTCTGCGGCGACCTCGCGCAGCCCGGAGATCATGGTGCCGTTCCAATCGACTTCGGTGCCGATGAAGTCGCGCTTGCCGACCCTGTAGGCGTAGCGCAGGTCGACCTGATAGCGGTGGACGAGCTTTGAAGTCGTCGGTCGATTGTCATGCTCGGTCTTCTCCTCGACGATTTCCTCAATCACGTCGCAGCGCGTGACCCTGCCCGACGCGGTCGGCCAGCGCAGGCTGGCGCTCGCCAGCCGGCGCGTCCGGATATACTCGGCGACGCAGAACACGCCGCCCACGAGCACGATGATCGGCAGCCCGAACGCGAACAGCGGAACGCCATTGTCGGCGTAGAGCACGTGACCCGCGAGTGAATGCGCGGTCAGGGTGGCCGCAATGAAACCGAACACCATCGTGAACGCCACCAGCGCCGCGACGTTCTGCGCGGCAGCGGGCTCGAGCAGCGCCTCGGTCGGTTGCTTCGGATCGACATGGACCTCGACATGGGCGCCGACCGGATATCGTCCGGTCAGTTTTGCGGCCAGGACCCTCGTCGTAATGGCGGGGCCGCCGACAAAGATCTTGTCGCTTTCCAGCTCCTGGCCGCCGGCCTGATAACGATAGCGGATGATGGGCTTGGCGTCGTTCCGATCGTCCGAGGCGTGCGCCGCGGGCTGGTCGACCCTGGAGACCGTGATGATGCCCTCCACCTTGTCCCAGCTCCGCGCCGCCTGCATCCGGCCCCGCATGCGGACCAGATTGAACAGCATCAATCCAGACAGCAGCACTGCGATGCCGGCGGCAATCTGTGTCCACATCAATTGTTGGGCGTTCAGCATCCGATTCCCCTGCTCTTTGGCGGCGACCGCCATTGGTCGCCGCGAGCGCGCGTTACGTTCACGGCAGGGATGGGTGCGGCGTCGATCCTACTTCCGCGTACAGGGCTTGATCTCCCCCGTCGCGGTCTTCAGGACGATCGGGTTTGGCGACAATCTTATCCCAAAGAACAATTGAGAGCCGGACACCTTGTCGTCTGCCCCCTGGTGTACGTCCAGGTCGAGCTTCGCGGCGATCTCGGATGTCAGCTTGGCCTTCTCCTCCATCGAAATCTCGTCGTGATATTTGATTTCGTAGACGACGTCGGCCTCCAGCACGGACCGCGTCTGGCACACGACGCCGCCGCTCGAAACGTTCTGGGTGACCGCGTCCGCGCATTCGGCCTTCAGCAATGCGTTCCGGGTCGATATCAGCGACTCGTCGGAAATCAGGAGAATGTTGGCGTTCTCGAGTTTGAGGTTGACTGCCTCGACCTGCTGCATCCCGGCGACGGCCGACAGCTTGTCCCTGACCTGGGCCGACACGTCGAGCTTTTTCTCAAGCGACTGCTTCAGGTCCCGGTCAACGGTCCGCGATTTCTGGATCTTGCCGGTCAGCAGCGTGGGATCGACATCGCAGGTCGGATGCAGCTCCAGCCGGCCGTTGCTGAGATATTCGATCGTGTTGATCGTGCCAGGGCCGCCGAAGGTGCTTGGCGGCACCACCTCGAAATATCCGGTCTCGGAGAGGATGGCGGTGATCGTCTGCTTCTTTTGCGGGAATCCGGCCCAGACCGAGACCATCAGGAGGGCTATCGCGACAAAAACTCCGCTACCAAGCCAAAGCCATTTGCGGCTTGCTATTTTCCTGGGCAGCACAACTGACTTCGCTCGCCGCATGGCACGTAGCCTTTCGGACAGTCCGCCGAGGCAATCGAGGGCAGCACGACAAGAACGATCGCGGCGACGAAGAGTGCAATGAACTGCTTCATATGTTCGATCCCAACCAAACCAGCGGTTTGAAGGTAGTAGACCGACAGAATAGCGAATCAAGGTTGAGCCGACAAGTGAACGAGTTCACAAGCGGCGGGTTCCCGAGCGGCGCATCCGCAGCTGTTCGATGCCTTGCGTCGTCCGGTACAGGCTGAGCATTTGCTTCGCCAATGTCGTCCTGGCGAAAGCCAGGACCCATTACCCCAGCGGGTAATTTGGCGAAGATTCGTCGTTCGGTATCGCCAGCGATCGTCACCGATGGATCACGCGGTATGGGTCCTGGCGTTCGCCGGCTTTCGCCAGGACGACACCGAACGTGTGGCACGCGCCCAGGATGGCGACGGGCGAGGCAGTGAGTATCAAACGGGCGCGGTGGGCGATCGTGCATTCATACAGGTGTTTTGCCCGACGCCGCAAGCCGTTTCGGTAAGGCCGAAAATTTATCGAGCTTTTTCAACCCCATCCCTACTGTGCATGGGGTTGTTTTCTCGCTTTTGCTTGGAGGCGGGCCTATCCCGCGCCCGCGCGCTTCTTCTGCCAGACGAGATGCACCGCGCAGGTGCAGCCCGGCGGATGCGACGCGAGCTCCTTCGACGTCTCGTCATTCGCCGGTGTTGCCGCGAACGCCGCTTTGTCGCTCGCGACCTCACGCGCCGGGATGTAGTTCAAGATCGGCGCGAGCCAGCGCTCGGCCTCGGCGACCGTCATGCCCTTGCGCGCGGCATAATCCTCGACCTGATCGCGCTCGATCTTGCCGACGCCGAAATAATAGCTCGCGGGATTCGCGAGATAGAGCCCCGACACGGAAGAGCCCGGCCACATCGCAAAGCTCTCGGTCAGCTTCACGCCGGCGGTGTTCTCGGCGTCGAGCAGTTCGAACAGCGTGGCCTTCTCAGTGTGATCGGGCTGCGCGGGATAGCCGGGGGCGGGGCGGATGCCATGGTACTTTTCGAGGATCAGCTCGTCAGTCGACAGCGCCTCGTCAGGCGCATAGGCCCAGAACTCGCGGCGCACGCGGGCATGCATGCGCTCGGCGAAGGCCTCCGCAAGGCGGTCGGCCAGCGCCTTGCACAGGATCGAGGAGTAGTCGTCATTGGCCATCTTGAAACGGTCGGCGATCACATCCTCGCCGATGCCGGCGGTGACGACGAAGCCGCCGACATAGTCAGGCACGCCGGTGCCGGCGGGCGCGATGAAGTCGGAGAGCGCGGCGTTGAAACGGCCCTCGCGCTTCTCGAGTTGCTGACGCAGCGTGTGCAGCGTCGCGATCTCCTTGGTGCGGCTCTCGTCGGCATAGAGCACGATGTCGTCACCCTGCGCATTCGCCGGCCAGAAGCCGACGGTGGCGCGCGCGCGAAACCATTTTTCCTTGACGATCACGTCGAGCATCTTGCGCGCATCGTCGTAGAGCGAGCGCGCGACTTCGCCGACCTTGGCATCGTCGAGGATGGCGGGGAAGCGCCCGGCGAGCTCCCAGGTCTGGAAGAACGGCGTCCAGTCGATATAGGGCACGAGCTCGGCGAGATCGTAGTCGTCAAAGCTCCTGGTGCCGAGGAAGGTCGGCTTCACCGGCTTGGCAGCAGTGAAGTCGACCGGCACGCGGTTGGCGCGGGCAGTCGCCAGCTTCAGCCGCTTCTTGTCGGCCTGGGCGCGCACATGCGCGTCCGAGATTTTTGCGTATTCGGCACGCACCTCGGCGGCATAGGCCTCGCGCTTCTCGGGCGACAGCAGCGCAGACGCAACACCAACGGCGCGGCTGGCGTCGTTGACATGCACCACGGGGCCGGCGCGATAGCTCGGGTCGATCTTCACGGCCGTATGCACGCGGCTCGTGGTGGCGCCGCCGATCAAGAGCGGCAGCTTGAGGCCTTCGCGCTGCAATTCGCCGGCGAAGAACGCCATCTCGTCGAGCGAGGGCGTGATCAGGCCGGACAGGCCGACGATGTCGGCCTTCTCCGCCTTCACGGTCTCGACGATCTTGGCCGCAGGCACCATCACGCCGAGGTCGATGACCTCGTAATTATTGCACTGGAGCACGATGCCGACGATGTTCTTGCCGATGTCGTGGACGTCGCCCTTCACGGTCGCGAGCACGATCTTGCCGGCGGACGAGGAGCCTTCCGTGCCGATGCCGTTGGCGAGATTGCGCGCCTTCTCCTCTTCCATGAACGGCATCAGCCAGGCGACAGCCTGCTTCATCACGCGCGCGGATTTCACCACTTGCGGCAGGAACATTTTTCCATCGCCGAAGAGATCACCGACCACGTTCATGCCGGCCATCAGCGGGCCCTCGATCACGTCGAGCGGCCGCGTCGAGGCCTTGCGGGCTTCCTCGGTATCCTGCTCGATGAATTCCGTGATGCCGTGAACCAGCGCGTGCGACAGCCGCTTCGCCACCGGCCATTCGCGCCAGGCGAGATCGGCTTCCTTGGTCTGGGTCTTGTTGCCACGGAATTTTTCCGCGAGCGCCAGCAAACGCTCGGACGCACCGGGGTCGCGGTTGAGGATGACGTCCTCGCACACCTGGCGCAATTCGGCATCGATGTCGTCATAGACGATCATCTGCCCGGCGTTGACGATACCCATGTCCATGCCGGCCTTGATGGCGTGATACAGGAACACCGAGTGCATGGCCTCGCGCACCGGCTCGTTGCCGCGGAACGAGAACGACAGGTTGGACACACCACCAGAAATGTGCGCGCCCGGCAGATTCTTGCGGATCCAGCGCGTCGCCTCGATGAAGTCGACGCCGTAATTGTTGTGTTCCTCGATGCCGGTTGCGATCGCAAAGATATTCGGATCGAAGATAATGTCTTCCGGCGGGAAGCCGACGCGGTTCACCAGGATGTCGTAGGCGCGCTTGCAGATCTCGGTCTTGCGCTTGAAGGTATCGGCCTGGCCGACCTCGTCGAACGCCATCACCACCACGGCCGCGCCGTGACGGCGGGCGATCTTGGCCTCGAAGATGAACTTCTCTTCGCCTTCCTTCATCGAGATCGAATTGACGACCGGCTTGCCCTGCACGCATTTCAGGCCGGCCTCGATCACGGAGAATTTCGAAGAATCGACCATCACGGGCACGCGGGCGATGTCGGGCTCGGCGGCGACGAGGTTGAGGAAGGTCACCATCGCCGCTTCCGAGTCCAGAAGACCCTCGTCCATGTTGACGTCGATGATCTGCGCGCCGTTCTCGACTTGGTCGCGCGCCACTTGCAGCGCTGCCGTGTAGTCGCCGTTGGTGATCAGCTTGCGGAAGCGGGCAGAGCCTGTGACGTTGGTGCGCTCGCCGACGTTCACGAAAGGAATGGCGTCGGTCAGGATGAACGGCTCGAGGCCGGAGAGTCTCAAGCGAGGTTCGATCTCCGGCACGATGCGCGGCTTGTGCGGTGCGACCGCGGCGGCGATCGCCGCGATATGGTCCGGCGTGGTGCCGCAGCAGCCGCCGACGATGTTGACGAGGCCGTCGCGCGCGAACTCGCCGACCAGGCGGGCCATGTATTCCGGGGTCTCGTCATACTGGCCGAACTCGTTGGGCAGGCCGGCATTGGGGTAAGCACAAACAAGAGTGTCGGCGACGCGGCCGATATCGGCGATATGCGCGCGCAGATCTTCGGCGCCGAGCGCGCAGTTGAAGCCGATGGTGACGGGCTTTGTGTGCCGCACCGAATTCCAGAACGCCTCCGGCAACTGGCCGGACAGCAGGCGGCCGGACTTGTCCGTGATGGTGCCCGACACCATCACGGGCATGTCGATGCCGCGCTGTTCGGTGATCTCGGCGATCGCGTAGAGCGCCGCCTTGGCGTTCAGCGTGTCGAAGATGGTCTCGACCAGCAGCAGATCGACGCCGCCGTCGAGCATGCCGTTGATCTGCTCGCCATAGGATTTGCGCAGATCGTCGAACGTGACGGCGCGGTAGCCGGGATTGGAAACGTCGGGCGAGATCGAGGCGGTGCGGTTGGTCGGTCCGATGGCGCCGGCGACGAAGCGCGGCTTGCCGTCCTCGGCCTCGACGCGGCGTGCGGCATTGCCCGCGAGCCGGGCGCCTTCGCGCGCCATCTCGTAGACAATGTCGGTGAGGTCATAATCGGCCTGCGCGATCGAGGTCGTGGAGAAGGTGTTGGTCGCGACGATGTCGGCGCCGGCACGCAAATAGGCGGCGTGGATGTCCTCGATCGCCTGCGGCTGGGTCAGGATCAAGAGATCGTTGTTGCCGCGCAAATCGCGATGGAAGTTCTTGAAGCGCTCGCCGCGGAAGGCGGCCTCGTCGAACTGGAGGTTCTGGATCATCGTGCCCATGGCGCCGTCGAGCACGAGAATGCGCTCGCGCGCGGCGTTGAGCAGGGCAGTTCGCTTGGGAGAGGTGGATACGGTCATGGTGTCTTACGCCGCCTTCTGCGCGCTCTTGGCGCGGATGCCGAGCAAATGGCTGATCGCGAACACGAGATCGGCGCGGTTCATGGTGTAGAAATGAAAGGTGTCGACGCCGTGCTTCGCCAGCTTCTGCACCTGGCCGGCCGCGACGGTGGCCGCCACCAGCTTGCGGGTCTCGGCGTCGTCATCGAGCCCCTCGAATTTCGCGGCGAACCAGTCCGGCACGGACGTGCCGGCGCGGGTGACGAAGGCTCTCGCCTGCTTGAAATTGTGCATGGGCATGATGCCCGGCACGATCGGGATGTTGATCCCGCGCGCGCGCACGCGGTCGAGATAGCGGAAGTAGAGATCGTTATCGAAGAAGACCTGCGTGATCGCGCGGGTCGCACCCGCATCGACCTTGGCCTTCAGCGTGTCGATATCATCGTCGAAGTCGCGCGCCTCGGGGTGCTTCTCGGGATAGGCCGAGACCGACACCTCGATGTCGCCGTGCCGCTTCTTGATGCTGGCGACGAGGTCGGCGGAGCTTTGATAGCCGTCGGGATGGCTGGCATAGGCCGTGCCGATGCCGCCCGCGGGATCGCCGCGCAAGGCCACGATGTGGCGGACGCCGACCTCGTGATAACGGTCGACGATCTCGTCGATCTCGCCGCGCGAGGCGCCGACGCAGGTCAGATGCGCGGCCGGCAGCAGCGCGGTTTCTTTCAGGATGCGCGAGATGGTCGAGTGGGTGCGCTCACGGGTCGAGCCGCCGGCGCCATAGGTCACCGAGACGAATTTCGGGTCGAGCGGGGCCAGCCGGTTGATCGTGTCCCAGAGATTGCGCTCCATATCTTCCGTCTTGGGCGGAAAGAACTCGAACGAGATCGCAGGCCGCTTCAGATGCCCGTCTTGCCCGTCGGTGTGGGCAGGCGTCGTCACGTCAGTCATGGCACCACTCATTCCAGTTTCAGGCGGCCGGCATTCAGGTCTGGTTTCGGAGGCCTAAGATAGGGCAAAGGCGGGTTGATCGACAGCCCATCGTCAATGGGAAGTCGCCCACTTTGGGTGCATTGAGTTGAGTTTTTGTACCCTATCGGAAAATCGTGGGATACGTGGTTTGAGAAAAAAGTTTCATGATATCAAGATTTTGACGGAATTCAGGTGGTTTGGCAGCCGACTTTTGTTGGTGGGCGATTATGGGTTTAAGGTGATGAGGGGTTTTTCGTCCCAACGGCTCGCTTCAGCGTGCCGACTCGCGACCTGCACGTCAGACCTGCGCGGCCTGCCCATTGCCGCCGAGCTGCCCTCGACTACGTTAACGCGCCATGATCCCGCTCTCAGTCCTCGACCTCTCCGTCGTCACAACAGGCACAAAGCCCGCCGCGGCGCTGCGCAACAGCATCGACCTGGCGCGCCATGTCGACGGGCTCGGCTATGTCCGCTATTGGCTCGCCGAGCATCACAACCTCGCCTCCGTCGCGAGCCCGGCCCCCGACGTGATGATCGGGCAGATCGCGGCGGTGACGAAGCACATCCGCGTCGGCTCCGGCGGCGTGATGCTGCCCAACCACGCGCCGCTGGTCGTGGCCGAGCGCTTCAAGATGCTGGAGGCGCTGTTTCCCGGCCGCATCGATCTCGGCCTCGGCCGCGCCCCCGGCACCGATGGCGCCACGGCCTATGCGCTGCGGAGCAGGCTCGATCGCCGCGAAGGCGACGATTTCCTCGAGCGGCTGCACGAATTGATCCTGTGGCAGACCCGGGAATTCCCCTCCGGCCATCCCTACCACAACGTCGTCGCGATGCCCGACGATACGCCGTTGCCGCCGATCTGGCTGCTCGGCTCCAGCGATTATTCCTCGGAGCTCGCTGCGCAGGTCGGCATGGGCTTCGCCTTCGCCCATCATTTTGCGTCCCACGATGCGATCGATGCGATGGTGCATTACCGCAATCGTTTTCAGCCCACGGCCTGGAGCGCGAGCCCGCGCGCGATCCTCGCCGTCGCCGTCATCACCGCGGACACCGATGATGAGGCCGAAAAGCTCGCCACCTCCTTCG
>NZ_JARVWW010000060.1 GCF_029846715.1 Bradyrhizobium nivariense
CCTGCGCTCCCTGACAAGCTTGACAGCCTCGATCTTGAACTCTCGACTGAACTTTCGTCTTCGCATCACTACCTCCGGCTCCATGAAACACCTAAACTTGGTGTCCATCAAACCGGCAGCAGCTCAAGTCCCGCCCGTCATCCCCCGGCTCGGCTAGGAAAGGCGACCACTATCGCGCGCTGGTCATGATCGAGCCCGTGCCGGACCAACCATCCGGATAAGTGATGCTGAGCATGCCATAGACAGAGACGCGGCTCGGTGCGTACTGGCGAGCCGCTTCCGGTCTGTGCCAAAACCGAACCACCGGTCATCCGGCCGAGACTTCGCCTGCGGCCGATCGCGACATCGAGACATCGGTCGCTGGGGCGCCTTACTCGTCCAGGAGAGAATGCTCGAGGAAAAAACGAAACATCTCCCTTGTGGCGTCCGGTCCTTGCGCATCAGTGTAGGAACCCGCAGGACTACCCCCGGACCACGCGTGCCCGGCTCCGTGGATATTCCAATGCTCCAACATTCCGCGTCCGCTCGCATCCGTCAGGATCGTTCGAGTATAGGCATGTCCTCCGGGTACCTGGCCGCGATGCACTTTCTTGGTGCTCATCGCTCCCACACACCGCTCAAGAATCTGACTGCCGTTGTCTGGATGCACGGTGGTGTCGCGATCGCCATGAAAAACAATGGTGGGGACTGGCCGGCCACCTAAAATCACATTGCGACCAGACGCCCCTTGGCGCATCGCGATAAGCGCCGAGGGAAGGTCGGTGGCGACCCCACACGCAAGGCCAGAATGTATGCCGATTGCCGCGTACAGATCGCTGTATGTGGCTCCCATGACAGCCGCGGCGGCCGCTCCGGCCGACAGCCCGCCTACGTAGACACGCTTTCGATCAACTGAATAGTCATCCATGATTTGGCGCGTGATGCCCGCGATGAGCGAGGGTTCACCTCTGCCTCGCTGCTGGTCGGCTCTGCGAAACCAGTTCCAGCATTTCGACCCGTTTGCCTGGCTGGATTGAGCCGGATAGGCCACGAAGCAATTTTTCTCCTCAGCGATAAAGTTCATTCTCGTGCCGGCAGCGAAATCAGCCGGTGACTGGGTACAACCATGAAGCATGACGACCAAAGGAAGCGGTCGTTCCCGATAGCGGCTTGGGATGAAGAGCTTGTAGGCACGGCTCCCAGCGGGACTGCTGTATGTGCTTTCGATGAACCGGGCGCCCTCCGGCACGATATTCCGGGTGGACGGCGGGCGCTTAACCAAACCTCGCAGTCCGAACCCGGAGCTTCCCTCTTGGCGATCCAGTGACGGCGGAGACATGCGTGGTTGTGCGCAGGCGGGCTGCGGATGACCATCTGTCTGTTCAAGAGCATTGGCCTGCACATCAATGATAAGCGGTTCGCGTCCGGCAAGAGCGATGCGACCGCCGTTATGCGATGGCGCGTCTGGTGTTCCAGCCCTAAGCATGCGCTGAATGAGCGCGGTGGCCTCAATGAGTTGGCCCGCGCGCGTGAGGCGTGTCGCCTCGCGAATGACGTCCTGGTCCAGCATCGCCGTCACCGTATCCTGTCGGCGAGGGCGGCCTTTACGGCCGCAGTGGCATGCAATGCGCCAAGCACCGAGACCGAGGCAATAGTGGCACGAGCAAGCTCGGGCGTCACATCCTGGGAGATGCTGGCAAGGCCCAGAACATTGATCTGTATCATCTCGCCAGCTCGCTGCACCGCTTCGAGATCCTGGCGGCTGTAGTCCCGCAGACCGAGATCTAGGCTTTTTCGGGCCGTTGACTGCTTTACCACCTCGGCGTGACGTTCGAGCTGGTTCCGGATCGCCGTCCGAATGAAATCGGTACGGTTTGAGTAGAAGCCTTCCTGAACCATGAGATCGACGAGACCCAGGTCGACATAACCAAGATTGATCGTGATCTTTTCTGTTTCGGGCGCCTTGGGGCGAAGTTCCTGGACATTACTCGCCATGTTCTGCACCATCCTCTTGCCATCCATCTGGATGGTATGGGGATGGGCAACGCCAGTTTCAAGCGTGCTTCTGGGAGGATTTGAGCTTCGTTGCATCACCCAGCAAAGGGTGAGCGGCTCAACCCCGCCGCTCATCTCAGCCCCTATTGCTGCCAGCTGGCTAGGCAGCGCGCTTCATGCGTTCGATAGTCTGGGTTATGTGGTTTCCGGCATCGTCAGCCACTTTGAGGGACATATCGGCCATCCGGCGACTGGTATCTAAGGCGCTACTGATCGTGTCACGCATTAGATCGCTGTGCACGGCCACTAGATCGTGAGGAGTTCGGCAGCGCCAGAGTTCATTCATGCGGTCCATGCTCCTTTCGATCTGCTGTCGAACGAAATCAACGTACTCGCGCGAGACACCGTTCATGCCTTTCGCGAGAGCAGTGGCGGAGTACAGGATTGCTTCGGCGTTCCGCGCCGAGCGTTCCGTTGCCCGCTGCGCTTCATCGCCCGTCAAGCCGAAGGTGCGGCCAAGCTGGTCGGTGGAGCGGCCCATCATCGCCGTGGCCATATCAACGCCAATGCGCCAAGTGTTTTGCAGCATCTCGGCATTCTGTTGCAGCAAATGGCTGCTGGCTTGGGCCACTTCCTCCCCGGCCTGAGCCGCAGCTAATCCGATTCGTCTCGTTTGCTCACTGCTCCTCTCGCTGGCGCGACGGATCGTGTCTTCAGAATTTTGGGCAGACCTTTCCTCGTGGCGTGGCTTTTCCTCCGGACGTTGATTGGCCATTTTGTTGCTCCATCAATGTTATTGTTGGTGAGGTCGAATCCTATGCGTCTCCGTCACGGATGCGATCCTACGTAAGCAAACGTGGTCACCTTTGGGCCGTTCCCGGCGAGTGAGTTTTTAATCAATGCTCCGCGATTGCGCGCAGGACTGAGCACTTCAACTCCCATTATTCAACGAACCCTCTCGGCACAATCTTCACGCACGCTGGCTGCCCTATCTTCGCGACCGCGTCGACCACGACGTCCTCCCGCTCACCCAGGAGGCGCTTTCGCAAATACTGGGTGTGCGACGAACGACGGTGACGCTCCTGATGCGCAATCTGCGCGCTTCTGGAGCGATCGGATCTGAACGGCGAGGCGAAACCGAGATCGATCCATTGCGGCTCGCACCGGCGGCTTACGAATGCCGCCACACCATGCGTCTCGAAGTCGAAGAGATTTTCTAGACAAATGCAGCCCGATCTCGCGTTTTGGTTCTGCCGACGCAGTAAATGCAACGGGCGATGTAACCGTTTCGGCGCGGCCCGGCGAAGTCAAAGCACCCCCGTGTCCTAGCGCGGAGCCCGGAGCGTCAGTAGAGCTGATCATTTCCAGACTGTTTGGGACCGGGCTTCCACTCAGGTTAAAAGCGGCGGCCCGACGCTCGCACAACGCAGGTCCCGGTTGGCCGCTATCAGCGGACCTTTCCTACACCCACGAAGCCCCGTACCCGGCGCCGATCCGATCCCAATACCAATTCGCCGCGGGCCAAGCAGGTCGCTCCCCGACCACAAGATGTATAGGCCGACGCCATACGAAATCTGACGGCAGCGTTTTTTTGGATGCGCAGCCTCTATTCGATCGCGAATAACTAGCACGCCAATCCTCGTGCCGGCATGAGAGGCCGTTGTCGGCAACCATGGTCCATGTGGCTAAATGTGCAACGGGCGCATGGCTTCTGCGCGGTAATGTCCGTAACCGAACAATCGGCTCACGAGGTAGGCGATACCATGCGCGCACAAATTACCGAGGGCCTGCGGATGAACTTTTCAAGTTCGAAAGATCAGACCTTATTGTCTCTTTGGGAAAGTGTGCGGCGACAGGTGTTGGCTGATCGCGCGAATGGCGATCGCTCCCGCTTTGTTGGTGACAATCTGCGCAGCTATGCCGAATTGCTCCGTTCGGAAATGGATCGGCGAGAGCTCAAGTACACCTCCATCAATTCAACTGAATGAACAGAGGGTGCCTCTGAGCACACAAATATGAGAGACATGCAGGAGCATGGAGAATCGATCAGCGATCTGGCCACCAACCTGCAAAAGCGAGAGTTATTCGCCAGGCTTGCCGATCATCTGAGCGTATTAGCTTCAGACGTCGAGCGTGCCATTGCTGCGACAGCCTCTGGCACCAAATCGGAGCGATAAAGGATTATTTCTGCCGAAAGGCCTGATTGAACGACATCACGAGCGGCCCGACGATGTATTCAAAAGCTGTTCGCTGGACGGTCGGAACCATCACGGTCGCGGGCATCCCGGGATAGAGCCGGATGTTGGGCATGGCCGCCAGCTCCTCCTGATCGATGCGAACGAAGGCTGTGTAGTAGGGGCTGTTCGTCTTGGGATCGGTCAAGCGGTCAGCTAAGACCTGAATGACATCGCCACGAATAATCGGCACGACGCTGCTGCGGCACTCGTTTCTGGTCGCGCGTCCTCCGCCAAACATAGGCGAGCATCGAAAGGCTTCGATGCTCGCCTTTAGGCAGTAAGATGGACCTCAGCACGCGTGTTTGGATGCACGTCGCTAATATCTTCCACGGCGACTTGCGCCTCGATAGTGAGTGAATCCTCGTCCGGCACGATGTCCAAGATCTTGTCGCCGCGCTGGATGACGCCCCCCATCGAGAACACATTGAGTCCACCACCCGCCCGCTATAGGGCGCGCGAATTTCCATGCGGGCCAACACCGCCTTGGCGCTCAACGCCTTCGGGATCACCTCCAACACTCTAGCCTGGGTATCGCGCAAATCCTTGGTGACTTCGGTCATGCGATCGTTGTCGAGCTGGGCTATTTGCTGCTCCTGCTCGGCAATGCCTTGACGAGCCTTGGCGATATTGGCGCTTGTATCGGCGATCTGGCCTTCCAGACCGTAGGAGGTGCGCTCCAGTTGCAGAATTCGTGGACGCGCGATCAGGCCGCGTTCAACGAGTGGCGCAATGTCCCTGGCCTCACTGCGGACGGAGTTGATCTGATCCGTAAAGGATTTGACTTGCGCGTTCGCACCAACGATTTGCGAGCCGAGCTGATTGATCGTTTCCCTGATCACGCGGCGTTGACCTTCAAGGGCCGCGCGTCGGCTTTCGAACTGGCTGACCTGGCCGTTCCAGCCACTCTTCAGGTACGGATCGTCGGACCGCGCCCTGAGATCGTTCGGCATCACGAGTGCGGATCCGTGATCGAGCTCGGTCAATAGCCGCACCTCGGTCGCACGAAATATGCCATATTGCTGGGTCAGCACCTCATATTCGGCCCGCGCCTGGGTCTCGTCGAGCACGATCAATAGGTCGCCGGCGAGCACATGGTTGCCCTCCCTGGCGTGCAGTTCCTTGACGATGCCGCCATCGAGGTGCTTGACGCTTTTGCGGTCACCGTCGACCTTGACGACCGCGTTGGCGACCACCGCACCGTTGAGCGGCGCGGTCACGGCCCAGGCACCAATCCCGCCGAAAAATATCGTGATGATCAACCATCCCGCCATTGCAACGTGACGGATGGAATCGTTCGGCAAGCTGCCCCTCGCTACACCGCTTGCCCGGCTCGGACTCGAAATTCCACGTCTCGATCGATTTGCATCATCCAGCATCGTCATCTAACATTTCCTAGCTGGCCGCTTCTTGAACCGCACGGACTGGCACGGGTCGTGTTAGCCGAGCCAGAATCTCGCTGCGCGGTCCGAACATCTCTGCCACGCCTTCGCGCAATACCAAGATCTTGTCGACCACGCCGATGGTGACGGGTCGATGGGAGATGATGACCACAGTCGTTCCGTGCTTCTTCAGCTGTACGATGCAGTCGGCAAGCGCAGCTTCACCGTCCGCATCGAGATTGGAGCTGGGCTCATCCAGCACGACCAGGCTCGGATTGCCGTAGACCGCGCGGGCGAGCCCAATGCGCTGACGATAGCCTCCGGACAAGACCGCCGACCTGGGTGTCATAGCCGTCGGGAAGCCGCACAATCACCTCGTGCACCTCAGCCATGCGCGCGGCCACAATGATCTCCCGGTCCTCGCCGCGATTGAACCGGCAGATATTGGCCGCGACACTTTCGGCAAACAGCTCGATGTCCTGGGCAGATAGCCAAGATGATGGCCGAGAGACGACTCGATCCAGGTCGAAACATCGGATCCGTCCAGGCGAACGGCGCCACCAGAGGGCGCCTGGACACCCACGATGTGGCGCGCCAGCGTCGACTTGCCGGCGCCGGAGGGCCCGATGATACCGAGCACCTCACCCGGCTCGGTCCGGAACGTGACGCCGCGCAGAACCGGCTTTGCAGCGCCTCGAGGAAACAAGGAGAGCGCCTCGACCGAAACGCGACCTTCTGGTCGCGGCAGCGTCAGTTCGGGCTGGCTCGATGCGCGGATGACGGATAGTTCCGACGTTGTGAAATGGCTCAAGTTCCACACCGGCGCGCCGGTGGTGCAAGATTTATCGATCTCGAGTTTCGCGCTGATCAGCGACGGCGGGCGCTGCCTTCGCTCGAGCGCTTCGCGCTGGGCACGAGCGAATATCCGGATCGGTCGACCACATTGATTCTTCAGGGCGAAAGCCTGGACTCAGCCGGGTAAAGTTGGCGGTCCACCTGTCGTAACGGGTAGCGAAGCGCCGGAAGTGCTTGAGCTGGTAGAAGCAGCGCTCGATGCGGTTGCGCTGTTTGTTTGTAGGCGTCGGCGTCGTGCGGAATGATCCTGCGGGTGCGAGTTGACGGGATCACCGCCGGCATGGCACCAGCGGCTAAGCGCCGGTGCACGGTCTTCCACTTGCCGTACCGCGCCCGACCGCTGCACTAGGCACCCACCACCATATGATTGGGACAGGAACGTTCCTGCAATTGCCAAGTTTTCCCGGTGCCCTTCCCCAAGGGCGACCCCGATAGGCCCCAGCTCCAATGCCCCCCTGATAACCCCGCGAGCTGGGGCCATTTTTCGAAGACGCAGAGGTCTTCGCTCCATTCCATTACCCCCATAGCTGGTGCGCGTGCACCAGCACGGCGCCTGTATCGCGGATAACAATCATCAAGAGATGGGCCGCTCGCGAGGCGGCCTGACCAGCAAGATTCACGCGGTGGTGGACACCCACGGACTGCCGGTTCATCTCGCTCTTACCCCCGGCGAGGCTCATGACAACCGGCTATGTTCGGTCCTTCTCAGCGCCTTGCTTCCCGAAACGATGTTGCTGGCGGATCGCGGTTATGACGCCGACTGGATCAGGGAGCTTGCTCGCCAGCAGGGAGCATGGGCAAACATTCCGCCGAAACGAAATCGCAGAGACCCGATCTGCTTCAGCCCGTATCTGTATCGCGCGCGCAATCTGGTCGAGCGCTTCTTCAACAAGATCAAGCAGTGTCGGCGTGTCGCGACCCGATACGACAAACTCGAGGCTAACTATCTGGCGTTCGTAAAACTCGCATCAATCCGAATTTGGCTGCGTGCTAATGAGTCCGTGTCCTAGAACATCTCGCCGACGTACACCGATGGTTAGCTCGTTCATGTTTTCCTCCTCCATCATGACGCTTCTTCTTTGCTGCCCCTAAAACAAATCCCGGAAGAAAACGCTTGGTTTCAACCTCCCCACATTAAAACCCGACGGCCCAGCAGGGCGCGAGGGACGGCCTGATCGGATCAGCGCCCTATCTAATTGCATCGCAGTAACAGAGTGGAGTAGATCAACGACGGGTGGGAAGCGTGGGCTGCAGGATAGAGCGCACCAGTCCCGCCCGTCGTACAGGGCACGCCGCATCTCTCGGGGCATTGAGACCGGCGCTCGAGCATCTCCAGCGCGGACGGCGGCTGGCATGTGTGGTGGTGATCTTGAGAACGCCGCGATTCCTCCGGGAAATGCCCTCCTGCACCTCGATCAAGTACGTCACCGGCATGGTGAGCACCGCAAGGCCGCAGAATCCGCAGCGACCAGCACCCAGTGCGCACGCCCGTAGGCCTCGATGCCGGACAGGCCGACGGTAGCGCCTACTGGGAGTCCTGGGCTGAATGGAGACACGGCGACCGGCAACAGTCCGAGGGCGGGCCAACTTGCCCGTCAGCCGACCATACTGTCAGTGGGCTCAGCACGGAATCGACGCCGGGCGCCAACACGGCCGGGACCGCGGCTCCATCGGGCTCGCCGGGGGGCCAACGCGCAGAACAGCGCACCTGCCGGAGGCATCGGCCGGCCGACGACTACGAACGAACAGCACAGCGACGCCAAGATCGATCAGGAGAACAACAAGGCGGACAAGACAGTGGGGAAGATTTGCAAAAATTGCTGAAGTCTTTGCGTTGACGTCGACGGTCTTCGTTGCAGCGCTCGCTGTTGTCCAGGCCAATTTGCCAAGTTTTCCCGAGCTTGATTACGACCTCTTAGTTGGTTGGGGATACAACGGCGGGATAGGTTCGGTTTACCCAATGCCTCCAGAAAAAGAGCAAGAAGGCCGCCGGGTCTCCTTCGAGCATCCATTGCCCGCGCACATGATGGCCATCGATGGCACTTGGCGTCGCGCCTGCATGCTTAAGGATGTTTCGGATGCCGGGGCGAAACTTCAAGTTGAGACCTCGATTGAGGGATTGACCCTCAATGAGTTCTTTCTTCTGCTTTCTTCCACCGGACTTGCCTATCGCCGTTGTCAGCTCGACCGAGTAAATGGCGAAGAGCTGGAGGTCAGCTTCCTCCGTCAAAAAGCTAAGCCCAAGAAATCCTCCGACCGGGCCTGAAGCATCGTCTCGGAGTTTGCCGAATTTTCCCAGTAGCTCGGGAACTTTTTGCTTGTGTGCACTTTGTAACGTCCACTGCTCGTGTGCCCGGGGGAAAACTTGACCGAAATGCTACCGATGGTCCTGGTGATTGAAGACGACGATGCGATCCAGGGCATCGTCGAGGACGCTTTGAGCGAGGGGGGCTTCGAGGCGGCCATCGCCAAGACCGGCGAGGAGGCGGTGACGCTGCTCAAGGGCCGGCTCGTTGCGTACCGCGCCCTTGTCACAGACATCAATCTGTTGGGAAGGTTCAACGGCTGGGAAGTCGCGCGGGCGGCACGCGATGTCGATCCGCAGTTTCCCGTGCTCTACATGTCGGGCGTGGCAGCCCACGAATGGCCGGCACAAGGCGTTCCCAACAGTATAATGCTTCGGAAACCGTTTGCGCCCGCGCAGCTTACAACAGCGGTCTCTCAGCTCCTTAACGGGCTCTCGGCTGCCGGTTCAAGCAGGGCCTGAGGCGAGACATGACGCAAGCATCCATACTCCTTGTCGAAGATGAGGCGCTCATTCGAATGATGCTTGTCGAGATGGTTGAGGAATTGGGGCACAGAGTCATCGCTGAGGCGGGTAGCGTAGATGAAGCGCGATCCCTTGCAGAAATTGAAGGTTATGATCTCGCGATCCTCGACATCAATTTGCAAGGCATCTGCTCCCGTTTAGGTGCGCAGTAGCCTGCCTGGCGATCGATTGAAGACTACCCAGAAGCCTAACTTTGACGGTGATGGCGCGCTGCTCGCGTCCGCCATCGAGATCCGGGGCGGGTCCGCGTTCTCGATGAGTTGCAGATCGAAAGGATGTGCGAAGGGCTCGCTTATCGCTGCAATTATTCTCGCTATGATGTCGGCGCCAGCTGCCCCGCAAGTACGACATCATGGGAAAAGTCAGGACTTCGGCATTCTCGGTCTCGATCGACGGGTTTAGCGCCGCGCTGAATCAGAGCCTCGATAACCCCTTCGGTGAGGGTGGCATGGCCCGGATCCCAGACCTCTGCATCCCCAGTTTAAGAAATTTTCAGATTAGGTCCAAGTGGTCCAGAGTTGGGGCATTGGCCTCGCCTGGACCGCATGGCGACCAAATGCGATTTACTCCAAGCGGCCGACGCTTGGAACGCGAGATCTGCCCGAAAATGGGCGTCACGGCGAGGATTTCGAAACCTCTGTCCAGAGAGGAGCGAGAAGCGCTGCACGACGTCCCACCAGAAATTCAATCTCCTTGAACGAGAGCCGCGGGCGCAAGCGTCTTGCTTCGTTTAGCGCCGCAACTGCCTCTTCCTTTCTGCCAAGTCCTGTCGCTATGAGCGCTAGGACCACACGAGCGACATAGAACTGCGGATCGCGACGACAGGCTGCCCGGATTTCCTCGTGAGCCTCTGTGGTCTGACGATGCCTCGCCAAAGCCAGCGCATAGAAAGTTCCCCAGAATCCTAGCCGATGATCGCGCGGGCTGAGCCGCATCCCATGCTGCAATCTCTCGAGTCCCGTAACATCGATCTTCTTGGCAAAGCATTGCGCAGTCCCTAGCGCGACCCATGCCTGTGCATTGCTGGGGTCGCTCTCGATCGCCCGTTCCAGCAGCTCGGTGCCTCTTTGCATATCGCCCAGCTCTGCCAAGGCGCAGCCTGCATAGCCAAGGACCTCGGAAGCATCGTGATCGATCGCCACCGCCCGTTCGGCTTCCGTGCGCGCTTCGGTGACCGCCGCAGCGCCGTCTGCGACGAGGCCGAGCCGCGCGCCCAACGACAGAAAAAGGGCGAGCTGGGCGTGCGCGAGCGCAAAGTCAGGATCCAGAGCCGTTGCTTGACGCAACAGCGCGGCGGCCTCGGTCAGCGTTTCTTCGCTCCAGCCTTTGAGGCTGATCATCCCGGCCCCCTGACGGAAGCACGACCAGGCGTTCGGGTTGGCGTCGCGCCGACGTCGGATCAGGGCAACTTCAGCACGAACGAGTTCCGGCTCGATCCGGCCGGCGATTGCGCGCATCATTTGATCCTGCAGCTCGAGGACCTCCTCGGCTTGACCGTCAAATCGGTCGGCCCAGAGTTGTGCGCCGGTCGTCGCGTCGATGAGCTGCGTGCCGACACGAAGCCGCCGGCCGACGGGCCTCAGACTGCCCTCAATGATATAGCGGACTCCAAGCTCGCGCCCGATCTGGCGGCTATCGACCGAGCGGCCCTGGTAAGCAAAGGCGGATTGCCTGGCGATGACGATGAAGCCGGGAATCCGCGCCAACATCGTGATCAAATCCTCACTCATTGCCTCCGTCAGAAACTTGAAGTCGCGCTCCTCGGAAAAACAGGTGAAAGGCAGCACGGCAATGGAGGGTTTGTCAGGGAGTGGCTGGGCGATCTCTTCGGACGGTTTGACCGGCTCTGACGCAGATGGGTTGGCATCAATCTGACAACGCCAGGCACGCATCGGTTCAGCAATGTTCTTCAAGGTCTGCGGTCCCATATCGTCGAAGACGATATCAACCTTGCCGCGAATTTGCCGATGGGCGTCATCGGAGATGCAAACGCCTCCTGGTTCCGCAATCCCTTCGAGTCGCGCCGCGATGTTGACGCCATCACCGAAAATGTCGCCGGCATCGAAAATGATGTCACCGACGTGGATGCCGATGCGGAATTCGATCCCCGCTCCCTTTGGAACGTCTGGATTTTGTACCGCCATCCTGCGCTGGATCTCGACAGCGCTTCGCGCTGCATCGACCGCACTGGCAAACTCGACGAGCATGCCGTCGCCCGTGGTCTTGACGATGCGGCCGCGATGCGCGGCGATCGTGGGATCGACAAGAGCGCTTCTGATCGCCTTCAGCCGGGCCAGCGTTCCTTCCTCATCGGCGCCCATGAGGCGGCTGTACCCGGCAACATCCGCCGCCAATATCGCTGCCAGTCGCCGGTCGACACGCTCGGCGGTCAAAGAATTCTCCAGATTTGCAATCCTTAGCCTGACGCGCATCAAAGCACATTGGCCCGCGCTGGACTAGGGTCTGTTGGGATTCAGGATTCTCATTTGAGCTCGGCTGTGATTCAAGCTCGGGATGGACCGATTCGTTTCGAATGACGCCCAATGGGCGAAGATGGAACCGCTTTGTCTAGGCAAGCCGAGCGATCCCGGACGCAGTGGCAAGAACAACCGGCTGTTCGTTGAAGCGGTGTTGTGGATTGCCCGGACCGGTAGTCCATGGCGTGATCTGCCGCGCGCTTTCGGGCATTGGAATAGCGTGTACACGCGCTTCCGCGACTGGGTGAAGGCAGATGTGTGGAAGCGCCTGTTCGACGCGGTCTCGGAAGAGCCGGACATGGAGTACGCCATGGTCGACGCCACCATCGTCAAGGTCCACCGCCACGGGCAGGGCGCAAAAGGGGGACTCAAAGCCAGGCCATCGGCCGTTCGAAAGGCGGCATGAGCACAAAAATCCTGGCACTCACCGATGCGCTCGGCAATCTCGTGCGTTTCGTGCTGCTGCCCGGACAGCGCTTCGACACCGTCGGTGTTCCGCCGCTCATTGAGGGGTTGGCCTTCGATGCGCTGATCGCCGACAAGGCGTTCGACAGCAACGCCATCATCGCCGATCTCGACGAACGCGGCGCCAAGGTCGTCATCTCCCAGCATCCGCGCCGCGCACAACCGCGCGCTATCGACGAGGAGATGTACAAATGGCGTCATCTAATCGAAAACTTCTTCTGCAAGCTCAAGGAATTCAAACGTATCCCGTTGCGCGCAGATAAGACCGATCAAAGCTTCGCAGCCATGATCCATCTGGCCGCAGCCGTGATAAACTCCCGATGAATCCCAACAGACCCTAGGCCGACTTCTGCAATGGGTCGAACTGAGAAGTCCGGGGCGGTCAGCCGGCAGGGTCGGCTTTACCCCAACTCCAGACAAACCGCTGCATCGGACTAGCACTACTTTGGCAGAACGTGTTTGCGCCAGTGTTTTTCAAGAATTTGTTTTCGGCAGTATGGACACCGTTGAGACGGCGGCCGAAGGATGAGATCGACGATGGCGTGACGTACGGCGGGCATGGTTGGCTGAGGCGGAGGTCCGTTGATTCTTTTTTTTCCGCCCCGCGTGTGCGAGGCGACGATGTTGCAGGAAGGCGTAGGCAATCATTGTCATCAGGGCGTGGCGATGAAGACCCTGCCATGATCGCCCCTCGAAGTGATCAAGTCCAAGCTCCTCCTTCAACTGCTGGTGCGCCTGCTCACAAATCCATCCTGCCTTGATGGTGGCGGCTAGTGTGCGCAGATCCGTCGCAGCAGGGAGATTGGCAAGATAGTATTTCTTCTCCCCTGAGGCACGTTGCTCGCCAATGAGCCAAGCTTCGTCGCCCGGGAGATGCTGCTGACCCTTATCCCAAATCCGCTGAGGAGGGCCGTCGGCGGTGCGGACACGGAGAGCAGCAAATCGGGCTTTCAGCCGACCTTTCGTCCCGCTGCGCCAACTCACGGCTTTCCATTTGGCGCTGGCCAGCATTTGTTCTGCCGCAATCGATAAGATATCGGGCACGTGGTGCTTTCGTGGTTTCCCGCGGACTTTGGTAATCGGCCAGATGAGCTTCACATCGACCGGATACACCTTCAGGTGCCGAGGGATCGCCCGCGCTCTGTTAGCCCGTGTCGAAATGCTGCGCTAAGTCCGTATCCTGCATCCGCCAGCACACATCCAAAGCGCACGTTGGCCGCCATCGCGCGGTCAATCTCGGCCAAAGCAATTTCCGGCTTGGACCGTGGCGCTCGGTGTTCGACTGGCACGCGAGCGCGCTTCAAACGCGACACGTCGCTTGTCCAACTGTCAGGCAGAAAGAGACGTACCCCGACCATCACTGGCACTTCGCCGCGCGCAAGCGTCAAAGACACCAGCGTTTGGCAATTTGCAGTTTTGCCGAGAGCCGACGCGTATTGAGCCGCAACACCAACCGAGCGTTCACCCTTCTTCGGCAGTGAGGTGTCATCAATAACCAGCACCGCATCCCTGCCGCCGACAAGTCGGTCCGCCTGGTTGAGCAGCTCTGTCTCCAGCGGCGTCGCGTCCCAGACACCGTCCGCAATGAAATGGTGCAGCTGGTCGTAGTTGCCCGTGGCAAGGCGCTCCGCCATCGGCTGAACGCTCTTGCGATCGCCAGGACCGATCAAGCCCGCAACATACAGAGGACACATCCGCTGCCGAGTCTTATGACCCAGCCGGTCCAAGAACGGTATCAGCCAGCGTTCGAGCTCGTCTTCCCATCCCGCCATGGTCAGCCCTCCAAGAGCCGACCACCCATGAATCATTGAAAAATTGATTCGGGAATCCTATAAAGCACGGCGAAACCGACGATCTGCCAAAGTAGTGCTAGGGCGTGGACTCGTTAGCACGCAACCAAATTCGGATTGATGCGAGTTTGATAAACGCCAGATAGTTGGCCGCGAGTTTGTCGTACCGGGTTGCGACACGACGACATTGCTTGATCTTGTTGAAGAACCGTTCGATCAGGTTGCGCGCGCGATACAGATAGGGACTAAAGCAGATTGGGTCTTTCCGATTTCGTTTCGGCGGAATGTTAGCCCAAGCTCCTTGCTGTCGGGCAAGCTCCCTGATCCAGTTTGCGTCGTATCTACGATCCGCGAGCAACATTGTTTGTGGGAGCAACGCGCTAAGCAGAACCGAACACAGCCGATTGTCATGCGCTTCACCGGGCGTGAGCGCGAGATGGACCGGCAGGCCGTTGGTGTCCACTACCGCGTGAATTGCTGGTCAGGCCACCACGCGAGCGACCCATATCTTGCTGATTGTTGTCCGCGATGCAGGCTCCGTGCTGGTGCACGCGCACGACGGAGGTATCGATCATCTGCACGGCCGCGTCGTGACCGGTGGCCATTGCATCCATGATCCGGTCCCAGACGCCAGCTCGCCGCCAACGAACGAAGCGATTATAGTAGTGGTACGAGGACCGTAGGTTTCCGGCAGATCGCGCCACGGAGCGCCTGAGCGTAAGACCCAAAAGATACCGTTGAGCACGCGCCGGTCGTTTACGCGCGGAACGCCGCGAGATTTGTTCGGCAGCATCGGTTTGATGGCGGTCCATTCATAGTCACTGAGTTCGTAGCGCATGATTCGAGGCTCCGGTTTCGGAGCTTGAATCACGTCCTGACCGACGCTTTCAACCGGCAATGGCCCGCCGCTATTTCGCTAACGCACTGAACTTACTTCCGCTTTCGGCGCAACAACACATAGTCGGACTTACTGCCAGGCTCGAACCTGTCGCGAATGACCCTAAGCAGGCTTCGGCGGGCTTAATTAGTCTTCATCAGCCGAAAGGCCAGCCGATGCGGACGAGCATTCCGTCAGGCCCTAATATGCCAACCTCATAGAGGCCCCACTCTCGATGATGCAGCACTCCACCGGGACGAATAATCAAGTCGTCCACCCTTGCCGCAATGACTTCAACGTTGGGCGTACGAATGAAAACGCCAAACGGATTGTGGCTTCCGGCACCCGCCATGGGCCATCTCCCGCTTGCGTTAGATGCACCTCGTAATCCCAACCAGTCATAATGCGGTAGTTGGCATCGCCGCCCGTGTATCTTGACAAGCGACGTTGGCCATCAACCATTCTTGGAACGCAAGCATTGCCGACGTTGGACGTCTCGACTTCAACCTCGTGAGCCAATAGCTGCCCAGCACGATTTCGTATTCGAAAGGTCGAACGAGGGTACCCTTGTCGAGTTCGCGCGTGAACATCGGAAGCGGCAGCAGCGCGACTCCAGCGCCGTACGCGGCCGCTTCAGCAATGCTGACGGAGGAATCGAAGACGATGCCTCGCGCTCGCGGACAGTCCCTTCCGATGGCCGCGAACCAGCGTTCCCATTCGTCGATTCGATACGATCGCAGGAGCACCTCCCGGTAAAGATCTTCGGGCTGCAGCAACCGCGTTGCAATCTCGGGCGCGCAGAGCGGAGATTGAGGCGCGGACATCAGTTCGATCGCGAAGGTAGCCTGCCATGTGCCGTCGCCAAAGCGAACGGCGAAATCGAGGCCTTCTCCCGCTATGTCGACGCGGTTGTTGTTCGTAAGGACGCGCAAGTCGACCTTCGGATGCGCGTTGTAGAACGAGGGCAGTCTTGGCAGCAGCCACCTGGTGGCGAACGTCCCTACGGCCCCCACGGTCACGACTTCGCGGAACTGGCCATTCGCGAATTGGTCGAGCGTGGCGCGAATTCGGCCGAAGGTTTCGGTCAGAACTGGTACCAATGCGAGGCCTTCGTCGGTGAGCGCCAGTCCGCGCGGCAAACGCCGAAATAATTTAACCCCCAGGATTTCTTCCAGGGATTTCACCTGATGGCTGACGGCCGCCTGCGTGACGCGAAGCTCCAGGCCGGCGCGCGTAAAGCTCAGATGGCGCGCAGAAGCTTCAAAAGCGTGCAAGGCGCCAAACGGGAGATGTGAACCGAACATATCGTCAAGACCCAAATATAACTAATGGCTCACCTGACTTTTGATCGCTTGTCAATACTGAGGGTTATGGACAGAGAAAGTCTTCCAAATTGAAGGAGAATAAGATGCTCAACCGCCGGCTATTTACCAATGCTGCCTTGGCGACTGCTGGCGGATGGCTCTTGGACGGGACAAAGGTCTTCGCGCAACGAAGTGGGGCATGGTCGGACGAACTGGCTGGCAATCTGGAGAAGCTCGAGAAGGAGCGAGGTGGCAGGCTTGGCGTCGCCATCGTTGACACACAGAGCACCAGGCAGGGGGGATACCGCTCTGAAGAGCGGTTCCCGATGTGCAGTACGTTCAAGCTTTTGGCAGTCGCTGCGGTCTTGACCCGCGTTGACAAGGGCAATGATCAACTGGACCGCCGCATAAAGTTCGAATCGACCGAGGTCGTGGTGGACTCTCCCGTGACCAAGAACCGCGCCGGCGGAGATGGCATGACCCTCGCGGAGATATGCCAGGCGGCCATGACCTTCAGCGACGATACCGCCGGAAATTTGTTGCTGTCGACCCTTGGTGGACCGGATGGCTTGACGGCTTATGCCCGCTCTCTGGGCGACACCGTTACCCGCTTGGATCGCATTGAGCCCGATCTGAACGAATCCATACCGGGAGATCTGCGCGATACGACCTCGCCTGCCGCTATGTTGTCCAATATTCGTAGGCTCGTTGCGGGGAGTGCATTGACCCCGGTTTCGAAGGACCGCCTGACTGGATGGCTCGTCGGCAATAAAACGGGCGATAAGAGGCTTCGAGCCGGGTTGCCGCGAAATTGGCGGATCGGCGATAAGACTGGCGCCGGAGAAAGGGGCACAACAAATGATGTCGCTGTCCTGTGGCCTTCTCCCGACCAGCCGCCGGTGTTTGTCTCGGTCTATCTGACCGGCAGTTCAGTCGATGGCGAACACCGCAATGCGACTCTGGCCATGGTAGGGGCGGCCATCATGCGATCTCTTGCGTGATTTTGCGTGGGATAGCTTGGGGTCGGTCGATAGATGAGCCTATAGAAGAGCTACACTGGGCAACATACCGCGAATGGACAGGGCTTGCCATCCTCGCGCCGCCTTGCGTCCTCTACCTACCCCTCGGCGCTACTGAGACAAAGGGCAGCTTTCATGGAAGGGTTTGTCGAAACGGGAGCACGCTTGAAATTGCGTTGTGCCGGAGAGAGAGCAGTCGCCGCTACGCGCGCGATTTGGATAGTGGGCCAATTGTCCTTCCTTGTTCTGGCGAGCACAGCGAACGCGGCTTGCGTGAAGGGACGCTTCAAAGTTGAAAGCGCCTATGCGGTGGACCGGCAGACTGGATTGACTTGGCAGCGCTGCACCGTCGGTGCTCAGTGGAGCCATGGAGGTTGTCAGGGGCAACCGCAAGCGATGAGTATATCCGAAGCAAAGGTCAGCGCGGCAGCGCTCGGCGACGGCTGGCGGCTCCCGAACGCTCGAGAACTTGCCACTCTTATCGACACCGGTTGCGGAAATCCCGCTATCGATCGTCGCGTGTTCCCCGACTTAACTGACGATGGAGAAGGAGCAATTCCCTATTGGAGCGCCAGTCCAGTCGGAGTCGCGAGGTTGATAGCGTTTGTCGATTTCGCAAATGCCCGGATTGATGGGCACAGTTCAGGGTTCGCGCTCTTTGTCCGCTTTGTGAAAGACAGCAGGAAATGATCGTGAATGCGACCAAAGCTCTACCTCTAGCGACGAGCCTGGATGTCGCTATTGAACAGCCGGGCAAGCAGTAGCGATTCTTTCCGTCTGGGTGGTGTCTATACGGGTCGGATTCTCAAGGGCGATCAGCCGGCTGACCTGAGCAGCACCCAGGGAGACAGGCGATCCAAGCGCCGGCGGCAAGTGCCATCCACTCCTGCATTCGGCGAAGATCGCCAGCGCTGCTACGGACAGCGTAGCGCTGGTTTGGACGCCACCTCGCGGACCATGCTGGAAGCGCTTCACCGCCAGCATCAGGCCGACATTCGCCTTACATTGGCTCCTTTCGGTTCACTGTATTTCCACAGATTAGTCGCCTCGAGGTCGCTTGACCTCAAGGTCCGCGACAGCGTGTACGCCAGCGGCCGGGGCAACAACTGGGTCAAGAAGACCTGCGCACAGCGGGAGACCCTGACCATCGCTGGCTTCGCGCTGGATGAAGGCAAATGGGACGGGATCTACCTCGGCCGGCGAAAGGGCGAGGAGCTCGTCTACGCAGGCAAGGTCGACCACGCGTTGACAAGGTCTCCGCCGCCGACTTGCAGAAGCGGCTGAAAGCCGCTGATCCGGAAAACGCAGCCCTACTCGAAGCGGATCGCTCACAAGGGCATCTGGGTCGAGCCGAAGCTACTCGCCGAGATCGATTATCGGGCCAGGTCCGCCGAGGGTAACCGGCAAGAGGGGCCCACCTCGCCGTCGCGAGGTTCGCCTGCGATACAGCCTGGCATGAGCTGATCGGTGGAGGTGCAACGATGGCAAATGCCATGCTTGATGCCAGGCAGGAAGGCGACTCGTATCGTCGCATTGAGGTGATCACCGGGCACCGCGGGCGCCGACGATGGACGGGCGAGGAGAAGGCCCGGATCGTGGCGGAGAGCTTTGAGGCTGATGTCAACATTTCCGAGGTGGCGCGCCGCAACGGCGTTGCCCGCGGGCTGCTCACGGTGTGGCGACGCCAGGTTGCGGCGGCGGTGGCCGGGAAGGCGCCGAGCTTCGTGCCGATCCACGTCGAGGCGGAGAGCGGAGGCGACACGGCTGGCGAGCCCGCGCGTGTTTCGCCGGTACAGACGAGGTCGTTGGAGATCGCTGCGCCGGTCACCAAGCTCTCCGGGGTCATCGAGATCGAGATGAGCGGGGCGCGCATTCGGGTCGAGCCGGGAGTGGAGCTGGCGACGCTTTCGACGGTGCTGGCGGCGCTCCGAGGCGACCGGTGATTGCGTTACGATCCGACCTCAAGGTGGTGTTAGCGACACAGCCGGTCGATTTCCGCAAGTCGGTGCACACGCTGTCGGCGTTGGTGAGCGAAGGGTTGCATGCGAACCCGTATTGCGGCGACGTCTTCGTGTTCCGCAGCAAGCGCATGGACAGAGTGAAGCTTCTGGCGTGGGACGGCAGCGGCATGGTCCTGGTGACGAAGTGGTTGCACGAGGGACGCTTCACCTGGCCGCCGATCCGCGACGGCGTGGTGCATCTGAGCGCGACGCAGCTCGCGATGCTGATCGACGGGCTTGAGTGGACGCGTGTCTCACCCAAGCCTGTGAAGCAGCCGGCCGTTGTCGGCTGAGAGGTGGGGATTTCGCTGGAGCCTGTGGCGCGCGGATGTATCGTCTGAGCATGGCGATTCGCCCCGACGCTCTCCCGACCGATCCGTCAGCTCTGACCGAGATGGTGCTCGCGCTTGACGCCGAGAACGAGAAGCTGCGTGTGGCGATGCAGACACTCAAGGAGATGATCTTCGGGAAGCGCTCGGAGCGACTTGCGGTGCTCGTGGACGAGCAACTCGCGCTTGAGCTGGGCGATCTCGAGACCGACGCCACGTTGCCTGTGCAGGCCAACGACGATGCGCCTGCGGCGAAGCCGCCCGGCAAGGTGCGCAAGAAGGCGCGCCGCAACATCGGCGCACTCCCAAAGCACCTGCCGCGCTGCGAGCAGGTGCAGGAGCCGGAGGCGACGGCCTGCCCGTGCTGCCAGGGTCAGCTCCACAAGATCGGCGAGGACGTCAGCGAGGTGCTGGACATCATCCCGGCGATCCTGCGGGTGCTGCGCACGATCCGACCCAAATATGGCTGCCGCAGCTGCACCGATGGTGTGGTCCAAGCGAAGGTGCCGCCGCGCCTGATCGAGAGCGGCATGGCTTCGACCGCACTCGTGAGCCACGTGGTGGTCTCGAAGTTCGCCTGGTATCTGCCGCTGTATCGGCAGGTGCAGATTCTGGCCGGCCAGGGCATCCATCTCGACCGGGCGACGCTGGCCGGCTGGGTGAAGCGTGCGGCCTGGTGGCTCAGGAGCCTCTATGAGCTTCAGCTGCGGACGATCCAGAGCGCGCCGCGCGTGTTCTGCGACGAGACGCCGATGCCAGTGCTCGACCCCGGACGACATCGCACCCGCATCTGCCAGTTCTGGGCGCATGCCATGGATGACCGACCATGGGGCGGGCCCTCGCCGCCGGCGGTTGCCTACGTGTTCGCCAACGGCCGCGGCACCGAGGAGATCGCCGGACAACTGAAGGGCTTTTCCGGCATTCTGCAGGTGGATGGTTATGCTGCCTACAAGGCGCTCGCCCGCGATCATGGCGGCGCGATCCAGCTCGCTTTTTGTCTCGCCCATGCTCGACGCAAATTCGTCGAGGTGTTCAAAACGACCCAGTCGCCGTTCGCGCGCGAGGTGATCGAACGCCTGCAGGCGGTCTATGCCATCGAGGCGAAGATCCGCGGCAGCACTGCCGAGCAGCGGCTGGCCGTCCGCTGCACCAGGAGCGCATCGTTGATGGCGGCGCTCAAGGCGCGACTGACCGCGATTGTCGACCAGCTCTTCTCCCAGTCGAAGCTGGCGGAGGCCATCAACTACGCGCTCAATCACTGGAACGGGCTGACGCTGTTCCTCCGCGACGGCCGCGTCGAGGTCGACAGCAATACGGTCGAGCGTTCAATGCGCCCGATTGCCATGGGAAGACGCAACTCGTTATTCAGCGGCAGCGAGGGCGGCGCCGAGAGCTGGGCAATCCTGGCGTCGATCGTGAACACGGCAAAGCTCCATGAGCTCGATCCGCAGGCCTACCTCGCCGACGTGCTGGAGCGCATCGTGTCCGGGCGAACCAAGAGCCATCAGCTGCACGAACTGCTCGCCTGGAACTGGAAGGCGGCGCACCAGCGCACCGCACAGGTCGCCGCATGAGCCCGCGTCGTCACAAGGCTTCGTCGTCGATGGCGGCCGCCGCGATGCCCCTTGCGGAGCTCGATCGGTGGCTGCAGGCTCGCGTCGATCGGCATCCTGCCGCCACCAGCATCCCCATGCTCGACGGTTATGTCGCCGCGATCGTGGCCGGACCGGTGTCGATGAGTCCGCTCGACTGGATCTGTCCGCTGCTCGCCATCGATGCCGATGCTTTCAACCACGGCGACACCCCGGAGTTCGCGGCGCTCTCCGCCGTCGCGCTGCGCCATAACGACATCAGCAACGTCCTTACGACCGCGCCCGACCAGTTCGAGCCGATGCACCGGCGCAAACCCAATGGCGACGTCGATCCGCGACCCTGGTGTCAGGGATTCTACGCCGCGATGCGGCTCAGGCTGCCGGCGTGGGCGCCGTTGCTGGACGCCGGCAACGTCAATCACGGCCTGGTTCTGCCCATCCTGCTGCACTGTCGCGACGATCAGGGCCATCCACTGCTCGGACTGCCACCGAGGGACCCCGAGACCGGCCACTTTCTCCGTAACGCCGATATTCCAGCAGCTGTCGAGGCCACGCGCCAATACTGGATGCCGATCCGCTACGCACGCGCCCCCTGATCGCCGCAGACGTGGGAGCTCATACCGGTTACCGCCGAGGGGAAGGTGCGGCACCCGTTCTTCAAGGGGCTGCGCGAGGACCTTTGACCAGGCGAGTCGACATTTGCCCGCACGGCGGACGTCGGCAACTGAACTATAGGCGAAAGTGGGCGTTATCGACATCATGTCAGACGCTTTCGACTACTTCCGGGCGTACGCTGTCCGAGCGCTTTGCAAGGCCAGATCGATGCAGCAGGGCAGTATGAAGCATCTGCAGCTGGTGGTCGGTCGAATTTATAATCTCCTCAAGAAAGAGGCGGCTTATGGCCCAAACACGCAGCACCTAGAGGACTTCTGGGCAGCGCAGAAGCTCGAGAGATCTCTGGATAGTCGGCCCGACCCGCCCGCTCAAAGTCGCTTTGCTGCGTCGAAGCCGCATAGCGCGGGACAGGAGGCTCGTTGAGTGGCCTCTGTCGATGTTCGCACCGTAGCAAGTCTCCTGCGAGAATACGCGCAGCGGACAGCGTTGCGTGGCGGCAACCCCTACCGGGCAAAAGCCTATTCTCGGGCCGCGGACAGCCTGGCGGCCCTTGCGGTCCCTCTCGGTGTGCTCGTCGCCGAGGACCGGCTCACGGAGATCCCCGGCGTCGGCGAGGCGATCGCCGACATCATCACCAAGCTCCACAAGACCGGCACTCATCCGAGCCTCGAAAAGCTGCGGAAGGAGATTCCTGAGGGTGTGCTCGAGATGCTTGCAGTGCCCGGCCTCCGGCGGGACAAAGTGCTGCGCCTCTACAAGGACCTCGGCATCGCCTCGCTCGCGGAGTTGGAGGCCGCGGCCAAGGACGACCGCATCAAGACGGCCAAAGGGCTCGGCGCGTCGCTGCAGACCAAGATCCTGCAGAACCTGGCCCTTGCGAAAAGCGGAGAAGGTCGCCTCCACCTGCATCGTGCCGCCGCCCTGCTCGCCCATGCAAAGGATTCGATCCGCAGGTCACAACCCGAGCTTAAGCGCGTGACGATCGCTGGTGACTTCCGCCGAGGCTGCGAGCTCGTCGGCGGCCTCTCGATCGTTGCGGAAGCTCCCAAGGTCTGCAAGTCGTCCGAGCTTCCAGCGACGGATGGACTCCAGATACGCTTGTCCGATCGGAAACACTTCGGCGCCGCCCTTCTCTTCGCCACTGGCTCCGCCGCTCACATCAAGCAACTCCAAGCGATGGCCGCTGAGAAAGGAATGCGCTTGGAAGCCGACGGCTTGCATAAGGGCCGAACTCTGATCGGCGGCGACGAGGTCGACATCTACCGCGCTCTCGGCCTGCCCTTCATCGATCCCGAACTCCGGGAGGGTCGCCGCGAGGTTGCACTGGCTCTGAAGGGCAAGTTGCCGAAGCTCGTCACCGACCAGGACCTGCGAGGAATCCTTCACTGCCACACCGACGCGTCGGACGGGACCGAGACATTGGAGACCATGGCCAAGGCGACGCGCCAACGGGGCTTCGAGTATTTCGGCGTCGCCGATCATTCCAAGTCCGCCCATTACGCCGGCGGTCTTTCCGTGGAGGAGATCACTCAGCAGCACCGCGAAGCCGACCGACTGAACAGGCGCTTCGGCAAGGATTTCCGGATCCTCAAAGGCATCGAGTCCGACATTCTGGCCGACGGCTCGCTGGACTATGCGGACGACGTGCTGCAGCGCTTCGACTTCGTGGTCGCGAGCATCCACGGCCGCTTCAAACTGGACCGCAAGGCGCAGACGCAGCGCCTGCTTCGGGCCATCTCCGATCCTCACACCACAATCATCGGTCACATGACCGGGCGGCAGCTTCAGCGGCGGCCAGGCTATGAAATCGACGTCGAAAAGGTGCTGCGGGCCTGCGCTAAGCACGACGTTGCGGTCGAGATTAACGCCCATCCATGGCGTCTCGACCTCGATTGGCGCTGGCACCAGGCGGCCCTCGACTTCGGTTGCATGATGAGCATCAATCCGGACGCCCACTCAATCCCCGAGCTCGATCACATGCACTGGGGCGTCGAGATGGCTCGCAAGGGCGGTGTGCCGCCGGACAGGGTCCTGAACGCTATGACGCTTCCGGAGATCATGCGTTACCTTCGCCAGAAGCGGCGCTCGCTCGCCCGGGCGGCCTGATGGCGCCGGCGCGCGATCTCTGGCTGGAGGGAACTGTTGTCGCGGTCGCCGCCGATCGCGGTCACCACTTCAGCAAACCTCCACAGGATCACATCGTGCTGGTGGAAGGCCATGGCGTCGAAGGCGACGCGCACGCCGGCGCGTTCGTCCGGCACCGCTATCTCGCCCGTCGCCAGCCCCGCTTATCCAATCTCCGACAGGTCCACCTGATCCCATCCGAGCTCTTCGCGTCCCTCCTTGAAGCCGGCTTCGAGGTCGCAGCGGGTGACCTGGGTGAGAACATCACGACTGCCGGCCTGGACCTCGAGCGGATGCCGTTCGGGACGATCATCGAGCTCGGACCCGCGGCGATCATAGAGCTGACCGGTCTCCGGACGCCCTGCGTCCTCATTGACCGCTTCCAGGCCGGCCTAAAACGATAGGTGCTGTCGTCGGCGGAAACCGGCCCTCCATTCAAATGCGGGGTGCTAGGCGTGGTGCGAGCCGGCGGAGCGGTCGCGGCTGGCGATGCCGCGCGGGTTCGGCTCTCGTCCTCCTCCTTCCGCGCGTTGCCGGCTCTGTAGGACCCGGTGCACAAGCCGATCGCCTGATGGCCGAATCTAAACGCGTTGATCTGTAGACCGGACCGGCATGGCCGCAAACAAGGTAACGGCGGTACGCTGGGGGCTGGGAGGCACATGACAGTCCGGGACTACCCAAGCCGCTGGGCTCACCTGGCGGCTTCTTTCTTGTGCTGAGATCTCACTTCGGGAAGACGTTCGCGGCGTTCGCTTGGCACGGTCAGCCGGCCGCCGCAGCGGAGGAACCTGCGTTGCGGCGCGCAGACCTACTTTTGGTAATTTGTTCTCGACCACGATGGCCGCAACGAACTTTAATCAGGACTTTTTTTTCGGACCCCTTCGCCCGAGGTCGCAGTCGGGAACATGAACTCGATTCCTTTTCGTTCGAATGCGTCCCGTATAGCCTCGAGGGCGTCACGCCTGCGCTTATTCTTGATATAGAATTCGTCTTCGCCTTCCAGTCTCGAAATCGTGTTCTGCTTCAGCCCCGCAAGCTGAGCCACTTCTGCTTGGTCCAAGCCAAGGAGACCTCGCGCTGCACGCATCATCGCCGGCGACAACACATCTTCTTTTGCAATTCCTCCGCCGGATGGCCAAGTTCTCGAGGATCGTTGCCTAACGCCTAGGTCGCGGCCCGCAGCGGAATGAAGTCGCCTGCTATTCGCGGGCTCGGCGCAAAGCTGCTTTCAGTTTTTCACTTTCTCTCTCCCAGCGCGCTTCTTCGGTCTGAAGCCGTCCGTCGACCGCCTCGCGCTCGGCCTCCAGCGCGGCGACCTTCTCATCGTGCTCGCCTTCGCCCTTGTCCAGCGCGGCCTGCGCCAGGGCAACCGCCCTCTCGCGTTTCTCGCGCTGCTTGGCCTGAGCGGCTTCTTCCCGCCGGCACTCAGCTTCCCGCCGCCTCTCCTCCTTCTCGAACTCCTGGGCGGCCTTGCGGGCCTCCGCTTCGCCGATCTTCGGAGACGCTCGCTTCTTCGGTTTGGGAGGTCTCTTCGCGCGTCCATGGCGAAACTCTGCGTCGTCCAAACCAGAGGGCAGTTCCGAGTGCTCGGCGAAGCGCCCGCTCGAGCCCGCCGGGCGCTTGAGGACCACGCCCGGTTTCGACATCGTCGCGGCGACCACGTCGGCCTCGTCCGTTTCCTTGGCGACGCCCTGGTGGAGAGATTGCTGCCGGCGCCCCAAGCCTCCAGCGCCGCCTTCATCGAGGGCGCCGCGATCGCGAGATCGTAGAAGCCCAGCGAGGTCTGAAACGTCTTGAGCTTCCTAGCCATGAAGCGTGCGGGCTCGGGGACCGTCCTAGCGCCGGCGCGCGACCCATACGCCGAGCAGGAACGCGACGAAGAGCGACTGCAACGGGGCCCTCACGGCCACCTTGCGCAACTGGTCGGCCCAGCGCGTCGCGCCGTCCGACGGAGGCGAATGGAGCGGCCAAGACCTCCTGTCTGCTTGCCCCGCGGCGCCGGAGCTGACACCGGAGACCTGCTGGACGCCGTCCGGATCGTTTACAAGCCCGGACGCCTCCGTCATTGCCGAAGCTTCTCTCATGTCCATGCGGCTCTCCTACTCTGGCTTCAGGCCGACTTCCGCTGCGACCTGGCTACCGGCTTCTTCGCGGCCGGCTCTTTCGCCGGCTTCTTGCCGCTGATCGGCATCAGCATTTCCTTCTGGCCGGCCGCCGCCTTGCGCGGCTTCTTGCCCGATTTCTTCGGAGCCTTGGTCTCGCCCGCCCCGCCGCCGACGCTCCGGCGCAGCGCCTCCATCAAGTCGACGACGTTGCCTGCAGCGGGCCTCTCCTTCCGGGTGATCGGCTTGCCGCTGCGCTTCTGATTGATGAGCTCGATCAGGGCGGTTTCGTAGTGATCCTCGAACTTCTCGGGCTCGAACGATCCCGACTTCTGGTTCACGATGTGCTTGGCGAGATCCAGCATGTCCTTGGTGACCTTCACGTCCTGGATCTCATCGAAATATTCCTGCGGATCCCGCACTTCGTAGGGGTAGCGCAGCAGCGTGCCGACCAGGCCCTTGTCCATCGGCTCGAGCGCGATGATGTGCTCGCGGTTGGTCAGCACCACGCGGCCGATCGCCACCTTGTCCATCTCGCGGATGGTCTCACGGATCACCGCGAAGGCGTCGTGACCGACCTTGCCGTCCGGGCGGAGGTAGTAGGGCCGGATCAGGTAGCGCGGGTCGATGTCGCTGCGGTCGACGAACTCGTCGATTTCGATGGTGCGCGTGGATTCTAGCGCGACGTTCTCAAGCTCCTCCTTCGACACTTCGATGAAGGTCTCCTTGTCGAGCGCGTACCCCTTCACGATGTCCTCGTTGGACACTTCCTCGCCCGTATCGCTATCGACCTTCAGGTACTTGATCCGGTGGCCGGTCTGCCGGTTGAGCTGGTTGAACGAGATCTTCTCGCTCTCCGATGTCGCCGGATAGAGCGCGACCGGACAGGTAACGAGCGAGAGTCGCAGAAACCCTTTCCAGTTCGCTCGGGGGGCCATAGTTACGCAGAACTCCGTTGGGGCCTGGATTCAAGACGAACGAGGCGAGCCAGTTCCGACACGTCGCCCGGTGATCGCGCAATTTCATCCTGCTCGGCGGCAACGCCACTGAAGCCGCCGCCTGGAGCTTGACTCTACGTGAACGAAAAGGGAACATGCGGATATGCCCGCTGCACCCGACCCTTCCGCGACGTCCGTCGGCGACCTGGAGATCGCCGCCGACCAGGCCATCGCGGCCTGCGGCGGAGACGCTCGGGAGGCGGTCAAGGCGCTGTTGATCGCCATCGATTTTCTCGAGGCCGAGGCCGACGAGCTGCCCGCGGCGGTGTCGAAGGGATATTCGCGCGGTCGCCATATCGCGCAGCGCGACCGCAAGGAGTGAGAGCGATGGACGTCACGTACTACGTGGCGCTGCCGTTCGTCATGGCCGACGACGGAGTCGCGCCGGGCGAGGCGGTGGAGTGCCTGAGCGCCAACGCCGCCGTCATGCGAGCGGAGGCGCTCTCGCGAAAGCCAGGACATGTCGGCGCCGTCGCCTTCAGCCGGACGGGAGATCCGTCGAGCGGGGACTTCGGCGACGCCAAGGTAATCCGGAAGTTCGGCGAGGTGCCGGACGATCTCAGCGCGCTGTAAGGCGGCTCAGCGCTCGAGCCGAGACACCTGTTGACGGTTCAACCGATCCAGGGCGTGGACCAATTCGTCGCCGTCGAGCACGGCCCGCAGCCGTCGCAAGGTCTCTACGGGATCCAGAGAGCCCATCTGATCCTCGCTGAGAACTCGTCGAGCGTCCACGACCGCGCGAAACAAGGCATCATGATCCGGGCTGTTCATGTTCTGGCTCCAACGCAAACCAATCCGGCAGAAGGCCGCGACGTTCCTAGCGTCCTCGCGATGAGCTTCGAATTTCAAGAGGCGGTCGGGAAAAGCCGGAAACATTGGCCAGGAGGAGGAGTTGGCGCCCGATACGGACCAGCTTTGCTGGAGGCTTGTCGATGGCGGAAGACCCTACCCTGAGGCGGGCAGTCGACACGGCGTGGACGCTGTATCTAAGCATGCATGATGACGTCGATCCAGCGGACGGACGCCGATGTCTGCTCGAGCGGCACCTGCAGCGGAGTCGTGAAACGCGCGAGATCGACGCCGACAAGCTCACATATACCGGGATAAACTATCTCGAGCGGCTTCCGCCCGACGATGATTGATGAGGCTCGATTCGAGAAAGGCGATTGAATTCATCGGACGCGTGGCTGGTGGGAGTTCGAGACCGGGCTGGACCCTGGAAGTCATGTCCTGCCTCCTCGCCGGCGGGTGCGTGGTGGCTCTACAATTTGCACTCGGACCCTAGGCATTCAAATCTAGATGGGACGGGCGGTCAGACACCCTTCGCGCCGCACGGAGCCCGGCTCAATCGGCGTGCGGACCGTCGTTTTTTCGCCTTCGCACTCGGCGATCGAGGAGGAACGAGCATCCGTCGCCCTCCGTTATCTCGCGTGTCCGAGCAGGTTGCGGGTGCCCCGCTTCACCAAGTGCAGCTTGCCGCAAGCCGGGCAGTCCACGATGACGTACGACTTGCCGTCGACCTGCGGATCGTCGTCCATGGCTAGACGACCGATTCCGTGAACTTGGCGGTCATGGAACGGGACGTTTGTTTGTGGATTCCTCGTTTAGGATTGACTGAACGAGGAGTTTCATCATGGCAGGATGGCGGCAAGCGGTCGAGCTGGCGA
>NZ_JARVWW010000061.1 GCF_029846715.1 Bradyrhizobium nivariense
TCCTCGCTACGCTGCGGGAACGCTTGACTCGGACGTCTGTGTGCCTTCCTCGAAATGCCCCACGCATATGAACCATCACGATGACAGCCAAACGACTCTAACAGGACAGTTCGAACACAGAACCTAAGAGCGCTTCGCGGGCGATGTTCTCGATCATCGAGCGCATGGCGCCGTTGTCGTTCGCCGCCTCGTCGACGAGGACGTCGATCTCCTCGAGGCCGGCCGCGATCGCCTGCTTCACGCGGCGATGACCGGCGTTGATGACATAGCCGTTGCCGCCGCCAGTCTCAGGCGTGATGACGGGCGGCTGGACGATGCCGACGGCCTTGATCGTCGCCAGCAGCAGGGCGTCGGCCTGCGGTGTCGACTTCGACTGGCGCATGCGGTCCGGATTCTCCTTCAGCGCACGCGGATCAATCTTGATGAGTTGCATGGGATCTCGCCTGTTCGGGTTCGTGGACCGCGCCTTGCGGGCCCTTCTTCGTCTTCTTCCCGAAGACACCCCCGGCCCCGCGGAGCGGTCGGGCCGGCACAACTGCGGCCGAGCATCCCCGCCAGGCCGGACAAGCAGGGCTAACAGCCCTGCGAAGGACGACGGGCTGGGATCGCGCAGGCGGCGGTTGAGCGTCAGCGTTGCCGGCTTGGCCGATCTGCGAGCGAGCTTTCCTTCCTCATCACGCTGCGATGGCGTTCTCGCCGCTCCCCTCCACATCCGTCGCAAGGGCCCTCTCCACCACGGCCAATTGCCGGCGCTTCTCAGCCAGCTCGGCGGCGAAGGCGAAGTCGCCGTCCTCGCGCGCCTGATACGAGGCGAGCCTGCGGCGTGTATCGGCGAGACGTTGGCGATAGCGCTCCCGCTCGCCCTCGAAATCGTCCAACCCATGCTCCAGTCGCGAGATCGCGCCGAGCGGCGTGACCGTGACGGGCAGCTCGATCTCGGCTCCCGCGCCGGTGCGTAGCAGCACGGTGGTGTAGCGATAACCGTCGCGGCCGAAGCGTTCGCCGGAATATTCGAGGTCGAAGCCGCCGATCGTGGCGATCACAATCTCGCCCTCCTGCTGCAACCGCACGAGGGTCAGGATTTCCTTCATCAGCGCGCGGCCGGCCTCCTTGCGCTCGACATACCGTGTGCCGGACACGCTCGCGGCGAAGGCAAAGCCAACGGTTGGAACAAGGCGCTCGATATCCTTGCCGACCTCCGCGATTCGCCGCGTGCAGAACGCGATGTCGCGCTCCGCGTCGCGGATCTGCCGGCGGACGGCGTGCTGATCGTCGATATGCGCTGCACGGAGACGTTCCAGCCGGGCCATGTCGGCTTCGAGTCCGGCCTTCTGCATCAGCCGCTGATCGCCGCTGGCGATCGCCTTGGCCACCGCGAACTGGTTGGCCTGGCCTTCGCCAAGGGCCTCGAGCCGGCGAATCGAGGTGTCGCCCGAGAGCGCCGCGGCGATGAAACGGGCCTTGCGCTCATTGTTCTGCCACATGCTTGCGTCGAGCGATCCCTCTGTGGCATAGGCAAAGATGTCGATGACATCGTGCTGATTGCCCTGACGCTCGATCCGGCCCTCGCGCTGCGCGATCTGCGACGGCAGCCACGGGACGTCGAGGTGATGGAGCGCCTTGAGCCGAAGCTGCGCGTTGACGCCAGTTCCCATCGTGTCGGAGGAGCCGATCAGGAAGCGGACCTTGCCGGCGCGCACGTCGCCGAACAGGCGCTGCTTGGCCTCGGACCTCTTAAAGTCCTGCATGAAGGCGATCTCGGAGGCCGGCACGCCGAGGCGGATGAGCTCGTCTCTGATCCAGCGATAGGCCGAGAAGCCGCGTGTTTTCTCGACGTTGATGGTGCCGAGATCGGAGAAGATCATCTGCGCGGCGCCCGGCAGCTCGTAGGGCTTGCCGTCGGCGCGCACGTAGCTGTTTTCCGATGTCTCCTTCCAGATACGGAAGGCGTTGGCGACGAGCAGGTTCAGCTTGTTGTCCGGCTCGTTGTCGCTACCTGGATCGACCAGACGCAAATCGATTGCCGCATGCCGCCCGTCGGTGATGACCGAGAGCAAAATGTCGTCACCGGGCTCCGGCGGCCGATCGCGCATCTCAATGGCCTTGATCCGCGCGTCGAGCAGGGACTGATAGCGCCTGAAGGCGGGGGTTGGCTTTGCCGTCAGGATCTGCCGCTTGCCCGTCGAGATTGCCGGGACCTTCACGTGCTGCCGCAGGTCCTCCGGCATCACCACGTCGGCAAAGGACCGGAACATGGCGATCAGCTCGGGGACGTTGACGAAGGTCGCGAAGCGCGTGACCGGCTTGTACTTGCCGGACGGCTGAAGCTCGAGCTCGGTCGAGACGTCACCGAAGGTCGAGGCCCAGGCGTCGAACTCGTGCAGCCCGCGATCCAGAAGCGCGGCGTAGCCGAGATAGCGCTGCACCGAGAACATCTCGCCGAGCGTGTTGGTGATCGGCGTGCCGGAGGCGAGCACCAGCGCCCGGTCGGGGTTCTTTGTCGCGATGAAGCGGGACTTTACGTAGAGGTCCCAGGCGCGCTGCGAGCCGTTGGGGTCGACGCCCTTCAGCGTCGACATGTTGGTGGCGAAGGACAGCTTGCGGAACTCCTGCGCCTCGTCGACGATGATCTGGTCGATGCCGATCTCCGACATGGTGAGGAGATCGTCCTTGCGCGTGGCGAGTGCTTCGAGCCGTTCCTTCAGGCCCTCCTTCAGCCGCTCGAGCCGCTTGCGCGAGACCCGGTCGTCGCTCTCGACCTTGGTGAGCAGTTGCTCGTACAGCTCGAGCTCGTCCTGGATCATCTGCTGCTCGAATACGGACGGCACGCCAATGAAGCGAAACGCCGAATGCGTGATGATGATCGCGTCCCACGTCGCGGTCGCGGCGCGCGACAGGAAGCGATGCCGCTTGTCTTTGGTGAAGTTGGTCTCGTCGGCGACGAGGATGCGGGCGCCCGGATAGAGCGCCAGGAACTCACGCGCGGCTTGCGCCAGGCAATGGCCGGGAACGACCAGCATGGCCTTGGCAATCAGCCCAAGACGGCGCTGCTCCATTGTCGCAGCGGCCATCGTCATCGTCTTGCCGGCGCCGACGGCGTGGGCGAGATAAGTTGCGCCCGAAGCGATGATGCGCCAGATGCCGCGCTTCTGGTGCCCGTAGAGAACGAACGCGCCCGAGGCGCCCGGCAGCTTCAGGTGCGAGCCGTCGAAAGCGCGCGGCACGATGTTGTTGAAACGGTCATTATAGACCCGCGCCAGGCGATCGGTCCTGTCAGGATCGGACCAGATCCAGTTCTGGAAGGCGGTCTTGATCTTTTGCAGCTTCTCCTTCGCCGCCTCGGTATCGATGACGTTGAGGACGCGGCGCTCGCTGTCGCCATCCCAGATGGTGTCGAAGATCTGCGGCACGGAGGAATTGAGCGCATCGGAGAGTAGCTGGCCGGCGTGCCGCCGCTCGGTGCCCCATTCGGATGTGCCGGTGGCCATCCAGCCGAGCTGGCGGGCTTCCACGGTCCACGATGCCAGTTCCGGCACGTGGTGGATCTTGATCTCCGCGCCTATCGTCTCCTTGGCGAAGGCGACGATGTCGGCGGCGGGAATCCACGGTGCACCGAGCCGCGCGGTGATGTCGGAGGGACGGAGATCGGCGGGTTGCACCTCCCGCAGGGCCGCCACATTGCGCTCATATTCGGGGTCGAGCGCGGCCGCGGCCTCCGCCGCCGCGAGCTTCGATCGGACGGCGCCTGAGAGATAGGCGTCGGCGGTCTGCCAGGTGCCGTCGGCCGGATCGCGGAAGACGGCGCTGCCGAGCTCGGCGATCACGTCGTCCCGATCGCGATGCACGAGCTCGGCGATGTGATCGGGATCAACATGGCCGCGCTCGTTGAGCACCACGGCCAGCGCGTCGGCGGCGCTGGTGATGACCGGCGGCGCCGGCGGCGCGATCACCCGCTCGGTGAAGATCGGGCCCGGCCTCGCCGTGTCGGACTCAAGGTCGTAGTCCTCGATCGACGCGACCAGCCAGCAGTCGGGATCATCAAGGAAAGGCTGGAGATTTGGCCGGCGATGGGTCTCGCGGACCTCGCCGGTTTCCGGGTCTTCCGTTGTCGAGACGACGGTCGTGTTGATCGGGCCGAAGGCGCGGACGAAGTTCGACCAGGCGATGCGTAAGCGGACCTGCGCATCCTTCCACGGTTGGTCGAGCTCCTGGCATTTCAGCACCTCGCGCACCGCGTCGCGGATCGGGATCAGCTTCTGGATGATCCGGACATGCTTCTCCGGAACACCCTCGGCACTGCGGCCCCTGCGCACCGCAACAGGGACTGGCTCGCCATTGAGGATCTGCATCAGGCCAAGCCGGTGATCGAGGAGATAGCTGCCCTCGCGCGCCGTGAGGCTCGCGGAGCTGTCCGGCTTCGCCGGCACGGCCTCGTCCTCGCCGTCAGAGTCGATCGCCTCCTGTTCGCCGTCATAGATGGCGTCGGGAAGGAGGGTGATCGCCTTGGCGAGGGCAGTCGCGAGGTCCTCGCCCGGCTTGGGAAGACAGGTGTAGGTTTCTCCGAACGGACCGGAGGTCAGCGCGTGCGCGCCGAGCACAAGGCCAGGATGGTGCGCAAACCAGCGGTTGACGCGAATTGCGCCCTCGTCCTCAGTCGCCGGGCGCACGTCCTCCAGGTCGAGCCAGGACAGGTCGCCCTCCGGCTCGCCGTCCTTGCGCCGACGGAGGAATAGAATGTCGACCACGACATCGGTGCCGGCATCGGCGCGGAAGCTGCCTTCCGGCAGGCGGATCGCACTGAGGAGATCGGCATGCTCAGCGATCAGCTCGCGTGCCGAGCGATACGACTTATCCATCGTGCCGTGCGAGGTGACGAAGGCGACGAGGCCGCCCGGCTTCAACAGCTTGATCGCCTTAACGATAAAGTAATCGTGGAGACGCAGACCGAGCGAGCGCAGCGCGCGGTCCGAGCGGACGGTGCGATCGGAGAATGGCGGATTACCGATCGCAAGGTCGAACCGCGCCGGCAGATCGGTGCGCGCGAAATCGCCGGTGACAATCCGCGCCCGCGGCTGCAGCAGCCGCGCGATGCGCGCCGTGACGGGATCGAGCTCGATGCCAGTGACGTGCGAGACATGGCGTAGCGCTTCGGGCATCAGTGCCGGAAACAGGCCAGTGCCGATCCCAGGCTCGAGCACACGTCCGCCGCGCCAGCCGAGCCGCAGTAATGCCGCCCAGATCGCCCGCACGATGAACTCCGGCGTGAAATGGGCGTACTGCGTGCAGCGCGCAAGCGAGGCGTAGTCGGCATCACCGACCGCATCCTGCAGGTCGGCGCCGATCGCGTCCCAGCCCTTCGCGAACTCGGTTTCGCCCGACCGGCGGAAGACGCCGTTGGCGAGCTCGGAGGCGCCGAAGCCGGTGAAACGGATCAGTTGCCGCTGCTCCTCAACAGTCGCGGCCCGCTTCTCGGCCGCGATCTGGGCGGCGAGCCGGACCGCCGCGACATTGTCGCGGGCGCGCTGCTTCCAGCCCCTTGCGAGGCCGCGCGCGCCGGCGAGGTAGAAATTGTCGCCGCGTTTGCGGGAGTCAGCCCGGGAGGGCTGCGATAACGCGACCGCCGGGCCTGCTGGGGCCGGCGTCGACGGCGGCGGATCGTCATCATGATCGCCGTGGCCGCCGGGATCGGGGCCGAACGCGGTGACGCCAAGGCCGAGGCCCGACGAAAGGGCGGTGCCGCCGAAGAGATCGAGGGTGAAGGGATCGTCATGCGCCATTGGGAGATGTCCTTCTGCTGGGCGCGCGCAGCCGTTCGCCGGCGCGGGCTGCGACGGACGGCACGGCTTTGCGGGATGGACGGGAGAGCCGGCCAGGGCCGGCTGCGGAAATGCGAAGCCCGGCGCATGGCCGGGCTGGTCCCACGTCGGGAAGGGAAGGGGCTAGGCCGCGACCGTCTCCGGCAGATGGCGCAGCTGCACCGGCAGCTTGGCCGCGATCTCCGCCTCCGTCAGGTCGTCCAGAAGCTTCAGGATGGTGCCGCGCTGGCCGACGTAGACGAGCACGGTGCGGCGACCGCGCATGGGCGCGGGCCAGCGTTCGTCGGCATAGCCGCGATAGTCATCATGCGTGCTCGACCAGATGTGCTCGAGCCGCTCGTCGCGCGTCATGGCGCGGACCGGCCGCGATTCGCGCTCGATGATCGCCGCCTTCATGCGCTCCGGCGAAGCCCGGTCCGACAGATTGCAATAGCCGTGAAACCAGCGCCGCCTGCCGTCGATGGCGAGCGCGAAGAACACGCTGGTGACACTGCCGGTCATGAATTCGCGCATCGCGAACATGTCGGCGCGCATCCATAGCGGCGGCAGGATCTCGAGCATATAATCATGCTCGCATTCCGCGATCTCGAACCACTCGCCGGCAAAAAGATGCTGGGCGTCGCCTTCGGCCATTGCCGGATCGCCGCGATGGCGGTTGAACATGCGGTACATCTCAGGGCGGGTGGCGACGCCTTCGAGGACTTTGCGGATGGTGAGTGAGGTGTGCATCGGCGGCTCCTTTTCAGCCTGACCGGGCTGAAGCGCGAGCGATCCGCCTGATCTCCTCATCACTTCAGTCCTTCGTCACACCTCCTCGGCAGCCGCCTCTCCGGTCCGGTGGGTCAAGGGCCGCGGCACGCGGGCGAAGCTTCACCCTTGACGCGCCGGCCGGGCATGCGGCAGCGATCCTCGCTTTTTCTCATTCCTCATATTCGTTCGCCTTCGCGCGGACGACATACAGCACGGGACCATGCCGTGCCTTCCTGTCCACCTCCGATTCGGGCGGCGCTGAGGTCTTCGTTCCAATCGTCGGTGCGCGGCTGCGACCGCAGGAAACGGGAGCCGGCTTCGTCCGCGATCTCCTCAATCCGACGGGCGTACACTTCGCCCTGCCGATTGTTATCGGTCGCGGCGACAATGACGGCATTGGCGCGCCCGGCCAAAGCGCGGACCGCCGTCTCTGTTGCCGGCGCCCATCCCCCGCCCGTGCTGATATACAGAGTGTCATCACGCAGTTCTTCGAGAGCGGCAAGGCTCATCGCATCGACGGCGGCTTCCGTCACACAGATGCGCAAGGAATCCGCGGAACCCAGGCGGAACAGCTCTTTCGTACCGCCCGTCGCAAACCCGCGCCAGCTCGGGCCACGCTCCTCCCAGCCAGTGATGACGCCAACCGAATCGCAGTGTGCCGCCCACATGCTGCCTTGCGGGCCCTCGCGAAGTCCTCCTTCGGCAATGGCAGCGACGATGATCCGTTCGGGGATATGCCGCTCGTCGACCAGGTAGCGCCAAGTCGCGGAGCCGGACCGAGGTTCGGAGCGACGATGCCAACGCTGCGCGATCGAGGCAACCGGTTTTGGCCTTGCGGTCGGCCGCCAGGCGGGCGCGCTGGGCACGAAGCCGACGACGCCGAAAACGCGATCACACGCGTCAGCGAATCCAACGGCACCAAGATGTTGGGCGAGCGAAAACACGTCCCCCTTTGCCGTCGAGAGCGGATCGAACCAGCCGCGACCGTCGTGGATGACGATGACGATCCTCTGGTCACGGCGATACTTGATCGCCCGGCGGGTGCTCTGCTTGATATCGACCTTCCACCCATCCTGCTCGAGCAAGGCCGCGCAACCGACCTGTTCGCGCAGCACTTCGATTTCTCTTTTGTCCATATACCTACGCCCGGGCTCGCCCAGGCGAGGCCCGACCCTTTCCTCAGTTCTTTTTGCTTGTTCCGACCCTTTGCGGGACACCCTCGACCGGCCGCGAAGCCGGCCGGATGCAAGGGCGCGGTAACAAGTCGTCAATCACCGGATCGCGCCCGCGGCGAAGCTTCCCTTGCAGGCGGCCTGGCGCCAGCGGCAGCCGGTCACCCGGCTCAATGAGCCGCGGACCAAGGATCGTATTCATGCACGATGGCGTCCTGGTCGCCGTCGTATTCGCTGGAGACCATCACACCGAATTCGCTCTCAGCCTTGAAAAGGATGACCGGCACCATCAGCGTGCGCGCCAGATCGAAGGCGTGGTTCTGAGCGAGGGTGAGATTGTGCGACATTGAAAGGCTCCCGTCTTGCGGCGGGGACCATCCCCGCTCGACAGGCGCCGACGTGTTCGGGGGCGGCTGCGGTCACCTCGCAGGCGAAGCCGAAGAGGTCGCACGCGTGCGTAGCGAACCCCTTGCGGGTTGATCGTGGAAGGCCGCACCAGAACCAAGGAAAGCCCATTCGAGAGCGGGGTTGGTCCTTCACCGGAAGTGTGTGAGCCGAAATGCACATGGTTCGACCCGCGGATACAGTATCGGTCTGATTGACTGCGAGGACAGCCGCCGTCGTTTTGTCTGGAGCGAACGTCGATTTGGCCGGCTGGCTGCTGCTCCGCGAAGGTTCCGCTGCCGTCAATGACCCCAAGGCCAAAGGCTTGGCTTGCATTTAGGGTTCAGGTCCGACGCGAATACGCGCGGTTTCCGATAGACTCAGCAGCTGGCTGTTCGGGGACTCGGGCCTTCTCGCGTCAGGGATGGCAGCCCGTAAGGGAGAAGACCCGCTCGCGGGGCTTCAGCGCAGCCTCCAGCCCGGCCCGCAGGGCGACGCCCACCTTCTTCTCAGTCAGAGGCGTACAACAGCCGAAACATTTTCCGCGACCGGTGGCTGAGCACCCTCAATTCTTTCATCAGCGGTATTAAACTTCTGAATCGAGAGGCCTGATCGATTCGATTAATTAATTGGACGGCGGTTTCGACAGTTGCGATTCTTACGCATGTCCGAACTCACGGTCCCATACCTCGTTCTCCAACGATGCGATCCGGCCTGTAATATGGCCAGGTTCTATGTCCTCACGATCGAACCGACTCTGTTCGGAGATACGGCGTTGGTGCGCGAATGGGGGCGTCTCGGCCAGCGCGGCCGCCGGCGGATGGATCTGTTTGCGGGGAGGGTCCAAGCCGTCGAAGCGCTCGAGGCTTGGCTCGTCCGCAAAAGACGCCGTGGTTATGTACCAGAGAATCCCGCGTCTTGAGTGCGACCGCTCAACCGCCATCCTGACTGGATCGTGAGCTTGGCACTTCCTACCAGCGGACAGCCGTTTTGCGCATCACGGAAGCAATCCCTGTCGAATCGCGAGAGCGACAGCGTGTGGAAGGGTCAATGCGGCAAGATTTTGCCTAGCGTTGTCCAAATGAAACTTTACGCCTCGCTGCCCAATACCGAGAAGCTCCGCAATATCCCGCATCGTCTTGCCATCAGAGGTCCAGGCGAGACACTGCCGCTCGCGCTGCGTCAGTGGGCTGACGATTCCGCCAGCTGCCGAGGTGCGTCCGATCCTGGCACTCACATGTGCATGGTAGTTGAGACCCACCATTTCCAACATGTCGTGCGCGGTCTCGATGAAACGATCGAGTGCAAGGCAGCGCTCGTCCACCGCAAGTGTAAACGCCGCGAACTGGTTTTGACTTGAGGGAATGCGAACCGTCAGGCCGGTCCTGATCTTGAAGCTGAGCGCATCGTCAAACAGACGGCGCTCTTTCGCTGACTTCGCACTTCGCGCCTCGCGTCCGTCCCACAGGAACATCCGCCTTGTGTTTCGCGGGCTCTGGAGAACGGGATCGATGTTGTCATATCCTTCCCGAAAATAGTGGCTAGTCCAACTCTTTGGATAGGATGAGATCAGATTGGGGCCATTCGCTCGCTGGCCAAAATAGGCAAACCACCGGAACCCCAATGCATGCGCGGCTCGCTCCGCGACACGCCGAAAATCATCTTCCGTATGGGCCGAGTGAAGACAATCGACAAACTCATCGCATGCTCTTTTGACATCTTTCATTGCGCCTCTTCAGTCACTTCTTAGTTCCCACAACGCGAACAGTTTGACGATTCGCGCTCCACGTGCAGCCGTGTATTGCGACGTTGCGGCAGCTTTGCGGCAAGAACGATTCCAAACACGCCCTGTCAGAACTGACAGCGCAACGCCGCGACCGCGCCTGCTTTCTTGATCTCGAAGCTGTGATTCGTAAGTTTGAGGTTAAGAATGAAGGTCATTGTGCGTAGCCGTGCGGCACTCCTGCACGACTCCGAACTAACGCTGGGAATGCATCGCCTGCGAAGGCGCGTGTTCAAGGATCGGCTCGACTGGGAGGTCTCTGTTTCCAACGGATTGGAGATCGATCAGTACGACACCTTCAAGCCGACATATCTGCTGGCACTCGAGCAGACCGACGTCGTGGGTTGTGTTCGCCTACTGCCGACCACTGGGCGCAACATGCTCGCGGATACGTTCCCGGTGTTGCTGGATGGCAACCCGGCGCCGAAAGCGACCACAATTTGGGAGAGCTCGCGCTTTTGCGTTGACACCAAAAGTGTGGCGACAACAGCAGAGAATGGTCTGCGCAAAGCGACGTTCCTGCTGTTTGCAGCCATGATCGAATGGGGGCAGCAGCACAATCTTCAGGCCATCGCAACAGTCACTGACCTGCGCATGGAACGCATCCTGCGCCGGGCCGGATGGCAGCTCGATCGCCTCGGCATGCCTCGCCAAATCGGCTCGACCAAAGCCGTCGCTGGATTGTTGCCGATCACCGAGGAGGCTCTCGGCGCGATCCGAGCGGCCGGGCAGATTTCAGGGCGAGCAATTGACGCGCCGTCGAACCTGGCGATCGCAGCCTAGCGTCGAACGTCTCAGCTCCTCACAAAAAGGGCTCCCAACATGGATCCTGCTGCATTCGCGGCTCTTGTCGAACGATGCGCTCCGACCGCAATGGCTCAACCACTGACGGCAATCGTGCGGCAAGCTAGCTCGTTCGAGCCGCTACTCATCACGATCGACGGGCGCAAGCCGATTCCGATTCAGGCCACCGATCGTGACGAAGCCATCCAGCTCGCGACCGAGGCCATCGCCTCCCGCCAGCAGGTCCGAACGGGGCTCGCTCAACTTGATGCTGAGGAAACACGAAACGCCGGGCTGACGGCCAGTACCACGTTCGATGCGTGCCAGCACATTGCCGGGCTTGGCAGATTGTTCGATGCGCGACTGCAAGCGGCGAGCATAAAACGCGCAGACCGCGACCAGGCGATTGCCGAGGTTGTCGCGAGCTTCGCGCCGAAGGCTTCCGGTCAAGTCTCGGAGCTCCGTATCGAGCCGATCAATTCCACCGGTCGCGATCGCCCCACCGGCGATACGGCGATCAATCCACCCGCAGCCTCTACCAGCGAGCGCCGGCCCTGGGACGTTTATCGCTCGGGAATAGGCACGTCAGCCTTTGTTTACGAACGATGAGGATCGCCGTTTTTGATCTCAACTCAACCGCGGTCCGGGCTGGGGTCCGGCTGCAGTGCCACTCGGAGCCGTGCCATGACTTCTCTTAAACACTCCGCTGCCCTCCTTTGCATGGGCGCCGTTCTCAGCATCGCGTTGGTCGAGCCCGCGTTTGCGCAGACCGCGAACATCGAAGGCGTGCTGCAGAACATCGTCAACATGCTGACCGGCAACGTCGCCCGCCTGCTGGCGACGCTGGCTGTCATCATCGTCGGCATCGCCTGGATGTTCGGTTACCTCGATCTGCGCAAGGCCGCCTATGTCGTGCTCGGTGTCGCCATCACCTTCGGCGCCTCCGAGGTGGTTTCGACCTTGACCGGGGGTCATTGATGATCGAGGCCCCGCGTCTCACGGAGGACACCTTGTTTTTGGCCTGCACGCGTCCGGCCATGATTGCCGGCGTCACCATGGAAGCCATGGCGCTCAATGTGATGTTCTCCTGCATCCTGTTTCTGGTGGCTGGCAGCATCCTCTACGGCCTGATCGCGATTCCGATCCATGGTCTTTGCCGCATCATCTGCCGCCACGACCCGAACATGTTCCGGATTCTGCTTGCCTGGATCGAGACGCGAGGGCGCACGCGCAACGCGTCATTTTGGGGCGGATCGTCCTGCACGCCGCTCAAGCTCGTTCGGCGATATCGAACAAGAGACCTTGGCTATGCGTAACGCAGCGCTGAAGACCCGAGAGATCGGGCCTGACGTGTACCTGCCATTCGGCCGGCATGTCACGGATACGGTGATCAGTCTCACGACACGAGCGCTGCTCACGGTGATCAGGCTTGACGGCACTTCGTTCGAAACCGCCGAAACGGCGGATCTGAACGACCTGCACGCCAAACTGAACCTCACACTGCGCAACGTGGCGGATCCGCGGCTGGCGCTATGGACCCATCTGGTGCGCCGCCGCACGTCCGATTATCCGGCCGGTACATTCCGATCGACATTTGCAGCCGCGCTTGACGCGCAATATCGCGATCGACTTCGTAACGAAGCGCTCTTTAGCAACGATCTCTATCTGACGCTGGTCTGGCATCCCGGCCGTGCCACCACGGACGCCGCCGCGGCGTTCTTCAAGCAGCTTGGCCGACGCGCTGCGCAATCCGCCGAAGTCGACAGCGAGGCCTTGAAGCGGCTCGACGATGCCAGGCGCGACATGGTCGCGGCCCTGGAGCGATACGGTGCCCACGCCCTTGGATTGGTCGAGCGCAAGGGCGTTGTCTTTTCAGAACCGATGGAACTGCTCCACGCCATCACAAGCGGGGAGTGGCTGCCGGTCCCATTGCCGCAAGGGCCGATCGGCCCCGCGCTCTATTCAAACCGTGTCATCTTTGGCCGCGAAGCCATCGAAATCCGGGGTGCCGGCGGATCGCGCTTCGCTGGCATGTTCGGGATCAAGGAATATCCAGCGTCCACCAGACCTGGGCTGTTGAACGCGCTGCTTTCCGCGCCCTTCGAGATCATCCTCACGCAATCCTTAGCGTTCTTGTCCAAGGCTGACGCCAAGACCGTTCTGACCCGCAAGCAGAACCAGCTGGTGTCGGCTCAGGATCCGGCGGCCTCGCAAATCGACGAACTCGCTGACGCGCTCGACGATCTCGAATCCAATAGGTTCGCGCTCGGCGATCATCACCTCTCGCTGCTGATTTATGCGGAGACGCTTTCCCAGCTACAGGAGTATATGAGCGTGGCGCGGCGCGCACTAGCCGATGCCGGTAGCGTGGTCGCGCGCGAAGATCTTGGACTTGAAGCGGCTTATTGGGCGCAGCTGCCAGGTCTGTTCAAATATCGGGCACGAACTGGGGCGATCAGCTCCCGCAATTTCGCGGCGTTCTCCCCGTTTCACACCTATCCCGTCGGAAGGGCCGCCGACAACCATTGGGGGCCGGCTGTTGCGATGCTCAAGACCGCGTCAGGCTCGCCGTTCTACTTCTCGTTTCATCACGGCGATCTCGGCAACACCTTCATCTGCGGCCCATCCGGGTCAGGCAAGACCGTCGTGCAGAACTTCCTGCTGTCGCAAGCCGAGCGGCTTGGCGCCACTTACGTCTTCTTCGACAAGGACCGCGGCGCCGAGATTTTCGTCCGCGCCGCCGGCGGTACCTATCTGACGCTCCACAACGGCGTTGCGACCGGCTGCGCACCGCTCAAGGCGCTGGAGCTGACGCCATCGAACCTGTCGTTTCTCGGCGCACTGATCCGGAAACTCGTCACGCCGGAAAACCGGCCGCTGACGGTGACCGAGGAGGAGCGGATCGATTCCGGCTTACGAGCCCTTGGTCAACTGCGGCAAGCGGAACGCTCGTTCGGGGCGCTGCGGGCCTTTCTAGGCCAGCAGGATAGGGAAGGCATTGGTGCCCGGTTGGAGCGATGGTGCCGGGGCGCGCCTTTCGGCTGGGTGCTCGACGGCGAGCAGGATGCCATCGCCATAGAGGCCCGGTTCATCGGATTCGACATGACCGATCTCTTGGATCATCCGGCCGTTCGCACGCCGCTCATGATGTATCTGTTTCATCGCGTGGAGCGGCTGATCGACGGCCGGCGTCTGATCATCGACATCGACGAGTTCTGGAAGGCGCTCGGCGACGAGGCATTTCGGGATCTCGCCAACAACAAACTGAAAACCATCCGCAAGCAGAATGGCGTCATGGTGTTCGGCACGCAGTCGCCCCGGGATGCACTCGCCTCGCCGATCGCACACACCATTGTCGAGCAATGTCCGACGCAGATCTTCCTGCCGAACGCGCGGGGAACGCGATCGGACTATGTCGACGGCTTCCATCTGACGGACACTGAATTCCGCCTGATCAAGGAGGAGCTCGCGCCCGAAAGCCGGCGGTTCCTGGTCAAGCAAGGCCACAACTCGGTGGTGGCCGAACTTGATCTCAGCGGCTTCGACGACGCACTCGCCGTGTTGTCGGGACGGACGGAATCGGTCGAACTGCTCGATCGCATTCGCGCAAAGGTCGGCGACGATCCGGCGCAATGGCTGCCGGTATTTCACGCGGAGCGGAGGAAAGTCCGATGATGGTTCAGCGCATGTCGGCGATGTTTGCCTCCGCGTCGGTCGCGGCCCTTCTGATGGCGTCTCCGGCAGCAGCCGAAATTGTGTTCGATCCCAACGTCTTCGCGCGGCAATTTGAGCAACTGACCGAACTGAAGAAGCAGGTCGATACCCTGACGTCGCAGCTCAAAGTGGCGCAGGATCAATTGAACCAGGCCAAGCAGCTCTATGACAGCTTCAACAAGCGGACCAACGCCAACGAGATCGGGTCGCTCTTGAACACACCGCAGTTCCGGAAAACGCTGCCCCAACAGTTCTCAGAGATCGAACGTCTCGTCGCGGGGCGGGGCGGCGGCAACTTCGCGGACGCGATCGACCACTATCTGTCGCAGAACCGCGCATATGCCGGTAACAGCGGCAATTCGTATTACCAGAGCGAGCTCGACCGGATCGCGCGGCAGACCGGCGCCAAGCACTCCATGGGCCAGGCGGTCTACGACACTGCCTCGCAGCGTATCGATGCGCTGGAGGAACTCAGAACTCGCATCAGCAGTGCGACAGACGTCAAGGAGACCCTTGATTTGTCAGCCCGGCTGCAGGCCGAACAGGCGCTGCTGCAGAACGATGTGCTCCGGATGCAGGGCCTCGCGATGATCCAGCAGGCCCGCACGGACATGAACGGACAGCGGGAGCGCGAAAAACAGCGGCAACTGGTCGATGAAATGAAGGCGGCCCTGCAATGACGATCAAAGCATCCGTTCTGGTGATCGCTGTTGCCATTGCTCTCGCCGGCTGCAACGAATCCGACAGGATTCAGCAGACGAAGACCGTCAGCTGGTTTTTCGAGCATCGGGACGAGCTTCAAGCAAAGCTCAAGGCGTGCCGCGATAACCCAGGTGAACGTGGGAACACGCCCGATTGCGTCAACGCGAATGAAGCGCGCAAGAAGATCACCGTCCAAGACATGAAAGACGCCCTGAAGTAAGGATCGCCGCGATGGCCCTAAATGTCTTTGATAGCTTCCTGAAGGAATTTGAGCAACCGATTACGGCATTCGTGTCCACGTCGGTGTCGAATCTCGCGTCGTACATCGATGGTCCGCTGCGCGTCGCCGTGATGCTCTACGTCGTCCTCTACGGCTTTGCAGTGATGCGAGGCGCGATTTCCGAGCCGATCATGGAGTTCGCCTGGCGGGCGATGCGGATCGTGGTCGTGGTTCTGCTCGCGACCAATTCGAGCGCGTTCCAGCAATACGTCACGGGCCTGTTCTTTGACTCGTTGCCAAAAGAGATCAGCAATGCCCTGGCGGGATCCGGACTGAACACCAATTCCGGAGCGCCTTTCGATCAGCTTCTCTCCAAAGGGATCGACGTCGCCAACAAGATCTACGATCAAGCGGGAATAACCGATGTTGCGCCTGCCCTGATTGCCGCCATTCTCCTGGTCTTCGTGGCGGTTGCCTCTTTCTTGCAGTTTGCCATCCTGCTCTATGCCAAGGTCGGCCTCGGCGTCGTCATCGCGCTTGGCCCAATCTTCATTGCGCTCGGACTGTTCGAGGCCACGCGGCCGTTTACGGAAGCCTGGCTTCGGCAGGTCGCAAATTTCGTCATTCTGTTGGTGCTGGTGGTCGCTCTGGTCGGGCTGATGCTAACCACCGTCAGCGGCTTCATCGACAGGTTCGCGGCCAATGCGGGCACAGCCGGCGACATGATCGTGGCCGCAGTTGCGATCAGCGCGGTGCTCGGCCTGTCCGGGTACATCGCGCTGCAATTGCCGATCATCGCAGGCGGTCTTGCCGGGGGTGGGGCATCGCTCGCAAGCCGGCTGGTCACAAGTCCCCTGATTGCCAATGCCACGGCCGCAGCCGGCGGCGCTTATGCCGGCGCACGCTGGTCGGCAAGCCGGGGTCTTGCTGCAGTCAGAGCCAGCCGGCAGGGCGGCAGTATGCGGCGAGTCCGATCCCAGGGCACGACGACAGCGTAAGCAAAGATCGCCGGCATCAGGCGACAAGAAAGACAGGGGCATCAGAACGATGTGGCGTCGACTATTCATCATTTGCGTTATCGGATGGCAGCTTGGAGGCTGCGCGAACTGGTCAAAGGGGCCACCGTCCTGTGATGGTCTGACGCGCCGACCGCTCAATCGTTCACTTTGGGATTGGGAGAACGGCACGCCATTGGCGGCACCCGAGCCGCCAATTTCGCCATCGGCGCCAGCACCCATCATCCGCAAGGGCGAGACCAGGCCGTCAGCGCCATCCAGCCATACCGCCAATTCGAGCTCTCGGTTGGACATTGCAGCCTCTTACCGCGCCTGCGGCAAGGAGGCGTGAGATGGTCCGGCAGGATGATCTGAAGACCTATTTCGACAACGCGCGCCGGTGGGAACAGGATCTGTTGCTGTCGGCCCATCGTTCGCGCCGAACGGCATGGGTGATCGCCGCGGGTGCCTGTGTATTGGCGGCCGCCTCGGTCGGTGCGGTCGCGGCACTTGCGCCACTCAAGACAGTCGAGCCGTTCGTCATCCGGGTCGATAATGCCACCGGCATTGTTGATACGGTCTCCGCGCTCAAATCGACGCCGGCGCGCTACGATGAAGCCGTCACCAAGTATTTTCTCGGACGCTACGTGCGTGCGCGCGAAGGGTACAGCTATCCGGAGGCTGAAGCTAACTTCCGAACCATTTCCTTGCTGTCCGGGGCGGGCGAGCAAGCCCGTTTCGCCGCGTGGTACCGCGGCTCCAATCCCGAAAGCCCGCAGGTCGTTCAAGGCCGTTTCGGGGTCGCCACCGTACGCATCAAGGCGATCTCGCTCCTGGCCGACAATGTCGCATCCGTGCGGTTCATGAAGGAGAGCCGCAAGAGCGAGGAAACCCGCATCAGCCATTGGGTCTCGACCCTGACGTTCTCCTATGCCAGCGCGCCCATGTCCTCCGCCGATCGTCTTATCAACCCCCTCGGCTTTGTAGTTTCGGAATATCGCGCCGATCCGGAGGTCGTGCCATGAAACGTTCCGTCCTTTTGATGATCTTTGCGCTGGCATTCCCGGGGCCGGTGCTGGCGCTGCAGCAGCCGGCACCTGGTCAACACGACGCGCGCGTGCGCATGGTCACTTACGATCCGGCCAACGTGGTGCGGGTCAACGGCGTCATCCGGGCTTCAACCCAGATTTTGTTTGCTGATGACGAGGAGGTCGCGCATGTCGCGATCGGCGACTCCGTCGCATGGGAGGTTGCCCCGGCAGGCTCGATCCTGTTCCTCAAGCCGCGGGAAAAGCATCCGCCGACCAATCTGCAGGTTGTGACCACCCGCCCCGACGGCCGCAAGCGCTCTTACCAGTTCGAACTGTCGATCGCCGAGACCACGCTTGCGGACAGTTATTTCGTTGTGCGCTTCGCCTATCCCGGTGACGAGATTGAGCGCCGACGCATGGAAGCGGCCGCGCGTGGCGCCGAGCGGGAAGGCGCGCTGATCGAGCAGACCTTCGACTTGCATCACGCCTATGGGGCGCGCAACTGGCGGTTTTCGGCCCAGGGATCGATCGACCTCGAGCCGGAAGCCGTGTTCGATGACGGCAAGGAGACCACTTTCCGCTTCGCGGGCAACCGCGAAATTCCGGCGATCTACCTGATCAACTCAGACGGCTCGGAAAGCCTGGTGCCCAAGGATGTCCGCGCCGAGCTCGTGGTCGTCCATGCCACAGCACGAGAGTTTCGGCTACGCAAAGGCGAGAACGTGCTCTGCATTTTTAACGAGGCATTCGACGCGGTGGGGATCAACCCCGGTACCAATACCACCAGCCCCTCGATCGAGCGGCGGGCGAAGAAATCACCTCCATCCCTGAAGTCACGATAGGCGGGCGCGACATGACCGAGCATCACGATGAGACGATTGCCGGCGACCGCGGCATTACCCCTGTGGGAGGCGGGGACAATGGTCGAGCGGCGATGCTCAAGCGCGGCTTCGGCGCGCTGGCGCTGACCGCTTTTGCCTTTCTGATCATCTGGACCACCTGGAGGAGTGATAAGCCGGTGAGCGACTCCGCTCGCAAGCTGATGATCCGGCCGGCGGCGGCCTTTGAACCCGCCCCGGAACCGCCGTCGGCACCGATCACCACAGCCTCGATAGCGATACCGGTCGCAGCCGCCCCAGCGGCACCTGCGTCCGACCAGCTCCTGGAGAGCGCGCGACGCGCGCCGGTACTCGCTTACAATCGGCCGATTTCTTCCGAGCGCCCCGCCCGCGACAGCGTCACCGGAAGCGTCCTGACCGACCCCTACGAGTTTGGCCGGGGCGAGCCGCGCAACGACCTTGCCGACAAGCTGAAACCTACCCCGATCGAGGGCGTGCGCGCCGCGCGGCTTCCCAACCGCAATCTGCTGGTCACCCAAGGCACCTCGATCCCGTGCGTGCTGGAGACCGCAATGTCCTCGGACGTGGCCGGCTTCGTCTCCTGCGTCGTCATACGCGACGTGATGTCGGACTCCGGCAACGTGGTGCTGATGGAAAAGGGCACGCAAGTGGTTGGCGAGTACCGCGGCAATGTGCGGCGCGGTTCAAAACGCCTGTTCGTGCTGTGGACCAGCGCCAAGACGCCGACCGGCGTGATTGCAGCACTGGCCTCGCCGGCCACTGATGCGCTGGGCCGCGCCGGCTTCGATGGCGAGATCGACACTCACTTCTTTGAGCGGTTCGGCTCGGCGCTCCTGCTCTCGATCGTTAGCGATGCCTCGTCGATCGGTCGTCAGCAGCTGCAGGACGGCTCCATCCAAATCAACAACACCGCGGGCGCCACCAACACTGCCGCCGCTATTGCGGTCGAGCAGTCGATCAACATCCCGCCGACGCTGAACAAGAACCAGGGCGAGCTCGTCAATATCTTTGTCGCGCGCGATGTCGATTTCTCCTCGGTCTACCAACTTCGGCGAATTGAGACCCGGACCCAGATTCTCGACCGCACCATCCCTGGAACCATCGTGGCCCCGGCTGGGGTGACGAAATGAGCGCGGGTGCATCGAGCGAACGCGACGGTGGCCGCCTGGTCCTAGAGCGCTATCTGGAGCCGCTGGCACCATATCTTGCGGACAAGACCCTGACCGAGATCGTCGTCAACCGCCCGGGCGAGATCTTCGTGGAAGGGCCGGGCGGTTGGACCCGGCATGAGGCGCCGGCTTTGACGCATGCCTACCTCTCGCATCTGGCAACTGCCGCCGCCGGTCACACCCGTCAGGACGTCGGTCCAGAGCATCCGGTGGTGTCAACCAGTTTAATCGGCGACGAGCGATGTCAGATCGTGATCCCCCCGGCTGTCCCGTCCGGGACAATCAGCCTGACAATCCGCAAGCCATCGACCCTGACCATGACGCTTGACGCCTTCCAGCAGGCAAAACTGTTCGACGAGGTCCGTGTCACGGGGGATGAGCTCCGCCCTGACGAGCACCGCTTACTTGCCCTAAAAGAAGCCGGCGCCTGGCGCGAGTTTCTCGAGCTTGCGGTACGGACCCGCCGCAATATTCTCATTTCCGGAGCGACCGGTTCCGGCAAGACCACTCTGTCCAAGGCCTTGATCGCGGCGATCCCGGCGCAGGAGCGGCTCATCACCATTGAGGACACCGTCGAGCTTGTCATCCCGCATCAGAATTGCGTGCGGCTGCTCTACGCCAAGGACGGGCAGGGCGTCGCCAAAATCGGACCGCGCGAACTGCTCGAGTCCTGTCTGCGGATGCGGCCGGATCGCATCCTGCTGCAGGAGCTTCGCGATGGGACGGCATTCTACTATTTGCGGAATGTGAACTCCGGACATCCGGGATCGATCACGACGGTCCATGCCGACAGCGCCCGGCTTGCCTTTGAGCAACTGACCTTGCTGGTCAAGGAAAGTGCGGAGGGCCGCGACCTTCATCGCGATGATATCCGTTCGCTCCTGCTGCTTCTGGTCGACGTCGTGGTCCAAATGCAGAAACGCGATGGCCGCTATCGCATCTCGGAAATCTATTATGACCCCGTTCGCAAACGCGACCACGCCCACTAGGTTCGCGCTCGGTACTGCGCTTGCGGTCGGCGCCATCGGGCTGTTTCTGCTGGTGGCCTCAAATGTTCTGCTGCTCGGGCTCAGGCATCACGACGGAGGCATCCATTGGTCCGAGATCGCCACGGGCTGGCCCCGGTACGGCACTGACCCACGCTTTGACCGCTGGCTGACGCTCTCAACTCTAGCCGGGGTGATCGTCGTCTTTGGCCTGCTCGGCGCTATCCTCCGGCAGCGAGCTCTGCCGCTTCATGGCAGCGCCCGTTTTGCCTCGGAGCGCGAGATCAAGGCCGCCGGCCTGCGATCCAAGGAGGGCGTGCTGCTCGGCCGCAAGGACGGCAAACTGCTCTGCTTTGGCGGATCGGAGCATGTCCTGGTCTACGCCCCAACTCGCGCGGGCAAGGGCGTCGGCTATGTCATTCCGAACCTGCTCAATTGGCCGGATTCAGTTGTCGTGCTCGACGTCAAGAAGGAGAACTGGGATCGCTCGGCGGGATTTCGCGCAGCCCATGGGCAAGAGGTCCATCTGTTTGACCCGCTTGACGAGAACGGTCGGACCGCACGCTACAATCCGCTCGGCTATGTCCGCAGCGATCCCGGCGATCTCTATGACGATCTGCAGCGGATCGCGGTGATGCTGTTTCCGGCCGAAAGCCATGGCGACCCATTCTGGTTCGAGGCGGCACGGTCGGCCTTTGTGGCTGTCGGAGGCTATGTCGCGGAAACGCCGGGCTTGCCCTTGACGATCGGCGAGATCCTGCACCAGCTGTCCGCGGCCTCTGACCTCAAGACGCATTTCGAGAAGACTATCGCCGCTCGCAAGTCCGGTCCTTCGGCGCTGTCGCGGCATTGTGTCACCGCGTTGAACGACTTTCTCGCAGCTTCCGAAAACACCCTGAACTCGGTGCGCAAGACCGTCACGGCGAGGCTCGGTCTCTGGCTCAACCCGCGCATCGATGTAGCGACATCGACCAACGATTTTGATTTGCGGCAGCTGCGGCAACGGCCGATGTCGATCTATCTCGGGGTCACGCCAGACAATCTCGATCGCATGGCCCCGCTCCTCAATCTGTTTTTCCAGCAGGTGGTCGATCTTAACACCCGCGAACTGCCGGAACAGAACCCCAAACTCAATCGCAAGGTGCTGCTCTTGCTCGATGAGTTTCCGGCGCTGGGCAATGTCAACGTGCTCGCGAAATCGGTCGCCTTCATCGCCGGCTACGGCATCCGCTTGCTCACGGTGGTTCAGAGTCCGGCTCAGCTTCGCGCGATCTATGGCATCGACGCAGCGCGCAATTTCATGACCAACCACGCCGTCGAGGTCGTTTTTGCCCCGAAGGATCAGGATGTGGCGAATGAGCTGTCGGATCGCATTGGCTACGACACGGTAAAGGCACGCAGCCGGAGCGGACCAAAAGGGCTTGCGACGCGCTCGACCAGCGAGACGGTCTCCGAGCATCGTCGCGCCCTGATGTTGCCGCAGGAGTTGAAACTGTTGCCTAAATCCAAGGCCTTTATCCTTGCGTCCGGGCTTCCCCCCGTTATCGCCGACAAGATCGTATACTACCAGGACAAGGCATTCCTGCGGCGTCTGCTGCCGCCGCCCGCTCCTGAGATGCCCAAGGGCCGCTCGAATGCGCTCATTGAGGCTGAACTCAAGGAGCTTCGCTCCGAGGTCGCTGAACTTCGCGTGGTGTTTCGGTCGCGGCCAATGACAGACGAGGAGGTTGCCGATCCCTCCACCATTCCTGCCGGCGCGAGTTTTGATTTCGGCGATGTGGATGTGGACCTGGAAGGGCTATCCGAGGACGAGATGAAAGCCTGGACCTTGAACTACATCGACGCGCAGGCCATTCCGCCGGTGCGACGGTCCGGCCGCAAGCAGAACGGACAGCAGCATGAACGACAGGCGTGACAGCAGCGAGGACTTCAGCCTTGAACGGCGACGTCGCGCCGGAGACTATTCCAACAGAGACAAGGGGGCTGACGACGCGGCCAAGTCAGCCGCGACCGACAAGTCTTCGCCCGCAGCGCCCCTGGACAATACTTTCCCGGATCGTATCCGCCGCAAATACTATGTGGTGACCGTCAAATCCGGGAAGGATAGGCCGGACGGCGACGCCCGGCTGTATGCGGATGAACGCGGCGAGTACCTCGCGTTCAAAGTCACCGAGGATCGTCTGGTCACGCGGCTGGTCGCCGCCGAAGTAATCCACGACATGGTCAGCGTGGCACAACATCGGCATTGGGAGGCACTTCACGTCCGGGGCTCCGTGGAGTTCCGGCTTGAGGCTGGCGCACGCGGAATTGAGGTGCAGGGCTATCAACCAAACGAGTTCGATCGGCAGGCGCTCGCCGATCGGCAAGAAGTCTGGAACCGAACACATTCCCGCACGCACGAGGTGGAGGTTCGTTCAGTGTCTGACAGAAACGAGCGCGCGGAACGACTTGACTACGACAAAGGCGTGTCGGGACGCTTGATCGAGCTCGGCCGGGCACCCCACGGCAATCGGAACAATGCCGAGACGTCGGCCTATGTGGCCATCGAGCTCGACAACGGCCAGCGCCATAAGGTGTGGGGCGTGGGTCTGGAAAAGGCGGTCGCCGACAGCAAGGCAGCGCCCGGCGACCAAATCCAAGTGCGCCGGGAGGGCGTCGAGCGCGTCCTCAAAGATATCAAGGTGATAGATTCAGAAAGCGGAAGTGCGCGTATCGAGCGGCGGCGAGTGCCGCGCAACCGTTGGCGGGTGACGGCGGAGAAGTTTCGAACGGTCGATCGGCAGACGGCGGCGCATGATGCCGATTTGATCGCGGCGCAATCGAAGATGGTCATCATTGAGAAACTGGTAGAACGCGCGTTTCCGCAGGACGAGCGGGCGAGGCGAAACATCATGGAAGCGGTCAAGGACCGCATTGCGGGACATCTCGAGCGGGGACATTCGTTCGCGCGCGCGACCGTGGCAGAACCTATTCAAGACCTTCACCGATCCGAGAGCGACAAAGTCGATGTCAGGCGAAACCAGACTGGCGGGCGCGACAGATTTCAGGAAAGGGAACGCTGAGGGCATGCAAGAGAAAGTCGTCGGGTTAACAATCGTGGGTTTGACTCCCACTCTCTCCGCCAGAACATCATCAAAATCAATAGGTTATTTTAGATTTCCGACTGAAACCCCCGGCTGAGCATCGAAGCGGCGGCTGTCGAGCCACCTTTCGGCGGTCCGATAGAAAGAGGCGGCCCGCTCCGGAGAGCGCGCGGCCAGACCACCGCAATGTCGAAGCACCTTCCTTAAACGGTTTAGAGGCCGCCTTCCGGTGGGCCGGGATCGATCCGGGCCACCTGATCGCCATTAACGTGGGGATAGCAGGGACAACCAGCGCGGGTGCCCCCGCCGTCCATGCTATTAGAAGCCGATATGCCAGTGCTCGAAGCAATTTCCATCGCATCATCGATAAGCAAGATGATCGCCGCCATCTGGGCGAACGGCAGCCGCTTTCTCTGGAGCATCGCGGTCGCCTCTGCTGCCGCTGCTGCCGTGGTCGGTGTCGGCGTATATTTCGACATGCCCAAGGCGCAACCGTTGTGGGCTGAGTACGGCCTGATCTTGACGTTGCTCGCGGTCGTAGTCGCGGTGTTCGCCGCCTTCAAGATGCGGGCCGAGCGGCGAAATACAGGGCTGGCCTTAAACGCCGACGAGCAACAAAGCTTTTGGCATCACGCAAAGCAGCCAGATGGTTCGATCGTAACGCAGCTCGCCCTTAATTTCCACGCGACGAACATGAACGACGGGGGCTCGATCCACCTCTCCGGGGTTCGTTTGAACTGGCCATGGGTTAGCCGCAAGCGGATACTCGACGCGAGATTAATGACGGAACACCCGACGCAAAATATGTACAGCGCCGATTACGGAATACAGGCTCACAAGCGCAGGGCCTGCACGGCTCACATAATGGCGCTTGGCACCATCGGCGGCATAGGCAGAAAGAAGCCAATGCGCGTCAGCATCGGCGTGCAGGACCACGCCGGCCGATGGCACAAACTCGTCTTTCGCGGGTTGCGCGATCCGTCAACGCGGCGCTAGGTCAAAAAGGGCCGACCGATATGAAGCTGCTAGACGAAATCATCGAGGGCGCGGTCAGTGATACCCAGTCCATCGGCACTGTTCTGCGCAAATGTCTTGTGCTGGAGCGTCAGGTCAAGAACGAGAAGTTTCGAATTTGGCTCAACAACGAGTTGGACGGTTACGACAACGTCGAAGACGAGCTTCCTGACTACCGCACCATCAATTCAATTTCCCGCGGATTTTTTGTCGGCTATGCGGGGTCACAAATCAATGACCAACCTCTAGCCCTTCACGTCATGGAGGAGGAGCATCGGAAATTGGTCGACAAGGTAAGGCTCGCTCAACCCGCTGCATCCTACGAGGGCCGCCCAGACAAGTCAGCAGATGGTTCGCTACCTTGGCCACCCTCCCTGACCACCAAGTACCAGAAAAAATTCATTGAGAACTTCGTCCTGAACCGCGCTTGGCAGGAAGTTCCAGGATCATGCATGGTTGGCTTGGTCGAGACCGTGCGCAATCGCGTCCTACGTTTTGCGCTCGACATCAAGGATCAACTCGGCGAAGACCAAGAGAGTGTCGTGCAACTTCCGGCCGAGACGGTTGAAAAGTCCGTCATCAACAACATTTACGGCGGCAACGTGTTTATTGCGGCCCATGCGGGGGCGATTTCGCAAGTCGCCCATACCAACATCGTCGCTGGGGACGCGAGTGGTTTACTTAAGGCGTTATCTAACCTTGGCGTGACCGACGAGGGCTTAAAGGCCCTCCAACACGACATCGAGGCTGACAAGCAGGATGGCAAGCCCAACCTCGGCCAGAAGACATTGGGTTGGCTAACGGACATCGGCAAGTACCTTGGCACAGAAGGCGTCAAGGTCGGCGTCGAGGTTGCGAAAAAGGCGGCAACCAAATGGATCATGCAGCACTACGGTCTGGATGTTTGAGTTTTAACGATAGGGCGTGGACCCAAGGAATGACTAGCTTTGACCTCCGACGGCCCACACCGAGTGGATGTTGAGCACCGTCGAGAACAGGTGCACGTCGAGGCTAAGGAGCCGGTTTCTGCCGCGACCGCTTTTTCCTGCCCTCGTAGTATGTGTGATATGCGTCGATCCAATCGGTCGCAAAAGCTTCCTGCGCTGTGGCTATGTCGATTTGTCCATCACAGACGATGTTACAAATCAGCCGCTCTAACCGATCTTTTGCTTCGGCATTCCATGTCTCCTCTATGCTTCGTCGTGGTTGTGCCCAGAGGTTGGATGGATCGTCCGCACCACCCAGGCAAAGCGGAATAAGGTGATCAATCTCGTAATCGGGGTGCGTACCTGGAGGCAATCCGTATCGCCTCAAAATTTCGTCTCGCCGCGCAGCGTTCATCCGACCCCGGCTCTCTCTGGCGTGCCCACATGCAGCATCGCGGTCCCCAGTCCTTACTGACCCGCCCGTCAGGTCCTTGTCTGGCAGAACCTCAAAAGCGCTAACGGGCGCGATAGCGAGAAGGCCAATCAGCGTTGCGATGGCCAGGGACGGGTGCCTTGACGGTTTGGGTCCGGATGGGTTGCGCTCCATTTTATATATGGCCTTAGTCTTTTGCCCGTGCCTTAGCGCGGGGCGATTTTCTGCCGATACTGCTCAATCATCGTCGGTGTCACGTCGGTTGGATAGCATAGCGGTTCGGCGCCACCCGGCCGGGAGTAAGCACTCCTACCACCGCAAGAACTACCATTGCGCGCCGTATCATCTGGACAGGCGCACGGCCTTCCCGTGGCGTGGTATTGATCTCGGCTGGCTTGAACAATGATTGCCGCAATGGCCGCTGCGGTCAGCGCAGCCTCGATCTTGCGCTTGTTGTCCGGGCGCGCGGGCGCATCCGATACGTCTGCCTTCGCGGCAGGCGTCGGGGTGCTGCTGGCGTTTGGGGCCGGGACTGTCACCTGAGCCATTGCCGTAGGCGGCGAGGTCATGATGGCAACTGGCGCGCTGCTCGACGGCACGTCCTGGCGGCCTGCTGAATAGGCTACCATTGCCGTGATCCCAAAAAGGACAAGTGCCGTTCCGTTTCGCATCAATCATCTCGCGAAGGCGTCGTTAGCCTATCGAGACCGCTGCCTTTAGTTTCTCCAGAAGAATTTCGAGAAACTGGTTCGCGACGATCTCTCCATTGTGCCAATGATTGCTATCGATCTGGCGAACTAACGTCGATCTAGGAGCTTCCCTTCCCGCTGCACTCTCTCTTCCCCCTGATACTGCTCTTTGAGAGCTTTGCCCTCGGGGGTTATGGCAGTTGCTGACCTTAATTGCTGATCATGATCGCAGGGCGCTCAATTGAGAACCTGCTTTTTGCCATTTCATCGAATGGGACAACATCGCTGGCTTGAAGAGCATCGCCGCCAGTCACACGTCATAAGGGTCGGGGATCGTTGGCCCGACACACTGGCAACGCACCCACCGGCCTCATTGAAGGTCGTGTGCGTCCAAATAAGAGCGAGCACGGGCTGCGTTCGAGCACCGCTCGACACAGTACCTCTACGCAAACGCAACGGCACGAGCCGTCGAGGGAGACCTTGGCGGTTTTTTGCGTGTGGCCAGATATCCGCGGACAAGCCGGACCAGCCGAAATTCTTGCACCTTGGGTATAAGATAGGCCGCGCCTTTAGGGGCGATCTCTCTTGGTTTTGGGCGGGCGCTTCGGCTCAAGTTGCGTATTACGGACAGCCTCGGCGAGCATCTCGCGCAGCTCAGCTTTCGTCTTCGGTGGCTCTCGCGTAAAGGTTTTTTGCCATTGGGTCATGCATAATATGTGGGGCTGCGGCAGGATGAATTAAACCCCCGCTGGCATGTCGGAGCCCTCCCGCCCAGAGCATCCGGGCGCGATCCGCGCCCTTACCAAATTCACTGGCTCAGATCGCTCGACTGTGCGGTGCGAACGACGAACGATTATGAAAGAGCCGGTCCCGGAAATCTGCACAGGACGCTAAGTGGAGTTTCTGCCTGACGGCGGGCACGATAGGCCCCGCGAATCAGGAGAGACCATGAGCAGACGACCCCGCCGGAACCACTCACCGGCCTTC
>NZ_JARVWW010000062.1 GCF_029846715.1 Bradyrhizobium nivariense
CTCAAAACATTCCGGACAAGTTCCCGGACCTTCCGCAGCGGATGGTTCGCTGGCACCCGCTTATCGGGCGCGATGTACGAAAACAGGCCGCCCTGGTCCTTAAACCTGCCGCGCATGATCGCCTCTGCCGATTCGAGATGGATAAAGTGAATCATCAAGCCCCCTCCGTGGCGAGGGGGTTCTTCAGCAGACTGCTAGAGCAGCTTGGCGCTGACGAACAGTGCACGCACGGCGTTGGTCGCCTGCACCACGAGCATGGCGTTATCTGCAGCGCCTTCGAGCGCCGCGACCGCGTCTTCATGCAGTGAGCGGAATTCCATCCACTCGACCGATTTGAAGTTGGTGAGGAATTGATAGGCCTGGCCGACGGTCGCAATCGCCAGCGTGTCGCCGTTCAGCTTGATCTTGAACGTCGTACGCAGCGGGGTCTCGGAACTTTGCGGATCACTCATGGGCTGCTTCTGGACGATGACGGCTTAACGAAGGGAAAACGGCAGCCCCGCCGTGGCAGGCAAATATCAGGAGCCAATATCAGGAGTCGGTGCTCGCGCGCTGCGAGGCGGTCGCCGATCCGCTCAGGCGCGGCACCACGACCAGACGATTGAACTCACCGTTGTCGTAGGCCTTCATGAATCGATCATAGTCCTTGATCGAAACGCAGCCGTTGGAATCGCCGCGCGGCCCGAGCATGTAGTTGTGGGTGAGAAGGCCGACGCGGCCGAGCGCGCTGGTGCCCTCAGCCGGCGTCAAGCGCAGCGCACGGACGCCGTGGAACAGCTTTTCGCGCGGCTTCAGGTCGTAGGTCGCGGGCGGGGTCGCGCCAACCATCCGCTGGTCGACATGCTCCGGGTCGTCCATCAGCGCGCCCATGCCGGAATGCGCCTCCAGCGCGATGCCGCTCGGCAGGTAAAGCGCCTTGGCCGAGATGTCATAGACCGCCGTTCGCGAATCGTAGCCGAGTGCGACGAGATCCGGCGCCTTGCCGAACAGGCCGCTGTCGGGCGTCAGCGAGGCCAGCTTGATCTTGTCGGTGAATTTTTCGAAGAAGTTGCGGTTGTCGACCCTGGGGGTGGTCTCCGCATAAGCCTGGCTCGAGGCGATCTGGGCGGAGAAGTCCGCCTGAGACGGGCGCGAGCGCGGCATCGGGACGGCGTCAGCACGCTGCGAGGGCCTCGTCTCGTCGACCACGTGCCGGTCGTCGTCGGTCAGGGTCGAGCGCCAGTCGTCGCCCTGGAGCTTCTGGGCGAGCATCGCCTTGGCGTCGCGCAACTTGAGTTGGACCGCATTCACGGCGGAGCGCTCCAGCGTCCGCAGGCCGAACTCGCGGGCCGGCGGACTGCCAGACGCCGAAGCGAAACGATCATCGAACGAAGGGGCATTGGTTGGCGGCAGTGCGGCAGAAACCAGCGGGGCCGAATCGCCGATATCCGCGACCCAGGCGGCAGCGCCCAGCGCCAGCGCGACGGAAGCCAAAACCAACAGTATCGTCTCGGCTCGCCCAATACGGCGGCGCGACAACAGCCTCTCGGCTTGTGCGCGGTCGGAAACCATCAGATCCCCAAAATCGACCCCCGGGGGAACCCACCCCCACCCGGAGACTCTGTACCAGCTACCACATTGGGAGCCAAAAGTTAGGCATAATCGGGGCCGGCAAGGGCCCGGCAAGGGGTCCAGCAAGCCGTCCCAAGGTATCCAATGACCGATCCTTTCGATCTCGTACGCTTTGTCCGGGCCCAGGACCCGGTCTATCGCGACATCCAGGGGGAGCTGACCCGGGGCCGGAAGCAGAGCCACTGGATGTGGTTCGTCTTCCCGCAGGTCGCCGGCCTCGGCTTCAGCGCCATGTCGCAGCGTTATGCCATCGCCTCCCGCGCCGAGGCCAAGGCCTACCTCGCTCACCCCATCCTCGGTCCGCGCCTGACCGAATGCACGAGGCTCGTGCTCGCGGTCGAGAGTCGGCCCATCAACGCCATCCTCGGCGCGCCCGACGACGCCAAATTCCGCTCGTCGATGACGCTGTTCGACGCGGTGTCCGACGAGCCCGCTTTCGATCAGGCGCTCGCCCGATATTTTTCGGGCGAGCGCGATCAGGCGACGCTAGATCTGCTCGCGGCGCTTGACCAGAAGGCCAAGTGACCGCGGGGCATCGCGGCCACCAGCGTAAACCCGGGATTAACATCGCCTGCCTATTGTCCGGGCAAAATAATTCTCCCCGCGCCAATTGCCGGACAGATCATGAAAATCGGTACGCTCCTGACCACCGCCATCGTCTCGCTCTCGACCGTTGGCGGCGGCCTCGCCGTCTACGTCGCCGTGACGAAGTACCAGACGATCGAGCGCATCACCGAAGCCCAGGGCCGGCTGGCGATCGTCCGCGCCGTCAGCGACATCCCGCGCTATCTCAACCCCGAGCGCGGCTTTGCCACCAACATCCTCTATGGACCTGCCACCATCGACCCGGCGCAGCTCACCGAGCATGACAAGCTGCGCAAGCAGACCGATGGCGCGCGCGACAGGATGAATGCGCTGCGCAAGGACCTGCCCGGCCCGTTCGACGACGGCAACACCCTTGGCGGCAGCATCGACGGCATCAATTCGAAATTCACGTCGCTGCGCGAGGCCATCGACAAGGCGATGGCGGGACCGGTGGAGGCGCGCAAGGACGCGGCCAAGAAGATCGTCGCCGACAACGCCGTGCTCAACGGTAGCGTGACCGCGTTGCTCAACGAGCAGGTCCGCCGCATGGCGATCCTCAACGGCGATGCCTACCGCCAGGCCAGCTACGCCAACATCGCGATGACATTGCGCGACGTGGGCGGCTTCAACTCCAGCCTGCACAAGAATCTCGTCGGGGGCAAGAAACCGGCGACCGACACCGAGAAGGCCGAGATCAGCCGCTCGCAGGGCCGCAACGATCAGATCGTGATGGCGCTGCTCGAGTTGCGCGGCAATTCCACAACGCCGGCGAACGTCGCCGCTGCCCTGGAGAAGTTCAACGCGGTCTATATCGAGGAGTTCGGTCGCGAGCTCAAGCTGGTGAAGGACGGTGCGGTCAGCGGCAAGTACGAACACGACATGGACACCTATTACGCCGCCACGCAGCGCGGCCTCAGCACCATCATCGAGGTCCGTGACGCGTTCTACGACAATGCCGAGCTTGTCCTCGCCGGTGCCTCCTCCGCCGCGCGCACCAGCTTCACGGTCGCGCTCGTGGGCCTTCTCGCCGTGCTGATCGCCAGCGCCGGCCTCATCGTGATGGTTCGCCGCCGCGTCTGCGCCCCGATCGTCAACCTGACGACACGGATGTCGCGGCTTGCCGACGGAGACGTTGCAGAGGACATCCCCGGCGCCGAGCGTTCCGACGAAATCGGCGCGATGGCCGCGGCTGTCCAGGTGTTCAAGGACAGCATGATCCGGGCCGACCGGCTTGCGGCGGAGAAGCAGGCCGAGAACGACGGCAAGATGCGCCGCGCCCAGGCGCTCGACGGGCTCACCCGCGCCTTCGAGACCAAGATCACCGAGCTTGTCGGCGGCCTGTCCCGCGCTTCATCCACCATGGAAAGCACGGCGCAGTCGATGACCTCGACGGCGGCCCAGACCAACAGCCAGGCCGCGGTCGTTGCCGCCGCCTCACAGCAGACCTCGACCAACGTGCAGACGGTCGCCAGCGCCACCGAAGAGCTGACCTCCTCGATCGCGGAGATCGGCCGTCAAGTGGCGCAGTCCACCGTGATCGCGGCCCGCGCCGTCGACAACGCCCGCCGCACCGGCGACACCGCACGCGCGCTCGCCGACGGCGCGCAGAAGATCGGCGACGTCGTCACGCTGATCCAGAGCATCGCCGAGCAGACCAATTTGCTGGCGCTCAACGCGACCATCGAGGCCGCCCGCGCCGGCGACGCCGGCCGCGGCTTTGCGGTGGTCGCTTCCGAAGTGAAGTCGCTGGCGGGCCAGACCGCCAAGGCCACCACCGAAATCTCCGAGCAGATTTCGGCGATCCAGGCCGCGAGCGACGAGACCGTGGCCGCGATCCGCAACGTCGCCGACGTCATCGGCGAGATCGACCAGATCGGCACCGCGATTGCCGCCGCGATCGAGGAACAGGGCTCGGCGACCAAGGAGATCGCCCGCAGCGTCCAGGAGGCCGCGCGCGGCACCCAGGAGGTCAACACCAACATATCGGGCGTGCAGCGCGCCGCCGACGACACCGGTACGGCCGCGAGGGAAGTGCTGGGCGCCGCCGAGCAGCTCTCGACCCAGTCGCGCGATCTTGCCGGGCAGTTCGACCGCTTCCTCGGCGAAGTCAGGGCCGCGTAAGGCCGTTCAGTACGGCGGCTCCTTGCGCGCCCGCTGCGCCTTGGCGGCCTCGATCCACCATTCGAGATCGTCGGCGAAGCGCGGGAACGAGCGTTCCAGCGCCTTGCCGCCCTCGCCGATCGGCTCGCTCTCGGCCGACAGCGTCTGCGCGATCGGGCCGACGCCGATGGTGCTCGATACCACCACCATGCCCATCTCCGAGAGGGTGCCGTGCCATGCGGTCGAGGCGCGTGCGCCGGACAGCCGGCCGGCGGAATAGCTGGCGATCGCGGCCGGACGCCAGAACCATTCCTCCAGGAAGTGATCGGTGAGATTCTTCAGGCCAGGCTGAATGCCCCAATTGTACTCGCCGGTGACGAAGACGAAACCGTCCGCACCGCGGATCTCTCCGGCCAGCTTCTCAAGCGCCTCCGGGGCCGCCCCCTTGGGATATTCCTTGTACATGCGATCGAGCATCGGCAGGCCGATCGCCTTGGCGTCGATCAACGCGACCTCGTCGCCGCGCTGGCGCAGGCGATCGATGACGAAATTCGCGAGGCGGATGCCCATGCGGTCGGAACGGTACGAACCGTAGAGGACGAGGATGCGATTGCTCATGGCCAGCAGGCTAGCACAAAACCGGAATTCGGCCCCAACCCATTTGTCGTGCTAGCGCCCGCGTCCGCGCTCGAGCGTTTGCGACGGCGTCTCGCCGAACTGGTCGCGATAGCTTCCGGAGAAGTCGCTGAGATGCCAGAAGCCGAACGCCAGCGCGACGGCCTTGACGCTGTCGGCACCGGCGAGCAGCCGCCGGCGCACCAGCCACAGCCGGCGCAGGCGCAAGTAACGGTGCAGGCTCATGCCGCGATAGCGGCGGACGACGTCGTGCATGGTGCGGACGGACAGGCCGAGCTTGCGCGCCATCTCCTCGCTGTAGATGGGCTGCGAGAGGTCGTCGGAGAGAAGCGCGCGGATGTCCTGAAAGATCTTGAAGTTCCGCTCGTCATTGGGGCGCAGGGTCCATCGCGCCGGAACGATGCTTTGGAAAATGTCGTCGACCGCGCCGAGCAGGGTCTCCCTCATGGCGGCTGCCTTCAACGGCACGTCTGGTGCGTCGACCGGTTCCGACGCCGCGGCCAGCACCTCCCGAACTACACCGCGGAGCCGGTTCAAGCCCGCGGCGGTCGTTTCGAAGATCTTGAAGCTGAGGGCCGCCTGTGGCCAGCCGCGATCGGTCACCTCCGGCCTGAACACTACCGAGGCGATTTGCCGCTGCACTTCCTCGATGGCGGTGTAAGCCGCGCCGCCGTTGCCGATGACGACGACGGGCCGCGCACGCTGCATGCCGTTGAACCGGACCGGCACGTCGAGGTCGTCCATCGTGAATCCGATTGCGGTGCAATTCTCGACGAGCTGGGCATCGACGACCCGCGGAAATGCCCGCGTCAAATTCACGTCGCAGCCGGGCAGCGACAGTATGGTCTGCTCGGCCGAAATCCTCCTCACGAACGGCGTGAACTCGAAATTCAGGCCTCGTATGGCATTTCGAAATTCATCGACGTCGGAGAAACGAAATACCTTTGGCGCCAACGCTGGCGCATCATCACTTCTGTTCATGGCAATGTGAAATTTCGCGTCGCAACAAACGCACGCCCGGCGACGATGCCGGCCCGATTTCCCCCTTTTCGGCGTTCCCCTGAATTCGAAGGAATCACTTTAACCCGTACGGACCAGTTGGCGAAGGTCGAAGTCCAAGGACAAGTCGGCGGATCAAATCTCGCCGAATTTCGATAGCGTTTCCCGCGGGGCCAGCGGTGCAGCAATACCCGGATGATCGAAATCCAAATTTCAAATTAACGTCTGTCGGGCGGAATAGACGCAGTTCGATAGTCCAAATTAATTTGAGTCAGGCCCCTGCCATGATGGCAAATTCGCCTGCTGATATTCTCGCTGACCTGGAAGAGGCGGTCGCAACGTGTCCGCCGGACCGTTGCGTACGCATTCTCTCCGGCATGGTGCAGTTGCTCACTGGCAGCCGCAACCAGTCCCGGGAATTGCTCGCCAACGTGATCGATGGTGTTCTGCTCCGATTGACAGAGCGGGTCGAGGCCAGTGCCCTGATTCGCCTCAGCACGGCGCTCGCCGAGCTGACCGTGGCGCCTCCGGAAACATTGCGGCGCCTCGCCTTGCACGACGATCCCGACGTCGCGTGTCCTGTACTGCTCAAGTCGCAGGCGCTCTCCGCGGCCGACCTCGAAGCTGTCGTTTATTCCTGCGGCGAGCGGCATCGACGCGCGATCATCGCGCGCAGCGACATCGCGCCGGCCGTGACCGAGGCGCTGATCAAGCACGGCGGCGCGGTCTGCCTTGCCCTGATCAAGAACCCGGGAGCCAAATTCTCCGAGGCGGCCTATACCGCGCTGATTGCCAAGGCCGACCAGGACGGCGAAATCACGAAGGCGCTGGTGCTCCGGCCCGGCACACCCGACCTGATCGTGCGCAAGCTGCTCTCCGCCTCGCCAGGACGCAAGGCCCCGGCCGTGCCCAATCCATCCTCCGCGCCGCCGGCGCAGCAAGCCGGGCCGGCTCCGCAGAAGCAGCCTTGCCGGGCCGACTACGCCAGCGCGAGGCCCGAGATCGTCGCCCTCAACCGCATCGGCAAGCTCAACGATTCCACGGTAAACCGGTTTGCGATCCGCGGCGAGACGGCCAATTTGTTCACGGCGCTGTCGGTGCTTTCGGGCGCTCCCCTCGAAATCGTCGAACACGTCATGGCCGACGACGATTGCGAAGGCCTGGTCATGGCCTGCCGGGCTTCGCGGCTGAACTGGCAGACCACGCTTGCCATCCTGAGCAACCGCAGCGGAACGAGGCTCTCCTACGGCGAGCGCGAACGCGCGCAACTGATCTTCGAGACGCTGCTTCTGTCCACCAGCCAATGGACGGTGCGATGGGGCGAAATCGCAGCAAGCGCCAACACGAGCGATCCGGGAAATTGCGGCGCGAAAATGGGGAGGAGCAGATGAAGTTCGACGGTCGCAAAGCGCTGCGCGTGAAAATGGACCACAAGCAGCCAGTCAATCTGATGGGCTCGGACGGCACGTGGCGACGCAGTTGCGTTCTGCTCGACATATCGCAAAGCGGCGCCAAGATCGAGGTCGAGGGCACGCTCGACGTGCTCCAGGCCAAGGAATTCTTCCTGCTGCTGTCGTCGACGGGGCTCGCCTACCGGCGCTGCGAACTGGTCTGGATCGACGGCACCACGGCCGGCGTGCACTTCATCACCGCGGACGGCAAGAAGAAACCGGCAAGCTCACAGGCGGCGGCGACGCAAAACTCGGTTCAGAGCAAATAGGCTGGGGAACTCCTCCCACGAATTGAACTCCAGGAAAGTCCAGGTCGACCCGTGCAGAACGCGCGAACCCTACCAGGCCCCGTCAAGCGCGACGCCGGCATCCGAGAGCGGGAAGCGGCCCGCCCATTCGTTCATGTGCTGGCCGACACGTCCGACAAGCTGTCGGCCGTGTGCGCGATCGTCGAAGATGGATTCACCGTTGCGGGCGAACGGCTCGACGCTGATGCCAGGCTGTCACAGGTGCCGTTCGCCATCGTGATCCGCGCGGAACTGCGCGACGTCGGCACCATCGCAGCCATCAAAAAGCGGGCCGGCAACCTGGCGAAGGCGAAAAAGCGCATCTTCCTGCTCGATCACACGTCTCACGTCGGCATCTCGCAGGCCTACGCACTCGGAGCGACACTCGTCCTTCCCGGGCCGGTCAACCGGGGCAAATTGCTGGCGGCGCTGTCCGATCCGGCCGACCCGTCGCCTGCCTCGAGCGAGACCGCGCAATCCGGCAACGCCGTCGAGACCGCGGCGACCGCCATCGCCTCGATGTTCACCTCGGTGACACTGGGCCAGCCGGTCGACGTCGACGGCACCAGGGAAGCCGGCCGCCAGATCGCCGACCGCATCGCCCAGCATGGCCTGTCGGAATGGCTCACGACGGTGCGGCGCCATCACGAAGGGACCTATCAGCATTGCCTGCTCGTCACCGGCCTCGCCATCGACTTCGGCCTGAGCCTCGGCGTCGGCAGGCCCGATCTGGAGCGCCTGTATACGGCGGCCATGTTCCACGACATCGGCAAGGCCCGGATCCCGCTTGCCATCCTCGACAAGCCCGGCCGTCTCGATCCGGAGGAACGTGCCATGATCGAGACCCACCCGGCGTCGGGCTACGATTTTCTGAAAGGCCACGACAAGATCTCGCCGGAGGTCCTCGATGCCGTACGGCATCATCACGAATATCTCGACGGCAGCGGCTATCCGGATGCGCTCTGCGCCGAGAGCATCGGCGATGTCGTGCGCATCCTGACGATCTCGGACATCTTCGCGGCCCTGATCGAGCACCGGCACTACAAGCCGACGATGCTGCGCCCGGAGGCCTACAACATTCTCTGCGGCATGAATGGAAAGCTGGAGAAGGCTCTGGTTGCCTCGTTCAAGCAGGTCGCGCTCACGCGATGAGCGCGACAAACCCGTCTCGAAATGCCGGCCGTTAGCGTTTTCGAGCGAAGCGGATACCGGTTCGCTCAAAGAAAACGCGTCAAACTGAGAACCTAGTGCGTGGCCCGGTATTTGGCGCGGTGCGGAATGGACCGGCAGGCCAGCCCTTCCGCAAGCAGCTTCATGTCCTCGCGTCTGCCGCTACGGATGAGCCTGCTCAACTCTTCGGCTGTGAAAGGAAGACTTGGATCATCATCGATCGGGTGCCGCACTCGCGGACCGAAGAACCGTCGAACCAGGCTAGCCAGCCGCCGCATGTCAATTCCCTCGCGCCAGCAACAAACCTCTCAGTCCGCATATTGTTCCTCCCGCACGATCGAGATTGCAAGAGGATGTAACGAGTCCGCACCAAAAATTTCAGTGAGAGAATAATCTGCTTCGCGTCGTGCTAATCCGCAAAGCCGACGTAGCGAACGAAATCGTCGTTGCCCTCGCGATCCGAGCGAATGGCGTTCGCGGCAAAGTTGTCGTCGGGATAGCCCATCGCGACGCAGGTCATGATCACCTCGTCCTCCGGAATGTTCGCGACCTCGCGCACGATGTCGGAGCGCATGATGCCCTGCCCGTTGATCACCGAACCGAGGCCGCGGTCCCAGGCCGCCAGCACGATGCCGTAGCAGAGCGCGCCGAGATCGAAATGGCAGACCGCGCCGGGATCGAGCACGCGGTCATAGGTCAGGACCAGCGAGACCGGCGCGTCGAACTGGCGGAAGCCGCGCAGCACCCAGTCCTGGCGCATCGGTTTGTCATCGCGCGCGATCCCCATCGCGCCGAATAATTGCTTGGCGATGTCGACCTGGCGGGTGCGGTGAACGCCCTGGTATTCGCCATGGCTGATGATGTCGCGCTTGACCTTGGCGCCGCCAACCATTTCCTCCATGTTGCGTCGGCGCAGCTGTTCCAGCGGACTGCCTGTGAGCACGTGGACGTGCCAGGGCTGGGTGTTCATCGACGACGGCGCACGCTTGGCGCTGTCGATGATCGCCTCGATCACCGCGCGCGGCACCGGCTCGTTCCTGAAGCCACGCACGCTGCGGCGCGACTGGACCAGCGTTTCGAATTCCACCTCAAGACCTCCCTGCCCGTTCATCCCCGGCATTGCAACATGCGAGCGGTTGCCGATGCGGCGCGCAAAATCTATGCTAACCCGCAAGCAAGACCAAGAACCCTGTGAGGATCCCATGGCCGCACCGCTCGATCCCGTCATCGCCCAGATCATTCCGCTGCTGCCGATGCGCGATCCCACGACGATGACGCCACAGAGCGCCCGCGATTCCTTGCGCGCACTGGCTGCCGCGCGCGCGGCCATACCGCCGCCGCCGGTCGACACTGTCGCGGACATCAAGGTGAAAGGCGGCGCCGGCCCGCTCGATGCACGTGTTTACCGGATCGGCACCACGCCCGCGCCGACCGTGGTGTTCTTCCATGGCGGCGGCTGGGTCGCGGGCGATCTCGAGACCCATGACCGGCAGGCGCGCAACCTTGCGATCGAGACCGGCGCCGTCGTCATTTCCGTCGATTACCGGCGTCCGCCGGAGACGCGCTTCCCCGGCGCCTTCGAGGACGCCTTTGCCGCGGTGAGCGACGTGTTTCGCCGCGTCGTGGAATTTGGCGGCGATGCAAAACGCCTCGGTGTTGCCGGCGACAGCGCCGGCGGCAATCTCGCAGCCACCACCGCGATCGCCTGCCGCGACGCCGGCATCGGGCTCGCCGCGCAACTCCTGGTCTATCCCGTGACCGAAATCGCAGGCCACTATGCCGACGCGCGCGAGAACGCACGCTTTCCCTCGCGCGCCGAGAATGCCGAAGGCTACTTCCTCTCCCGCGCCGTGATGGAATGGTTTTGCGGCCATTATCTCGCCGATCCCTCGCACGCGACCGACTGGCGAGTTTCACCGCTGCGCGCAGCCTCGCTTGCCGGCGTCGCGCCCGCGATCGTCACCACGGCCTGGTTCGATCCCCTGCGCGACGAGGGCGCCGCCTATGCGCGGGCGCTGGAGGCGGCCGGCGTTCGCGTAAAGCACCATGAGGGCGCCGGCCTGATCCACGGTTATTTTGGTCTCGGCGACGCCTCCGAGGTGGCGCGTACCGAAGCGCAGCGCGCACGCGCGGACTTCAAGGCACTGCTCATGCGGGGCGTATGAGACCTTAGGCGCTCCGCGCCCGCTGCGCGTCGGTGTGCCCCCACGTCTGGTCCCAATCCTGACCGGCGGCATCGACGACGCGGCCGTCGGATTCGAAGAACTTGTTCGGCACCTGGAAGATCGCCAGGATCAACGCGCCCTCCGGGCACCAGGCGGCATGCCGGCTGCCCGCCTCGCGCCAGATGAATTCGCCGGCCTTGCAGGCGATCCCCTTGGCCGGCCCCTCGTTGTCGACGAGAGCGCCCTCGATGACATAACTCTGCTCGACGCCGACATGCTCGTGATCGGGCAGCACCGATCCCGGCGCAAAGCGCATCAAGGCAGTCATCAGACCGCTGCTGCGATCGAACAGCAGCGTCTTGGCCTCGCAGCCCGGAAAACGCGTCTTCTGCCATTCCATGTCTTGCGGCCGAACCAGGTGAGAATGCCGATCAGCCGCGGCATCCGGCACTTTCGCAATCTGGGTCTCCATAACAATGCTCCCTCCGGCTAAGCTCGCCCGATGCTAGCAGGATCGCCCGGCCCGGTCAGCGAGCAGTGCAGCAGGCCGTGGGCCCTGTCGAACTCGCCTTCGAAAAATCGCCAGGAAGACCGGACGACGGGCGCTCATCCAGCTTGATTGCGCCACGATTCCCGGCTCCAATCCGCCCGCCATCTTTTTTGGTTTAGGGAGACAATCATGATGAAGCGGATTTTCCTGGCTGCGATCGTTGCCACCTTCGCGGCGGGTTCGGCCTTCGCGGACGACACCTGCGAGAGCAAGGCGGTCGGCAAGGACGGCAAGGCGCTCGCGGGCGCGGCGAAGACGTCGTTCATGAAGAAATGCAAGGCCGAAGCCTGCACGCCCAAGGCTGTCAGCGCCGACGGCAAGCCGCTCGCCGGCGCCGCCAAGAACAGCTTCATGAAGAAGTGCGAGATGGGCGCGTAAGGCGCCGCGAATTCGCGGCTTCTTTAGCGAGCAATCGCCAAACGAACTGCGTCATGGCCGGGCTCGTCCCGGCCATTCGCGTGAGTGTTTCCGTATGCCAGCGCCCAAACCAGATCATCCGAAAGCATCGCCGCTCTGGACAGGGGGCCTCGACTGACTGATCATGCAGTGCTGAGCGAACCGGGGCGCATCGACAAAGCTGTCTAGAAAAGGGACGTCAAGATGTGGCAACTTCGAATGCGTCATCAGATCATGGCGACGGTGAGCTTGCTCTTCGCGCTGCTCATCAGTCTCGAAGCCGCGAAGGCCAGGGGCCCCGGTCTGCCCAATGTCATGGTTCTGGCAACCGGTGGCACGATCGCCGGCAGCGGGGCGAGCAGCACCACCGTGGTCGGTTACACCGCAGCCACGGTGGGCATCGAGACCCTCCTGAACGCCGTCCCCGAACTGAAAACGGTGGCCAACGTCAAGGGCGAGCAGGTTTTCCAGATCGCCAGCGAGAACATGAACAATGACTACTGGCTCAAGCTCGCAAAGCGCGTCAATACGCTCCTCGCGCAGGACGACGTTGATGGGATTGTGATCACGCACGGGACCGATACGATCGAGGAAACCAGCTATTTTCTAGACCTCGTCGTCAAGAGCAAGAAACCTGTCGTCATCGTCGGCGCGATGCGGCCGTCGACGGCGATCAGCGCGGATGGGCCGATCAACCTCTTTAATGCGGTGATCCTCGCAGGCAGTGACGAGGCCGTCGGCAAGGGCGTGCTCGTTGCTCTCAACGACCAGATCAACGCCGCTCGCGATGTCACCAAGAACAACACCTCGACGGCAGACACCTTCCGCACACCTGAACTTGGCTTTCTCGGCTATATGCAGGGAAACAAACCGTACTTCTATCGTCAATCGACGCGCCGGCACACGGCGGACTCCGAATTCGACGTCTCTAGCCTCGATGCCCTGCCGCAAGTCGACATCGTCTACGGCTACGCCAACATGAACCGGGTCGCGATCGACGCTTTTGTCGCCGCCGGCGCCAAGGGGATCGTGCATGCCGGCGTGGGCGACGGCAGCCTGGCTCGGCCCGCGGTCGAGCCGGCTCTCGACGAGGCCCGCAAGAAGGGTGTCGTGATCGTTCGCAGCAGCCGGGTCGGCAACGGCATCGTCGCACGCAATGGCGAGGCCAAGGACGACGAACACGACTTCGTCGTCTCGGACACGCTCAATCCTCAAAAGGCGCGTATTCTGCTGATGCTGGCGCTGACCAAGACAGCCGACACCAAGGAAATCCAACGGATGTTCTACACTTATTAGACTGTCCGAAGCGCGGTCGCCCTAATCCCGCTTGAAACGGTAGTCAAAGGCGGCGCCGAGCGGCTTGATAAGCCCGACCGTCGGCGCCGGAAAATGGATCGGCAGGATCAGCGTGTCGGTGTCGGCGACGGAAGCGAAGAACTTTCGCCGCGACACCGCCGACTGTTTCGCATCCCAATCCGGCCTGGCCGACCAGTCCGGCTCGCGGCACTGGATCTGGTGATGCATGAGGTCGCCGGCGACCACCGCGCGGCTACCCTTCGAGAGGATGTTCACGCAGCAATGGCAGGGCGAATGCCCCGGCGTCGGCGTCAGCGTGACGGTGTCATCCAACGCATAGTCATCATCGACCAGCAGTGCCTGCCCCGCCTCGACGATCGGCAGGCAATTGTCGCGGAAGACGGTACCCGGCGGGTTGCTACCCCTTGGCGCTCTCGGCCTCCCAGGCCGCATACTCGCCCTTGTGAAAGACGTATTTCGCATTCGGAAACGTCGGCACCCAACGACCGTCGCGCAAGGTCGTGTTCCAGCCGGTGTGGTCGATATGCAGATGCGTGCAGAAGACGTAGTCGATCTGCTCGAAGCCGATGCCGAGCGCGAACAGCTCCTTGCGCCAGCGCTCCTTGCCCGGAAAATCGAACGGCGGCGGATGGCCCTTGGCCTCGCCGGTGCAGGTGTCGACCAGGATGGTGTAGCGCGGCGTGCGCACGACAAAGGTCTGGTAGGTGATCACCATCATGCCGCGCGCCGAGTCGAACACCTCCGGCTCCATCGTCGGCAGATGGCGCTTGAACACGCCCTCATCATAGGCCGGAAAAAAATCCTGCGGCCGCCGCCACGGCCCCTCCCGCTCGATCACCGCATCGATGGTGATGTCGCCGATCCTGAGCTGCTTCATGCGCGTTCCGCTCCCGCTTTTTGACGAGCGTAGCGAGAGCCCCTGAAACGTGCAAGCAAGCGAATGGATTGCAAATCTCTCGATCTGGTTGTAGCCCGGATGGAGCGAAGCGTAATCCGGGAAGGTGCTCGCGTGGTTCGCTATCGGCGCAATCTTCTCCCTGGCGGGACCTTCTTCTTCACCGTGACGCTGGATGATCGACGATCGTCCGCGTTGGTCGATCATGTGGACAAGCTGCGCCACGCATTTCGAACGGCGCGCGCCGAAAGGCCATTCGAGATCGAAGCGATCGTCGTCCTGCCGGATCACCTGCATGTCATAATGACGCTGCCCGACGCAGACTCCGACTTCTCCGGCCGGTGGCGGCGCATCAAGAGTATCTTCACGCATCAACTGGCCACTGCAGGCGCCCCCATCACCCGCAACCATCGAGGCGAGTTCTCTCTGTGGCAACGGCGATTTTGGGAGCACACCATTCGCGATGACGCGGACTTCGAACGCTGCGCCGACTACATCCATTTTAACCCGGTCAAGCACGGCCTCGTCGCGTCGCCGGCAGACTGGCCGCATTCATCGCTTCATCGCTACGTCCGCGAAGGCCTGCTTCCGCTCGATTGGGGAGGATCTGGAGAGATTGTTGGCACCTTCGGCGAACGCGAAGACTGACCCGGATTGCGCTGCGCTCCATCCGGGCTACAAGTTTTCAATGGGCTCCTGTAGCCCGGAGGGAGCGAAGCGAAATCCGGGGCCAGACCATCCGCATTGCACGACTGTCCACGTGGCACGAAACCCGGATTGCGCTTCGCTCCATCCAGGCTACCGATCCCATCTAGCTCCGCAACCCCGGCGCTTCCTGCCCCGTGCGCGCCACGTATTCCGTGTAGCCGCCGCCAAACTGGTGGATGCCGTCCGGCGTCAGCTCCAGCACGCGGTTCGACAGGACGCTGAGAAAATGCCGGTCATGCGAGACGAACAGCATGGTGCCCTCGAAATCCGACAGCGCCGTGATCAGCATCTCCTTGGTGGCGAGGTCGAGATGGTTGGTCGGCTCGTCCAGCACCAGAAAGTTCGGCGGATCGAACAGCATCTTCGCCATCACCAGACGTGCCTTCTCGCCGCCTGACAGCACGCGGCAGCGCTTCTCGACGTCGTCGCCGGAGAAGCCGAAGCAGCCGGCGAGCGCGCGCAATGATCCCTGCCCCGCGGTCGGAAACTGGTCTTCCAGCGACTGGAACACGGTGCGTTCGCCGTCGAGCAGGTCCATCGCGTGCTGGGCGAAGTAGCCCAGCTTGACGCTGCCGCCAACCGCCACCGTGCCATCGTCCGGCTCGCTCGCACCGGCGACGAGCTTGAGCAGCGTCGACTTGCCGGCACCGTTGACGCCCATCACGCACCAGCGCTCGCGGCGGCGGATCATGAAATCGAGCCCGTCATAAATGCGCTTGCTGCCGTAGCCCTTGAAAACCTTCTTGAGCGCCACGACGTCCTCGCCCGAGCGCGGCGCCGGCGGGAAGTCGAACGCCACCGTCTGGCGGCGGCGCGGCGGCTCGACCCGCTCGATCTTGTCGAGCTTCTTCACCCGGCTCTGAACTTGAGCGGCATGAGACGCACGCGCCTTGAAACGCTCGATGAACTTGATTTCCTTGGCGAGCATGGCCTGCTGCCGCTCGAACTGCGCCTGCTGCTGCTTCTCGTTCAGCGCCCGCTGCTGCTCGTAGAACTCGTAATCGCCGGCGTAGGTCGTCAGCGAGCCGGAATCGATCTCGACCACTTTCGAAATCACGCGGTTGATGAATTCGCGGTCGTGCGAGGTCATCAAGAGCGTGCCTTCGTAGTCGTGCAGGAATTTTTCCAGCCAGATCAGGCTTTCGAGATCGAGATGGTTGCTCGGCTCGTCGAGCAGCATGACGTCGGGACGCATCAGCAGGATGCGGGCGAGCGCCACGCGCATCTTCCAGCCGCCGGAGAGCTTGCCGACGTCGCCGTCCATCATCTCCTGGCTGAAGCCGAGGCCGGACAGCGCCTCGCGCGCACGGCCGTCGAGCGCGTAGCCGTCGAGCTCTTCGAAAGCGTGCTGCACCTCGCCGTAACGCGCGATGATCTCGTCCATCTGGTCCGCTTTGTCGGGATCGGCCATCGCGGTCTCGAGCTCGCGCAGCTCGGCGGCGACCGCACTCACCGGTCCTGCGCCGTCCATGACCTCGGCCACGGCGCTGCGGCCGGCCATCTCGCCGACGTCCTGGTTGAAATAGCCGATGGTGATGCCGCGATCGGTCGAGACCTGCCCCTCGTCGGGCAGTTCCTCACCGGCGATCATCCGAAATAGCGTGGTCTTGCCGGCGCCGTTCGGGCCGACGAGGCCGATCTTCTCGCCCTTGTTGAGAGCGGCGGAAGCTTCGATGAACAGGATCTGGTGGCCGGCTTGCTTGCTGACGTTGTCGAGGCGGATCATGGGATCTTTTTGGGGAATTGTTGCGTTGCAGCGTCATAGGCCATGCGGGCCGCCAGGGGAAGCCCGGCCGAGCCCGGATCAGCCCCGGCCATTCGCCAAATTCCTGTAATCCCCCCAGAAGCTTACGGCTTGTAGACCTCGACCGTCTGCATCATACCCATCTCCTCATGGTTCATCATGTGGCAGTGGAGCATGTAGACGCCGGCGAAATCGAGGAAGCGGGAGCGGAACACGACCACGCCGCCCTTGCGCTCCACGATCACGGAATCCCGCCATTCCGGCACCGCCAGCGCCTTGCCATTGGCCGAGATCACCTGGAACGGGTTGGTATGGATGTGAAACACGTGGTCGTCATGCTCATGGGTGTTGACGATGGTCCACTCCTCGACCGCGCCCAACTTGACCCGCTGGTCGATCCGGCCGGGATCGAACTTCTTGCCGTCGACGAAAAACTCGAATTCCTGCCAATGGCCGGCCGCATCGGCCTCCGGCGCGGTCGCCGACAGCACCACCTTGCGGCGATTGGTAATCTCCGAGTCCTTGATGGTCGCGAGCGGCGCCGGTGGCAGGGCACGCGGCAGCTTCATCTCCATCGGCGCGCCTGAGACCACGACGCGCGCCAGCGGTCCCACCGGCGAAGGGTGGCCTTGGTCGTAGGGCGCCGCGTTGAAGGCGTAGGTGCCGGGGCTGCCCGCCTTCACCAGGATATCGGCGCGCTGGCCCGGCGCGATCAGAAGCTGCTTCATCTGTTGCACGGCGCCAAGCTGGATGCCGTCATAGGCGATCGCCTGCAGATCGTGCTTTTCCAGGTCGAGCAGCATGTCGTCCTGATAGGCGGCATTGAGGATGCGCCAGCGCTGCACCTCGCCGGGCCGCATCTCGATCATTGGCCGGCGCTGGCCGTTGATGGCGAGGAAACGCGTCGCGGTCTCCGGAAACAGCGTCTCGAAATTCTCGACCATGCCGCTGGCGTCGTAGACCACCTGGGTCAGCACCAGGAGGCGTTCGCGGGCTGTGGCGATCTCGGGCACATCGGCGAAATCGCCCTCGACGACGACGGCGCCGACCATGCCGGAGGACATCTGGATATCGGCGCTGCCGTGGTGATGCGGGTGATACCAGTAGGTGCCCCTGGTGTGATCGGCCGGCAGGGTGATCTCGATGTCGTAGCTGCGGCCCGGAGCCATCGAGCGCATGACGTTGTCGGCAATCCCGCTCGGGCTGGTATGGGCGCCGTGGAAATGGAAATTGGTGTTGTTGAACTGGTGCGGATGGCTGATGTCGGCCGGCAATCCATCGCGGTTCGGCGGCAAATCGTTGATCATCTTGATGCGCAGGGTTTCGCCGGGCTTCATGCGCAAGGTCGGTCCGGGGCTGCCGCCTTCATAGGACCTGACATAGAGCCTGACGCCGCCGATCTGGCGATAGGCATAGCCGACGCGCAAGGTCGTGCTCAGCACGCCATTGACAGACCGACGCACCTCGGGCTCGACCAGCGGCTGATCCATGGCGGGAACCGGCGTTTCCGGCACCATCCCCATCGTCGGCGACATGTCCGCGGTGTGCGAGGCGCCCGCATGGTCGTGCGTGGCATGCTGGGCATTCGCTGCTCCTGCGACCAGCGACAAGGCGCCCGCCTTGAGACCGTAATCAAGCAATTGGCGCCGCGAGACCTTTGTCATGTCCGCCGTGACTGGAGAGACGTCGTTCGGATCGTCCTGCATTTGAGTTTCGCCCCCGTTGCCCATCCGTCTTCAGTTTGATTCGATTCTAAAGCAAGCGCGAAACGACAATTCCTCCGGCAAGCGTACCACATTCACCGGTTGTAAACGCCCTGACCCTTCCTATCGTCGTATGACGAATCACGACGGATTCGAGCTAGCATTGGCGCGTACTCTCCGGGCATCGATGCCGCCAGCATCATGATGTCCTCGAAACCTTGTACAAGGATCTGATCATGGGGCCTTCGCGACGCGAGTTCGTGAAGTGGTTATCGGCGGGAGGCATCTCGGTCAGCCTGTCACATCTGGCTTCGGCGACGGGAGTTCCCTTCGCGGCCCACGAGACGCTGCCTGGACGCGGCAAGTTCAATCCCGCAACAAAGGGCGCCGGTCGTGTCGACGGCGTCGCCAAGGTCACCGGCGCAAAGCTTTACGCCTCCGATTTCCGGGCCAGCGATCTCGCTGGCTGGCCACAGGCCACCTCGCACGCGATTTTGGTTCGCGCCAACGACGCCACGCATGTCTACACCGGCATGGACCTCGCCCGCCTCGGCGGCGCGCTCAAGCCGTCGGTGGTGGTGACTGCCGCTGATCTCGATCGGATCGGGACGCAGGCGCCGGAATTCTATGCGGGCGACCTGTTCTGTCCGATCGGCAGGACGCCGCTCTATCTGGGACAGCCGGTCGCGCTTTTGATCTTCGAAAAGTTCGACGCCTTCGACCAGGCGCGTCTCGCGCTGCGCGACGGCACGTTCGTCCAATTCGGCGAGGAGACCGGACCTGTCGTCGTCCCCGATTACGGGGCCTTCCGCTTCACCCGCGTGGCAGGCCCCTCGCCTGACAAGCCGGATGTCTATTCGCCGCTCCAGGCCGGCTGGGTCTCGCCGAAGAAAGTGCAGAGCGCGGCGCTGCCGGTGTGGTCGCCGCTCGCCAAGGAAATGCCGGCGGATTACGCCAAGGCGGCGAAATATGGCGAGCAGATCCGCGCCGAGCTTGCAGCAGATGACGCCTCGATGCTGGTGCTCGACCGCGAGTTCGAGACCCAGTCGGTCGACCCGATGTTCCTGGAGCCGGAATGCGGGCTCGCCTGGTACGACGGCAAGGGCGGCAATCTCGAACTGCTGCTTGGCGTCCAGTCGCCCTACGAGGCGGCGGAGTCGATCGCGCATCTCTTGGCCAAGGCCCGCGCGCCCTACAAGCCGGCGCACATCAACGCGCAATTCGCCCATGTCGGCGGCGGCTTTGGTGGCCGCGATCACACCCCTTTCATTCTCTATGTTGCGCTCGCGGCGGTCTGCTTTCCCGGCAAGCCGGTGCGGCTGGCGCATGACCGCTACCAGCAGTTTCAGGCCGGCATCAAGCGCCACGCGATCAAGATGCGCTCGCGCATCGGCATCGATCGCGCGACCGGCAAGATCAAGGCGTTTGCCGCCGATCACGTGCTCGACGGCGGCGGGCTCGCCCATTTCTCGGCCAGCGTCGCCGTCGTCGCGGCCACCGGCGCGATCGGCATCTACGACATTCCGAAGGTCGACGTCAGGACCGTCGCGGTGCACTCGCGCGGCGTGAGCGCGGGCTCGATGCGCGGCTACGGCATCCTGCAAGCCATGACGGCGCTGGAGGTCCTGATCGACGAGGCGGCGTCCGAGCTCAAGCGCGATCCGATCGAATTCCGGCGGCGTAATGCGCTCCCCCAGAACGGTCGGACCATGACGGGCAATCCCTACATCGTCTCGGTGCGCACGCCCGAAATCCTCGACAAGCTCGAGCAGCATCCGATCTGGCAGCAGCGGGCGCAGTTCAACCAGACCTCGTCGGATCGGCTGGTCGGCACCGGCGTCGCCTGCGTGACGAAAGACTATGGCTCCGGCGCCGACGGCTCGCTCGGACGCGTGGAGCTCGCCCCCGATGGCAGGATCGTCATCTATTGCGATCATGTCGAGATGGGCAACGGCATCGGGACGGCGCTGGCCAACCGGGTCGCAAGCCATCTCGGCGCCGTCGCCGACGAGGTCTCGGTCGCCCGCGTCGACAGCTATGACGTGCTCGGTCTCGTCACGTCCGGCGATTCCTCCACCATGGACCAGAAGACCCAGGATGCCGCGGAGAAAAATCCGCGCTGGGTGCCCGCGATCAGCTCGCCGACAAGCTCTTCGATCGGCGCGCATGTCGGCACGCATTCCGCCGCGGAAGCCGCCCGCGTCATCTTCCGCTTCGGCCTGTGGCCCGCCGCACTCGAACTGTGGCGCATCGCAAGGACTGATCCGCGCGCTCGGCAATGGGCCAGCGCAAGCTGGCAGAACGGGCAGCTCACCATGCCCGGTCTCGAACCGCTGGCCCTCCCTGTGCTCGCGGCAACAGCTCACGCGCGCGGCTTCGTCACCGGTGCGGTTGCGCACAGCTTCTCCCGCTGGGCGTGGTCTCGGGCACGCTTTCCGCTGTCCGGCGAGCAATACCGCGCCGACATCGACGCGCTGGCAATCCGCAAAGGCAACGGCAAGTTCGAGCGGATCAACCGCACCAGCGTCAAGTTTCCGCCGACCGACAACAACCGGATTGGCACCGCCTACACCTCGATGTGCGGCACGGTCGTCCGCGTCGAGATCGAGCGCGCGACCGGCGCGCTTCGCATCGCCAAGGCCTATAGCGTGTTCGAATGCGGCACCGCGCTCGTGCCGGAAGTCGTGATGGGCCAGGCCCATGGCGGTTTCGCTATGGGTGTCGGCTACGCGCTGCTGGAGACGCTGCCGCCGTTCGAGGGCGGTCCCGGCAACGGCGAATGGAATCTCGGGCGCTATCTGGTCGCACGCGGCTCCGACCTGCCGCTCCGCGATCTCGAGATCGAGATGCTGAAACCGCAGACGGCAGACGAAGCACCGAAGGGCATGGCGGAGGTCGTGATGATCCCGATCGTGCCGGCGCTCATCAACGCCATCCACGACGCCACCGGCCATCGCTTCCGCGCGCTGCCGGTCACCGCAAGCCTATTGAAGGGAGTGCTCGCGTGACGACCCTCAGCCTCACCATCAACGGCCAGAAGCACGGTCCGATGGACGTCCGCGACGACCTCTCGATGAACGATTTTCTGCGCGAGATGCTGGGCATGACCGGCACCAAGTTCGGCTGCGGCGCCGCGCAATGCCTGAGCTGCGCCATCATCGTCGATGCGCCCGACGGCACCAGCACCACCAGCCCGACCTGCGTCGCGCCCGCCGTGAATTTCGACGGCAAGTCGATCCGCACCGTCGAGGGCCACGCCCAAGGCGGCCAGCTCTCGGCGTTGCAACAGGCCTTCATCAATCACTTTGCTTTTCAGTGCGGCTATTGCACCGCCGGCTTCCTCAACGAGGGCCAGGTCTTGCTGGAGCGCCTGTCGCGGACACCGGTCGCGCGCGAGGCGCTGGAGCAGACCATCGCGGATGCGCTCGACGGTCATCTCTGCCGCTGCACCGGCTACATCAAATATCACGAGGCGGTGCGCGACGTGATCCTCGCCGATTCGAACCGCTACCTCATTGCCACCAAGTGAGCGGACACCATCCATGAGATCCGACACGCGGTTTCGTACAATTGCCGTCATCGCCGCGCTCGCCAGCAGCCTTTGTGCGGGTTATGCGGCGTCGCAGACGGCAAGCCACGCCCTCGCCTCGCCCGAGAGCTTTGCCGCGATCGGCGACACGGAGAAGCGTTCGGCCGCAATCTTCACCGCGCTCGGCAAGGTGCTGACGCATCCGCGCTGCACCAATTGCCATCCGGCCGGCGACAGGCCGCACCAGGGCGACAATGCCCGCCTGCATCAGCCGCCGGTCACGCGCGGCGCTGACGGCCATGGGCTCGAGGCGATGCGCTGCAACACCTGCCACCAGAAGGCCAATTTCGAGCCCGGCCGCATGCCCGGCCATCCCGACTGGCATCTGGCCCCGCGCGAGATGGCCTGGGAAGGCAAGACCGTCGGCGAGATCTGCGAGCAGATCAGGGATCCCGCGCGCAATGGCGGGCGCAAGGTGGAAGACCTGATCGACCATATCGGCAAGGACACCCTCGTCGGCTGGGCCTGGAAGCCCGGCTTCGGCCGCTCGCCCGTGCCCGGCACGCAAGAGCAGGCCGGTGCGCTGGTCGAAGCCTGGGTGAAGACCGGAGCTGCGTGTCCCGTTCCTTAGCGGGTGCGCATAAATTCGATTTGGATGAATAGCCGCTCTACACTCGGGAGCAGACATGGTCAGCCCACCTTAAAGAGTCGGCTCCATGCTGGGGCCCACTCAGGACGAGAGCCACTCTCAGGCGTGAATCAGACGGCCCTTTGGGGCCGTCTGATTTAGCCTTAGAGCGGATGACCTATTGGCAGAGATGCCGGAGACCGTCAGCACCCTTGAAATACGTGCCGGGCCGGCAGACGATTCCGTTGCGAGCGGCATACGCATTCCAGTTGCCGTGCCAGCCCATCTCGCCGGACATGGCGTAGGAATTGCCCCAGTTGCCGACGGTAGCGTTCGCCGCCGCCGGCTGGCGATACGCCGTTCGCCGACTTGATTGCCGATATCGATAGCCGCCGGTGGGGGTACTCCCGGTTCCAAGACCCGTGCAGCTGGCGAATTCAGCTTGGCATTCGTCCGGATTGTCGAGGGCCGCCTGCGCCAGTGCCGCAGAACTGGACAGGGCGGATGCCGCAACAACGACCGCGCTAAGAACTTTCAGATTTATCATGGCTTCCTCCTTGCGCTTGAACCGTGGCACCATGCCACGTCTGGTAGTAGGCGATCGGCGCTTGCGAGCCTGTGCTACTTCGGCAAAACTCGCACCGCCAAGATTGGGACTGCCTTGGGTCAAAATGCGAAGAACTCAACTTGAGCAAATCCAAACTCAACTTGAGCAAATCCAATCCGCTCCGCCTAAACACTGAGGCGGTTTTAATTCATCTTCCCAAGGAACTTCCGGATGATCTCTCGAAGGTCATTCGCGTACTCCTCAATGATCCGGCGCGCCTCCTCCATGCGCGTTGGCTTGGGCTGGGGCTTATCGGATTCTCCAGACTTGTTCATGGCAGAGCCTTGAACCTGGATCGCGGCAACCCATTGAGCTAAATCAAGGGACTCATCGCTTTAGCTCCTCTCAGTAAGCAGTCGCGGTGATCGATGTGGAGGGACTGTGTATCCCTCATCGTCGCCAGTACGGCCCGTCGCATTTTGGTATCAGGGCTGTGCCGGTCCTTGCGGATCGAAATCGGCAAGCTGCCGCCTGTCGTTTAACATGATCTCTCGCTGATCGTGGTCGAGGAACGTAAGGACGCCTGCTTTACGCAAGCTGGATAGCGCGCGAGAAACCGTTTCGAACGTCAAGCCGAGATAGTCCGCAATGTCGAGACGAGTCATGGGGAGCGACATCTTGTCTGCTCCGGTGCGGCAATCCATCTCAAGTAAGAAGGCGGCAACCCTCTCTACCGCGGTCTTGCGGCCCAGAAGCAGCATATGGTTTTCTGCGTGCTCCAGGTTGCGGGTGATCATGCTGAGTAGGTTTTGCGAGACGACCGTGTCTCTTGCGGCCGCCAATTGAAGGCTTTCTCGCTTAATCAGCCGCGCGACGGTTTCGACGACCGCCTCTGCGGTAAATCGATGCTTGTCGCCATTTTCAAGCCCGAAGATATCGCCCACTAAGTGAAAGGCGCCGATTTGACGCCGACCGTCCGAGAGCAACTTGTAACTTCGCACCGCACCATGCTTGACTTGATAGACATACACAGCGGGCTCTTTTTCGCCGAAGATCTCGGTGCCTTTTCGGTATGTAAACTCACCGAGGCCGATAATTCGGTCGAATGCGCTCGTTAAATCGAATTCATCGAGCGTACTGGGCTGAGGTCGTCGATCCGTTGTGATACGCACGAACATAGGTCAGTTCCTCTACCGCATCAAATTCTTTGAATAATCCTCTCGTGCCGCAGGTCGTTCGACGAGCGACCATATTCATTGGATACCCCTTAGGTCATTGTACCAAGGGACAATGTCAGGTTGCTGACTACCGCTGGGCGAAAGGCGTAACCAATGCGCTATGGGTCAATTGAGAGATTTGCGCCTCGGGCAATGACTTCCGGTTTAATTCCCGCTCATGACGTCTCGCTGCGCCGCGCAAACTGAAGCGATGGGCCACGAGCGGATGCAGCGTTAAATTACTAAAGTTCGAGGCATCCACCGGGGTCTGATCCTACTGCTCGCAGACCACGATCAAGCCGCAGTGTTACTTTCAGAGCGCGCCCGGTTGAGCAGGTGGACTGGGCCAATCCGACCGTAGGTTGTTTGGGTTATTCCGATCGAACAAGTCCTGCCTTACAAGGCCGCTTGGGCGAGCATCAATTGCGGGTGGAATTCTGCGAGTGTTGTGAGTTGGGGCGACCCCGAATCCGGGCCGTGCGATGCAAGCAACGGGATAGCCAGCGTATTGGCAGTAGACTACGTCACTCGCCCTTCCAGTGCTTCCAGCGAACCCAGTTATTAGCAATGCCGACAGCGCGATTGATCGTTTCATTTCAGTCTCCTGTGGCGAACCTACTCCCCTTATGGAACAGCTATTAGACATCGGATCGAGGGCGGCAGAAAAGCCCCACGGGCGTTATGTTGGCGGCACCCAATATTACTCGAGAATGTCCGCTAGCGTCAGAAGCGGACAAACCGCCGAGCCAGTTAACCGCCGTTACGAAATTGCGTGATGTTCGGCGGTGGTGGATTTGGATGCTCCTTGAGGGTCGCTAAATACTCTTCGACAGTTTTGAGCGCGGGACCCGATACCCAGCCAAACATTGCCGCGACGATGAGGTCTTCGTGCGGATCCATTTCAATGTTGTAAATCTTGGGGTAGCCGGCCATCGGCGCACTCGCGGAGAACATGCCGGGCTGCCGCTGTGGTCCAACGCCGGTCGGATAAACGTCCGTGAAGTAGATACGCCACTGTTTCCAGCGCGCGGCGACGAGATCTCCACCGATAAAGCTCAAGAGGCTTTCGCGAGGCGCTCTCGCCGCGCTGCCCAACAGGAGATCGGCTTGATTGATCCCGTCAATCGTGCGGTCTGTTGGCATCTTGGCACCGACGATGTGGGCAAAGGTCGGCAGGAAATCCATGATCGAGAACATGGCGTATGTGGTTGTGTTTGCCTTGACTTTGCCGGGCCACCGGATGATCCCCGCCGTCCGTATCGCTCCTTCAGTGACTTCGCCTAACTCTCCGCGAAACGGACCTGAATTACCCATATCAGGCGTTCCCTGGTTGCCGTGTTCTCGCGCGGTTTGGCCCTGGGGGCCATTGTCCGAGGCAAAGACAACGATTGTGTTGTCGTCAATGCCGAGTTGCTTCAGCGTGTCCAGGATTTGTCCGACGTGATAGTCTCCCTCCATCAACTTGTCGCCGTAGTGGCCGATCCGTGATTTTCCTTTGAACTGTTGAGAAGGCAGGTTTGGAAAGTGCCCCATTGAGAACGGAAGATAGAGAAAAAAGGGCTGTCCCGATGTTGTCTGACGCCTCATGAAATCGATTGATTTATCTACCAACTCGTCGTCGATGTTGGCGCGGACGTCCTCGGTAAATGGCCCGACCGTCTGTAGCGGGCCTCCGGCCTTCGCTTCAACGATCTGCGGCCCAGTCTTCAACAGTGTCTCGTAGGGCTCATTGATTGAGTGCGTCAGTGCGATTGTGGCCGGGTATGTTGCTGCATCCCAGCTAATGTCCGGCGGGATGCCGTAGAACTCATCAAAGCCGTGCGCGGTCGGCAGACTTTGAGGCGCACTTCCAAGGTGCCATTTCCCGAAGATCGCGGTCGCATAGCCAACGCTCTTGAACAACTCGCCCATGGTGAAGGCATTAGCGGGAAGCGTATAGGGACTACCCTCAATGGCGATCAGCGACAGACCGTTGCGGATCGAATATTGTCCAGTCATCAGCGCCGCACGGGAGGGGGTACACGCCGGTTCCACTAGGAACTGTGTGAGGCGCAATCCGTCTCGAGCCATTTCATCGAGATGCGGCGTCGGCGCCCCACGCAACTCGCCGCCGCCATAGCACCCAAGGTCGCCGTAGCCGACATTATCGGCGAGAATGAAAACAATGTTGGGCTTATTGTTTTGCTGCGCAAAGGCTGTCGCCGAACCCATCAACGCAAGCAGCACCACCGCTGGGGCGAAGTGCTTGACTGAGTTTTGCATGCGAAACTCCGGAAGGGGCTGCGCAACCATTCTAGAGAAAGCCTAACCTCGAAGCTATGCGAATCCACACCAATGTCCGCATTGGATGGTAGACGCCAACCTGGATCAGTCCGGTTTGCATCTGACAGCCGTCATGACACATGTTCAAGCGACTTCGGCCATGGGTCCAGGCTGTGTGAAAACCCCGTCGATGCTATGATTCCTTGCTGAATCGGCGGGGGAAGTGATGCGGGGTTTCGTTCAAGGGGCGGATCGCCAGCAGACGACGCTGTTGCCGGAATGCCTCGA
>NZ_JARVWW010000063.1 GCF_029846715.1 Bradyrhizobium nivariense
GAATTGGCCGCATGCTCGCCTCATAGTCGGACGACAACGACAGCCACTCACTTGGACCAAAGTCAGGCGGCGTCGGCAAATCACCGAGGCTGAATTCGGACGGGGACAGCCCTCGCGGCGACCAAGCCGGCGCGAGCGGCAGCCACTCACTGGGGCCGAAGTCGGACGGCACTCGCGGCCACGATAAGCTCGACCCCGCAAGCGGCGATTCCTGCCTCGGCCGCTCAGGGAAGGCCACTCCCAGCGCTCTGTTTGCTTCGACGAGCCGTAGGTATGGCCCAAGCTGGCTGAGTAGCCTGTTCAAACTCAGGCGGATGTTCCGTTTGGCTTGAGTGAATTCCCGGTAATCTACGTTCAACGACCGTTGCTGCTGATCATTGCCGTTGATTCGACTCACTATGCTCTCTTTACCCGTGGTTCGGAGCCAATCACTGAAGCTACGTTGCGCCGAAGCAGTATTCCGCACATATATCTTTTTCGATTGGGAAGCCGGGTCGGATCCGAGCTTGCTTAGCTGTTCCTTGGCCGCGCCATCGATGATGCTGGCGTCGTCGGCATCAGGATGAAGCCGGCGAGGATGAAGAGGATGAAGCCCGTGCTGGAGCTCGCCGCGTAGGTACTCCCGAAGGTCGTTGATCCCCAAGCTGATTTTCGGATAGCCAATGTCTCGCTTGAACTCCGAGATATCTTTCTCCAATTGTTTTTCCTGCTCCTCACTGCCGTTGAGTCGGCTCGCTATAGTCTCCTTGCCCTCTCTTTTCAGCCATTCACTAAGCCTGCGCTGACCGCTGGCGACGTTGAGGATAGGCGCCCTCTCTTTGGCAGTCGCTTCGGGTCTAAGCTTGCCCAAGGCTACTTCAGTGGCGCCGTCGATGATGCTGGCGTCGCTCTCATCAGCACCCAAAGTACGGCGCCCCATGACGCGTGGCCCCGGTCCGAGTGTTTCGAACCCTCCCCCGTCAGGCTGAAGCCTTCGGAGATGATTCAGGGCAACGAAGAGGCGGTCCCTGTGGTCATTCTCCTCGCCGTAGGCCATGATGTCCTCGGCTAATTCGTCAGTTCGAAACCGAGAAGTCAGGGATGGCTTCTGTTTGGTTGTGAGCCACTCAGCAAAGTGCGTAAGAACATCCGCATGCCTTCCGAAGGTTCTGTCGGGAACATTATGTGCCCGGGCTGCTGCCGCGTACTGGCGAATGAGTAGCGCGTCTCCGGTAAGGGGCGGCGGAGAAGGAGGAGAACCGCCGGCGCGGGACTTCCGAAGCGCTTTCAATGCGGCATGCACTCGCTTTGTGCCCCCCGCATTCACAAATTCATTCGCATGGGCCTTCAACTGAATAGGGTTTTCAAGCAGGCTAGCCAGTGTCAAGTTGTTGGACTTTAAAAACTCGCAGAACCGGCCCAGATGTTGCATCATCTTCTCAATGCTATTGGGAGCATAACTGCCTGCAGCCCATCGCGCGAACTCGGAAATGAGGGGCGCGTCCTCTTCGGATGCGCGGCTGCGCTTGTAGCAATCGATACGAAGCTCTGAATAGACCACAACTGACGCTGGGGAACTTAGCTCAGCCGAGCTCTCATCAGGGGAGCCGAGTTGCAGCTCGCCCAACTGCTGCTCAAAGCCAACTTGACCCGCAGGCTCATTATCCGACTCTTGCCGCGCACGCTGCAGCTCTTGCTGGTCAGCGTACCAATGCGTCCAATAGTTCGGACCGTTATAGCTCGGTTCCATACCACTCTCCCTAGATGAGATAACTCTTCATAGCTGCCCCAGAGCCAAACTCGGGTAAGACTCCAGCTTCAGAAAGCCGATTGCCGAGACCAGCAACCAGAACAATAAGAGGACTGTCGTCGCGCGCCGCTCCGAGTTCGCGCATTACTCACACCAGCGCCAGCCTTAGCTGCCGCAGACGAACCCGCTGGCCTCCTGGGCAGCAGGTGGCCGCGCGCGCCAAAAAAACGACGATCCCTTCATAAAAAGGCCTGGATTCACGTCGCGGCTTGCACTCAGCCTCAACTGATATTGGCTGCACTCAGAGGCTGGCCAGTACAGCCGCCAAGAATGCGCTAAGCCCTGCGCTCCATATCGCCCGAAAGCATGACGTCGTCAGGAAACGAGGATCCTGGATCGGAAATATGTTTCCCCATTTCAAAGTTCTTCTCGTCCTGCCCTTCTCCAGCGAATCGGAATCCGTTCTTATAGAAAAAGATGGAGGCCCCGTCGTCTATAGAAATGAGGGATAGACTGGAAAGGCCCGTTGACTCTCTAATCCGATCGGCGATGTCGGCCAGAGCCGTCCCTATCCCTTTGTACCTGGATCGGCCGCAACTCTTTATGTCGGTAATTCGCAAAGTGTCGCGCCTCGACAACACAGTCATCATTCCGATCTCATCGCGTTGACCAGCATCAGAAAACAAAGAGACACGTTGACCACCACCGCTATTGCTGATTGCGCTGTACAAGTTGATTATCCCTCCCCGCCTCCTGTCAACAGCGACAGAGGGCTGGTGGGTAGGCTGCTAAAGCTCCCGAAAAAGCGGTCGTATCCGCGCCAGCAGCGTCGGCCAGCGCATCGCGCTGCTGGGCCAGACTCTGCTCGTCGGAGGGAACGTGGTCATAACTAATTCTCATGGTAACAGGTTTTTATTCGGACAACCTTTCGAAAACCTGACGGGACCGACGGGTGTTTCCGGAGCGCACAGGGCGTCATGCGACGTCCGTCCCTTTGTCGAAGCAAACCAGTATTCAGCCTCTAAATGATTGCGGATGCCCTTACCGACAATCACCATCCGTTCGATCTGCTCTGGTAGTGCTGCAAGCACGTAAACGCATTTGTGATCGTGTGGGGGTTACGATTTCACGAGCGCACCTGGCTGGACGCTTGGGTCTTCGTTCAGATAAAAGCGGCCTTCTGGTGCCTTAACCATTGCGGTCTCGATTTCACATTCGGCACCCGTGGTCGAGTTGGCGCGTCCAAGATCAATTCTCTAGCGAGAACGAACAAGGCGCCGCCGAAGCGGGCCTTAGGCTCGGGAGGAATTCTGCGCGCAAATCATTTCATGCAGTGGCTCGCGATCTTGGACAGCAGTGCATCCTAGTTTGACGGCTTGCGCGATCTCGCGGATCATGATGGGAGAGCCAATTAGAAAAAGCACGCTGATGAAGACGAGCGCCAGCCGCCAGCGGTTGCGATGGAAACGGCTCAATGGTCTCGAATGCGAGCGTCCGCACTTGCGGAACTTCATGACATATTGTGATGACTGCGACTTCTGCAATATTTTATGAATTAGCGCGCGACCCACTCTGAATATATATGGCAGCGCTTTGTCGGGAACTGGCGCGTCTCGCTTCGACATGATCGCAACATAAAAACAGACGAGAAGAATAGGGGCACTCGATAGGTGACCACGTCCTTGCGCTGCTGCAGAAGGATCTGACACAAGGAGCCCTCTCAGACCACCATTCGTGAACTCGATTTCGGAAACTCCAAGCGAACGATCTGGCCTCGTGGTCGACCTACAACAAGTGGAGCGGACCCGCGCTCGATTCAACGCCGAGCTGTTCCGAGTAGCACTTATCGAGAAGGCTCGATATTTCCTTCGATTAGCCAGAGCGGCCCGATTCTCGTTTTGAGCGCAAGTAGTCGTTCCTTGCTTCAGGCGAGCGTCGCATCTGCTGCGAACTAGCTAGTCACTTCAGCCGTCTGCCTCATCCTTCCGTTCGCGCGCGCTGGCAGGAGTCGTCAGCGCGATAGCCGCTCCGTATATTCGTCGCGCGGCAACAATTGGCGCGTCCGATGAGAAATTAGAAAAACTGATTATCTAGACACAACCAAAAACAGGGTGTCTTGGACTGGCGCGTTCGACAATTCTCTGAGAACATTGATCTCATGATACCGGTCAGGGACGCTCAGGATGCCCAACAACATCTTCGACAAGATGAATGATTCGGTTATCACCGCGGGTCGATGAGCGGTCCTTCCCCGACGCGCGTGGTGCGACACGCGGGTCTAAAGCAGAAGAGAGCGCTCCGTGCGACCATGACGATGGTCGACAAGTTATCGTCGATTTTCTGAGATGGTTTCAGCTGGAGTAGGAGCGACACGAATACGTTATCACCTCAGTGTGAACCAAGGCGTCATCTGACCTTCAACCGTGCGGCATATCTGTTTTGGATCGGGTGTCGCGATAGCCTGCTGCCCCGACGCTGTCGCTGGACCAGGTCTTATGTTGGTTAAACTTGGAAGAGGATATTATGACATGGTGACCACGCGTGAAGTGTCTATCGGTGACGCCACAACGGTGACCCACATGGTTGCTGCCCTACTTGCCGAAGTTGAGGGCGGTCAAATGCAGGACGGACTAGATACCCAGCTTGTTGTCGACCTCCTGGCGATGAAAGAGCGCGTCTACGGGTTTCTGGCTTTCACGGAGGCACGCCCGGTCGGCCTCATTATGTTGTCGGAAAGCGCCGCCCTTTTTGCGGGCGGAACCTACGGCATTATCACCGAACTCTATGTGGTGCCGGATCAGCGATCGTCTGGGGTCGCGATGCGTCTCATTGAGGCTGCGGTTGGCCTGGGGACGGTAAAGGGCTGGGGCCAGCTTGAAGTCGGGGCGCCGAGGCAACCCATCTGGAGCCGTAGCCCCACCTCAGCATTATACCTGAAGGCCGGTTTTGCAGAGATCGGCCCACGCCTCAAGTTGCCGTTACACGGCTTAGCCAGTCAACGTGAGAAACGTAATGCTGCAGGGAGTTCGCGGTTAGATCCTCGGCGGCAACGCGCGTTAAGCCGCCGTATCCCGGATTCGTCCTCGAGATTTGCGTGAGCGTCGATTTGCCGGCGCTCGGTTGACTCGCGATGGAGTTTGTAGTGCCAGTTTGGGTCCGGCCGACAAGTCGGAGCGCACCGGCGCATCCCAAACCCCTCTTTCTGAGTGAGCCGATCCGCGTGCCCAGCTCTGAACCCCGTCCCCCGCGGGGCTTCTGCGTGGCATGAGCCTTGTGTAAGGGCCGAACGCTGGCCAGTTCTCCCGGGGCGTACGGATGGAACGGCTTACACCAGGCTCACGAACTCGCCCTATCGCCATAGCAGCTCGTTGGGCGGGATGCGGATCGACGTGCCAGATCCCCGCTCGCAACTTTCCTAATCTGGCCGCGGCCGCTCTGATCAAATCCGTCCGGATCGTGACGAGCCCGACGGTCCCGGTACCGCCCACGGCCTCTTCGTATCAGCACCCGGCCCGCCAGCGCTAGCATGCGCCCAAGGACAATCTCACGGAGCAAGTCGGAGCGCCCCTCGATCTTGCGAGCAATGTCGCGGATGACGCGCCCGAGATAGGTTCTGAGCCAGCCGCGCGGAAGTGTGCATGCCGAGATACCGGGTGCAGAAACCTACGCATCGGCCCAATTTACGGCTCCGTCGGCTTGAAGAGGCCGCGGCTTAGCTACCGGGCTGGCGCATTTTTGCGATCACGGACGTGGCAAAACTTTCCTCTCGCGCGCGAAGCGACGCTGGTGAGCTCGGAAGTTCTCGACACGCTTGCTGATCTCATCGCGCTCTGAGCCGACCCAATCGATTGGTCCGAACTGCGGCGGCGCCATGCTCTCGCGCGTTGGCGCCGACGCAGAAACAGCCGGCGACAAGCTGGTGATGGTGATCCCGGCGGCAACCGTCTTTGCGAGCGCATCGGTTTGCGCCCGTAGCGCTTTCAGTTCGGCTTGCCAATCGCTCATGATGGCTCCCCAAGGGTCCTCTATACGACAAACCCTTTCATCGCGTGAGCCTATTGTGTTTGGACTTAGGGGCTCAAGCCGCGCGCTGCTGGCTGGATCTCGCTCTTTCTTCGAGCAGGCTAATCGTCGAGATGAGCTTGTCTCGACGTGCACGCAGGTTGTGCGCAAGCATCGGATAGGTAGGCTGCCGCACGTCGCACACGCCAGCTTTAAATTCTTCCTCGACAATGTCGGAGTTCATAAGCCGGACGCGCCACCACAGATCGGCAATCAGGGCGTTGAGACGTAGCTCTCCGGTGGTGCCGGAACGGGACACTTCTTGCATTGTTTTGCCTCGACCTGAAACGGCCCTTCCTTGTCGCGGGCCCTTTAGCCCGGATGAGCAAGCGGAATGCCACGTGCTCTCCGCGAGCGTGATAATAACCAGCGGCCGTGCCATCGAGCTTAATTTTGGAGTTCGATTGCGGCGGCGTTGACCAATAAGATGGGGGCCCCCGGACATGCCCCCGTCGGGTCCAGCACGACGAAGTCCGCGCGCCATAATACCCGGCCGTGGGCTTCGTTCAGCGCTGAGGCGATGTCGCGAGTTCCAGATTGATCAAGCAGCCGGACGGAGCGCACGACCTGGTCGAGATACGACGACAGATCACGGTTCTGCGAAGCCGGCACTCTGACGATGCCCGCGTCACATATCTGTTGAACAGGTTGCTGATCAAGCTTGCGTATCTCACCGAGCCGGAGAGCATTGCCCACGCACAACGGCTGCGCGACGCCTTCGAACGGACAATGGCCGAGGTTGAGAAAAGCCCTAGCGCGAAATCCGCGCAAGCCATTCGGGTGACGCTAATGGAAGATCACATTGCAACAAAACGCCAGTCTACCGACGGCTACTTGGCAGCCCTCGTTTCGCATACCGGCGCCTTTGGCGGCGAGGGCGTCGCTGGCCCGCAGCGAGCGGCCCCACCCACGAGCAGGCTAGTTCTGCGTTTTCTTGGTTCGAATCATATCAGGCGGCGTCGGCGAGTTTGTAGGACCAGGTGTGGATGACCGGATGGCGATTGACGTCGTCGATGCCAGCCATGATGCGCTCCTTGAGTTCGTGTTTTGAGGCCACCCGGATATGGCGCAGGACTGAACGGGCGAACTTGGAGAAGAACCCCTCGATGAGATTGAGCCACGAGCCGTGCTTGGGGGTGAAGGTGAGTTCGAAGCGTCCAACCGGTCGAGTGGCGAGCCAGGTTCTGGTTTCTCTCGATATGTGCGCGGAATGATTGTCGAGAATCAATTTGATCGCAGTGTTGGGCGGATAGGCGGCATCGACAAGCCTGAGGAACTCGATGAACTCTCGACTGCGGTGGCGGTCTTTGACAAGGGCGTGGACCTTGCCAGTCAGCAGATCAATCCCAGCCAACAAGCTGAGCGTGCCATGGCGCTTGTATTCATGATCGCGCGCAAAGGTGGCGTGGACGCCAGGCTTGGGCGGCAAATCCGGCGCTGTCGTTGCGATGGCCTGGATTCCCGGCTTCTCGTCGCAGGAGACGATCGTCACCGGCTTTGCCCGTCGCTTTCCCTTGGCAGAGGCTCTCTTCAGGACTTGGACTTCACGATAGACGCACAGGACCTCCGCCATCTTCTGTTCGAACTCGGCGTCGCGATTTTCAAGGTAGTAGCTCACCTTGTGCGGCTTGATTTCCTCTTGGCCGAGGATCTTGCACACCGTTCCCTGGACCAAATGAGCCAAACACCCATGCCCTGCCGCCGGCCCCTGTTCGCGCGCATGGCGCGCCAAGAGCCGCGTCGTCCACAGCTCATGCGGATAGCCATGGTCTTTGGCCTTGTCACACGCCAGCGACACCAGCCAGGCTTTGGCCTCAGGCGTGATCGTTGGCTCCTTGCCTGGTCGCGGACGATCATCGAGGGCCACCAGCGGGCCATCGGCCAGTGCTCGCTCGACACAGCGCTGCACCGTCTGATGATGGACCCCAAGTCTTTGGCCCACCGCGCAGAACGAAGGATTTTCCCGATACGCCAGCAGCATCTGGGCCCGCGATACCCGGCTCGCCAGCTCAGTTCTCGACCGCGAAAGAGCCGCCAAGGTCGACAGCTCTTCATCACTCATTGCCAATTCGACCGCTCGTCGCCATCCTGCCATGATACAGCTCCTCGTTTCGCCGACCGCAAACGAGGAATCCGCCAACAACCCGTCCGTTCCACCAATTCAACCCGCTCCACGACGCAGGTTTCATGGAATCGGTCGTCTAGTAGGCGCGCCGCAGTAGCCCTGGGAGCCGAATAGGGTTCGGATAGAATCTATTCGCAACCGCGAGCACGCCCAATTCATCGGTTTCGAGCGCGATCTTTTGAGCGAGCATGATGTCGCCAGCCACCAGGGGACGTTCGGGAACAAAGCACCACCCGATCTTAGGCTGACCTTGTTCGTCGACCTCCAAAACATTGCTCACGCTGGCCTGGTAGATTCGATATCGTCGACCCGTGTGAGAGCCCGTGACCTCGAAATAGCCCTCGGCATCAAATTGCGCACGCTGCTCTGGAGATAACCAATCCCGCAGAAGACGCCGCGCACGCGCTTCCGGGCCGTTTTGCTCAATGAAGCTCCCGTAGAGCAAGCGCAGGGCACGCAAACGCGCACGACAGCCGACCCCATTGCGCCTGAACAAAAACATTTGCCGTGCCGTGTTAGCTAACCACCGACGAGGCGCGGATAGAACAGCGTCTCATCGGCAGTCGGGTCGAATGACCGTGTGACCTTGAGCTCGCCGGGCGACGTCCGGGTGGCAGCGGTAAATCCTTGCCCCGTCAGCTCCTTGAAGCGCTTTTCAGCCTGGGCCAGCCCCTTCGGGGGGGTTGCTCAAAGATATGTCGGGTGTCGCCCGTGTGGTCCATCACGATCTGAATGGCCATGAAATAGAACTCCGCAATTTCTAGCCCCTGTGACGAAGAACCTTGCAGCTCGGAATAGTGTTCCTATGTCGCTCGAAAATATGAGTGTTCTCACTGACGCGCGGGTAACCCATAGCCGCAGCTGCACAGCCCTGACGTGCCGCATTCACTCGAACGGGCGTCGGCGTGTTCAACAAGATGCTCTCCCAGCCGTCGGGCTCAGAGCTTCAAGACCATCAGCGGCACAGGTCCAGCACCTTTCGTCCGGGGCACTGCGCACCAGAATTCCGAGAACTCGTCTTCGGCTCGCGCCCGGAAGGGCGCGTACATCGTTGCTGTCGGGCCTCGCTCCACGAATTGGCTTTAGTTCTTCTCGTCTGTCAATCTGCATCATGGCTCATACTTCTTTCTGACGATGATGCCGCTATGCGATCCGACTACCCTTCTGCCTCCACCGCCATGGGCCAGCGGCTTCCTCCATTTCGTGCCGCCTCATCCAAGTGACGACCTCGCCACGAGCCAGGAAGGGATTCCTGATACCCGATCGCCACGCTCAGGAAGTCTCTGCAAGTCGCAGAAAATTCATGAGCAAGGCGTGCCCTTCCTTTGTAAGTATCGATTCCGGATGGAACTGCACGCCATAGGTTGGTTGATGGCGATGTGCAACGGCCATGATCTCGCCTTCGTCTGAACGCGCGGTGACCGTGAGGTGCGGCGCCCAGGCCTCATCGAGCTCGACAACGAGAGAATGGTAGCGCCCGACGCAAAGTGGAAACGGGAGGTCCTGGAATAGCCCAAGGCCGTCATGCGTTACGTACGAGGACCGGCCGTGCATAGGGCGACGTGCACGCGCGACGCGTCCGCCGAAAACGCTGCCAATACACTGGTGTCCGAGGCAGATGCCCAGAATTGGGAACCGCCCGGAAAGTTCGCGGATGACGGCGGTAGATATTCCGGCTTCCATCGGAGTGCATGGACCGGGGGAGATAACGATGGCGCGCGGCTTGAGGCCAACAAGGTCGCTCACGCCGACCGCGTCGTTCCGGAACACCTCAGTTGCTTGACCGAGTCTGCGGAAATACCGCGCAATGTTGAAGACGAAAGAGTCGTAATTGTCGATGATGACGATCAAAATCCACCGGGCGTTTCAGCACCAAATGCATCAAACATCCGCTGCGCCTTGGCGAGCGTCTCTTCGTATTCGGCCTCTGGCTCCGACATCGCGGTTATACCGCTACCGGCGTGAAACACCGCCAATTCGTCATCGATCGTGACAGTGCGGATCGCAATGTTCGTATCCATGTGTCCGTTGAAACCGATGAAGCCGATCGCCCCGCAATAGACCTCTCGCGCCACACCCTCGATGTCTGTAATAATCTCCATCGCGCGGACCTTCGGTGCCCCTGTAATGGAACCGCCGGGAAAGCAAGCTCGAAGGAGGGCAACGGCGTCTTGGCGTTCTGAAAGTTCACCCGTGACGACTGACACGAGGTGGTGCACTGAGGCATAGGATTCGAGCTTGCACAAGGCTGGAACGTCGATCGAATCCACAGTGCAAACGCGAGATAGATCATTTCGCAACAGGTCGACGATCATAGTGTTCTCTGCGCGGTCCTTTTCGGACGCGATCAGCATATCAGCGCGGCGCTCGTCTTCCTTGGAATCAGAGGATCGCGCGATCGTACCTTTGATGGGGCGCGTTTCGACCTGCCGTCCGTCAAGCTTCAGAAGTCGTTCCGGCGAGCTCGACGCGATGGTGAGCTTGCCGTAGCGCAGCAGGGCTGCAAAGGGGGCTGGGTTTAATGATCGGAGCCGGCAGTAGAACGAGATGGGATCGAATGAAGTCGAGATCTCCGCGCTGAAGCGTTGCGCAATGTTGGCTTGGAAGACGTCGCCGGCCAGAATCAAATCGATAACGCGCTGTACCGCCGCAATATAATCCTCATGACTGAAATTCGAATGCCATCTGCCCGATGTGACCAGGGAGTCATTCCGCGGCGCTTTTGGGTCGGCAAGGAGGGCTGCAAACTCATCGGCTCGCCCGCGTGCACGCTTGTTTCGTCGCGCCGGATCCTGCTCCGGCCATCCACTAGAAAAGATCCAGCATCGGTGGTCGCGATGATCGAAGCTGATGACCACGTCATAAAGATGCAGCATGGATTGGGGCAACTGCTGACCAGGAGCTGCCGGCGCCGGCAATCGCTCCAGTGTCCTGTTCAGATCGTAACTCAAGAAGCCGGCCGCGCCTGCCTGGAACGGCGGGAGATCGGGGCGATGCTCTTGGCGAAACCTGGCCAGCAGGGTGCGAAGAGCTTCCCATGGATCGTCATCGAGAGCCTCTCCATTGCAACTCGCCTGTCCGTCAACGACCGTGTAAGTGCCGAAGGGGTCGCAGGTCAGATATGAATAGCGCCCTAGTAACTCATGGCTTGCTGCGCTGTCGAGAAATGTAAGGTGCGATCGATGCGCCAGACATTGCATCCCAATGATGGGCTCGATCCACTGCAGTTCGCGGACGTGCATCGCCCTGTCAGTCACCGGACGGCCGGCGTGCTCGGAGGCGCGCTTTCGATTGTGATCCCCGCCCCAACGAGAGCGAGCTCATCTCGGGCCCGCAAAGTCTTGAGATCGATTGTCAGGTTAATCCCCGCCGGTGGAATCAATGCGCAGAGCCTTCGAACTTATCACTGACGTTGACACGCAACGCTCGCCTGTTGGTACATTGTAGTCGGCCGCGAACCGCAACTCCCTGAGTGGTCGTACCCGCCTGATCGATTCCTGGTAGAGATCATGCGCTTTGTAGGCTGCGAGCTCCGTCTCGTTATCGAACTCACCATAGACCACGACGTCGATGTCGTTGCCGAGCTGGTCGGTCTTGCGGTTGCGAGCGACCTCGAGCCGGCGTGCATGTGGGATTGTGGTGAGAACCCGGAGCCCTTGGATGATCTGGTCGATATGGGCCTGATCCTTGGCGCTAAACAAGACGATGTGACGAATCATGGGTGCCGCAGTGAGTGATATCGCTAGATTGGTCGCATAACTATCCTGCGATTGATCTCGGCGCAACCACACCTCATGCCACGCGCAAGACCGGATTGAGGACAATGTTGCGAAGGGTCGAGCTCAGGTCGCCAGAGCTCATCCTGCAGCGGAGGCGGGAAGGGCAAGGCGCTCGATCGTTTGGATGTGGCGTGCAAGCAAGTTGCAGGCGTGCTCGACGTTGCGCGCCCGCAGCGCCTGCAGGATCAGGCGATGATCCTGATTCGACCTCGGGCGCCAGCCGGCGCTTCGTGCCATAGCGAACACCATTCGAGAATTCGCAAGCTGCAATCCGTCGAGGCTCGCGAGCAGGCGCGGCATCGCGCATGGCGCGACCAGCGCGCGGTGAAACGCGCGGTTGGCCATCTCAAACTCCTCAATCGTCTGGGCGTCGTCTCCTTCAATCAGGACGCGTTCGATCCGTGCCAATGCTGCGAGGTGAGCTTTGGAGCCGCATTGCGCAACGCGACCACTTCGAGCGCAGCACGCATTTCGGCAATCTCCTTCAAGGACTTGGTATCGAGCGGCGCAACCCGTACCCCGCGACGGGGCTGCGCTACGACAAGATGTTGGGCCTCGAGCTGCCGAAATGCCTCGCGCACCGGGACGTGGCTTGAATTGAATTCCCGCGCGACATGATCCTGCCGGAGTGGGGCGTCGGGCTGCAGCTCGCCGCTGATAATGCGCTGGCCGATCGCGTCGGCAATGCGCGCCGCAGTCGTCGCGTTTTGGTCAGGGATAATCATAGATTATCTACCGCAAAACAGGGTGCATGAGCAGGTCGCATCGTTTAGCATCACTCCAGATCTACAGTTCATAGATAATTTCGCTGATTATCTATGATGGAATGCTAAGGCAAGTTTGATGATTGCTGCGGTGAAGATGGACCGGCACGGTGCCGGAAATAGGGGGCCGATCCGCGGTGACTGGGCGCGTGCCGAAGCCGAAGCGCTTTATGCTTTGCCGTTTGCCGAGTTGATGTTTCGCGCGCAGCGCGCTCATCGGGACAACTTCGACCCAAAGCACGTCGAGACTGCAAGCCTGCTCAGCATCAAGACCGGTGGTTGTCCGGAAGACTGCGGCTATTGCTCGCAAAGCGCGCATTACCACACCGGGCTGAAAGCGACCCGCATGATGGATTGCGCCGATGTGGTCGCCGCCGCGCAACGCGCTAACGATGCTGGGGCCACTCGCTTCTGCATGGCTGCGGCGTGGCGCAGCCCAAAGGACCGGGACGTCGATTCGGTCTGTGAGATGATCAGGGCGGTCAAGGCGCTTGGCATGCAAACCTGCGTTACGCTTGGCATGCTGACGTCGAGGCAGGCCGCTCGGCTCGCCTCAGCCGGGCTCGACTTCTACAACCACAACGTCGACAGCTCACCGGATTTCTACGACAAGATCATCACCACCCGCACCTTGCAGGATCGGATCGACACTCTTGAACATGTGCGCGCTGCCGGCATCAAAGTCTGCTGCGGTGGCATTATCGGCTTGGGCGAGCGCGTCCAGGACCGCCTCGCCATGCTGGTCCTACTCGCCAATCTTCCGAAGCACCCGGAGAGCGTTCCAATTAACCTCTGGAACGAGGTTGAAGGTGTGCCGGTCAATGGCACCGCAGAGCGCCCCGATCCGATCGCACTGGTGCGACTGATAGGGACCGCCCGGCTTATGATGCCGAACAGCGTCGTGCGGTTGTCCGCTGGACGGCAATACATGAGCGACGAACTGCAGGCCCTATGCTTTATGGCCGGCGCGAACTCCATCTTCATCGGCGATGTGCTGTTGACGACTAAGAACCCGCAGCGCGGCCGTGATGCGAACTTGCTGGACCGACTCGGCATTACGTCCGGGCTTACGAAGTGAAAACAGGCAGCGAGCACGCTTTGCCCGCAAACCGACGCGTAAGTGGCAAATGCAGATTACCTTAATGCAAGGCAAAATCCATCGCGCCTCGTTGCCTGGAGCCGATCTGAACAGTGATGGCTCGGTTTCAATTGCTGCTGGATGCGGCAGGGTCCTGATCCACGGACGCGGCGAGATCTACAAATTGAAAGCCGGGGCGCGCTTCGCGGCCTATGTGGTGGAAGCCGACGACGCCTTTGACGAGACGGAAGCAAGCCGCACGTTGTGCTCGTTGATCGAGAAACTTGCATTCTGCCAGGTTGAAGCCAAGAGGCCGATGTTTGAGCTCGTTCTAGGCGGCCATTACAATTGTTTTGCGCGATCTGGGAGTTGAAGAGTGACGTTAAGCCTTGCGGTCAAAGTTGCCGATTATGTCGCGGCGTTGCAGGTCCTGAACGAAGATGACCGACTGCGCAGCCTCAAGCCGCGTAGCGGGGTCGATTTCACATCGAATGATTATCTGGCGCTGGCGAACGCGCCCCGCATGAAAAAGGCTATCACGGCCGCGCTCGAGGCGGGCACCCCGATCGGGGCCGGCGGGTCGCGGCTCCTGCGTGGCAATTGCGACGAACACGAAAGTCTCGAGGCGGAAGCAGCTCAGTTCTTTGGGGCGGAGGCGGCGCTTTTCTTTCCCGGCGGCTATGTCGCAAATTTTGCAGTCCTGACAACACTGCCCCAGCGGGGTGATCTGCTTGTTCTCGATTCTCTTGTGCACGCAAGCGTTCATGAAGGAGCGCGTGCTGGCCGGACCGAGTTTCGTCTAAGCGCCCATAATGATCCTCAGTCGGTCGAAAGCACAATTTGTGACTGGCGGGCTGCGGGCGGAACCGGTCGCGTCTGGATCGTGGTTGAAAGTCTCTACAGCATGGGTGGCGATTTCGCCCCGCTCAAAGAACTGATCGCGATCGCCGATCGCCATGATGCGTTTGTCGTAGTGGATGAGGCCCATGCCACGGGCGTTTACGGCGAGCAGGGTCGAGGGCTCACCGCGCCTTATGAAAGGCGCGAGAACCTCTTGGTTGTCCATACCTGCGGCAAAGCACTGGGAGCGGCCGGCGCGCTTGTCACGGCGTCGGGCGTGCTGCGCGACTTCATGGTCAATCGCTGCCGTCCATTCATCTTCGCCACCGCGCCTTCACCATTGATGGCAGTCGCCGTGCGGGAGGCATTGTTGATCCTGCGGGAGGAGCCCGGGCGGCAGCAGCGTTTGGCCAAGCTAGTCGCGTTCACGCATCGAGAGATTGGCGCGCGCGGCGGGCGAAGTCCCTCGGACTCGCAGATCGTGCCCTATATTGTGGGCGACAACGCGCGTGCGATGCGGCTCGCATCGAGACTGCAGGCGCGCGGCTTCGATATTCGCGCGATCCGGCCGCCAACCGTGCCGGCGGGCACGGCTCGTCTGCGAATTTCACTGACGCTTAACGTGGCGGATGATGACGTGCGTGCAATGCTCGATGCTCTGTTCGAGGAGACAAGAGATGGAGCTCGATGAGCAACAGGTCCGTGGTGGCCTATACGGCGTACCGGGATGAGAAAGACGTTTTTGCGGCCGGGTTCACCCATCTCTTCGGTGCAATCCTCTTGCAAACCATTCGGGCCGGCCCCGAACGGGAGCCGGTGGAACTCGTCCACGGCTAGGCAGTGAAGGCGTTCCGACGCTTAGAACGCCCCCTTTGTTTGCTTAAGTACACCCGCAGGCCTGGACGCTTGTCACATGAAAGCTTTGCATTCTCCGAATTAGCTGCGGAATTCGGCAGCGAACGGCCCAGCATTAGGGAAATTCGGCTGAGCGCCCCCGCAATAATGGGTGCAAAAGATGAAAGACTTCCGGTCGACCAAGACGACAAGGTGTGTTCAGTTGCTCGACGTGTTTATTGAGGCGAGAGGTGAAGCTCGATGAGTCAGCGGATCGTGGTGACAGGTACAGACACCGGAATCGGAAAAACGGTGTTTTCCGCGGGACTCGCCGATCTCCTCGGCGCGAACTATTGGAAACCGATTCAGGCCGGTCTCGAAGGAGAGACTGATGCCGAACTTGTCGCACGGCTCGGCGGTCTTCTCGCCCGATCGCATCATGCCGGAGCTTTACCGACTTCGCACCCCTGTTTCGCCCCATCAGTCCGCTGAAATCGACGGAGTACGCATCGAGCCAGATTCGTTCAATGTGCCAGACACCGGGGATCGACCGCTGGTGATTGAGGGCGCTGGCGGCCTGATGGTGCCGCTGAGGGGCGATACCCTCTACATTGATGTCTTCGAGCGCTGGCGGCTTCCGGTCGTGCTTTGCGCGAGCACGGCGCTGGGCACCATTAATCATTCGCTGCTGTCGATAGAGGCTCTGCGAACGCGCCAGATCCCCATTCTTGGGATCGCCTTCATTGGAGAACCAAATGCTGAAACCCAGATCGCTATTCGCGAGATTGGGCGGGCGCGTTGGTTAGGGCGATTGCCCTGGCTGTCCCCCCTCGCAGCAGACACGCTGCAGGCCGCCTTTAAAAGCTCGTTCCGTGCCGATCAATTCAAGCTATGACGACGAAGCCGAAGTCGCCGATCTGGCATCCGTTCACACAACACGCGCTCCAAGAGGAGATGACAAAGGTCGTTCGTGGGCAGGGTGCTTATCTCTACACCGCGGATGGCCGTCGTATCATAGATGCAATCTCATCGTGGTGGGTTGTCACGCATGGTCATTGCCATCCGCATATCGTGAGCGCCATCCAGGAACAGGCAGGCAAGCTCAATCAGATCATCTTCGCAGGCTACACCCACGAACCGGCGGAGCAGCTTGCTGCACAACTCTTGAAACTCACACCCGATGGCCTCGAGCATGTCTTCTTCTCGGACAGTGGCTCGACCAGCGTGGAAGTGGCGCTAAAAATGGCAGTCGGCTACTGGTACAACATCGGCAAGCAGCGAAGATGCATTGTCGTGATGCAACATTCCTACCACGGGGACACAATTGGTGCGATGTCGGTTGGTGCCCGAGGGGTGTTCAACGCGCGGTTACCTGCGAGCGGTCGTGAGCAGGCGACACTGGATGCGCTAAACGGGATTGAGGTCACGTCGAACAAGAGGGGCCCGCCGCTTTTATTGTGGAGCCGCTGATTTTGGGGGCAGGTGGGATGCTGATGTACCCGGCGTGGGTGCTAAGAGAGATGAAGCGGATCTGCGAGGCCTCTGATGTCCTGTTCATTGCCGACGAGGTCATGACCGGCTGGGGCCGCACCGGAAGCTTATTCGCCTGCGAGCAGGCCAATGTCATTCCCGACCTCGCCTGCTACTCCAAAGGCCTCACGGGAGGGACGCTTCCGCTCGCGGTGACACTGTGCCGGGCGGATATTTTCGACGCGCACTATTCGAAGGATCGTACACGGACATTCTTTCATTCGAGTTCTTATACAGCGAACCCGGTCGCCTGCGCCGCCGCAATCGCCAACGTCGATCTCTGGCAGAATCCGGAAACTCGCCACCGCGTGGCGTCGGTCGGCACGATGCAAGAAGAGGCGCTTGAGCTATTCCTCGCCGATCGACGCTTCGAAAACGTCCGTCGGACTGGCACCATCGCAGCACTCGATCTGAAAGCGAGCGATGCAGGCTATCTGGCCGAACTCGGTTCGAAGCTTCAGGCCTTCTTTAAACAGCGAAATCTGCTGCTGCGGCCGCTCGGGAACACGATCTACGTGATGCCTCCTTATTGTGTCACAGCGGCAGACCTCGAGGAAATCTACGGCAGCATCAGGGATGCGGCCGATGCACTGACCTGAGGTCTCACTTTCCACGCCTTCTCTCCGGGCCCAAGCACCTCAGCTTGGCCCATGAGAGCGGCAACTCTGCATCCTCACTCGCCCGCAGTCATCATGCCTCTCAAACAGCCGAGGAAGAAGGTGAGCTATCGAGCTATCGCCTTTGACCGCGCAAAGCGAGCGTGGCGCTTACAAGCCATAGAGCGCCGCTAGGCGCCTCGCGCGCGCTGGCAGCTGAAATCCGTCGAGCAAACCCGTGGAAACGCAGGAATTTGTCGCACGTGGCCAACTCATTGCAGGAATCGAGATTGGGTACTTATTACATTTGCGACTGTCGCCGAAGCACTCAGATGGATCGCGCCGCGCACATCAGCATCAGCATCCGGCTCAAGCTCTTGCGGCCGGTGTCCCGTACGGATCGCAAAACTTGGCACCGCCCCTACCGTGTGCGGGCAGTGGTGCTGCGGCGAAGAAAATGCCCGAGGTGTCCACGTAACGCTGACAGGAGGCGAGAATGCGCAACAGCTCCCATAGTTGTCACCACGATCAGTCAAGGTGCTGCGCGGTGTGCGGCGGAAAGTTTGGGCTGGTCCGCCATTATTCCTGGCGCACGGCTCTTTGCTCTAAGAAATGCGTTGGCCGCTTCAAAGCCCGGCGGCAGGCCGATCACATCTGGCTTTGCTTGCTGCACTTGGCTCAAGACACGGCACGAGCAAATGCGGCAGAGAACGCAAAAGCGACAAGAGCAGTGGCTGAGTAGGTTTTTGATGGTATCAAAGTATCAAGCGACAGAGAGGTCAGCGACAATCATCGATTTCACTGCTTACAGGACCAACAAGCGTGCTGCGGCTGGGTCGTCAAAGAACCAGGTTTGCTCGACTGCACCCAATAGCGCGATGGTACCTCTCTATGTGTTTTGGCTTTTCCTGGCTTGGACCCCATTAGGTTTGATGGGTCTGCCCGCAACGGAAAAGCAACGTTCATGATGCCGAGCACGCTGCTGGCTCGTTGATTTTCGGTGCTGCTATGCGATTCAGTCGCTCAAGGTTCCTTTGACGACGGATAGCCGCGGCGCAGTTCGCAACCTCCTGTGAGCATTTGTGCTCTAGCCTAGCGAGTCCACGGAAGAATCGATGCCCTCTTGTTTACCGGCATTCGAGTTCCGAAATTCACATCGCCTGATGTCCGGCATGTTGTTCTCGCTTTAGATAGACCTCCTGGCTTACGATCAGCTGACGAAGCTTGACAGCCTGGACACGAAGCGCTGCAGGCGTCCCGGCGAAGGTGTCAGATACAAGGTGCTCGGGAGACCGGCAGCGACCTGGTCGCCGTCCACTTCTTGATCCACTTCCGAAGAAGGTTCGCATTGACCCCATGTTCGAGCGCAAGCCTCGATACCGAAACCCCAGGTTCAAGGCAGGCCGCGACAAGACGGTCCTTCGACGTGGGGTCGTATCGCCGGCGCCCATTCCGGCCAACAAGCCTGACCCGCAGTTTCTGAATATCGTCCGCCATCACAAGGTGTCCACATAATTTGGTGGACACCTCATGCATCACAGCACTCAACCGCAAAGGTGCGGGGAAATTCGCGCTTACGGCCTACAACAAGTGGAGCGGACCCGCGCTCGATTTAACGTCGACCTGTTCCGAGTAGCATTTATCGAGAAGACTCGATATTTCCTTCGATTAGCCAGAGCGGCCCGAATCTCGTTTTGATCGCAAGTACTCGCTCCTCGCTTCAGGCGAGCATCGCATCTGCTGCGAACTAGGGGAAATCGTAAACTAGTCGCATCTGCGGTCGGCGTTTCGAAACGCTCATCACCGCGATGCTTCTTAGAGTTGCGTGTGCCTCTGACCTGGCGCAAAGCGGAGACCGTGCGCGCAGCGCTGAAGAAAGGAGGCCGATATGCTCGCCAGCCGACAGGCTATCCACGAGCATTTCCGCATTGCCGCAATGATGAGAGAGCGCGACCCGGGAATTGAGTAGCGCGTAAGCGTTGCATTGATCAGCTCGGGACGACTCAGCCCTCCCGTTATGCGGCTTGCCTCGGACATGCGGTTCCGGAGAACCTCAAAACAGCGGCGGCGTACTGGCTGCTCCAGCCGCCCTGGCGATAGCGGAACCGCTGCACGCCCTCAATATAGTGAGAGCGACGTGAAGCCATGCAGAATGTCGCAACCGAAGCTGCCGTGGCTCATCAGCTGCTTGCGCGCTTGCGCCGATGGTTACTGCACTCCGCGAGCAGCGGGGCGAGCGCGCTCGTCTCGGGATAGTTGACCGATCCGCCCCAAGATCAGCCAACTAGCCCATGCTCGGGCACGGCCAACTCAGAAACTGTCAGCTTGCGGCCGCAGAACAGGTTGGATGTCGCACGTCGGCGGATGGCAAGTGGATCTCCGGCCAGGTCTCGAGATTGAAGGTCGCGCCGTACGTGTCGTCGGCTCGATGGATGAGGGGCTGCGATCTGAGCCGCAGCTTCAGGGCGTCTGAGATGCGGGAGAGATGCTTCTCGCTTGAGCCGATCACCCAGTTGGCCCAGAGCGCCGCGGCTGACCGGAACGCCGGCGCGTTCGAAGGCCTGCGCCAGGCGGTAGAGCGGCGTGCCATCGACATATTTATGAACCAGCGCGAACGCCAGCGTTGAGGCCGTGGCAACGCTGCCCGGCAGCGGCTGCGTCGGCATCGGCGCGGTCACGACAGGGGCGTTGATCCCAGTGCGATCGCAATGGCGGCACGCATATTTGAAGCGTACGTTCTGTAAAACCTTCGCCTTCACCTCGATATGAAGTTGCTCGGTGACAGCCTCGCCCATGCGATGCATCTGGCCACGGCAACACGGACAGGCCTTCTGATCGTCGGGCAGGTCATACTCGACGCGCTCACGCGGCAGGTTCGCTGGCAGCGGCCTGCGGCCGCGCTTCTTTCCCGTTGTGTTTTCGACGGGTGGCAAGCCCGTGTCCGGAAGTTCGGCGATATTGTTCTTTTCACTGCCGCCGTCTTCACCACCGGCGTTCATCCCGGTTCAGCTTGAGAGGACTACCGATCGGGCCCTGTCGCGGCAGAGCAGCGTGGCGACGGTGGATTTGCCGGCGACTTGCGATGAAGTGCGTGATTCGGAATCCAAAAGGACTGCAGCTTTTTGCTCTCCGGCCAAAGTGAGCGCGTCCCTGCCGAACGGCGTGAAGCTCGCGCTGGAATGCGGCGATGTAGATGCATTGACGGCGATCATCGGAGCACTGAGCCATGTTCAGACTGGGCGGTGACCTGCAGGTTTATCTGCACCGTGAGCCGATCGACTTCCGGGCTGGCATCAACAGCCTTGCGGTTCTGGTCCAGGAGACGATGGCGCTCGATCCGTTTGCTCCGGCGGTTTTTGCGTTCTGCAATCGCCGTTGCGACCGGATGAAGTTGCTGTTCTTCGACCGGTCCGGCTTTGTGCTGGTCCTGAAGCGGCTGACCGAAGACAAGTTCCGATGGCCGCGCCGCCAGGAGGCGGTCGTCACGCTGACGACCGAGCAATTGCACTGGATCCTTGACGGCATCGATATCGACACGATAGTCCGCCATCCGGTGCGGCAATATCAGGTTGCCGGCTGAGCTCTCGAGTTGAGCGGTTGACGCGTCGGTACGGTTCAGATTCAAGAATCCGATGAATCGAACCGGCGATCCGAGTGTTGAAGTGCTGTTGGCGCGGATTGCTGCGCTGCAGGCGGAGAACCTTCAGCTCGCCGACCGCGTCGTCAAACTCGAGGAAGAACTGGCGCTGGCACGCCTGCATCGTTTTGCGCCACGCAGCGAAAAGCACGTCGATCGTCTCTTCAATGAAGCCGAGCAGGCCGCCGATGAGGATGACGCCGGCGGCGAGGACAGCGACCAGCCCATCGTGCTTCTCGATTATCAGCCAGGCCGTGGCCAAATCCACCCGCAGGCCTTTCTCGGCGATTACCGTGGCATCGTGATGAGTGACGGCTATACCGCCTGGCGCACGCTGGAAGGGGCAACCCACATTGGATGCATGGCCCACTCCAGGCGACGCTTTGTCGATGCCCTCAAGGCGAGGAAGAAAGGCGGCGGTCCGCCCGAGCAGGCGCTGCGGTTCTTCGAACAGCTTTACCGGGTTGAAAGGCAGGCGCGGGACGAAAAACCAGACAGAGGCGAAACGCCAGATCAATGCATTCGCCGCTTCCGCCAGCAACACAGCATTCCCGTCCTGAACGCCCTCAAGGAATGGCTCGATCAAATCGCCCCGAAGGTCTTGCCGGACAGCAAGCTTGGCGACGCCATATCCTACACCCGAAACCAATGGGAATATCTGACGCGCTACGCCGAGGACGGCAGGATGCCGATCGACAACAATCTCCTGGAGCGTGATATCAGAATCTTTGCCACTGGCAGAAAGAGCTGGCTGTTCAGCGACACCGTCGAGGGCGCCAGGGCCAGCGCCGTCGTCTACAGCCTGATGCTGACCTGCCGCGCCTCACGCGTCGAGCCGTTAGCCTGGTTGCGCCACGTTCTCACCGAATTGCCTCAGCGCGCGGGCGACGCCGATATCACCGACCTGCTGCCCTTCAACTTCCCCAAAACCGCCATTGCCTGAACAGGCCAGACGCCGCCCCCGATACGAAGGCCATCCGTCAAAAGCGCAGGCCTCAACGTGCGGGGAAAATCGCGCTTACTGTAGGCCGACCACGAGGCCAGATCGCTCGCTTGGAGTTTCGGAAATCGAGTTCACGAATGGTGATCTGAGAAGGGCTTCTTGCGTCAGATCATTCTGCAGCAGCGCAAGGACGTGGTCGACTGCCCCTATTCTTCTCGTCTATTTTTATGTTGCGACCAATTCGAAGCGAGATGCGCCAGTTCCCGACAAAGCGCTGCCATATATATTCAGAGTGGTCGCTCGATAACTCATAAATTATTGCAGAAATCGCAGCCATGAAGTTCCGCAAGTGCGGAGCTCGCATTCGAGACCATTGAGCCGTTTCCATCGCAACCGCTGGCCGCTGGCGCTCGTCTTCATCATCGTGCTTGCTCTAAGTGGCTTTCCCATCATGATCCGCGAGATCGCCCAAGCCGTCAAACTAGGATGCACTGCTGTCCAAGATCGCGAGCCACTGCATGAAATGACTTGCGCGCTGAATTCCTCCCGAGCCTAAGGCCCGCTTCGGCGGTGCCTTGTTTCGTTCTCGCTAGAGAATTGATCTTGGACGCGCCAACTCGACCACGGGCGCCGAATGTGAAATCGGGACCGCAATGGTTAAGGCACCAGAAGGCCGCTTTTATCTGAACGAAGACCCAAGCGTCCAGCCAGGTGCACTCGTGAAATCGTAACCCCCACACGATCACAAATGCGTTTACGTGCTTGCAGCACTACCAGAGCAGATCGAACGGATGGTGATTGTCGGTAAGGGCATCCGCAATCATTTAGAGGCTGAATACTGGTTTGCTTCGACAAAGGGACGGACGTCGCATGACGCCCTGGGCGCTCCGGAAACACCCGTCGGTCCCGTCAGGTTTTCGAAAGGTTGTCCGAATAAAAACCTGTTACCATGAGAATCAGTTATGACCACGTTCCCTCCGACGAGCAGAGTCTGGCCCAGCAGCGCGATGCGCTGGCCCGCGCTGCTGGCGCGGATACGACCGCTTTTCGGGAGCTTTAGCAGCCTACCCACCAGCCTCTGTCGCTGTTGACAGGAGGCGGGGAGGGATAATCAACTTGTACAGCGCAATCAGCAATAGCGGCGGTGGTCAACGTGTCTCTTTGTTTTCTGACGCTGGTCAACGCGATGAGATCGGAATGATGACTGTGTTGCCGAGGCGCGACACTTTGCGAATTACCGACATAAAGAGTTGCGGCCGATCCAGGTACAAAGGGATACGGACGGCTCTGGTCGACATCGCCGATTGGATTAGAGAGTCAGTGGGCCTTTCCAGTCTATCCCTCATTTCTATAGACGACGGGGCCTCCGTCTTTTTCTATAAGAACGGATTCCGATTCGCTGGAGAAGGGCAGGACGAGAAGAACTTTGAAATGGGGAAACATATTTCCGATCCAGGATCCCCGTTTCCTGACGACGTCATGCTTTCGGGCGATATGGAGCGCAGGGCTTAGCGCATTCGGCGGCTATACTGGCCAGCCTCTGAGTGCACCAATATCAGTTGAGGCTGAGTGCAAGCCGCGACGTGAATCCAGGTCTTTTTATGAAGGGATCGTCGTTGGCGCGCGCGGCCACCTGCTGCCGAGGAGGCCGGCGGGTTCGTCTGCGGCAGCTAAGGCTGGGGCTGGTGTGAGTAATGCGCGAACTCGGAGCGGCGCGCGACGACGGTCCTCTTGTTCTGGTTGCCGGTCTCGGCCATCGGCTTTCTGAAGCTGGAGTCTTTATGGTCAGGCACCCGAGTTTGGCTCTGGGGCAGCTATCAAGAGTCATCTCATCTAGGGAGAGTAGTATGGAACCGAGCTATAACGATCCGAACTATTGGACGCATTGGTACGCTGACCAGCAAGAGCTGCAGCGTGCGCGGCAAGAGCCGCATAATGAGCTTTTGCGCCAAGCTGGCTTTGAGCAGCAGTTGGGCGAGCTGCAACTCGGCTCAGCTGATGAGAGCTCGGCTGAGCTGAGTTCGCCCGACACCCGACCCGCAAAGGCGCATGACAGTATCCAGCGCATTGACGTTGGCGGTTCGATGCGGATGCCGCCGCAGTCCAACCTTCGGGGTAACTCGTTCAACAGCGCGCGCGACAGTGTAGATCTGCCTCGCGCTCACTTTGGTGGCTCAGCTGCTGGGGCATCGCAGTCTGACGTGCGTGACAGGCTATTCAGCAGCGTGCCCTATACAGCACCATCGGAACCGGAGCCCGTCGCGCGGACAAGGGATAAGAGCGGAGGACTGTTTTCTCGGGTTAAATCAGGGCTCGGCAAAGTCTTCGGAGGAAGTCGCGGTGAAAAGTCGTTCGACGGCCCGGCGTCGGATGTGGTCTATTCAGAGCTTCGTATCGATTGCTACAAGCGCAGCCGCGCGTCCGAAGAGGACGCGCCCCTCATTTCCGAGTTCGCGCGACGGGCTGCAGGCCGTTATGCTCCCAGTAGCATTCAGAAGATGGTGGAACATCTGGGCCGGTTCAGCGACTTTCTAAAGTCCAATAACTTGACGCTGGCTAGCCTGCTTGAAAATCCCATTCAGTTGAAGGCCCATGCGAATGAATTTGTGAATGCGGGGGGCATAAAGCGAGTGCATACCGCATTGGAAGCGCTTCGGAAGTCCCGCGCCGGCGAGTTGTCGTGTCCTCCTTCTCCGCCGCCTCTTACTGGAGACCTGCTACTCATTCGCCAGTACGCGGCAGCAGCCCGGGCAAATAATGTTCCCGACAGTACCTTCAGGACTCATACGGATGTTCTTACGCGCTTTGCTGAGTGGCTCACAGCCAAACAGAAGCCATCCCTGATTTCTCGGTTTCGAACTGACGAATTAGCCGAGGACATCATGGCCTACGGCGAGGAGAATGACCACAATGGCCGCCTCTTTACGGCCCTGAATCATCTCCGAAGGCTTCAGCCTGACGGGGGAGGGTTCGAAACACTCGGACCGGGGCCACGCGTCATCGGGCGCCGTACTTTGAGTGCTTATGAGAGCGACGCCGGCATCATCGACGGCGCCACTGCAGTAGCCTTGGGCAGGCTTGGACCTGAATCGACTGCCAAAGAGAGGGCGCCTATCCTCAACGCCGCTAGTAATCAGCGCAGGCTTAGTGACTGGCTGAAAAGAGAGGGCAGGGAGAGCATAGAGAGTCGACTCAACGGCAGTGAGGAGCAGGAGAAACAATTGCAGAAAGATATCTCGGAGTTCAAGCGAGACATTGGCTATCCGGCCATCAGATTGGGGATCAACAACCTTCGGGGGTACCTACGCGGCGAGCTCCAGCACGGGCTTCATCCTCGCCGGCTTCATCCTTATGACGACGACGGCAGCATCATCGATGGCGCGGCCAAGGAACAGCTAAGCAAGCTCGGATCCGACCCGGCTTCCCAATCGAAAAAGAAAGATGTGCGGAATACTGCTTCGGCGCAACGTAGCTTCAGTGATTGGCTCCGAACCACGGGTAGAGAGAGCATAGTGAGTCGAATCAACGGCAATGATCAGCAGAAACGGTCGTTGAACGTAGATTACCGGGAATTCACCCAAGCCAAACGGAACGTCGTCCTGAGTTTGAACAAGCTACTCAACCAGCTTGGGCCGTACCTACGGCTCGTCGAAGCAAACAGAGCGCTGGGTGTGGCCTTCCCTGAGCGGCCGAGTCAGGAATCGCCGCTTGCCGGGTCGAGCTTATCGTGGCCGCGAGTGCCGTCCGACTTCGACCCGAGCGAGTGGCTGCCGCTCGCGCCAGCTTGGTCGCCGCGAGGGCTGTCCCCGTCCGAATTCAGCCTCGGTGATTTGCCGACGCCGCCTGACTTTGGTCCAAGTGAGTGGCTGTCGTTGTCGTCCGACTATGAGGCGAGCATGCGGCCAATTC
>NZ_JARVWW010000064.1 GCF_029846715.1 Bradyrhizobium nivariense
AGGTCCGTCTCGTGCTCCATACGGCCGCTTATTGGCTGATGCTGACCGTGCGCGACGCCATTCCCAAAGTCCGGGAATTGGCCACAGCCGAGTTCGCGACGCTGCGTCTTCGTCTCCTGAAAATCGCCGCCCGGGTCGTCGAGACCACGAGCCGCATTCGCCTTGCGTTCGCCGCGGCATGTCCCGAAGCCGACCTGATCCGCTGCTTGCCAGGCGCGCTGCTGCCGCTCGGTCCTTGACCGGCGGGGCGTGCGCCCCGTTCGCCTAACCCATCCCTCAAGCGCGTTGCAAAGTACGGGTCGTCAGGCGGTGAAAAGCCGAAGGCAGTCCTGTGCGCCTCGTCAGAGGAGATGTGCGGCCGCATCAATCCGACCAAAAACCGCACTCTCACGAATAGGACGGGCTAAATACCAGACGTCGCCGTTGCTGCTTCATACAGGACCAGATCGCTCATAGCGAGCTAATAACGCCCCGCACTATTCGGTTCCTGTTGGGCATCGTGCCGACTTCAGCCTGCCAGAAGATCCTGCGGTAGTACCTGCGCCCGAACCGCTAGAGGCGTCCGCCAGCACCTACGCGGCTCTATGTGCTCAATTGGAACCTCTTCCGCAATTGGCGTGTTCATCGACAAACAATCCACAGGAGTTGGCGATGAACAGAATGCTTTTGTCGCTCGGGACAGCAACCTTGATGGCGATCTCAGTTGCCAACGCATCTGCGAAAGATAAGCAAAGCGAAACGTTCCTTAAGAAGGCGATCGAGGGCAATTTCGCTGAAGTGAGCATGGGAGAACTGGCGCAGCAGAACGGTCAAAGCGATGCCGTCAAGTCGTTCGGCCGAATGCTCTCCACAGACCACGCTGCGGCCAATCAGAAGGCGTTGAATGCTGCCGAGGGCTTGGGAATGAGCCCACCTGGCGGACCCAATGCGAAGCAAAAAGCCGAGTATGACAAGATGTCAAAAATGTTCGGCGCAGGCTTCGACAGAATGTTCGCTACCCACATGGTCGCAGACCACCAGAAGGATATCGCCGAGTACAAGAAGGCATCAAAAAGTAAGGATGCTGCCGGAGAATATGCGTCCGGCCAAATAGATACGTTGCAAAAGCACCTGGACACTGCGAAATCGTTGAAAGCCGGTAATTGATCTGACGCCGGAAGGCTCAAGTAGCTCTTCTAGAATTTGGCAAAAAGAACGAGGCGCCAATTGGCCGGGCGGCTTAGCTTTGCAGCCGCCTAGCGGCGAGTCCCAGCATCCAACGTGACTCGAGCATCATCGAGTACCGAGTAGGTAAGACCGTGCACTTCGTTCATCAGCGAAAGCATCACCATCATCGATGCCATATATGCACGCCGCTCTGCCTCGGTGTTGCCGGCCTCGGTTGATCGCTGTGCAATCTTCATAGCCATTAGGACTAGAGGGTGTTCGGCTTCATTTCGCAGATTCTTTATGGTGTAGAAGCAGATCGCGGCGGCGTCGTTAGCCCCTCGATTGAAGTCGAACTCGTCGTTGTGGGACATCTGGACAGTTCGGGCGACCAGTGCCCGGCGTCGAGATTGGAGACCGACGTAAGAATATCGCCGATGGCGGCCCCGAGTTCCTCGTCTTTGATCGCTCGTCGCGTTGCCAACTTGGCGTGGTGGCCGGAAGGTGAGAAACCCGAGAATATAACGGGTGGTCCAGAAGCCGGGCGGTAGGCCGTGAGTGTGCTGGATGCTTGCTATCAGGGGACGAATGGCCTTAACTGCTGCTGCGGTAGCGACTTTGCGCGTGAGTGGAAGAGACCGAACATCGAGTACTTTCGTGTCGTTAGTTTGCGGCACTGCCGTCTTGGGTTCGCGGAGCGGGCTACGACCTCGGCGGCGCGCTGCAACTGGGAGCCAGAACGAGGACTCCCTATCGTTCATAGGTGCGGCCCCCCGTACTGATGCCGTAGAGCGTGGCTGAGTAAGGAGGTCGGCGCGAGAATTGTCGCGTTCTTCATATCGGCTCCTGCTGTGATCCCTCGGACAACAGCGTAACACCTCCACTATTTCGTGCGCATAACGCGTCCGCGCTATCGATCAACGCCAAGCGGTGGAGCAAGGAACGCCGGCAATCGACAGCGTCGGCCTATGTGCCGCTCAGCTTTGCACCAGGCGAAGCCTACCAGTTCGACTGGAGCCGCGACGTCGTCCTGCTGAGCGGCACCACGGTGATGGTGAAGGCTGCTCACGTCCGGCTCTGCCACAGCCGCATGCTGTTCGTGCGGGCCTATCCGCGGGAGACGCAGGAGATGGTGTTCGACGCCCACGACCGGGCGTTCGCCTGTTCAAAGGCACCTGCACCCGCGGCATCTACGACAACATGAAGACCGCCGTAGAGACGATCTTCGTCGGTAAAGGCCGTCGCTACAATTGCCGCTTCCTGCAGATGTGCAGCCACTATCTGGTCGATCCGGTCGCCTGTACGCCAGCGTCGGGCTGGGAGAAGGGGCAGTTCGAGAACCAGGTCGGTGTGGTCCGGGAACGCTTCTTCACGCCACGGCTGCGGTTCAAAAATTTCGACGAGTTAAACGCCTGGCAGCTCGACAAATGCATCGCTTACGCCAAGGCTCATCGCCATCCGGAGTTGGTCGATCAAACGATCTGGGACGTGTTCGAAGCCGAACGCCCCAAACTCGTTCCCTATGCCGGCCGCTTCGACGGCTTCCATGAGGTGAAGGCATCGGTCTCGAAGACCTGCCTGGTGCGCTTCGACAACAACAAGTACTCGGTCGCAGCCAGCGCAGTCGGACGCCCGGTCGAGGTCCAAGCCTATGCCGATCGCATCGTGATCCGTCAGGATGGACGGATCGTTGCCGAGCACCCGCGATTCTTTGGCCGCGGCGATACCGTTTACACCCCTGGCATTATGTGCCGGTGCTCGCCCGCAAACCCGGAGCCTTGCGCAACGGTGCTCCCTTCAAAGACTGGGTGCTGCCGGCCGCGATCGCGCGGATCCGGCGCAAGCTTGCCATGAGCTCGACATGCAGCCGCTGCGTCAGGCTGTTGAAGGAATGCGACAGGAGCAGGATGCGCATGATTTGCCTCAACAGATTCTCGGCAATTGCTCGCCCGACAGCCAGTTGACGATCCGCCCGCCGCCGAAGCTCGTGGCCATCTGCACGAAATGATGATCGTCGGCCACGGCTTCGCCGATGTCGGCGGCGTCGCGGCCAAGCGGATGCGCCCGCATCGCGGCCAGCACTGCAGCAGCATTTTCGGGCGCCACGATCGCGACCAGCTTGCCCTCATTGGCGACATGGAGCGGATCGAGCCCGAGCAGCTCGCACGCTGACGCGACGCCCGGTTTGACCGGGATCGCCTCCTCGCGAAGATGGAAGCCGAGGTCGGACTGGTGGGCGATCTCGTTCAGCGTGGCGGCAAGCCCGCCGCGCGTGGGATCGCGCATCAGGCGGATGCCGCGGCCGCCGGCTTCGACCATCTTCGCGACGAGGTCGTTCAGCGCCGCCGAATCCGAGACGATCTCGGTCTCGAAGGCGAGATTCTGCCGCTTCGACATTATCGCCACGCCGTGATCGCCGAGCGTGCCCGAGATCAGGACGCGATCGCCGACGCGGGCATTCTCCGCCGAGAGATCGAGCCCGTGGGGCACGACCCCGACGCCGGCGGTCGAGATGAACAGGCCGTCGGCCTTGCCGCGCTCGACCACCTTGGTGTCGCCGGTGACGATGTGAACGCCGGCCGTGCGCGCAGCCTCGCCCATCGATTCCGCGATCATCTTGAGGTCGGCGAAGCGGAAGCCTTCCTCGATGATAAAGCTTGCAGAGAGGTAGAGCGGGCGTGCACCGGCCATGGCGATATCGTTGACGGTGCCGTGCACTGCAAGCGAGCCGATATTGCCGCCGGGGAAGAACAGCGGCGAGACCACATAGCCGTCGGTCGTCATCACCATGCGCCCGGCACCAACGTCGAATGCCGACTGGTCGTTGCCGCGCGCCAGCCATTCATTGCCGAAGGCCTCGTGGAACAGACCCGAGATCAACTGCGCCATGGCCCGGCCGCCCGAGCCGTGGGACAGGTCGACGCAGCCGTTCCTGATGTCGAGCTTGCGCTGGTAGGCCTTCATGACACGCGCCTTTGCTGGTGGTCGCGGAAGCGGCCATAGGTCCAGTGTGCGGCGCAGGCGCCTTCGGAGGAGACCATGCAGGAGCCCATGGGCGTCTCCGGCGTGCAGACGGTGCCGAACAGCTTGCAGTCGACCGGCTTCTTCACGCCGCGCAGGATGGCGCCGCATTCGCAGGCGGGATTGTCGTCGACGCGCAGCTCGTGCATGTCGCAGCGCAACTCGGCGTCGTATGTGGCGTAAGCGCGCTTCAGCTTCAGCCCGCTATAGGGAACCTGTCCGAGCCCCCGCCATTCGAACTGATCGCGCAGCTCGAATATGTCGGAGACCTCCTCCTTGGCGCGCAGATTGCCGTGGCGGTTCACCCCGCGGCTGTACTGGTTCTCGACCTCGTGCCTATCCTCGTTGACCTGCCGCACCAGCATCAGGATCGCCTGCATCATGTCGAGCGGCTCGAAGCCCGCGATCACCGCGGGCTTGCCGAACTCCTCGGCAAGGAACTCGTAAGGCGCCGTGCCGATGATCGTCGAGACATGGGCCGGCCCGACGAAACCGTCGATCTCGATCCGGCCGATGTCGCGGATGTCGGGACTTTCCAGGATGTTCTGCATCGCCGGCGGCGTCAGCACGTGGTTGCAGAACACGGTGACATTTTCGAGCTGCTTCTTCTGCGCCAGCCGGATCATGACTGCAGTCGGCGGCGTCGTGGTCTCGAAGCCGATGGCGAAGAACACGACCTCGCGTCCGGGATTGTCCTCGGCGATCCGGATCGCGTCGATGGTGGAATAGACCATGCGGATGTCGGCGCCGCGCGCCTTCGCCTTCAACAGCGATGCGCCCTGCGAGCCGGGAACGCGTATCAGGTCGCCATAGACGCACAGGATGACGTCCGGCCGCTCGGCGAGCCGGATCGCCATGTCGATGCGTCCGGCCGGCAGCACGCACACCGGACAGCCGGGGCCGTGGATCATCCGCACGTTCTTCGGCAGCATGTCCTCGAGGCCGTAACGCGAGATCGCGTGGGTATGGCCGCCGCAGAATTCCATGAAGCGATAGAGCTTTTGCGGATCGGCTTCCGCGCGGATCGCTTTCGCAAGCCCGAGCGCGATCTCCTTGTTGCGAAACTCGTCGACATATTTCATGATGCGGCTCCCTGCCCCTCGGCGCTAAGCTCGCGCTGCAGCTCGAGCGTCCGCATTGCCTCCTCCGGATCGATCTTCGTCAGGGCATAGCCGACATGGATGATCACATAGTCGCCGACGGCGAGATTCTCCATCAAGGCGACCGATATTTCCTTGCGGACGCCGTCGATCGAGACGATCGCCATCTCGTCGGGCAGGAGCTTCGTGACCTCAGCAGGTATCGCGAGACACATCAGGCGGTTCCTTCCAGGCCGTACTGTTCGAGTTGGAGCGCGGCGATCCAGGCTTGGCCGAGGCTGAGACCGCCGTCATTGGGCGGCACTTGCCGCGGCAGCAGCGGCAAGAGACCGGCGGCGATACAGCCGCGCTCGATCTCGCAACTGAGGATCGCGTTGAGAAAGCAGCCGCCGCTCAGGGCGACGGTCGTGACGCCGGTCTCGCGCGCCGCACGGGCGATCCAGTCGACGCAGGCAGCGGCGAACGTGCCATGGAACAGCCCGGCCCCCTCGACCGGATCGATGCCCTCGGCCGTAAGGCGCGCAAGCAACGGAAACAGGGACAGCACCCCATCCTTGATCGTCCAGCCATCTTTCATGGAGCGCGGCGCGCGAACCCGCGCCTCCAGTTTCATCGCAGCTTCGCCCTCATAGCTCTGCACCTGGCAAAGACCGAGCAGCCCCGCCGCCGCGTCGAACAGCCGGCCGGCGCTGGTCGTCACCGGTACGCCCGGCTGGTCGAGCAAGGCATGGAGACGCGTAGCCTGCGGCTGCGCCGCAAACCGGGTCGCGATCGCGTTGCCGCGGGCGAGGCCGTGCAATGCGCTCGCAGCCATGCGCCACGGCTCGCGCGCGGCGCGATCGCCGCCCGCCATCTTCATCGGCGCCAGATGGCCGAGCCGCCGGAACTGCGCGTGCTCGCACAGCAGGAGCTCGCCCCCCCAATTGCCGCCGTCGCTGCCCTGGCCGAAGCCGTCAAGCACCAGCGCCAACGCAGATCCCGCGCGGCCATGCTCCGCCATCACGGAGGCGGCATGGGCATGATGGTGCTGGACTGCGATCAGCCGCCGCCCGCTTGCTTCGGCGAGGCGGGTCGAGGCTATGTTCGGGTGCAGATCATGGGCGATAACCGCCGGCTCGACGTCCAGCGTCGACAGCAGGTGGCCGATGGTTTCCTCGAAGACACGGACGCCTTCGGCGGTGTCGAGGTCGCCGACGTGCTGGGAAACGAAGGCCTCGCTGCCGCGCGTGACCGTCACGGTCGACTTCAACGCGCCGCCGACCGCAAGGATCGGCGGCACCGGTCGCGCCAGCCGAACCGGCTCCGGCACGTAGCCGCGGGCACGGCGGATGAACTGCGTCCGGCCGGCGACGACAGCCGCCACGGAATCGTCGGCGTGGGTGAGGATGTCGCGATCATGGCTGACGATGAGGTCGGCGATGCCGGCAAGCCGCAGCTCGGCCTCGCGATTGTCGATCAGAAGCGGCTCGCCGCCGGGATTGGCGCTGGTGGCGACGATCGCCCAGCTCTCGCCGGCGAGCGGATGCGCCGCATCCAGCGCCTCGAAGATCAAATGAAGGAGCGGAGTGACCGGCAGCGCGATGCCGATCCGCGCCAGCTCCGGCGCGATCGCCGGCGAGAGCCGATGGCGCGATGTCAACAGCACGATCGGCCGCGGCGACGTCTCGAGCAAGGCGAGCTCGGCAGCATCGGCGTCGGCGATGCCGGCGACCGCGTCCACCGAGCCGACCATGACGGCAAACGGCTTCTGGTCGCGCCGCTTGCGCTGCCGCAGGCGCTGCACGGCCGCCTCGTCCCGGGCATCACAGACGAGCTGATAACCGCCGAGCCCCTTGACTGCGACGATCTTGCCTGCGGCGATCGCGGCAGCGATGTCCTCGATACCGTGGCTGAGCCGCGGGCCGCATTGCGGGCAGGCGATCGCTTCGGCATGGAAGCGGCGGCTGTCCGGATCGGCATAGTCGCCCGCACAGGCCTTGCACATCGCAAAGCGCTTCATGGCCGTGGTCGCGCGGTCGTAAGGAAGCCGCTCGGCAATGGTATAGCGCGGACCGCAATGGGTGCAGTTGACGAAGGGGTAGCGATAGAACCGACTGGCTGGATCGAACAGCTCGCTCAGGCATTTTGGACAGGTCGCGGCATCGGCGACGATGCGTGTCGACACCTTGCCCTGGTTGCTCGCGCGGATATAAAACCCCTCGCTCGCCACCGCACCGACCGGCTGCACCGAGATCTCGTCGATCCGGGCGAGCGGCGGCTTTTCCAGCGGCAGTGCCCTGACGAAGTCCGACGTGCGCTCGCCCTCGACCTCGATGACGACGCCATGGGAATCGTTGGCGACGAAGCCGCCGAGGCGGTAGCGCGTGGCGAGGCCGTAGATATAGGGGCGAAAGCCGACGCCCTGTACCGCGCCGCGCACGTGCAGGCGCAGCCGCCGTCCGTCCCCCGCCGTGGCCTCGCCGCCCATCGTCACTCCGCCGCCGTCGTCGCGGCAGGCGTCGGCGCCGCCATCCGCTTGCGGATCCAGGCAAAGAACGCCGCAAAGCCTTCGCCGGTGCGCGCCGACACCGTCAGGACCTCGATCTTCGGGTTCACCCGGCGCGCATAATCGATGGTCTTCGCCGTATCGAAATCGAGCACGGGCGCGAGATCGATCTTGTTGACCAGCATCAGCGACGACGCTGCGAACATGTCGGGGTATTTCAGCGGCTTGTCCTCGCCCTCGGTGGTCGAGAACACCACGATCTTGCAGGCCTCGCCGAGATCGAACGCCGCCGGGCAAACCAGGTTGCCGACATTCTCGATGAAGAGCAGGCCGCCGTTCAGCCAGGGCAGCCGGTCATAGGCCTCGCCGACCATGGCGGCGTCGAGGTGACAGCCCTTGCCGGTATTGACCTGGATCGCCGGCACGCCGGTCGCCCGAATGCGCTCGGCATCGTTGGAGGTCTGCTGGTCGCCTTCGATCACGCCGATCGCAAAGCTTGCCTTCAGCTCGGACACGGCGCGGACCAGCAGCGAGGTCTTGCCGGCGCCGGGGCTGGAGACCAGGTTGAAAGCGAGCACGCCGTCGGCCGCGAAGCGGGCGCGGTTGTCGGCCGCAAGCCGGTCGTTCTTGCCGAGGATGTCGCGCTCGACCTGGATGATGCGGTCGCTGCTCATACCGGCGATCTTCTGGCCCGCGGGATTGGCGCCGGAGTCGAGCAGCCCGGCCTCATCGGGGGCGTGGTCGTGGGCACCACCGTGGTGATGATGGTGACCGTGGTCGTGGCCATCGCCGCGGTGATGATGATGGTGCCCGCCGTGCTCATGGCCATCGCCGTGATCATGATGATGACCATGCGCATCTTCGATCGATGCCTTGCCGTCGCTGCAGCCGCAGACCGTACACATCAGTCGACCTCCAATTCCCTTACGCGCATCTCTTCGCCGCCCGTCACCAGCGATAGGTAGCCGCCGCAGGACGGGCACGGCTCGTAACGCTGCCCGATCTCAACGGTTTTGGAACAGGCCATGCACCAAGCCGTGCCCGGCGTCTCGACGATCTCGAGCCGCGCGCCTTGCGCGATGGTCCGCGCAGCCACGGCCTCGAAGCAGAATTTCAGCGCCTCCGGCGCGACATGGCTCAGCGCACCGACCTCCAGACAGACGACGTTCACCTTGGTAAAAGCGCGCTTGCGCGCTTCCTCCTCGACAATACCGACGATGCCTTCGCACAGCGCCATCTCATGCATGGCCGGCCTCGCGAAATTGCAGGCTGAAGCCGACGCAGGGATCGAAGGAGCCGACCAGCGCGCGAACCGCTTCCTGTCCCTGCCGGCCCGTCGCGAGCGTAGCGCCCTTGAGGCTCCTGACCAGCGGTCCGCGGGCGTGAAAATTCCACTCGGTCGGTGCCAGGAACTCGAAGTTGACGACGCGATCCTCGTCGTCCAGTGCGACGGCGTGATGGAGGCGCCCGCGTGCGCATTCGACCGCGGCTGCCCCCTTGCCCGCGCCGAGCCGGTAGCTCGCGACGACGCCTTCATCGAGATCCGCATCGCCACGATCGAGCCAGGCGCTGAGCCGCGCGACCTCGGCGATCCGCGCCTTCAGACGCGCGGCGGAGCCCGCTTCCGCCGCCGAGACCGCTTCACGGCGTGCCCTGCGCGCCCAGACGCCGGTTTCCGGAATGCGGCCGCAGAGGTCCGGCGCATCGGAATAGGCCGCACCGTCCGCCAGCAGACGCGTAACGATGTCTAAATCGTCCGCCACCGTCAGGAAGGATGGATCGCCCTCCGGCTCTGACACCAGCTTGCCGTGGCATCCCGCGACGGAGGCGGCGAGCGGGCTGCTCGGCGCGGGCGTCTCGTCTCCTTCGCCGGCGATCCCCATCGCGCCTAGCGCGGCCTTGATCTGCACCACCGCGTCGCGATGCAAGGCCGGCGGGACGGCCTCGTCCGCGCCCCCAAGCAGCGCGCTTGCCTGCATTACGGCGCGCACCGCCGGAGCGTTTGTGCCGCCGAGCGCGAGCCGTCCGACGAACAGGCCGCGCAGCAGTTCGGTCAGCCGCTCGACGACGACTGCGGTGACGCGGCGCCGCACCGTTGCGGGAGCCGCCTCCCGCCCTTGCGCGGCTTCCACCGCCGACTGGAACGCCACGTGATGGGCGATCGAGCACAGCGAGAACAGACGCGGCAGCACCGGAAGCAGCGAAGCCGCGGGCTTTCCCGCAAACAGCCGCGTCAGCGGCGGCCGGTTGCGCGGCTTGATCGCGACGTCGGCGATCGTGGCGCCGGACAACAGCACCGTAATATCGATCTCGTTGCGGAACGAGAGACTCATTCAAGCCGCTCCGTCAAGGCACCCCGCAGGAAGTTACGCCGATCGATCGGGCTTGTCGCGGGCTCGCGGCGGCGAACCGTCTCCTCGCTGTCCGCCGGCAGCATCAATTCGGCAAGCGCGGCTTCGGCCGTCGCTCGCGCGGCATCCATGTCGGCGACTTGGAACATCGGCGAGAACAGCGAGCAGCTCGCGATCCGGCCGATCCGGGCGACCTCGCTGAGGGTGAATTCGATATCGCCCGCGGGAAAACGCATTCGCACGGTCGCGCCCGAGGTGGCTGGCGTCACCGCGCCCGCCGGCATCGCCACGTTCAAGAACCACGGCGTGACCATGATGCCGACGATCGTGCCGTTGAAGGGGCGGAAACCGACCGCCTCAACGCCGAGCGCATCGTTGTAGATGGGTAGATCGCGCATCGCGCGCTCGCCGATCTCCCGGTAGCTTGCGGCCAGAAGCTCGCCCCACGCCGCGGCGTCGCCGGCAGGACCTGACGCACTCGCTGGCGCGCTGCCTGTCATGTTTCGATCGCCATGAACTTGGATTTTGGCGCGTCGCAATTCGGGCAGTGCCACTCCTCCGGCAGCGCCGCGAACGGCGTGCCCGGCGCGATCTGCGCTACCTCATCGCCATCCGCCGGATCGTAGACGGTCCAGCAGATGCCGCATTCCAGCCGCGTGACGTCGGCGACGTCCTGGCGCACGCCAAAATTCTCGAAGGCGCTCATTTGAAGTAGGCCTCGATGATTTCCCGCAGCCGCTCGGCGGAATCCTCGAAATCCTCGTCCGCTGCCAGCGCAACCGTCGGCACGCCGCCGACTTCGAGCGTATCGAGAATGATAGTGTCGATGGCGTTGAAGAACTGCACCGACCAGACATTGCGGATGCCGGTGGAGAGCACCCGGCAGGTGCCATAGCCGCGCGACACCAGCTGAATCGGTCCGTTCCGAATCGTGTCCTGCAGGAAGCTCATGTCGACCGGGCTCATCGGCAGCAGCGTGAAGTTGATGATCTGCGAGCGAATGCCGGGCCGCCAAGCCTGTGCCCGCTCGCGGATTTCGGCGAGCACCGGCAGCACGTTCATGGCGCCCGCCGGCACCTGCCCGATCTCGAAATCGGCGGATGTCAGGTCGGCAGCCGCACGCTTGACGATCTCGGGAACCGCGCCGATCTCGAGATATTCGGAAGTGGCGTCGGTCTCGAGCCGCACACGCCAAATTCCCGCCAGCACCGATTCCTGGATCTGCGCCAGCGATCCGTCCGGCAGCGCGACGACGCCGGCGACCTCGCCTCGGCCGAGCACGTCGGCCACCAGCTTGCTCTCGAGATCGTTGAAATTAGCCAGCCGAAACAGTCTTGTCGGCGCGTTCGCCTTTTCATCCGCGATGGCATCCGCGATCCTCGAGAGCAGCGCGACCGCGTTCGGGCAGCTCTTTGCAAGCTCCGCACTGTCGAGCGTTGCAAGCTTTGCGAGCGCGCCGGCCGCCGTCAGGCTGCCCTTCGCTGCATTGAGACTCTCGTCGCCGATCGGAAACACGTTGACTGGTTGCTCGGCGCCTTCGGGCGCATCCCAGAAGCTGGCCTTCATAGCCCGACCTCTTGTGCGCGATGCTGGGGAACGATGGTGACGGCGACTGCGGCGCCTTGCCCGGGCGGCCGGTCGATCAGCTTGGTGATGCGGGCGGCATAGACCGACCAGTCCTGGATCTTGGCGATCAACCCCAGCGTCTTGCCGTTGGCGACGAAGATCAGCGTCGGCTGCACCCGCACCTCGAAGCGCTCGCCGAGCGCGCGCTCAGCGTCGCGTGCGATAATCGCACCGCGCAGCCGATTGCCGAACGCTGCGATAAGCTCGGGTAGCACCACGGCGACATCGATTGCCTCCGGAAACCGGTTGGGATCGCCCGCCGACAGCAGCACCGCGACCGCACTGGCCTCGTCAGCTCCGCCAAGACAAAGATCGACCGTCGCAGCATCGACCTCGGGCAGACCACTCCGCGCCAGATCATGCTTTCCCACCTGGAATTCCATCGAACCTCTCGTGACAAGCTTGTGGTTTTGCCGAACTAGAGGTCAGCAAGCCAAGTGCCAGGATCGGTTATCACATGTCCGGATTTATCCCATTGATCCAGATCATGTATTTCTTGGCTGTAAGCCAAGCTTCAATGGAAAGGTACTTGCCGTATCTGGTGAGAGCTGTCTTTGCAGGTAGAAATCGACCTTCCAGGCGCACAGCGGCTGCCGAGGCCGGCCGGTCACTGATGTCGTCAACGCATCAAACGGGAGAAGCAGCGGCGATCCTAGTCGGACCGCAGGTGCTCGGGTAGTTGCGGCTCGCGCTCGATGAGGTCGGCGAAGAAGCGGTCGCAATCCTCGCCGTCGAGCGCCGCGCTGAGACCTTCGATCGCATTCGCGATCAGGCGTGCCTCGTCCTCGTCCAGCAGCCGGATCGCGGTATCGATATAGACCAGCACCTTGGCGCCGACCGGAGGATTCGAGAGCAGCAGCACAGAGACGCGGCGCTGCTCGCCGCGATACGCGCACAGCGCCGAGATCCCGTCGGTCTCGACAATCGTCATGGGCAGGCCGAGGCACATGGGCAAATCTCCGGCAGTGTGGCCGATCAGGCCGGCCGCGTCTCGTAATGGAGATGATCAATGTCATTGGCGAGCAGCCGCTCGATAGCTGCCAATGGCTCGGCGCGTTGGCTCACCGTGAGGCCCCATTCGGCCAGGATGGCGCAAGCGAGATTGATCGCCGGGGCGATCTGGTCGCGCACCGGCGGCGTCAGCGGCCCACCCCAGTCTTCGAGATCGAGCGGCTGGCAGCCGATCAGCACCAGATGTTTCGGGCAACGGCCGAGCAGGTCGGCCGCGCTGACGACTTCCTGGAAACCGGTCTGATGCAGGCTCATTTTCTTGGCGCCGGTGAAACGCGGCACCTCGTCGTCACGCACAAGCTTCAACTGGCCGGGCTCGAGGCCATAGTCGATCGCGTCGAACACGATCAGGCGGTCCGCCTCTTCCAGATAGTTGACGAGATAGAGTCCCTGCGTGCCGCCATCGAGGATGGTGACGTTGTCGGGCACGGCGTAGCGGCGGTGAAATTCCTCCACCGCGCGCACGCCAAACCCTTCGTCGGCCCACAGGATATTGCCGATGCCGAGCACCAGGATGCGATCGTCTTGCGAGAATGTCGGCTTCACTTGGCGTTCCCGTCTCAATCGCGGAATTGCCGTTCGCCCGAGATCATGGAGGAGATGATGCTCTGGCGCGACATGATGTCTTCGCGGATCGCGGTGTAGATGTGCACCATCACGAACACGACCAGCGCCCACATCCCGAGATGATGCCAGGTGTGGACGTCCTGGCTGTTTGGCCAGATCGCAAACACCCAGCCGAACAGCTTGTCCTGCCAGCTGTCGATGCCCTGACCTTCCGAATATAGTGCAAAGCCGGTGACGATCATGAAGGCCACGAACAGCGTGAAGCCCGTGAACATCGCGGTCTGCGCCAGCGGATTGTGGCCGACATGCATCTTCGGCTCGCGCTCCAGGAACGCGTACCGGCGGATTTCGTGCAGCACTTCCTTCCAGAACTGCTTGCGGTGAACCGGGATGTAGAAGATCTGCCGAGAGTGGTGGTTGCCGACGAAAGCCCACAGGATGCGCGTGAGGAAGAATACCGCAAGCACCTGTCCCGCGGCGAAATGGGCGAAGCGGATGTAGCCCACCACGAAATTGTCGGACGCCTCGCCCGCGACCGTCGGCAACGGCGTTCCGATCAGATAGCCGGTCACCATAAGCACGACAATCGAGAACGCGTTCACCCAGTGACAGATCCGTACCGGTGCTTCGTAGACATAGACGCTGGGACGACCCACCGCACGTTCTCCGGAAGCATCGGCTGCGATCGCCGCGAGGTCGGGCCTGGCGTCCGAGGCGGGAGCAACTGCATCGATCATGATCGTCTCCTACCTGACCTTGACCTTGGCGAGCTCCTGGCCGTCCGGGCTCATGACGTGCGTCGAACAGGCCAGGCACGGATCGAAGGAATGGATGGTGCGCAGGATCTCCAGCGGCTGCTCGGGATTGACCATCGGCGTGTTCATCAGCGACGCCTCGAAGGCGCCAATATTTCCCTTGGAGTCGCGCGGCGAGCCGTTCCAGGTCGTCGGCACCACGCACTGGTAGTTGTCGATCTTGGTGTCCTTGATCTTGACCCAGTGCGCGAGCGCGCCGCGCGGCGCCTCGGTGAAGCCGACTCCCTTGGCCTCCTTCGGCCAGCTCTCCGGCTTCCACTTGTCGACATTGGCGGTCGAGCTGTCGCCGGCCTTGATGTTGGCGACGAGCTTGTCCTGGAAGTAGCGCATCTGGCGTCCGGCCCAGACGGATTCGAGCGCACGCGCCGCCGTGCGGCCGAGCGTCGAGAACAGCGCCGACATCGGCAGGTTCAGATCCCGAAGGAACTTGTCGACGGGATCCTTGAACTCCGCCTTGTTCTGCGCGTAGCCAATGACCCAGCGCGCCAGCGGGCCGACCTCCATGGCGTGACCGCGCCAGCGCGGCGCTTTGATCCAGGAGTACTTGCCGCCTTCGTCGAGCTGCTCAATCGCCGTCTTGGTGCCCTTCGCGTTGGGTCCCAGCACGTAATTCGGCTCAGTGACGCCGTCCCAGGGATGAAGTCCCTTGGTCTCGTCGGGATATTTGTACCAGGAGTGCACCACGAACTCCTGGATCTCGTCGGGATTGGCGTGGTCGACCGGAAGCACCTCGGACAGGTTGCCGTTGATAATGGCGCCGCGCGGCAGCTTCAGGCTCTCGGCGGAATAGTCGTTGGCATGTTCTGGCACATCGCCATACGAGAGCACGCTCTGGCTCGAAAGGCCGCCGCCATAGAGCCAATCCTTGTAGAATGAGCCGATCGCCGCCACGTCGGGCAGATAGACCATTTCGTTGAACTCGATCAGACGGTCGATGATCGAGGAGATCAGGTTCAGCCGTTCCATGTTGACGGCGCCGATAGCGCCGGCGCCGTCGACATTGATCGGACAGGGCACGCCGCCGACGAGCCAGTTAGGATGCGGGTTCTTGCCGCCGAAGATGGTGTGAATCTTGACGATCTCCTTCTGGAAATCGAGCGCCTCCAGATAATGCGCCACCGCCATCAGATTGGCTTCAGGCGGCAGCCTGTAGGCCTTGCTGCCCCAATAGCCATTCTTGAACGGACCGAGCTGTCCGGATTCGACGAACTTCTTCAGCCGGGTCTGCAGATCCTTGAAGTAGCCGGGCGACGACAGCGGCCAGCTCGAGATCGACTGTGCTAGCGTCGAGGTCGCCCGCGGATCGGCCGAGAGCGCGGAAACGACGTCGACCCAGTCCAGCGCGTGAAGGTGATAGAAATGGACGACGTGGTCGTGCACCTGCAGGGCAAGCTGCATCAGGTTGCGGATCGAATTGGCGTTCTGCGGGATGGTGATCCCGAGCGCGTTCTCGACCGCGCGCACCGAGGTCAGCGCGTGCGTGCCGGTGCAGACGCCGCAGATCCGTTCGGTGAACGCCCAGGCGTCGCGCGGATCGCGGTTCTTCAGGATCACCTCGATGCCGCGCCACATCGTGCCAGCAGAGACCGCGTTGCGGATGACGTTGTCGGCGTCGACATTGACCTCGACCCGCATGTGACCTTCGATACGTGTCACGGGGTCCACGAGGATGCGCTTGCCGGAATTGTCGAGATTGAAGCCATTGGGAGTCTGGATACCCATGATTGTCCTGCCCTGCTGTGTCTTTTCGATCAGCTGTTGTGGTCGGCGTCTTCGCGCTTGGTCGCGAGCCGCTTGACAGCGGTCACAGCCACATGCGCAGCCACCGCGGCGCCGACGGCGCCGGCCGCCACCATGCCGATCTGATCGGCGTTCTTCTCGATGCCGAACTGCTTAATGCTGGTGAGACGGTCGTAGAACGAGCCCTTGTCCCAGAAGCCGTCCTCCGAGCAGCCGATGCAGCCGTGACCCGACTGGATCGGGAAGGACACGCCGCCGTTCCAGCGCACGGTCGAGCAGGCGTTGTAGGTGGTCGGCCCCTTGCAGCCCATCTTGTAGAGGCAATAGCCCTTGCGCGCGGCCTCGTCGTCCCACTCCTCGACGAACTGCCCCGCGTCAAAATGCGAGCGCCGGTAGCACTTGTCATGAATGCGCTGCGAGTAGAACATCTTCGGTCGGCCCTGGCGATCGAGCTCGGGCAGCTTGCCGAAAGTGGTGATGAAGGTGAGGACGCCGGTCATCACCTCGGCGATCGGCGGGCATCCCGGCACCTTGATGATGGGCTTGTTGGTGATCACCTTGTCGATCGGAGTTGCCTGTGTCGGATTGGGCTTTGCCGCCTGCACGCAGCCCCAGGAGGCGCAGGCGCCCCAGGCGATGATTGCCATCGCGTCCTCGGCCATCATCTTCAGCTTCTCGACGAACGGCTTGCCGCCGTCGATGCAGAACATCCCGCCTTCGTTCAGCGGCGGATTGCCTTCCACCGCGAGGATATACTGGCCTTTGTGCTTGGCGCGGGTCTCCTCGAGGATGACTTCGGCCTGGTGGCCCGCAGCCGCCATGATGGTGTCGTCGTAGTCGAGCGAGATCATCGACAGCACCGCATCCTTAACCAGCGGATGCGCGGAGCGGATGAAGCTCTCCGAACAGCAGGTGCATTCGAGGCCGTGTATCCAGATCACGGGCACCCGCGGCTTAGTCTCGAGCGCGTTCGCGATGCGGCTCGCCGCCAGCGGTCCGAGACTTGTCGCCGTCAGGCTGCAGAATTTATGAAAGCTCCGACGCGTGATGCCTTGCCGCCTCATCACGCTGTAAAACGTTTCCGTCCCCGCGCCCATGAATCCTCCCGCCTTCGGCTTTGACTTTTCGATGACGCAAAGGGTAGCAAGAAGCAGGCCAACAGCCTGGAAAGATTCAAAAGTGGAGAGATTCCATAACGTTGCGAATTTGAACCACTTTCATGAACCGTACGCGAGGACGCTGCCAACACGAGAAGCAGAAACAATTCGATTTGCAGCCGGCAACGAAGTTTCCGGTCAATGCGCGGTGCACACCATGCGGGATCGAACAAGCGCACGATGTGCTGGATCGCAACCGCACGCCGGCCGGCGTCGCCGACATCAGTGCCGACCAGCGCCTGCTCCAGCAGGCCGCCGACGTCGAAGGATTCGCGCGGCGAGAAATTGCAGGTGGTCGGCGCGATGATCTGGTAGCGCTCGATCTTGTCGTCGCGCACCGCCATCCAGTGCCCGAGACTGCCGCGGGCGGCCTCGACCAACCCGACATAGCTTCTGTCGGGGAGCTCGCGCGATTTGTCGCAGAACGGCCTCCGACAGCCGCAGCGCGCGCGTCCACTGCTCCATGACAAGCGCGATGGGCGCGGTCTCGATCAGCCGTGCGATCACGCGGCTGCGCGCGTTGGTGCCGTCCCGCGCGACCAGATCGGTGATCGGTGCCTGGCCCGCCACCGTCTGGCACGCGATCGCACCGACCTCGATCGGCTGGCTCAACAGCCGCGGCGCCTTGCACTAGCTATAGGCCGCCGGCTTGTCGGGATCTGCGACTGTGCTGCTATGGGTGGGATCAGCAAAGGAATCCCGCATCCAGGCATGCGAGACGTCCTCGGTGATCTGCGTCAGCGGCAGCGGTTCGACGATTGCGCGCTGGCTGAACAGGCTGCGCGGAAACAACTCGCCATCGGCACCATGATAGGCGCCGTAGCTCATCATCGGCCCCGTGCCCCGACCGAGCCCGGTCAATGCCAGACTGTCCGCAAGCCGCAGGAAATGCGCGAAGTCGCCGCCGCGGCCATCGCGCCAGCCGTCCAGCTCGTCGGCGGTTGCGATCGCCAGCACGTTCTCCAGCGAATCCGCGAAGACGATACGCTCGAGGAAACCTCGAAACGCCGTCGTGATCGACAAGAGCCGGATCCGCTCGCCGAGATCGATGGCGCGCGTGGTGCCGCCGGGCTGGAACGCCAGGCTGTGGGGCCATTTTCCGGCAATGATCCCATGGTCTCGAGCAGCCGCGCCCGCGCCGGCAAGGCACCGCGCTGCCGCGGGTGGCGGCAAAGCGCTCGCGCGCCTCCTCGTGCCAGCGTGGGCGGCATAGGCCTCGCGGGCAAAGTCCGGCATAAAGAAGATGTAGAAATGGGTCAGATGGTCGGCCGCGTTCTCCGCGGCATGGGGGATGTTGGTGGCGAGCAACCCGTTGGGCGCCGCCTCGATCGACATGGGGGCGCGCAGGGCGGCCGCAGCCGCGACCGATTACGAGACCGAACAGATGCCGCGGATCCGCGGTGCCAGCGCCAGCGCATCGAGCGGCGGCCGACCTTCCAGGATCTGCTCGAAACCTCGGTAGAGCGGCGCCGTCACCTCGGCGCGCATGACGCGGCCACTCTCGACATCGAGGCGGATTTCTAGATCGCCCTCGACGCGGTTGAACGGGCCGATCGTGATCCGCGTCATGGCTTGCCCTTCGTCGTCGCGCGACCCAGCGGCACGACCACATGGTCGGCGGTCGCGTTAAGCCGCACGCGGCGCGGCGTCGCGGACTTCGACAACGCGTCGAGCGCGACGAACCACGCCTTCGGCACGTCGGTCGGAAGCCCGACCGGAATGCCCGCGAGCTTGGCGGTCTCCAGAAAGTTCTGCGCCCCTTCGAAGCCCGGCGACGTGCAGGCGATGCAGGCATAGCCGCCCTTGGTGCATGAGCCGCCGCCGTTCCAGGAGCGCAAGTTGCAGTCGCCGACCGCCTGCGCCGCCTTGCAGCCCAGATGCTCCATCAGGCAGCCGCGCTCCGACATGGTCTCGGCGCTGGCCTTGAACTCGTAGAACTCGTTGCGCGAGCAGCCGTGATGGGCAAGGTGATTGGCGAGGAATTTGGGCCGCCCGTAGGAATCGAGGTTCGGTGGCGGCAAGGTCCTTGGTGGTCAGTGCCAGGATGGTTTCCATCATCCAGCCCGGATGCGGCGCGCAACCCGCGACGTTGACAGTCAACACCGCGACTGAGCTGCCGAGTTGCTTCCTCGAGCACCAGACGGATCACAGCATAGGAAAGCGCTCGCACCGGCCTTGCAGATCCAAATGGTCCGCAATTATCGGACAATCGGTGTGATGAAATCCGTCGAAAGGAGCGCTCGAACGCGGAATTTAACCGTCAAAGCGGGACGCGTTGCATTTATCAATATCGACATCTCGTTACTGTACAGCATCGAACGCAACACACGAGCCGATTGTTGCGTAGTCCCAATTAGCGGTGCTCGCTGCCTCCTGCCAAGCTTGGTATACGTCTGCGAAAATTTACTCACCAATAGGTCTCTGTTCAATTGGGAGTTCGCCTTGGGACGATTCTATTTTCACCTACGTGCCGGCGACGAGATTACGCTCGATGAGGAAGGAACGGAGCTACCAGATTTATCTGCGGCTGAGGGTGAGGCCGTATTAGCCGCGCGCGAGCTTCTAGCCGAAGCGATCAAGAGCGGTACGCCAGACGTGTCGGAGGTTTTGGTCATCGCGGATGAAGTGGGGCGACCGCTCAGTACCGTACCCCTCGCAACCGTTCTGCCGAGGCTCTTAAAGAAGTAGGGTGCCTCAGTTAGTGATCTGAGCATCATCCCGACGGTATTGCCGGTCCCGAGGATCCTTATTGCAGATTTATCGGCTTGCCATACGGCAGCGCCGCTATCCAAACTGCTGGATGGTGGTCCGACCAGCAGCAGCGTCACTCGAGCGAGCGCTGGATCGCGCGCAGGCCTATTTCTTCAGGCGAACGCCCCTTCAATCTCCGATTCGTGATGGCCCGTTTCGCTTCTAGGTACCTCCGCACGACGCGCGGAAGCAGGTCTTCCTTTTAAGGTCGCACGATCAGCCTTGTATCTTGTCTATCCGCCCCGCATTCCCGCGGACACGGCTGCGCAATCAACGACGTGTAGGCGTCTCGCACCCTTTCACGGGCGCCGGATTAGCCAGGGCTGAAGATCAAATAGAGCAGAATCGCGGCCACGACGACTGTCCAGCCGATCGACGTGGCGAGAGCCCATACTTGCGGCGGCATCGGCGGCCTCTCCCGATGAAGCTAACGAAGAGATCGCTGGCGCTGGACAGCGATCTCTTGGACCCGCCTCAAAGAGTCTTCGAGATGAAAGCCCGTACCCAGGGTCCACCACTATCAAACGCCGGACTCGCCACCCTGTGAAGTCAAAAACGATTCAGAGGCCAATGGAACAATCGTGACGTTGCGAGCGCGACACACCTAGTAAGCTAGGCCAGCACCGGTGGAGGGCTCGTCCTCGGTCCGAAGCCAACCAATTTGGTATAGAAATGAGTGACAGTGCTCGGCGCGCAAGCCGGCGGCTGAATTGTGGGCTATTTCACAATGCTGATATTTAAAGTGAGCTAGATAAGCGTTCGCCAAGGGCCAAATATCGATTTGCCGGGCAGCAGATGGAACGCAAGCTATCATCATTGGAGCGGCAGGCTGCCGACGCTCTCCGTCGTGCAAGAAGGTTACCTATTGGCGCGGACCGCAACGACTTACGGCAACTTGCCCGAGGGCTTCTTTGGCTGCACCGCAATGGCATGGATGCGTTGATGAACGAACGTAGTGGCAATTGGTTAGAAAAGCCGGGGCTAACTGCCGCAGCGCAACGACAGGATGGACCAAACGCCGACATGAGACCGTCGGCTTGAAATGATTGAGTTCCCAACTGAGGCACGCTTGGGAAGCCGCAATTGGGATGGTCAAATTGAAAATGAAAAGCGCGAGCGCAGCCGAGTTTTATCCGTCCCAAGCGATGAAGGCCATCTCCGGTCACGCGTGATACTGCGCGCGCATATCCTCTACGGTTAACCTATTCGGGACCACCACCTGCGTAGTTTTGTGAGCGAGAACGTGAATTGACTTGGATCAATATTGCCTCCTGCTTAAGTGCATTAGCGTTGTGTCGACTTCGAGGAGGTTCCAATGCGCACTGTAGCTTTGACTATTCTGATGATGAGTATGGTTTTGGCAGCAGGGCAAGCCTCGGCTCAGACCTATGATTTTTCGCCTGCGCCTGCAGGGCCGGATAGCTACTGCTTGCAAGGGCGCATATGGGGCTATCCCGGCAATTGCCAATTCTCCAGCTACGCCCAATGCATGGCCTCCGCGAGCGGTACTAACGCCTATTGCGGGGTCAATCCCCAGTATGCGTTCGCGCGCCAGCGGCGCGGCGCCTATCGGGACCGATACTGAGCGGCAGTCACGCGATATCGTAGCACAGTGCTGTCGGCGCAATAGCGGAGGAGCTCGCGAGGGATTCAGCGCAAACGCCACATTGTGCTGTGCGATTGGCGCGCGCGCGAAGGACGGCATCGATCTCCGCAAAGTCCGTGGTGAACCGGACCTTGCCGAGCGTAGACGCAGTGTCCTTGCGCCCATAACGGAACACTTTCTGGATGAGCTGCAAAACGTTCAATCCGCGTCTCGTTGCACTGCCGCGGTCGAGCTCGGCGTCGTGTTCCCAGAAGCCGTCCGGGTCGAAAAAGATCATGGGCGTGAAATCGGCAGCCGTCTTTGTCCTACTAGTCTGTTCCGCATCCTCGAACACCTCGCGGACAGTGCCGCCACGCCTTGCGCGTAGACGATACCGGTGCGCGATTGGGTAGCAGCGCCTCTTCCGGATGCTATTGTGGAATTACTTGGCATACGTGGTCGCAAGGGGGAGGCGCGCCGGCGTTACAGTCGCATCGAAATCAAGTAGCCGCGATCAAAGCTTGTACGTCAAATGGGGCGAAGCGGCTGTCGAGGGACGGGCCTACAGTGTCGCACGTCACGCGCGCTTCTTCGGCTTCGTCTTCTGCTGCATATAGGACCGCAGCACCGCGTTGACGGCGCTGATAGCCTTCGCCCTCGCGCTTGAAGAACTCGAGCACGTCCTCATCGACGCGAATGGAAATCGCCTTCTTCTTCGGCGGAATCAGGAGCACGGCATCCGACCAATCGACGTCCATGAACTCCTGCCAGTCGGATCTTTCTTGATCGCCGCTTCGATCTCCGTCGGTCGGCGCATCAACACGCCTCCAGTCAGTCTTGCCTTCCGGCGATCCCCCCATTTTCGTCGCACGATCGATTCGATCAAACCATCTCTGCCAGGCGACCTATGCAATCGCCCGAACCAAACTGGAGAAGAGGTTCGCCGGCCGCCTTAGGCCGTAATGATCGCGCAGCGTTGTGCCTGTGTAGTCGTGACGGAACAGGCCGCGCTTGCGCAGAATGGGCACAACCCGCTCGGCGAAGATGTCGAATCCACCGGGAAGCCAAGGCGGCATGACGTTGAAACCATCGGCTGCCCCATTCTCGAACCAGGTCTGAATGTTGTCGGCGATCTTCTCCGGCGTTCCGGCAATCACCCAATGACCGCGGGCGCCGGCCAGGCGCTGCACGAGCTGACGAATCGTCGGCTTCTCGCGATCAACGATGTCGATCACGAGCTTGAAACGGCTGGCGACGCCGCTGGCGCCCTCGGTATCGATCAGATGACGAGGAAAGGGGCCATCGAGGTCAAACCCAGAGAGGTCAAGACCGATCATCTGGCGCAGCTGGGTCAGCGAATACTCGGGCTGGATCAGTTCGTTGAACTCGTCCTGCAGCCGATCGGCCTCGATTTGCGTGCTGGCGATGAAAGGACTGATGCCGGGCAGAATCTTGATCTGATCGGGACTGCGGTCGAAGGCGCGCGCCTGACGCTTGATGTCCGCATAGAATTCCTGGGCGCTCGCCAGTGTCTGATGCTCGGTGAAAATCGCCTCCGCGAAACGCGCGGCAAAGGCACGTCCGTCGTCGGAAGAGCCCGCCTGGACATAGACCGGTCGTCCCTGCGGCGTCCTTGGGATGTTGAGCGGCCCACGCACGCGAAAATGCTTTCCGATGTGATTGATCGCGTGGATCTTGCCGGTGTCGGCGAAAACACCCGAGATGGGGTCGTTGACGAGCGCGTCGTCTTCCCAGCTGTCCCAAAGCCGCGTGATGACGTCCAGATACTCCCGCGCCCGCTCGTACCGTTCGTGATGCGGAGGGTGCTCTGGCAAGCCAAAGTTCTGCGCGGCCTGCGGCGTGCTCGTTGTCACGATGTTCCAGCCGGCCCGGCCGCTACTGATGTGATCCAGTGAGGCGAACAGCCGCGCCAGGTTGTAGGGCTCGGTATAGGTCGTCGATGCGGTCGCGATCAGGCCGATCCGCTGGGTGGCGGAGGCAATCGCGGTGAGCAGGGTGATCGGCTCGAACCGAAACCGCTGCGCATAGCGGACATTGTCCGCCAGCGCCGGGCCGTCGGCGAAGAAGACCGCGTCGAACTTGTGCGCTTCAGCGCGCTGCGCCAGCTCCTGATAGTAGGTGACGTCGAGGATGCGATTGGCTGCCGAACTCCGGTGGCGCCAGGCCGCCTCGTGATGACCGTCTGGATAGATGAAGAAGTTGAGGGAAAGCTGCCGTCGTTCGCTCATTTGTGAAATCCGCGTGCATTGGGAGCTGTAGCAATGAGACTCTACGTCTGCAGTCACGTTGATGTCGATGAAATGAATTTGCGTTGTTGAGTTGGATGCAAGCATGAAGGTTGCGAGCAGAGCGCTAATCAAAAACGGAAGAAGTTGTCACGACGAGAAATGGCGGCGATCGTAACGATCTTAATCGCGTCTCTGGACGAGAAGTGCGTTGCGTCCATCAAATTGCGTTCCTCTCGCAGCCGGGCGGGCAGTCGTCATTACGAATCTTTCAGTGTCAGCATCGACGGCGAAGCGTTCGTTGCCTATCGCCAAAAACAAAGCTGGTTTTGTTTCATTGACTGACGATCGATCGCTCGTACCATTCGAGGCCTCAACGCGAGGTCGTTTCATCATGCTTCAATGCGATCCCAGTGACCGATGTCCCGGTTCGGGCCGTCTGCCGGAGCACGTTGCGGCCGAGTAGGGCCCCTAGCCTGAAACGATTTCATCTATCTCCGCCGTCGTTTCCGCGACCGGCGCATGGCGGAGCTTTGTCCAGGGGATCGCAGTGACGAGAGCACGACCATGAGCAACACGACAATCATCGACAACGTCATTCCGCGCGCGGACATCGTCAAACGTGCGGCGCGGCTCGGCGCCGAAATCAGGAACATCAAGCTATCGGGCGATCTCTCGAATGAGACCGTCCGTGCCATCAACCAGGTGCTGCTCGAGCACAAGGTCATCTTCTTTCGTAACCAGGAACATCTCGACGATGCCGAGCAGGAGCGCTTTGCCATCAGGCTTGGCAAGCTGGTCCCCCATCCGACGGTCGGGGCGGTCAAGGGGACGTCGTCGATCCTGGAATTGGATTCCGGCCGAGGCGGTGGCCGCGCCGACCAGTGGCATACGGATGTCACGTTCGTCGATGCCTATCCGAAGATCTCGTTGCTGCGCGGCGTAGTCATCCCACCCTACGGCGGTGACACCGTCTGGTCGAACACGGCGGCAGCTTATCTCAATCTCCCAGTGCCGTTGCGCAAGCTCGCCGACGAGCTGTGGGCGGTTCACAGCAATGCGTACGACTACGCTGTGAAGTCGCAGGCGACTGAAGCGGACAGGAAACACTTCGAGGAGGTGTTCACCGGAACAATCTACGAAACGGAGCATCCGGTGGTGCGTGTCCATCCCGAGACCGGCGAAAGGACGCTCGTGCTCGGCAATTTCGTCCAGCGCTTCGTTGGGCTGCCGAAGTATGACGGCCAGAAGCTGTTCGACCTGTTCCAATCGCACATTACGGCGCCGGAAAACACCGTCCGTTGGAGCTGGAAGACCGGCGACGTGGCGATCTGGGACAATCGCGCCACGCAGCATTATGCGGTCAACGACTACGGCGATCAGCACCGCATCGTCCGTCGCGCCACGATCGATGGCGAGGTGCCGCTCAGCGTCGACGGCCGGTCCAGCGTGACCCGAGTCAAGACATCCAAGCCCCAGGCCGCAAAAGCCGCTTGATTCAAGTCCACTCCAGGAAAGCATAAAATGAACGCGATAAGTCGAATCTTCCACGCGCGGCGTCACGCTGTGCCCAGGGCCGCGCGAGTTCTGTTGGCCGGCGCCGTCGCGCTCGGCCTTACGGCCCCGGCGTTCGCCGAGCCGCCGGTCGAGAAAACAGAGATCCGTTACCAGGGTTGGGCGGGACAGGTGACGTTTACCGAGCTGGCCGAGGACCTCGGCTATCTCGCGCCGCTGAAACTGAAATGGGTCGGCAATACCACCAGTGGACCGCAGGATATTCAGACCGTAGTCACCGGTGACATCGACATCGGCGGCGCGTTCTATGGCGCAATCCTCAAGTTGGTCGCAGCGAAGGCGCCGATCAAGGCGGTGGTCGGGTACTACGGCTCCGATGCCAATACCTATTACGGCTACTTCGTGAAAGACGACAGTCCGATCAAGACGGCGGGCGACCTGGTTGGCAAGAAGGTGGCGGTCAACACGCTTGGCGCCCATCTGGAGTTCGTGCTGCGCGAGTACCTCGCTAGTACCCGGAATCAGAGCTGAGTGATACGGCGGCCTTTGAAACGGCGTTGACGGACCTTTTTCTTGGTCCAGACGAAGGGCTCGGCTTTGTCGTTGTAGGCGTTGACGTAGGCATCGATGTGTTC
>NZ_JARVWW010000065.1 GCF_029846715.1 Bradyrhizobium nivariense
GACTATATCGAGCGGTTCTACAATGCCATCCGCCGTCATTCGACGATCGGATATCTCAGCCCTGTTGAGTTCGAGCGCAAGGTGGGATTAGCTTAACCAGCCGTCCATCAAACCGGCAGCAGCTCAACTGGACGGCAAGCTGGCTTGGCCTGGCGTTGATGGCTCTGGGCTCGTTTCCGTCATAAGCTCGAGCTAAAAAGCACAGGTTGAAGTCACATTTATCGTTCAACACGAGGCGAGGTGCGCCGACTTCCTAACCGCTATCGGCGGTGAAGCTGACATTCGATAGATTGCGACGTTGGCTTGGATCGAGGCGGAGGTCGCTTGGGCCGAAGTTGGAAGCCGCGGAAGCAAAGGCGGGGCTCTCCTATTCGTCAGGTGCAGGCCGACGATCTGCAGCCCGACACCATTCGACACCAAGTCTTTTGCCTTCTTCAATGCCGACTTCACCGTCTGGCCCTGTGGCAGCTTTGGAATGCCTCCACGATCGCCTCTCGTTGCATCAATCGCGCAACAGCATCGCCTCCCGAACGATTCGCTAGAGTGGTCGCGGCCACGTCCTCATTCACGAGTGTGGCACCGCGTCCTTCCAAGGGTAGGCGCTCGCCGCCGACGGCAAATGCCTTGAACATCCGCCTGCCTGCAACATTGCTCGCCCGCGCGGACGATGTGGTTGAATAAACGTTTTGGTTGCTGCGGCGCACGAGTCCGCTGATGATGCTGTGGACGGCTCCTCCACCGGCACGAGAGTGCCAAGGAGTGGGCGCCGTTTAAGGCTCCCACGATTCGGAGGAGCAACCTATGCAGTCAATTTCGACAATCGGTCTGGATATCGCGAAGTCGGTCTTTCAGGTGCATGGCGTTGATGCGGCCGGCCAGGTGGTCATACGCCGTCAGCTGAGGCGCCAGCACGTCCTGGCGTTTTTCCAGAGGCTGCAGGCGTGCCTGGTGGGGATCGAGGCCTGCGCCTCGTCGCACCATTGGTCCCGCGAGTTGCAGGCGCTGGGCCATACGGTGCGGTTGATGCCGCCGGTCTATGTGAAGCCCTACGTCAAGCGGCAGAAGAACGACACCACCGACGCGGAGGCGATTTGCGAGGCAGTCACGAGGCCAAACATGCGGTTCGTGCCGACCAAGACATCCGAGCAGCAGAGTTGCCTGATGCTTCATCGTGCGCGTCATCTGTTCGTTCGCCAGCAGACCGCCGTCATCAATTCGATCCGCGCGTATCTTGCCGAGTTCGGGATCGTCGGCCCCGTCGGGCGCAAGGGTGTCGAGCAACTGCTTGAGGTCGTCACCGATACAGCCGATCACCGGCTCCCAGAGGTCTCACGAATGTGCCTCATTGCTCTGGGCAGCCAATTGCGCTCGCTGAAGGCCCAGATACTGGAGTTCGATCGCCGCATCATCGCTTGGCATCGGTCAAATGTGACGAGCAAGCAACTTGACGCGATCCCCGGTGTCGGTCCGGCGCTGGCAACAGCTCTGGTCGCAAGCATTGCTGATCCCAAGGTTTTCCGATCGGGACGGGACTTCTCGGCCTGGGTCGGGCTCGTGCCGAAGCAGAACTCGAGCGGGGGCAAGAACAAGCTTGGCAGTATCAGCAAACAAGGCGATCGCTATTTGCGCAGCTTGTTCACAGCCGGCGCGCTCGCCGTCATCCGCTATGCCAAGATCCATGGCTCGGGGCATCGGCCTTGGCTTACGGGACTGCTGACGCGCCGACCCACCAAGGTTGCTGCGATCGCGCTCGCCAACAAGATTGCCCGGATGGCGTGGGCCATGATGGCCAGGGGCGAGCGCTACAGGGAGCCCGTCGCGCTCGCGGCGTAACCTATCGCGCCGGACATCCGGCGTGACGTAACGGTTGGGAGGGCGAACAGCACGTAATGCAGCGCCGGTCGATCCGGCGATCAGGACAACCCACTTGGGCCATGGCATCATCGAATGCGTGCTTTTGACCGGGACCTGATCCGCGGAGGGCATTATGGCCAGCGGTCACGTGAACCGCGCTAACAGGCCGAACACATGGCTGCTCCGACTACCGCCGCAGGCGTGAAGAAAACCCTTGCCAACCTGGAGCCGTCCACACATGCCCATCGCTTCCATTGAAGCTTGCAGCTACATGTCGGTTGATGGGAGCAGACCAGAAATTTGCCGCTCGGAAAGTCGGCCTGCCACTCAGCCTGGCCTCCCAATAGTGAGAGAGCTCTGTGTAAAAGAAATGGCCGCCCGGAGGCGGCTAGTTCTTGGTCTTTACATCTTCATTACTTTTTGAGGGCGTCAGCGGCGTTCCGGGCCGCATCCTTCACATCTCCTGCCGCGTTGTGGGCCGATCCCTTGGCTTTATCCATCTTGCCTTCGGCTTCCATGTCTTTGTCGCCACTAAGTTTACCGGCACCTTCTTTGATGGCGCCCTTCGCCTTGTCGGCAGCACCCTTCACGTGTTCGCGGTCCATGATCGTGTTCCTTTGCTAGTCCGGATGACCAGCCCAACGAAGGAGTTGCACAGTGGTTCCTCGGGAGAACCAGCACCGACGTATCGGCCCTTAGCAGCCATCGGCAAATGCCGCCTTTCTGTCTCTTATCAGGAAAAGCAGACATTAGGCCCCGATCTGGCAGGGATTGGGCGCTGCCAACAATCGCGCTCTAGCGCAGCACCATATGGCGACCGCCACAGGCAGAACCTTGCAGCGTCACAACCTCGAAGCCGATCTCGATACTGACGACAAAGTTCGCGCGAAGCTGGAGGCAGCCGTCGCCGCCAACGCGCTGACGCGAGACGGCTATGCCGACGCGCTCGCGGAGATGCAGACCAAAATCGCAGGCGCCGAACAGAAGCTCGCAGCGGAGCACTCAGCCGTCGAACGCAAGGCGGCGAGCGAGACGCTGGCGCGTGATCTCGATGCGATTGAGCAAGCGTTGCCGGACTATCTGGCGGCGGGTCAGCGCTTTGCGGACGCCTTCGAGAAACTTCACTTTCATTTCGAGAGCGGCGCAATCGCGCGGTTTATCGGCAACGCGGCGGCACAGGTCGATGTCGCAGCGGGGAGGGCGCGCTCGCACCGTGAGCGCGATCCGCAACGGCACTGCGCCGATCCCGACGCCGAAGCCGGAGCCCGCCGAAGTCACTGTGTCCGAACACGCGGCCACGATCCCGCCGCCGCACGTCTCGCCGACCATGGTCAGCGATCCGCGATTTCAGGTGATTGACCGCAGCGCCGAGGCGCGCACAATCGCGATTGAGGTGCAGCGCCTGTGAGCCGGAAAGCCGCACCGCCCGGCTGGGAGCCCCACCTCATCACACATCGGGTCGATAGGCTGGGGATCGACGCCAAACACGAAAACCGCACCCCGGCCGCGGTGGCGGAGATGATCGCCCGCGCGTTGCCGCAGTCTAGCGAAGGAACCGTCGCTGCGATCTACGCGCGCATGGTCGCGAGGCACAAGAAGGTGTTGGGCCATGTCTAAAGGGAACCCGGCCGAGGGTGGCAACGCGCACACTGCGACTTCTCTCGGCGGGTCGGCAGCCGCTGCCGGAGTCGGAGGCACGACCGACAACGGTGGCGGCCTCGATGGGGACACCGATGAATACGGAGAGTTGCTCGCCTCCCTCGGCCGCACGTTCGACGACGATGTAAGAATCTCGGTCCATGAAGCCGGACACGCCGTTTGCGCGCATCTTCGCCAACGTCTACGCCAAACGTATCGAGTTCCTTGCAGGCCGGGCGGCCGAGCGCATGCTGCTTGACGGTGAGCCGGCTGTGCCGGCCGACGACCTCCGGCAGGCGCGTGAGCTGGCGCTGCCAATCTGCAAAAGCGAGCAGGCAATCGAGAGTTTCCTCGCGCACTGCGATATTGTCGCGCATGACTTGCTGATGCCCTACGGCGACCTTGTCATGGTGATGTCCACCGTGCTGAGGATCAGGCGCACGTTGGACGGCGCCGAGATCGATCGGATCATCTTGGATGTCGAAGCGCGCAAGGCGTTGGCGATTGAGCATCGGCGCCAAGCCGAGTGGCGCAAGGCCCAGGTGGAGGCCGAGCGCCTTCCGGGCGCAATGTGTTCATGTCGCTGCCGCAGCATTGTCGCGTCTGTACCGGGCCGCGTTCCGTAGGGCCGCCATATCTCGATCGGAGGACCGGGCGCCAGATGATTGTCCGGTCCGCATCGTTCAGACAGTCCGAACAGCGCGAACTAAGAGGCCACCGAGACGGAAAAAGACCGCCCGAAGGCGGTCTTTTCAGTTTAATGCACTGGGCCAAAATAGATAATGATCAAACGTGCGCTGCCCGGGTGAGTGCAGCTAACCAAAATCGGACCTGCATTGCTTCACAAGCAGTTCTGAAATGAAGTAGAATGCGCTCGCCCGTGCACATGCTTCGAGCGCGGCCCAGGCTTCAAGCGGAGAAAGCAAATGAAAAAACGGCTCCAGTCAGTGGGGGCTGGAGCCGTTACCTTCCAAAGAGCGCTTCCGACGTGGGGGCGTTGGTTGCCGGGAGCGCTGTCATTCTGCGCACCGCTTTCGCGTCCGTCAACGTTCAGCGAAAAGTGAGACGATTGCGCTGTCAGCTTCTGGAAAACGAAGCCAAGACGGAGATCCGTAGTGGAGAAGGTGCGACGCATGCGCGCGATGGGTTCGCTATGCCGTCAACAGGCCGCGTACAACAGCATGAACAAATGGAAGCTGCTCGCAGAAGCCGAATACTGGGAGCACCTAGCTCAGCTTGAATTGTCTTCCTAATTCCAAGAATGCAACGCCGTTAGCGCAGATGACGCCGCCTCAAGTATTCACAGATGCGAATGATAGGCAACGCCCTGCGGATAAGCGCGACACGCTGGTGCGACACATCAAAAACGATCCATCGCCGGATGACTACGGTTTTTCACTTTGACCCAGAACTTGCTCCGTCCCGCCTGATAAAGCCGGTCTCGCCGCTTCGACACTAGCCCCTCAAGGCACACATTGCAGGCGGCTCGGAATAATCAGGTCCAAGCTCGCCGCGCTCAAACGAATTAACGAAGACGCCTCGGGAGCCGCGCCAGCAGGCGCTCCAAATTCGCCTTTCTCATCGACAGCGGGAGCATGCGCAAGTCGTCACCGCTTTTGGAAAGAATATCGAAGGCGCAGTACTGTACTTCGTGATCGTGCTTGCGCGAGTGAAGCGCGTTGAAATCGAAGACGCCATCGGGGCCAATCTGGCAAACAACTCACGCTTCTTGGCATCAGTCGCTAAGTCGAGAATAAGGGCGCACTCAGCGGCGTCTCGCTGTGGGCTTCTCTAGCTGGGCCTGCATGTCTTTCATCTGCGGCCTCGATGTTCCAGTGCGGGAACATTACAAATACTTGTTCCTGGTCACAAGTGAACACAGCGATATCGCCGACTGGGATTAGCCTCCAATTGCCTGGCGCCTCCTCACGCGCCAGCCGTCGGACCGCCTGGCCCCGCACTTGTCCCCTCCAGCCGCAAGGGGCCAGGCTGGCCCGATGGGCTTTGCGCAGCATCAAGGTGAGATCCTGCCATCTCGGACAGACTGCACGCGTAGCCGAACAACCCGTTGTCAGGCTGCTGAGGTTATGAGGCCCGGGCTCCTAGGCACTCCGGGCCTCGCCTTACCAGCTTATTCGCGCCGCACAAACGCGGACAGGAGGTCCGAGATGTCCGCTCAAGATTTTGCCGACGATCGCAGCGCAACTGTGCACTACGCGCTGGAGACAACCCGTGCCGTCGCCGTCTGCCCGTTCCACTCTGAGGTCACCGTCCGCGTGGGCGACGATGCAGCCGAAAGCCACGCCTTCGAGCGCGCCAATAGGATCGGAGCGATGGCACGAATTGGGAGACGCAAGACCTCCGGGAAGAAATCGCGCGGCAGCTCAGCGTAGCAGCGGACGGGGAGTGTCCACGCTGCACTCAACATTGGTGGCCCCGCGCCGGGCAGCGCATAATCAACAGTAATCTTATCGTTCACCTTAGCGCACAGTTCCAGAATTAACTTGCAACACGAACATCAAGCTTAATTCCAGACCGTGATTGCGGCCGTGCTCCAGAGGACTAGGCTTGCGCACACCGGACATTGCCCTTCTCCGGTCCACCCCAGCGAAGTCGCCGCACTATTATACTCGGTGCAGCGACTTCGTCACTGGATAGTCGCGCGAGCTTCATTTGAGTGAGCAGCCGGACCACGAAACGCTTGATCTCATCGAGATGCGTCGACAACTTACGGCACTCCGTTCGAAACACTCGGACAATCTTTTAATTGCTTCGCTGTTGAACCGCTTTTTCGTGAAAGTCGCATTTCTGGTGAAGCCAACAGACCTCGCGCAAACTTCCGGCCTCAAGGATTTCCTTCGGGACCGGCCTTTTGGGCGGCAGCGGCTTTCAGCCGGACTGAACCGTCCCGGGTTTGCCGGAGGCCATTTGGTTTAAGTTATGCCGCCATGGCCGGTTGTTCCAGCATGGCGTAGTAGCGTTGCTCGGCTTCGGCCGGCGGGATGTTGCCGATGGGCTCCAGGAGCCGCCGGTTGTTGAACCAGTCCACCCATTCCAGCGTCGCGAACTCGACGGCCTCGAAGCTGCGCCATGGCCCGCGCCGATGGATCACCTCGGCCTTGTAGAGACCGTTGATGGTTTCGGCGAGAGCGTTGTCGTAGGAATCTCCGACACTGCCGACAGAAGGCTCGACGCCGGCCTCAGCCAGGCACTCGGTGTACTTAATGGATACGTATTGGCTGCCCCTGTCGCTGCCGTGCGCGAGGCCCGCCAGCCGACGATCCTGCGGGCATAGGCGTCGATGACGAAGGCGACATAGACAAAGCCGCTCCAGGTCGCGACATAGGTGAAGTCGGAGAGCCAAAGGACGTTCGGCCGTGGCGCCTTGAACTGGCGGTTGACGTGATCCAGCGGGCATGGCGCGGCCTTGTCGCTGATCGTGGTCTTGACGGATTTGCCGCGGATGACCCCTTGCAAACCCATGTCCCGCATCAGTCGCGACACCGTGCAACGGGCAACATCGAAGCCTTCGCGCTTGAGTGCCGCCAGACCTTGCGCGCGCCGTAGACGGAGAAGTTCTGATTGAAGACGCGCCGAACCTCGACCTTCAGAGCGGTATCCTGCCTCGCACGCGCCGACCGCTTGGCCGGATCGCGCCGCTTGGCCACATGGGCGTGGTAGGTCGAGGGGGCGATCGGCAGGACCTTGCAATCGGCTCGACCCCATGCGCCCCACGATGATCATCGATGAAGGCGATCATGGCTTGGACCGGCGGTCGAGCTCCGCCATCGCAAAATAGGCGCTTGCCTTGCGCAGGATCTCGTTGGCCTGCCGAAGCTCACGGTTCTCCCGTTCGAGCGCCTTCAGCTTCTCGGCCGTGTCGGTCGGAACGCCGGCCCGCTGTCCGCTATCGACCTCGGCCTTCTTGACCCAGTCATGCAGCGTCTGCGGCGTGCAGCCGATCTTGGCAGCAATCGAGGTCACCGCCGCCCAGCGCGACGGGTGCTCGCCGGCGCGATCCAGAACCATCCGAACCGCTCGGGTCCGGACCTCGGGTGAAAACTTGTTCGTCGTCTTGCTCGTCATGGCTCCATCCTCTCAGGAGTTGGAGCCTCCGGCAAACCCGGGGTTCAATGTAACTTTCCGCGATCGTCTTGAGATCGCGATGTCGGCGGACGTAGACTGGCCAGCGCAGGGGAAATCAGATGGCAGTGCTCGATCCCGTTCGGAAGGCGTGCCGGCATGCAGCAGGCCGATGAAGGCTGTGCCCGACGACGCTTTGAAGGGACGGCTGCGGTAGGTCTGCACCAATTGCGATGACGACCGCTGCACGACCCGACAGCACGCGAGAGGATCGACTGCCCGTTGCGACCTCCGGCGAAGTAGCTGTTGGAGGAGCCCCACGTGCGTCGCTGGCCAACGAGCCGGGGCCCGCGCAGCGTCGTCGACGTTCGTCCTTTAGGCCTGTTGGCCGGACTGGCGCATCCTCTGATATGCAACGACCGCGGATACGCGGTTCGGGGCGCCGCACTTCTGCATGATGCTGCTCATGTAGTGCTTGACGGTCTTCTCGCTGATCTTGAGCTTTTCGGCGACCATCCTGTTGGTGGCGCCGTTCTCGACCTCCGCGATGATCTGGAGTTCGCGATGGCTGAGACCCAGGTCGATTGATCCCACCTCCTTGTGCTGAACCGCCGAAAGCAGTCGCGCCGCAAACTCCGGCGAGACGAACGAGGACTCGTTCTTGAAGACCGCCCAGATTGCGGCCTTCAATTCGCTCGCGCTGACTCCCTTCAGGATGTAGCCGTGGGCGCCTGCGTTCAGGGCGGCGATGCCGGTCTGCGGATCGTCGCAGGCGGTGAGTATCACGCAGTGCGTTTCGGGGAATTCCAGGCACAACTGCTTGAGCGTCTCCAGACTGTCGCCGGGAATCCCGAGATCGAGGATCATGACGTTCGGGCGATGTGCCTTCGCTATGTCCAGAGCGTCTGCGGACGAGACACCTTCGGCTACGACCTTGAAGCGGGGTTCAGCCCGGAATACAACCGTCAGTCCTTGGCGGTAGATCGGGTGATCGTCGATGATGGCAATCGTGGCTTGCTCACTGAACGTTTCCATATGCGGCACTCACGATGAAAAAACAGCAGCTATGAAGTGGCATTTCAGAAAGATCGAATGATAGACATCATAAGGATATAACTTCAACTACTTTCCATACATTGACCTTGTAGTTGCGCCGGGCGGCGGTTCCGTCCGGGAACCGTTAACGAAAAGCTCACACAGAATTTCGGTACCTTGTTGCGGGCTGGACAGTACCAAAAAGGTGCCTCCAAGCGCTCTTACTCTGGACGCCATTCCCAGCATTCCGAGACCCGAATGCGGCCCGGCCGGCGTCGCATTGGAAAGGCCGCATCCGTCGTCGCGCACCGAGATCCGCAACATACCGTCGTCCCATTGGAGCATCACGGTCTGCCGGGTGCTGCCCGAGTGTTTCGATGCGTTGTTCAATGCCTCCTGAGTTACTCTGACGGCGCAACGGATCACCTCGCGCGGCAGCTTCTCAGGCACGTCGGCCACCTCAAAGTCGACGATGCACGCGGTCCGGCCTTCGTACGTCCGTATGATATTGCGGAGTACCTCGGGGAGATTGCCGTCATCGCCGACCTCGGGAAGAAGCAGATCGGCAGCGATCGCGCGCAACTCCCTGAGTGCGTCTTCGAGCGCGCTCCGAAGCTCTTTCAGTAGCTTCCGCGCGCTTGGCGGGCAATCAATCAGCTGCTGCTCCACATCCTCCAGCCGCAGCAGCACGAAGGACAGCAGCTGGGCGGGCCCATCGTGGAGCTCGGCTCCGAGCCGTGTATGGACAAGATCGTCGACCCGAGCAGCCGTGCGAAGGGCTTCTTCGGTTTCTGACTTGAGAATGTTGTTCTTGCGGTGCAGCAGCATCTTCTCGCGGAAGCGCTGCTTGATGGTCGACCGTTGCCTTTTTATCGTTGCGCTCCCCCGGTACACGACGACGAACAGAGCCAACAGGGTGCCGAGACCCACGGATCCCACCACCAACCACGCGCCGCGCGCGGCGCTTGCTTGGTTGCGGAGAAGCGCGCTGGCGTCTTCGTAGACTTCAGCGACGGCAATGATCTTTTCCGTCTCGTTCTTGTAGAGTGGCAGGAAAATCTCGTAGAGCGGCATGGACAGAGAGCGTTCGAACTCGCTGTCGTCATCGTTCAGGTTGGCCATTCCCGCGCGGATCTCTCCTTGCAGGGAGGGTGCGATGTCGGTCGTCGGGAAGCGTTTTCCGATGAGTCCCTTCTGGGTGCTGTAGACGATGGTGCCGTCCGGCCCCCAGATCTTCACGGATGCGACATGCCGCCTCGATTTCAGCAATTCGCTGACCGCATCGAGTCGGCGGGCGTCTTCCTCACTCGGCCAGCCGCCTTCGTCCATCGACTGTACGTAAGGCTCCACGAAGTTCGTCATGTACAGGGCGGCGGCTCCGCTGGTGCCGCGCAGAACGCCATCGGCGATACGAGTGCCGACCCAGCCGCCGACGGCGACGACCGAAAGGCAGAGCACCAGCGAAGACAACATTGCGAACTGCTCGAAGAGCGACCTCCGCATCCACCAACTACGCAATCGAGGTCGGCGAATCCCGGTGGTTCTTCCGGTCGCCCTCGATGGGGCGCCTTCGGCGGCCGGCTCGCGTTCGTTGGTTCTCAAGGAAGCAACATCGAGGCGACGAATACGCCGATCATCTACACCGGCGCCAGAGGTTTGCTCACTTGGTGGATTCATGGCGATCATTCTCGAGCAATGTCATCGATGAACTGATCCTCAAATTGGCGGCATCATATGCTTCAATCGGATCGGCTTTCAACGTTCCGCACGAACATGGTGGAGATCGCACGCGAATCCATCGCCAGTTTCATTGGGAAGTCACCCGTCGAGTGCTTTCCACAATGCCGTTCGTCGATGGGCCGCTCTGCCGAAAGGCCCAGCTGAACTCAGACTAAAGTCCGAAGGCAGGGGCGTTGGTCCTGTGCGGCGCGTTCGCCATCGGCGCGGGATTTGTAGGGATCGTTCAACGCCTCCTAGGGCACGCGCGCGGGCCGCAACGCACAATTTCTCGCGGCAGCGCCTCCCGCTGGCCTCGGCGACGTTCCCTGCATCTGGAAAAATGCCGGCTGAGATCGGTCGTATCTCCTTGAGCAAGTCAGGCAGGCAGTGCGCAGCTGTTGCAGCAGCACACACCCACACGCCCACAGCAGCGACGGGAAACGCCATCACCAAGGAAAAACGCAATCGCGAATTGCCGGAAGAGCGACTTTGGTCTCGCAAATGCGGATCTGGCGGACCCAAGGTCTCATCACATCGAACTTTGGTCCAATCGCCACGTAGGACTTTCCTCCCCGCGACGCTGCCCCAGTAGACCCTTAAATTCGCTCAACTTCCGCACCTACCGGGTCCGCGCAGGCCAGTCATGATGGCGTCCGAAAAATCGGCGGCTCGGCGAACGACGGCGCTCCCGAGCATCATGCAACGGAACGGAGATCGAAAATGCCCTCCTCGAAGCCTTTCGTCATCACCATGGGCGACGTTAACTATCTGCTCGACCAGATGCGCGATGCGATCAAGATCGTGCGCTTCGACGCCAACGGTCAGCCGATCTATGGTTACGTGGACACAGCCGGTGTCTCGCACGAGCTCGGTTTGTTCGGCACTTTCGATCCGCTCGCCGCCACGGATGGGGTAACTGGGCTTTCGATTTACGACGGCGCGCGTGAGGCCAGTGGCTTCCGTCTTCCCATAGGCTTCTTCAACAACTTGGTGAGCGTCACGTCATGGACTTGGGGAGCAACCAACGACCCGTTCCCCCGCCTTACGGCCGCCGATTACAACCATTACGTCGAGCAGTCGCTGACTAATCCGGCACTCGCGACGTACGGGGCCGCGCACCCATCGTTCGTGCCTGTTGCCGACAACAGCACCAACTACGCCGATTTGAACAAGACGGTTGTGGACTACACGCCCCGCATGATCACCCAGACGATCAGTTCGTCCTACGGGGACCACGCCACTGGCGTGGCGGACAGCGCGCTGACTCGCATGGATGTGGCAACCGACACGATCACGGAGGTCATCACGGCAAGGGACGGGACCACTTCCACTCAGACCGAGACGATCGTTCGCAATGTCAACACGCTGCCCGGCGATCCGTCCACCAGTGGCATCTTCACCCTGTTCGGCCAATTCTTCGATCACGGCCTGGACTTCATCGACAAGGGCGGCCAGGGCTCCAAGATCGTAATTCCGCTGGCGCCGAACGACCCGCTCTATCGCGCGCCCAGCGGGCAGGACCCGGGCAACACCACGATCACTATCTCACGGGCCACTCCGGACGGCTATACGGTGACCGATCAGCACGGCCGTCCCGTCTCGATCGCCGGCCCCGACGGCCTCTGGGGCACGTCCGACGATGTCAGGGCACCCGGCGCCGACGGCGTCTACGGCACCGCCGATGATGTGCATGGTGCCATGGTCAAGCCGACGACCACAAGCTACACCAACCATACCTCGCCCTACATCGACCAGTCGCAGAGCTACGGCTCGAACACCCAGACGACCAACCTGCTGCGCGAATGGGTACAGGATCCCAACACGGGCGTGTACCGTCCGGGGGCCGAACTGCTCGATGGCCACCGCACCCAAGCGTATAACAGCCAAGTCTTTGACGACGCGAGTCCTACCGGACTAGGCGTCGGCACCACCACCCGCACGGTGCCCAACCTCAACGAGATGCGCGAGCACATCCGGGAGACCGGCCGCGCCGACCTGACGTGGGATGACATCAACAATCTGCGGGCCCGCGACGACCATGGCCAGGTGGTCGACACAAACGGCGCTGCGGTAGGCGGCTACGTCTACACCGGCGAGGCGCTGCTGCTGGACATGAACCCGCGCTTCGATACAGCGCGCCTCCAGCCAAACGACGGAGACGCCGGTACGGTCTGGGATACAAACGAGGCCACCAAGGTCACGGCTGCGATCGCCTACATGAACGCTCATCTGGCGGACGTCGGCCGCTCCGGCGACGTGCTGGGTTTCGCCATCGACCCGCAGACCGGGCTCACTGCCTTGCAGCTTACCCTGGGCTCACCCCTCAACATGGGTCCCGGAGGCACACTACCGGCCGGCAGCGCTCTCCACGGCGCCTTCGCGCTGGCGCCCTGGGTCAACTTCGCGAATTTCAGCATCACCGCTACAGATCAGGGTTTCTACGGCGCGGTCGGCGAGATCATGATGGCCTCAGTCGGCGACCACTACATCGCCGGCGACGGACGTGCCAACGAGAATTTCGGCCTCACCGCGCTGCACCACGTGTTCCATGAAAACCACAACGTCCAGCTGGTTAACCTGGAGAACATGATCCTGACGTCGCCGGACGCCACGGCGCGCCACGGTTACCAGTTGGGCGTCAACGATGGCAATGGCGGATTCTTCCACGACCAGGCGGGCAACTATACCTTTACTGACCAGAGCGCGGTCGCGGTGGCCTCCATCGACAAGGTCTCCTGGGATCCGGACAAGATGTTCGAGACCGTGAAGCTGATCAATGAGATGGAGTACCAGCACACGGCGATCGACCAGTACGCGCGACTGGTGACCCCCGACCTTCCCGAGTTCGTCACCTATGATAGCGACATCAACGCGGACATCTCCCTAGAATATTCGCAGGCCGCATTCCGCTTCGGCCACTCGCAGCTGCGCGAGACCATCGACGCCATCGATCCTAGCGGAATGGTCACCAAGTTCGCGCTGGAAGGTGCGTTCCTGAATCCGGAGCAGTTCGCCGCCGTCGGCGCCTCCAACATCCTGCGCGGCATGTCCCAGCAGGTCTCCAACGAAGTCGACGAATTCGTCACGCCCGCCATGCAGCAGACCCTGCTCGGCCAGGCGCTCGACCTTGGCGCGATCAACATCGCGCGCGGCCGCGACGTCGGCATGCCGACACTCAACGAGGTGCGCAAGCAGCTGCATGACGCGTTGGTCGCGGAGCGTGCGGCCGACCCCAACATGCCGCACCACACCAATCTGATCGTCGACGCCCTCAACCCGTACACCAGCTGGGCCGAGTACGGCTCTCAGATGCAGCACCCGGAATCGCTCGTCGATTTCATCGCTGCCTATGCCTTCGACGGCGACCTGACCAAGGCGCAGGAGCTCATCGACGTCGAGAGCGGCGTGATCGTTTCCGGGTCGGGAGCTCACGGATACACCATCGACGATGCGATCGGATTCCTCAACAACAGCTACGGCGGAACGAACGCCGAGCTGGCCAGCGGAGAAGGTGCGTTCAACAACATCGATTTCTGGATCGGCGGTCTGGCCGAGCTCCACGTCTTCACCGGCCAGCTCGGCACTACCTTCAACGCCATCTTCGAAGACCAAATGGAACGGCTGATGGACGGCGACCGGTTCTACTACATCTATCGGTTGCAGGACTCTCTCAACATCGACACCGACCTGGGCCACGCAATCGTGACCGAGCAGTTCAAGGACATCATCGAGCGCACCACGGGGGTCATGCACCTCAACGGCGACGTCATGGGCTATTCCGACAGCACACTCGAGCTGGCCCGGAAGGTGATGCCCGGAACGGCGCTAACCGCCGTGCGCGGTCAGGACATCCTGGACATCAACGGCAACCACGTCGTCGCCAACCAAGGTGACCTGCAGTACGACGCGAGCCACAATCTCATCACGCAGGACTACAAGACCGCCCACGCTTATGGTGACATCCTGGCGGCCAACGATGCCAATGGCATCCACATGGGCATCTATTCCGGCGTCGGCGGCGGAACCGCCGGCAACGGCACGGTCCTGCACAAGAGCAACACGGACCTCGGCTTCGTCAGCCAATCCTACATCGCCGACTTCCGGCCCGACTTGGGCGAAAATCCCGATGGCACGCCGGCCTCCGGCTACAACTCCCATGAGACGCTCGCGGGCACCGACTACAACGACTGGATCGACGCCGGCAACGGCGACGACACGGTCTACGGCGACAAGGGCAACGACGTTCTGGATGGCAAGGCGGGCGCCGACCATCTCTATGGCGGCGACGGTCAGGACGTGCTTTACGGCGGCGACATCGAAGACTTCCTCGACGGCGGCGAGGGCGATGACATCGTCTATGCCGGTACCAGCGCCGGTGCGCTCGACGTCGTCATCGGTGGCGGCGGCAACGACAAGCTCTACGGCGAAGCCGGCATCGATGAAATCTACGGCGGATCGGGCGACGACTACATCGATGCGGGCGGCGACACGGACCTGGTGTTCGGCGACGGCGGCAATGACGTCATGTTCGGCGGCGATGGGCCGGACGAACTGCGCGGCGGCCTTGGCGACGATATGCTGAGCGGCGGCTCGGGCGCCGACGTGCTCAAGGGCGAGGGCGGCGACGACCTCCTCTTCGGCGGCATCGGCCAGAACTCGCAGAATGGCGACAGCGACGAGCTGCTCGGCGACGTCGGCTTCGACATGTCGGTGTTCTCTGACACGAACATCGTGCTCGACGCGACGGCGGACCTGCGCAACCAGAACCTGGTGGCGGCCGGCGGGGCCGCGCCCTACAACCCGTTCAGCCAGCTGTGGGTCGACCTCGAAGGCGTCGTCGGATCAAAGTTTGCCGACAAGATCGTCGGCGACGACAGCGACAATTGGCTGATCGGCGGCGGCGGAAACGACACCTTCGGCACCATGGTAGCGAACACCGACGGCATCGTCGGTAGCGGCGGCAACGACGTCATCATCGGCGGGCACATTCGCCTCGACACATTGATCGGCACTTACGGCGGCTACGTCGACGGCCTCGATGCCAACGGCAACGCCACGCACGGCGTGACCGGAACGCTGACCGGCGGTTTGCTGGCCAACAGCGGCGCCGGCATCCACAGCGAACTATTCGCCAAGCACTACACCGACCTGTTGATGACCGAGCGCAACAAGGACTTGGTACTGGGCAATGACAGCGGAGCCGATGGCACCTCCGACACCGTGGTTCTAAGTGGCAACCGGCTGGACTACACGATCACCGCGATCACCTACAATAGCGCCCACGAAGGCGCCATCGTCGCCTACAAGATCATCGACAACGGCGGGCTCTACGCCGACGGCTCGGCGCGTGCGCCGAGCGACGGGACCGATCTCCTGGTCGGGATCGACAAGCTGCAGTTCGCCGACGGCATCGTGGACGTCAACCAGCTGGTCAACATTCCGGCCACCGGCGCCCCAGTCATTTCCGACACGACGCCGACCGAAGGACAGCAGCTGACCCTCGATATCAGCAGCATCCAGGACGCAAACGGCTTCAATCCGGCGGCTCTGCACTATCAATGGCAGTCCTCGGCGAATGGGACCGCCTGGAACGACATTGCGGGCGCCAACGGCGCAACCTTCACGCCGCAAGACATTTCGTTCCTCGGCTTCAACGGCCTCGACGCGCAGGCCGGTTTGCAGCTCCACGTCGTGGCCACCTTCACGGATGCGGGAGGACACCCGGAAACCGTGATCTCGAATCCGACCGGCCCGGTCGGCGCGAACTGGTCCTCGCCGATCCAGGCGACGTTCAACGGCACCGCCGGCAACGACATCGCCAACGGGTCAAATACCCTGTTTGGTTTCGGGGGAGCCGACACGCTCAACGGCAACGCCGGCGACGACATCCTTAACGGCAATGGCGGTAACGACCTGATCACGGGAGGCGCCGGAAGCGACGCCATCAACGGGGGCGCCCAGACCGACACCGCCATCTACACCGGTCCAGTGGCCAACTTCGCCTTTGGACTCACCCCGACGAACCAGCTGACCGTGACCGACCTCACGGGTGCCGAGGGCAACGACACGCTGACAGCCGTCGAGACCCTGCGGTTCGCCGGAACGAACTACAACCTAGTCAACGGTACGTCAGCGGCGAACACCCTGACCGGCACCACCGGCGTCGACATCGTGCTAGGCCATGATGGCAACGATTCGATAACCGCCGGCCTGGGCGCCGACGCCGTCTTCGGCGGGGCAGGCGACGACACCGTCAACTGGAGGACCAACGCCACCGGCGCGACCGACGGCCGCGACTTCGTCGACGGCGGGGCGAATGCAGCGGCGGGCGACCGCTTCGTGGTCACCGGCAACAGCGCGGCGGAAACCTTCGCGATCTACTCCAATACCGACGACTGGGACGGCGCTGGGCCAGGGACAGGCAGCAGCGCGGCGCATGCCGGCTTCACGGGCCTGAATGTCAACACGGAGATCGTCATCGCTCGAAATGGCACGGTGATCGCCGAACTCGACAACGTCGAGGAGATTACGGTCAATACGGCGACGGTCACCTCGCCAGGCGGCGTGCCTCCCGGAGGCTCCGGTACCATCGGCGGCGACACCGTCCAAGTGATCGGCAACTTCACGGGCACTAGTCTGAACTACAGCACGATCACGGTGAACGGCGGAACGGGGTCCGATGTCGTCGACATGTCGGGGCTGACGTCCGACCACCGCATCGTCTTCCACGGTGGGGGCGGCGATGACCAAGTGATCGGCTCACTGCGCCCGCAGGACGTGGTCGACACCCAGAACCTCCTGCCGTCCGGCGATCCGGCCGGTCCGACAGGCGGCGACCAGGGAGATTCCGATGACGACGATGGCGCATCAGGTGGTGAGCACGAGCACTGCTCGTCCGGTGACGGTCACCACGGCGACTCCGACACTCCGCTTCCGCCGGCAGTCTACCCGGGCATGTATGAAGGCCAGAAAGGGACTTCAGTTGCCGACGTAATGATCGGTACTCCGGGAGACGACGTCTACAGCGGCCTGGACGGTGACGACGTCATCCTAGGCAACGACGGCGCCGACACCATCAAGGCCGGGGCCGGAGACGACCTGGTGAAGGCCGGTGCCGGCGAAGACGTCGTGTTCGGCAACGACGGCAACGACGACCTGTTCGGCGGCGCCGGGCGCGACCTGATCACCGGCGATACCGGCGACGATCGCCTGTTCGGCGACGCTGGCGAGGATGCACTCGAGGGTGGGAGCGGAAACGATACCGTCTACGGCGGAGCCGGAAACGACCGCGTCCTGGCCACCGTCGGAGATGGCGACGATACCTACTTCGGCGATACGGAGGAGGACACGCTCGACTACTCGGCGATCTCGGCCAACATCACGGCGGATCTGGGCAACGGCATCGGTCAGCATGGCGCGGTCGCCAGCGCCCAGAGCGGAACCGACAAGGTATTCGGCTTCGAGGACTTCATCGGAGGCTCCGGCAACGACACCATCGTAGCGAGCTCGGTGGCGAACGTGATGGACGGCGGCGGCGGCAACGACTCCTACGTGTTCGGCTCCTCGGGCGATGCCGATGGCGATACGATCAAGGGCTTCCAGCCCGGAGACAAGATCGATCTATCGGCAATCGACGCGAATACGGGCGCGAACGGCGCACAGTCCTTCGTCCTGTTCGCCGGAAACGTCTTCACCTCGGCCGGGCAGGTCATCGTCACCCACGAAGTCAGGGACGGCGCCGAGCACACGATCGTCTCCGGCAATAGCAACGGCGACCTGGCCGCCGACTTCAAGATCGACGTTGCCGGCAATCACGCGCTGACCACCGCCGACTTCAACGGCGTCCACTGAGCGAACGATCGACCATCCGGGCGGTCTGCCGCCCGGATGGAACATGTCACCGGAACCAAGCAGGGGCAGGACACGATGAGCAAGAACGCCAAGCGGAAGAATTCAGCCGCAGAGAACCCGATCGGCAGCTACCGCGGCATCGGGTTCTTCCTGCTGGGACTGTCCGGCATCATCAATCTGCTCGCGCTCACCGGCTCCTTCTACATGCTTCAGATCTATGACAGGGCGCTGACCAGCCACAGCATCCCGACGCTGGTCGCGCTGTCCGCGCTGGCCATCGGCCTCTATCTGTTCCAGGGCATGTTCGACATCCTGCGCTCGCAGATCCTCGTCCGTCTCGGCGCTCGGCTCGATGCCAAGCTTGCCCCGCTCACCCATCAGGTTGTGATCGAGATGGCCCGGTACGGTTACTCGACCTCCGAGGCGCTGGAGCGCGGCCGCGACGTCGATGTCGTCCGCGGCTTTCTCGGGAGCCAGGCGCCAATCGCCTTCTTCGACCTGCCGTGGATGCCGCTGTTCCTCGCATTCGTCTATCTTCTCCACCCGATGCTGGGGCTTGTGACGATGGCCGGCGCAGTGGTGCTGATGTCCCTCACCGTCGCGACCGAACTCTTGACCCGCCGCGCCGGCAGCGAAACCCATCGGGCGGCAGTGCTGCGCTCCACGCTGGCGGACTCCCACGCGCGCAACGCCGACATTCTGCGCGCGATGGGCTTCGGCGGGCGGGCGGTGGCGCGCTTCGAGAAGGCGAACGCCTTGCATCTGGCCCTTCAGACCAGAACGAGCGACATCAGCGGAAGCTTCGGGGGAATGGCCAAGGTGCTGCGCATGATGCTGCAATCCGCTCTGCTCGGGCTCGGGGCCTTCCTCACCATCAAAGGCGAGCTTTCGGCGGGAGCGATCATCGCCTGCTCGGTCGCCTCGGCGCGCGCGCTCGCGCCGATCGATTCCGCGATTGGCAACTGGAAGCTGATCGCCGCAGCGCGACGCAGCTTCGGCCGTCTGAAGCAGACGCTCGCTGCGGCAGAGGACAGCAGCCACATTCTGCAGCTTCCCAAGCCCTGCGCCAGCCTCAAGGTCGAGGGCATCACCGTCGTGGCGCCCGGCAGCGGCACCGTCCTGATCGGAGAGGTCGGCTTCGAGCTGAAGGCGGGCGAGGCGCTCGGCCTGATCGGTCCCAGCGGTGGCGGCAAGACCTCGTTGGTCAAGGGCCTCGTCGGTGTCTGGCCTCTCTTGAGGGGCAAAGTCCGTCTGGACGATGCGGATCTCGACCAGTGGCGGGCCGATGCCCTCGGCGAGCACGTCGGCTACCTGCCTCAGGACGTCTCGCTACTCGACGGAAGCATCGCCGAGAACATCTCGCGGTTCGATCCCGAACCGGACGCCCGCAAGATCATCGCAGCTGCCAAGGCGGCCGGGATCCACGAGATGGTCACGCGCTTGCCCGAAGGCTATCAGACCGAGCTCGGGCCATCGGGCACGGCGGTCTCTGCCGGCCAGAGGCAGCGCATAGGGCTGGCGCGCGCGCTCTACGGCGAACCTTTCCTGGTGGTCCTGGACGAGCCGAACTCGAACCTTGACGCTGCAGGCGAGGTCGCGCTCGGCGAGGCCATCGAGGGCGTCAAGGCGCGGGGTGGAGTCGTGATCGTGATCGCCCACCGCCCGAAAGCTCTCGCGTCCGTCGACTACGTCGGCGTGGTGCAGGGGGGCAAGCTGGTCGCGCTCGGACCCAAGGACAAGATTGTCGGCGAACCGGCGCGCCCGATACCGTTTCCGGCAACCGCAGCGACGGCTTGACTAGCAGGAGCCGCTGGAGGGCCCCATGGACGAACCGCTCTCGTTGGGAATCCCGGACCGTAGCGCGATCGACGCCCCGGCCAGACGCTTCGTGCTGATCGAGGAGCGATCTCGCGTCAGCTCTATCGTGCCGGCGATGCTCATCGCTTCATGGGCACTTCTAGTGAAGCAGATGTTCGGCGCCGGCAAAGAAGAGGTACCCCATCTGCCCAAGGCCGAATCTCCGGATCCGTCAACAGCTCAGGCAGAAACCGAGGCCGATGCCGCGCCATCCACTGCGGAGCGACCACCCGGTTCGTCCGAGCTCGTGCGCGCCTTCATCGGCTCGGTCTCGATGAAAGAGGCATTCGAGCCGGCGGTCGATCTTGACAGGCTGCATTTCATCAGGACCGATGGTCCCCGGCTCTCGCTCGTGCCGGCCAACCAGAATATCCCTCCCAGCCCACATCAGCAGGCTCCGGCCGCAGAGGCCAAACCCGCAGGAGGAGGCGGTGGCGGTGGTGGTGGCGATCCGCACGGTCGGGACGGCGAGCGGCCTGGCGACGATCCCAAGAAGCCTCCGCCAACAGGCAAGGATCCGCCCCCCGATCCGAAGCGCGTGAACCATGCCCCCGTCAGCGCGGGCGCAGTCGATCTCGGCAGCGGTCTCGTCAACGAATCGATCATCATTTCGCTGAGTCAGCTACTGACCGGCACCCGCGATCCCGATGGCGATGCGCTTTCGGTGCAGGGCCTTCGCGTCGACCACGGTTCGCTTCAGGTACTGAGTCCCGACCGCTGGCTCTACACGCCGGAGCACGACGACACCGGCGCTGTACAATTCAGCTACCGAATCTCCGACGGCACGGTCTCCATCGTCCAGACCGCACATTCGGATCTGCACGCCGCTCCTGACGAGGAACTCCACGGGACGGACGGCGACGATTTCCTGATCGGGACGCCGAAGGTGGACGTGATTGACGCGGGCGCCGGCAACGACATCGTCTACGGCCGGGAAAGCAACGACACGATATACGGCGGTGCCGGCGACGACCGCCTCGTCGGCGGCGACGGCGATGACACCCTGTTCGGAGGGCCGGGCAACGATGTCATCTTCGGGGGCGCCGGCAACGACGCTCTCTTCGGCGAAGCCGGCAACGACATCCTATACGGCGAGGACGGCAACGACCTGATCCTGGGCGGCGAGGGCGACGACTTCACGTCCGGCGGCCAGGGCAACGACACCATTCTGGGCGGCGCCGGAAACGACACCCTGCGGGGCGATGAGGGCAGCGATGCGATCGACGGCGAGGAAGGCAACGACCACATCGACGGCGGCGCCGGCAACGATCGCCTGATCGGCGGGGCGGGCAACGATTGCATCAACGGCGGCTCCGGAAACGATACCGTGGCGGGTGGGGACGGAGACGACCACATCGCCGGCGGATCGGGTGACGACACCCTCCGCGGAGACGCCGGCAACGACCGCATCCACGGCGGTAGCGGCGACGACGTCGTGGACGGCGGCGGCGGCAGCGACACGCTCTGGGGCGACAACGGCAAGGACAACATCGAAGGTGGAGACGGCGACGATTGTCTCGCCGGCGGCGCCGGCGACGATACCCTGTCCGGCGGCACCGGAGACGACCATCTGGACGGTGGCGCGGGAAATGATGTCCTAGCCGGCGGGACCGGCGACGATCGCATCGAGGGCGGCTGCGGAGACGACGTGGTCGTGCTGAGCGTCGACGGGGGCCACGACGTCATTGACGGCGGCGCAGGGAACGATACGCTTGACCTATCGCAGATCGTGTTCGACGAGAATGTGGACCTGCCCGACGGAATCGTCGAGATCTGCGACGGGCAGACCGCGCAGATTTTCGAGATCGAGAACGTCCACGGTGGTCACGGTCGCGACCGACTGGTGGCGGACGCCCACGTGAACATCATGGAGGGCGGCGATGGCGACGACACGTTCGTCTTTCAGGGGTTGGCTTCGCTGGCGAACGACGGCGGCCCGCGCGACCACATCGTCGACTTCCGCGTCGGCGACAAGATCGACCTCTCAAGGATCGGGCAGGAGTTGGATGACTTCTCCGGGCAGAAGCTGTTCTACGCCGGCGCGGACGAGGCGAAGTTCGACGAGGTCGGCGCCGTCGGCTATCGCCACGAACTCGTCTCCAACCAGGAGATCACCGTCGTCAGCGGCAACCTGGACGGAAATCCGGACCACGAATTCGAGATCGTGCTCGATGGCAACGTCGATCTGAGCGAGGCCAATTTCGTACTCACAACAAACCAGCCGGTCACGCACCACGTCTGACCGGACTGGAAGGAACGCAGGGAGCACAGGATGTCGATGTCGCAGGGGCACAGCAGCAACAAATCGTTCGGCATCCGGTCGCGGGTGGTCGTGGCTTTCGTTCTCGCCGTCGCGCTTGTCGTCGGCTGCGGCGGCTGGGCGGTGCACGCGCAGCTGACCGGGGCGGTGATCGCCCAAGGCAAGGTCGCGGTGCGTAAGCAGGTCAAACTGATCCAGCACCGGGACGGAGGCATCGTGGCCGAGATCCTGGTCGTCAACGGCGATGCCGTGAAGGCCGGAGACGTGCTGATTCGGCTCGACGAGACTCAGACAAAGGCCGAGCTTGGCGTGCTCAAGGGACAGCGTGCGGAACTGCAGGGGCGTAGGGCGCGGCATGCGGCCGAGCGCGACGACGCTCCGTCCATCCGTTTCCACGGCGACTTCGAAACTGACCCCCTCACGGCGGAGATCGCCCGGGGCGAGATCCGGTTGTTCAACGAGAACCGCGCGGTGCGCGGAGCCCGACGGGACCAACTATCGTTGCAGATCGCGCAGTTCGAAGAACAGGTGCGAGGCCTGGCGGCGCAGCAGGCGGCTAACGCCGGCGAACGCAAGATGGTCCAGGAAGACCTCGAGCGCCTGACGCCGCTCTACAACAAAGGATTCATCGAGATCGGCAAGATCCGCACGATGGAGCGCGACCTTGTCAAAATTGATGGATTAAAGGGCGAAATCGATGCCAACATCGCGCGGGTAAAGGGTCAGATCAGCGAGTCGCGGATCAAGATCATCGAGCTGGATCAGCAGGTCAGGACAGACAGCCAACGCGACCTGCGCGACGTGGACGGCAAGCTTGCGGAACTGCAGGAGCGCATCGTCGCCTCGCTGGACCGGCTTTCGCGCATGGTGATTCGATCGCCGATCGCAGGTACCGTCAACGAGCTCGCCGTCAACTCAGTCAACGGCGTGATCGCGCCCAAGGAAACGCTCATGTCAATCGTCCCCGAAAGCGCCGACCTGGTCGTCGAGGCCAGGCTGTCTCCGACCGACATCGACCAGGCTGCGGCAGGTCAGGCCGCCAGACTCCGGTTCTCCGCCTTCAACCAACGGACGACGCCAGAAGTGGCGGGGACCGTCGAAACGATCGGAGCGGCGGCGACCCTGGACCAGGCGAGCGGTCAGACGTACTATCTCAGCACGATCGCCATCACGGGCGGCCAAAGGCAAGTCGCAGGCAAGCCTATCGTGCCCGGCATGCCGGTCGAGGTTTTCCTCACCACGGGCGATCGAACGGCGCTTTCCTATCTGATAAAGCCGTTTACGGATCAGATGATGAAATCCTTCCGTGAGGAGTAGAACGCCTGTTCTCTATCGCGACAATGCTCACCCTCAAGTCCCTCTGCGCCGCGCATAGCCGACACGGGCTGCTTGCGATGGCGATTCTAGCGGCCGCAAGCTCACCGGCACGCGCGCAAGATCGGTCCTCTCCGAATCTTGGCCTGCCCGTCGACTGCCGCCTGGGCGAGGACTGCTTCGTGCAGCAGATGCCGGACGTGGATCCGAGCGAACAGGCGGTGGATCCCCTTTGCGGCAACGCCACGTACCAGGGTCACGACGGCTGGGACATCCGCATCCGCACCCTTAAGGATATTGAGCGCGGAACGCCCGTGATCGCAATCGCCGACGGAACTATCACGCGCGCGAGGGACGGCATTCCGGACCGGATCTACGACCGGGCGCACGACATGGACGCCGCAGGAAAGGAATGCGGCAACGGCCTGCTCGTGGAGCACGCCGACGGACTGGTCTCGCAATATTGTCATCTCAAGGAAGGCAGCCTCGTCGTCAGGCCCGGAGCGCGCGTCAAGAAGGGCGACCGCCTCGGATCAATCGGAGCTTCGGGTTTAGCCGAATTTCCGCATGTGCACTTGTCGGTGCGACGGGATGGCAAGCCGACGGAACCTCTGACGGGTCGGCCGCTTGGACTGGGGCGAGAATCCTGCGGCGAGACCGGGGCCGGCCTGTTCGAACCGGCCGTCAGGGATGCCCTCTCCCGATCTCCTTCGGCGATCCTACTCGTGGGGCTCGCCAATGCTCCGCCCGAACTCTCCAGCCTCGTTCGGAACGGAGAACCGCCCGGGCCGAAGACGTTTGAACCGGTAGTCGCCTGGGTCTGGGCGATCAACGTCGAGTCCGAGAGCTTCTTCAGGCTGCGCCTGGTCGACCCGGACGGAAGAACAATGATGAACGTCGAAACCAAATCTCTCGAGAGGCGGAAGGCTAATTATCTTGCCTATGCCGGAGGCAAGCTCGCGCAGCGGGAGGGAGAATACGGACTTCAAGTCGACCTGATCTCTGGCAGTAAGACGATCTGGTCGACGACACGATCGATCCTCATAGGACAAGGGGAGCGATGAGCCAAGGAAACCACCAGCGATGGGAAAAAGGCTTTATCGGGCCACCTGCCGCCTAAATCTTCTCTGACATCGGAATATTCCGGCGTTCGCGGTTTATTGCTTCTATAACGCCAGGATTTATCATGACCCGCTCCCTTCTCACGACGCCGGCGGGCAACCGGCTGCTCAGAAATGCCCGGAGCGTTCAGTCCAAGCTCGCCCGCTTCTTGAGTGCGTTCAGGGCTATCAAACTGGGCGCCCGGTTCGGCAGGCGTAGCGGCAAGCTGCGGGGGCCCATCCTCTGGCTTGGTGACCTGCACAAGCGCAAAGACAGGAGCTGATTCTCTCGTCACAAGGCCGCTCGGTCGCAAATAGTTCCAATTGGAGGTCCGCGGCGAAGGATCGGTCGGGTCAACGGCCTGGGCGGCTCCAAGGAATAGCTCTGCGTCGTGAGAGTCAAAGAGGGGGACTGCCTCGCGCGCCCTACGACAACTTCCCGCGATGTGCTCGTGCTCGAACATCGAACGGAACTAAGCCGGCCGTGTCAGGGCAATATGAACCGCCCCGGGTTTGCCGGAGGCCATTTGGTTTAAGTTATGCCGCCATGGCCGGTTGTTCCAGCATGGCGTAGTAGCGTTGCTCGGCTTCGGCCGGCGGGATGTTGCCGATGGGCTCCAGGAGC
>NZ_JARVWW010000066.1 GCF_029846715.1 Bradyrhizobium nivariense
TTGCGAAGATCCAGAGAATAAGGCTTGCCCATCCATGCTGGCCTCCGCCCAGCCAGCATGGTGAATCAGAAACAAGCTGATTTGGGAATCCCAAATCGATTCAACCTAACCCCATTCCGCTTTAGCGACGACCGTGCACGCGGTCATGCCCCGGCTTGACCGGGGCATCCAGTACGCCGCGGCTTCTCGATCCAATCGCTGAAGTCTCTGGGATACTGGATCGCCCGGTCACGCCGGACGATGACACCGAGAGCGCGGCTCACGCCGGCGACGCGACGTGGAACGGTCCGCCCCTACCCCTTCACATCATACTGCTTGCTGAGGTGATCGCCGATCTGCACCAGCATGGCGACGCTTTCGGGGAAACCGGGCCGGTCTCGCATGGCCTGGTCGGCATCGACGCGGAACTCCCAGCGGTCGCCGTCGCGGACGATCGAGATGATCAGGCCGTCGGGGCCATCGGCATGGACCTTCAATTCGGCCCGCGCCATGGCGATGAGTTCGGCTTCGGTCTTGGCAGGCTTGCTCATATCGACGCTCTCCCGGCATGAAGATGCATCAGGTTGCCGCCTTGTGCGGCACCTGTCGAGAGGCGAGAGGTAGCGGGGTTCCTACCGCGACATCTTGATCTGCCGCACGACGGGGATCGTGGGCAGCGAGCCGGTGTGGTCGGACTCGTCCTTGGCCTGCGGCGAGGCCGGCGCGCGGGCGGTGGCGTCAGGGAAGCGCTGCTTCATCTCGCGCAGGAAGCCGTCGAGCGTGTCGACGCTGGCAGCGAGCTTGGCGATCTCGGCGAATTCGGCGCTGGAGGCGCCGGTCGGTTTGCTGGCGATGTCGAAGGCGAGCCGATCGGCGCTCTCGCTCATCAGGGGCGCATATTTCTCGCGGAAGCGCGACAGGCCGATCGAATCGTCGGCGAGCGCATAGCCGACGGCGGCGCGGATGATGTCGCTCTTCTCCACCGTGTTGAGCGGCTTGAAGTCGCGGAAACGCTCGCCGTAATAGAGCTCGATCTGCTCGGCGGATTCACGCCAGCGCCGCGCCGCCCAGAAGATGTCGGAGCGCAGGCGCAGCACCTCGCGCCCCGAGACGTTGGAGACGATGTCGAGCGCGAGATCGTGGCGGCCGACGTCGCTCTGCGCGCGCGCCTCCAGCAGCAGGCGCTGCTGCCTGAGTTCGCCGGAGAGGTCGCTGATACGGCTCGCGCGCAGCGCCGTGATCGCCATGTCGGGTCTGCGGTTGGCGAGATAGATCATGGAAAGGCGCGCGGCCACCTGCGCGCGCGCCGCGCCTTCGAGGCGGTGGTCGACCTGGTATTGCAGGAGTTCGGCGGCCTGGTCGAGCAGATCGATCGAGGCGAGACGGTCGGCGAGGCGTCGGATCAGTTCGTCGCCGCGGCGGCCGATCGGCGTCAGCTCGCGGAACTCGTAGAACATCCCGAGCGCTTCGACCGGCGGCAGCTCGTCGCCCTTGGGCCCCAGGAAGATCTGCGTGAACAGGTCGGAGGCGAGGTCCTGCGCCTGGCGCGAGGCTTCCGCGTTCGGCTGCAGCTTTGTCGCGGTACGCGCCGCGGTGAGCGCGTCCCGGTAGCGCCCGTTCTCGGCAAACATCTGCGACAGCATCTGGAGCGTCTTGACCTCGATCGAGTCGCCGCGCCAGGTCATCGAGAGCGTTTCGAGCTCGCGCAGCGCGTCTTCCTTGCTGATCTCGTCGCGCTTCTGCCGCAGCGCGACCTCGAGCTGCTTGGCCTCGGCCGCAGCCGGCCGGTCGGTCGAGCCGACCGCGAACTTGTAGTCGTCGAGCGCGTCCCTGTCGTGGCCGAGCGCCTCGGCGAGCCGGCCGCGCAGCACGGCGAAGCCGGGCGCGGCCTCGGGCGAGACGCCAACCACCTCGAGCTCGCTGCGGCGCTTGGAGGCGCCGGCATAGTCCTTCACCTCGAGCGAAGCGCGCATCGCCTCCATCGTCACGATGCGCTGGATGTCGAGCGGCAGCGAGGCGATGGCGAATTCGACGTTCTTGAATTTTTCGCGCGCATCGGCCCATTTGCCCTGGCGTGCATAGGCGAGCGCCTTCCAGAGCTGGGAATCGTGGCTGTTGCCGATCACGGGGTTGGCGAGGTCCTTCAGGCCCTGCGCCGGCCGGCCGATCAGGATGCTCGCGATCGCATGCATGATCAGCGCACCGCTCTCCTCCTTGTTGAGGGGATCGGCCAGCATCAATTCGGTGACGGCCTTGGCCTCGTGATACATCGCGCGCGACATGTAGAATTGCGCGAGGTCTAGCCGCGGCAGCGAACGCAGCGCCGGTTCGACGTTGGAGATCGCCGTGATCAGCTCGTTCTGGCGCGCTATGAAGTTTTCCGACTGGCCCTTGCGCCAGCCTTCGGGGCTGAAGATCGGCCGCACTGCGGTCGGGGCGCGCTCGGCCGAGATGTCGACCGGCGACAGGGTCAGCCCGCCCTTCTTGCCGAGGATGACCTTGTCGGACCCGACCTCGACGCCGACCTCGTCGGAATTCGGCCGGATCGCGATGCCATGCGCGGATTCCAGCAGCGCGAGATCGACGAGGTCCTGGCGCTTGATGAAGCCGCGCACCGGCCGCTGCGCGGTGACGACATAGAGCGTATCGCCGGCGTCGGGATCGGTGAGCTTGTGTAGAAGGCCCGGATTGGCGAAGGGGATCGCGATGTTGGCGAGCGCGGGGTCGGTGATGTTGCGCGACATCATCAGCGGCAGCGGCGTCGCCTGGATCTTGTCGGCGAGCGTCAAGAGCCAGTTGGTCTCCTTGCCGACCTCCTCGCTCGTCAGCGAATAGACCAGCGGCCGGGTGAGACGGATGCGCACCGCCTGTCCCTTGTCGAGCGGGATGCGGCCGACTTCGCCGATCATCGCACCGCCTTTGGTGCGGATCGCCTCGACGTCGATCGGCTTCGGCGTATCGAACACCAGCCAGACGGTATCGCCACGGCGGAACGCCGCCGCAGGCGTTGCGACCTGAAGCGGAAAGGTCACGCGCAGGCCGTCGCTATCGCGGCGGGCATCGACGCTGGCAACAGCGGGCTGCGGCGCGGCGGGCGCCTCTGCTGGCACAGCCTTGACAGCTTCCTTGACCGGCTCCTTCGCAGCTTCCTTCACGATCTCCTTGGGCGCTTCGGCCATGACGGGCTTGGCAGGCGCGACCGCGGCTTCCGCAGCAGGCGCCACGGTCTTTGAAGCTTCCTTGGGCGCCTCCGCAGCGTGCGCGGCTTCGGCCGCGGGAGCCGGCGCCGATTTCGGTGCTTCAGGAGGCGGCATTGCGGCGGGCGGCTCCGGCTTCACCTCGGGCTTGACATCGATCCTGGCTTCGCGCGCGATCGTCTCGGACGTCGGCGGCGCGATCTCGCGATGCGCGTCCTTCGGCTTCTCGGCCGCCGGCTTTTCGGGCGCAGGCGCAGGTCCGTGAGCGGCCGGCTTGGCCTGCGCGATCGCCGCCTCGGCCGTCGTGGCCATCTTGCCCTTGTCCGGCTGGAAGGAGATGTCGACGACGTAGTTCTTCTCGTCGCGGAACGAATGCACGTCGGAATCGCCGATCAGCGCGATCTCGACACTGGTCTGATCGATGTCGGCCTTCTGCTTGATCGAGGCGACGTTCGGCGGCGCCGCGACGACCGCGTCCGCCAGATCGAAATTGAGGTTGGCGTTGAAGGCGAGCGTGAGCTTCTGCTCGTTGAGCACGGAGGACACGCCGACGCCGTCGGGCATCTCGAACACGAAGCGGACGAAGGTGGGCTGCACCGAGGCGCGCACGCGGATCTGCGGACGCTTCTTGCCCTCGGCCGCGGCGCGCTGGGCGCGCAGGGCGCGTTCGGCGACGCGCGCGCGCTCGGCGAGTTCCTTGACCACGTCCATGGGCAGGCTCGGCGGCGGTCCCTTCCAACCCTCCGGCAGGAGGTCGATGAAGGTGCGTTCGCCGGCATTCATGGTGTTGACGGTGACGCGCCGCGCCAGCGACAGGCGGATGGCGCCGCCGTCGGGATCGCGGCGGGCGGAGTTGACGTAGTCGGGCGCGCCTTCGGGGACGCGATCGACGGGAACGTCGACCGCCCGGTCGAAGCGGATGACGAGAATGGAGCCGGCCGTCGTCACCTCGGAGGGGACGTCCTCGCCGAGCTTGATCACGAGACGGGCAAAGCCGCCGCCGGCGGAGAAAGTCGCCTCGCCCCGGATAGCATCGGCCGCCCGGACAGGCGCACTGAAGCCGATCAGCAGGCCGGCTGCCAGCAGCGGCGCCATGCGGACATGACGCGACAGCCCCCGCGCCAGGGCGCGGGCTCGCGACACAAATCCAGCGGCAGCCTCTCGCGCCATTGGCGGCATTTCTTCCGGTTCGACGGTCCACGCCGGCATTGCTGCCGGCCCCTGCCCTCGACTGTAGATTTTGCCAATTAAGGACTTCTTAAGTATGAGCCTTCAATTCGGCTTTTGCGTCGGCTTGCCGTCGATCTTGGGCAGCTCGCCGGCCGAGGCGGACTGATCGCCGCCGCCATTGGCCCGGCGGGCCATCTCGACCGTCAGCCGCTCGGCCGCCTCCGGCGACATCAGCCCCATGATGTCCGACATCTTTCGCGGCGCGATCTGCGAGGCGATCTCGATCAGCACGCCCATCTCCAGGCGGTCGAACACCCGCGCGGCGTCCTTGGGCTTCATGCCCTCATACATGGTCACGAGGCCCTTCATTCGCTGGGCTTCGGCGGCCTTCTGCTCGGCCTGCGTCGCGGAGATACGGGTTTCTACCGCCTTCATCTCCTCGACCTTGTTTTCGATGCGCTTCTCGGCGGATTTCAACAGGCTCTCGCGGATGTCGATCTCGCGCTGGCGGGCCTCGATCTCCTGGCGGCGCGACTGCAGGCGTTCCAGGATCGCGCGCTCCGAGGCCGAGATCTGCGGCTGGGCTTCCTCGACCTTGACCACGGGGCCTTCGGGCTTGGTCTCTGGGGCGGCCGGCTTCGGCGTCTCCTTCGGCGCGCCATGAGTCGAGCCCGTGATATCGGGATCCTCGCGGCCGGTCGGGAAGTTCAGATTCTCCTGCGCCCAGGATTTCTTGGTCGGGCTCGGCCTGTAGTCGAAGACATAGCCGCCATTGATCACGAGGCCCGCGACCTTCAGCGTGGCGAGGCCTGCGACGGCAACCAGCACGACCGGAATGACGCGGATGTTGCGAAAGGACTTCATACCCTGACTTTATGCGGCAAGACCGTTGGACCTCCGGCGTTCGGAGAAGGCTTCGGCCGCAGCCGCCACCGCCTTCGCCGACGAGGGCTTGGCTGCGGGCGCGGCGACCGTATCCGGGTTCGTCACGGGGCGCGCGGCGACCGCGATCTTGGACAGGCGCCGCACCACGTTGTCCGCTTCGCCGAGCTGCTTGTAGAGCTGTTCGGACATCTGGGTCGCCGCCGCAAGCTGGCTGCCGAGGTTCTCGTTGACGTCGCGCACGGCGAGCTTCAGCCCGCCGATCGCGCGCTCGGCGATCTCGGTTGCGGTAATCAGCTCGCCGATCACCGCCTTCAGCGAATGCTCGTCCGCCTTCAGCCGCGTCAGCCGCTTGTTGAGCGTGACGCAGTAGACGATGGTCAGCATCAGCAGGATAGCCACCAGCGTCTCGATTGCCATTCCTAGGGAGTGGTTCATGGGGCCTCCATCATCTTGTTCTGCTCGTCGACCTTTTCGAACATCGCAAGTGTCGTACTTGGCTTGCGCAGGGGTTTCGTCACCCGAATCGCGACGCGATCGCCGACCCGGCCCATGCGTCCTTCGGTGATAGTGACGTCGCCGCAGCGAACAGTGACGTTGGCATCCGCGCGCATGTCCAGCGGCAGCGTGTCGCCGACCTTCAGCCGCATCAGCTGCTTGAGCGGAATGTCGGCTTCGTAGAGCACGGCGTCGACGGAGATCTCGGCCTGGACGATCTCGGTGGCGAAATGGCCTTCCCAGATCTGGTCGCGGCCGAACTTTTCGCCCATGAACATCTGGAGCAGGACGCCCCGGATCGGCTCGATGGTCGCGTAAGGCAGCAAGAGCTCGATGTTGCCGCCGCGATCTTCCATGTCGATGCGCAGGCGCACCAGGATCGCGGCGTTGGCAGGACGGCTGATCGCGGCGAAACGCGGGTTGGTCTCGAGCCGGTCGATCGTGAAGGTTACCGGCGACAGCGGCCGGAACGCCTGTTCGGCATCGGCCATGACGACCTCGACCAGCCGTTTGACCAACTCTGTCTCGATCGTGGTGTAGGGCCGGCCCTCGATGCGGAGCTGGCTCGAGCCGCGGCGGCCGCCGAGCAGCACGTCGATCATCGAGTAGATCAGGCTGGAATCGACCACCGCCATGCCGAAATTGTCCCACTCTTCGGCCTTGAAGACGGTGAGGACGGCGGGCAGCGGGATCGAATTCATGTAGTCGCCGAAGCGCACCGAGGTGATGCGGTCGAGCGAGACTTCGACGTTGTCGGAGGTGAAATTGCGTAAGGAGGTCGTCAGCAACCGCACTAGGCGGTCGAAGACGATTTCGAGCATCGGCAGACGCTCGTAGGAGACCATCGCCGAATCGATGATGGCGCGAATGCCGGAATGGTCGTCGAGCGTGACGTCGCCGACCGCGAAGCCGAGGAGGTTGTCGATCTCCTCCTGCGACAGCACCCGTTCGCCGGAATTCTTGCCGGCGCCGAGATCGCGGCTGCCATCCTCGACCATGGCCGCCCATTGCAGGGCCATGGTCTCGGATAGTTCGTTTTCGGCGGCAGCCTTCGCGGCCTCGGCGGGATCCTCGGAATCGAGCGAGGCCTCCCATTGGGCGGCAATTGCATCCTGGTCTGGTTGGTCGGTGCCTGCCATGATCCCTAGCCCGTCATGCTCACTGGATCACGACTTCCTTGAACAGCACTGCGCTGACCTGGACCGGGGCGACCGCCGCGTTGACGCGCTTGGTCAGCTCTTCCTTGAGGCGGAATATGCCGGCGGAACCGTTGAGGTCGGAGGAGCGCAACTCGCGCACATAGGTCTGGAAGATGTCGGTGATGCGCGGCATCGTCGGCTTGATCGCCTCGATCTGCTTCTCTTCCTTCAGCTCCAGCACGATCTTGAGCTTCAGATATTGCACGCGCTCGCCCGGCGCGCCGGCGAGGTTGACCATGATGTCGGGAACCTCGACGAAAGCCGGCGGCTTCGGCGGGGGCGCCGCCTCGGCGTGATGCTCGTCGTCACCGTGACGAAAAAAGAAGAACCAGGTCGCGGCACCGCCGCCGAGGACGGCGAGCAAGCCCACGGCCATGATGATGATCTTGAGCTTGTTCTTCGGCGTAGCGGCTTCCGCGCCTTCGGCGGCTGCGCCGCCTTCCGCTTCATTCTCTGCCATGGTCGCCGCGCTCGTTCATCTCTCGAATGGGTCGAAAAAGCGAAGCTCCTGGCAGACAGTGACGCGATACAAATGCCCCAGCGCGATGCGCTCCTCTTACGCGCAAACGCTACGGTAATAATGGTTAACGGAACCTTTCGATTGGGCCTTCACTAGGAAAAATCTGCCGGGCAAACATGGCTAACAGAACCTTTCTGCCGCCTCCCCGCACCCTCGAAAAAACGACAAAGCATTGAAATTACGCAATTTTCCAGCTTGGCACGAGTTTCGCTGAGAAAGGGCCGAGACCAAAGGTTTGGGAGAACCTGAGGTCTCGTTCACGGGATCGGCCAAGGCGCTTGGGAGAGCGAGGTGGCGGATCTCACTCAGGGGAGATTTCCGATGCAGAACGCGCTTCTGATCGGCTTGTCACGGCAGATGACGTTGGAACGGCAGATGGATGTCATCGCCAACAACGTCGCCAATGCCAACACCAACGGCTTCAAGGCCGACCATTCGCTGTTCGAGGAGCACCTCAATTCGAACGCGCGTGAAGACAATTTCGTCGGTTCCGATCGCCGGGTCTCCTATGTGCAGGACCGCGGCACCTTCCGCGACGTCGGCCAGGGGCCGATGGAGCCGACCAAGAATCCGCTCGACATGGCGATCAGCGGCGACGCCTATTTCGCGGTGCAGGCCAATGGCGCCGAGCGCTACACCCGCGACGGCAAATTCTCGCTCAACAGCACCGGCCAGCTCGTCACCTCCGACGGCAACCTCGTGCTCGGCACCGGCGGCCCGATCACCTTCCAGCCGACCGACCACGACATCAACGTTGCCCCCGACGGCACCGTCACGGTGCTCGAGGGCACGGCCAAGAACGACTCGATCCGCGGCAAGGTCCGCATGGCCGCGTTCGACGATCCGGCCAAGCTGACCAAGCTCGGCGCCAACCTCTACAGCGTCGGCTCCGCGATCCCGCGGGCCGACAGCAAGTCGACCGTGCAGCAGGGCTACGTCGAGAAGTCGAACGTGAACTCGGTCGGCGAGATGAGCCGCATGGTCGAAGTCATGCGCAGCTACACCGCCATCGCCAACCTGCTCCAGCAGCAGAGTGACATGCACAAATCGGCGATCGAGAAGCTCGCCGACGTTCCGGCTTGATTGAGGGAGAACTGACATGCAGGCGCTTCACACCGCAGCGACCGGAATGGCGGCACAGGAACTCAACGTTCAGGTGATCTCCAACAACATCGCGAACCTGCGCACCACCGGCTTCAAGAAGCAGACCGCGGCGTTCCAGGACCTGATCTACGAACACGTCCGCCGCGTCGGCGCGCAGTCGTCCGACCAGGGCACCATCCTGCCGGTCGGCGTCGACATCGGCGGCGGCGTCAAGACCGTCGGCACGCCGCGCAGCATGACCCAGGGCACGCTATCGCAGACCGGCAACGACCTCGACATGGCCATCACGGGCGAAGGCTTCTTCAAGATCCTGATGCCGGACGGCAGCTACCAATACACCCGCGACGGCACCTTCCAGATGGACAATCAGGGGCGCATCGTCACCGCGCAGGGCAACCCGGTGCAGCCGACGATCACGATCCCGAACAACGCCTCGGGCCTTACCATCAACGTGCAGGGCCAGGTCTCGGTGACGCTGCCGGGCTCGTCGACCTCGGCCGTCCAGGGCCAGATCGGCCTGACCCGATTCATCAACAAGGCGGGCCTCCAGCCGGTCGGCAACAATCAGTTCACGGAGACGCCCTCCTCCGGCCCGCCGCAGGACGGCACGGCGACCGCCGAGGGTTTCGGCAACATCACCCAGAGCAGCCTCGAGCAGGCCAATGTCGATGTCGTCTCGGAAATGAGCGACCTGATCGCAGCCCAGCGCGCCTACGAGATGAACGCCAAGGTGATCAGCGCCGCCGACCAGATGATGCAATCGACCACGGCGCTGTTCCGCTGAGGTGATGACGATGATCCGCACCACCCTCGCCACGATCGCCGCTCTTCTCGCGCTGGCGCTGCCCGCACGGGCCGCCGACGATTTCATCGCAACGCCGACGCTGCGCGCGAGCATCACCGTGACCTCGGACGTGGTGCGGGTCGGCGATCTCATCGACAATGCCGGATCCGCCGCGCTGATCCCGGTCTATCGCTCACCCGATCTCGGCACCACCGGCGCGCTGCCGGTCGCGCAAGTGCTGTCGGTGTTGCGCGCAAAACAGGTGATCGGCGTGATGACCGGCGACATCAAGGAGGTTCAGGTCACCCGTCTCGCCCGCACGCTGGTGAACAAGGACCTCGAAACCGCGGTCGCCTCGGCGCTCGAGCGCCGCTTCGGGCTTGGCGATGCCGCCAACATCACCGTCACGTTCGACCGCGGCATCGCCGACATGCGGCTGGATGCCTCCAACACCGGCGCGCTGCAGCCGGTCGCAACCCGCTATGACGCCCGCAGCGGCCGGTTCGACATCGCCTTCGAGATCAACAACGACAACAATCCGGCGCCGACCAAGCTGCGCTTCACGGGCAACGCGATCGAGACGGTGGAAGTCGCCGTGCTGACGCGCGACATCGACCGCGCCGATCTCCTGAAGTCCTCCGACGTCGCCGTGGAGCGCCGGCCCAAGGCCGAGGTCACCGGTGAGGCCGCCTCGCGCGATCGCACGCTCGGCATGCAGCTGCGCCGACCGATGCGGGCGGGGACGCCGATCCGCGTCGCCGACATCGTCAAGCCCGACTTCGTGCAGCGCGACCAGAGCGTCACCGTCATCTACCAGGTTCCCGGGATCTACCTCACCACGCGCGGCAAGGCGATCGAGAGCGGCGCCGAGGGCGACACCGTCAGCGTGCTCAACCTGCAGACCAAGCGCACGCTCACAGGCGTCGTCACCGCCCGCGGCCAGGTGACGGTCCAGGGCGCCAGCCAGGCCGCGCCGATGCTGGCCGCGGTCGAGCAGACCTCGTCGCTCAAGCGTGACGAAACGCCCGCCCCCGCCCCTACGGCCGCGGCCCTCGCCCAGAGCCTGATCCAGACCCCGGCGTCCCCGGCCCAGATCGCACAAGCCCAGATCCCGCAAGTTCGCGTCTCGCAAGCTCCAGCCAAGTCAGAGTAAGTCATGTCCAGTTTCAGTTCGGCTTCCCGTCCTCGTCGCATCGCGATCTCCGCCCTGCTGCTGGCGATTTGCGCGCTGGCGAGCGGCTGCTCCTCGATCGACCGCCTGTCGCAGATCGGCGAGCAACCGAAGCTGGCGGCGATCGAAAATCCGACGACACAGCCCGGCTACAAGCCGGTGCAGATGCCGATGCCGAAGCCGGAAGTCGCCTCCTACAATCCGAACTCGCTGTGGCGCAACGGCAGCCGCGCCTTCTTCAAGGACCAGCGCGCGACCCATGTCGGCGACCTCCTGACCGTGACCGTGAACATCACCGACAAGGCCAATATCGCCAACGAGACCCAGCGCAGCCGCACCGCCAAGGAAGATTCGGGAATTACCGATTTTATCGGCAGCCAGACGGTCACGCAGCCGCTCAAGGTCCTGCCCGGTCGGCTTCTCACCACCGACTCAACATCCTCCGCCGACGGCAAGGGCTCGGTCAATCGCCAGGAAGCGTTGCAGACCAACGTCGCCGCGGTCGTGACCCAGGTGCTGCCGAACGGCAATCTCGTGGTCGAAGGCAAGCAGGAGATCCGCGTCAACTACGAGATCCGCGAGCTCATCGTCGCCGGCATCGTCCGCCCCGAAGACATCCAGAGCGACAACACCATCGATTCCAGCAAGATCGCGCAGGCCCGCATCGCCTACGGCGGCCGCGGCCAGATCATGGACGTGCAGCAACCGCGCTACGGCCAGCAAGTCATGGACGTGCTGCTGCCCTTCTAGCCCACTCCCGAGCTCCCACATCGTGTTCGCGAACCTAGGCGCGAACGACGATGTACGACGCGGCCCTCGCTAGCTCCCCTGGCGAGGGCCGCATGTATTTTGCGGTGGCTGCATACAGCGCGTCAGGTCCGCGCAATCATAGCAACGCCGACGATCCAGTATTTCGAGACGTCAGTGATGAACCGAGAAGCCTCGGCGTACTGGATTCCCCGCCTTCGCGGGGAATGACTGCGCAGAGTACCGCAGCGCCCTCACGTGAACTCAGCCTCCACCACGCCCAGCCCGTCCAGCTCCATCCGCACCTTGTCGCCGGCCTTCAGCCACAGCGTCTTGACCAGGCTCCCCGTCAGCACGAGCTGTCCCGCGTGCAGCCCCTTGCCCTCGGCAGCGAGATGGTTGGCGAGCCAGGCGAGTGCGTTGTGGGGATGGCCGAGCACGTCGGCGCCGGTGCCGTGGCTGACCTCTTCGCCGTTGACGATGGCGCGGCCTTTGATGGCCCTCAGGTCTGGCACCGACGAGCGCTGCACGAGCTCGCCGAGCACGCAGCCGGCGGCGAAGAAATCGTCGGCGATCAGCGTCGGCGCGCCCATCGTCTCCCACTTCACGTAGCGGTCGTCGACGATCTCGATCGCGGGATGATAGGCCTCGACCGCCTCGCCGACCCATTCGGCCGTGAACGGCGCCTCGCCGGCGGCGAGATTGCGCTTCAGCCGCACCGCGATCTCGCATTCGACGCCGACGCGGACGTAGTTGGAGGCGGCGAGCTTGACGCCGCTGTCGTGCACGCCCATCTGGAACACGCCGCCGCCGCAGGGGTGCGAAATGCCGATATAGTCCTGCATCACCTGGCTGGTGCAGCCGATCTTGTAGCCGACGAGCGGGCCGAAATTCTTCAGCAGCAGATCATGCAGTGCGCGCTGGACCTGGTAGCCCTCGGCCTCATCGGCCGGGGGAACCTCAAGCGCCGCGAGCGGCGCATGGTTGCGGCGCGCCAGCGCGATCGCCTTTGCGGCTGCGAGAATTGTGTCCATCGGCGCCGGCTCCCACGCTACGCATTCGAGGGCGGCACTTCAGCATCCCCGCCGTGGCGTGACAAGCGCGGGGGCCACGCGGCAACACGTCAACCAGTCCAAACTACCAGTTCAAGCTGGACGACTTGCGGAAGCAGATCGGCCACATCTCAGGAACCTTACGGCCTGCTGCCGGCGTTTAAGGAGATATTGAGCTGGTCCGGGCTTTATGGGGATGCGCGCCTTGTGGCGTCGCAACAGGCCTGATTGCAGCGACGCGTGAAGCTGCTGGATCAGTGTCTCGGCAGTCGAGTCGATGTCGTTGATGCGACTCGCAAAACGTCCCGCACCTGAAGTGAAGGCTGTTTCTGATCCGAACTCACGTGAGCTCGGAGGAGTTGAGTCTAGCCCATTGATCGCGATTCACTTTTCGCGATTGCGCTCGCGCGCCGCAGCGCGCGGTTGCAAGCGACAGGCAAAATGCTGGCCACTGCGCAAAACGACGCGCCTTCCAAAAACAAAGAGCCGCATCCCTGCGGCTCGGACTCTATTCGTCGCGATAGACCTTCTCGCGTTTCTCGTGGCGCTCCTGCGCCTCCACCGAGAGCGTCGCGATGGGCCGGGCCTCGAGCCGCTTCAACGAGATCGGCTCGCCGGTGTCCTCGCAATAGCCGTAGGTGTTGTCCTCGATACGCTGGAGCGCGGCGTCGATCTTGGCGATCAACTTGCGCTGGCGGTCACGGGCACGGAGTTCGATAGCGCGGTCGGTTTCGGACGATGCCCGATCGGCGAGATCGGGGTGGTTCACATTCTCCTCCTGCAGGGCTTGCAGGGTGAGCTTGGACTCTTTGAGGATCTCATCCTTCCAGGCGAGGAGCTTCAAACGGAAGTACTCCTTCTGCCTGTCGTTCATAAAAGGCTCTTTTTCGGTCGGTCGGTAGTTTTTCAACTTTTCCAAGGGCGGCCTATCTGTCTAAGCAACGACTCGCAAACGGAACGGGGTCCGCTGAGCGGGGCGTTATATAGCGGCCTCCTGTGACAGACAATGTTTCCCTGATCGCCCGATTGGCGCCCCCAAGCCCTTGCACAGGAAGGTTTATCCTGGAGGGCCCGGGGGCGGCCAAAGGCCTAGTAGCCGACCGTGAAACGCTGCCGCACATGGGCCGGCCGCTCGATCTCGTCGGCGAGCGCAATGGCGTAGTCCGCGAAGGTGATCCAGCTCTTCCCGTTCGCATCTGCGAGAAGCTGGTCGGTCCCAAGCCGGAACTTGCCAGTCCGCTCCCCCTCGATGAAAAGGGCCGATGGCGAGATGAAGCTCCAGTTCAGGTCCTTTTCCTGCCGCAGCAGGTCGAGAAAGGCCGAACCCGCCTCCGCCTCAGCCTTGTACTGAGCCGGAAAACCGGGAGTTGTAACCAGCTTGACGCCCGGAGCGACCTCAAGGCTGCCGGCCCCGCCGACGACGAGATAGCGACCGACCTTGGAGTCCTTTGCCGCGCCGATCAGCTTGAGCGCGTCGCTGGCCAGGAAGTGCACGGAACTCACGGCGACGTCGTGCCCGGCCCACAGCTTGGCGAGGCCGGCCTGGTCGAGCACGTCCCCCTTGGTGGGGGTGACGTTCGGCAGGGCCGCGATCTTCTCGGGGTTGCGGGCGATGGCCGTGACGGCGTGTCCGCGGCGGGACAGTTCCTTGGTGATCTCCGAACCGGCCCGGCCCGAGGCGCCGGCGACTGCGATTTTCATGGAAGGCTCCTTTGCTTCTGTGGTAACTAGCAGTGACTAGATATCGCAAAGAGCGCTGGTGTTAAGAGAGCACTTTGTACCTACTTGATTACGCAGAAGTAACCGGCAAGCGGAACCGGCGGGCGGGCCGGCAAGCGACCTGAACGGATCGGAGGACCCGACGATGAAGCCAGACGTCTATGCAGCGAACTGCCCCACGCGACAGATCCTCGACCGCGTCGGCGACAAATGGGCGGTGCTGATCCTGCTGCTGCTGCGCGAGGAGCCGATGCGCTTCAATCAGTTGCGCCGCACGATTGAAGGCATTTCACAGAAGATGCTGAGCCAGGTTCTCAAGTCGCTCGAACGCGACGGATTGATCAAGCGTCACGCCATCGCAACCGTGCCGGTGACCGTGGAATATTCGATCACGCAGCTTGGCGTGACGCTCGCCGCCGCCGTCGATCCGCTCCGGGATTGGGCCGAGCAAAATCTGAAAGACGTGCTCGCCGCCCAGCGCCGCTACGACGCGCAGTTGAAGGATGAAGCGGCGTAAGACGCTACGCCTGCCCGGCCTTGGCAAGCTCGACCTCGACGCGCAGCTCGATCTCGGACAGCACCGAATCGAGACCGGGATCGCCGGAGGACGATTTCAAGTTCGCCGCAGCGTCGCGCAGCCGCATCACGGTCGAGGCGTCGAGTTTGCCGGAGAGGAGCCCCATCTTGAGATCGTCGAGCACGTCGAGCGCGGTCTTGCCGCGCACGACCGAGCGCTTGCGACGCTCGATCGGATCCTCCTCGATGCCCTGCAGCGCGAGCAGCCCGTCGATGTTGGCGGCGGCCTTCGGTGCGGCAGCGCCCCGCGTCTCCGGGGCCGACGAGGTGTCGGGCAGCATGAAGGTGCCGGAGCTCGTCCGCCTGGCCTGGCTGGCCGGCGTTCCAAGCGTGGTGCCGTTCGGTCCGTAGATGCGCATCGGAAGCAATCCGGGTGATCGATGCGCCACATTCGCCGTTTTATGGTTAACGACCCGTAAACAGCCCGGCAAAATCTGCCGACAGGCGGCAGTTTCGGCTCCTCAGTGACAACACAGGCTGAGACCGGTGAAAACAGATTTATTCAACCTATTCAGGGACCTATCCCCGCTGCCCCGAGTTGGCACAGCGCTCGCAAGGACAGCGTCGGACCAGCTCGTCATGGGAGTGTCGTGATGGTCCTTCGATTTGAGGAGCCTCGGGGAGCAGAGGATGCCAGCCGTCCGTTGGGTGAGAATTGTGGGGGTGGCCTGCGCCGCGCTGTCGGCGCTGGTGCTCTCGGTCGCGTCTGCAAGCGCGACTTCGCGCATCAAGGATCTCGCCAACATCGAAGGCGTGCGGCAGAACCAGCTCATCGGCTACGGCCTGGTCGTCGGCCTCAACGGCACCGGCGACACCCTCAACAACATCCCCTTCACCAAGCAGTCGCTGCAAGCGATGCTCGAGCGCATGGGCGTCAACATCCGCGGCGCCACCATCCGCACCGGCAACGTCGCCGCCGTGATGGTAACAGGCAATCTGCCGGCCTTCGCCACCCAGGGCACGCGTATGGACGTCACCGTCTCCGCGCTCGGCGACGCCAAGAATCTCCAGGGCGGCACCCTGCTCGTCACCCCCCTCCTCGGCGCCGACGGCAACGTCTACTCGGTCGCACAGGGCTCGCTCGCGATCTCCGGCTTCCAGGCCGAGGGCGAAGCAGCGAAAATCGTGCGTGGCGTGCCGACCGTCGGGCGCATTGCCAACGGCGCCATCATCGAGCGCGAGATCGAGTTCGCCCTCAACCGCCTGCCGAACGTCCGCCTTGCGCTGCGCAACGCCGACTTCACCACGGCCAAGCGGATCGCTGCCGCGGTCAACGACTATCTCGGCGTCAAGACCGCCGAGCCGATCGACCCATCGACCGTGCAGCTTGCGATCCCGCCGGAATTCAAGGGCAACGTCGTCGCCTTTCTCACCGAGATCGAGCAGCTCCAGGTCGACCCGGATCTCGCCGCCAAGATCATCATCGACGAGCGCAGCGGCATCATCGTGATGGGACGCGACGTCCGCGTCGCCACCGTTGCAGTCGCACAGGGCAACCTCACCGTCACGATCTCCGAGAGCCCGCAGGTCAGCCAGCCCAACCCGCTGTCGCGGGGGCGGACCGTGGTCGCGCCGCGCAGCAGCGTCAGTGTCACCGAGGACGGCAAGAAGTTCGCCGTCGTCAAGGACGGCGTCTCGCTTCAGCAGCTCGTCGACGGCCTCAACGGCCTCGGCATCGGCCCGCGCGATCTCATCAGCATCCTGCAGGCGATCAAGGCCGCCGGGGCCATCGAAGCCGACATCGAGGTGATGTGATGCAGACCGGCATGGTCAACACCGCACGCGTCGCCAGCTCCGCCTTCTCGGTGGAGAGCCGCAACGGCCGGCCGGACTTCGATCTCGCCGCGGCACTGCAGAAGGTCCCGCCGAAGCAGCAGGCCAAGGCGCAGAAGACCGCCACCGATTTCGAGGCGATGTTCCTCAACAGCATGTTCTCGCAGATGACCTCGGGTCTGAAGGGCGAAGGCCCGTTCGGCGACACGCCGGGCACCGGCGTGTGGCGCTCGATGCTGACCGAGCAATATTCCAAGAACTTCGCCAGCGCCGGCGGCGTCGGCGTCGCCACCGAAATCTATCGCACCCTGATCATGCAGCAGGCGAAAACGATCCGCACGGCATAAGGTCAAACGAGATGAACCACTTCAACGCCTCGCGTCAGCCGGTGCAAGCGCAGCGCCCGAACACCGCTCCCGGCAGCGCCGAGGCGCGCAAGATCGCCGAGCAGTTGATGGATGCGATGAGTGCCCTGCTCGGCCTGATCGAGCGCGAGACCGAGCTCGTGCGTGCCGGCCAGGTCCGCGAGGCGATGACCCTCGAGAGCAAGAAGCAGGAGCTGTCGCGAAACTATGTCGGCGCCGTCAGCCAGTTGAAGGCGAACCAGGCCCAGCTCGCGAAATCCGCGCCCGAGCTGCTCTCGACGCTGCATCGCCACCACGATGCATTCCGCGCGATGCTCCAGGTCAATCTCACCGTGCTCGCAACCGCTCACGCGGTCTCAGAGAGCGTCGTGCGCGGCGTCAATGCCGAGATCCAGAAGCGCAACGTGCCGAACACCTACACGGCCGCGGGACGACGCGCCACTCCGGGCCCGCGCCACATCACCCCGCTCGCGGTCAGCCGCTCACTCTGAGCGCGCGCAAGAACAAGCGACAACTTTATGAAAAACCGCGCGACAACATCGTCGCGCGGTTAGGCACGTTTACTTACCGGATCTTCAATCCCGGTGTTCCATGGTTGCGCATTGAGAGGGGTTGGGATTTGACTCACGCTAGGCAACCAGGAGGCTGCCATGAGTACAGATTTCAGCATCAGGCCGGTGGGGATCCCGGCCCCTGTGCAGATCGTAACGACGTCGAACGCGGCGGCGAACGAGGCCGTGCAAACTGATCTTCCGGCGAGCCAGACGGTCGCCGCGAGCGATACCAGCGCGCCGGTGCGTAACGATCTGCATGGCAGCGAGAACGTGTCACGCCAGGTCGTGTTCGACCAGGCGGCCGCGTCCTTCGTTTTCCAGGTCGTCAACGACAGGACCGACGCGGTGGTCAACCAGTTCCCCGACGAAGCGATGCTGCGCCGGCGGGCCTATTTCCATGCACTGGATTTGAAGTCCGAACCCTCGCGTCCGTCCAGCACCGACCGCAGCGCCTGACGATCAGGCGTCGAGCGTCGCAACGGCCGTGTCGAGATAGCTCGAGCCGGTCGCGGGATCGGTGACGACGTTCTTGATCTGCGCCTTGCAGCTATCCGTCAGCGTGCACTTGGTATTGCCGAAGCGGAACGAGCCGTCCTTGATCAGCACCTGCTGATATTGCGAGGTACAGGACGTTCGACTTATACGCGGTCGACATGATGCTCATGATGTCGGCCATGACAGGCTTCCATCACGGACGGCCGGACAGACCGGCGGCGATATTGCGGTTGATCTCGATCAGCGGACGGAAGTGATCGAACTGCGGGCTCATCTGCAGCGCGGCGGTCTGGCTCAGCACGAACACGCTGATGTTGGCGATCTTCTGCCGGACGTCGAGCGGCTGCGGATTGTTTTCGCGCATCGCCTCGCTCAGGAAAATCGTCCAGAGCTTGCGGTTGAACATCAGGGCCTGCATGGTCTGCTCGCTGAGCGGATTGGCGTTGTTCACCGCATCCTGGAGCTTGTTCGCGGCCTTGAGCAAGGTCTGCGCCTCGATGTCGCGAGGAGATGCGGTGGTCGTTGCAACACGCGCATAGGCCGAGGCAGCGGAATTCGACATCAATCACACCTTGGAGGTTTCCTAGCCCGTTGAATAGGCTTAAGGATTTCTTTCCCAACCCTAGGCAGCACCGCTTAAGATTTGCTTACGTGTGTGCTTGGAAGCACTCCGGATTATTACGGGTCTCGGAGCTCTTCGTCGTCGCGAAGCTAGATGCGCATGTGCACGCTGTAAACACGTCCCGCGTGTGCGCGTCGATCTCAGCTAATCCTGCCTTAGCGATCTCCATAAAATGAACGGCGGAGCGTTAGCCCCGCCGTGAAATCGATGAGCGATCTTGCGCCGCGAAATTAGCGAAGCAGCTGCAGCACGCTCTGTTGCGACTGGTTGGCCAGCGACAGCGCTGACACCGCGATCGACTGGCGGGTCGACAGCGCCTGGCTATTCGCCGCTTCCTCGTTGGTGTCGGCGAGCGTCAGGTTGGACGAGCCGGTCTGCAGAACGTTGATCAGGTTCTTGGAGAAATCCTGACGCACCTGCACGATCGACAGATTCGAACCGAGCGAGGAACCCTCGGAGCGCAGCGTGCTCGAGGCGGCATTCAGGCTGGCCAGCACCTTGTTGGTGGCACCATTGTCGATGAAGTCCGTGCCGGGAACGAGATTGCTGAGACCGAGGCCGGCCGCGTTGAACACGACGCCGTTGATGCCGAGCGTCGAGCTGCCGTTCTCGTTGAAGACCAGTTTCAGCGTATCGCCGTTGAGCAGGTTGACGCCGTTGAAGGACGAGTCCTGCGACGTCGTGTCGATCTGCGCCAGGATGTTGTTGAACTGACTGACCAGGCCGGAGCGCGCGGTCTGCGCGACGGGATCCTGAATCGGGGGCTGCGCGGTGGTAAAGGCCAGCACGCTGGTGAGCGTACCGCCGACCGTACCGCCGGCGGCAGTCGAGCCAAGGGTCGAGGACGCGTACTCGTTGACGGTGGTGACCGTCAGCACGCCGTTGGCATCGATCGTCGCCGTCAGGTGGTTGGCCTGAAGCTGCACATTGAGCTGGTCGAGGGTCTTGACGGTGCCGTTGGTGCCGTCGCCGAAGGTGACGTTCACCGGCGTGCCGCCGTTGAAGGAGGTGAAGGTCAGCGTCTTGCCGCTGACACCACCAACACCGGAGTTGCGCGCCGCGGCGAAAGCGGTTGCCGTTCCCGTATTGCCGCTGAGACCGAACGCGTTGAGCGCGTTGCCGGTGCCGGTGATCGACAGGTCGGCGTTGATGCCGGTGGAGAGCGCAAGCTGACCGCTGCTGTTGACCGACGAGGGGATCTGGCCCGCGGTGGTCGACAGGGTCGCCGCGCCGTTGAAGATGCTGGCGGTCTTGACGCCGGTGGCGAGGTCGATCGAGTTGAGCAGATCGGTGAGCGTCGCGCTCTGGATATAGACGGTCGAATTGCCGTTGCCGTCGGTGACGACGTTGCCGTTGACGCCACCGGAGGTCACGCTGGCCGCCGACTGGGGCGTCTGGGCGTTCTTGAAGGTGATGGTGTGGCCGTCGATGTTCAGCGTCGAGCCGTCTTGAACGAGAGAGCCGAGCGAGCCGGCCGTCGTCGACCGATTTGCGGTCACGTTGGCATTGCCGGCGCCGGTCGCGGAAGTCAGACCGAGCGCCTTGAGGAAATCAGCCTTTCCAGTCACGCTTATATCGGCGCCGGTCGAGCTCTTCAGCGTAACCGCGCCGCCTCCCGAGATGGACGATGCCACCTGGAGCGTGCCGATCGGACCGGCCGAGCCGCTGACTGTGATGGTCGCGGCGCCGGCACTGATGGCCGCGGTCTTGACGCCGCTGGCGAGGTCGATCGCGCTGAGGACGTCGTTGACAGTCGCCCCGGGCGCAGCCGCCGTTCCCTCATAGACGATCGAATTGCCGTTACCGTCGGTGGCGATGTGTCCGCTGGGGTTGAGACCCCAGCCGGTCGGTTGCGTGCTCGGAGCAATGCCGGTGCGGAAAGTGATGGTCTTGCCGTTCACCGTGATGGTGTCGCCGTCCGCGGGCGCCGTGCTGAAGGTGGCGGATGCCGTGGTGCCGAGCAGCGTGGCGGTACCGGACAGCGCGGTGGTGCCGTCGGCGGCGATCGCTGCTGTGCCGGTAAAGGCGCCGGCGGTCGAGCCCAGCGAGGCGCCGAGCGCGGCGGTCCCCGTGACCGGGGTCACGCCACCGGGTGCGCCGGTATAGAGCACGTTGCTGTTGGCGGTCGCGCTCGCATAGGAGGTCGTGCCGCGCAGGTCGGCGGGCGTCGCACCGGGAATCGTGGTGGAGACGTTCGACTTGGTGGAATAGCCGACCGTGGTCTGCAGCGCCTGGTTGGCGATCGACTTGGCACTGTCGATCAGCTTCTGCAGCGAGGTGATGCCGGTATTGGCCGCCTGCAGCACCTGCACACCGTTATTGATGCCGTCGAGCAGGTTGCTGATGTCGCTCGCCCGGTTGTCCAGCCCCTGCGCCGTGAAGAAGTTGGTGGGATTGTCGAGCGCCGTGTTGACCTTCTTGCCGGTCGACAGCCGCTCCTGCGTCGTGGCCAGCAAGTCAGCCGTCGACTGCAGCGACAACAGGTTCTGGCGAACTGACGCCGAGAGAACGATGTTGGACATTGGCAGGTCTTCCTCTTGAACCGGATTCGAATCGGCCGCGCGGTCTGGAAAGCGGGCTTTTGTCCAGTCTTAGGGGGTCTCCTTTAAAGTATGGTTAACGCCAGTTTAAGCGATAGGGTTAATGGCCGATGAACGTCCCTGCCCGCCCCCGGACGCAAAAAAGCGGCGGGGCAAATGACCCCGCCGCTCTGGTTTATTTCGTAATGTCAGCTGCTTAGCGGAGCAGCTGCAGCACGCTCTGCTGCGACTGGTTGGCCAGCGACAGCGCGGAGACCGCGATCGACTGGCGGGTCGACAGCGCCTGGCTGTTGGCCGCTTCGACGTTGGTGTCGGCCAGGGTCAGGTTGGACGAGCCGGTCTGCAGCACGTTGATCAGGCTCTTGTTGAAGTCCTGACGAACCTGAACCACCGAGAGGTTCGAACCGAGCGCTGAGGCTTCCGAGCGCAGCGTGCTCGATGCGGCGTTCAGATTGGTCAGCACGCGGTTGGACGCGGCGTTGTCGATGAAGTCGACACCGACGGTCAAGGCGGCGAGGCCGAGACCCTTGGAGTTGTAGGTCACGCCGGTGATGTTGAGGCTCGACTTGCCGGTCTCGTCGAACACCAGCTTGAGCTGGTCGCCGTTCAGCAGGTTGACGCCGTTGAACGAGGAGTCCTGCGAGGTCGTGTCGATCTGGTTCAGGATGTTGTTGTACTGGCTGACCAGGTTCGCACGGGCCGTCTGTGCAACCGCATCCTGGACGGGGCTGGAAGCCGTCGAGAACGTCAGCGCCGAAGTGAGCGTGCCGCCGATCGCACCGCCGGCGGTCGTCGAACCGAGCGTCGAGGACGCGTAGTCGTTGGACGCCGTGATGGTCAGCCGGCCGTTGGCGTCGATCGTCGCGGCCAGGTTGTTGGCCAGAAGCTGCGTGTTGAGCTGGTCGAGCGTCTTGACCGTGCCGTTGGTGCCGTCGCCGAAGGTGACGTTGACCGCCGTGCCGCTGTTGAAGGCGGAGAAGGTCAAGGTCTTGCCGGCAATGCCGCCGATGCCGGAGGTGCGCGCCGCAGTGAACGCCGACGCGCTGCCGGTGTTGCCGGCCAGCCCGAACACATTCAGCGAATTGCCGGAGCCGGTGATCGAGAGGTCGGCATTGACGCCGGTCGAGAGTTTGAGCTGACCGGACGTATTGATCGTCGAGTTCGACTGGCCTGTCGCGGTCGCAAGCGTCGCGGTGCCGTTGGCGTTGATCGTCGCGGTCTGCACGCCGGTGGCAAGGTCGATCGCCTTCAGCACGTCGGTAACCGTGCCGGCCTGCAGATAGACGGTCGAATTGCCGTTACCGTCGGTGACGACCGCGCCGCTCGCACCATAACCGCTCGGAACGCTCGGAGCACCGGTCGAACCCGGGGTCGGCGCGTTCTTGAAGGTGATGACGTGGCCGTCGACGTTCAGCGTCGAGCCGTCCGCGATCGTCGCACCCAGCGAGCCTGCGGTCGTGGTCCGGTTGACGTTGACGCTGGCATTGCCTGCACCCGAAGACGTCGACAGGCCGAGAGCCTTGAGCAAATCGGCCTTGCCGGTGACGCTCAGATCCGCACCCGTCGAGCTCTTCAACGTGACGGCGCCGCCGCCGACGCTCGAAGCGGTCTGGTTGAGGCTGGTGGCGATCGTCGCGGCACCCGCGGTGATGGACGCCGTCTTGACGCCGCTGGCGAGATCGACCGCGGTCAAGAGATCGTTGACCGTCGCAGTCGGCGTACCGGCGGTACCGAGATAGACGGTGGTGTTGCCGCTGCCGTCGGTGACGAGATTGCCGCTGACGCCCGAACCGGACGCAACCGCGGTCGACGTCGGAGCAGAGCCCGCACGGAAGGTGATGGTCTTGCCGTTCACGGTCAGCGTGTCGCCGTCCGCAGGCTGGGCGTTGCCGACCAGGCCGGTTGCGGTAGTGCCCGAGGTGGCGATCAGGGTGATGGTGCCGCCGAGCGCCGTGGTGCCGTCGCCGGCCGTTGCCGCGGTACCCGTGAACGTGCCGAGGGTGGCGCCGAGCGTCGTGGTGCCGCTTGCTGCCGTGGTGCCGCCGGCCGTGCCGTTATACAGCACGTTGCTGCTCGCGGTCGCGCTGGCGAAGGACGTGGTGCCGCGCAGGTCGGCCGCCGTCGCACCCGAGATCGTGGTGGAGACGTTGGACTTGGTGGAGTAGCCGACGGTGGTCTGCAGCGCCTGGTTGGCGATCGACTTCGCGCTGTCGATCAGCTTCTGCAGCGAGGTCAGGCCGGTGTTGGCGGCCTGCAGCACCTGCACGCCGTTGGCGATGCCGTCGAGCAGATTGTTGATGTCGCTGGCACGGTTGTCGAGCGACTGGGCCGTGAAGAAGTTGGTGGGATTGTCCAGGGCCGAATTGACGCTCTTGCCGGTCGACAGACGGTTCTGTGTGGTGGCGAGCAGATCAGCGGTGGACTGGAGAGACAGCAGGTTCTGACGAACCGACGCAGAGAGAACAATACCGGACATAACTCTTACCCTTCTGGTTTACGCGTCTTCGTTCGATCGCTTCGGATCGAGTGACGGGAACAGCGTGCCGCGACATGGCTAACAAAAGGTGAAACGAACATCGCCTGCGTAAGCGCGGGTTCACCATAAGCGCGGGGAAGGCGTGGGCGCGGCCGGTAATCAGGCTGAAATCATTGGCATTTATCCGCGCTTACTCTCCATTAACCATAACCGCTGGTTACTTTTTCAGGGCGCTGCGTCGCTGCCGAATGTCGAACGACAAACGAAAAAAAGCGGCGGGGCCGAAGCCCCGCCGCCCTAGTCGTCTTAAGATGTCTTCCGCTTGTTAGCGGAGCAGCTGCAGCACGCTCTGCTGCGACTGGTTGGCCAGCGACAGCGCGGAGACCGCGATCGACTGGCGGGTCGACAGCGCCTGGCTGTTGGCCGCTTCGACGTTGGTGTCGGCCAGCGTCAGGTTAGACGAACCGGTCTGCAGCACGTTGATCAGGTTCTTGTTGAAGTCCTGACGAACCTGCACGATCGTCAGGTTCGAACCAAGGCTCGAGGCTTCCGAGCGCAGCGTGCTCGATGCCGTGTTCAAATTGGTCAGCACCTTGTTGGTGGCGGCGTTGTCGATGAAGTCGACACCACCGGTCAACGCAGCGAGGCCCAGACCCTTGGAGTTATAGGTCACGCCGGTGATGCTCAGGTTCGACTTGCCGGTCTCGTCGAACACCAGCTTGAGCTGGTCACCGTTCAACAAATTGACGCCGTTGAACGAGGAGTCCTGCGAGGTCGAGTCGATCTGCTGAAGGATGTTGTTGTACTGAGACACCAGGTTCGAACGCGACGTCTGGGCAACCGTGTCCTGGACGGGGCTGGAAGCCGTCGAGAACGTCAGTGACGAGGTCAGCGTGCCGCCGATCGAACCACCTGCGGCGCTCGAACCGATGGTCGAGGACGCGTAGTCGTTGGTGGTCGAGACCGTCAGCAGGCCGTTGGCGTCGATCGTCGCGGTCAGGTTGTTGGCCTGAAGCTTCGAGTTGAGCTGGTCGAGCGTCTTGACCGAGCCGTTGGTGCCGTCGCCGAAGGTGACATTGACCGCCGTGCCGCCGTTGAAGGCGGAGAAGGTCAGGGTCTTGCCGGTGAGGCCGCCAACGCCCGAGGTCCGCGCCGCGGTGAACGCGGTCGCAGTGCCGGTGTTGCCGGCAAAGCCGAGCCCGTTCAGCGCATTGCCGGTGCCCGTGATCGAGAGGTCGGCATTGACGCCGGTCGAGATCTTGAGCTGACCCGATGCGTTGATCGACGAGTTGGT
>NZ_JARVWW010000067.1 GCF_029846715.1 Bradyrhizobium nivariense
TGATCAACGAGGGGAAGCGGATGCCGGCCAAGAGAGAACTGACCATGCGACAGATACGACAGATGCTGCGGCTTGCCCGTGATGGGGTGAGCGCCCGGGAGATCGGGCGCACGCTCGGCGTGGCGCGCAGCACCATCCAGGACAATCTCAAGCGTGCCTCGACTGCCGGGCTGGCGTGGCCTCTGGCGGGCGATCTGACCGACGCCGTTCTTGAACAACGTCTGTTTGCCCATGCCGGCGTCAGGCGCGGCTTCCGCCGGCGAGCTGAGCCAGATTGGGCCTCGCTGGCCTGTGAGCTGAAGCGGCCTGGCGTCAATCTGATGGTGCTGTGGGAGGAGTACCGGGCGGTCCACCCGGAAGGATATGGCTACAGCCGGTTCTGCGATTTATTCCGGGAATTCGAGCGGCGGCTGTCTCCGACGATGCGGCAGGACCATCCGGCCGGCGACAAGGTCTTTGTCGATTACTCCGGCAAGAAGATCATGATCGTCGATCGTGCAACCGGGGTCGTGCGTGAAGCGGAGATCTTTGTCGCCGTGCTTGGCGCCTCCAATTACACCTACGCCGAGGCGACCTGGACGCAGACACTGGCGGACTGGATCGAGGCCCATGTCCGCATGTTCCGGTTCTTTGGCGGGGTACCGCGCCTTGTCGTCCCCGACAATCTGAAATCCGGCGTTCACAGGGCCTCGTTCTACGACCCTGAAATCAATCGCAGCTACGGGATGATGGCGTCCCATTACGGCGTCGGCATCCTTCCGGCACGGCCAAGAAAGCCCCGGGATAAGGCAAAAGTGGAAGCCGGAGTGCGTTTTGCCCAGACCTATATCCTCGGGCGGCTGCGCCGGCAGACCTTCTTCTCGCTGGCCGAGGCGAACGCGGCAATCGCCGCCGCGCTGGAGCGTATCAACGCCCACGTCATGCGCCGGCTTGGCGTCAGCCGCCGGCAATTGTTCGAGACCGTCGAGATGCCTGTCCTGGCGCCGTTGCCGGATGCCGACTATCAGTTCGCGGAATGGCTCCTGGCCCGCGTCTCGCTCGATTATCATGTCGAGGTCGACGGCTTCTTCTACTCAGTTCCACACGGCCTGATCCGTGAGCAGGTCGACGTTCGCGCCACCACCCGGACCATCGAGTTGTTCCATCGGGGTTTGCGTGTTGCGGCTCACCAGCGCCGTTATGGCGGCCGCCGGCACGGCACTGATCCCGATCACATGCCCAGTGCGCATCGGCGTTACGCCGAGTGGACTCCCGATCGATTCCGGCGCTGGGGGCGGTCGATCGGGCCCAACACCGAGGGGCTGGTCCTCGCCATCCTGGCCAATCGGCCTCATCCCGAACAGGGATTCCGGACCTGTCTCGGCGTGCTTCGGCTGTTCAAGGATATTGATCGTAAGCGTAGCTCTGCGGCCCTTTTGATTGGTGCTTGACGCCTATTTTGAGCGCGTGACGCGGCGCCGCGGCTTCCAAATTTCGGACAAAGCGTTGACGGCGGCCTCGAGCGCCTTGCTGTCGATGACGTTGGGATCGAAGTGTTCGGGCCCCCAGAGGCGCATGTGTTCGTGCTCCGGATGGGTGGGGTCGCGGAGGGCATCGAGGTATTCAGCATAGCCTGGCGCACCGCCGACGTCTTCCGGAGGACAACGGCCGGCGGCCTGGAGCAAGAAGGGCAGACCCTCTGTCGGCGTGTCGTCGAACCATTTTTCGAGCTTGATCACATGATCCCAGCTGTCGCCGAAGTCGTAGAGATAATGGATCGTCTTGGCGCCGGTCTCGTGAACGATATCGCTGAGCCGCGCCTTGCGGGCATCGATGGGCTGGGGACCAAAATCACCATCGGGATCGGGGATACCCCAACGTCCTTCGCCAGCCAGGAACTCAAAGAGATGGCTATTCGTCCAGCCAAACGCCGCCTGAAGCGTCAGATGCAGCCGATCAAGGCGCAGCGTGAGCGGCACGACGAGGCATCGCATCACCTCCGGTTTCACGTCCTTGAGGATCACCTTGATCCGGACGGCGGTCGTGTTGAGGCTCATGCCGCCAGCCTCGGGTCGTGTGCATGCATCGTGTAGGTCGACGACCACGGAAGCAGTTCGTCCAGTCGCGCCGCAGGCCAGCCATTGACGAGCTTAGAGAGGACGTCGGAGAGCCAGTGCTCGGCGCTGACGCTGTTGAGCTTACAGGTCTCGATCAACGAAGCTAGTACCGCCCAACTCTCGGCACCCTCGTCGCAACCGGCAAAAAGGGAGTTCTTGGCGTTGAGCTTGATCGGCCGCATCGCACGCTCGACCGCATTCGTGTCCATCTCGATGCGCCCATCATCAAGGTAGAGCGTCAGGCCGTCCCAATGACGCAGTGCATAACGCAAAGCCTTCGCCGTGTCGCTCTTCTGTGCAAGGTGATCAAGCTTTGCCTCAAACCACTGCTTCAAGGCTGCGGCTAAAGGCCGGGCATGCGCTTGTCGGCCTGCGCGGCGCTCAGCATCAGATCGGCCACGTAGTACTTTCTCGACCGCGTAGAGTTGGGCGATGCGCTCGAGGGCCTCGCGGGCAACCGGAGCCGGTGCCGGAGAGGCCTCGCGCTCGATCTTCACAAACTGGCGTCGCAGATGCGACCAGCAGAAGGCAAGCGTCGCGGACAGTGCGTCCGAACGCGTCTCTCGGGTCATGGTCTTGTAAGCCTCATAGCCATCGCAATGGATGATGCCGCGATAGCCCTCAAGCAGCCGCAAGCCATGAACGGCGCCGCGGCCCGGTGCATAGGCGTAAACCACGCCAGGTGGGTCAGGTCCGGCCCAAGGCCTGTCATCGCGCGAGAGTGCCCAGAAGTAGCCGGTTTTGGTCCTGCCGCGCCCCGGATCCAACACCGGCGCCGGGGTCTCATCGACACAGAGCTTCGAGGAGGCGAGCAGCAGCTCGCGCAGACGATGCCACAAGGGCTTCAATTCCTGGGCGGCATAGCCGACCCAGAAGGCGAGCGTGGAACGATCGATGGCGATACCGTGCGTCGCCAGCATCTGCGCCTGACGATAGAGCGGCAAATGCCAATGATACTTGGCGTCAATTACATGCGCGACGAGCCGCTCGGTGGGCAGTCCACCCTTGATCAATCGCTCGGGCGCGGCGTGCTGGAGGACCACGCCATGACAGGCGCGGCAGGCCAGCTTGGGCCGGCGGGTTACGATCACCCGGTACTGCACCGGAACGACGTCGAGCCTTTGGCTCTCATCGCTGCCAATCTCAACGAGATCGCCTTTGCAGGACGGGCAGCAGGTTGCAGTCGGCATCAGCGTTTCGACGATGCGTGGCAAATGCTCCGGCAGCTTGCCACGATTGGCCCTGCGCTCGGCAGCTCTCTTCTCGCGTGTTTTGGGATTGGCGCGGTCCTCGGCTGCTTCGAGAGCCGCAACGGCCTGATCGATATCCTCCAGAACAAGCTGGAGCTGATCAGCGTCAAGCTTTTCCGACGATCGACCGAACTGCGCATCTTTTGCAAGCTTGAGCAACCGCTCGAGTCTGGCGCAGCGCTCCAGCAGAGCCGCGGCAAAGGCACGCAACTCGGCTGGGTCGCTCGGCAGTTGATCAGGCAAATCACTCATTGGCCCGAGTCTGCCATGCTTCGCGCCTCGATGCAGCGAAGATTTTATCTCCTACACAAGCGCTTTCGGCTGCGGGATTCGAGGCGCATGCATGCGTGTCCAATCCATGCCGGCCAGAAGCGCCGACAACTGCGCGGCGTTCATTCGCATCGTGCCGGCCACGATGGGAGGCCATTTGAAGCCGCTGCCCTCAAGCCGCTTCCAATACAGCACAAGGCCACTGCCATCCCAGACGACGATCTTCACCCGATCAGCGCGCTTTGCACGGAAGACCACCGCCACGCCCTTCATCGGATCGTGGCCCAGCGTCTCCTTCGCCAACAGCGCCAGGCCATCCGCGCCCTTCCCAAAGTCTACAGGTCGGGTTGCAACGTAAATCATGAGGCCAGCGGGAGCCGTCAGCATGAACGTGTCCGGCGCAACGCCACAAACACATCACTCAGCACGGCAAGCCCAGGCGTTCCCCGCACCTCCACCCGGGCCCCCAGGAACTCAACCGTAACAGCGGCAGCTTCCGACGATCCGGACGGCGCGGCAGCCGCCGATGGCGACGTTTCCGACACCAAAGGCACGAATGTTACTGTATCCGCCGAAGCCTGCAGCACCAGTTGACCTGAACGCGCCCGGCGCCGCCAGTCATGCACCTGCTGGGGCCGGCAGCCATGGCGACGCGCGATATCTGTGACAATCGCGCCTGGCTCCAGGCTTTCCGCGACTATCTGGGCCTTCAAATCATCCGGCCACTGCTTTCGGCCTACTCCAGCATACACTTCGATACGCGGAGACAGCGGTCGTCTTATGTCGTCCGAATGGTCGTCCATTGTGAGCACCCTTGCAGAAGATGACTCTTCTAGCGGCGCTCACAAGACTGCGCACAAACAATCTGAAGGGCCTCAGCACCACGCTTACTATTGATCCCGAACGCGCCGAGCTGATCGCGGCCCGCGCGGTTGCGGTCCGCGCGCTGACCTACAAGAGCATCGCCTCCATCATCGCCAACAAGCTCGAACGCAGTTCTCGCGATACCGAGGACGCGATCATCGAACATCCCAATCTGCGCGGCCCCGGTTACTTCCATTGAAAGGATTCTCCAGCATGCTCACCCATCCCACCCTCGACCTGCTGCATAGCCTCGGTCTCCACGGTATGGCCAAAGGCTTCAAGGACCTCGATGCCCAGTCCGAAGCGCGCAGCCTCGAACACGCCGAATGGCTGGCGTTGCTCCTGGAACACGAGAAAACGCTGCGCCAGCAAAAACGGTTCGAAAGCAGAGCTCGGGCCGCCAGGCTGCGTCATGCCGCCTGCATCGAGGATGTCGACTACCGCGCCATCCGCGGCCTCGACCGCGCGCTCTTTCTAAAGCTCGCCGTCGGCGACTGGATCCGGGCACGGCATAATCTCCTTGTTACCGGGCCGTGCGGCGTCGGGAAGAGCTGGCTCGCTTGCGCCCTTGGCAACAAGGCTTGCCGAGATGACTTCTCAGTTGCCTACCATCGTGTGCCGCGTCTGTTCGCCGCGCTCGCACTCGGCCGCGCCGATGGCCGTTACACCAAGATGCTGCGGGCGATCGCACGACTCGATCTGCTGATCCTGGACGACTGGGGACCAGAACCTCTCGACGCCGACCAGCGCCGTGATTTGCTCGAAATCGTCGAGGATCGATACGAATCCCGCTCGATTATCGTCACCAGCCAGCTGCCCGTCGATCGCCGACGCGATCCTCGATCGCCTCGTCCACAATGCCTACCGCATCGAACTCAAGGGAGAGAGCCTCAGAAAGCAGAAGCAAACCGCTCAAGATCAACCGGTCTCTTGACCTTCCCAGCCCTCGACGACATCATGAAATTGACCCATGCGAACGACGCCACGGGTGGCCGGCTTCAGATCGGAATACCCGGCCGGCTTCGAATTGGAATGCATGGCCGGCTTCGTCGGAATCCGCACAATAGTCGCTCAAGCGCGCCCGTGGCGTCCGTCGCGGGATCCAGCGGCAGGGGCGAGTCGGGCCCGCCGAGCACGAGATCGCCGCCCGATCCCCCAGTCAAGTTTATTACCGGGTTCACATCCGACTTCCGAAGGCGCTGCACCACAGCCCGATAGAGCGCCAGGTCCCGGGAGCCACGCCGGGTTTCAGGATTGCGCACGTGGGTGTGCACCACTGCCGCTCCCGCCCGCGCTGCCTCGACCGCCGAATCGGCAATCTGCTCTGGGGTTACGGGCACATGCGGACTCTTCGGAGCACCCCCGCCCCCTGTGACCGCACAAGTAATGAAGACCTCCGAGATCATCTCCTCACCTTCTCCTTCGTTGAAGACTCGACCTTTGGTAACCACGGCATACCGGCGACAAGTTCTCCAATTGTTTGTACCGGTCTCGGGATCTCAACTTAATTGAGTGAGCTTGCCGCGAAGCACGATTCGGCGCTGATCGCCGAGACCTTATGGCGTTGATTTTTGTGAGCTCAGCAAGGCAGAGAGGTCATCTGAACTCTAGAAGGATCGGATCAGCACAACCCATCTCGGATCCAGCTCCAACGGCGAAGAGTGCTCCGCGCCGCTTGTCTCTCGCTTCCCGAGTACGCCGCGTGGACCTAATGGACAATGCGGGCCACTGAAACGATACGGTCGTCGAACGCCCTTGGCATCATTCACCGCTGTCCTATTGCGCTAGCGCCTCACGAGGTCTCTCGCGTGAGGCGCTCGCGGCGCGACTACCGCCCCTTCCACACGGGATCGCGCTTTTCTGCGAAGGCACGCGCACCCTCAAGACGGTCCTCTGAACCGTAGAGTATGTCGACCGTTGCGAGCTGACGCCGGTTCACTCTGTTCAGGGCGTCTTGGTAGCTCAGCGGCTCGGCCACGCGTACCGTCTCCTTGATAGCAGCAAGCACAAGCGGCGGGCCGCTCGCGAGCAGCCTCGCGATCTCCCACACGCGTTCCTCAAGCTTTTCCTTCGGAAGTACTTCGTTGACCAGACCCCAGCGGTGCGCCTCCGCGGCGTTCATCCAGCGACCCGTGTACAAAAGGTCCAACGCAATGTGAAAGGGAATACGCTTCGGCAGTTTGACGGATGCCGAGTCGGCGAGCTGGCCGGCACGAATCTCCGGCAATGCGAAAGACGAATGTTCGGCCGCATAGATCAAGTCGCAGGAGAGCGCCAGTTCGAATCCGCCACCAACCGCCATACCATTGACACAGGCGAGTACCGGCTTGTTGAGGTCGCGCAGTCCCTGCACCCCGCCGAATCCACCGACTCCATAATCAGCGTTCGCTGATTCCCCGGCCGCAGCAGCGGTTAGGTCCCATCCGGCGCAGAAAAACTTGTCACCAGCGGTCTTGAGGATGGCAACGCGCAGCTCCGGATCGTCGCGCAACGTCTTGAAGGCCTCCCCCATTAGCCGAGAAGTCTTCGCGTCGATGGCATTCGCCTTCGGGCGGTCGAGCGTGACTTCGAGGATCGCGCCCTCGCGGCGCGTGGTTACAACTTCAGCCATTCTTTCCCTTCTCCATTATCGGCGCATTGAGACCAGGCTATCGCGCTTGCTTGTGCAGAGGACGCGAGACCACCTTCAAGACACCTGTATGCTTTGGTCAAAGAGCGCACCCGCAATTGAGCCTAGCTCCTCGAGAGCGCCTCTTTGCAGCAGTGTATTTCACTTCAACACACGTTTCATGCAAAGAGCTAGCCGCGCGCGCCTAAATCCGGCGCTGCGAGCGCGCGGAACGAGCGACTTTGTATAACATCCTCGGCGCGAGACCCCACGAATGGTGGCTATCTCCAAGGCAACGCGCACATATTTTTCTAATTGCGCCTCATAGAAGATGGCCAGGAATTCGACATTCAGATTCGAGCAGCTCCTGTAACGAGACGTGTCGCTCCATCGCAATACTGGGGACTTAACGCACGCGCGCTTCGAAAGCTTAGTGCATGACCACAATGAGAGGGTGAATGCCTGTTCCCGGTCGCACGCAGTCAACGAGGTCGCCGACTACGCGAACCGTGCGCGAAGCTCTTCGAGCATACGCACTCGAAGCTGCTGCGGGATAGAGGCTGTTTCAACCAGTTTAAGCATTTCGTGCGCGCACTTTCCAGGCTGGTGCTGCACGCCACTTCTCTCCCTACTGACTAAATGCAACTTTTGGCAGCTCCGCGTCAGGCGCGCCGCAAGGGCATGACTCGGCGCACATAATCAGCGAAACGACTTTGGATCCGAAGCAGAATACAGTGAGTGGAAGCGTTACGTCGGGTCCGGCGCTGAGCGCCATGCAGCGGGATGACGATCATGCCTCCGGAGAGTTATCGCGGCCGCTGCAGTCCCCCCCAATCCATCAACCCTAATTCGCGCGACTCGCCGTCTTGGATTAAACCCCAGCCGGTCGAGCAGACACTCAATGATTAGGCCACCCTCCGGTTGCAGATAACTCAATCGTCCTTCTTCTCGAAAGGCGCAAAGATCGAATTTACCCATTGGTTTGCGGCCGCCGTTCCTTCGTTCAGCTGGATCTGCGCATATCGCTTGAACTCGGAGTCGGAGTTCTCCATGATCAAACCCGCTTCGGCGCCGTACCGCAGGGCAGAGTCGAACCCTCCCGCGTTCATCGTGTTATTCAGCGCACGCTTGTGCCACACCAAGGTAGGCATAGCGACGCGCGAGATGCGCTTCGCTATGCGGATGACTTCTTCCTCAAGACGCTCTTTCGGATAGACTCGGTTCACAAAGCCGAGCCTATATGCTTCCTGCGCGTCGAACAGATCTCCGGTGTACATCAGCTCGCGGCAACGTTGCCCCATAACCCACGGGATCGACATCATCATAACAGGTTGCCCAAACCGGACCTCGACAGCACCGAAGCGCGCGTCATCAGAGCAGTAGCGAAGATCGCACATCGAAATGAAATCCATCGCTCCTCCGAGGCAATAGCCATTGACCATCGCGATTACCGGCTTGGAGCACTTGAAAGGAGAATAAAGGAAGTCGAAGGAATCATCGACGATCTTCTTCCAATCGTTGACGGTTCTTTGCTTCTCGCCGCCGGCCTTCACTTCGGCATCTTCATCATTGAGGTCAAAGCCGGCGGAAAATGCGCGCCCGCCAGCGCCATTAACGACGATCACGCGTACTTCCGGATCGTCATCGGCGACCGCTAGCGCATCATGGAATTCTTTGCGCAGCCTGATGGAGATGGCATTCATTTTCTTCGGCCGATTCAGGGTAATCCGCGCAACCCGGTCGTCGACTTCGTAAGCGATGGCGGTATATTCCATAATTTTCTTCCTTTGCTGGTTGCTAAACCACGCTGACAATTCAGTTGTCGCGCGAGCTGGCTGGTACGACGAGCGCATCTACTGCGACAACGCCTTGCTTGCGCACGAACAGCGGATTGATGTCGATGGAGCGAATCTCATCGCCGAGTGTTCGGGCGATTGCGTCGAGTCGTCCGACAGCATCAATCAAAGCCATCGTATCGAGCGGGGGAGCGCCGCGATATCCTTGCAGCAGCTTCTGGACGCGCAGCTCAGCGATCATCTCTTGCGGTTCGCCGACTCGGAGCCCCGCCGGGCGAAGCGCGGCATCGTCCATGATCTCGGTCCAGACTCCCCCCTGGCCAAGCACAACGAATGAGCCGAGAATATCATCCGTCTCGAGACCTAGGATCATTTCGACACCGTCTCGCACATATGGTTGGATGATAAGAACCTGCGCCCCAGCGGCGAAGAGTGCTGCCGCCGCAGACGACAATTCCACGTCATTTCTCAGATTTGTTACGACGCCAGATAGTTCGGTTCGATGAAGCACGTTCGTGTCGCCGATCTTTGCGACAACCGGATATCCGAGCTCGTTCGCGGCGGTCACCGCAGCGCCGACGCTTCCGACGAAACGGCTTTCGACGACGGGGATCCCTGCAGCAGCCAGGAACTCGAGCGCCGGCTTTCCCGAAAAGGGCTTGCCGCCGAATTCATAGAGCCGCTTCTCCATGCTCGATCGGTCGATCGGCGCCTCTTCTGCAATCGGCGGCGCAGGACGGGACCACGTCACCGCACGATCAAGAGCCCGAAAAGCGTCCCGCTGACCCAGGACCACTACATTTTGGTCGAGCAAGCTTTCGATTTTTTCAGGTGAGGTTGAACCATCCACTGGCGTCATCAACGCCACGAGCTTGTTTGTCTTGGCGGCTACTTCTACTGCGCAGTCCGCCCATGTTTCGTAGGCCGCGCCATTTCGACCAGGGTGACTTGGATCGTAAAGAGTTGCGAAAATGTCGACATTCGGGTCGCTTGCTATCGTCTGGAAGATCCTCCTGGAGTCCTCTTGCAAATTTTCGATACCCCAGAAGTCTAGGGGATTTCTGCATGCGATAATGTCGGGCAAGAAGCTGCGAAGTTCGTTCATTGTCTGCGGCTGGAATTCGGCGTAGCTGAGCGCCTCGCACTTGCCCAACTCATCCGCGTACATTTGGACTAGCCCACCTGACGGACAGGCCACCCCAAGTCTTCCTTCGCCTGGAGACCGTCCCGCTTGCGCAATGAGAGCGGAGGCGAGTAGTTCCTCAATCGAATCCACCTGCACCACGCCGTGTCTCTTGAATAGCTCGCGGTAGAATCGATGGGGCGCGGTCAGCGCACCTGTATGCGCGGTGGCCAGTTCGCGAGACGCCTCCGTGCGTCCGGGCTTTAGCAGGATCACAGACTTGCCGACAGCGCGAGCCCGATCGCACTCAAAGAAGAAACTCTCTGGATTACGAATTGCTTCGACGAAGCCACAGATGACTCGGACGTGGGGATCGTCCACGAAGTAGCGAAGGAAATCCGCACTACCCGTGACGGCTTCGTTGCCGCAGGTGACGACGTGACTCCAACGCACGCCGCGCCCACCTCCCATCAGAGCGAGTTTTGTTCCCCCGCCCTGAGACAACAGAGCAACGCAGCCTGGCTTCAATACCTCGGCCAATGAAATGTTTAGATGCACTCGGTCGATCCAGTTGATCAACCCACTGGAGTTCGGGCCGAGCACGGCCATTCCAGTCGCTCGTGCAATTTCTACAATCTGGGCTTGCGCCGCAACTCCTTCTGCGCCTCCGGACTCCGCAAATCCGATCTCAGGGATAACCGCGGCGCGGACTCCGACCTCTGCCGCCTCTTTGAGCGCGGCTATTGATCCCTCACGATTGCGTAGAATGAGGACAGCATCGGGCACAAACGGCATGCTCTTAAGGGAATGATAGCAGGGGTAGCCAGCGATTTGTTCGTACTTTGGATTCACCGCGGCCACTTTTCCCGAGTAGCCGATCCGTTTGTAATATTCGAGCGATTGGCTACGCGCTTCCGACGCTGGACTTGCGCCGATTACCGCTACCGATTCCGGTCGGAAGAGGGCAGATAGCGCGCCTTCGCTTGCCGAAGTGGGCTTGGGGGAGCGGGGCTGTTTCAGCACATTGTCCTTTCAATAGAGCCAGCAAGGAAATTGAACTGTAAGTCACGCCAATGCAGTTAGCCTGCAATAGTTAGAAACTAGAAGAAGTAATCCTGCGAATTGGAAGGGACTCGCGCAGCGCCTCGCATTGCGGTCATTTCGTTCGCGAAGTCCGTGAACTTGAGATAGCAATGGCCGAGGTCGTCGTCGGTTTAGCTCGGAGGATGCGACTGCCACGCGCGACACAACGAACACGTTAAGAGCGCGGCGGCAAGGTGCCGGCATCCATTGCATACCGTCCCGTACGAATTTCCGACGAGCGGGGAATCGAGGGCTGAATCGTCGGGCGCCCTTGAAGGACGCGCGGTCTCGATCTTCTTACCTTTGCGGTACATCGTGCGGAAGCGATAAGGCTCGACCGGTTCGCCCGACGCGTTCACGACAGGCGCCAGCTCCGGCTGGCGCCTGTCGGAAAGAGGTTCTTAGCTGCGCTTCACCAGCCCGAGCATTTGCCGCGCTTCGGCTGGCGTGGCGATGCTGGCGCCCATCCTCTCAATGATCCCGACTGCGTTATCGACGAGTTCGGCGTTGGATGCCAGCACGCCGCGCCGCAGGTAGATATTGTCTTCCAGACCGACGCGGATATGCCCTCCTAGTCTCACGATTGCCGCGACCGTGGGCATTTCGTCCGAACCGCAGCCGAACCCAGCCCAAATCGCACCCGGAGGCAAGATCTCCTTCATGGCCTGGATGACGATCGGCTCGGCAGGGGCGCCGCTACCGGTGCTGAGACAAAACTGGAACAGCGGAGGACCCTTGAGAGTGCCTTCGGCGATGAGCTTCTTGGCGTTTTCAATGTGCCCGAGTTCGAAGCATTCGATCTCGGGCTTGACGCCCGCATCCTGCATCAGATTCGTCATTTCACGCAGGTCGGACATTCGCGCCACATAGATGGATTCGCCAAAGGCCAACAAACCGCAATCAAGTGTAGCGAGCTCCGGCTTGAGCGTGATCGCTTGAAGGACACGGTCCCTCGGGCTCTTGAGCGCAGTGGCCTTGCCGAGCGTCGGCGGGTCGAGGGAATCGAACACAATGGTCCCATCCATTCCGCATGTCAGGTTGATGATGACATCGGTAGAGGAATCGCGCAGCTTCTTCACGACCTGCTCATAGAGCTCCAGACGGTTCGAAGGCTTCCCGTCCTCCTCGCGGACGTGGATGTGAACGATGGCGGCGCCCGCTTTCGCGGCATCGATAGCCGCCGCCGCGATTTGTGAAGGCGTCTTGGGGATGTGTGGATGCTTTGCAACAACTGCCGCATTCCCACCGGTGATTGCGCATGTCAGAACGACTTTTCGGGACATCAAGAACTCCTGTTTATTGGTACCGTTAGGACCGCCGCCAGAGGCGGAGTTCCGAAAATAGCGGGTCGACTACTTATCGGGCCGGTGCTCCAGCGTTGAGGATTGCGGCGCGACCGACATTCCGCGGCGCGCTCTCGACTTCATCTTGCTGTGCCTTCCGCAGCCTCCCGAGAACCTCGGTACGAAACGGCTCGACTTTGTGGCTCGTGACGCCGACATTGAGCTGCACGTGCTCCGCTGTTGCCGCGAGCGCACCATCGCGGTCATCGATCATCTCTTGATGGAGAACGAAGCGCTTTGCGTCAAAGTCGATGACTCGTGTTTTGACCGTGAGGGTGGCACCTGCACGAACCTCACGGACGTAGGTTATGTGGAGATCGCTCGCGAACAGGAATTGACCTTGCTCGAAATAGGTCTGACCCAGTCCGAGATCTCGACACGCCAGAATATAGGCATCGAAAAACACCTCGAAATAGGGGTCGACATTCATATGCCCGTTGATGTCAACCCAAGACGCCCGAACAGGACAGCGATAAATGAAGGTCATGCGGTTTATCGTTCGTGGCCAGCCCAGCGGGGCTACTCTTTCGGAGCGTGTACGAGCCCCGTGGACACAGCAGATTCGAGTGCAAGCCGGCATGCGGTCGAGATGTCGTAGATCGGCCGCCCGAACTTGCGACGTATCGAAGGTGTGATCGTCGGGAACAAGGTGCACGTGAACAGCAGCGCAGCAACCTTCGGATTGGCGTCAACCAACCGCGTGACGCAGGCGACGACGTCCTCCTCGATCTCAGCTGGCTCCGTCGGCCGGTTCATCGCTGAATTCCGCGCCATGTTGCCGCCCTCGATGCCAACAACGACAACCCTTGCGCGCTCGGTCGGATCGGTGACGCCAAGAAGATCCTCGGCAAAGAGGGTCGAATCCGAGGTAACAACACCGACCTGGGCGCTCGGCGCCAACTGGCGTAGCAGCGACGGCAGAAGCACCAGCGTCGACATCATCACAGGAACGTCCACTGCAGCAGCAACGGCGGCCTGATAGCGGATCGCAAAACCGCAGTTCGAACCGATAGCCACGGCGCCCCGTTCGACGAGCTTGCGCGCAGCGGCAATGTAGGCTGGGACGAGCGTGAGATCGCCGCTCATCGTGCGATCCACCGTCGATCCTTTGACGCTCTCGATCAGGACGGGAAAGCCGTAAGTACCCGGACTCATGAGCGAGCCGGGATGCGGAGTGGGCCGCACCCAGCCGGGCTCACGATCAAAGTCCAGGATTCCAAGACAGCTTTTGTTCTTCGATGCCATTGAGACGTCCAAATCGTAACGTGTGACGGATCGACTATAGAGGCCCTGCGGGGCCGGATTTCTCCGAATTCTGTGCAAAAACGGTCGGAATTGTGTGTTTCATTGGGGAATCGCGAAGCTTCGCGCCAGCGAAGATGATTCGACCCTTCTGATCGTGGTGAGAGGGTTCAGCCGCATCTCCGAGGCTTCCGCGGGGGGCAGGCGCGTGTCAGATGCAGGTTTTCTCCCCACACCAACCCTAGCGCCGTCGCGCCGTAGGTCCAGCAAGCTGTCCGATGCTCCTTTGAGGACGGCAGGATCCAGTTTCAAGACGGTATTCTCCAGCTGGCGAAATGCGGGTGGAAATCGTGGTGTGGCCCCGGCTCGCCCTGACTATTGACCCGAGGCTAAGCCTGCCTTTGACAAATCCGCAGCGCCAGCTCCGACGGTCCGCATCTTGTGGCACGAGGTGTCCGAGGTTGTTCGGCAGTAGGTCCGTGCCGAGCCTGGTTCGGGCAGCTCCCGCTTTCCTCAATCAAGGCCGTCAGCGGGACAGTCACATCTATTGCAGCATGCTGACGGATGTTAATGCCGTTCGACTGTCTCGCAGTGCGGGCTGCTCGTCTATTTTCCCTTCCAAACCGGCGCGCGCTTTTCCGAGAATGCCCGGGCGCCTTCCACACGATCCTCGGAGCCGTACAGCTTGTCGACGGTCGCAAGATGCCGGCTGCTTACGCGGGTGATAGCGTCCTGGTAGCAGAGCGCCTCGGCCACGCGCATCGTTTCCTCTAACGCGGCAATGACGAGCGGCGGTCCGCCCGCGAGCAGCCTTGCAACCTCCCAGACCCGTTGCTCCAGCTTTTCCTTTGGCAGCACTTCGTTGATCAGCCCCCAGCGATGCGCCTCGGCCGCATCCATCCAGCGGCCGGTGAGCAGAAGCTCCCTGGCAATGTGGTGGGGGATGCGCTTGGGCAGCTTGATCGCTGCGCTGGCCGCAAGCTGTCCGGCGATGATCTCCGGCAAAGCGAATGAGGAATGGTCGGAAGCATAGATCAGATCGCAGGAAAGCGCCAGTTCGAAGCCGCCGCCGACCGCCATACCATTGACACAGGCGATCACCGGCTTGTTGAGGTCGCGCAACCTCTCCAGCCCGCCAAACCCACCGACGCCGTAGTCAGCGTTAACCTCGTCGCGGTCCGCCGCCAACTTGAGGTCCCAGCCCGCGCAGAAAAACTTGTCACCGGCAGTTTTCAGGATGGCAACCCGTAGCTCCGGATCGTCGCGGAACGCTTGGAATACCTGCCCCATCAGAACCGATGTGCTCCGGTCGATGGCATTGGCCTTCGGTCGGTCGAGCGTGACCTCGAGGATCGTGCCCTCCCGACGCGTGGTTACAACTTCAGTCACCTTCTTTCTCCTGCTTTCCAGATAGCGATGATCAGACATCGCGCTTGTCCGTTGTCGAACGGCGCGGATGATTCAGTTCAACTTTAAGCTAATGAGCATTTAGAGACGCTTCATTCGCCGAAATGATACGAACGTCGCGTGTGTCAATACTGACATTGAGCAGATCCCCAACCTTTGGGTGGCGTCCAAACGAGAAGCGCTCCTGCATCGTGAGTTGTTCTCCCTGCACGTCCAGTACCACCCGTGTCGCACCTCCGTAGTAATGAGCCTGAAGTACCCGGGCTTGGTGAGAGGGCGCAGTTACGTCGTCGAACGAGAGTCTGACGTGTTCAGGGCGTATGACTGCAGTTCCCGGCCCCGCAGCCCAATTGCCCGTAAGACGAAGGCCAGCAGACGAAGTGAAAGCGCCATCCGGTCCTACGGCCCCATTCAACAGAGAACACCAACCAATGAATTTTGCCACGAATGATGTCGCCGGCGCCTCATAGATCTCGCCAGGAGTACCGATCTGCTCGACTTGACCAGCGTTCATGACCGCGATGCGATCCGACATCGTAAGCGCCTCCTCCTGGTCATGAGTCACAAAAAGGGTCGTGACGCCGACCCTACGCACGACCTCCCGTAGCTCCTCCCGCACACGAACCCGCAACTGCGCATCCAAATTCGAGAACGGTTCATCGAGCAGAAGCAATGCCGGCCGCATGGCAAGCGCGCGGGCAAGCGCAATCCGCTGTTGTTGCCCACCAGACAGCTGGGCCGGCAGTCGCTTGGCTAAATGCGGCAACTCAACGAGCTTGAGCATCTCCTCCACACGCTTTTCACGTTCTTCGCGCGGCCATTTCAGGTTCTCTAGTCCAAATGCGACGTTTTCGGCGACGGTCATATGCGGAAACAACGCATAGCTCTGAAAGACCATTCCAGTGTCCCGCCGATACGGCGGCTGGTGTGTCATATCGACCCCGTTAATGCTCACGGTACCCGAAGTGGGCTCGACAAATCCGGCGACAATGCGCAGTGTCGTCGTCTTACCGCAACCCGAGGGTCCGAGCAGGCAAAGGAGCTCGCCGCGTCGAACATCAAGAGAGGTCTCTGCCACAGCGGCGACTTCGCCGTAGTATTTTGATACAGAGCGCAACTCGACGACAAAATCGTCGCTTTCGCGCCCATTCTTTTCTCGCTCTTTCGACACGTCGTTCCCCTTACGCCAATCTTTCGGCGCCGATCAGCCGCTCAATTACCAAGATGATGACCAGCGTCACTACGATCATGATGCTCGACACTGCCGCCAGAAGCGGGTCGTAGCTATTATCCATGTAAGCGAAGATCCGTACCGGCAGAGTCGCATGCCCACCGTAGGTGAGGAATGACGATACGGTTACGTTTCCGAACGATGTAACAAAGGCAAAGATCGCAGCCGACAGCAAGCCGGGCAAAATGAGGGGCAGAGTGATGCGCCTAATGACCCGCAACGGGGTCGCTCGCAAATTCATCGCCGCCTCTTCGAGTTGTTGATTGTGAAGGGCAAGGCTTGCGAGAACCGTCCGCACAACATACGGGATCGCGAGAACGAGATGACCAATAAGCAAGGGATAGATTGTCCGGGCAAGATTGAGCCACACGAACAGCTGTAATAACCCGATCCCAAGTACCACGGCTGGGACAACCAATGGCGAGAAGGCCAGCGCTAGCAGAATAGCTTTTCCGCGAAAGGAAAATCGATTGATCGCGAACGCGCCGGCAAATCCAATGACCAGAGCGATGAGCGCAACTAGCACGGCAATGTACGTGCTGGTCCAAAGCGCCCCCATGAAGCGCTCACTCTCGAACGCGGCTTGATACCATCGCAGAGAAAACCCGGTTGGAGGGAATTCCATCGTATCGCTGCTGGTGAAAGACGACACAATGACCAGGATCGCGGGGGCTGCCAACATCGAATAAACGAGCGCGCGAATCGCTGCTCCCGAGACACGCATCAGATAGTCAAGAAGATCAGACTTCACGGCGCCGCCCCCCGATGATGAACCGCGAAGCCGCAAGGGCGTTGACAGCCGCTGTGAAGCCAAGTCCGCAGACGAATAGCACTACAGCCATTGCTGCCCCGGATGGCCAATTTAGTTCCGCCATCATGCGTTCGTAAATGAGGCTTCCGAACATGGCGACGCGACTTCCGCCGATGATCCGAGGCGTCACGAATGCCGAGATCGACAACACGAATACGAGGTTGAACCCAACGAGAATGCCGGGAAGAGCAAGTGGAATGATCACCTTGCGGAACGTAACGAAGCGATTAGCACGCAGATTTGCAGCCGCCTGTTCGAGTACAAGATCGATCTGCGTCACTACACTCATGACGGACAAGATCATGAATGGAAGAAACTGCTGCACCAAGACGACCACTACCGCTGGCCGACTGAAAAGGAACGTCTCAGGCGTGGATAGGATTTTGAGATTTACAAGGAGAGAATTGAGCAGACCATTGCGCCCAAGTATGATCAACCAGCCGAATACAACGACCACGAGGCTGAGAGTCAGCGGCAAGATTACGATAATCATTCGCCAGCGGCGCGCGAAAAGCGGGAGGCGAGCAAGGGAGTATCCGGTGGGAAAACCAATTGCCAGGCAGATTAGAGTAACAATTAGTCCGTCAACGAAGGTCTCCAACAGCATTGACGAATAATAAGAATCCGAAAAGAACATCAGATACTGCTTCAGGCTGAAACCAGTTCCTTCGAGAAGACGATTACCCGGCAGAAAACTCGATCGCAGCAGTCCCAATAGGGGCACCACCAAAAATCCGACGAGAAGCAAGACCATTGGGGCTAGCAAAAGCACCATCGTCATGTTTCTGCGATTTAGCAGCTGCTTCGCCACGATGCCCTCAAGAAGCGTTGAGAAGACTTTCAATACCGCGGTCCTAGCTATTTCGTAACTTCGTGAACTTGCCGCCGGCGACAGTGGGTGAGGGCTGGAGATCGGCCTTCAATTCGAGGCTTGCCTCTGAAGCCGATCTGCCCTTCAGAAACTCCACTCGCCGACCCCACGTTCGCGCGAACTCCGGATGCCTACAGGGTAATCGCGCACTCATCTGGGAAGCCCTCGCAACGCTCGACCCAGAGCGCATTCATTTTCCCCGGCCGTTTGATAGTGGTCCTCGCGACATAATCGTCTGTTCACAACGAATAGTTCTGTTGACCATCGTGGATTTCCGTAGGTTGATTGGCAGGATCGCGAACCACTTCAGTTGAGACCTGTCGCGCCTAATTCTCTTTCTAAGAGGGAGGCATCACGGACTCGGGCGCGTATCGCAAGGGCGCGACGACCGGAGGCTCTTCGCGTTCATCTTCAGGTCGGCGCTGATCAGGGCAGCACCTGAATGCTCCGATCAGTGGCCTGAGAATGTCGTTAGGACCTAACCTCGAATGATCCTGTTGAACCGCTCAATGCGAGCACTGTGGCCCTCTTGCCACTTTTGCCAGTCAATTTTCTTCTTCTGGGCAATGCGTTCAGGCGAGGTGAACACGACGTTGTTGCGAAGCTCTTCAGGCAATTTGAAATCGGTGGCTATGTCGGACCGCGTTCCCTCAGCTATAGCGAGCATCCCCTGGTCGGAGAGAAACTGCTCAGCAAGAGCGTGCGCGGCTTCCGAAAACTTCGTGCCCTTCACAACATTTAGATAGGTTGTCACGGAGTAGATACCTACTGGTGGGACAACGAACTCGATGGCAAACCCCTTGCTGTTCAATTGGGAGGTGCCGTACTTCCAGAATACGCCTGCGTAGACTTCTTCTGCCTGGTACATTTGCATCTGGGGAGTTGTTGACTGCGCGAGAGCAACAATATTGGACTTCGCCGCTTCAAGGACCTTGTATGCCGGCTCCATGTTCGAGATCGAGCCACCGTTTTCTTCGGCAAGACCAAGAAGGAACAGACTGCCGGGACTTGAGGTCGCCGGGAAAACGACGACGCGCCCCTTCAAGTCTGGCCGAGCCAGATCTGAGTACGACGTCAGTGGCGGTTTGACGAACTTTGGACTGTACGCCGGCCCCATGCTGGTCAGAGTGAACGGCACACCATAGTCGCCGAATTCGCGAAAGCCCGGAAGTATGCGCTTGATATTGGGAACGTCGGTGGCCTTGATCTCCTCGATCATACCATTCCTAGTCAGCTCGATCATGTAAGGGCTATCACCCTGAAACACGTCAAACGGCGGATCGTCCTTTTGAGCGAGAAGCTTGATCAGCTGCGCTGATTGGGTGCCGGTATCCATTTGGACCTTCAGCCCAAGCTTCTCCTCTAGCGGAGCGGCTGCCTTCAGAAGCGCCTCGTCCCACTTGCCGCCAAAGCCGTTCATACGCAATGTAATGCCGGCGAACTTTTTCGATTGAGCGTGGACGTAGGGCGCGGCCAGCGCGCTGCCAGCAGCCGCTATCGTGAACTTTAGAAATGTTCGCCTTTTCATCTCGAATCTCCTCCCAGTGAACTTGGTCAGTCGACCGCTTAGAAGCGTTGACCGCTTCTCAGCAGTTTAGGAACAAATGATCTCTGCTTTTCCTCCGCCGATCGCCAACTTCCATTCAAAGGAAGATGGGCGATCGGCGCTCCAGCGCTGCTCGGCCGGGACAGCGGTGGCCGCATGGCTTCAGTTTAGGGGATGGTTTAAAGTCGAGTTCACCAATTTTGCCGCCGAGGCTGCCGAAATTGTGCGCGCTATCGCGAGGATGCGAAGGTTAAATGCGCTAACCAAGCGCCGCGTTATATATTCCGAACCTTCGCATCGATCCACACGCGCTTCGATCGCACCGGGCCGAATTTGAGAAAACGCGAAGCTTTCTTGCAGTCGAGCATCAGCCGAGGCCGTGCTTGCTGGGAGCGTGACTCAATCGGCACGCCAGCGAACTTTCAGCACGACCTTTGCTTGGGTGCCGCCATGCGGGCGTCCGACGCTAATGGTGCCTAAGGTCATTGTCACCACGCCTCGAGCGCCAGAAGGCGCTCGATGGCACTACCTTGGGCCACAGTGGAGATCAGAACCAGCTTTGGCAGAGCCGCCGCTTTTATCTGTAGAACCGGGACAATCTCACTACCCTTCGGCCAGATCGTTACCGAACAAGACGAACCTTCAACCGGCCGACGTTTCTTTCTTCAGTTCGCTTGCTCGCTGGTGAGTCCTCCGAGCTTGGCAAGGCGGCTCAGGTGATAGTCGGCATCGCCAAATAAGGTGTCGAGCATGATGACATGCTTGAAATAGTGGCCGATGCTGTACTCCATTGTCATCCCGATGCCGCCGTGGAGCTGAATCGATTCATGGCCGATCACCTTTGCCGACCGGCCGATCTGGACCTTTGCCGCCGAAATCGCGCGCTCGCGCTCGGTCACGTTGCCTTCGCTGGCCATCATCGCGGCATACATGGCCATCGAGCGGGACTGCTCCAACTCGACAAGCATGTCGGCCGCCCGATGCTGCAGCACCTGGAAGCTGCCAATCTTCTTACCGAACTGCTCGCGCGTTTTAAGGTAGTCTACCGTGATGGTTAGCATTTCACCAAAAGCGCCGACGGCTTCGGCGCAAAGCGCTGCGACCGCTTCGTCCGCCACCTGCGAAATGACCGGGAACGCCCCCGCCGGATCGCCGATGACATCGACTTCATCAACGCGTACCTTCTCCAGCGTGATCTCGGCGGCACGCAGGCCATCCTGTGTCGGATAACCACGGCGTCTGAGACCCGGCGCGTGGGCATCGACAAGGAAGAGTCCAATTCCCTTCTTGTCCCGCGTGTCACCTGCCGTACGTGCTGAGACGACTATCTTGTCGGCCGCCTCGCCGTGAAGGACCAGGCCCTTGGTGCCGCTTAGGAGCCACCCGTCGCCGTCTTTCTTCGCCTGCGCCTCAACGTGGAAGAGGTCGTAGCGAGACTGCGGCTCGGCATAGGCGAAGGCCAATTTTGTCCGGCCTTCGGCAATTGCCGGGATCAGCTCGGCCTTTTGTGCTTCATTCGCCCCAAGTCGAAGCACACCGCCGGCAAGAACCACGGTCGCGAAATAGGGTTCCAGGATCAGCGCCTTGCCGAAAGCTTCCATGACGATCATGGTCTCGACCGCACCGCCGCTGAAGCCACCCTGTTCTTCCGAGAATGGCAGCGCCAGAAGCCCGAGTTCGGCATAGCGCGACCACATTGCATCACTGAAGCCCGGCTCGCCCGCCTGATACTTGCGGCGATCATCGAGGCGGTAGCTCTCAAGCAGCAGTCGCTCGACGCTGTCCTTGAGAAGCCGTTGTTCTTCCGATAGATCGAAATTCACTTTAATTCTCCTGAACGGGGGAGCGGTGCTAACGACGCTCGAAGCATCAGAGCCCGAGGATCGCTTTGGTGATGATGTTCTTCTGAATCTCTCGAGATCCCGAATAGATCGACGCCGCGCGGCTATAGAAGTAAGTGGGCGCGATCATCGGCGGCCAATCAGGACCAATCGGGGGCTGGTTACCGTCCTCGAGCTCCTGTTCCGAGAGATAGGGGAGGGCATAAGGTCCGATCACATCCATAAGGAGCCCCGCAGTCGCCTGCTGGATTTCCCCGCCCTTGAGCTTGAGGATGGAGCTTGCCGGATCCTGCACACCTTTCTGCTGCTTCGATGCGTTGGCGACGACGCGAAGCTGGGTCATTTCCAGCGCTTTCAACTGGACTTCGATTTCAATGACCTTCTGCTGGAACGCTGCTTGGTCGATTAGCCGCTCCCCGCCAGCGCGAGACCGCGCGGCAAGGTGCTTGATGCGCCGGATGCGCTCCTTGGAAGCGCCGACCCAGGCTCCCCCAAAGCGCTCGTTGCCGAGCAGCATCTTGGCGTATTCCCAACCCCTATTCTCCTCGCCGACGAGATTCTCAGCCGGGACGCGGACGTTGTCAAAAAACACCTCGTTAACTTCATAACCGCCGTCGATCAGCTGTATCGGACGTACACTGACGCCGGGCGACTTCATGTCGATGAGGAGGAAGGAGATGCCTAGTTGCTTCTTCACATCGGGATTGGTCCGTACCAGACAGAAGATCCAATCGGCATGTTGTGCCAACGTGGTCCAGGTCTTTTGACCGTTGACGACGTAGTGGTCGCCATCGCGCACGGCCCGAGTCCTAAGTGAGGCTAGGTCGGAACCCGCACCAGGCTCCGAGAAGCCTTGGCACCACCAATCGTCGACGTTGATGATCCGGGGCAAATAGTATTTCTTCTGCGCGTCATTGCCGAACGTATAGATCACCGGTCCGATTAGGGACACACCAAAGTCGTACATGGTTTGCGCGGGAAATGCCTGTACCTCTTCCTCGAAGATGTACTGCTGCGCAGGGGACCATCCCGCTCCGCCGTACTCTTTAGGCCAGTACGGAATGCCCTTTTTGTTGAGGACACGCGCTCCGGCGACCATCTCATCTTTCGACAACGGCCGGCCTTCCACAAGTTTGCGCCGCGTCTCCGGCGGCACGTTGTCGCGTAGAAACTGACGTAGCTCGTCGCGGAACGCCCGCTCTTCTTCTGTGAAGGTGAGATCCATTGGATTTTCCCGTAGTATGTTCAGCCGCAAACTGCGGAGATTGTCGGTGCGGAGCACGCGATGAGCGTCTCTCCACCGCGAATGAAGTTGAACGTTTTGCTCGACGTTTTGCTCGACTTCTGGAACATCATGATCCGATTGCGCCCTCGGCCCGAAGGCCGGCGATCGTGGCTGAATTGTAACCGAGTTCAGCGAGTACTTGTTCGGTATGCTCTCCAAGCATCGGTCCGGGAGTTGCAGAACCCGGGACTGGAGCGCCGTTGATGTGAATGGCGCTACCAACGGCTTTGACAGTCCCGCACTTTTGATGCTCGAACGCGACGATCATGCCCCGAGCGCGTGTGTGCGGATGATCCAGTGCAGCACCGACGCTAAGGATAGGAGCATGCGGAATGCCCGCGGCCGCAAATATTTCGCACCATTGCGCAACCGTCTTCGTCTTCAATCGCCCCACAAGAGCAGTTTCGATCTCCTTTGATCGTTTGACACGACCGGCATTTGTATTCAGCTCTGCATCTGCTGCGAGTTCTGGTAGCTCTAGAGCGCGGCACAGTGATGGCCACATGTGATCGCCGTAAACTGCGATGACAAGCTCGCCGTCGGCGGCGGGGAAGACATCATATGGGACCGCGTTGGGACCAGCGTCTATCGGCGGGGGAAGTTCGCCATCGGCCAAGTAATGGCCTGCAAAGTATGGGAATGTTGTCAGGAGAGATTCGAATAAGCTCAGGTCAATTACACACCCTTTACCGGAGCTGACGCGGCCGACCAAAGCCGATGCAACCGAAAGGGCGCTATAGATACCAGTAAGGATATCCCCCATAAGAATGCGCAACGGAGGCCTCCCCGGCTCTCTCGTCAGGCTCATCAATCCCGTCATCGCTTGGGCTACGAGGTCGAATGCTTTGTAGTCTCGCAGTGGACCAGTCTGGCCAAATCCCGAGATAGAACAGATAACGAGCCTGGGATTTAGCTCCAAAAGACGATCGTAACCGAAACCGAGCGAGTCGAGCGTACCCGGACGGAAGTTCTCGACCAGAACGTCCGCCCGCTGCACCAGTTTTTCAAGTGCGTGCTTCGCAGCATCACGCTTCAGATCAAGGGCCAAGCTGCGCTTGTTGCGATTAAGAGCAGCAAAATAATAGCTCTCTCCTTCGCGAAAGGGCTCCACCTGGCGCGAGACATCCCCGGCACCAAGCCTCTCGACCTTCACGACATCTGCTCCCAAGTCCGCCATGATCGTGGTGCAGAGTGGGCCAGCCAAGACGTGCGTGAGGTCCACCACACGGATCCCGTGGAGCGGCCGACGAGCAGGGTCTTGCGCGCCTGCATCCCCTGTCTCCGGTCTACCGGCTGCTTGATCAGCGATCATGATAGTAATCCCTTTGTACGGTGCTCTTCTTGGTCCCGAGCGTAATCTGCTTCAGTTCCGATTGGTGGTGCCTTTTCGGCTAGCAGAACTTCAGAAGCCAGCTTTGCTTTTCAGCCATCTGTCGTTCATGTCTCACATGCGATCCGATGGATTCCAACTTGAACTTCTCATCCCTGTTAAGCACCGACGTATCGTTCCATGGCGCGCATTGGCCTTCTCCTCAGCTGGGCAAATACTCGGTGCTCCAGCTTTCACTTACGACTTTCGCGCCGGACAGCGCGTCAATTTCGGCTTCGCGGTATTGCAGTCCCTGCAGAACTTGCCGCGTCGAAGCGCCGTATTTTTCCGCAGGAGGCAGCACATAGACTTTTCCGATAGCCGAGCGCATCGCGTAGTGATCAACTTGCGTTA
>NZ_JARVWW010000068.1 GCF_029846715.1 Bradyrhizobium nivariense
TCGCGCCATGGTCGACGTCGCTCGACGTCACCTGACCCGTCGCCGTCAGCGTCGTGTCTTCCTGAACCGAGCCGGCCTGCGCCGAGCTCGTGATCACCGGCGCGTCGTTGGTGCCCGTGATCGTGATCACAACGTCCTGGGTCGCGGTCGCGCCCTTGTCGTCCGTCACGGTCACCGTGAAGGTTTCGGTGTGGCTCTCGCCCGCCGCCAGATCCTGGTGGTTGGCGTTGTCCAGCGTGTAGGTCCAGACACCCGTCGCGGCGTTGACCGCAAAGCTGCCATACGTCCCCGTCGCGCCGCCGCTGTAGGCCGCCGTCGCGCCATGGTCGACGTCGCTCGACGTCACCTGACCCGTCGCCGTCAGCGTCGTGTCTTCCTGAACCGAGCCGGCCTGCGCCGAGCTCGTGATCACCGGCGCGTCGTTGGTGCCCGTGATCGTGATGGTCACGCTCGAGCTCGACGAGGCGCCGAACTCATCCTTCATGGTGTAATTGAGCGTGACAGTGGCGCTGGCGCCCTGGGCGAGGTGGTCGAAGTCGGTGCCGGGGTTGAACACCACCTTGTTGCTGACCACGCTGGCGCTGCCCTGGTTGGCGGGCGCGGTCGCTGAAACCAGCGTGAAGGCGTGGCCGTCATCGACATCGGTATCGTTGGCCAAAACGTCGATGGTCAGGGTCTGGTTCTCGGTGCCGCTGGCGCTATCGGCAACCGCCACCGGGCCGTCATTGGTACCAGTGATGGTCACGGTGACGCTTGAGCTCGACGAGGCGCCGAACTCATCCTTCATGGTGTAATTGAGCGTGACGGTGGCGCTGGCGCCCTGGGCCAGATGATCGAAGTCGGTGCCGGGGTTGAACACCACCTTGTTGCTGACTACGCTGGCGCTGCCCTGGTTGGCGGGCGCGGTCGCTGAAACCAGCGTGAAGGCGTGGCCGTTGTCGACGTCGGTGTCATTGGCCAAAACGTCGATGGTCAGGGTCTGGTTCTCGGTGCCGTTGGCGGCATCGGCAACCGCCACCGGGCCGTCATTGGTGCCGTTGATGGTGATGGTCAGGTTGGCCGAACTCGAGCCACCATGGTTGTCGGAATTGGTGTAGCTGAACACGTCGGTGACGGTCTGGCCTTCCGCCAGCGCCTGGACGTTGGCTTGCGCATTGTTCAGCGTATAGGTGTAGGTACCATTGGCATTGAGGTGCAGCGTGCCGTAGGTGCCGGCCACATCGACGCCGACTTTGGCGGCGGCGCCATTGACCGCAGTGACGCTATGGGTGTCCCCGACATCGACGTCGGTGTCATTGGTCAGCACGTTGCCGCTGACCGGGTTCGGCTGGGCAACCGTGTTGGTGTCTTCCTTGACCGCCGCGGCATCGGCTACCGCAACCGGCGCATGATTCGTGACCGCCGCGCCGACGCCCAGAAAATCGGACAGATCGATCGGAACGTTGCCGTTCAGCACGATGTGCAAATCGGGCGTCAGGTCTCCGGTCGTGTCCGCATAGATATTGGTGACGACGTCACACCCGGAACCGGTATGCGTGACCCAGACACCATGGGCAGCCGCGATGCTGCCGCTCCAGAATAGGGTGCCGCCGGATCCGCTAATCGCCAGGGACGTGAAATCGATCTTGTCGCTGCCGTGGGTAAAATCAGTTATAAAGTCCGGCGAGCCGGAGTTCGGCGATTCCGCCGCCGATCGATAGACAAACTTGTCAGCGCCCGATCCACCCGACAGTATGTCGCTGCCCAACCCGCCGATGATAATGTCGCTGCCGTTGGTGCCCAGGATGACGTCGTTGCCGGCACCGCCATCGATCGTGTCCGCGCTTTTCCCGCCGATGATCAGGTCGTTGCCGTCACCGCCATAGATCGTATCGGAGCCGTTGCCGCCGATGAGAAGATCATTACCCGCGTCGCCGTAGAGGGTATCGCCGCCATTGCCGGCATAGATGATATCGTCGCCGGCATCGCCATGGAGGACGTCGTTGCCGTTGCCGCCGATGATCAGGTCATTGCCATCGCCGCCGGAAATCGTGTTGTTGCCGGTGCCGCCATAGAGCACGTCATTCCCCGTGCCGCCTGAAATCGTGTTGTTGCCTGCGCCGCCATAGATCAGATCGTTGCCCTCACCGCCGGACAGCACATCGCTGTTGCCGCCGCCGTAGATCACGTCATCGCCGTGGCCGCCCGTAATCGTGTCGCTGAAATTGCTCCCGATGATCGTGAAGCCTTCGGTCTGATTGCTCAGATTGGTGGTGACGCCACTCGATGCCCCGGCGGCCGAAATCACCTCGACGCCTGACAGCGCCGAATCCGACAGCGCATTCAGTCCCGTCGAGGTCGAGGTGATGTTGAGCGTGTCGCTTCCGCCGCCAAGATTGATCGAACCGAAGCCATTGAGCTGGGCCCCGGTCATCGTGACCGAATCACTACCGCTGGTGCCAACCAGGTTTTCGACATTGACCACCGAGCCGGTGGTGAAATCGACCGTCGCGCCCGATCCCGCCAGGCTAATCGTGTCGTTATCGGCGCCACCGTCGATGGCTTCGCCTGCGACAAAATTGCCATTGGCGATCAGGAAGGTATCGTTGCCCGCGTCGCCGAACAGCTTATCGGCCCCCCCGCCGCCGGTGATGGTATCGTTGCCGGCACCGCCATGAATCGTATCGGCCTGGCTGCTGCCGACAATGGTGTCATTGCCGGCCGTGCCATTGATGAAGATGTTGTCGATGCTGCTGATCCAATTGGAGAACGTCCAAGCCGCCGCCGAGAAGTTCGATGCATTATTGACAGTGATGTTTTGAACGCCCCCCGCACCGGTCACGGCCAACGAGCTCGAGATCAATCCGGTACCGATTTGTGCGGCGTTGAGCGTCAGGCTCGAAGTGCCGGACGTGTTGTTGAACGCAAGGGATTCATAGTTGTGAAAGCCCGTCGTCGAGTTGATCCCCATGCTGCTGATATCAATGGCAACCCCGGTTACGCTGGAGATCAGAACAGTGTCAGTGCCGTTGCCGCCGTTGAAATAATCGTTGGCCTGGATATCCGCCTGCAGCGTGATTGTGATCGTGTCGTTGCCGGAGGTCTGCGTGATGTTGTCAACGCCCGTGCTGTCGTTATTGTTCGCCATGACACACCCGTAATTGTCTATCCCCGAAGCGGTCAGCGGCGCGCGCGCGCCACTCGAATCCGCTCGCACTTCTAGCTCCCAGTGCCCGCCGCGCGCCGCCGAGCCGACGACGCCTGATGTTGCAGCAACCCGCGCGCCAGTCGCACGCGCCAATGCATTGACAAAGGCCATGCCGCGCGCGCCTTGTGCGACCTCGCAGCTCCACAGCTGAAAGGCGCCATCGCGGAGCATCCGACCGACATCGGCAAGCTCCGCGGCGCATTCGCCCATCGTATCCAGTGAAAGGGGCCCTGCCCCGAAGCTCACTTCACCCGATCGTCCATGCGCAATCACATGGATCTTATGGAGCTGCCCTTCCCTGCCCCGAACCGCGCGCACCATTTGCCGCGGTGCGGGTTCATCATTGGAGAGCAGGATCGGTTCGACATCGGGACGGATACCGGCAAGCAGCGTTGCAAGATCATCGACTCCGCAGTCAATGAAGGCGATCTCGCGCTTGGGGCTAATGGTCATGGAAGAGGTCTCCATTTTAAATTCGGGTGCGGCGGCATGCGCGTCGATCGCCGGGGCGCTGCTCTGGATCGATCCGGTTTCTGAACGCTTGGTCATGACGCGTCCCTATAACGGATTGAGGCGAAGGAATTGGGATCGGTTAGGTGGAATGGCCGCCAGTAGCGACAGCATCTCGAGCGGATCGCGTGATTGCCTACCGGTAAATCGCTCGTTACGAGCGGATCATTGGTAAGCTGATCATCGGCGACGGATCGGGCGGACGCCGAAATTTCCTGGGGGCGAGTTTCACTTTCGAACCAGCCGACGGAGAGTAAAGACTTCGAGGCAAATAAAGCGCAGCCCACAACACACTCCACTCTTCTGACGCAGAGCAGGTGCGATCGCGTTCGAAGAGCAACTCACAGGAAAGCACCGGCAATGAGCGCTCGTTCAGCGCCTACGCGCCTTCGCCAGAAGAAGCTCTGGCCTGTTGTGAAAAGACTCCGACGCCATTTGCTCCTGCTCCGTGCTCGGACTCCCGACGACCGCGCACAGCTTATGATTTTGCAGTAACGTTTCTTGTTTTGGTACGTCTCTTGAGAGCTCGAACCCGACAGTCGCCCGCGCCATAGATTCACGATGAGCTGGAAACAAATAGCGCACGCAACGTGGATCAGCGCAAGGAAGCCCATCTGCGATTCGTCTGAAGCGTGAGACAGGCAATTGCGTAGCCCCATTCTGCATCGCGATGCTCGCTAAGAATCTTGGGCGGGGCAACGACTCAGAAGGGGTACTCCGTGGGGACCACGTAAGAATACGGCCCACACACGTCTGATCGACCGAAGATAAGGTGACTAGACGAGTGCTGTGTAACAGTCCTTATGCACCGCAATAATTGCAGTTCTCAAATTGGACGGTTCGAGATTGTTGGGCCTGGTCGGCATCGGCGCTGGACTGATGAAGAGGAGTTCAAGATCGTTTGAAGAGTTTGCAGACACCGCGCGCCGTCCCATCGACAACTCCGCGATATGGGATCTCGCGCTCGCTGCTGTTGACTTTGCGGCGATCGTTTGAGACCTGGGCGAACGCCATTAAACAATCTCGGCCTGGCCTTGTGCCGGCGACGGTCATGCCGGATTCTGCTCCAGCGCGGCCGACCGTTCTGGGGACCCCAGCGAGCGGGCGCATGGCGACCGTCGTCGGCAAGGTCTGTCGTGTGGTTGTGGACGCCGGCATTGATATGGCCGCGTTGTCTCGCGGGTAGGACCTTCTGGAGCAGCGATGATCCCGATCGCAGCCGGCGCGAGAATCTGGATCGTGACCGGCCCCCCTGACATGCGCAAAGGCATGCAGGGCTTGGCGTTGCGGGTGCAGGAGGGCCTCGGGCGAGAATCCTTTTTCCGGCGACGTCTTTGTGTTCCGTGGTCGCGCCGGCACGCTCATCGAAGCACTTTGGCACGACGGGGTTGGACTGTCGCTCTACGCCGAGCGGCTGGACCGGGGCCGCTTCATCTGGCCAGCTACAGCGGAAGCTTTCAGGCCCGCGCCTATGGCGGCTACTGCAGGCTCTGCGAACCGGCCCGCAGCGCTGGTCCGATGATCCTGGGAGCCGCTTGCTGCGTCCATGCCCGACGACCGTTCTCCGTGATGCCTAATCCGGCGGAGCATGCGCGCCGTTAGGCGCCGGGCAAAAAGCCCGCCGTGATCTTGCCCATGGCGCTGGAAGGCGATCCGCCCGATCGACTCCTTTCGCGCCTTCGCAATAAAAGTAGAAACAAATCAGGTCGTTACGCAACCAATTTTAAGGCTGGTTGTTCGGTGGCCTCTCGATGAACCGCCGGCTTCCATTGAGAAGCTCGAGGTTATTGGCAATGACCGGGTTGCCCGGATCGAGCGAATAGGCCTTCTCGAACTTTCGCCGCGCCGCGCTCAGATTGCCGCGCAGCATGTACGAATATCCCTGATCATTCAGGACCTGAACAGTTTCGCCTCCAAGCCGGATCGCGTGGGCATAGGCCTGATCAGCCAGGTCAAAACGACGCAACCGATCATAGCTCGCTGCGAGCCCAATCCAGGCCGTCAAATCCTTCGGCGATTTCTCGACGGCGTCCTTGAAATAGCGCTGTGAAATCCCGTAACTGCCGCGATTGAAATGCTCCAGCCCCAACCGCACGGGCTCGTCCGAAGGATAATATTTGACGTCGGTCGGTTCCTGCACGGGGTCTCCGCCCGGCGGATCCACGGGGGCCACGATTGCAGCCTCCCTCAATGTTTGGTCGCACCCCGCAAGCGCTGTCCCCAACCAGCAACAGGTCAGCATTAAGATGATGCGCCGCATAACCGTTGCCCCTACCCGCTCAGCGGGCTCCTTGAAAGTCGCTCAATCGCCCGCCAACAACAGGTCGCAAGACCTGTTGTCGGATAGTAACAAGTCAGCGCGCTCCAGCTTCGAGGCTGAGACACTGTTACTTGCCTGGTCCCGGTCCATTTCCGTTAATGGTCTGGTTGATAGTCTGATCGGTGGTAATAATCTGTTGGGTGGTGACGGGAGGAGCTTGGCCCATTGCTTTCCCACCCTCGCCAATGTCGGGAAGCTGATCCACTGGCCGCCTAGTGGCACCATAGCGCGTCACGGCGGCGCCAACGCGCCGAGCGTCGTACGCAATCCTGCGGTCACCGACATTTCGCGGCCATGGATGGATCGTATGGGTGACGGCGTTGACCTGCTTGGCATCGCCGGCGGTCATGGTGATGGTATCGGAACGCTGGAAGTAGCGGTCCATCTCGTCATGACCGGCGAGGCCGTAACATCCCCCGAGCAGCAAGGGCGCGAACAGAACCAGATACCGTTTGGCCATCTCTCGCTCCTAGTTGAGGGTCTTTACGACTGGCTGGTCGGCGGCGGCGGCCGGGGGCGGAACGGGCCTCCTGAGCTCAGGAGCGATGATGTGGCCGTACGGGCCCTTCACGTCGCCACCGGAGTTGACGTAGTCATTGTAACGCTTGCGGACTTCCATCTGGCCATTGAGGAAGAAATCGACGTCGTTGGCCGGAAGGCGGGAGTCGAGCGGAGACGCCAGTTGCTGACCGGGCACCGCTGGCGCAACCAGGTGCGGCGTCACGATGATGACCAGATCCGTTTCCTGCTGCAGGTAGGACTTGCTGCTGAACAAGGCTCCAAGCACCGGCACCGAGCCAATCCAGGGCAATTGCGAAACGTCCTGACGGTTGCGGGTCTGCAGCAATCCGGCGATGGCAAAACTCTGGCCGTCGCGCAATTCGACCGTGGTGCGCGCGTCGCGGCGAGTCAGCGCTGGAACTGTCGTCCCCTGAATCGTCACCGCATTGGCGAAATCAAGCTCGCTGACCGACGGCTCGACCCGAAGATTGATCACGCCGCGAGAGAGCACCGTGGGCACGAAGGCCAGCTCGACACCGAACTTCTTGTAGTCGATGGTGACAGTGGGAAAGCCGTTCGTCGTCGTGTTTGGGATCGGCACAGGAAATTCACCGCCGGCCAGGAAGCGGGCGGCATCGCCAGACAGCGTGGTCAAATTCGGCTCCGCTAGTCGACGCGCCAATCCTTTTGTTTCCAATGCGGTGATCAGCATGTCCACTGAGCCGCCGTTGCTGGTGCGAATGAGACTGGTCAGCAAGCTTCCGAACGGGGCAGGTGCTATACCGCCCGCGGTCCCCAACAGCGTCCCCACCGTTCCGAGTACAGGAAGGCTACCTGTCGGGGCACTACCGACAGCTCCCCCGCCAGCACCGAGGGGACCGTTGTTGGTGTTGATGCCACCGATCGGTGTTCGACCGGCGGCGGTCACACTACCTATCCCGGTGTTACCGATGTTAGTGCCGTTGGCGTTCGCCGCAGAAAGGTTCACGCCGAGGTCTCGACCGGCCTCCCGGCCGACCTCGAGAAAACGCACCTCCAGCATCACCTGCTGCGGCGCCGCGACGCTCATCGCGTTCACGACGGTGCCTTTCGCAAAAGTGCTGGTGGCCATTGCCATGGCCCGCTCGGCCGCAACTGCGTCGGCGGCGGTCCCGCGGAGCACCACCTGACCCTCGGAGGCCGAGACGCGAATACCCTGCATGCCGGTGCCGGCCCTGATGTTCTGCTCGAGATTGCGGGTATCGATCACGACCTCGACATCGAGGACGCCGATCTGCTTCATCGAAGAGTCGAACAGGATGACGTTGGTGGTGCCGGTCTGCTTGCCCTGGACATAGATCATGTGGTCGCTCAGCGACTTCACGTCGACGATGTCAGGGGAGCCCGCGACAATGGTCGAAAAAGCGGTATCGACCCTGAACGTGCGTGACTTGTTGAGGATCACCGTGACCCGCTGGACGTCGTTCATTTCGCTGACGAAGACGCCGCCGGAGGAACCCCGCCGGTCTGCGGCCGCCGCGCGGTCAGCGGCCCCAAACAAGGCGAGCGCTACGCCAAGACCCATCACGCCGAAGGCGAGGAGCCTCCCTACCGCTTTAGCTGAAACGCGACCGCCACCCATTCGAGTCCCCCCACCGCGATTCACGGCTATCCCCGCAAATCTACGTGCTCGATATTCCCCAAGAGTTCCCCTCTGCGCACCACGTCGCAGAGCTTACAACCCATCCCATTACAAATCGTTATTTCATGTTTCCAACATCACATCCCTCATTCCACTTCCTTGCAAGAAGAGAGGCTTACCGCACTGCCGCAACAGCAGAGAAAACTTTCCGATGTTGCCAGCGAGCACCACTTTCTCTGCCTGCCCGGAACTATCCTGCCAGCGAAACCGCTGACGGGTTCCCGCTGCCGCTCCGCTCGGCAAGCGCCATATCGGTTTTCGGCAAATCTGTTCCGACATCCGGGACCTGCGTCGGCCGCTTAACGTCGTTCGGCCGCGCCCAGACTGACTCCCGCTAGAACGGAATTTTGGTGGACGCGCTCGGCGCGTTCAATGAGGTGCCCCAGATCGGCATGATCATGGTGAAGCCCGGCTGAGATGCGGTGACAGTGATAGGAGAGCTTGCGGTCGCCGGCACGCTCACCGTCGGTGTGGAACCGCCATTCATGTACAGGTAGGGGGCAGCATTTTGTTTTTGCGCATCGGACAGGGGGTCGCCAGAGCAGCTAGGAGAGGTCTTGGCAATCGCGGCATCGGTGTAGCAGCCGATCATGATTGCCCGGGCACCGGCATCCGAGAGCGTTCGCAGCGATTGCATCGTGATCGCATATCGGCCGAAATCGAAAATTGCGAACATCAATGTGAAAAGCGGCACGGCGACGAGGCAAAATTCCAGCGCCGCGGTGCCGCGCTGATCGAGCTTTCTCATCATTGATGCACCAACGCCGCATATACGCATGTCACTGCACCAGCTTAACGACCTGAGAAAGGGGTTTCGCAGACTGCGGGCAGCCGTTTTGGGTGAAACTCATGCTGCCTTCGAGCGTGATCTTCTTCGCTATCAATTCCGAGCAACCGTTGATGTTCATGTTGGGGTTGCCCGAAAAGTCAAATGTCTGATTTGGATAGTACTGGATGCCATTGTTGACCGTGATGTTGGTCGATCCTTTGAACTTCTGAGCATCCGTCTCAGTGTTATAGATCGCCGTCGCTCCAATCAGAGCCGCATACGGTTGCAACGAGGCTGGTAGCGCGGCCGGCGTTGCGTTGGGCGCTTTGATCGTCAGGGTTAGATGATCGCTCTTCCCGGTAGTCGCGCCCGGCAGCAAGATGATGGTCGCACCAGTCGCAACGGTTGTAAAATTTGCTGATCCTTTCATGGTAAACTCGGTACCTGAAAAGAAATACGTCCCACTCAGAGTATATGGCTGACTGGAATTGAAATTCTTGTTCGCACAAGGTGTCGCTGTCGTATAAGCGACTGGTGCCGATCCTACACATGCTGGCAAATTTAGAGTGCTGAGAGCAGCATTCAGGGCAGTATACGGATCAGCCACCGGCTGGGAGTAGGGCCTGACAATTGCACATAACGCAGCAGGACCCGCGCAGCCACCCACTGCTGTGCTTAGTCCAATACCTACAGGCGATCCCGAGACCTGTGTGAAGTCGATCGCCCCTGGGCCAGCAAAGTTTGACGCAAATCCGCAAGCGGGGCCATGGTTGTCCTGGAAGATTATTGGTCCGCCCAATGCCAGCACACACGGCTTTATCGGATTTTGAACTTCGGCGACGGCTGTCGCGTTTATGGTGACGGTGGACATGCCAAGCACTTTTGCCAGGTACGCAGGTTGTTGCTGACTAACAGTCGCCTGAACGAAGTTGCCGCTGGTCCCATTCCATGAGGCGAGAGAGGCGATCTGGACCGTCTGCGTGGTTCCACTCGGAAGATTGGTAGGACACCGGGAGCCGGGATAGCTGGTGTCGCCCGCGTTGCAGAACGAGTTCTGTGCCGCAAATTGCTTGCCACGGTAGACGTAGTCTTGCGCGGTGTCACAGCCAACACCTCCGGCGACCGAGCACGCAAGCCGCAGGCCGCCCGAATAAGCTGCCGCATCGGCGGCATTCTGCGCGTGTTGCTTGGTGACGTACCACGATCCCGCCTCGCCCCCCAGTGCAAGCGCTCCGATCAGCGGCACCAGGGCAACGACGGTTGCGAATGCGACGGAACCTCGACGGCTGCGGAGCAAGTTGCGCATGGGATACTCCTATTGAAACCGTTCCGAGTAACGCAGTGTGTACGTGCAGGAGCAGACAGCGTTGCTGTCATCGAGCTTTGTCATGAGGGCACCAAACGCACATACTGCGCCACCGGCTTCGCTGACGCCGAGCAGCCATTGTTGCTGAACGCCGCGTTAGCGTTGCCAATGAACCCGATCGAGGCAGCTATGAGCTGACGGCAATTACTTACACCGACACTCGGGTTGCCCTGAAACGTCACTGACGCATTTGGCGCGTAGATGGTGCCATTGAAGGCGATGTTGGTGTTACCTGCAGTGGATATTGGAAGGCTACTCCGATCGTAGATCGCCATGTTGGCCAACAGGTTGGCATACGGCTGAAGAGTGGATGGGAGCTGTGAGGTCGTCAGCGAGGAAGGATTAATGATACTGATGGTGCTATTTCCGGCCAGGCTGATGCTTGTGCCAGGCAGGAGAATCAACAGCGCCGTCCCCGACATAGAAATGTTACCCGTTAGACTCAGCGTTCCAGAAATGAAGTAAACACCGCTTAGCGTGATCGTCTTGTTCCCCGCCACGCTCACGTTGTTGTTCTTGCACGGAGTTGTCGCGGCATAGGCGGTCAGCTGACCACCGCTGCAGTTCGAGAGCGTCGGGATCGAAACCCCGTCAAGCACGGAGAAGGGGTTGATGACCGCGGGCATATCGATGAACGCCCTGCTGCAGATCGAGGAGGTGTTGCCCGCACTCGTACAGCCGCCGGAAGAATATAGGGCGCCGACATTAATGCTCGCATTTCCAGTGAAATTCAGTGCATTGTTGGCCGAACTGTTCGACGCCACGCTGCAACCCGGCGCATTGACGCTCGCGTTGCCTTGGAAACTGATAGGGCCTCCCAACGCCAAGGCACAGGGTGGCGGATTGAACGTTTTGACCTCAGCAGTCGCGGTCGCGCCTATATTGACTGTCGATAAACCAAGCACGGCGGCCAGGTACGTTGGCTGTTGCTGGCTTACGCTCGCCTGAACGAAATTTCCGCTGGCCCCCTTCCACGACGAGACCGAAGCGATCTGGACGGTCTGCGTGGTTCCACTCGGAAGGCTGCCAAGACACCGCGAGCCGGGATAAGCGGTAGTGTCGCCCCCGTTGCAGAAGGAGTGCTGTGCCGCAAATTGCTTGGCACGATAGTCCACCGTATTTGAGACCGCGCAGGGTGGCGAGTTCAAGCATGCCTGCTGGACGCCGCCCGAATAAGCCGCCGCATCAGCGGCATTCTGCGCGTGTTGCTTGGTGACGTACCACGATCCTGTCTCGGCCCCGAGTGCCATCGCTCCGATCAGCGGCACCAGGGCGACGACGGTTGCGAATGCGACCGAACCTCGACGGCTGCGGAGCGAATTGCGCATGGAATACCCTATTGAAACCGTTCCGAGTAAGGCAGCGTGTACGTGCAAGGATTGCCGGCGCCGCTCGTGCACAACACCGAACGCAACACCATGGGCGTCAGCGTGACTGATGTCGTGTAAGAATAATACTTGGGCGACGCTGTATTGGCAGCGGAACAGACAACGTTGCTGTCACCACAAACGAGTAGGAAATTGGAGATGGGATACTTGGAGTCAGCCTTGGCGACTGCGGCCGTCGTCCAACTCGACGCGTTCGTCACGTCAGCTGGCGGGGAATACTGGATGGACTGCCCGAAGGCCCGCAATGCCTCCCACGCGGATATGTATTGGAAGCCGACGATCGCAACGTCGGCAAGCGGCAGAAGCAGACTCATGATCAGGAAAAGGTAGACAATGGTCATCTCGAACGCGACTGCGCCACGCTGATCCCTGAGGAAAGGCGCTTTGCGGCTCATTGGCCTAGCTCGACAGGCGCGAACCGTGCTCATGGTCTCCTATCCCGTGCCTAGATCTGCTTGAACGAACGAATGAGGTGCAGAAACGGGCTCGCACCCAAGATGACGAACATGGCTGGAAGCAGGAACAGTACCATCGGAATGGTCAGCTTGGCGCCGAGCTTGTGCGCTCTTTCTTCCAGCTTGGTAATCCGTTCCTGACGGAGGTCCACGGCGATACCGCGCAGGGCCTGGCCCAACGGCGTGCCGTATTGCAGGCTTTGGCTGACCATGGTGCCGAAGCGGCGCAGTCCATCCGAGATAGACCCTAGTTTCTCGAATGCCTCGGCGCGATTCGGTGCGATCCGGAGATCATCGAGAAGATCGCGCAAGACCCCGGCCATTGCTGGATTTGAGGCGCCCATCTCTTCCGCGACGCGCTCCAGCCCGCTCTCCAGGCCCATTCCGGCCTCGCTGCACACGACCAGCAAATCGATGGTATCCGGCGTGCCCAGCCGAATCGCCGCATCGAACCGTCGTTTCAGCATCCACAGAATCAACCGCGGCCCCATGATTCCGAACACCACGCCGAACAGCGTGAAGATCAGCATGTCCATCGGATCCTTCCCCGAAAGCTGCGCAACGAGCAGGGCAAGAATCGGGAACGAGAACATGCTGACCGTCTTGACGCCAATCCAGATCGGCAACGTCCGATAATGATTGAAGCCCGATGACTGAAGGACGGTTCGCAGCTGGTCCAGATTTTCCTCGGCATAGAAGCGCCGATACCGCGTCCCGATCGATGAAATCCAACCGATCATGTCCTGGGATGACGTCGCCTGGCCAGGAACGCCCATCACGGCATTCGACACCCGCGCGTCCAGTGTACGAAGGTGTATTTCGCGGATGATCAACACGAAGGTCGCAGTCGCAGCTGCTATCGCGAGGGCCACCAAACTAAGACCGGCGGTCATAGTGCCGTTTCCCTTCTGATCATCCAGCGTATCACCAGGTGCCCGACAAGCACTGATCCTACAGCGTAAGCCAGGAGCATGTTTCCGGTCGCATCGTGGAACAGCAAATTCACGGTGGTCGGGTTGATCCAGTACAGCAATCCACCGATGATGAGGGGCGAGAGCGAAAGCGCGCGTGAGGAGAAGATCACCTCTCCTGCCAGAGCCTTCGCGCGCGCAGCCAGCGCAACACGCTGACTCACGGTCTCTCCGAGTGTCTGCAAGGTTTCGGCCAAACTGCCGCCTGACTTCAACTGGACTGCCAGTGTCACCGCAAACATCGCATACTCGGCGACCTGCGTTCGCCGATAGATAGCTTCTACAGCCTCCTCCGGAGGTCTCCCAAGATTCAATTCGCTGCATACCATCGCAAATTGCCCGGCGGTCGGCTGCGGCATCTCGCGCGCGATGGTGCGAAATGCCTCGTTCACGGGCAGCCCAGATCGAACAGTGCTCGTCACCAGTTGGATGGTGTCAGGCAGCTGTCGAAAAAGTTGATTGGCGAAGCGACGTTGCTGCCATCCAAATAGCCCGCGCACCACCAGGACGGCTACAATTGCAGCCGCGATGGACACGTACAGGATGGAAAACTCAAGCAGGCGATTAACATAAAAGACTGCTGTTGCAGCGAGGACGCCGGCAAGCAGCGTGTAGGCCGGGTGCCAGGCGTATACGACCACGGGCTTGTAATTGGTCATCCGGTGGAGAAATTGCGAGCGGGACCCGGTCGCCGAACGACGAATGGAAATCAGGCTGGCCGCGTGTGAGGCTGGCAGCGCGATCGTTAGCTGACGATCCATGCGTTGTTCTCTGGCGTCGAGCCACAACGATATGGCCGATGCACACAGCAGGAGCATCAGGACAGTGATAATCACAAACGACGGAATCATATCTGCCTCATGGCCTCGGCCCAGGCGCGATCAAGTCCGTAATAGACAAGACGGCTCTTGAACTTCGGGATTGCGTGGGTGGATCTGTAGATGCCCGATATCCGCCCGTGAACGTCCTCGTCCTGGTACTGAAACGATGCGATGTCATTGGTGGTGATCACATCGCCTTCGAGGCCGATCACTTCGCTGATCTGGACGATACGGCGCTGTCCATCCCGCATGCGCTCGATTTGTACGATAATATCCAGCGCCGCGACGATCTGACTTCGAATTGCCCGCGTCGGTAGGTTGACCTGGCCCATCTGCACCATGTTCTCGATGCGGGTGAGCGCATCCCGGGTGCTGTTGGCATGCACCGTGGAGATCGAACCGTCATGGCCGGTGTTCATCGCTTGCAGCATGTCAAACGCTTCGGCACCGCGTACCTCGCCTACGATGATCCGGTCAGGACGCATGCGCAGGGCGTTCCACAATAGATCGCGTTGCGTCACCAGCCCAGTGCCCTCGATGCTCGGGGGCCGCGTCTCCAGGCTGATGACGTGCGGCTGCTGAAGTTGCAGCTCAGCCGCATCCTCGATCGTGACAACGCGCTCGCTGTGATCAATGAACTGGCTCATCGCGTTCAACATCGTCGTCTTGCCGGAGCCGGTACCGCCCGAGACCAGGATATTGAGCCGAGACCGCGCGGCGATCTCCAGCAACTGTCCCATCGGCGCGGTCATTGACCCGTTTTCGATCATCCCGGCCATATCCAAACGATGACTTGGGAATTTCCGGATCGAAATGCAGGGACCATGGATCGACAGCGGAGGAAAGATGATGTTGACGCGGCTGCCGTCCGGCAGGCGGCAATCCACCATCGGACTGGATTCGTCGACACGCCGGCCGACCTGCGCTGCAATCTTCTGTGCGACGGACGCGATGTGATCGTTGTCGCGAAATCGCACCGCGACCCGCTCCAGCTTGCCGCTTCGCTCAACGTAAATGTTGCTCGGTCCGTTGACCATGATGTCGTTGATTGTTTGATCCAGAAGAAGCGGACGGAGCGGCCCGTAGCCGGTCATGTCGTCCGCAATCTCGTCCGCCAGCAGAAGCTGCTCGCGTCCCGACAGTTCGAGCCGATCCTGGTTGGCGATTCCGTGGATAATTTCCTCGATCTGCCGCCGAAGAACATCGCGTGAAACGGCTGCGGCTGCCGCGGGCTCGATCTGCTCGATGACGCGTTCGCGCAGCGAAGCTGGCATCAACGGCCGCTGAATCGAAGGTTCGTCGCGCCGCGGCGCAGATGCCGGCAAGCTTGGCGTCAATGCAGGCAAACGAGCTGGCGTGTCGTCTTCGCGCCTACCAAATCTCTTCATAACCCAAGCAGCCTCCTCAACCGACCCTTCCGCTCGGCGCCGACCCCCGTGATCTCCCGTACAATCGGGGCGAGGTGACGCCGCAGTCCTGATACGTGCTTGAGAGCTGGAATTCCGAGATTGACCGCCTGGGTCATCCCCTTCCCGAGATCGGGAATCACCATGTCGGGCTCCGCGCCCAGGGCCTTGACAATCGTGGCCCTGGGAAGGCCCCCGGCACGATCGGCGCGGTTGAGCAAGGTAAAGACCCGATCCTTGCCGGCGATGTTGGTGACGGCGGCGCGCAGTGCATGGGCATTGCGAAGTCCGGTCACCTCGGCTTCCAGCAGCACCAGAACGTGACGAGAGAGCTTGATTACCGGATGTATCGATGGCGGGAACGGGACTGGCACATCGACAACGATGTAGTTGAACCGTTGGCGGAGCAGACCCAGCACGTGCCTCACTCCCGCTTCAGTGATGTCCAGCTGCGCATCCAATTCCTCATCCGCGGAGATCAGGCAAACCCGCTCGTTGACATCAATTGCCGCGCGTTCGAGGAACAACGTGTCCGCCCGCATCGGGTTTTCCAGAGCGATGCGCAGCCCCGGCCCAGGCTGAACACCCAACATCACTGCCGTTTCCCCGCCTTGCAGATGAAGGTCGAGCAGCGCGACCTTGGCTTTGGTCGTCTCGGCCAGTTGCAGCGCGAGGTTGATGGCGATACTCGTCGCTCCGGCGCCGCCCTGCGCCCCGCAGATCGAGATCACATGCCCGCCACGATCGGGCTGACTGAGCCCCACATCGCCAAGCAGCTTCGGGCGCAGCTGGTCCAGCACCATGTCCCGCGTGAGCGGCCTCGGGAGATACTCCGTCAAGCCGATCTCCATCAGCTCGCGGTAGAAGGTGATCTCCCTGCTCTCACCGATCAGAGCCACCCGGACATCGGGCGGGCAGACGCTCGCCAGCCTCTCCAGCTCGGTAAATGGATCATCGATGTCGCTAATGTCCGCCACCAACGCCGATAGATTGCTGTCTGTTTCGAGCATCCTTATGGCATGACGGATCGTGCCGCGCCTGATCGACAGGTTGCTACCTTCGAGGCCCTTGCGCAGAGCCGCAGCACTAAGCTCGTCATTTACGAAACAGACGATGCGGTCGCGCGTTGCAACAGATGGAGTTTCTTCAGGCGGACTGACAACGACCATGCTCATCAACGTTTCTCCAGCAACTTGCCTGCGTAGCCAATCGTTGTTTCGGTTTGGCGGACAACCGCCGGCGATCCCTCGCAGCCAGCGATAGCGTCGATACCGTCCGCGATCTGTTTCCTGACCGAGTATTGCTTGACCTCACCGCCGGAATGAATCGCCACCGATATCGTCTGGCCGGCAACTGCATTCTGGCGGGCGAGCTCCGGCGATACGTCGCAGCTGGACATCGCGCCGGCGTCCGCTTTGTCCCACTGATCGACTGCCGACCGTATGGCGAGAGAGAGCGTTCCGAGTTGCTTTCCGACCGTGATCTTCTTGACCTGGTCCGGCGCAAGCTCCAAAGACACCGTTTGCGCAAGCTTACCCACCACGGCGCTAATGGCTCGGCCCCCTTGCGCAATTTCCTGATCGATTGCGATGACCCGAACATTGCGCAGAACGGTCTCGCTCAGGGCGCGACGCGCGGGATCTGCCTTCTCGAAGACCTGGGTCAACACGACGTCGACATAATCACCCGGCCGGATCAGGCCTGAGACGCCGGACTCCTCGTCAACCTTGATGCTGATGGCACGGCTATCGGGTGCCAGGACGCTGGCGAGGAAACCCCGATCTCGCGGGCGCAGTATATCCTGCAATGTGATGGGACTGCCGGCGTCGACGAACTTGCGAACCAGGGAGCCGGGAAGTCCGACCTTGGAGTCGAGTGTTTCAAGGATCGCCCCTGCCGGCACACGCTCCGGCGGCACCGAGCGTATCGTGAAGTCTTCTTCGCGGGCCAACGTACCTCTCGGGAGCGGACGCACCGCAACAAAGTACCCGACAGTCGCAGCCGTCGGCGTCGGCGCCTTCTCGCCGATCTCCACCGGGACCGGTGTCGGCAGGTTCATGTTATAGGCAATGAGCCCGAACGCGGCGGTTGCGAGCAGGAACACCATGATGATCGAAACGCGCAAAGCGGACGACATTTCAGAATCCTTTGCTGAAAATGGTCCAAATGCCACCGCACGCTATGGCAACGCCGTAAGGCAGCGGTGCGTGTCGCAAATGGCGCCAACGCTCGATCGCATAGATGCGGCGCACGAGCGACGATCCGGCGGGTGCTAGCGTGGGGTGTGGCAGGAGGCGCATCATTACATGCGCCAGGGCAAGAACGCCGCCGGCCAGTGCGGTGACGGTCAACAACTGGATTACGCCGGTCAGCGGGAAACCAATCGCCAGAGCAAGCAGCAACTTGACGTCGCCACCGCCAATTTTGCCGAGCTGGTAGATGCCGAACAGCAGCAGGAACAGGATCGCAGCAACAATCAGCGACTGGGCAACCTGCATTGGGTTAGCCAATTGACCAGCGATCCCGAGGATCGCCAGCGCTAGACAAATCTCATTTCGGATCAATCGTATCGCGATATCGGTCGTTGCGACGTACAGCAACAACAGGATTTGCAGAAACGAGGTTATGGGAATAATCCAACTCATCAAATACACGCCTTAAAGGAGGCGGCGGCCAGCGCCCCTAAATCAGGTGGCCGCGTTAACTTCCGAGTGCAGTCATCTCAGCGGCGTCGATCGCGTTCAGGCTGGCGGGGGGACAGTCCAATGCACCACCCGAAGCAAGGCGAACGCGTTAGGCGACGGCAGAGGTAACCTTGGCGGCGATAGCCGTGATCGCACTCGTCAGCGCGTCGAAGATGGGACCAGTACCAGCAGCACCGAACGCAGCAGCCACTGCGGCAACGATACAAGCGGCGACGATCACGTATTCGAACGACACAACGCCGTCCTTGTCCTCTCTCAGACGCTTCAGTGCCTGGGTAGCCTTGATGTAATACTGCAACATAGGAACACTCCCTCCTGCTAAGCTGTGGCAATCCAACTCATCGATTGCAAAATGAGGCGGGGGGCACGGTGCAATGCCCCCCGCGAGGAGCCGCGTCAGGCGACGGCAGAGGTGACCTTCGCAGCGATCGCCGTGATCGCATTGGTCAGCGCAGTGGCGATAGGGCCGGTACCACCAGCACCGAATGCAGCAGCCACTGCGGCGACGATACAAGCGGCGACGATCACGTACTCGAACGACACCACGCCGTCCTGGGCAGCGCGCAGACGCTTCAACGCTTCGGTGGTCCTGATGTAGTATTTCAACATGGAAATAACCCCTTCTCTGAAGATGAATTTGCCCGAATGCCGTTGGCGGACAACGCCGGTGCCAACTGCACATTTATAGTGTCTGATGCGAAAGGCGGCTCGGATTTCCGGAGGTAACTCGGAATTGCGTTCCGTATGAATACGGGCAAGAAAATATTGGGATGATACGCGACACGCGAGCGGTGCACGGCTTCGCAGACACAATCAATGCCCGTTGATTTGAGGCACACTTTCGACCGGCGCTGGCCTCAGGGTGGCCTGCTATCATGGCAAGCGAATTCGCCCCGGGAGTACCGGCTTCGAAATCCCCGTTACCGCTCGATTGTTTGAATTGGCGCCCGCTGAACCTCAAGGCGAAGCTCGCCGGCGCCTCGCAACAAAACTCGAAGCGTGAGCCCGAGAAGAACGAGAAGGGCAAAACCGCTGAAGGCCGGGACGGGGTGCTCAATCGCACCTGCCCCGTACTGGAGGCTCAGTCGCAAAACCTGAAGCAAACCGTAGAATCCTGAAATGAGCATCAGGCTGTATATAGCGACGCGCTCGAGCTCGCTTGCGAGACGTGTGAGATCGGGCAGCAAAAGGGCCATGCCTACACCGAGGATTGGCAGGTCGTAGTCGTAGGCGTATGGGCTGATCAACACCGAGGCGATGGCTGCCAAGCCCAGGGACCAGCGCGCCGGCAGGTTGCGGTAGATCGCGAGGGCGACAACCGAGAGGGCGAACACGGCAACGACGAGTTGGCTCAGAAAAGCCAGCGAGGGGGAAAGACCGGCTGTTCGCAGTACAGCATAGACAGAAATCGAGCGAAACAACGCAAACCCTCCGCGCTCGAGAAGAGCGCTGGAGTCTTGCACGCTTCCTAGAAACGCGCTCCAGATCTGAGGCCCCAGCAACAACGTGCAGAGGATCGCACTCAAGAGGATTACGGCCGTTGCCGTGACGACGGCGATCCAGCGGCGTGCGAGTAGCGCATAAACTGCGATCGCAACCGCAAGGTGCGGCTTGATTACCATCAGGCCAAGGCTCAATCCGGCGAGGAGCTGCCGTCGTTCGATGGTCAGACACGCAAGGCCTATGAGGCCCCCGGTCAGAAAGCCGTTCTGACCGCAGGCAAGCGTGAGGAACAGTGCTGGTGAAAGCAGAATCACCACCAGCGCGAAACAACCTTTCGCTATTGCCCTTAGCGTCAGGAGATAAAACGCGAGGGTGGCTGCGATAAACAGGAAGTATGCGGCGCCGACGGGAATAAGCGCTAAGGGTGCGACCAACAGATCGAACTGGGGTGGATATGTCCAATGCAGGACGTCAATCTTGCCCCCAACTGCATCCATCTGCAGCTTTGTGAAGCGGTCAAGATGGTAGGCCTGCTCGGCATCGCCAAGCCAGACTCTTTGCGCGACGATGTAAAACGCGTCAAAGTCGAGAAGAGGCCTCTTTTGCCCGACTTCCCAACGGGAGAGCCAGCCGGTCATGAGGATGAGAACGATAGTCAACCCCACGATGATGTAGCGCGTGTACCTCGTCCGTTTCCTCGCTGAAGATTGCACCACCTCCAATGTTCTGACTGACATAGACAGAGCCTCTAACAAATTGCCTTGATCAATGAGATACAAGAATCACTCGAATTGATTCGGACGCCAGAACTGGGTTCTTTCAAGCAATCGATTGAATTGAGCGGTACATGTGCGGCGCATGTTGGCTATTGGGAAGAGGCCTTCTCCGTTGAATCACGATGACGCACTCAGCAGCCTGATGAGGGCTCCTCCCTTGACACCAAGAGTAATCATACGAGATCGGAGAAGCAGGGCCGGCAATGGCGGTCCCGGCACCAAGCGAGGCCAACATGACTAGCCTGGTGCGTGCGCATGTCTGATCCTCCGACGTCTCGGCTGCGCTTGGGAGCACCGGGTCAGGTCCACCCGATTCAGTCGCCAATATGTGATCGGTATCCGCATTTTCATTTTGCGGTGATGCTCTCTGGCCGGACACGCTGGGCTTAAAACTCTGGTCTCATCGAGAGGCGATCATCGCCCCTCAACTAGAACGGCAACGACCGCTATTGACAGCATACAAGCGATAAGGATGATATCTGCGATCATGCTGCAACGTCCTCTTCTGGAATTCGCTCCCCGAAATCATTGAAGTTTGATGATGGAAGAGTGCCTTGCATCGCGCCGCGTCAGCTGCGTGCGACCCGCGCGATGGTCGATCAGCATAGGCCTGTCATCTGGCAATCCTACCACCGAGCGTAGCGGTGACTGGAATTTTTTCCAGCGGTAACTCGGAATTTCCGGCAAACGTCGGCCTCAGGTGGCGGCCCGTATAAGTACGGGGAGGTAAATAACCGGCGATTGAGGATCCAAGGTTAAATTTGCGAAAAGGCTAGGCCTATCTCAAAAAGCCGTACACAAACTTCAGGGATCATGGCTCATCTGACACCTGAAGGGTGGCAGCCGGTTGCCTCACGCGGCGGACGTACCATCCGACTCGAACGTCAGCTCGTATCTCTGAGCTTTGCTGTCTGTCGCGATGCAGGTGATCTCGAGACTGGCGCCGTCATCGGATGTGCACCATGTTTGCCAATCGGCGCAGCGCTGGCAGACCGTAGAGTGATGCGCGAGCGGATCCGTCTAGTTCATGCCGTGCCGGACCCAATATCCCTTGCCCTCTATACACTGGCAGCGGCTTGGCGGAGCCTCCTTGATGATCGTGTAGGCGGGGTAGTCAATGTTGGTTTGGTGCGGTCAGGCCACGCCAGACACCGCATTCGCGCTGGACGAGTTCAGAGTTATCGCTGCTGAGAAACAGGCCAGGGCAGCACAGAACGGAAAGAGTGTTCGCTTCATCATCCTCCGATTTGGGAATTGCTTGCGATTGCGCGCCTATCCCGATCCGTCCAAGGGCCGCTCGCAAGTCCGATCGCGCCATGAAATGTCCAGCGGGCAGCAGAATTTCAGCGCCAGTTCGGGGTGGACGGAGCCGCTCCCGTCGATCCATTCGTGCGCGCAACAGCCAAGCGATAAAGCATTGATGAAAAGCGGTCCCGGCGGATCGGTTCAGGCCGCGAGCTTCACCTCGTGTGCGAAATCCCAATACAGCTTTCGTGCACGCGCATAAAAGCGCCCGGGCAACAGTTGCCGGCCGTCGATCCGGATCACGGGCGCGACCTTGGCGAAATTTCCGGTCGAAAAGATCTCGTCCGCGGTGACGAAATCGGCATAGCGCAGCGTTGCATCCAACACCGAGATGCCGTCACCGCGCAAAAGTTCGATCACGCGCTGCCGCGTGATTCCGTTCAGGAACGTGCCATTCGGCGCCGGCGTATAAACAACCCCCTCTTTCGCCATGAACACGTTGGAATTGCCGAACTCGGCGACATTACCGAGCATGTCCAGCATCAGGCAATTCTGGAAGCCGCGTGAGGCGGCCTCCCTGAGCGCACGGGAACTGTTCGGGTAACCGCGAACGAGGCTGAGACGTTCGTCTGTACCCGTCGGGCTCCGCCCCACGCGCCCTGTGGAAAGGCCATCGCTTGTCCTTGGTCTGCCGAGAATCAGCTATGTTGCTGGGTCGAAATAGCGTCGGCTTTTTAGAGAAACTGAAGAGGGGCATTTCCGTGCGTCCAAAACTGAGCAAGTCTGCGTCGGCGGTCACATCACAGCGCCGTCGGCTGCCTACTGCGCTCAAGCACGGCGCTTTCGCTAAAATCGAGTTGTTGCCCTGGGAAGATCCTGCTGCATACGAGCAGCTCCACCAGCAGCTATCGGAAGAGTTCGAACCCGAAGGTGTCTTGCAAGAAGAGTGTGTGCGAGACATCTTGACGGCCACCTGGCGCAAGCAGCGCCTGCGCGATCGGCGAAACGTGGAGACGAGGGCCGCCCTGCTGCAGCCGCAAAATCGCGTGTTCGACCAGCGGCCGATCCCGCTAGTAGCGAACCGCATTGAGAGGGCAAAGGCTATTCTAGAGAATTCATCCTCCGAGCAGCCCAACTTGCCACGAGATGATTATGAGCGCCTCCTGAGCTTTAGCTCTTTCCTTACGCTAGACGCCTCCCCTCGCCTCGTCGAGTGCGCCATTGGATGTCTGCCTGAAGAGTACAGAAATCATCTTCGAACGCACGTGCGGCGGGAGAAGTACGACGAACCTCACCATTGGATCATTGCGATCAAGAAGGAAGTAGACGGAGTGCTCCTGCCAAAGGTTCGCGAGCGCCGTCCGGATCCAGACGGTTACCTCACGGCTGCGGCCGAACTTTTAGCACCCGACAAAATGCTGGAGGACTTGGCTGTCGAAGAACGACTCGAAGCGCAGATGGATCGCGCCCTTCGGCGCCTCTTCTGGCTAAAGACCCAGAAAAAGCTCGATCGCGAGGCCAAACAAAAGATCGTCGAGGCCAAAGCCTCCTGAGTGAAGTGCCGGAAATGCGGGAGGGTCTTAGCAAATCCGGATCTTCCTTTTTTGCGACCACTTGCTCCCTCCGACGCTGTTCATCTGGGGGGTCATGTGTCTTGCGGCCTGTCCTCCTTCTCGACGGAGGCTTGGCGCATAGTTCGCGGCCAACCAGTCACCCTCCGGCCGCCGTCCTGGATAGGTCAACCCCAGCGCTCGAACCGTGTTTGGTAAGGTGCCTCACTGCGAACACAGGGGACGAAAGAGGATCGCCAATATCCAGACCCTCGCCTGCCCCAAGACGCCGTAGCTTGCGGCCGGCTACGGCAATAACATTCGCGAGTTTGACAACGAACTTGGTAGGAGGTTGTACGCGCTGGAACGCGCCCTTCAAAGCGTCAGCGTTGAGATGTAATCCGTGGCGTTGAGATGTCCGGCCAGATATCATGCGGCCGGCGTCACGAAGGTCAGTCCAAATGATCCTGAGCACTCACGCTATCGTAGGCGGGGCCATAGCCAGCCTCATTCCCGATCAGCCTGCGTTAGCCTTCGTCGCGGGAATAGTGAGCCATTTTGTCATCGATGCTATCCCGCATTCAGATTATCTGCGGATTCCGATTTATTCCGGCCGGGTGTTCCGACTTGAAGCCGGCCACCGTTCCGATTTGAAGCCGGCCACGATTCCGAAATGAAACCGGCCGGCATTCCGATTTGAAGCCGACCGGGTTTTGGA
>NZ_JARVWW010000069.1:0-7500 GCF_029846715.1 Bradyrhizobium nivariense
CGTACTCGCCTACAACCTCACGCGCGTAATGAACATCGTCGGCATCAAGCCGCTCCTGGCGGCAATCCGGGCGTGAGAGTTCGTGCTGTTATGCGCATCGTGTGACCAGTTCAGGTCGCTCAGCGTGTCCGAGGTTGCGCCCGGGTTGATTCCAGACTCGATACAGCAAAAATATGCTCAGACCGTCGTGTCGACGCGGATCTTCCCCGGTTGCGTGCAGTTTTTGGGGACGAAAAAACGTTTTCACACAGCCTGGGCCATTATCGGACGTTTAATCATAGCGGAGGAACCTCGTAGCCTACCACTACTTTAGGTGGCACAGTTTCGTCATCACCCATGTCAAGCAAGTCGCGACCAACGAGGGGGCTATGTTTCGATGTAAGATATTCTTCCACGTCGGGGATGAACTGAGCCTGAAAACGCACGCTTCGAAGGGCGAGGCGTGGATTGATGGTTTCGGCCTGAATGTTAGAGGGACGGACGACGCATTCCTTATACCGAATGCGGACATTCAAAAAGTTGACATGTATCGGTTTCATGGGCTGGGCCGAGTAATCCAAGTCGATCATCGTAAGGGCCGTTTGTTTTTGGCCGCCACTCGCCTGATGATTGGACAATTCGCCCTCATCAATTTCTTCCGCACTGGCAAGCTCTATAGGGCGCTCTTGGACATATCGACCTGAGTCAGGCAAATGATCGCTGCGGATCAAAGGGAGACGGGCCAACGAAGCGCCAAACTCGCAACGAAGATTGGGCTTCATTCGATTGCTCCCAAACGAAAATGAGATGGCCTTATGGACGCGAAATCAGCCGCAAGTTTTATACAGCACGTAGAGCGGGTCATTGAGGAGTTGTCCCTAGCGCTCACGCTCGCCAAAGAAGCGTCTCCAGCAGATGAGTTTCTGAGGTTGAAGACATCGGTCGGCGATATCATCGCTCGGATAGACACCATGCTTCAGGGCAACATCTACAAAGATCACCCCGGTCTGGATGGCATGAAAGACTGACTGTTAATGTCCGGTGCGGGTCAAAAGCGTTGGTCTAGCGCTCGGCTGCAAACTTCCGGTCTGCCCCAATGAACCGACCTGAAGCTGCACCGCGTTAGTGGAAGCGATGGGCCAGCAGCAGACTTAATGGTCTGCAAACCCTAATCGTCAGAGAGCTGCCAGCTAACACCGTCCTCGTGCTACCTTAGCGAGCATGTCGCCTTTCAGCATTCGTTCCACCCTTATGCTCGTCCTCGTCGTCGGGGGCACGTCCAGCATCTACGTGTTCCTCGGCCTCAACCTGATTATGGTACTGATAGCGTTGGGCCTAGCCTGCCTTCTGTACGTCCCGTTCGCTAAGCGCTACGGGTGGGGCAATGAAGGGCGTCTCACAAGGCATCTCAGTCGTCCGCCGTTCGAAGACGAACGACGCAAATCCAATTGATTGTGCTGGAATGAACTGGCTTATTGCTCTTGCATTCTCCGGCTTTTGTTGGTGGCGCGCAGTAAAAGCACGCGAACGAGCCGCTGAACTCGCAGCAACGGGAATTGGGCTTTCACCTTTGTATTGGGCATCAAACGCGCTGGTTGCTGTCCTGTTGGGCCTCGTGTTGTACATTGCCCACATACACAATCAGTCGCCCGTTCCAGCTTTCCTCTGGCTCGCTGCCCTCGCGATCATTGTGGCTTTGCTTTTCCTGCGCCGCGCGTTGAAATGGCGCTACCCTCTTTAGCCCCAATGGCCGAAATCCTCCTGCGCATAATTGGAGCTTTGATCGAAGGGTTGATTGATGGGGTGTTCGAAAGCACAGGCCGAAAAGTCCTGTCCTCTTGGGGCATGAAATCAAATCCGTTCGTTGAAGTCCTCATCGGCATATTGTTTTGGGTGGCCGCGTTTCTGTTGTTGGGCGTGCTCGTCTTCGCGGTCCTTGCTCACTGACCATCTACGTCAGCTTCGGGTCAACAGCGGTCCGCGACCGGCTGCGCGCGGCAGGTCAGCTGTGGGCCAATAAGCGACATAGCGCGCCGTTGGCGAAGTTTGATCTGCGGGCACTGTTCGACCCGCAGGGTGCATGGTGCGCTCGGCTGCTTTTTTGACACCCGCGATGCAAAACTAACAAGGGACTACGTGTTGGTATAGGCGCCCCGCTCCCGTCTGCGTCTCGCAAGCCACGAGATGGCTATTGGAACGATAAAAAATACGCCAGCTAAAGTACAAGTCGTAATCAAATCATTCCATGTGGCGGCGTGGCTCCAGATTTCCACCAGATCATTTCCTCCCTTCCAGCTCATTCGTTTCGTTGTTGCCCAGAATGTCGCGGGAAATGCCGTTACAACAATAAGAAAACCGAGAGCGAACAGGACGGACCTCGTCCCAAAACGGAGCCACACGGACACGGCGCTCCCCGCAATTAAAGGTAGAATAACCGAATTTAAGAAGTCGAATTCCAAGACAAGAAAAAATCCTAGTGGAATGAGAAATGGAAAAGCATTTAACGAAAGGTCTAAGATCACGAATAGCACCGCGATCAGAACCGACAACAATGTTTGGTTTCTTTCGTCACGCCGCAGTAGAGGCGGAGGATTTGTCTGATTCGGGAGTTCGGGATTATCAGGAAAGTCGCGTTCGTGATGGTAGCTGTACGACGAACTTGGAATTGCCTCATCGATCAGCTTGATCGTCTGACCGACAGTGATGTGTTGGTAGTTGCGTGGTTTTGTAATCGTAATGTGGTTCGCATCGATTGGGATCGGAGAAGATTGCGGGTACCCACCATCAGACGATGTCTCATCGACAACGCGAACCCCATGTGTATTTTGTGTTTCGAAGAAGATGTATGGGCGAATATTTAGCTGCCCATAATTGTTTCGAAACCAAATGTTCAAATCGCGAAGTCTGGCTTCATGCGGAGCTAGCTCGGAAATGGACCGCGTTGTCCGCAACACGTATTTGAGGAATTGAGCGATGCCAGCAAGCGCGCTACCTGCATGCGGTGTCGAGAAAAACACAATTCCTCTAGTTTGCTCGGCAATTCGCTTGAACCTTGGTGTCACCGTTATGGAATGACGGATAAGTTCCTTTGCCAGCAATCCTCCCATACTATGGCATACGAACACTATTGGGCGCGATCCAATGTTGTTGTTGTCAAAAAGCGCGAGCACGTTGAGAGCCCTGTCAGACAGCGGCATCGAATGTCCGGTCCATTCCGACGCATGCACATCATACTTTAACGACCAGATATTCAGATCAGGGCGATTTGTGCTTAGCCATCCGCCCCACGAATTTGGGCGGTCGAAAGCCCAGCTACTGCTATGGTCACCTTCCAGACCATGGACGAAAATCACGTCGCCCGTAGCCGTTTCCGCCTTATATACAGATACAAGTTCAGGTTCAGCCATGATACGGGTGCTCCCTACGGATCATGGACTTTGGGTTGCAACATGACAAGATGGCCGGAAAGCCTCCACGAGAAGAGGGTCGCAGCGGCAGGGCTCTGCATCTCCGACCAGGCTCAGCAGACGGCATCCCCATTGGCTCAACAAGGTGCCTTGGCAGCTAACCGGTCCTCGCGCCGTTACGGCATCGTCCGGTCCGGGTCAAAAGGCGCTCTTGCACTTTGTGCCGGACACGTCCGCTATGGACCCGACCGGACATCGCGAGCGCGGCGTGATATAGCCAATGCACGCTAGCCGCTACGAGAAAGAAGATGCCACGCCCACTCACCCCCAACGAGCGTGATTTGGTTGCCTTTATTCTAGGTCGGCATTCACCCTTGCAGGACCATTTTGGCCTCGTCGAGGAAATGAAGGACGGTGGGATGGGTAGCCTTCTCTTTGTCGGTGCTGCAGACCGGCGTTTCGGCCGATGTATTGGCGAAGCCGAATTTGACGATGCCGATGGTGTGCTAGTGTCGGTCGCGCTAAACCTCGATCAGCGCGACGAGCTGTTTGAACTTGATCTTTGGAAAGTCGACTTTTCGGCGCTACAAGGGATTGCCGCAGTAGGTGATGTCCGTCCCTCTCGGTGGTCGCCACAGAAACTCAGATAAGCCAGACTTGAAGCCGTTCGAACGGGCTCTGCCAGAGGACCGCTTCGGGTCACAATCTGACCTGGGCAACCGTCCCCGACATATCGGCTTTGGTCCTGCGTCAGGGAAGTAGCCGCTCTTGCTTCGCCTGCCTGAACCACTTCCGGAACATGTCCTCGGTGTCCATCATCTCGGTGAAGCCGGCGCGGTTGATCTTCACGGTCGAGACGATCGAGGGCGAACCGGATTCGGTCTGGCCGTAGCGCAGGCTGTAATCGGCGTATTGGAACGAGAGGCCGACGAATTCGGCCAACGCAGGCGATACAAGGTCGTGCTTGCGCCGCAACGCATCCCAGGGGCCGACCCAGTTGGGGAATTCCTTCGCGAGCGATAGCGGGACCGGCTTGCCCGGCATCATCTCCAGTGCATCCGCCACCGCGGGCCAGATGTTCTCCCAGGTGAAGACGTCGCCATTGGTCACGTTGAAGGCCTCGTTCCGCGCGGCCTTGGCCTCGCCCGACCAGGCGATGGCGCGGGCGAGGAGATCGACATCGACCGCTTGCGCGACGCGCGCGGCGCCGCCGGGAAAGTCGAGCGGCCTGCCCTGCTCGCGCAGCATCGCGGCGTAGACGCCGAGCGGCGGGATCAGGTCCATGGCGCCGCCCATGGCGAGGCCAACGATCAGCACGGGCCGCAGGATACTCCAATGCCAACTCTTGCCGGTTTGGAGTTCGCGCAAGAAGTTTTCCTGCGCCCAGTAGAAGTTGGGCTGCTCGTACATTTCGGAGCGGCCTTCGCGGGCCGGCACGGCCAAGGGGCGAACGTGAACACCGTAGGCCTTGGTGCCCTGCAGCAGGGCGACATGCCTGAGGTCTGGTGAGACCTGTTCGAGCACACCCATCAGATTGCGCAGCATCAGATCGTTGGTCTTGATCTGCTGTGGGTCGCGCCAGCCGTCGACGAGCTGCGGCGCTTCGTAGAGCGCGGCGTAGACCAGGTGAGTGGCGCCCTGAAGCTCGGCAGCGGCACGGCGGCAATCAGCTTCACTGGTGAGGTCGATCGGGACATGGCGAGCGCCGTAGAGATCACGCGGCTTGCGGCGGGACAGCGCGACGACCTCGCAAGGTTCGGACGCGCCGAAGTGTCGCAACGCGGCGTGGCCGACGAGACCGGTCGCTCCAGCGACCACGACCTTCTTGCCCGTCATGCGCGAGCCTCCCTGTTGTTATTGCCTAATCGAGTAGCAGATCGAAGGGCCCGACTTGCGTCTGCCTGCGTTCGCAGCTGCGAGGGAGGCATGACGCTTGATTATCGCAAAGCGTCCGGTCATCCTCAGGCCGGAACCGCAACGCTCGGCTTCCAGCAAAAAGAGCCCATCAGGGCCGTCCGGAAACGCTCAAACAATCTCAACAAGAGAACGTCGATCCTCGACGAAGGCAAGACGACAACAAGATCGTTCCCTGGTCGAAGGCATCGACATAACGGAGGGGAAACGCATGGAACGTCGTAAATTCCTGACGGCAGGCGGATTGGGCCTGGCCGCGAGTGCCGTTGCTGCGCCGGCGATCGCGCAATCGAATCCAGAAGTGAGATGGCGGCTCGCCGCGAGCTGGCCGAAGGCGCTCGACACGCTCTATGGCGGCTGCGAATATTTCTGCAAGCGCGTCGCCGAGGTCACCGACAACAAATTCCAGATCCAGCCGTTTGCCTCCGGTGAAATCGTCCCCGGCCTGCAGGTGCTCGACGCCGTCTCGAACGGCACCGTCGAGATGGGCAATACCGCGCTGTATTACTATTGGGGCAAGAATCCGGCCTTCACCTTCGGCACGTCGCTGCCGTTCGGCCTGAACACGCGCGCACATATCTCCTGGCTGCTGTTCGGCGGCGGCAGCGAGCTGCTCAACGATCTGCTGAAGGAGCACAACACCATCGGCATTCCGACCGGGTCGACCGGCGCCCAGATGGGCGGCTGGTTCCGGAAGGAGATCAAGTCGATGGAGGATTTCAGGGGCCTCAAATTCCGCGTCGGCGGCTTCGCCGGCACGATCATCGCCAAGGTCGGCGGCGTGCCGCAGCAGATCGCGGGCGGTGACATCTATCCGGCGCTGGAGAAGGGCACCATCGACGCCGCCGAATGGGTTGGCCCCTATGACGACGAGAAGCTCGGCTTCGTGAAGGTCGCGAAGTACTATTACTATCCGGGCTGGTGGGAAGGCACCGGCCAGGGCCACAACATCATGAACCTCGACAAGTGGAACACGCTGCCGAAGCATTACCAGGCCGCGGTCGAGATCGCTTCGCGCGATACCTTCACCTGGGTCACGGGCAAATACGACTACGTCAATCCGCCGGCGCTGAAACGCCTGCTGGTGGCCGGCGCGATCCTCAAGCCGTTCCCGCAGGAGGTGCTGGAGGCCTGTTACAGCGCCGCCAACGAAATCTACGCGAATCTCAGCAAGACCAACCCGCACTTCAGCAAGATGTATGCGAGCCTGTCGGCATTCCGGGCCGAGTCGCTCGCCTGGATGCAGGTCGCGGAGCTCAGCTACGACAGCTTCATGATGCGGATGCGGACAAGGACATAGGTCGTTCGACGACGTAGGGACCTATAAACGACGAAAGCCCCGGAGATGTCTCCGGGGCTTTTTTTATGGGTCATGTGATGCACGCGCGACCTGACGTTCCGCCGCATATTCAACTCTTGTCATCGCCCGGCTCGACCGGGCGATCCAGTATTCCAGAGGCCTGCTTTGGAGAGCTCGCTCTCACCACATTCGTCACGGCATACTGGATGCCCCGGTCAAGCCGGGGCATGACGGCATTCGCATATTCAACTCTCGTCATCGCCCGGCTCGACCGGGCGATCCAGTATTCCAGAGGCCTGCTTTGGAGAGCTCGCTCTCACCACATCCGTCACGGCGTACTGGATGCCCCGGTCAAGCCGGGGCATGACGGCATTGGGCTTGGCAAGCATTTTCCAGAGCAGCGGCGCTCCGCACATCAATTCTGATCGTCACCCAATGCTGCGACCAGCTTGTCGTAATACTTCCCGACGAGATCGATGTTGGCCTTGTTCTCGATCTGCGGGGCCGGCGTCTTCAGGGCGTCGTTGAGCTCGTCGAGCGCTTCCTTCTTGTCCTTGGTCGGCATCTTCTTGTCCGCCTGGACCTGCGCGATCTGCGCCTTGATCACGGCTTCGGTGCCGACATATTTCTTGGTCGCGGGATCGAAGCCGCCGAGCACGAGGCTGATGTTGTCGACGACGTTGTTGTAATCATCGTAACCGGCAAAGCCGTTCTTCTTGGCGACGCCGTCGAGCTGGCCGATTACCTTCTGGTCGGGCGCGGCGTTCTCCGGAAGTTTTTCCGTGATCGTATCCATGTCCTTCTGCGCGGCGAGCACGCCGTCGAGTTGCTTGTCGGTGAGCGCGATCTGCTTCAGCGCGGGAGCCTGCGCGGGTGCGGCCTGCTGGGCCGGTGCCGGCT
>NZ_JARVWW010000069.1:12500-22769 GCF_029846715.1 Bradyrhizobium nivariense
AATCCGAACTGAGACGGCTTTTTGAGATTTGCGAAGGGTTGCCCCTTAGCGTCCCATTGTCACCGCCATTGTAGCACGTGTGTAGCCCAGCCCGTAAGGGCCATGAGGACTTGACGTCATCCCCACCTTCCTCGCGGCTTATCACCGGCAGTCTCCTTAGAGTGCTCAACTAAATGGTAGCAACTAAGGACGGGGGTTGCGCTCGTTGCGGGACTTAACCCAACATCTCACGACACGAGCTGACGACAGCCATGCAGCACCTGTGTTCCAGGCTCCGAAGAGAAGGTCACATCTCTGCGACCGGTCCTGGACATGTCAAGGGCTGGTAAGGTTCTGCGCGTTGCGTCGAATTAAACCACATGCTCCACCGCTTGTGCGGGCCCCCGTCAATTCCTTTGAGTTTTAATCTTGCGACCGTACTCCCCAGGCGGAATGCTTAAAGCGTTAGCTGCGCCACTAGTGAGTAAACCCACTAACGGCTGGCATTCATCGTTTACGGCGTGGACTACCAGGGTATCTAATCCTGTTTGCTCCCCACGCTTTCGTGCCTCAGCGTCAGTATCGGGCCAGTGAGCCGCCTTCGCCACTGGTGTTCTTGCGAATATCTACGAATTTCACCTCTACACTCGCAGTTCCACTCACCTCTCCCGAACTCAAGATCTTCAGTATCAAAGGCAGTTCTGGAGTTGAGCTCCAGGATTTCACCCCTGACTTAAAGACCCGCCTACGCACCCTTTACGCCCAGTGATTCCGAGCAACGCTAGCCCCCTTCGTATTACCGCGGCTGCTGGCACGAAGTTAGCCGGGGCTTATTCTTGCGGTACCGTCATTATCTTCCCGCACAAAAGAGCTTTACAACCCTAGGGCCTTCATCACTCACGCGGCATGGCTGGATCAGGGTTGCCCCCATTGTCCAATATTCCCCACTGCTGCCTCCCGTAGGAGTTTGGGCCGTGTCTCAGTCCCAATGTGGCTGATCATCCTCTCAGACCAGCTACTGATCGTCGCCTTGGTGAGCCATTACCTCACCAACTAGCTAATCAGACGCGGGCCAATCTTTCGGCGATAAATCTTTCCCCGTAAGGGCTTATCCGGTATTAGCACAAGTTTCCCTGTGTTGTTCCGAACCAAAAGGTATGTTCCCACGCGTTACTCACCCGTCTGCCGCTGACGTATTGCTACGCCCGCTCGACTTGCATGTGTTAAGCCTGCCGCCAGCGTTCGCTCTGAGCCAGGATCAAACTCTCAAGTTGGACTTGAACTTTGAACCGGCTGATCACAACGTTTTGACGAGGTCCCACCATTTTTCATCAACCGAAGTCGATGAGCTGCCCGCGATTCACATCGCTGGCAACGATGGTGTAACCTTAAAACGTGTACCGCCGAAGTCTTTCGTCCGGCCCCGATCCGAAAAGCCGAAGCTCTTCAAATGCGAGACCCGCAAGGACTCCGCCGTCCACGTTTCTCTTTCTTCATCTTCACTTGTCAAACAGCCCGGGACCCAGGAGGCCCCAACCTTCCAGAGAGGAAGGGTTCCGACACCCTTACCGACGATGAATGAACTCCAATCGACTTACGTCGACTGTTGTGTCACTCAACAAGGTGAGGAGCATCAGTGGCGCGTTCGCTCGCCTTGGTCAGTGACCCGGCGGCGCCGCGCTCAGTGGTCGGGTTATAGGCCCCGCCCATCGGAGTTGTCAACGGCCATTGTCAACAAATCGTCGCACGGTGGATTGTTGAAAAAATTCACGCGATTCCAGATGGTTAGACGACCCCTGAGCGCGCGGACTGAACCGGGGCGGTGAAAAAACCCAAAAAAAGTTTGGGCCCGAGGGGGCGCTGGAGGCCGCTTGCAGCGCCCCCTCCGGGGAGGTCCCTCGCGCCGGGCCGTTCAGGAAACTTTTCCATATTAGGTGCCGTACTTGAGCCACAATCCCCCGGCGTTCTGTTACAGACAAAGCTTGAATCGCAGGGATGTCAGCGGGGGCTGCCGGCGGTTTGCGTGGGGTCAGAGGAAGGCGATCACGATGACGCGGCCTTCTTCAGACATTCGAGCTTCAGACATTCGAGAAACATCGAGAGTTTTTTTTCGCTTAGCTGTTCGTAATTTCGGCCGGCCCGTCATCAGGGCCTTCTGACCGCGGACGCCTGTGCGGCTTGCCCTTTCCGGCGACGCCCCCGAAGGGGCGGCGTAAGGAGGGGCTCGAAACCGGGCTGCTCGAAACCGGGCTGCTCGAAACCGGGCTCTTGGGTCGTTGATTGGGGGACTTGGGTTGAACCACAGGACGTCACGCGGCGCTTACGGGCGTGAGACCGGGATCATCGATCTCGGCCACGAGCCGCCGCTGTCCGTCGATGGTTCTGAAGCCGCCGTCATCGATCGCCGCCGCGTCTCGGTGCAATGGTTCAGCGGGACGATCTTGACCGGACTCTGCGGCGCAGCCCTGATCGGCGGCGCCGTTTTCGCTTCGCTCGACGGCGAGATGACCTTCGCCAAGGTGCCGGAGCGCGTCGAAGGCGCGCTGCGCGGCGCATTCGGCGCAGCCGACCGCGCCGCCACGCTGCACAAGAGCGACCGCCTGCCGCCGCCGAACGAATCCACCGCATCGCGCAACATCGTGCGCGTCTCGACCGTCGCCCGCGTCGGCAACCGCGACGTGATGCGGGTGCGTCCCTTCATCCGGATCGCCGGCAATCTGTCGATGACGACCAGCGACCTGTCGGCGAAGATTCCGCCGTTCAACTCCCAGCGCCTTCTCACCGACGTCGGCGCCGATCCGAAGACGGCATCCGACGATCCCAACAATCCGGAAGCGGTCGAGCCCGACGCCGAGGTCTCCTTCGTCACCAAGGACCTGTCGCCGGTGCTGCCGAAGGCCAAGATTTCCGCAGTGGTGGCGCTCGACGACATCCTGATGCGGGTGCGCGATGCCGCCAACTGGCGCGGCAATGGCGGGGTGCGCTACGCCGCGCTCTCCAATGCCGCCGCCGACGTCTCCGGCGCGACCGGCCCGTCCGACATCAGAAGCGCCTACGCCACCGAAGTGTCGCCGTCCGATCCCTATGCCGGCTTCGAGACGCGCGTGGTGCCGGAAAACGTCACACTGCTGCCGAAGACCAAGGAGCAGATCACCGGTGGAAATCCCAACGGCGAACGCGTCCACATCGTCAAGAAGGGCGACAACGTCGCTGGCGTGCTGCGCGATCTCGGCGCCACGGCCGAGGAGATCAAGGCGATCGCCGCGACGCTCGGGCCCCGCGGCCGCGACGGCGGCCTCAAGGAAGGCGAGAAGCTGCGCATCCTGATGGCGCCCGCAAGCCCCGGCGCCCGGCTGCAGCCCTACCGCGTCGTCGTCGCCAACGAGACCATGGTCGAGGCGATCGCGGCGCTGTCCGATCTCGGCAAATACGTCGCGGTCGACGTCTCCAGCATGAACACCGTCGCCGACGCTGCGGCCAACGCCAGCAGCGACGACGATGACGACGATGACGGCACGGGCGTGCGGCTCTACCAGAGCATCTACGAGACCGCGATGCGCAATAAAGTGCCGATGCCGGTCATCGACGACATGATCAAGATCTACTCCTACGACGTAGATTTCCAGCGCAAGGTGGCGCCGGGCGATTCATTCGACGTGTTCTACGCCGGCGAAGACGAAGGCGTGACCGCGAGCGAAAAGAACGACGTGCTGTTCGCTTCGCTCACGCTCGGCGGCGAGACCAAGAAATACTACCGCTACCAGAGCCCCGACGACGGCGTCGTCGACTACTATGACGAGACCGGTAAGAGCGCGAAGAAGTTCCTGGTGCGCAAGCCCGTCAACAACGCCATCATGCGCTCCGGCTTCGGCGGCCGTCGCCACCCGATCCTGGGCTATGTGAAGATGCACACCGGCGTCGACTGGGCCACCGCCTACGGCACGCCGATCTTCGCCTCCGGCAACGGCGTGATCGAGAAGGCCGGCCCGGAGGGCGGCTACGGCAAATACATCCGCATCAAGCATAACAACGGCTACGAGACCGCCTATGGCCACATGTCGGCCTTCGCCAAGGGCATGGAGCCCGGCAAGAAGGTGCGGCAGGGCCAGGTGATCGGCTTCGTCGGTTCGACCGGCGCGTCGACAGGCCCTCACGTCCACTACGAAATCCTGGTCAACGGCCGCTTCGTCGATCCGCTGCGCGTGAAATTGCCGCGCGGCCGCTCGCTGGAAGGCCCGATGCTGGCCGGCTTCGAGAAGGAGCGTGACCGGCTCGACGGCATGATGAGCGGCCGCGTCGGCGCCATCGCCCGGATGTCGGACGCCACCGGCGGCCCGTTGCAGGTCACCAACCGGTAAGCCGGCGAGCCCGCCGACATCGGCCGGATATCTTCAAACACGACCTGGATTTGACGTTGTCGCGCGAGGTCCGCTTGGCGGCATCACAACGTCAAGTTTCGTTTGCCAAAGCGGCATGAGGAGCGAATACTTTCCAAAAAATGGGAGGTCTCGCCATGAAGAACAGGCTCGCCTGCGCAGCCTTCGTCGCTGCGATTGTCTCCGCCACCGGCGTTTCGGCCGAAAGCTGGGAGGTCACCAGGCTGGTCCCGGGCTCGGCGTTCCACGGCGTGCACGGGCTTGCGATCGACAAGGCCGGCCATCTGTTTGCCGGCAGCGTCGCGGGCGCGGCGCTCTACGAGGTCGACATCGCCGGCGGTACCGCCAAGGTTGCAATCCCCGCTCCGATCGGAATGGCCGACGACATCGCATTCGCGCCCGACGGCACCATGGCCTGGACCGGATTCCTGGCCGGCGATCTCTATTCGCGCAAGGGCGACGGCCCGATCAAGAAGCTCGCTTCCGGCCTTCCCGGCATCAACTCGCTCGCCTTCCGCAAGGACGGCAGGCTCTACGCCACCACCGTCTTCCTCGGCGACACGCTCTATGAGATCGACGTCGAGGGCGTCAAACCGCCGCGCCAGATCATGGAGAAGATGGGCGGCCTCAACGGCTTCGAGTTCGGTCCCGACGACAAGCTCTATGGTCCGCTCTGGTTCAAGGGACAGGTCGCAAAGGTCGACGTCGACAAAGCCGAGCTGACCGTCGTCGCCGACGGCTTCAAGGTCCCGGCCGCGGTGAACTTCGATTCCAAGGGCAATCTCTGGGTGGTCGACACCGCGCTCGGCCAGCTCGTCCGGGTCGATCCCAAGTCGGGCGCCAAGACCATGGTCGCGCAACTGAAGCCGTCGCTCGACAATCTCGCGATCGACGACAACGACCGCATCTACGTCTCCAACATGGCCGACAACGGCATCCAGGAGGTCGATCCGGCGACCGGCGAGGCCAGGCAGGTCATCATCGGCAAGCTCGCTTTGCCCGGCGGCATCGGCGTCACGTCAGAGAACGGCAAGGATACGATCCACGTCGCCGACGTGTTCGCCTATCGCACGGTGGACGGCGCGACCGGCGAGGTCACCGAGAAGGCGCGCATGCACGCCGCCGGCGTCACGCTCGAATATCCGATGAGCGTGACGGCGAAGGGGAACGACGTGGTCCTGTCGAGCTGGTTCACCGGCACGGTGCAGGTGATCGACGGCAAGACCGGCGCCACGCGCGACATGTTGCACGGCCTCAAGGCGCCGCATGACGCAATCGTGCTCGCGGACGGCAGCATTTTGGTGGCCGAGCTCGGCACCAACTCGCTGGTGCGCGTCAGCGGGGAACACGGCAAGGACCGCACCCCGCTGATCGGCGGCCTCGAGGGCCCGGTCGGGCTCGTCGGCGGATCGCGCGGCGAGGTCTATGTCACCGAAGCGTTTGCGGGCGTCGTCTCGATGATCGACAGCAACGGCGAAAAGACCGTGCTCGCCAAGGAGCTGAAAATGCCCGAAGGCATCGCACGCGCCAGCGACGGCAAGCTGAACGTGGCGGAGGTCGGCGCGAGGCGATTGATCGAGATCGCACCGGAGACTGGCACGGTCACCGAGATCGCGGCCAGTCTCCCGATCGGCCTGACGGGCGCGCCCGGCGGCCTGCCGACGCACATTCCGACAGGCGTCGCGGTCGGGGCGAGCGGCGTGATTTATTTCTCGTCGGATTTAGAAAACGCGATTTACCAGGTGACGAAGAAATAAGTCCCAGAACGTTCCCCGTGTTCGGCGCCGCGCTGCTAGCCGCTGCCAGCGCATCGGCATCGCGCGCGTATCTCGGCTGGCTGCTCAAGCCGTGGCGCACCATCTGCACGCGTGACGATTTATTTTAGCACTTCAATCACGGCGACGAGGGGATTGCGACCCCTCTGGACCAGGATTCCCGAGGCAGCCAAATCCAGCTCTTCGGTCCCAACATTCCCGCACGGTTCCTGATTGCCCATCACGATGAACGCTTTGCCCGGGGCAATATCAATAACGACCCCGCTCTCCGAGATATAGCTACCGGCCAAGATGCGATCGAACGTCACCTTCCCGTCGCTCCGGTTCACATGAAGGATATCGCCAAGTTGCGGCGCATAGATTTCGATGCGCCGGGCCCGAACCAAACCTTGTGCGGTGTCTGCGTTCCGCACAGCAAATTGAGCATATTTCGAATGGCTGAGTTCCGTTGGAAACTCGGCCTCCGAAGCGCCAGCCGTGCGCATACACCAGGAAATGAAGACAGCCGAATAATGCTGCCTGAACGAAGCAACATTCACAATCCCGATCGAACGACCGTAGTATTCGATACGATCTTCAAGCTCCTGATCCCCGCGACAGCGCCCAGACAGGGCTTCATTCTCTGGTCGCGCCAGTCTGACGAGTTCTGTCTTGAAAAGAGTCGGACCTGCCATCTGCTTCGTCCAGCTCTGCTGCAATGCCTCGACCGGGGCGCCACGCCGGCGATCAGAACTGGCTCTTGTCCAGATCGAAGAACAGCATCGGCAAATGCAGTTGGTTGACGTAGCGCTCCTTCCAGGTCTTGAAAGTGCGATTTTGCGCGAACTGTGCTTGTGCTGAACTGTTCGAGAAGACCTGCGTTTTATCGAAGTCCCCTGTAGGACTTTGACCGACAATGCCAATGTGTCCGTGCACGCTTCCGGACGGCGGGGTCGGTGAGACGATGATCGAACCCGGACTGGGATTGTCTGTCTGAATGTGATGCTTTCTCAGGGCGTCAAAGACCTGACCGGTGCCAAGCGCATTTCTGCCCTTGCTGTCGGCAGCGATCGGCTTGCCGAGAGCAAGCCGAACGATTTCGTTGACTGCCCACGCGCAGGCCAGATTGCCGTTATCTGTTCCCGCTACCTTGCTGGTGTCCAGCCCGACGTTCCCCTTCGCCTTGGCAAACACCTTCGCATTGACATCGGTGGTTGCGCTCGGCGCCGGGCCACCTTGTTTTTTTGACTTCGCAGGCTCGGTACTTGCCTTGTTGAGCTGGTCCGCGACCGCCTGCGGAATCTCATCATCGGCCTCGACCGGAAAAACCGTGGTATTGCTCAGGAGGATTTCCGGCGCATCGCTGCCAACGCGGCGCAATAGTGTCTGACCGCCCTCGACCACCCCGATCTGATTGACCACCCAATAGGTGCTGTTGTTGGAGGTCGTCATCACGATCAGCGAGCGCGTCATGTCCGATGGGAAAATTACCTTGTCGATCGCCGCCAGATTGACGCCAACGGCAACGCCGACCTGCGGAGGTGGAATTTCGACCGTGCATTCCTGGTCGGTTACGAGCCCAAGCTTCCTTTCAAGGCCTGGGGAAAGGTCCGCCACGCGTCCGGTCGCCAGGCTGGGACCGAAATCGACCGGCCGGGCTTCCTCGGTTTTTCCGTTGGCGCTGACCCTTACCTTGATCTTTCGCAGGAACGAGCGCGGCGTAGCTGAAAAATCCCAGCGGCAGGCAATGTAGTTTACATCCGGATCGGGGCGCCGCGCGAGACCGGTAGTGTTGGGCGGCTGAGCCGGGAGAAAAATATCCGGATTGGCTGCTATGTCACTTTCATCGAACAATGAGAGGCCTTCGGTTGGACTGACGCCCGGATCGTTCGGTCCGCCAAAGTGCGACATCTTGCCTTTCTTGATGATCGGCGTGCCCACCATGCCGGTCGGTTTGTCAACGACGATGACGGTCGACTCGACGGTAAAAGTGCCATCCTTATCCCTGACCGCCGTAACGACGTCGGCTTCGTCGATGTCACGGGCATCCTGCACAAAGCCAAGGAGATCTTCTTCCTGTACCTTGTCTTGTGTAGCGACATGTGTCGGCATTTAGCCCTCCGCGTTACCTAAAACCGGATTCAAAATTTCAATGCTATGGAATTTGCTTTTTATCGCGCAGTAACTGAACGAACTTCTTCCGGTCTTCCGCGAGTTCCTTCGCCGTGAGGAACTGCGGGACGATGAAGCAACCACCCAACCCCGCAACGAATTTCTTCAACGTGTCTCGATGGGCAGTGTTCATAACGCCGTCAGGCCGAAGCCAGTCGTTGATGATTTTGGTGTTGTCATCCTTCAACGTCGTCGTTTTACAGGTTTGCGTGTCTCTAACGATGTTGTCTTGGGACCCTGCTCCCCCAGACCCGGCTCCTCCTCCTCCGGCCCCGGATGAAGCGCCATCGCGAATGATATCCGCGCGCGCAGCGGGCGGCGCCAGCGCGACATTCTGTTTCAGTTCCTTCGTACTGGTTTCCTTGATGCCGACGGTGGTCGAAGCATCGATCACACCAGTCGTGAGCGTCCCCGCGTTATAATAATCCTCCACGTCGGACAGGGCGGTGGAGAGCGGATAGTCGGACACGCTCTTGATCAATTTCGCGGAAATATCCGCGGCAATCAGATTCCGACTGGCCCGCATCTGCTTCTGGATCGTCCTGATCGACTGGGCCAACAGGATGTCATTGTTGTAATGGCCGTTCGCCGCGAGGGTCACGGTGGAGAGACCGCTCAGAACCGACTTGGTCACGACCGGTGTAAACAATGTAGAGGCCGTGCCCAGCGCGCCTGCCGCCGTCAGCGTCCCGAAATTAACTTCCTGCCCCTCCCGCGTTAGCGCATTCTCATACTGCGTGTACTGAACATCGACCCGTAGATCCGCTGCGCGATAATTTCATTTCTGATCAGGCGCGCCTGGGCTGGGGCCGAGAAAACATTGATATTGTACAGTCGGACCAGTTCTTCCTGCGCGATTCTAACCACGTCCATTTCGGCAGCGACAGGATAAAGCCGCACAGGCGTTCCCGTCGACGGAAGACAACCCGACACTGCGAACGCCGCCACCAACGCAACGGCTGACTTCAGCCAAAGGCGGCGCATCTGATCCCCGTTCATGCGACAAACTTCTGAGCAATCGCGAACCGCTTGATGATTTCGCCAGCCTGATTGGCAGGCTGCTCGATTTTGCGCACGAAAATGGCGACGGCGTCATGCAGGTTGGCCGCCGTCTTGAACTCGTGCACGCTATTCGCCTTCGCGATGATGAGCAGCGTATTCCTGGCCGGATCCAATAGTTCGGCTTCGGAGTGACCCGCTCCCACGCCACCGTTCATGTTCAGCTGAAACAGACCAACGCTATGCTCTAGTGCGTTGTTGACGTTGGCGTCGGCCTTCAGATTCGACTCGGCGATCGCGTTCGCCAGCGCGGCAACTTGATGGACTTTCCCGTAACCGGCGTCCCCAAAGGCTTTGATGATCAGTTTCGCGTTATCAAGTCGCGGACCGGCGGAAATCGAGCTCAGATTGATATCACCGATCGGCCCCTCATCCATACCGGCCAGAGCGGCCTCCACGGCAGGAAGTACGAGCGCCCTCGTATTGTTGAGCGCTGCCTGCAGGCCGCCGGCCGCCAGCGGTGGATTCTTCGGCCATTCTGCATAGAGCTCATTGGCGCTTGGGAAGCGATTGAGCGCGGTCACCAACTTGTCCTGTGCACGGCGTGTCTGGACCGCAGCGAAGAGACACTGCATCCCGGGGTCATTAATGTCTTCGGCGATCAGCGAGTTATCGAACGTGGGATCGGAAAGCTGGGCATTCCAATCGGCCTGCGTGATACGGAAGGGGCCGATCCTGTCTCCATCCGTGTCATCCCTGATCCCGGACAGGAAGGATGCGACCGCGAGCAGAAAATGCGGATTGACTTCGAAGCCCAATCCTTGATTGACGCAGTCCCGTGCAAAGTCCCCGTTGTGGATTGACAGGTGCCGTCGCGGAGTTGGTAGGAATTGAGGTTGGCGTAGTCTCCGGGGTGATCAACCTCGAATCATCCGGCGTTGAAGCGTCGGACTGGAGACTACGCCATGAACAAGCTTACCACGAAGCCT
>NZ_JARVWW010000006.1 GCF_029846715.1 Bradyrhizobium nivariense
TCCTGGGGTTGGGCCGGCGTGGGGGGGGTCTCGAACCACGAGGCCCGTGCACAGCCTATGCCGCGCGCACGCCGGCCAGGAACGTCCCGACCTCGCCGGAGAGCTGCTCGGCCTGCTTGGAGAGGTTGGAGGCCGCGGCAAGCACCATGCCTGCGGCATTGCCGGTCTCGTTCGCTGCCGTGCTGACGCCGCCGATATTGGTGGTGACTTCCTGGGTCGCTTCCGCGGTCTGCGAGACGCTGCGGGCGATCTCCGCGGTGGCGGCGCCTTGCTCCTCGATCGCAGCCCCGATCGAGGTGGCGATCCGGCTGACTTCCTCGATGGTGGCGGTGATGCCGCCGATCGCGTCCACCGCTTCCTTGGTTGCGCCCTGGATCTGGGCAATCTTGTCGCCGATCTCGCGGGTGGCTTCCGCAGTCTGGCTCGCCAGCGACTTTACCTCGGAAGCGACGACCGCAAAGCCGCGGCCAGCTTTGCCGGCACGCGCGGCCTCGATAGTGGCGTTGAGCGCGAGCAGATTGGTCTGCGCGGCAATGCTGGAGATCAGCTCGGCGACATGCTCGATCTGCTGGGCGCCGTCGGAGAGCGCGCGCACGATGGTGTCGGTGCGGCGTGCGCTGTCCACGGCGCGGCCGGTGACCTCGGCGGATTGCGCGACCTGACGGCTGATCTCGGTGATGGAAGAGGAGAGCTCCTCGGCGGCGGCCGCGACGGTCTGGACGCGCTGGCTGGCTTCGGTGGCGGCCGAGCCGACGACGGCGGCGCGGCGGTTGGTTCCCTCAGCCGTGGATGACATCGACTTGGCGGTGACTTCCAGCTCGCCGGAGCCCGAGGCCATCAGGCCGACGAGTTGACCGACCGAGGCATCGAAGCGATCGGCGAGCGCGATCAGGGCGTCACGCTTCTCCTGCTCGCTGCGTGTCTTGGTGGCGACCTGCTCGGCCTCCAGGTTACGCGCCGTCAGCGCGGTCTGCCTGAGCACTTCGAGGGTCTCGGCCATGCGACCGATCTCGTCGCCGCGACCTGTCTCCTCGACCGGCGTGTCGATGGCGCCTTGGGAAATCTCCTGCATGCGATTCTTCTGTCGGTCGAGCGCGCCGAGCACGTCGCGGGCGATCAGCCAGGACAGCGTCGCCATCAGCAGCATCAGGCCGATGCCGATCGCACCCAGCTCCAGCGTCAAGGCGCGCACGTCGGCGTCGATGTCGTCGACATAGAGGCCGTAGCTGATCGTCGCGTTCCAGGGCGCGAATTTGCGCGCGAAAACGGTCTTGCGGACCGGCTCGGTCTGGCCGGGGCGGGGATAGAGATATGAGGTTACGCCGCCCTGAGCAGCCTGGTTGCCGGCACTTATGATCGCATCTGCGATGAGGACACCGTTGGAGTCCTTCGCGCCCGTGATCTTGCCTTCGAGCTGCTGGTTCGCACCGTTGACCAGGATCGAGGTATCGGCGTTATAGACCACCGGATAGCCTTGGCCACCATTGAAGCTCATGCGGCGGCCGCGCAGATGGAACTGGACCTTCGCTTCGGCCTGCGCCAGTTTACCGGCGCCGACCTCCTCTTCAAGTGATTGGGCGAGGTTGTAGAGCATATCGACCGCGGTCCGCATCTGCTGGACGCGGTCCTCCAGCATGCGGCTCTTGCTGAGCACGGACGACACCCCGATGATGGCGGTGACCGTGAGTGCCGAAAGACAGACCATGCTGGCGAGCTTGGTGCGGATCTTCAGATGACTCAGCAGCTTCATCACGGCCTCGACGGAATGGTTATTATTACTCGCGTCGGTAGCATGAATTGCTTACCAATCATGAATGGACGCGTGCGGCGAGCTGCCGCGCACGCGGCGTCCGCAGCCGCATGCGCAAACATGCAGGCCCAAATGCGCTTCTTCGGCGCATGGCGCGTCAGGGCCGGGAGAAAAGTGGTGTCGGACTTTGGTCGCGACCGAATCTGGCCGGAGCAGCAATGAACCGATTCGTTCACCGCATCGTCTTGTCTGTGCTGCTCGTGGCGGCCCTCGTTCTCATCTGGAACGTGCTGGGGGCGCGCTGAGCCGGCACCGGCAAATCCGCCGGCGCCGTCTTACTTGCGAGTTAACGACGAGCGCGTCAGCGCCGCGCGTAGGCTCCGCCCGCCGCGTCGCTGTCCTTGCCCATCACCGCATCGACGCTGACCGAGCCGCCGCCGGCTGCCGAGAGGTAGAGACAGGCGAAGCAGAACAGGATCGCCGCGGTGCCGCCATTGAGCAGCGGCAGGAACACCGGTGTGCCGGTCTTGAGCATGTGGCCCATGAAGTAGGCGAACGCCATTTCACCCGCGAGAATGAAAGCCGAGAGCCGGGTAAACAGGCCGAGCATCAGGGTCGCGCCGAGCACCAGCTCGAGCGTACCCGCCACGTAGATCAGCGGCGGGATGTCGGCGAAGTAGGGCAGCACCGGAAACTTGAACAGCTTGGCGACGCCGTACTGGAACAGCAACAGGCCGGTGATGAAGCGAAACAGGCTCAAGAGAACCGGTTGAAAGCGAACGAGATAGGGAAAGTTCATTGGTTTGTGCCCTCCATCCAATGCTGCGACTTGGACCGCATTCGGTTCCGCCTCGCAAGTCACCCCGGGTAAATTCCGCGCTGACATTTTCGTCATGTCGGACAAAACACCGCACCCTCGGCTTTCAGCCGCGCGCGATGCGCATTTTTGCACGTGTTCGCGTCGTGCCCATCCGTAATTTCCCGGTGACGCGAATGCCCGCAGGTTACCTCTGAGACACCTACCGCCGCAAGGCGGGCACGGCCAGGAACGGGATCATCCCGAGCACCACGCTCGCAAGTGCGAAGGCGAGCAGCGCGTTGTAGCCATGGGTCGCGTCATGGATCAGTCCGCCGCTCCAGGAGCCGAACGCCGAGCCGAGGCCGCTGCCGATCGAGATGGTGCCGTAGATGGTGCCGACGCGCTTGCCTCCAAAGATCTTCATCGCGGTCGCCGTGATCAGCGGTCCACGCGAGCCCATCATGCTGCCGAAGCAGACGACGAAACTGGTGAGCACGATGACGTTGGGAGTGTACTGCAACAGCCAGAGCAGAAAGATGCCGAGGATCGAAATCGCATAGCTGAGCAGCACGGACGGCCGGCGCCCGATCAGGCCGTCGAGCGCGGACACGCCGAGCATGCCGAACACCAGCACGACGCCGGAAAAGCCCCACGCGGTCGCCGCCTGGAGTGGCGGAAAGCCCGCATCGATCAGATAGGCCACGATCTGCGCGGCGATCGCATACATGCCGACGGCGGTGAAGAAGAAGGTTGAGAACAGCGCCCAGAAGGCGTGATGGCGCATCGCGCTCGGAAGCGTCCAGCCGTGATCGACGAAATCCGGATCGGTCTTCTTCGCGATATGCGGCGAGCCCGAGGCGAACAGCCGCCATGGCAGCAGCATGAGCGGCACCAGCAGGCCGAGCGCGGCGAAGCCGAACAGCTGGTAGGTTTCGCGCCAACCGAGATGATCGATCAAAAGCTGCGAGGCCGGCAGCAGCGCCAGTACGCCGCCACCCATGGCCGAATAGACCACTGCCATCGCGGTCGGCAGCTTTGGGCCGAACCAGCGGCCGAGCAGGATCGAGTTCGGCACGTTGCCGATGAAGGCGACGCCGATGCCGACGCACAATCCGATCGAGAGCTGGAATTGCCAGAGCGCCTGCGCGCGGCTTGCAATCAGGAAGGCCGAGCCGAGCAGCAAGAGACCGAGCGCATAGACGATGCGCGGGCCGGAATGATCAAACAGGCGTCCGACCAACGGCGCAGTCAGTCCGCTGACGAGCCAGGTCAGCGAATAGATCGAGACCACCTGGGCGCGATCCCAGCCGAAGTTTTCCGAGATCGGCTTCAGGAAAACGGTGAAGCTTTCGCTGAGGCCGCGGCCGAGCACGGCGAGCGTGAAGCAGAGCGCGAGCACCACGAGCGCTGTGCGCACTGCGTCACGCTGGTTGCTCGCAACTTGTTCCCTGGGCGTGTTCTGGTCCATTGCCGGTCAGGGAGCGCGCTTGAGCGCGCCCTGACAAGCACCGAAAAGCTCATACGCCTATGCAGGCTTGAGGAGGATGTGCTTCTTCTTGCCGAAGGACAGCTTGATGACGCCCTCCGGCGTCAGATGGTTCGCCGACAGCGCCATCTTCTCGTCGGTGACAGGCTCGTCGTTGACGCGCAGGCCGCCGCCCTTGATCTGGCGGCGCGCCTCGCCATTGGAGGCAACGAGGCCCGCCTTGACGAAGGCGTTGAGCACGCCGAGGCCGGCGTCGAACTCGCCGCGCGGAATTTCCACGGTCGGCAGGGTCTCGGCCAGCGCGCCTTCCTCGAAGGTGCGGCGCGCGGTCTCGGCCGCCTCGCTCGCTGCGTCGCGACCATGCAAGAGCGCGGTCGCCTCGGTGGCGAGCACCTTCTTGGCCTCGTTGATCTCGGAGCCGCCGAGCACCTCGAGCTTCCTGATCTCGCTCATCGGCAGCGTCGTGAACAGCTTCAGGAATTTGCCGACGTCGGCGTCCTCGGTGTTGCGCCAGTACTGCCAGAAATCATACGGCGAGAACTGGTCGGCGTTGAGCCAGACCGCGCCTTGCGCGGTCTTGCCCATCTTGGCGCCCGAGGCCGTCGTCAGCAGCGGCGTCGTCAGCGCGTACAGTTGATGGGTGCCCATGCGGCGGCCGAGATCGACCCCCATGATGATGTTGCCCCACTGGTCGGAGCCGCCCATCTGCAAGCTGCAGCCGGTGCGCTTGGCGAGCTCGACGAAGTCGTAGGCTTGGCAGACCATGTAGTTGAACTCGATGAAACTCATCTCCTGCTCGCGTTCGAGGCGGAGCCGCACGGAGTCCATGGTCAGCATGCGGTTGACCGAGAAGTGCCGGCCGACGTCGCGCAGCATGTCGATGTAGTTGAGCTTTGTGAGCCACTCGGCATTGTCGAGCATGATGGCGTCGCTCTTGCTCTCGCCATAGCGCAGCACTTTTGCGAACACGCCACGGATCGAGGCCTTGTTGGCCTCGATCTCGGTTACGGTGCGGATCGCACGTGTCTCGTCCTTGCCGGAGGGATCGCCGACCATGGTGGTGCCGCCGCCCATCAGCGTGATCGGCTTGTTGCCGGACTGCTGCAGCCAGTGCAGCATCATCATGGTCAGATAGTTGCCGATATGCAGGGAGGGGGCGGTGCAATCGTAGCCGACATAAGCCGTCGCCTCGCCCTTGGCCGCGAGTGCGTCCAGCCCCGCGAAATCGGAGCATTGGTGGATGAATCCACGTTCCTGCAAGGTGTTGAGGAAATCCGATTTAAATGCAGTCATCTGTCGGCGTGCCTGACAATTCTTGGTTTACTGTTTTAGGGGCAATTTAAGGGTCTTACGTGGAACTCGATCGCCGCCCGCCACTTTGGCCTGTGGCATTATAAGATGTGTCCCTCTGGCACAAGATCGGCATGCCGGAAGGGGGCTCTTGAGGACGCTGATCCATGATGTTGACGGCACTCGGTTTGATGAGCGGCACCTCGCTGGACGGGGTGGACGTCGCGCTGATCGAAACCGACGGAAAGCAGGTAAAGGCGTTCGGGCCGTCCGGCTACCGGCCCTATAGCCCGGCCGAGCGCAATTTGCTGCGCCAGGCGCTGAGCGAGGCCGTGCACCTGCCGCAACGCGATGCGCGGCCGGGGATTCTGGCCGAGGCCGAGCGCGCGGTGACACTGGCGCATGCCGAGGCGGTGGCCGCCTTCGTCGCCCAGAATCGGCTGAAGCCGGAGGACATCGACATCGTCGGCTTCCACGGCCAGACCGTGCTGCACCGCCCCGAGAGGCGGTTGACAGTGCAGATCGGCGACGCGTCAGCGCTTGCGAAAGCGATCCATATCCCCGTGATGCATGATTTCCGCGCCGCCGACGTCGAGGCCGGCGGGCAGGGCGCGCCATTCGTGCCGGTCTACCACCGGGCGCTCGTCCATTCGCTGGAGCGCGAAGGGCCGATCGTTGTCGTCAATATCGGCGGTGTCTCCAACATCACCTATATCGACGGCAACGACACGCTGATTGCCTGCGACACCGGTCCGGGCAATGCGCTGCTCGACGATTTCATGTACCGCACCATGAACCAGTCGTTCGACGCGGAAGGAAAGTTCGCCGTGCTCGGCAAGGCTGATGAGGCCTGGATTGCGCGAGCGCTGGAGCTGCCGTTCTTCGCAGCTGCGCCGCCGAAATCGCTCGACCGCAACGATTTTGCCACGCTCAAGCTCGGCGATGTGCCGCCGGCGGATGGCGCCGCGACGCTCACCGCCTTCACCGCAGCGGCGATCGCCCGCATCATCCCGCTGCTGCCACGCAGGCCGCGGAGCTGGATCGTCTGCGGCGGCGGTGCCCGCAACCGGACCATGCTCAAGATGCTGCGGGAGCGCGTGGGGTCCGCGACTGTCGAGGCCGCCGAGACACTCGGCTGGGCGTCCGATGCCATCGAGGCGCAGGCCTTCGGCTTCCTCGCCGCGCGCGGCTTGAAGGGATTGCCGCTGTCCTATCCGGCTACCACCGGTGTGCCGATGCCGATGACGGGCGGGGTGATGGCGCGGCCCTGAGTTCACAGGCGGTTGATGCAGTTGCATTGATCTTGCGAGTGCATGCAAATGCATCTATCCTGGATCCAGCTGCATCCAACCGCCGGGACCATCGCCATGACTGCCTCGCTCAAACTGATCAGCCACAAGCTTTGTCCCTATGTGCAGCGCGCGGTGATCGCGCTCAATGAGAAGGGCGTGCCGTTCGAGCGGGTCGACATCGATCTCGCCAACAAGCCCGACTGGTTTCTGAAGCTGTCGCCGCTCGGAAAGGTGCCGGTGCTGGTCGTGACGACAGACAAGGGCGAGGTCGCGCTGTTCGAGAGCAATGTGATCTGCGAGTACATCGAAGAGACGCAAGGCGGCGGAAAACTGCATCCGGCTGATGCGCTTGAGCGTGCCGAGCATCGCGCCTGGATGGAGTTTGGCTCGGCGATCCTCGGCGATCTCTGGGGACTGGAGACGACGACCGATCCGGCGACCTTCGAAGGCAAGCGCCAGGCGCTCGTGACAAAGTTCGCGCGTGTCGAGGCCGCGCTGAGCGCAGGCCCGTTCTTCGCGGGCGATGGGTTCAGCCTCGTCGATGCGGTGTTCGCACCCGTCTTCCGCTATTTTGACGTGTTCGATGAACTGACCGAGCTCGGCATCTTCAGGGATCTGCCGCGAGTGAGGGCGTGGCGTGCCGAGCTGGCGAAGCGTCCGAGCGTCCGCGCTGCGGTCGGCGCGGACTATCCGCAATTGCTGCGCGCCTTCCTCGCGCGCCATGACGCGCATCTGCTCAAGCTCGCCGCCTGAGCCCACGCCGATGTCGCCGTCCCTGGCCTGGCTCATGCTCGTGATCGCCGGCCTGCTCGATGTCGGTTGGGCGATCTCGATGAAATATGCGGAAGGCTATACGCGGCCCGGCTGGAGCATCGCTTCGCTGGTGCTGCTCGCCGCCTTCGTCTTCCTGCTTGGACGCGCTTTGAAGGTGCTCGAGATCGGCGTCGCCTATTCGGTGTGGACCGGCATCGGCGCAGCCGGCACGTTCCTGATCGGCGTCGTGCTGTTCGGCGAGACCTTGAGCGCGATGAAGCTTGCGGGCATCGCGCTCGTGTTGACGGGAATCGCCGCGCTGAAGCTGGCCTAGAGCTCGGCGGCCATCTTCGCGAGCGTCGCGATCGTGTTCATGTTGCGCGCGGTGCCGGACTTGGCCGCGGGGATGACGAGCTTCGAGGTTCCCATGCCGTCGCCATAGTGCACGTAGATTTCGCGGCGGCCGAGGCGGACCTCCTCGTTGTTCTGGCCGCGGATGCCGGTGAGCGCATCGGCCGTCAGCGCCTTGTCGAGAAAGATCGCGACGGTGCGGTTGGGCGCGGCCTTTGGAAAGGGATTGTCGGCCGAGACTTGCGCCATCTCGGCCGCGCTGCGCACGAGCACGCCGAGCGGCGCGCCGGCGTAGGCGTGCAGACGTTTTTCGAGCGCAGTCTTGATTGCAGATTCGGACTTGCGGCTGGTGAAGACGACGTTGCCGCTCGCAATATAGGTGCGCACGGCAGCAAAGCCGATCTCCTCGCACATCGTCTTGAGCTCGCTCATCGGCAACTTGCCGGTGCCGCCGACATTCACGGCACGCAGCAAGGCGACGAAGGAGCCCATTTGAGGCCTTAGCGCACGTTGGCGAGGCGCATGTCGAGATAGGCCGTGATGGTTTCCATCAGCGGCTCGAGCTTGGCGTCGAAGAAGTGGTTGGCGCCGGGGATGACCTGCTGGTCGATCACGATGCCCTTCTGCGTCTTCAGCTTCTCGACCAGCGTGTTGACGTCCTTGGGCGGCACCACCGCGTCCTTCTCGCCATGCACGATCAGGCCCGACGACGGGCAGGGCGCAAGGAACGAGAAGTCGTAGAGATTGGCCGGCGGCGCGATCGAGATGAAGCCCTCGACCTCGGGGCGGCGCATCAGAAGCTGCATGCCGATCCAGGCGCCAAAGGAGAAGCCGGTGACCCAGCAGGCGCGCGCTTCGGGATTGATGGTCTGGGCCCAGTCGAGCGCGGCCGCCGCGTCCGACAATTCGCCGGTGCCGTGGTCGAAAGAGCCCTGGCTGCGGCCGACGCCGCGGAAGTTGAACCGCAGCACCGAGAAGCCGCGATGCGCAAACGCGTAGTAGCACTGGTACACGATCTGATGGTTCATCGTGCCGTGAAACTGCGGATGCGGATGCAGGATCATCGCGATCGGCGCGTTCTTCTGCTTGGCCGGGTGATAGCGGCCTTCGAGGCGGCCAGCAGGGCCGGTAAAAATAACTTCAGGCATGGATGATCTCTTGATCCCTTGAAGACGGTCCTCAACAACCAACCGATTGTGCGGACTGCATCGGGCTGCTCTGCCGACCAAACCGCGAATGGAAGGGTGGAGCGGCGCCCTCGGATGATGCGCGAGCGGCGCGCGGTGAACTGACGCGCGCGTTCTAACATGAGGCGAGGGTCAAAAAGCAAGCATCTTGAACATCTCGCAATCGGCTCAAGATGTTAGGGTGTCATGGCCGCGTCATCGCGCGAGAGAGCTTCGGAATCGATTGCCAAGTGCTCCACGGGGGCCCATGTCGGGCAGCAGCGCGGGCGAAGCTGCCCAACCGCAGGGTAACATAGTACTTCATGCCGAGCCGTGTTTACCTCGACTGGAATGCGACCACGCCGCTCCGCGCGGAGGCGCGAAGCGCAATGCTCGCAGCCTATGAGCTGATCGGCAATCCGTCCTCGGTCCATGCGGAAGGGCGCGAGGCGCGACGGCTTGTTGAGGAAGCACGGGCCAGGCTTGCGACGGCCGTAGGTGCGCTGCCGCGGAACATCGTCTTCACCTCCGCGGGAACCGAAGCCAATGCGCTGGCGCTGTCACCGGGCCTGAGGGGGCCGTCTGGCGGGCCTGTCGAGCGGCTGCTGGTCTCGGCCGTCGAGCATGCCTCGGTGCTGACGGGCGGGCGGTTCCCGGCCGACAGGATCGGTCAGATCCGGGTCACGCGCTCCGGCGTGATCGACCTCGACCATTTGAAGGCGCTGCTGAGCGACGGCCCGCCGGCGCTGGTCTCCGTCATGGCCGCCAATAACGAGACGGGCGCGCTCCAGCCGGTCGCCGAGGCCGCGGGAATCGTTCACGGGGCCGGCGGCCTCCTCCACGTCGACGCAATCCAGGCGCTTGGAAAAATCCCTTTCGACATCAAGACCATGGGCGCAGACCTTGCGACCTTTTCTGCGCACAAGATCGGCGGCCCCAAGGGCGTTGGCGCGCTGGCCGTGGCGGAGGGCGTGGCCGGATTGGCGCCGGTGCTGCGGGGCGGCGGGCAGGAGTTGAACCGGCGCGCGGGAACTGAGAATGTCGCCGGCATTGCCGGCTTCGGGGCAGCGGTGAGGATCGCCCTTCAGGCTTTGCCGGAGGATGCTGAGCGAATGGCAACCCTAAGAGATCACTTGGAGAATGGCATTCGCAGGATTGCCGGTGCGATGGTTTTCTCAGATGACGTCAAGCGGTTGCCGAATACCTTCCTTTTCACCGCGCCCGGACTGAAGGCCGAGACCGCGGTGATCGGCTTCGACCTCGAAGGCATCGCCGTATCCTCGGGCTCGGCCTGTTCCTCCGGCAAAGTGCAGCCGTCGCATGTGCTGTCGGCTATGGGGTATGATGCCACCGTCGCCCAAGGAGGGGTGCGTCTCAGTCTGGGCTGGTCCACGGGACCGGATGACATCAACAGGGCGTTAGAGGCTTGGCGAAAGCTCGGTAATACCCTACTTAGAGCCTAAGCGACGAAACACGGCTTGAATGGTTCTAAGCACGTGCTTTCGATCGAAAAACATCGTAATACTCGTCCGAGTTTGATCCACCGCGGTCCTTGAAACCGCGAGCGGAGGATAAAATGCCAGCCGTGCAAGAGACGGTCGAGCGCGTGAAGCGCATCGACGTCGATCAGTATCGTTATGGGTTTGAGACCCTGATCGAGTCTGACAAGGCCCCCAAGGGGCTGTCGGAAGAGACCGTCAAGTTCATCTCCGAGAAGAAGAACGAACCCGCCTGGATGCTCCAATGGCGGCTTGAGGCCTATCGGCGCTGGCTGACCATGACCGAGCCGACCTGGGCCCGCGTCGACTATCCCAAGATCGACTTCCAGGACCTCTATTATTATTCGGCGCCGAAGCCGAAGAAGACGATCACCTCGCTGGACGAGATCGATCCCGAGATCCTGAAGACCTACGAGAAGCTCGGCATTCCCCTGCGGGAAGTCGCCATGCTCGAAGGCGTCGAGCCCAAGCCCGGCGAGCAGGATCCGGCGCGCCGCAAGATCGCGGTCGACGCGGTGTTCGATTCTGTCTCGGTTGCGACCACGTTCCAGGCCGAGCTGAAGAAGGCCGGTGTGATCTTCATGCCGATCTCGGAAGCGATCCGCGAGCATCCCGAACTGGTGCAGAAATATCTCGGCTCCGTGGTGCCGACCTCGGACAATTTCTACGCGACCTTGAACTCGGCTGTGTTCTCGGACGGCTCGTTCGTTTACGTGCCGCCGGGCGTGCGCTGTCCGATGGAGCTGTCCACTTACTTCCGCATCAACGAGCGCAACACCGGCCAGTTCGAGCGCACGCTGATCATCGCCGACAAGGGCTCCTACGTCTCCTATCTCGAAGGCTGCACCGCGCCGCAACGCGACGAGAACCAGCTCCACGCGGCCGTGGTCGAGCTCGTCGCGCACGATGACGCCGAGATCAAATATTCGACGGTGCAGAACTGGTATCCCGGCAATTCGGAAGGCAAGGGCGGCATCTACAATTTCGTCACCAAGCGTGGCGATTGCCGCGGCGACAATTCCAAGATCTCCTGGACCCAGGTCGAGACGGGTTCGGCGATCACCTGGAAGTATCCGAGCTGCATTCTGCGCGGCGACAATTCGCGTGGCGAATTCTACTCGATCGCGATCTCGAACGGCTATCAGCAGGTCGATAGCGGCACCAAGATGATCCATCTCGGCAAGAACACGTCGAGCCGCATCATCTCCAAGGGGATCGCGGCCGGCAAGTCGCAGAACACCTACCGCGGCCTCGTCACCGCGCACCGCAAGGCGACGGGCGCGCGCAACTTCACCGCCTGCGATTCCCTGTTGATCGGCGACAAATGCGGCGCGCACACCGTGCCGTACATCGAAGCCAAGAACTCGTCGGCGACGTTTGAGCACGAGGCCACCACGTCGAAGATCTCCGAGGACGTGCTGTTCTACTGTATCCAGCGCGGCCTCACGCAGGAAGAAGCTGTCGGCCTCGTCGTCAACGGTTTCGTCAAGGATGTGCTTCAGCAGCTGCCGATGGAGTTCGCGGTGGAAGCGCAGAAGCTGATCTCGATCTCGCTCGAAGGGTCGGTCGGCTAGCTCCGACCCCCGCGGTGCGCATTGCGCGCCCTATGCATCATTTGAATAAACTGGACACCAAGATGGCTTTGCTTGAAGTGAAAGACCTGAAGGTTCGTGTTGAGGAGCAAGAGATCCTCCACGGGCTGACGCTGACCGTGAACGAGGGCGAGATCCACGCCATCATGGGGCCGAACGGCTCCGGCAAGTCGACGCTCTCCCACGTCATCGCCGGCAAGCCCGGTTACGAGGTCACCGACGGCCAGATCCTGTTCAAGGGCGAAGACCTGCTCGAGATGGCCCCCAACGAGCGCGCCGCCAAGGGCGTGTTCCTTGCGTTCCAATATCCGGTGGAGATCCCCGGCGTCGCCACCATGACCTTCCTGCGCACCGCGCTGAATGCGCAACGCAAGGCACGTGGCGAGAGCGAATATTCGACGCCGGACTTTCTGAAGAAAGTTCGCGAGGTCTCGAAGTCACTGAACATTCCGCAGGACATGCTCAAGCGCGGCGTCAATGTCGGCTTCTCCGGCGGCGAGAAGAAGCGCAACGAAGTGCTGCAGATGGCGCTGTTCGAGCCGAGCCTGTGCATCCTCGATGAGATGGATTCCGGCCTCGACATCGACGCGCTGCGCATCGCGGCCGACGGCGTCAACGCGCTGCACTCGCCCAGGCGTGCGATGGTCGTCATCACCCACTATCAGCGGCTGCTGAACTACATTGTGCCTGATTTCGTGCACGTGATGTCGCGCGGTCGGGTCGTGAAGAGCGGTGCCAAGGACCTGGCGCTGGAGCTGGAGTCGTCCGGCTACGCCCAGTACGAGGACGCGTAAGGAATTTTGCAATGAACGTTGCTGTGGCAAAGACCGGAAAGGGCCGCGCGGTGAGCGATCTCTTCACCAGCGCCGAAGCCCGCTTGCCGGGACCGCCTTCCGTGATCTCGGTGCGCCGCGAGGCGTTCGAGACCTATGAGCGTCTCGGCCTGCCGCACCGCCGGATCGAAGAATGGAAGTACACCGATCTGCGCGCGCTGGTCGGCGAGGTGCTGCCGCTCGCGGCTGCGCCCGATGCGGCTGCGTTGAAGCGCGCCGCGGACGCGGTGAAAGCGCATGGGATCGAGGGCGCCCGCAAGCTGGTCCTGGTCGATGGCGTGTTCGCGGCCGATCTGTCCGACGTGAAGGCGCTCGCCTCCGAGGTCAGCGTCAAGACGCTGCGCGAGGTCCTGGAGAACAAGGCTAATCCTGCCGCCGCCGATCTCCTGCAGACCATTTCGAGCGACGCGGTCATCTCGCTCAATGCGGCCATGGCGACCGATGGCGTGGTGATTTCGGTCGCTGATGGCGCGCAGCCGTCCGCGCCCATCCAGCTGATCCATGTCGCGACCTCATCTTCGGCCTCGACGTTCACGCGTTCGCATCTGCGCATCGGCGAGGGCGTCCGGACGACGATCATCGAAAGCTTCGTCGCGGCCGGAAAGACGAGCGCTTACCAGGTCAACGACGCGGTGATTCTGTGGGTCGGCGACAACGCCGACGTCGCGCATATCCGCCTGATGGACGATGCGCCCGACGCGGTCAACGTCACCTCGCAGTTCGTCACGGTCGGCGCGAACACGAAGCTCAATTTCTTCAACATGACCACCGGCGGGGCCGTCAGCCGTTTGCAAGGCTTCATCACGCTGGCAGGCGAAGGCAGCGAGCTCTCGATCAATGGCGTAAACCTGTTGCAGAAGACCGAGCATGGCGACACCACGCTGGTGGTCGACCATGCCGTGCCGAGCTGCGTCAGCCGCGAGATCTTCCGCGCCGTGATCGACGACCGCGCCCATTCGGTATTCCAGGGCCGCATCATCGTTCGTCCCGACGCGCAGAAGACCGACGGCAAGATGATGATTCGCGCGCTATTGCTCTCCGACGAAGCGGAAGCCGACAACAAGCCCGAGCTCGAGATCTTTGCCGACGACGTCTCCTGCGGCCACGGCGCCACCGCCGGCGCGCTCGACGACAACCTGTTGTTCTATTTGAAGGCCCGTGGCTTGCCCGAGAAGCAGGCCCAGGCGCTGCTGATCCAGGCCTTCGTCGGCGAGGCAATCGAGCAGATTGCCGATGATGGCTTGCGCGAGCACGTGATCGGCATCGCCGAGCGCTGGCTGGAGCGGCGGTCATGAGCACGCATCCGGCGGTTTCCAACGGCTCCTACGACGTCGCGCGCGTGCGCCAGGATTTTCCGGCGCTGGCCATGCAGGTCTATGGCAAGCCGCTGGTCTATCTCGACAACGCGGCGTCCGCGCAAAAGCCGCAGTCCGTGCTCGATCGCATGACGCAGGCCTATACATCCGAATACGCCAACGTACATCGCGGCCTGCATTATCTCGCCAACGCCGCGACCGAAGCCTATGAGGGCGGCCGCACCAAGGTCGCGCAGTTCATCAACGCGCCGCGGACCGAGGAAGTGATCTTCACCCGCAACGCGACGGAGGCGATCAACCTGGTCGGCTCGTCCTGGGGCGTGCCGAACATCAAGGCTGGCGACGAGATCGTCATCTCGATCATGGAGCACCACTCCAACATCGTGCCCTGGCATTTTCTGAGGGAACGCCATGGTGCCGTGATCAAATGGGCGCCGGTCGACGACGAGGGCAATTTCCTCATCGACGAGTTCGAGAAGCTCTTGACCGCGAAGACCAAGCTGGTCGCGATCACGCAGATGTCGAACGCGCTCGGCACCATCGTGCCGGTCAAGGACGTCGTGGCGATCGCCCACGCCCGCGGCATTCCCGTGCTGGTCGACGGCAGCCAGGGCGCCGTGCATCTGCCGATCGATGTCCAGGACATCGGCTGCGACTTCTACGTCTTCACCGGCCACAAGGTCTACGGGCCGACCGGCATCGGGGTGCTCTGGGCCAAGTACGACCACCTCGTCGCGATGCGCCCGTTCAACGGCGGCGGCGAGATGATCCGCGAGGTCTCGCGCGACATCGTCACCTATGGCGATCCTCCGCACAAATTCGAGGCGGGCACGCCCGCGATCGTCGAGGCCGTGGGACTTGGCGCCGCCATCGACTACGTCAATTCGATCGGCAAGGAGCGTATCGCCGCGCACGAGCACGATCTCGTCACCTACGCCCAGGAAAAGCTGCGGGAGATCAACTCGCTGCGGCTGATCGGCACCGCGCGGGGCAAGGGCCCGGTGATATCCTTCGAGCTCAAGGGCGCGCACGCCCATGACGTCGCCACCGTGATCGACCGCCAGGGCATCGCGGTGCGCGCCGGCACCCATTGCGTAATGCCGCTTTTAGAGCGGTTCAACGTCACGGCCACATGCCGGGCGTCGTTCGGCATGTATAATACGCGGGAAGAAGTCGATCATCTGGCACAGGCGCTGTTGAAGGCGCGGGATTTGTTCGCATGAGTGACACGGCCGAAATCAAAGCCAATCCGATGGAGACCCGGTCGGCGCTGCCGCCTGAGGAGACCGAGCGTTTGACCACCGAGATCATCGCCGGGCTCAAGACGGTGTTCGATCCGGAAATCCCGGCCGACATCTACGAACTCGGCCTGATCTACAAGGTCGAGATCAAGGATGATCGCTCGGTCGACGTCCAGATGACGCTGACGACGCCGAACTGTCCGGCCGCCGGCGAGCTGCCCACCATGGTCGAGAACGCGGTCGCCAGCGTTCCCGGCGTCGGCGTGGTCGACGTCAAGGTGATCTGGGAGCCGGCCTGGACGCCGGAACGCATGAGCGACGAGGCCCGCCTCGTGCTCAACATGTGGTGACGCGTAACCTTGGCTTTAGATACTTAGAAGATCCTTGGCATTGAGGATCCCTGGCATTGAATTCGCTCCGGAACGGACCACATTACTGACATGACACAGATATCGTCAGGCTCGACACCAGCATCCAGTCCGAAGCCGCGGCGGCCCCGCCCGCAGGTGATGCGGCTGACGGATGCCGCCGCCCAGCGTATCAGCGAGCTGACCCAGCGCGCGGATTCCGAGATCGTGGGCCTGCGGGTCGGCGTCAAGAACGGCGGCTGTGCCGGACAGTCCTACACTGTCGAATACGCCCATGATGTCCGCCCGACCGACGAGGTCGTCGAGGACAAGGGCGTCAAGATCCTGGTCGATCCCAAGGCCGTGCTGTTCCTGCTCGGCACCGAGATGGACTACAAGGCCGACAAGATGCAGGCCCAGTTCGTCTTCAACAACCCCAACCAGATCTCCGCCTGCGGCTGCGGCGAGTCGGTCGAGCTGCGCCCGGCCAAGATCGACGGGTAGGGCCCGCTGTCGTCCTGGCGAAAGCCAGGACCCATACCGCGTGATCTCTCGTCGGTAAGAGATGTCGGTACCGGCGTGGCGCGACTGGCAGTCTTCGCTAAACTACTCCCTGGGGTAATGGGTCCTGGCTTTCGCCAGGACGACCGTGCGGAGACAGGTCAGCCATGGACCGCGAATTCCTGATCGATCTGTTCGCCGATTTCGGCCCCGTCGCCATCCGAAAGATGTTTTCCGGCTACGGCATCTCCGCCGACGGCATCAACTTCGCGCTCGCTTTGCGCGCCGGCCTGTTCTTCCGCGCCGACGAGATGACCATCCCGGACTATGAGGCGGAAGGCTCGAAGCCGTTCCAGTACTCGACCCGCGCCAAGACCGTGCTGGTGAACTCCTACTGGGAGCTGCCGGCCCGCCTGTTCGACGATTCCGAGGAGCTCGCGCAATGGGCGAAGGCCGCGCTCGCCGCCGCCCAGCGCGCCAAGGTGAAGAAGCGGCCCAAGGGGAAGAAGGCGACGGCAAAGAAAGTGGCGCAGAAGAAGCCGGCGAACAGGAAGGCCACCAAGCCTGTGAAAGCGCCAACGAAGAAGGTGAGCAAGAAGGGCCCAGTTCGGAAGCGCGCCAAGCGAACGGGTTAAGCTCAGTCCACAGCCTTCGTCAGGCCGACCCTCATATCCTTCGCCATATAAACGCAGGTGCCGTCGGCAAGCACGCGGCCGTCGGCAAATCCCAGAACCAGCTTGCCGCGCCTGACCTGGCGCATGGCGACCTCGTAACGCACGCGTCGCGTCTCGGGTGTGATGGATCCCGTGAACGCCACCTCGCCGACGCCGATGGCGCGGCCCTTGCCCGGTGAGCCCGACCATCCCAGCCAATAGCCGACCATCTGCCACATGGCGTCCAGTCCCAGAGAGGCCGGCATCATCGGGTCGCCGCGAAAGTGGCAATCGAAGAACCAGTGACCCGGTGCGATATCGAGCTCGCCGACGATGTGGCCCTTGCCGAACTCGCCGCCGTCCAGGCTGAGCTCCGTGATGCGGTCCATCATCAGCATCGGCGGTGCCGGCAATTGCGCATTGCCGGCACCGAAATAGCCGCCTTCGCTCGATCTCAGCAGGTCGTCCCTGGTGTAGGAGGGTTGCGGGGTGTGAAAATCACGTGGGTTGGCCAAGGCGACAAGTCCTCCGGATGCTCGCAGTCGGGCGCCTCAAGACGGCGAGGGAGATGTCGTTCGTAAGGTCGGAATGTCAAGCGCAGGTGGCGGTGCGCAGTTTCGGCGTCACGCCACCCGGTTGTGCGTCTCGACCGCGAATTCCGGGTCGGCCTCGCAGATCACGCGGTTGCGGCCGTTGCGTTTGGCGGCGTAGAGGCAGGCATCCGCCCGTTCGATCAGCGCATCGGTGTCGTCGCCCTGCTTGAGCATGGAGACGCCGACGGAGATGGTGACGCGGCCGAGGATTTCGCCGGTGGACTTCTTCTTCAATTCCTTCGCCATCACCGCGCGGCGGATGTGATCGGCCACGGTGAGGGCCTGGCGCAGCGCGGTGTTGGGCAGCACGACCGCAAATTCCTCGCCGCCATAGCGTGCGGTGATGTCCTGGCCCTTGATGGTCTGCTTCAGGGACAGGCCGACGAGCCGCAGCACCTGGTCGCCGGTGAGATGGCCGTAGGAATCGTTGAACGACTTGAAATGGTCGATGTCGACCAGCAGCAGCGACAGCGGATCGCCCGAGGCGAGCGCGCTCTGCACGGCCATGCCGATCATGCGATCGAAATATTTGCGGTTGCCGAGCCCCGTCAGCGGATCGGTCAGGCTCTCGGCGCGGATCGCCTCCAGGCTCTGCTGGAGGTTGCTGATCTCGCTCTTCGACAGCGCCAGTCGGCCTTCCAGCGCCTTGTTGGTCTCGCGCATCTCGTCGGTCGAGCACAGCAGCGTCGCGACGATCGATTTGATCTGCTCGCGGCTCTTGGCCGATGACAGCTTTTCGGTCGCGCCCGACAGGCTGGCATCGTAGGAGCCGGTCATCCCGAGCGCATCGCCGAGAACCTTCATGACGTCGTCGATTTCGCCGATGACGCGCGCGCCGACCTTGTCGATGCGGTCGGTGGTCTTGATGTGGGAGAGGTAGGTCTCGTAGATCTGCTCGAGATCGGCTTCGGTCAGCTTGCCGCTGCGCGCCAGCGTCTCGTTGATGATCTTGTTGAGCGGGGCGTTGTAGCCGGTGGCGTAGACGTACCAGATCTCGTAATTGCGGGGAATTGCCGTCTGCCGTAGCGATCGGATCTGACCGAGCGCTACCTCGGCGAACGCCATCGTGCGTTCGTGTTCGTCGAGCACCTTGACCACGGAACATACCCCACAGTGATCGGCGCGCCGTCGACCGCAGCAATTCTTAAATTATGTTCGTAGGCTAACGGACGATCGTGAACGCCCCGTAAATATACGTGCACGAATGCATCCAAAAAGTTGCGCGCCGGCTTTATTTCAACCAAACCTTGGCGCGCATCGCGCTTCAGGCGCCGGCGGGGGAGCGAACCGGCCGCAGCAGGAACGCCGGCAGATGCGAGTGGTCGCCCGGCTCGCTGTCGGCCTCGCGTTGGCGGCGCGGCTCGGGACGGCCGATCGACGGCACATGCGACGGAGTGGCCTGCTGGCGCGCGCCGTCACGCGGTTCGGATGACTGCCTGGCCTCACGCGGAGGCCTTGCCTCGCGCGCGGGCCTTGCTTCGCGTTCAGGTCTTTCGCGTTCAGGTCTTGCCTCGGGAGCAGGCCGTGTCTCGGCTGAAGGCCTTGTTTCAGAAGCCTGTCTTGCCTCGCCACGCGGTTCGCGCGGTTCATGGCTGCGCTCACGATCGCGACCGCGCTGCGGCTTGCCGCGTCCGCCGCGCGAACGTTCACGGCCGCGCTGCTCGCGCGGGCGCTCGCTCGCATCGGAAGCCTCGGTGCGGACTTCGTAATCGCCTTCGGCGCGCGGAATGCTCTGGCCGATCAGCTTCTCGATCGCCACCATCGACTTCTGGTCGAGCGGCGTGACGAGCGAGATCGCCATGCCGGACCGGCCTGCGCGGCCGGTGCGGCCGACGCGGTGAACATAGTCGTCGGGATGGTGGGGGACGTCGAAATTGAAGACATGGCTGACCTCGGGGATGTCGAGGCCGCGGGCAGCGACGTCGGATGCGACCAGGAGGGGCAGCTCGCCCTTACGGAACTGTTCGAGCGCCGCCGTGCGGGCCGACTGGTCCATGTCGCCATGCAGCGCGCCGACGCTGAAGCCGTGCTTTTGCAGCGATTTGTGAACGACGGCGACCTCGCGCTTGCGATTGCAGAAGATGATCGCGTTCTGGAGATCCTTGGCCTCGCGCAGGAGTTGGCGAAGCAGCTCGCGCTTCTCGTGCGCCTCGCGTCCGGCCGGGACCTGACACTGCGTAACGGTGACAGCGGTGGTGGCGGGCTTCGACACCTCGACCTTCTGCGGATTGTGCAGGAAGGTTTCGGTGATGCGCCGGATCTCCGGCGGCATCGTCGCGGTGAAGAACAGGGTCTGCCGCGTGAACGGGACCAGCTTGCAGACGCGCTCGATGTCGGGAATGAAGCCCATGTCCAGCATGCGGTCGGCTTCGTCGATGACGAGCAGCTCGACGCCGGTGAGCAGCAGCCCGCCGCGCTCGGTGTGGTCGAGCAGGCGGCCGGGAGTGGCGATCAGCACGTCGACGCCGCGCGTCAGCTTGGCATCCTGGTCACCGAAGGAAACGCCGCCGATCAGGAGGGCGACGTTGAGTTTCTGTCCGGCGCCGTAGCGGTCGAAGTTTTCCTTCACCTGCGCCGCGAGTTCGCGGGTCGGCTCAAGGATCAGCGTGCGCGGCATGCGCGCCCGGGCGCGACCCTTTTCGAGAATGGTGAGCATCGGCAGCACGAAGGCCGCGGTCTTGCCGGTGCCGGTCTGAGCGATGCCGAGCACGTCCTTGCGAGCGAGGACGTGAGGGATCGCCTGTTCCTGAATGGGGGTGGGGGTGGTGTAACCGGTGGCCGCCACTGCGGCGAGGACCTTTTCGGACAGTCCGAGATTGCTAAAAGACATTGAGCCTCTGGTCGAAACCGCCGTTCGGAATCGAGGGTAATAAGGCTGTCGCGTTTCACCCCGAAACGGCGCGCTCTCAAAGAAGCTGGGGGTGCTGACTCACGCGAACAAAGCGCCAGGCTCAGGAATCGCTCTTCGATCTGAGCCGCGTCGCTCCGGAACATAGGCGGGAATCAGCCAAAGTCAATGGAGCAGCTGCGGGAAGGCCCTAAAAAACCTGGGGTTTTCGCTCAAATAGCGGGCGCGGCTGCGGTTTTCCGCCCAATCCAGCGGTCGGCCGGAGCTGCCCAAACGTCGGCTAACGCCCTTCCGGACCCTGGGCGCGGAAGTCGCCGGGGGCCATGCCATAGGCGGCGTTGAAGACCCGGTAATAGGTCGCCAGGCTGTCGAAGCCGCAGGAGGTCGCGATGTCAGCGATCAGCCGGTCCGGGGCTTCGCGCATCAGGCGGCGGCTCTGTTTCAGGCGTTCGTCCGTCACGGTTTGCGAAAAACTCTTTGCCGCGCTCTCGAACAGCATGTGGAGGTGACGCACGGATACGCCGAGCAGCTCGGCCACCATCGTCGGCGCCATGTCCGGGTCTTGCAGATGGCGCGCGATCAGGCGCCGCGCCTGCGAAAGTCGGGCGGTCCGCAGTGCGGCCTGCCCGAGGCGGCTGCCGGGCCGCATAATGCCGCGCTCGATCAGCGCCAGATGGGCGAGGGCTTGAACCAAAGAGGCCTGGACGACGGAAGCGGCATCGGCGGCGCCGTCATCACCCGCGGCAGCCCCACCGAGATCGGCAAAGCAGGCGCCGAGCAGGGGCGCCAGCCTGGGATCGTCGAAGGTCCGGGGCGCAAGCTCGCGCATGCGCTTGTCCTGCGTGGGGAGGCCGCTGAGGGGGATCTTCAGGATCCTCAGGTGGAAGCCTCCTGCGCCCAGCGGCGCGGTGCGATAGGGCAGGTCGGTATGGCTGGTGGCGAAGCTGCCATTGGCGATCGCGAAGTCGCTTCCACGCAGGCCGCCGAACCAGCCGCCGCTGCCGAGCTGCTGATAGACGCAGATGCTGTCGCTTGGCGCGTCAGCGATGTCGGTCGTGCCGCGCTCGACCGTGTAGTGCGAGGCCTTCAGCTCGACGAGACCGCCGCCGCCGAGCTGGTGCAGCGAGAATTCGCCGAAGAAGTCCGCGCGGCGTTCGCGCTCGAGCTCGGCGGTGACGCCGAACAGGCCCTTGGCGCGCACCTCGCGCCAATAGTCGAAGCGGTCGTGCGGCTCGACCTCGTCGGTGCACCAGCGATACACGGCGGCCCTCGCCTCCAGCGGAATTGCCCACAAGAATTGCACTTAAGAAACAGCAGATTCCGGCGGGATCTGCCATAGGCTAGACGACAGAACCTGAGTCCTCAGGGCTGTTGAACCGGCGATATGGCTGGGCCGACTATCACATCAACGGCGGGGTTCCAATGAACCGCCGTTCGAGGGAGCCGGCATGGGCCGTTCTGGGGGAATTTTGCGATGACGCGTCGGCTTTTCAGAGTCCTGGCGGCACTTGGCCTCGCGGCAAGCCTGTGCGGCTTCGCGCTTCCCGCCTGCGCCGAGAAGCGCGTTGCGCTCGTCGTCGGCAACAACGACTACAAGAACGTTCCGAAGCTGCTCAAGGCGGTCAACGACGCCCGCACCATGGGCGATACGCTGAAGCAGCTCGGCTTCTCGGTGATGGTCGCCGAGAACCAGAGCCGGCAGCAATTTTCCGAGACGCTGCTCGCGTTCGATCGGGCGATCGAGCCCGGCGACACCGCGTTCTTCTTCTACGCCGGCCACGGTTTCGAGATCGCCGGCCAGAACTATCTGCTGCCGACGGACGTGCCGGCGGCCACGGAAGGGCAGGAAGAGCTGGTGCGCGACGCCTCGATCCTGGCCGACCGCATCGTCGAGCGCCTCCAGAACAAGAAGGCGCGAACCTCGATCCTGGTGTTCGACGCCTGCCGCAACAACCCGTTCGAGCGCAAGGGCACCCGCGCCGTCTCCGGTGGCGGCGGGCTTGCCCCGATGGTGCAGCTGCCCGAAGGCGTGTTCTCGGTATTCTCCGCAGGCCCGCGCCAGACCGCGCTCGACCGCCTCTCCAACGACGACGCCAATCCCAATTCGGTGTTCACACGCACCTTCGCCAAGGAGCTGCTCCAGCCCGGCGAGAACCTGGTGCAGGTGGCGCAGCGCACGCGCCGCCTCGTCAGCGAGATGGCCGACACCGTCAAGCACAGGCAGGTGCCGGTCTATTTCGATCAGATGGTCGACGACGTTTTCCTCAGCGGCATCGCCAAGGACGCGGCGGCCGCCGCGCGCCCCGCCGATCCGCCGGCGCAGAAGCTCGCGGCGCTGCCGCCGGTGTCGGTGCCGCGCGTGCCGAAGGAGGAGACCACCAACGCGCCGATCGCGAGCTTCTCGCGCCACAATGGCGGGTGGAGCGTGGTGTTCTCCTTCGCCGATCCGACGCTCGGCATTTCCTGGCGCATGGCCGGCAATGCCGATTTCCGCGAAACCGGCTTCATCGATACGCTCGACCCGCGCACGCGCAAGAGGCTGCCCAACCCGTCGATCGAATTGCCGCCAGACGCGCAGGCCGGCACCATCGAAGTCCGCTATGTCGATCAGTCCGGCGACATGCAGGGGCCGTTCCCGATCAGGTTCGATCCCGAAGCCGCGCTGATCCGCGACCAGCGCAAGATCCTCGACATGACCGCGACGAGCTGGCTGTCGTTCCGCGAGTTCAACGGGCTGCTGGTTTACTACACGCACCTCGTGTCCTACCGCTGTGCCATTCGCGAGGTGCGCATCGGCATCGACACCGCCGTTCCGAACCAGGTGTTGAAGATGCCGGGCTGCGACATGCGCGACCCCAGCGCGATCAGCGCCGGCATGCCGCTCTACATGAAGCTCGCGCCGGCAACGCAGTTCATCTCGGTGGAGCTGACCTATCGCGACGGCAGCGTGTCGGAGATCAAGAGTTTCCGCAGCGCGAACCGCAGCAACAATTGACGACGCGGGCGCAGGCGCCGAGCACGCTTCCGCTACCCGCGGCGCTTCCTGATGAAGCGCTTGATGGACTCGACGGCCTCGATCAAGGGCGGAGCCAGCGAGAAGAACGCGCCCATCGCGATCGAGATGATGACGTGGCGCAGCAGGAGCTTCTCCTGCTCCTCGAACGGATAGCCGTTCTGGTCGATCGGCACGGGCGCGAGCGCGCCGGTCTGCCGCGGGCTCGACTTCCGCGGCTTGCGCGGCGGAATCATGATCACGACGAAAAGCACGTTGATCAGGATCCAGACGCTGAGCACGATAAGGACAGTCCGCACTGTAATTCCCTGAAATCAATCGTAATCTGCGGCGAGGCTAACGGCCATTCGCAATTGCGGCAAATGAATCCTGTTTGCTGCACCGCACAGAAAACTTAAGTCGTAAACGAGGATCCGGCCGTGAAACCAGATACATCGCAGCCCCCGCAGGGTTCCTCCGTAAAAGTGCGGTGCTGCATCGTCGGCGGCGGACCGGCCGGCATGATGCTCGGCTATCTCCTCGGGCGCGCCGGCGTCGATGTCGTGGTGCTGGAGAAGCATGCGGATTTCTTCCGCGACTTCCGCGGCGACACCGTGCATCCCTCGACACTTCAGGTGATGGACGAGCTCGGCCTGATCGACGGCTTCCTGAAGTTGCCGCATCAGCGCCTGCAGAAGATGGACGGCCTGTTCGGCGGCACACCCGTTCGCATCGCCGATCTCAGTCGGCTCCGCACCAAGTACCCCTTCATCGCCTTCATGCCGCAATGGGATTTTCTGAATTTCCTGCGCGAGGCCGGCCAGCGCTTCGCCTCGCTGAAGGTGATGATGAACACGGAAGCCGTCGATCTGATCCGCCGCGGCGAGACGATCGCCGGCGTGCGTGCGAAGACGCCGGAGGGGCCGATCGACATCGAAGCCGATCTCACCATCGCCTGTGACGGCCGGCATTCGACCCTACGCGAGCGCGCGGGTCTAGAGGTCGAGGAGATCGGCGCGCCAATGGACGTGCTGTGGTTCCGTGTCGGCCGCAAGGCGGACGAGACCGAGAACCTGTTCGCGCGCGTCGAGCCCGGCAAGATGATGGTCACCTTCGACCGCGGCGATTACTGGCAATGCGCCTATGTCATCGCCAAGGGACAATACGACGCGGTGAAGGCGAGGGGGTTGCAGGCGCTGCGCGACGAGGTCGTTCGCATGGCGCCGATCCTGAAGAGCGGCATTGCCGATGTGAAGAGCTTCGACGATTTCAAGCTGCTCACCGTCGCGATCAACCGCCTGACGCGCTGGACGCGGCCCGGCCTGCTTCTGATCGGCGATGCCGCGCATGCGATGTCGCCGGTCGGCGGCGTCGGCGTCAATCTCGCCGTGCAGGATGCAGTCGCGACCGCAAATCTGCTGGCGGACAAGATGCAGCACGGCTGCCCGTCGGAGGACGAGCTCGATGCCGTGCGCCGTCGCCGCGAGTTCCCGGTGAAGATGACGCAAGCAATGCAGATGATCGTGCAGAACAACATCATCAGTAGCGCCTTGCAGGGCGGCGACCGGCCGCTGAAAGTGCCCCTGATCGTACGCCTCCTCACCGCGCTGCCGTGGTTGCAGGGCATTCCGGCGCGCCTGCTCGCGCTGGGCGTCCGGCCCGAGCACGTGCACTCGAAGGCTGCGCCGGCACCGTAGTGCAAGGGCTCAGTAGGGATAATGCAGCGTTAAATCGTGTCCGGCGCGTTGCCTGTGTGCCACAGCGCCAACGGATTAAAGGCGCGCTGCTTGTCAATCCGGCGTCTTAACTTTCTTGATTCAAATTTGAGTAAGAACTGCGTGTGAGCGTGCACCCATCAAAGGACACGGGGTGTACCATGCGTAACAAATTGATTGCCGCCTTCGCCTGCACGACCGCTCTGGTTTCGACCGGCGCTGCTTCCGCCGCCGATCTCGGTGCGCGCTACACCAAGGCGCCGGCCTATATGGAGTCGATGTTCAACTGGACCGGCTTCTATGTCGGCGGCCACATCGGCGGCGCATGGACCAACGAGCAGTTCATCAACAACGGGACCGGCGCGCCGTTCGGCGATCTGACTCCGGGCCAGGGCTACCGTCAGCGTAACTCCGGCATCCTGGGCGGCGCCCAGATCGGCTACAATTGGCAGGCCAACAACTACGTGTTCGGCATGGAGGGCACGATCTCCGGCCTCGACAACAAGGGCTCGTTCTTGAACACCGCGTTCGGCGCGGGTGACGACGTGTTCTCCTGGCGCGCCAATGTGCTTGCAACCGTCGTTGGTCGTGCGGGCTTCGCCGTGCAGAACAATTTGTTCTACATCAAGGGCGGCTATGCCGGCGTGAACAACCGTCTGTCGGTCACCGACACGGTCGGCCCGGCCACCGGTTCTGGCGGTCAGACCCACTGGGCCAACGGCTGGACCGTCGGTGCCGGCTGGGAATACGGCATCACCCGCAACTGGATCGTCGGCCTCGAGTACAACTACGCGGCCTTCGGCGGCCAGACCTATCAGCTCGGCGGCACCTCGGGCAATTACAGCTTCGATGCCAAGCCGCGCGACATCCAGTGGGCCGTCGTGCGCGCGAGCTACAAGTTCGACGCGCCGGTCATCGCGCGCTACTGAGTGGGTCAACGAACGAGCGATCAGCAAACAAGAAAATCACGGCCAACACTTAAAAGCCCCGGGCATTGTCCGGGGCTTCTTTTTTGTGTGCAGGTTTCTCGCGCACGTCCTACGCCATCACCGAGAAACCGCCGTCGACGGGGATCGCGGTGCCGGTGACGAAGTTCGAGGCGGCCGAGGCAAGGAACACGGTGATGCCGGCGAAGTCGTCGATATCGCCCCACCGCCCCGCAGGCGTGCGCGCCAGCACCCGCTCGTGCAGCCCTGATACCTGCTGCCGCGCACCGCGGGTCAGGTCGGTGTCGATCCAGCCCGGCAGGATGGCATTGACCTGGATGTTGTCAGGCGCCCATGCATTGGCGCAGGCGCGCGTGTACTGAACGATGCCGCCCTTGCTCGCCGCATAGGCCGTTGCGAAGCTCGCGCCGAAGATCGACATCATCGAGCCGATGTTGATCACCTTGCCGTTGCCTGACGCCTTCAGCGCGGGGTAGGCCGCCTTCGAGCACAAGAAGGCGCTGGTGAGGTTGGTCTCGATCACCTTGTTCCATTCGTCGAGCTCGAGCTCGTGCGGCGGCTTGCGAATGCTCATGCCGGCATTGTTAATGAGGATGTCGATGCGGCCGAGATCCCTGACGACGCGATCGATCATCGCCGCGACCGCCGCCTTGTCGGTGACGTCGGTGGGAACAGAGATCGCCTTCACGCCGCGCTGACTGAGATCGGCGACGGCGGCGGCGGATTTGGTTTCGTTGCGTCCGACCACGGCGACGTTGGCGCCGGCATCGGCGAGGCCACGGGCCATGCCGAGCCCGATGCCGCCATTGCCTCCCGTGACAATCGCGACCTTGCCGCGGAGATCGAACCGACTGGATGTCATGCTGCTATTCCCTGGTTTCTTCTATTGGTTGCTTTGCCAGATCAGCACCAGCCCGAAGCCGGCCATGGCTGCGCCATAGCCGGCCCATTGCAGCTGGTTGACCATGAAGCTCGATCGCGGCCACGCGACGGTGCCCGTGCCTTGTCCGATCCAGAGCAGCCCGACGGCGAGAGCAAACAGGCCTGCGATCAGCAGAAATCTGCGCATGCATTCCTCCCATGGGTCTGATTCTGTCGCGGCCGCCGCGATGAACCATCATCGGAGGCCGCGAGAGCTTGGAAGCAGACTAGCCGCAGCTTCGGTCCGGGTACAATGGCCGTTACCGCATCTGGCCGGGCGGGCGCGCAATCTCCGTCCCCCAACGAAAAAGCCCCGGCCGAGGCCGGGGCTTGACGTCTGATCGTGAGATCAGGACTTGTTCAACTCAGTACTTCGCGACGACCGGACCGGTCCAGTTGAAGCGATAGACCAGCGAGGTCGAGATCGTCTGGTTCCAGCTGTTGGCGCGGACACTGTTGATGAGCGGCACATTGCCGGCGTCAAGCAACTCCGTCTGAGTCTTCGCTTCGTAGAAAGCCGAACGGTACTCGGTCTTCATGAACCAGCCGGGCGAAGAGATGCCGAAGATGTTCAGGCTGTTCTCGACGCCACCGCCGACGAACCAGCCGTTGCGATTATAGCTGTTGAGGTGGACACCTGCGGGAACGCCGGCCAGCGTCATGAAGTTGGTTTGGCCGAAGTGGGCACCAGAGTAACCGCCGTTGACGTAGGACAGAACGTTCGGAGCAACCAGATAGCCGACGCGAAGACCAGCGGCCCAGGAGTCTTCAAGCTTCTGATTACCAGTGATGCCGAAGATCGGATCCTGGATGGTGGCGCGGATGCTGCCGAACTGACCGTCAGCGAACACGCCAGCGACCCAAGTGCCACTGAACTGCCAGTCGTAGCCGAGCCCGACCGTGCCGAACCAACCCGAGCCGCCCTGCCGCTGGCTGATCGTCAACGGGGTACCGGTAAGGGTGTCACGCACTTGCTGATCAGCATTCGAGAGACCGCCGCCGCCACCACCGAAGATGTAGAAGCCGGTCCAGTTGGCGACGGGCGCCGCCATCGGGGCCTTCACGTAGGGGCGGGCCGCAAGGTCAGCGGCCGAGGCCGAACCGGTCATCGCGGCAACCGCGGTCAGTGCGAGCAAAATCTTCTTCATTTTAAATCCCCAAGCTTTGGTCTGTCTGGCAGGCGCGAGCGCACTGAAGTCCGAGTGATCTGATGCCCGGACTATAGCCACTTCCCTCCGAAATGCTGTTGCAGGACAGGCACAGTCGCCGGGAAACGCCGCACGGCAGGGGGGCAGGCCGGTGTCGCCGAAATATAGAATAAACACAGCATTGTCATCGCGTTACGTCGATCAGTGGGTTTTGGATTTTGGTAACCTCTCGTTAGCAAATCCGGCTTTGTCCGAAATGGAGGCAATCCTGCATCAGTCTTGGCTCGGTGAGTCGTTGGCCGAGTCGCCGGGCGACGAGGCCGGGAATCAGCGAAGCCGAGGCGGACCGTTGGCAGGATCGCCGGGGAAGGGCGGTTGTCGTCCCCCAAAACAAAAGAGCCCCGGGCTTCATGCCGGGGCTCTTGATGGGACGCGGAGCGGGCAAGCGCCTGCGGATCAGACGTCGAGCAGATCGTCGTTGGCGAATTCGGCCTTGTCCGAGATGAACGCGAAGCGCGCCTCGGCCTTGGTGCCCATCAGGCGCTCCACTGAATCCGCCGTGGTGTCGCGGTCGTCGGCGAGCAGAACCACTTTCAGCATGGTCCGCTTGGCTGGATCCATGGTGGTTTCTTTGAGCTGCGCCGGCATCATCTCGCCGAGGCCTTTGAAGCGGTTGACCTCGACCTTGGCGTTGGCGTTGAACTCGCTCTTGATCAGCGCTTCCTTGTGCGCGTCGTCGCGTGCGTAGATCGACTTCGTGCCGACTGTCAGCTTGTAGAGCGGCGGCACCGCGAGGAAGAGATGCCCTTCGTCGATCAGCCGCGGCATCTGCCGGTAGAAGAAGGTGATCAGCAGCGAAGCGATGTGCGCGCCGTCGACGTCGGCGTCGGTCATGATGATGATGCGCTGATAGCGCAGATCCTCTTCGCGATACTGCGCAAGCATGCCGCAGCCGATCGCCTGAACGAGATCTGCGAGCTGCGTGTTTGCCGTCAGCTTGTCCTTGCCGGCGGAGGCGACGTTGAGGATCTTGCCGCGCAGCGGCAGCACGGCCTGGGTCTTGCGGTCGCGCGCCTGCTTGGCGCTGCCGCCGGCCGAGTCGCCCTCGACGATGAAGAGTTCTGAGCCGTCCAAACCGGCATCGCTGCAATCGGCGAGCTTGCCGGGCAGGCGCAGCTTCTTGCCGGCGCTCTTGCGCGCGGTCTCCTTTTCCTGGCGGCGGCGCAGCCGCTCCTCGGCGCGGTCAACCACGAAGTCGAGCAGCCGGTTGGCCTGGTTCGGATTGCCCGACAGCCAATGGTCGAACGGATCCTTCATCGCCTGTTCGACGATGCGCTGCGCCTCGGCGGTGGCGAGACGATCCTTGGTCTGGCCCTGAAATTCAGGCTCGCGCACGAACACCGAGAGCATCACGGCTGCACCCACCATCACGTCTTCAGACGTGATGGACGACGCACGCTTGCCTTGGCCGACGCGTTCGGCGTGATCCTTCAGGCCGCGCAGCAGCGCGCTACGCAGTCCGGATTCGTGGGTGCCGCCGTCGGGCGTCGGCACGGTGTTGGTGTAGGAGGAGAGGAAGCCGTCGGCATCTGCGGTCCAGGCCACGGCCCATTCGCAGGCGCCATGCGCGCCGTTGCGGCCCGACTTGCCGGAGAAGATGTCGGGATGCACCAGCGTGTCGGCGTGGATCGCGGCCGCCAGATAGTCCTTGAGGCCGCCCGGAAAATGGAAGGTCGCTTCCGCCGGCACGTCCTCGACGCCCTTGAGCAGCTCGGGCGCGCAATTCCAGCGGATCTCGACGCCGCCGAACAGATACGCCTTCGAGCGCGTCATCTTGAACAGACGCTGCGGCTTGAACGCGGCCTTGGCGCCGAAGATGTCGGTGTCGGGCTTGAAGCGTACGCGCGTGCCGCGGCGGTTGTTGACCTTGCCGAGATCCTCGAGCTTGCCCTTCGGGTGCCCGCGCTCGAACGTCATGCGATAGAGTTTCTGGCTGCGCGCGACCTCGACCTCGAGCAGCGAGGAGAGCGCGTTCACCACGGAGATGCCGACGCCGTGCAGTCCGCCCGAGGTCTCGTAGACCTTGGAGTCGAACTTGCCGCCCGAATGCAGCGTGCACATGATGACTTCGAGCGCCGACTTCTTCGGAAATTTTGGATGCGGATCGATCGGGATGCCACGACCGTTGTCGATCACGGTCAAAAAGCCGTCCGCGCTCAAATCGACTCCGATGAAGGTCGCGTGCCCCGCCAGGGCTTCGTCCATCGAGTTGTCGATGACTTCGGCGAAGAGGTGATGCAGCGCCTTCTCGTCGGTGCCGCCGATATACATGCCGGGCCGGCGGCGCACCGGTTCCAGGCCTTCGAGCACCTCGATATCGGCCGCGGTGTAGTCGGCCTCCGCGCCGCTCGCGCGCGAGCTCGCCTTGGCGGACGCGCGCGCTTTGGGCTCATCCCCGCCAAAAAACTCATCTTTGGCTTTTGGTTTCAACTGCTTGGACATGTGTCTTGATGTGCTTTCAGGGCCGCGGGAGCGGCGAATCGGTTAGGCCGACTATGCCACGGCTCGTTTGAAAAGGTCATCGCGTGCCGGCTGGGCGGGTGTGCGTGGCAGCCGATGCCAGCGATTTTACGCCACAGGCCCACCAATTCCCGGCAATTTGACGTCTTTGCCCGGTTCGGGGCGGACTTTGTGACTTGATGTCACACAAGCCCTTGGCTTACCAGTCTTTTTCATCGAGCAGGACCTCAAGGTGGGGCGGGAAGGCGATCTGGAATGGAGCAATATGCGCACGCACTGGCCGATTTCGTGCGCGCTCACCAGGCTTGGGCGGCCCCGATCGTGTTCCTGCTGGCCTTCGGGGAGTCGCTTGCCTTCATTTCGCTGCTGATCCCGGCCTGGGGCGCGTTGGTCGCGATCGGCGCGCTGATCGGCGCGAGCGGCATCAGCTTCTATCCGGTCTGGATTGCCGGTGGCATCGGCGCGGCACTGGGCGACTGGGTCTCCTACTGGTTCGGCTACCGCTACAAGGAGCAGGTCGCCCAGATCTGGCCGCTCTCGCGCTATCCGGAACTCCTGCCCAGAGGCGAGGCCTTCGTGCGGAGCTGGGGCGTGCCCAGCATCTTCATCGGCCGCTTCTTCGGCCCCTTGCGCGCCTCGGTACCGCTCGCAGCCGGCATTTTCGAGATGCCCTATTGGAGTTTTCAGACCGCCAATTTTGTCTCGGCGCTGGTCTGGTCAGCGGCGCTGCTGCTGTTCGGCGACGTTATCGCGAAGATCATGGAATGGATCTGGCGCATCGTTTGATGGAGCGCGCGGCTCGGTTGGGTCGTGGAGAAACCTAAAAGTTGTACTTTCTGAGAGTGCGGCTGGTAATTTTCGCCTGCTAGTTGAACTGCCGACCTAGCGGCCGAGCGCTCAGCACATGATTGTACGAGTTTGTTCAACTTTTCTGGTGGCATTGCTGCTCTCGTCGCCATGCATGAAATTGCGTGCCGCTGAGTCACCGGACACCGATCGTAAGCCCGGCTGGATCGACCCGGGCTGGCGGCGAACGGTGGCGCGCTATGCCGTCACCTTCGATGAGAAGGGGCTCAGCACCGAGGTCTTCGAGTTCGAAATCAAGGCGCTCGACGAGAAGGGTGCCGAGGCGATCGCGCAGCAAAGTTTTCAATACAACAGCTATTTTGACGATTTGACGTCCGTAGAGCTTGCCACTCTCAAGGCAGATGGCGGCGTGGTCGCAGTGGACGAGCGCGCCATCCGCGATCAACCGGCATCGACAGATTCCTCCTCGCCCTATTTCGACGAGGTGCGCGACAGGATCATCGCCTTTCCGCATGTTGCTCCCGGCGACAGCATCCGCGGGCGTCTGGTCTACAAGGCGAAGCAGCCGAGATTTCCGGGTGAGTTTGCGCGCTTTTGGAGCGAGCCGGCTAATCAGCCACCTGAGTTGCTCGAAGTGACCGTTGACGGACCGGCATCCATGCCGCTGCGGATCGCATCGCGCAATGTTGAGCACCATGAAGAGAGAGTGAACGATCGGATCGTCCATCGCGTGCGTTTCCGGCAGGACGCGCCGAGACCCCGGCAGATCGACGAGGAGACTCTCGCGGGTGCAGAGCGTTTCGAGGTGAGCACGTTTGCTGACTATTCCGCTTTCGCGGCGACGCTGAACTCCCGCAACGCGCCTATGGCGCGACCGGATGAGAGGATTACAAGACTTTCGCGGGAGATCGTCAGCGACGCCGTCGGCACACGCGCGAAGATCGAGCGCATCTACAATTGGGTGGCCCGCAACATCCGCTACGTCGGAATTGGCCTCGAGGACGGCGGCTGGACGTCTCAGCCCGCCTCGGCCGTGCTTGCGTCGCGCTACGGCGACTGCAAGGCGCATGCGACACTGTTCAAGGCGTTGCTCGCTGCCCAGGGCATAGAGGCCAATCTGGTCGCGGTGAACTCGGACGCAAGGTACACGCTCACCGAGGTTGCCACGCCGAATTTCGATCACGCGATCGCCTATGTCCCGGAGATCGACCAGTATCTTGATCCGACCGCTTCGCTCTTCGCCTTCGGCTCCCTGCCGCCGGATCTCGCGGGCAAGCCGGCCCTCAACATCGACAAGGGCACCCTGGGGCGCATCCCCATGATCGAGCCGGCGCGTTTCCGGCTGGCCGCGGAAACCGACTACGTCCTTGGCAAGGACGGTAAGCGCGAAGCCCGGTCGATCCTGTCCGGGACAGGCGTCGGTGCGCAATTGGGACGCGCGGTCGCGCAGGGATTGGATGATGCGGACCGGCGAATGGCCGCCGGCCGGCTGATCGAGCAAGCCGGCCTGACCGGCACCGGTGATTACACCTACCCAAATCCGCGCGAGCTGACGGACAACTACGCCATCACATCAACGTTTCAGATCAGCAAAGCCCTCGATCTTGATCGGCCCACGCGCGTCAGGATGTTGCCTTTGACGGATCCAAGGCGATCGCTTTTGCGGTTGGTTGCGCGCCAGACGAGCGGGCGGCCCTTTGTTTGCCGGCCTATGGAATACCGCGAGGTCGCTTCACTCACGGTTCCCGAGAACACTTTCTTCTACGAGAAACCGGCGCCTGTCGCCTATTCGGCGACGTTCGAGGGCAGGACAGGCTACGGAGACGTTCACGGCCGGATCGACGTAAGCGGCACCGTTGACCTCGATGGCCGAACCATTCGTTCCAACGCAGTTCTTCGCCTTACACTCGATGCGCCGGTCTGCCCGCCAGAGTTTGCTCCGGCTATCGAGAAGGGGTTCGATAAGCTTGACGAGTTCAAGTACGGGCTGATCGGCGTGACCCCGAAAGGGGGATCCTCGGTCATCGACGTCAGCGCCGACTTCAAGGACGGCGTGAGCGCATATCTTGCGCATGATTTTGAACGCGCGATGGAGCGGTTGAAGCCGCTGGCCGAACTCGGAAGCGCACGTGCGCAGTTCTATCTGGGGGCGATGTACCGGGACGGAAGTGGGACGAAGCGCAATAGCGCGGAGGCCATCAAATGGTTTCGCCTGTCCGCGGAACAGGGCGACGCCTACGGCCAGGAGAATCTTGCGTACGTCTATGAGATGGGCCTAGGTACAGCTCGCGACGAAAAGCAGGCGGCCGACTGGTACGCCAAGGCGGCGGATCAGGGGAACGCTTTTAGCCAATCCCACCTTGCTGCCATGTACTGGGACGGACGCGGCGTTCCCCAAGACTTCACTTTGGCTTTCGATCTGTTTTCGAAGGCGGCTGACCAGGGCTTGACGTTTGCGCAGACGCGTCTCGGCCTGTTGCACATCAAAGGCGAAGGCGTGCCGCAGGATTTCGCCAAGGGCATATCCCTGCTGCGCAAGGCCGCCGATCAGAACGACGGGTTGGCCCAATACAATCTGGGGTGGGCGTATGAGAGCGGGACGGGCGTCCCTAAGGATACCCGGCAGGCGATCAAGTGGTACAGCAAGGCGTCCGATCTTGGAAACGGCCAGGCAAGCGCCCATTTGTACGAGCTGACCCGCGCAGGTTCCTTTTGGGAGACACTCTTCAGCCGCCTCGGCATGGCCAGATGGTAGCGACAGCGAGCGGAGGCCAGCCGATCGCGCGCACCGGCCGCCCCTGTCTTGGCTAGGGCGGCCCGGAATGACAGTTCCATAACCTTGACGACTGGCCAATATGGCCTTATAGCCCCGCGCCATGATCAACGCCGCGACCATTTTGTTCGCCCGTCGCCGCCGCCGCAGTCTTGCGGTTTGGGCGGTCGATCGCGTTTGAGATCATCGTCTTTGCCGCCGGATCCGATCCGCGGCATTCTCTCTCCTGTCAGCGCGATCTGATCCGGCGGCCCCCTAAGGAGGCCAGGAGACCACGATGTACACGCCACCCTTTTTCAAGCAGGACCGCGCCGCGAGCCTGAAATTCGCAGGCGAGCGCGGCTTCGGCACCATGTGCGCTTTCGACGGCCACAAGCCGGTCGCCTCGCCAATTCCGTTCTACCTGACCTATGCCGCCGACGGCACGCCGCAGGCCGCCTTTCATGTCGCCCGTCACAATCCGCTGCTAAAGCTGGCGGACGGCTCGGCGTCCTGGCTGCTCGCGGTCAACGGCCCCGATGCCTATGTATCGCCGGACTGGTACGTCTCGCCGGATCAGGTGCCGACCTGGCTTTACCAGTCGGTGCATCTGAGCGGGCCGGTGCGCCTCCTGTCGGAAGACGAGCTGGCGGTGCAGATCGGCACGCTCAGCGAGAAGTTCGAGAGCTGGCTGTTGCCGAAGAAGCCGTGGACGTCGGGCAAGATGACGGCCGGCCGGCTCGAAGCGTTGAAGAAGGCGATCGTGGGTCTGGTCATGACAGTTGAGGAGGTCGAAGGCAGCTTCAAGCTCAACCAGCACAAGTCGGACGCCGATTTCGCGGCGATCGCGAATGCGCTTGGCGAAGGCGATGCCGACGCGAAGCAGATTTCACACTTGATGCGGCAGACCCGGCCGCAAATCTTCACCGATCAAGTTTTTGCAGACGACACCAACAAGCTCGAAAGGAGCGCGCCATGAGCCTTTCTGAAACCAGCCTCGCTGATACCAAGCAGGCCCCGAAGACGGGCGTTGCCGCCAAGCCCGCCACCGTCTTCGTCGACGGCGGCTCCGGCACCACCGGCCTCGGCATCAACGAGCGGCTGAAGCTCCAGAGTGACGTTGCGGTGAAGACGATCGCCGATGACAAGCGCAAGGACCCCGCGGCCAAGAAGGCGCTGATGGAGGAGGTTGACCTCGTCATCCTCTGCCTGCCGGATGATGCTGCCAGGGAAACGGTTGCGCTCATCGACAGCATGGGCGCCTCAGCGCCGAAGGTGCTGGACGCCTCGACCGCGTACCGGGTTGCGCCCGACTGGGCCTATGGCTTTCCGGAACTGACACCGGACCAGGCCGACAAGATCAAGGCGGCGAAGAAGGTCTCCAATCCCGGCTGCTATCCGACCGGCGCGATCGCGCTGCTGCGGCCACTCGTCGATGCCGGCCTGCTGCCGCAGGATTATCCGATCACCGTCAACGCGGTGAGCGGCTATTCCGGCGGCGGCAAGTCGATGATCGCGAGCTTCGAAGACGGCAGCGCGCCGTCCTTTGAGCTCTACGGCCTCGGCTTCGAGCACAAGCATCTGCCGGAGATGCAGCTCTATTCGAACCTGACGCGGCGGCCCATCTTCATCCCGTCGGTGGGAAATTACCGGCAGGGCATGCTGGTCTCGGTGCCGCTCCAGCTCGACACGCTGCCCGGCAAGCCCAGCGGTGCGGACCTGCAAGCCGCACTGGCAAAGCGTTACGTCGGCTCAAAATACGTGTCGGTGATGCCGCTGCAGAACGAAACGGCCAAGGGCGGCAAGCTCGAGCCGGAGGCGCTCAATGAGACCAACATGCTCGAGCTCTACGTCTTCGCCAGCGACAAGTATCACCAGGCGGTGCTGGTCGCGCGGCTCGACAATCTCGGCAAGGGCGCGTCCGGTGCCGCCGTGCAGAATATGCGGCTGATGCTGGGATTGCCGGAGGAGTAGGGCACTGTGCCCCGGACGCAGCGCAGCACTTCTTCAGTGATGCGCTGCAGAGCCGGGGCCCATTCGTCTTGCTTCGCCTGTGGCTTTTTGGGTCCCGGCTCGCGCTTCGCGCGTCCGGGACACGAGAGACCTCAGTACTTCGCGACGATCGGGCCGCCGAACCTGTAGTTGATACGGGCGGTGATCAAGTCGACGTCCTGGCCGATGCGGTCGGTACGTGAGAACGTGCCCACGGGCGCCAGCACGCCGTTGGCCGTGAGGGTGACGTCGCGCTGTCCCATGAACATGTGGTCGTATTCGAGGCCGACCGACCAGTTCGGAGTAAAGCCGTATTCGAAGCCGACGCCGACCGTACCGCCCCAACGGGTCTCCTTGGCGCCATCGAACTCGGCCCCGGCCAGACCGCCCGTACCGATGCCGGCGTAGCGATCGCGGGCGACCGCGGCGCCGCCCTTCGCGTAGAGCAGCACGTTGTTCCAGGCATAGCCGATCTGGCCGGTGAACAGGCCGAAGGCGTCGACGCGGGTGCGGTTCGCGACGCCGAACACGGTGCTGGCATGCTGGCCGGAGAGGTCCGCCCAGTCGCCCTGCGCTTCGAGGCCGAACACGAAAGCGCTGCTCTGCCAGCGATAACCGATCTGGCCGCCGGCGACGGCGCCCGTCGCGTCATGGCATCCTTCCGCAATGCCGGGCGCGAAGCCAACCGTCTGGTCCCAGCATTTGCGTGACGTGCCATAGCCGCCGTTGGCGCCGATATAGAAACCGCTCCAATTGTAGACCGCGGCGATCATCGGCGGCGCCTTGGTGTAGGGGCGTGCGGCGAGATCAGCAGCGTTGGCTTGGGTCGCGACGGCTGCGAGCGAGATCGCGCCGAGCGCGGAAATCAACTTCCAATTCATGTCTGCCTCGAATCGATCAATTGCGATGTGCGAATATACCTCGGAATGCGCGACACTTTGTACCTGCCCAAGGGGCAGCATTGCAGTTTCTGTCGCGTTGTCACCCGTTTGCAACATCTGGTTGCGTAGCTGGACGGGTTGGGCAAGGTTGGGTCGCGGCGGCCGGGCGGAACATGCGCTTGATGCCGGGGCCGTCTGAAGGGCAAGGAGGCTCAGCGCGGGCCTCCAAGAGCAAGTGACGCCATGGACGAGACCACGCTGCAATTCTATCGGCACAACGCCGAGGCCTATGCCGGGTGGGCGAAGGCGCCCTCGACGCGGCTGCGTGGCTTTCTCGCCCTGTTGCCGCCCGGTGCTGCGATCCTCGAACTCGGCTGCGGTGCCGGCAATCATTCGGCCGTGATGCTGGCCGAAGGTTTCTCGGTGCGTGCCACCGACGGCTCGCCGGAAATGGCCGAGATCGCGTCGCGACGGCTCGGTCATCCCGTCGAGGCGATGCTGTTCGACGAACTGGATGCGGATCAAGCCTATGACGGCGTCTGGGCCAGCGCCTGTCTGCTGCACGCACCGCGCGACGAGCTCGCCGGAATTCTCGGCAGGATTTACCGCGCGCTCAGGCCGTCAGGCGTGTTTTACGCCAGCTACAAGATCGGCGATGGCGATGGCCGGGACAGCCTCGGGCGCTATTACAACTATCCGTCGCCGGAATGGCTTGAGGTGACCTATGCCAGCGCGGGTCCGTGGATCACGTTGAGCTCGGACAGCAACGTGATTCAGAGCTTTGACCAGACGCCAGCCAACATGCTGAATCTCGTCGTCCGCAAGGCCTGATCTCTGAGAGGCCCGATTTCTAGAACGGTCTTGCCTGAGCCGGACAGCCGTTGGCTTGACCCGGTCGTCCACGGCGTGTTCAGTCGCAGGGACTACCATACCGCCTTCGCTCGTACGGTATGGCCTTCTCGTTGGAAAAAGGTTCCCGGCTATAAATTTCGCCAACTTCTCCGCAGATCTCCGCAGAGTAGTTTTCCATCATATCGAGTTTCTTCCCTTCGCCCCATGTTGGCGCGCCCTTTGTCTCGCAAAACGTCTTCCGTGCCCGCGCATCGCATCGATTGAACGAAGCCATAGCACGCTCAAAGCGCATCGATCTCTTGTCGCTTTGCTCGATCTGAATTGCCAGAATGCACCGGGCGCCGACAAAGTCAGAGAACTCAACCGTGACCCCAGTGTAGTCATCGTGCCGCCCGATATAGCGTTGCTCCAGCGCCCCATCGGTGGCCTCGAGGCGCTCAATTGTCGGAAAGATCTTCGATACGTTATTGAGACAAGCGAAGCCGGAAACGGCCCCAAGGGTCAGTTGGGCCTCAACGTATTCCATTGGGCTGCGCCGCCCCCGACATGACTTTACGCGCGTTATTCTGTAGGCAATTGATGGGTCTGGCAGCGCGGCTTCGCGGTTGATCGCGAAGCCTGGCCTAATCATGTGAGCGAGACCCTCTGGCGTGTTGGCGTACCAGCCCGGACCTTCAAAGGTGGTAGTGACTCGGGAGGCGTCGGAATGGGGATTGGAGCAGTCTGGAGGCTGAGGGATTTCTTCCTTCTCAATCCCTTTCAATTCGAAGCCCAAGATCTCTCCGACTTTGGCGGGGTCGGTCAACCAGCCGCGGTCCGCGATCTGCCTGATCCGCTCAAGCAACCATTCACCACGACCGCGATCTGGTGGTTCAGTCGCATCATTTCCTGCTGCAGCCGCGTCCAACAGGGGAGCGAGGACCAGCAGTACCACCAGCCATCGTTTCACGCCCAACTATCCCGGTCCCCTAGGATCTCATTCGCCGTACTTCAAACCACCTTGAAAATCGCCAGCGCCAGCACGGCCTGCGCGACGAAGCCGACGGTGAAGGCCAACGTGCGGAATATCGGGATCCCGAGCGCATAGACGATCAGATGCGCGACGCGTGACCAGAAATAAACCGCGCAAGCAAGAACCGTCCATTTCGAGGAGTAGTCGATTGCGTTCAGGATCAGCACCAGCGGCGCGAACAGCACGAGGTTCTCGACGGCGTTGTCATGCGCGAACATCAGGCGGTTCGCCCATTCCGACTGCGGCTTGTCGCCGCGCGAGGGATTGGCCATCGCGCCACTGAGACCGCGAATCTGGCAGCGGTTGATGGTGTAGGGAATCCAGAGGATTCCGGTCAGGATCACGGTTAAAGTCAGCCAGAACAATTCACGCGTCATAACCCGATCCCCTCATCAATCGCTGCGACAGGCGTGGAGCTTATACAAAGCCGCGGACGATTCCGCTATGCGCGAACCCTGACATAGCTGCCGGGCGCGTCCTCGATCGGAGGCAGCGCTTCGCTGCCGACCGCGCGTGCCGGGACCTCCTCCGGATCGAGCCCGCCCAGCCATTCGCGCCAGTCCGGCCACCACGAGCCCTTGTGCTCCACAGCATCCTTCATCCATTCCGCGACGTTGACGTCCTTGACGTTGCCGTTGGTCCAGTACTGGTACTTGTTCGAGGCGGGCGGATTGACCACGCCGGCGATGTGGCCGGAGCCGGACAGCACGTATTTCACCGGGCCGCCGAAGAACTGCGAGCCGTACAGCACCGATTCGGCCGGCGCGATGTGGTCCTCGCGGGTGGCGAGGTTGTAGACGGGCACCATGACCTTGGAGAGGTCGAGCAGCGTGTTGTCGAGCACCATCGTGCCGGTGGAGAGCCGGTTCTCCAGGTAGCAGTTGCGCAGATAATAGGAATGGTTCGACGCGGTCATGCGCGTTGCGTCGGAATTCCAGTGCAGCAGGTCGAACGCGCTCGGCTGCTGGCCCTTGAGGTAATTGCTGACGACATAGGACCAGATCAGATCGTTGGAGCGCAGCATGTTGAAGGCCATCGCCATCTTCGAGCCTTCGAGCACGCCGGCAGCCTTCATGTCCTGCTCGAGGGCTGCGATCTGCTCCTCGTCGACGAACACGAGAAGATCGCCGGCATGGGTGAAGTCGACCTGTGCCGCGAAGAACGTCGCGGACGCCACGCGCTGGCGGCGCTTCTCGGCGAGCCAGGCCAGCGTGGTCGCGAGCATGGTGCCGCCGACGCAATAGCCGGCGGTGTGCACCTTCATTTCGCCGGTGACCTTCTCGATCACGTCCATTGCCGCGAGCGGGCCTTCCTTCATGTAGTCTTCCCAGCTCTTGGCTCCGAGCCGCTTGTCGGGATTGACCCATGAGATCACGAACACGGTGATGCCCTGGTCGACGCACCACTTGATGTAGGATTTCTCCGGCTTGAGATCGAGAATGTAGAACTTGTTGATCCAGGGCGGGATGATGAGGAGCGGCGTACGCAGCACCGTCTCCGTGGTCGGAGAATACTGGATGAGCTGCATCATCTCGTTCTGGTAGATCACCTTGCCCGGCGTCGTCGCCATGTTGACGCCGACGACGAGATTGTCCGGATTGGACTGGCGGATCTTCAGCATGCCGTTGCCGGCGGCGATGTCCTCGGCCAGCATCTTCAGGCCGCGCGCGAGATTTTCGCCGCTGCTGGCCAACGTCGCGCGCAGCACTTCCGGATTGGTCAGCACGAAGTTGGACGGCGACAGCGCGTTGGTGACCTGCTGGACGTAGAACTCGGCCTTGCGGCGGGTCTGCGGATCGAGCCCCTCGGCGTCGCGCACCAGCTCCTGCGCAAATTTGGTCGTGAGCAGATAGAGCTGCATCACGAAATCGAAGAACTGGTTCGACTTCCATTCCGGATCGGCAAAGCGCTTGTCGCGCGGTGAGGGCGCGATCGCTGGCGAGGCGTCCTGTCCGGCCATGCGGCGCGCCGCAGAACCCCAGAGGTCGAGATAGTCCTTGGCGAGCTTGGTCTGGAGATCGGACGCGCGTGATGTATCCGACAGCCAGTATTCCGCGACCGACGTGAAGGTCTTGACCACTTCCGTAAGCTCGGCCGGCGGACGATCCTGCACCTCGCCGCTCTCGCGCGGCTTCAGATACGCGGCGAGCGCCTTGCCGCCGCTCTCCATCGCCCGCGCGACATTCATCGCGAAGGCTTCCGCATCGAACTTCGTCTCGGGTTTGGGCGTGTCGGTCGTTGCCATGCTCATGAGCAGAACAGTAACGATTCATTCCGTATTCGTCACCGCGAAGCTCGCATGTTTGGCGTTAAACACTCTCGAAGATGTGTTGCAGTGCGACAAATCTTCTTGGTTCCGTCACAATCGAGCCGCACCGCTCGGCTTGGTGGTCCCGGGCTGTTTTCTCGCTCGCACCATTTGGGCAGCAATGGTTTGAGCTTGAGTGCGGACTTGGGTAAGGTTGCCCGGGGCCGTGCTTTGGGACGAGGTGGGGATTTCCCAAGTGTTGGCGTTGAGGGACCTGCAAAAGTCGCTGCTGATCTGTGGCGCGCTGCTGATGGCGGCGTTCGCCTTGGGCGGCTGCTCGAGTCAGCTCGCGGATATGACGCCCGCGGATGCGCAGGCGCATCCCAGGGAGCCCGGCAGCTATCTGCCAGTGCACGATCTGCCACCGGAGCGCGATCAAGCGGTCATCCCGCCAGACCAGCGCGCCAAGATCGAGGCCGAGCTCGCCGCCGCGCGCGACCGTCAGGCTGTTGCCGCCAAGGACGCGAAATAAGGCTCTGCAAGATCGCTGGCGCCTCCGCCTTGCCGTGCTAAAAGACCTCAGTTCAGCCGAGAGTCAGGGCGAACGACTTCAGTCGCCGTCGTTGATGATTACTCTAAGTATTTGATTTTGAGTAATTTTCACGAAGGGGCGGGCGCCTTTCCGCATGGCCGTCATGGCCTGTCGATTCTGTCCTGACCGGTTGCCCGGAGCCGAGAGAGCCATGGAAGATTTTTACCGCATCCGCCGCCTTCCTCCTTACGTGTTCGAACAGGTCAACCGGGCCAAGGCGGCCGCGCGGAATGCCGGCGCCGACATCATCGACCTCGGCATGGGTAATCCGGACTTGCCGGCGCCAGCGCATGTGCTGGAGAAGCTCAAGGAGACGCTTGGCAAGCCGCGGACCGACCGCTACTCGGCCTCGCGCGGCATCCCCGGGCTGCGCCGGGCCCAGGCCGGCTACTACGCCCGCCGCTTCGGCGTGAAGCTCAATCCCGACACCCAGGTGGTGGCGACGCTCGGCTCCAAGGAGGGCTTTGCCAACGTGGCGCAGGCGATCACCGCGCCCGGCGACGTCATCCTCTGTCCGAACCCGAGCTACCCGATTCACGCCTTCGGCTTTTTGATGGCGGGCGGCGTGATCCGCTCGGTGCCGTCGGAGCCGACGCCGCAATTCTTCGAGGCTGTCGAGCGGGCGATCGTGCATTCGATCCCGAAACCGCTCGCGCTGGTCGTCTGCTACCCTTCGAATCCGACCGCCTATGTCGCGAGCCTCGACTTCTACAAGGACCTGGTCGCGTTCGCGAAGAAGCACGAGATCCTGATCCTGTCCGATCTGGCCTATGCCGAGGTCTATTTCGACGAGAACAGCCCGCCGCCCTCGGTGCTCCAGGTGCCGGGCGCGATCGACGTCGCTGTCGAATTCACCTCGATGTCGAAGACCTATTCGATGGCTGGTTGGCGCATGGGCTTCGCCGTCGGCAACGAGCGCGTGATTGCGGCACTCGGGCGCGTCAAATCCTATCTCGACTACGGTGCGTTCACGCCGATCCAGGTCGCAGCGACCGCCGCGCTGAACGGCCCGGACGATTGCATCAAGGAGATGCGCGACACCTACCGCAAGCGGCGCGACGCGCTGGTGGAATCGTTCGGCCGTGCCGGCTGGGAGATCCCGCCGCCGGAGGCTTCGATGTTCGCCTGGGTGCCGTTGCCGGAAGCCTTCCGCAGCGTCGGCAGCATGCAGTTCGCGACCCTGATGGTGGAGAAATCCGGCGTCGCGGTCTCGCCCGGCGTCGGCTTCGGCGAGCATGGTGAAGGATATGTCCGCATCGCCATGGTGGAAAACGAGCAACGGATCAGGCAGGCCGCGCGCGGCGTGCGCCGCTTCCTTGAAAGCGGCATCGAAACGTTGCACAACGTCGTTCCGCTCGCCAATCGGCGTTAAGTTCTCTTCCGCAGGTTTTCTAAAGCATCATGGTTGCACCCCTGAAAGTGGGCATAGCGGGGCTCGGCACCGTGGGCGCCGAAGTTGTCCGTCTGATTGAAACGCAGGCCCGCGTGCTCGCGAGCCGCAGCGGCCGCGGCATCCGCGTCGTCGCCGTCACCGCGCGCTCGAAGGCCAAGAAGCGCGGCGTCGATCTGCGCGGCGTCGAATGGGTCAAGGATCCGATGGCGCTCGCCACGCATCCCGGCATCGACTGCTTCGTCGAGCTGATGGGCGGCGCCGGCGATCCCGCGCTGTCGGCGGTCGAAGCCGCGCTCAGCGCCGGCAAGTCCGTCGTCACCGCCAACAAGGCGTTGCTCGCCAAGCACGGTCTCAAGCTGGCAAAAGCCGCTGAAAAGCACGGCGGCGCGCTGAATTTCGAGGCAGCCGTCGGCGCCGCGATCCCCGTCATCAAAACGTTACGCGAGGGTCTTGCCGGAACCGGCATCAACCGCGTCTACGGCATCCTCAACGGCACCTGCAATTACATCCTGACCCGGATGGAGCAGGAGGGCCTGTCTTTCGCCGAATGCCTGAAGGATGCGCAGCGGCTCGGCTATGCCGAGGCCAATCCGTCCTTCGACGTCGACGGCCACGACACCGCGCAAAAACTCGCCATTCTCGCCAGCCTCGCTTTCGGCACGAAAGTTGCTCAAAGCGCGGTGTATGTCGAAGGTATCTCCTCCATCGCGCCGGAAGATCTCCGTGCGGCTGACGATCTCGGTTACCGGCTCAAGCTCCTCGGCGTCGCGGTTCGCACCGCCAAGGGCATCGAGCAGCGCGTGCATCCGACCATGGTTCCAAAATCCTCCTCGATCGCACAGGTGATGGGTGTCACCAATGCGGTCACGATCGATGGCGAGGGCATCCCGCCGATCACGCTGGTCGGCCCCGGTGCCGGCGGCGCTGCCACCGCATCCGCCGTCGTCGCAGATATCGCCGATGTCGCGCGCGGCATTCGCGCCAATCCGTTCGGCCGGCCGATTTCGCAGCTTCACGATACCAAGAAAGCGCCGATGGAGCGCCACGAGGGCGGCTACTACATCCGGCTTCTGGCACGCGATTTCCCGGGCACCGCGGCTGCGATCGCGACCCGGCTCGCGGAGCAGAAGATTTCGATCGAGTCGATCGTGCAGCGCCATCCCAATGGCGGCGCTGCGCCGGCAAACGGCAAGGCGGTTCCGGTGCCCGTCATCCTGATCACCTATGCCACGCATGAGGACGCCGTGCGCCGCGCGCTCGCGGCCGTGCAGCGCGACAAGGTGATCAGCGGACGGCCGCAGGTGATCCGGATCGAGAAGAACTAGAGCATGCTCCGGATCCGAAGGACCGCGTTAGCGCAAAGTGTGAAGCGGTTTTCCGGAAAGAGCATGCTTAAACAATGACACGAACAATGACACGGTTCGAACGAACTGTGGGTGTTACGAGTTGATGCAGGCGGAGATTTCCGTCCAAAACTGTTTCGAAGGAGTGAGCCGATGTCGACCCATATTTCTGTCCCGCCGCACGCGTTGCTTGAGCGCATCCTCACGCTGGAGATCGTGCGTGTGACGGAGCGGGCGGCGGTGTCTTCGGCGCGGTTGCGCGGGCACGGCAACGAGAAGGCAGCCGACCAGGCCGCGGTGGACGCGATGCGGCGCGAGCTCAACAAGCTGCCGATCGAGGGCACCATCGTGATCGGCGAGGGCGAGCGCGACGAGGCGCCAATGCTCTTCATCGGCGAGAAGGTCGGCATGAACGCCGGCCCGCAAGTCGACATCGCGGTCGACCCGCTCGAAGGCACCACGCTGTGCGCCAAGAACATGCCGGGCTCGATTGCCACCATGGCGATGGCCGACGGCGGCACGCTGCTGCACGCGCCCGACGTCTACATGCAGAAGCTCGCGATCGGCCCCGGTTACGCCAAGGGTGTCGTCGAGCTCGACGCCACGCCGGCCGAGAACGTCCGCCGTCTCGCCAAGGCCAAGGGTGTCCAGCCGGACGGCATCACCGTTCTCGTGCTCGACCGTCCGCGTCACGCCAGCATCATCGAGAGCGTGCGCTCGACGGGCGCCGCCGTGCGCCTCATCACCGACGGCGACGTCGCCGGCGTGATCCATTGCGCCGACCCTGACAATACCGGCGTCGACATGTATCTCGGCACCGGCGGCGCGCCGGAAGGCGTGCTCGCGGCCGTGGCGCTGCGCTGCATCGGCGGCCAGATGCAGTGCCGCCTCATCCTCGATTCCGACGAGAAGCGCGAGCGCGCCGCCAAGATGGGCGTCAACGATCCCAAGATGATCTACGGCATCGAGGACATGGCCCGCGGCGACTGCCTGTTCGCCGCCACCGGCGTCACCACGGGCTCGCTGCTGTCAGGCGTCAAATTCCGCAAGGACGGCGTGATCGAGACCGAGACAGTGGTGATGCGTTCGGTCACCGGCACCGTGCGCTACATCAAGGCCGAGCACCGCGAGCTGGCGAAGTTCCACCTGGATTAAGTCCGCGACCGTCCCGCGCGCGATCGTTCGGCCAGTTTGGCCGGACGTCGCCGTGTATGGCACCAGGTGGACGTCTCCGCTAAGGGCTGCGCGGCGCCGCCGGCATGAACAAGAACGCATCGCACAAGGTAAGGGCGATTTTGACCGCGTCTTGGAGCTTGCCAACTTCCTCAGCCCAAGGCAGCAAAAAAGACCTCGCTGACGCGGTGTCTCCGCTCGCGAGCGCACGGCGCGCATTCGTGTCCGCCTCGGCATAGGCGTCGGTTGCAAGCATTTTGGACAGCTCTTGCGACAGGCCGCCATCGAGGCTCTCCAGGCGAGCTTCCGAAACGTAGTGATCTGGCCGTAGCTCTATAAGTTTTCAGACTTCGCCGGATCGAAAAGCCCGACCATGCCCAGCATGACCAGAAGCGGGTGATTTCGCGCGAGAGATGCGGGAATAATCTGGTAGGTCTTGAGCCTTCCAGCTCGGTCTTGAAGCGAAAAGAACGAAACGACTGGCCCGATCCCAAAGCGCGAGTTGCGGTGGAGCACCGCAACGTGACCGACGTTCTCGTCATCGTCTTTGTACACCGTTCCGCTTTCGATGTTTTTGTCGAGGCCATTTGCAATCAAATAGGACGAAGCGTTGGCAACGCGAACGGTGACGCCGCGTTGGTCAAGTCCGTCCACCTCAAATTCGATCTCGCGTCCCGTGAACGCGGACAATCCGACCGTGTAGGCTCCGACGGTCTTTCCGCAACGGAAGGGAACGATTTCCATCCACAATCCGAACGGATGATCGGGAAACGGATCGAACGAGCGGCGTGACTGCTCGAGCCACATCTCGGGGGAGCGGCCAACATTTCCACGCCAGACGACGGCGAGACAGCCAGGCAGTGCTTCGAGCACGGCGCCGACAAAGGCCGTCGTAAGGCGCGTACTCTCAACGAACCCGAGCGCCTTCGTTTCGGCGTTGTTTTCGGCGGAGCCCATTGTCGAGACGACGAGATGCGCGCGGTGGCGGCCGGCGGCGTGGACAGCGTCGGGCCATACCCAGGAGGCCCGCTGCCACAATTGCTGATCGAAAGGCATGGGCGCAGTGATGAAGAGGATGGTCATGAGATGATCGCCGACGCGGATGAACATCGGACCGTCGGTATCGTTACTTGGTGCGACTGGGCTACGGTCCCACCGCAGGCCGGGATGACGAACGCGTAACGTCTCGATTAAAGCTCCTTCATCCGGGAGGCGGGCCTCCTCAAGCAATATATATGCAACAGGGATGGCGGTCATGGCAGATGCGCTTGCACTCCGACTGGTTGAGGCCGGTCACCTCGCTCGTCTTGGGCGTGCTTGATGTGGCGGACTACCGCTATTGTTGCATAAAAAGGATCATGCTTTAAAGCCCTCGATCTCAGCCGGAGCCAGCTGGAGCCAACCGGGACGCAGGAAAATCAGTGGAGCAAAGCATGACCACAACATCCGATCTCTCCGCCGTCAAAGCCCTCGTCTTCGACGTGTTCGGCACGGTCGTCGATTGGCGCACCAGCCTGATCACCGATTTCATGTGGTGGGCCAAGGGCCGCGGCGTCTCCGCCGACTGGACCGCGTTGGTCGACGGCTGGCGTGGCATGTACATGGCCTCGATGGACGACGTGCGCAAACATCCCGAGCGGGGCTATGTCATGCTCGACGATCTGCATCGCCGCTCGCTGGAAAAGCTGGTCGAGCAATTTTCGATCAAAGGCCTGACCGAAGCCGATCTCGATCACCTCACCAGAGGCTGGCACCGCCTGCATCCGTGGCCCGACAGCGTCGCGGGCCTGACGCGGCTGAAGACGAAGTTCGTGATCTCGCCGCTGTCGAACGGCAACGTCGCGCTGCTCACCAACATGGCGAAGTTCGCGGGGCTTCCCTGGGACCTCATCATGTCGGCCGAGCTGTTCGAGCACTACAAGCCCGATCCCGAAACCTATCTCGGCGCCGCGCGCCTGCTCGGCCTCAAGCCGGATGAGGTGATGATGGTCGCCGCCCACAATGGCGATCTCGCCGCCGCCCAGAAGAACGGGCTGAAGACTGCCTTCGTGGCAAGGCCGACCGAATACGGTCCGCTCCAGAAAGTCGATTTCGAGGCCACCGGCAATTGGGACATCGTCGCCAAGGATTTTGGCGGGGTCGCCGAAAAGCTCGGCTGCTAGCATGATCCGGAAAAGTGCGAAGCGGTTTTCCGAAAAGATCATGCTCAAACAACAACCTAAAGCGCGATGATGATTCATCCTCATCTCATCGCGCTTTAGGGCGCGGATTTCCGGAAGGCGATGTACGGCATCGGTGACCCGGGCGGCGCGTGCTTCGCCCGGACCAGATCCGACGATTACAAAGTGATCTGCATCGGTTCGGGATAGTAGTGGAAGCCGTCACCGGCGTGCGCGTTACATTTGGCCTGCGCCGATAGTCGAATGCTGCGCCGGTTCAGACAGGCGGGCAAGTGGAATTGGTTTGGTGATGATCGCGGCTTGTCAAAGTTGGATTCGCAATTCCGGCGCGCGACAAAAGACGTTCGTTGCCGACGTTGCTCTCGTCAGCACGATCCGACTGGTGCGGCCAAATGCAATCAATGATTGTGTCGCGATTGTGTCTGCTGGCCGCGCGATGCGGCAGGACCGCACGAATCTTTTTGCGTCACGCAGGCGCGCGCGTGCCCAGGCGTTCGACGAAGCGCACGAGGTAGCCGTCCGGATCCTGAACCAGGAATTCACGCTGTCCGCATTCGAGGTCGCCGACCCGATACCAGGCTTCATTCGGCTGCTCGTAGAGGGGCCAGTTGGCGTCGCCGAGAGCCTTCAGCGTCGGATCGATGCGATCGACGACCATCTGAAAATTGACGCCGCGTCCGAACGGGCGCTGCATTTCGGCGGCCTCCCAGCGTCCGTTCAATTCGCAGAGCATCACTTGCAACCGCCCCCTGACGAGATAGGCAAATCGCGCATCGGGACGGTCATAGGCGATTTCGAAGCCGAGCAGGTCTCGCCAGAACGACAGGCTGGCTTGAATGCTGGAAACGCCGAGTTCGGGAACGAGATCGGCAAAGCCGCCTTGCGGCGCACTTCCCGTGCTGTCGGAGGTTGCGCGAGCGCCGGGGTCTGAAAGTAACGGGTTGGACATTGCGGCCTGGCCTGATGTCGTCATCGATATGCGAGGCGGTTATGGCAGCGAAATGGCGCGACGGATAGAAGCCGAAGTGTCGAACGCTCACGCAATTCTCAGCGTGAGGTCATTGCCTTCCGTTTCGGCAAAGCCCGCCTGCAAAACCTCTTCGCGCTTGTGGCGTAGATGCGCGCGCAGGATGTGGGAGAGGCCGACGCCGTCGCGGCGCTGGAGCGCGTTCAGGATCGCTTCGTGCTCGCTGACGGCGAGCGCCCAGCGCTGCGGCGTCATCGGCGTGACGTAACGCGCGCGCCGGATGCGCGCGGTCACGGACGCGTAGAGCGTGGTCAGCGCCGGATTTCCGGCCGCGGTGACGATGGCCTCGTGAATGGCACGGTTGCCGCGGTAGTACTGGATCAGGTCGCCCTCGCGATAATGCCGCACCATGTCCGCGTGCACGGCGGCGATCGCGTCGAGCTCGGCGTCCGTGATGCGCTCGCAGGCGAGCTCGCCGGCGAGCCCCTCGAGACCCTGGCAGACCTCGAACAGGTCGCGCATGTCCTTGTCGGTCAGTTTTGCCGCGCGCGAGCCGCGATGCGGCAGGAGCTGCACGAGGCCCTCGGCGGCCAGCACCTTGAGTGCCTCGCGCAGCGGCGTGCGCGATATCTCGAGCCGCTCGCACAGCTCGCGTTCGGGAATCCGCGCGCCCGGCGGGATTTCGCCGTCGAGCAGGATGGCGCGGATGCGGCCGACGACTTCCTCATGAAGCATGGGTCTAAGTCCGTTTGCATTCAAAAATGAAGATATATGCGGGGTATTGCAAGTTCCAGCTTGAAAATTGATAATTTTGCATTCAAAAATGTAAAAAAGCAGAAGGGCATGAGGAAATGGACCAGCAGATCGAAGCGGAAGACCTCGTTTTCGAGCGCCAGGACGGCATCGGGCGGATCACCTTCAACCGCCCGCAGGCCCGCAACGCCTTCACCTTCGCGATGTACGAGCGCCTCGCTGCGATCTGCGAAGAGGCCAACAACGATCATGCGATCAAGGTATTGGTGCTGCGCGGGGCCGGCGACAAGGCATTTGCCTCGGGCACCGACATCAACCAGTTCCGCGAATTCAAGTCGCCCCAGGACGCGATCGACTACGAGAACCGCATCGATCGGGTGCTGACCTCGCTCGAACAGTGCCGGGTGCCGACCATCGCAGCGATCAACGGGTTCTGCACCGGCGGCGGCGCGGGCATTGCCGCGGCCTGTGACCTCCGCATCGGCACCAGAAGCGCGAAAATCGGCTTTCCCATCGCCAGGACGCTCGGCAATTGCCTGTCGATGTCCAATGTCGGCCGCCTCACGGCGCTCATTGGGGGCGCACGCGTCAAGGATCTGATCTTCACCGCGCGCCTCGTCGATGCGGCGGAGGCCGCAAGCGTCGGCCTGCTTGGCGAGGTCGTCGACGACATCGCGGCGCTCGACCGGCGCGCCGATGAGGTCGCCCGGCTCGTCGCCAGTCATGCCCCGCTGACGCTGACTGCGACCAAGCAGGCCGTGGCGCGCCTGCAAAGGCGGCTGACGCGGGACGAGGGCGAGGACCTCATCCTGATGTGCTACACGAGCCAGGATTTTCGCGAAGGGCTCGATGCTTTCCTTACCAAGCGCGCGCCGCAATGGCGCGGCCAGTAGGACAGGCCGATGCAAAGCGATCGATCGCAATCAACCTCCCGCCGTTCGGGACCGCTCGCCGGCCTCAAGGTCATCGATCTCACCCATGTCATGGCAGGGCCGACCTGCACCTTGATGCTGGCCGACATGGGCGCCGACGTGATCAAGATCGAGAAATCGCCGAACGGCGACGACACCCGCCACTCGGTGCCGCCGAAGATCGGCGACGAGGCGGCCTCCTTCCTGATGATGAACCGCAACAAGCGCGGCATCGTGCTGGACCTCAAGACCGACGGCGGCAAGCAGGTGCTGCGGCGACTGATTGCGGACGCCGACGTGCTGGTCGAGAACTTCGCGCCGGGCGCGATGGAGCGTCTCGGCTTCGGCTACGAAGTCCTGCACAAGCAGCATCCAACGCTGATCTATTGCTCGCTGTCGGGCTTTGGCCGTACCGGACCCTACAAGCACCGCCGCGGCTTCGATCTGGTCGCCCAGGCCATGAGCGGCATCATGAGTTTTACGGGCGAACGCCCCGATGGTCCGCCCGTGAAGTGCGGACCGCCGCTGTCCGACATCACCGCCGGTCTGCTCGCGAGCATGGGAATCCTGGCGGCTTACACCCATCGCCTCAAGACCGGCGAAGGGCAGTGGGTCGAGACCTCGCTCTACGAGGCGGCGCTGGTGCAGACCTATTGGCAATCGACGATCGCGCTCGCCGCCGGCACCGCGCCGCGCGCGATGGGCTCGGCGCATCCGCTCAATGCGCCTTATCAGGCTTTTGAAGCGTCAGACGGCTGGCTTGTGGTCGGCGGTGCCAACAAGAAGCACTGGCTCTTGATGCTGGAGGCCCTTGGCGCGACCGAGCTTGCCTCCGATCCGCGCTTCGTCACCGGGGCCGACCGCATGGCGCATTTGAAGGAGCTCGAAGCCGTCCTGAGCGATCGCTTCCGCACCCAGACGCGGGCGCACTGGCTTGCGGCGCTGGACGAGAAGGGCGTGCCGTGCGGACCCGTCCACGACATGCTGGAGGCGCTCAGCGATCCGCAGACGCTGGCGCGCGAGATGGTGGTCGAGGTCGAGCATTCCACGCTCGGTCCAGTGAAGACGATCGGCTTGCCGGTCAAGTTTTCGGAGACCCCAGGCAAAGTGCGCACGGGCGCGCCGGTCTACGGTGAGCATACAGGCGAGGTGCTGGCCGAACACGGGTTCGACCAGAAGCAGATCGAAGCGCTCGAGCAAGAAGGCGCAATCGTCCTGGCATCGGGAAGACGCGAGGAACGCGTCGCCTGACCGGCGTCGAAAACGACAAGAACAAAAGACAAAAATCAGCTGGAGGAAATCATGGGTCGGACGTCAACATTTCTGCTCTGCGCGGCCACAACCGTGCTCGCCGGCACGATGCCGGCGCTCAGCGCCTGGCAACCGCAAAAGCCGATCGAGTTCGTGGCGACCGCCGGGCCCGGCGGCGGCACCGACAACCTCGCGCGCGCCGTGCAGAACATCATCACCAAGCACAAACTGACGGAGCAGCCGATCGTCGTCGTCAACAAGGGCGGCGGCAGCGGCGCGGAAGGCTATGTCTACGGCAAGGCGTCCGCCGGCGATCCCTACAAGGTGATCTTCGGCACGTCGAATGCCTGGCAGCAGCCACTCGTCTCCAAGGTCGCCTTCAACTACACCGATCTCACCCCGATCGCGGCGATGGCGCAGGACGAGTTCCTGCTCTGGGTCAAGCAGGACGCGCCCTACAAGACGGCGGGGGACTATCTGAAGGCGGCCGCATCGGGCGAATTCAAGATGGGCGGCGCGCAGTCGAAAGACACCGACGAGGTGCTGACCCGCATGATCGAGAAGGCAGGTCATGTCAAACTGACCTACATCCCCTTCAAGAGCGGCGCCGAGACCGCGGTTCAGCTCGCCGGCGGACACCTCGATTCCCACGTCAACAATCCCAGCGAAAGCCTCGGGCAATGGCGCGGTGGAACGCAGCGACCGCTTTGCGTTTTCAGCCCGAAGCGGCTGCCGCAGGGCGCCAAGATCACCGCGACTGAAGGCTGGGGCGACGTTCCGACCTGTGTCGAACAGGGCCTCGACATCAAGCAATATGAGCAGCCGCGGACGGTGTGGCTGCCCGGCAAGGTCACCCCGGACCAGGCCGCGTTCTATGTCGACTTGATGAAGAAGGTTCAGGCGACGCCGGAATGGAAGGACTACATCGAGAAGAGCTCCCAGATCGACACGTTCCTGACTGGCGCCGAGTTCGACAAGTTCATCAAGGACGACCTCGAGCACGTCAACCAGGTTGCGGGCGAGCAAGGCTGGCTGGTCAAGTAAGGCGGTGAAGCTCCTTCGAAGGAAGTGCAAATGCATATGATAAAAAACGCGGCGGGCAGGGGGCTTGCGGCCATCCTTCGAGACGCCCGCCTGCGGCGGGCCCTCAGGATGAGGTCGTGCTTCGCGGCGAGATATCAGACCCTCATGGTGAGGAGCCCGCCAAAGCGGGCGTCTCGAACCATGCAGGCCGAGTGCGTGCGGCAGCTTCTCCGCTGTCACATGCGATAGCCCTGCCTTCAAGGTATCACGCCATGATATCGCGCCGCGCTCTCGAACTTGCGACCGCCGTCCTCACCGGCAGCTTTGGTGTGGCCGTCGTCGTCTCCAGCCTCGACAACGGCATCGGCTGGTCCAGTGCGGGCGTTGACGCCGGAACGTTCCCATTCCTGACCGGAATTATCCTCCTGCTTGGAAGTCTCTACAATCTGGTGCGGGGTATCCTGCCCGCCACCACTCTCGCAAATGTTCCCATCGCGATCACGCCGATCGAGCTGCGCCGGCTTGCCGGCCTGTTCGTGCCGGCCGCGATGTTCGTGGCCGCGATCCCGTTGCTCGGGATGTACGTCGCCTCGTCGCTCTATGTCTTCGCAGTGCTTGCGATCCCCAAGCACCAATCCGTGCCACGTGCGCTGGCCATGGCGGCGGCGACGGCGCTCGCGCTCTACGTCGTGTTCGAGCGCATGTTCCAGGTGAGCTTGCCGCACGGTGCGCTCGCCTCCACGTTCGGCTTCTGACGGAGAGGTCGATGGACAATCTTGGGGAACTGCTTCACGGCTTCAGCATCGCGGTCACGCTCCCGCATCTGGCGTTGATGGTGATCGGCGTGCTGCTCGGCATTCTCGTCGGCGTGCTGCCGGGGCTTGGCGCGCCGAACGGCGTGTCGTTGCTGCTGCCGCTGACCTTCGGCATGCAGCCGGTCTCTGCCATCATCCTGCTCTCCAGCATGTATTGGGGCGCGCTGTTCGGCGGCTCGGTCACCTCGATCCTGTTCAACATTCCGGGCGAGCCGTCGTCGGTCGCGACCACCTTCGACGGCTATCCGATGGCCCGCGACGGCCGGCCGACGACGGCGCTCGCCACGGCCTTCGGTTCGGCGGCGTTCGGCGCGCTGATCGGCGTCATCCTGATCACCTTCCTCGCATCATGGGTGGCACAGGTCGCGCTCGCCTTCGGGCCGGCGGAATATTTCGCGGTCTATTTCCTCGCCTTTGCCAGCTTCGTCGGCATGGGCGGTGCGGCACCGATCAAGACCGTCGTCACGCTGGCGATCGGCTTTGCGATCGCCGCCATCGGCATCGACACCGTCTCCGGCAGCGTCCGCCTCACCATGGGTATCGACGAGTTGGTCAAAGGCGTGAACTTCGTCGTCGCGGTGATGGGCCTGTTCGGCATCGGCGAGCTGCTGGTTGCCGTCGAAGAGGAATTCCATGCCCGTGCGGTCTCCTCGAAGATCGAGTGGCGCGAGGTGTTTCGCGCGATCGGTCGCCTGCCGCGGCATGGCGTTGCGCTGCTGCGCAGCGCCGCAATCGGCTGCTGGATGGGGATCACGCCGGGCGGTCCGACTGCGGCATCCTTCATGAGTTACGGCATCGCCCGCCGCTTCTCGCGCCGTGGCCGATACTTCGGCACCGGAGAGGTCGAAGGCATCATCTCGCCGGAGACGGCCGATCACGCGGCCGGCACCAGCGCGCTGCTGCCGATGCTCTCGCTTGGCATTCCCGGCTCGGCGACCGCGGCCGTCATGATGGGCGGGCTGATGATCTGGGGCCTCAATCCCGGGCCGATGCTGTTCGTCGACCAGAAGGACTTTGTCTGGGGCCTGATCGCCTCGATGTATGTCGGCAACATCGTCGCCGTCGCGCTGGTGCTGCTGACCGTCCCGGTCTTCGCCGCCCTGATGCGGATTCCCTTCGTGATCATCGCGCCGCTGATCGTGATCATCTGCGTTGTCGGCGCCTATTCGGTGTCGAACTCCTATCTCGACGTCGTCATGATGCTCGGCTTCGGGATCGTCGGCTATCTCTTCAAGAAGCTGTTCTATCCGCTGGCGCCACTCGTGCTCGCAATCGTCATCGGCGACAAGGCCGAGGATGCGTTCCGGCAGTCGATGCTGATGTCGAAGGGATCGCTCGGGATCTTCTTTGCCAACAAGCTGGTGACATGCCTGATCGTGGCCGGCATTGCGCTGTTGCTGCTTCCGCTCGTGCTGCAGCTCCAGCGCCTCTGGCGCAAACCCGCATCCGCCGCGACCGAGACAACGGCCCAAGAGACAGCTCGAGAGAAGGTGATCATATGACCGCAAAGCCGCTCATTGCACTGGCAATGGGAGACCCCGCCGGCATCAGCCCGGAGCTGACCGCAAAGCTCGTGGTGCAGGACGACATCCGCGCCCGCAGCCGGATCGTCGTGATCGGCGACCGCCGCATCTTCGATGAGGGCGCGCGCATTGCCGGCGTCAAGCCGGAACTAACCATGATGGAGCAGGGGGCCGACGTCCGCGCGGCGGAGGGTGAGACGCTGTTCGTCGATCTCGGCCACCTCGATCCCAGCGACGTCCAGCAGGGCATTGCGAGCCTTGCCGGCGGCAGGTTCGCGCTTGCCAACTACAGGCACGCGCTCGAATTCGGTCGCGACAGCCGCGTCGATGCCGTCTGCTTCACCCCGTTCAACAAGCAGGCGATGCGGCTGGCCCGCGCCGAGTATGACGACGAGATCGCGTTCTCCGCGGAAGTGGTCGGACTCAAAACTCCCGCAAGCGAGTTCAATGTGCTGGACCGACTCTGGAACGCACGCGTGACGTCTCACATCCCGCTCAAGGACGTCGCCGCGCGACTGTCCGGCGAGCGCATCCATCGCGCGCTCGAGCTGACCGATTCATGCATGCGCAATGCCGGCTTCGCCCGGCCGCGCATCGCGGTCGCCGGTCTCAATCCGCATGCCGGCGACGGCGGCAATTTCGGCCGCGAGGAGATCGATGTCATCGCGCCCGTGGTCGCGGCCGGCCAGCGTGAGGGTATTGCAGCCGAAGGGCCGTTCCCTGCTGACACGGTGTTTTTGCGTGCCAAAGGCGGCGCCTTCGATGCAGTGCTGACGATGTATCACGACCAGGGCCAGATTGCGATGAAGCTGATGGGGTTTGATCGCGGCGTGACGTTGCTCGGCGGCTTTCCGTTCCCGATCTGCACGCCCGCCCACGGCACCGCCTACGACATCGCCGGCCAAGGCATCGCATCGATCGGCGCCAGCCGCGCTGCGTTACTGCTCGCGGCAGAGATGGCCGCGCGGCGCAGTGCCTGATTGCAAGCGCTGACCTGGCGCTATTTCGCGAGGGGCGTCGTCAGTTCCTTGTCGGCTGTATCCACCACGAACACGGCGAGCAGTTTCGCTGGCTCGGTGTCGCTGGCATTGGCGCTGACGGCGTGGCGGTCGCCGGGCTTTTCAGAGAAGTTCTCTCCCTTGTGAAAGACCTTGGCGGGACCGTCATTGACCTGACTGCGGATCGCTCCTTCCAGGACGGTGGCGTAGATGAAAGCCGAGGGCGCGTGGATGTGGGCCGGCGAGGACCCGCTGGGACCATACTCGACCAGCACGCCCTTCATGCTCTTGCCCGGGACGTTCGGCAGCGCCTGGTCGAACACGACCGTCACCTTGGCCGATGGCGCGGCCGTTTCGGCTGCATGAGCCGCGAGGAATGACGCGGTATAAACCGCAATTGCGATCAGCAATCTGCGCATGGGATTCTCTTCCTTGCCGTTTCTGTCGTGATCTGCGGGACTTGCGGGTCTTCAGAGCCTCGCAAGCCATGTTGCGAGTGGCGTTTTTCCGAGCCGCGCCTCGCCGAGCGGGTTCAGCGATGTGTCGTCAATGGGAGCGCCGTAATACGTTGCCTTTGGGTCTCCCACCACCGGTCGAGTGTCGCCGGACGCCTTCAGGCGCCGTGCGATGAATTCATTGAAGGGAGCCTTCTCAGGTCCAGCGATATCGATCGTGCCGTTGAGCGGCTGGCCCATCGCGACCTCCGCGAGGCGATCAGCCACGTCGTCGGCCGCGATCGGCTGAAACAACGCCGATGGAACGACGACCCGGCCCTCGGTCGCACCCATATCGGCGATGGCGCCGAGGAATTCGAAGAACTGGGTGGCGCGGACGACCGAGTAGGGGACCGGGGATGCCTTGACGATGGTCTCCTGCGCGAGCTTGGCACGAAAATAGGCGATGTCGGGCGAGCGATCAGTCCCCACGATCGAGAGCGCCACATGATGCTTCACGGCCGCGGCCGCCTCAGTCGCGGCGAGATTTTTGCTCGAACGCTCGAAGAATTCGAGCACGGCGGCAGGCTCCCAGGACGGCGCGTTGGCAACGTCGACGACGACATCCGCGCCCGCCAGCACTGCTGCGAGACCTTCACCGGTCACGGCGTTCACGCCGGATTTCGGCGAGGCTGCCACGGCGTTGTGGCCTTGCTGCTTGAGCTTCGCTACGAGCTTGGATCCGATTAATCCGGTCCCGCCGATCACGACGATCTTCATGGCATGTCTCCTGGTCATTTTGCGAGCGCGGGATGGTCAGGGCCAAGTGGTGTCCACGCTCCGCTGATGTAGGCTGTATTTACAGGAGCAATGCGGCGGGCTCTTGCCTGGAATCGGCTTGCATTGCCGAAAAATGCGCAAGACATCGCGTCGCGATGCGACAGCAAACGGTAAGGGATCATTCCCTCGTGTCTTGAATATCCACGTGTGTCAGGCGAGGCTAACTGCCACGCAGCCTAGACTACGCAATCATTGCAGATTGCCAGTGTTTTTGCCCGACGAGTCAAACGATCGGGCGGAACGAAAAAGCCTAGCATTATCAGCCCCCGCGCTACTGTGCATGGGGTTGTTTTTCAGATTTTAAGTTGGGCATGAGGCGGACGGCATTTTGCCGTTCAGCTCTGCTCGATCAGCCTCACGCCCCGCAGACGATCACGCCGTACCAGCCCAAGCCCCGATAGGTCTCGTAGCCGGGCGTCGCATGGAACGCGACCAGCGTGCCCGAGCGGTCCTGATAGAAGCCGGAGCGCTGGCCATTGAGCGACAGCGAGATGCGTTCGCTGAGAATGCCTTGTCCATCGGAGGCGGCGATGACGCGAAGATTGGAGTCGACCAGCAGCACGCGCGCCTTGTCGCTGTCGCGCACGCCTTGCACGATGGCGCGGGCCTGTGCCTCCCAGTCGAAATGGATGGCGAGCACGCCGATCGGCGCGCCGTTGGCCTGGCCGCCGGCGCGGACGCTGGCGCAATAGGTCGCGACCTGCGCGTTGCCGAGCAGGGGCTGGTTCTCGACGTCGCCGGCGACATAGTCGTCGCCGGACCGCAAGGCCTTCGCCTCGCGAAACCATTTGGTGTGGGCGACGTTCTGGCCGACGGCGCGAAAGCGGTCGGCGCGGCCGTTGGCGATGACGTTGCCGTCGAGGTCGCAGAGCCAGAGGTCGAGATAGACGGTGTAGGCACCGAGGATCACGCCGAGACGCTGCGAGGCATGAGAGACGGCCGCGGCGCTGGGCGAGGCCGCGCAATCGACCAACGCGGAATCGGTCGCCCACCAGCGCACGTCGCAGGTACGTTCATAGAGGTTGCGGTCGATCAGCTCGATGGCGTTGAGCGACAAATCGACCATGCGCTCGCCGCGCGAGCGCTGGCTCATCCGGTCGATCGAGGCGACGAGATCGCCGGTCCGTTTCGTCAGCTGGCTTTCGAGCTCGCGGGCGATGGTCTCGACCTGCTGGCCGACGCCGCGCACCTCCTGCGCCACCACAGCGAAGCCCGCGCCCTGCGCACCGGCGCGCGAGCTCTCGATCAGCGCGTTCAGCGCCAGCATCTTCATCTGGTTGGTGATCTGCTGGATCGCCTTGGTCTTGTCGACCGCGATCTGGTTGACCTCCGCCGTGAGGCGGTTGATCAGAGCGGAGATGTCGGAATCATCATCGGCGGGTTCGTTGGCGATCGGCTTGGCTTTGAGACCCAGCGCAGCGGACATCGGGGGGCTTCCCTTGGCAATGAGGCCTGATCTGCAACGAACCCGGAACAATCACTGACAGATCGAATACGAGTCTTTTTCGAAGATTCCGCCTAACGCCTGCTTAATTTGCTGTTTTGCGGAATGCTCAAATGATAGTCAGTCCGCGTAGCAAAGCAGCAATCCACCGCTTTGTGCGGCGCAGACATTGCAAATCCCGGAGGATTCCGGGTCAATCGTCCCGCCGGCTGGCCGATGCGATACCTCCGGCACCAGGTTCCTCAAACCAACCGCTATTCATGACGCCGCCCGCCACCGCCTTGCCCGTCGAAGTGCCCCCGGCGTTCCTGGGAGTGGCGCGCTCGCTCACTGACAAGCTCTGGCGCGACCGGCTGGACGCGCGCGGGGCGGCCAAGGCGCTCGCCATCGTGCAGCGGCACCAATTACCCGAGCTGCTGGCGCGGGTGCTGGCGGGCCGCGGTGTCGACATCGATGCTGTCGCAGATTTCCTCGATCCGACCATCCGCAAGCTTCTGCCGGACCCGTTCACGGTGACGGAGATGGAAGCCGCAGCAAAGCGGATTGCGGATGCCGCCGCGAAAGGCGAGAAGGTCGCGATCTTCGGCGATTACGATGTCGACGGCGCGACCTCGGCGGCGCTGCTGGCCTGGCATCTGCGCCATTGTGGCCTCGATCCGCTGATCCACATTCCCGACCGCATCTTTGAGGGCTACGGGCCCAACACGGAAGCTGTGCGTGGGCTGGCGGCAAAGGGGGCGACGCTGCTCGTCACCGTCGATTGCGGCACCACCAGCATCGAGCCGCTCGCCGAAGCAAAACGTCTCGGCATGTCCGTTGTCGTGATCGACCATCATCAGGCCGGCACGGAGCTTCCGGAGGTTGACGCATTGGTCAATCCGAACCGGCTCGACGATCTCTCCGGCCTCGGCCATCTCGCCGCCGTTGGCCTCGTGCTGGTGACGCTGGTCGCGGTCAATCGTGAATTGCGCCAGCGCGGCTTCTGGAACGCGGAGATGCCCGAGCCTGATCTGCTCGGCATGCTGCATCACGTCGCGCTCGGCACGGTTGCCGACGTCGCGCCGCTGATCGGTCTCAACCGAGCCTTCGTCGCCAAGGGCCTGATCGCGATGCGGCGGCGCGACCATGTCGGCCACACTGCGCTGATGGATGTGGCGCGGCTCAACGGACCGCCGGAGGCCTGGCATCTCGGCTTCATGCTGGGGCCGCGCATCAATGCCGGCGGCCGCATCGGCCGGGCCGATCTCGGCGTGCGCCTGCTTCTGGAGGGCGACAGCGTCGAGGCCGCGCGGATCGCCGCCGAGCTCGACCGGCTCAACAGCGAGCGCCGCATCATCGAGCAGGCGGCCGAAGCGCAGGCCGAAGCCGAGGCGCTCGCCTCGATCGGCTTCGAGGACAAGATCGGCGTGATCGTGACGGCCTCCGAAGGCTGGCATCCCGGCGTGGTCGGTCTCGTTGCGTCCCGGTTGAAGGAGAAGTTCTCGCGGCCCGTCTTCGCGATCGCGCTGGAGCCCGGCGGCATCGGCACCGGCTCCGGCCGCTCGATTGCCGGCGTCGATCTCGGCAAGGCGGTGCGGCAGGCGGTCGCCGACGGCATTCTGCTCAAGGGCGGCGGCCACGCGATGGCTGCGGGCGTCACGCTGCGGAAGGAGAAGCTCGCCGAGTTTCGCGCGTACCTCGAGAATGCGCTGGCGCGTGACGTTGCCGAGGCGCGCCACGTCAACGAGCTCTATATCGACGGCGCGGTCTCCGCGCGCGCGGTGACGACCGAGCTTGCGACAACGCTCAACCGCGCAGGTCCCTTCGGCAGCGGCAATCCGGAAGTCGTGTTGGCGCTGCCGGCGCATCAGCTCGTCTATGCCGACGAGGTCGGACAGGCGCATTTGCGGCTACGCTTCAAGTCGGGCGACGGCGCCATCGTCAACGGCATCGCGTTCCGTTCGGTCGGCCAGAAGCTCGGCAACGCGCTTGTTGCCAATCGCGGCCAGCAATTGCATGTCGCGGGATCATTGTCGGTCGATCGCTACCAGGGCGCCGAGCGCGTGCAATTCCGCGTCATCGACGTCGCGCTACCCGACCAAGGGCCATCCATGATTAGATAACGGCCTCAAACAACAAAAAAGGGAGTGAAGATGGCGGGGCAGGTCGAGGGCAAAGTGGCGCTGGTGACGGGCGGCGCCTCCGGAATTGGCGAGGCCATCGTCGAGCTGTTCGCGCGCGAGGGCGCCACCGTCATTGCCTCCGACATCGACGAGCTGCGAGGCCCAGAGCTCGCCAAGCGCATCACCAAGGCCGGCGGCAAGGCGATTTTCCTGGAGCAGGACGTCACCAGCGAGGAGCGCTGGATCGAGATCGTCGCCGATATCGCGACGCGCTTTGGTCGGCTCGATATTCTCGTCTCCAACGCCGGCATCGGCATTGCCGTGCCGTCGATCGTCGACATGACGCTCGGTGACTGGCGCAAGCAGAGCGCGATCAACCTCGACGGCGTCTTCCTCTCGGTCAAGCATTGCCAGCCCTTGATGCGCAAGACCGGAGGCGGCTCGATCGTCATGATGTCCTCGCTTGCGGGCCTGCGCGGCTCGCCCGGGCTGTCGGCCTATTCGGCGACCAAGGGCGGCGTGCGGATGTTCGCAAAATCGATCGCGATGGAGTGTGCGGCGGCCGGTGATGGCATCCGCGTCAATTCCGTCCATCCCGGCATCATCGACACGCCGATCTGGGGCAAGATCCCGACCGGGGCGACCGGCAACCACGGCAACGCGCCGATCGATCCGGACGAGCGTGCGCGTGTCGTCACGCCGCTCGGCCGCGCCGGCCAGGCTGGGGAGATCGCCTCCGGCGTGCTGTATCTGGCCTCCGATGCCTCGCGCTACGTCACGGGCAGCGAGCTCGTCATCGACGGCGGCATGAACGCCGGCGGCGTCCCCCGGCGGCAATAAGCCGCCGCGCGGGCTGCGAAGGGCAGGGTGGCGCCCGCAGGGGCTGACGCGCAGGCGCAGCCCCTGTAGAACGCTGGAACCTTCCGACCGACAGAGGTGTCCTCCCGCCATGGCGCACAGCCTTCACTCTTCGTCATCCACGCCAGCGCCGTTCCGCTCGAACCGGCCGGATCTCGTCAGCGATGCGATCCGCAGCGCGCGCGAGGATCTTGCCGCCTGCTTCCGGATGGCGGCGCGCAACGGCTTTGAGGAGGGCATCTGCAACCACTTCTCGGCCGTGGTGCCGGGCCACGACGATCTCTTCCTGGTCAACCCCTACGGCTACGCCTTCCGCGAGCTGACCGCGTCGAAACTGCTGATCTGCGACTTCCACGGCAACGTGCTCGACGGCGAGGGCGTGCCCGAGGCGACCGCGTTCTACATCCATGCCGAGATGCACAAGCGCCTGCCGCGCGCCAAGGTCGCCTTCCACACCCACATGCCCTACGCCACGGCGCTGTCGATGACGGAGGGCGATCCGCTGATCTGGGCCGGCCAGACCGCGCTGAAATTCTACGGTCGCACGGCCGTGGACCGCGACTACAACGGCCTCGCGCTCGATAACCGCGAAGGCGCGCGCATCGCATCCGCCGTTGGGGATGCCGACATCATCTTCATGAAGCATCACGGCGTGATGGTGCTGGCGCCGACCATTGCGGAGGCCTGGGACGATCTTTATTACCTGGAGCGCGCCGCCGAGGTGCAGGTGCTGGCGATGTCGACGGGGCGACAGGTGCTGCCGGTCGATCCAGCGATTGCGGCTGAGACGTACAGGCAGATGCGTGAAGGCGATTCCGAATCCGCGCGGCTGCATCTTGCGGCGATCCGTCGCCAGCTCGATGCTGAGGAGCCGCAGTATAGGCACTGAGCCTGCCTACGACCCCTGGCGCAGCTTGGCCAGCACCTTCAGCCCGCCGTATCCATCCGCAGGCGCAATTCCCGCGCGCTGCTGAAAATCCTTGATCGCCTTCATGGTGTCGTTGCCGACGCGGCCGTCGGTGCCGCCGGTGTCGAAGCCCGCCTTGGTCAGTCGCGTCTGCATCTCCTGCACCTCGGCGAGCGTCAGCGCGCGCTCCGAACCCGGGAACGGCTGGATGAACGGCGGCGCGCCGAGGCAGCGGTCGCCGAGATGGCAGATCGCCAGCGCATAATTCATCGAGGGATTGTAGCTTTTCACCGCGTTGAAATTCGGTCCGAGCAGGAATGTCGGCCCGCCCGCAACCGGGGTCCACATCTGCGCGGATGCGGAGGCTTGCGGAAACGGCTGTCCGTCGGCGCGGGTGACGCCGGCCGCCTGCCATGCCGCATAGGTCCGGCTGCCGCTCATCTCACTGGGCGCGCGCACCTCATAGCCCCAATGCTCGCCGCGGTGCCATTTGCCGCGGTTGACGAGATATTTTGCGGTCGAGCCCAGCGCATCGTCGGGCTTGCCGAACGGCGACACCTTGCCGTCGCCGTCATAGTCGATGCCGACATTGAGCCAGACTTCCGGCATCCATTGCGAATGCCCCATCGCGCCAGCCCAGGATCCCTGCATCTGCTCCGGCGTGCTCCAGCCCTTGTCGACGATGCGCAACGCGTTGATCAGCTCGGTCTCCCAATAGGCTTTTCGGCGCGGCTCGTTCCAGGCTAGTGCGGCGAGCGAGGGAAACACCGGCGTCATGTGGTTCTGCTGCACCAGCGGATCGCCATAGGCGGACTCGACGCCCCACAGCGCCAGCAGCGTGCCGCGCTCGACGCCGAAATCGCGCTCGATGCGCGCGAGCAGCGCCTCGTTGTTCTTCAGCGCGATCTTGCCGTTGATGATGCGCCAGTCGGAGACGCGACGGTTGATGTATTGCCAGACCTGCTCGTGGAATTCGGGCTGGTTGCGCATCTGCTTGAACACGCTCATGTCGGGCTCGACCCGCGCCATCGCGCGCTGCCAGGTCGCGGCCGAGATGCCCTTGGCCGCTGCACGTGCGTGAAAACCCTCGCGCCATTCCTCAAAGCCCGGAGGCGCGGCCAGGGCGTATGTGGGTGACGCGGCTAAGGCTGCCGCGCCGAGCGCAGATTTCAGCAGGGTGCGGCGGGTGGGCGTGGCCGAGGAATCAGCTTGTTTCATGGACGCATTGTAGCGGGAAACAAGGCTCCTGTGAGTCGGTTCCAGGAACAGGAGGAACAGTTATCGTCCCGGCATTCGCCGGAACAAAGCTGCGCGCTGCCGCATTCCCCCTGCACGCGCACGCAGTCCGTTCATCGAGAATTCGGGGTGGAATGAAGATACACGCGCATGCGGAAAGCCATGTCGTCGAGCTGGACGACGGATCGCAATGGCAGATCTTTCCCGGCGATCTCGCGACCACGCTGAGCTGGAAGCCTGAAACCGATCTGCACCTGGAGCGAAGCGGCGACCGGGTGAGTTCCCATGTGCTGGTGAATGCCGCCGATCAAAGCCGCGTGCGGGTGATTGCAGCGGGCGAGACCTGGCCTGATGGCGAGGTTAAGAAAGTGTTGAAGGGCAGGTAGGGTGCGCCTGCAACGGGTCGGATATCCCCCATTTTGAGCCTGTCACTTTACGGTCGGTTCGCTTCCGTCTGCGTATAATACGCGCATGCGAGAGCTCTTCGACATCATCCGTGCCAATCCCTGGCCGTTCGGCGCCGGGTTGTTCGTCGTGATCCTGATGATCATTGCCGAGAACTTTGGCCGCGGTATTCGAGGCGACGGCGCCGTCAGCGATTTCTCGGATGCCGATGGCGGCGACGGAGGAGGCGGCGACTAGATTCGCCCGCGGCGAACGCAGATCGCTTAATCCTCCTGCAAATCCGCCGCGATTCCCGCGAGCCAGCGCCGGACCGCGGTTTCCGCCTTGGTATCCAAATCCTGAGCTAGGCGCTTCTCCAGCGCGATCACCCGTTCGCGGCACGCCTTCAAAAGCGTCGCGCCGCGCGGCGTCAGCGTCCATCGCTGAATACGGCCGTGGACGGGATGGGGCGTCATCAGAATCGCGCCGTCACGTTCGAGATTTCGAATGATGACGCCGACGGTCTGGGGCGTCAGGAAGGTGAGGCGGGCAACGTCGGCTCCTGACAGTCCCGGATAGGCATTCAGCATGGTCAGCACCGCGAATTGCGGCGACGTCACGCCGAGATCGGCCAGCGCCCGCTCGGTCGTCAGACGGACGGCGGCGTGGGCCTGGCGCAGCAGATAGCCGAGATAACCTTGCTCGCCGCGTTTGCCTTCCCCTGGGGCTGGCACGCGCACCGCTGGAGCAGCCGTGGGTGCCTTCCGCCGGGATTGCGATCTCGTGATATCAGCCGACTTGCGCATCATGTAAGGGCTCTTATAATGTATCAGTACTCTTACAATACCACGAGGTGAACGGCAATGTCACACGCCCGCAGCGAGTACGAGGATTTCAAGAAGATCGCGCCCGATGCGTATGAGCTGGTGCTGGCGCTGGGACAGCTCGCGGCCAAGGCGGGCCTCGACAAGCAGCTGCTCGAGCTGGTCAAGCTCCGGGCATCGCAGATCAATGGCTGCGCCTTTTGCGTGCAGCATCACATCCTGCTTTCGGAGCGGATCGGCGTGCCCGTCGACAAGCTCAATTTGGTCGCGGTCTGGCGCGAGGCGCCGATCTTCTCCTCGCGCGAGCGCGCGGCGCTGGCCTGGGCGGAAGCGCTGACGTTGCTGCCGGGCGGCGTCAGCGAAGAAGTGTACGCCGAAGCAGCCCGCGAATTCTCCCAGACCGAGCTGACCTACCTGACCTCGGCGGTCGCCTCGATCAACGTCTGGAACCGTTTTGGCGCGGCGTTTCGCTGGACGCCGGCGAAGCGGCCGGTCGCGGCGAATGCCGCGGCGTCCTGATTGCAACGAAGGGAGGTTGTCTTGACAGCAATGAGTTTGCCCACCACACAGCGCCCGGTGCCCTCGCGCTCGACGGCGCTCGCCGTTGTCGCAGGGCTCGCCTGCGCGCTTGCGATCGGCAAGGCGTTGCCGGTGACGATGGACACCCTATCCGGCGCAGTCTCGCCGCTCTGCGCGACGGCCGCCGAAAGTTCGCCGCTCGACAAGGTCGAACCGATCGGCTCCTACGCGCTGCCGAACGTGCCGGGCAAGCGCGTCACCATCGTGCGCGTGTTCTACGGTCCCGGCGGGTTCTCGCGGCCGCATCGTCACGCAGGCTCGGTGACCGCCTACATCACCAAGGGCGAGATCCGCTCCCAGCTCGGCGGCGCTCCGGTCGAGACGTTTGGCGTCGGCCAGTCCTTCTTCGAGCCGCCCGGCTCGACGCATCTGGTCTCAGCCAACGCCAGCGCCACGGAGCCCGCGGAATTGATCGCGGTGTTCGTGGCGGATGAAGGCGCGCAGCTGACGACGTTGTTGGAGTAGTTCGTGCAGACTTGGAGCCCGGCTGAGCGAAGCGACACCCGGGAACAGTCTTAGCTGGAATCCTGGACGTCGCATCGCCCATCTGAGTTACAGAACCGGCGTGCCCGCTATTCTCGGACGATACCTTTCGTCAGCCTCCGTAAGACGCTGGATCGGGATTGTCGGACGGATTCTCAAAGGACTTCTTCATCGAGACAGGCATCGGGACGTGGAAGTTCAAGCCGCGCGGCGGCACCGGCTCCATGAACCATTTGTTGTAGATCTTCTCGATCTCCGGGCTCTTGTAGAGTTTGGCAGTTGCCCGATCGACCACCACCTTGAACGGTGCGTCGTCCTTGCGCAACATGATGCCGTAGGGCTCCGGATCGGAAAACGCGCCGGTGCTGATCGCGTAGAGCGACGGATCCTTCGAGGAGGCGATCATCGCGGCGAGCTGGATGTCGTCCATGACGAACGCTTGAGCGCGGTCGGTCTCAACCATCAGGAATGCCTCGGGCACGTCCTTGGCGTTCATCACGGTGATGCCGAGCGAGCGTACCGCATTGGCCTTGTTGAGCTGGGTCAGGTTGGTCGAGCCCGAGACGGATACGACGGCCTTGCCCTTGAGGTCATCGACCTGGTCGAGCTTCAGCGCCTTCTTGGATACGAAGCGGCTCGCCGTGAGGAAATGTGTGTTGGTGAAGGACACCTGCTTCTGGCGATCGGCATTGTTGGTCGTCGAGCCGCATTCCAGATCGACGGTGCCGTTCGCCATCAGCGGAATGCGGCTGGAAGAGGTGACGATGTTCTCATTGACCTCGAGCTTGTTCAGCTTGAGCTCGGTTTTGATCTCGTCGACGATCTTCATGCAGATGTCGATGGCGTAACCGACGATCTTCTGTTTGTCGTCGATATAGCTGAAGGGCACGGCACTGTCGCGTATCCCGAGTGTGATTGCGCCGGTGTCTTTAATCTTCTTCAGCGTGCCGCTTAATTCCTGGGCATGAACCGGAACGGCGAACGCGACGGCCAGAATGGCCGCCGTGGTGAGACAACGCATGTGCTTCCCTTCATCCTATTTGCCTGCCGAGAGCCAAGCAATTCTGAGGCCAGAGAAGGTTAGGGTCATGCGGGCGAGGCCGGAATCCGGTCCGGTCAGACCTTGCTTGTTGTCATTGGCGTGTCATCAAACAGGTTGGCGAGACTGCCGGCGGCGCGAGCAGCTCCTCAATTCTCTTCGCCGCCCGATCCTTCACGCTGGTCCGGCTTGATCACGTCCTCCGGCATCGCATGTGCGACCGGCTGCGGAGCACCCGCGATCTCCGGGCCGACCTCGCGGCCGCGGGCGCGAATCAGGCGCTCATAGGCCGAGACCAGCGTGACGTAAGGACTGACCCAGATCCAGCCGTCGCGGGTGAACACCTGCACGTCGAAATGCAGGTGCATCGAGGTGCCGGCCGGATGGTCGAGATAATTCGAGACCACGCCGATCTTCTCGCCCTCCGATACGATGCGGCCATTGAGCAGGCCATCGGCGTTCATCGCCTGAGGGTTCATATGCATGTAGCGAAAGCGGATGTGCTCGGTCCGGCTGTTGACTTGAAGCGTCGCGGCCTGGTCCTTGGCGGCGCGTATCACCCTCGCATCGCGCACGGCGACGACGCCGCGCTGCTTGGGATCGCAGGTTTCGCGGCCTTCGCCGGACGGTGGGCACTCGGCCGCGCGGATGTCCTCGCCCTGGTGGCCATAACCGCCGCCGCATTGCCAGACCTCGAAACTGCGGGATTCGCAGAAATTGTCGCGCCAGGGATAGGCGGTCGTGCTCTCCATCTTGTCGCGCTTGGCATAGGATTGCGAGCGTACGAACGCGGGCACCTTCTCGAGGGGAAAGCGGATCTGTGCATAGGCCATCACGTCGGGATGGCCGCCCTGCTTGCGATAGCCGGTGTTCGGGATGATGTCGCCGCTCGGCCGGTAGGTGAAGTCCGGGGAACGCTCCGCGGGACGATCGAGAATGTTGGAAGCAGTGTCCGTCAGCGGCCGCATGCGCTGGCCGCCGGCCACGCGCAGCGCCTTCAGGAAACGCTCGGCGACCGGATAGGCCTCCTTGCAGGCAAGCCGCCGCGGCTTGGCGACGCTGTCGAGGCATTGGATCGACACCACATAGGCGACGCCGAAACGGGTGAAAGCGTAGCGCACGTAGCCTTCCCGGATGAATTTGCGCAGGTCCGGGTAAAGCGCTGCGAGCGGTTTGACCGGCTCGCCCTTGCCGCCCGAGGGATCGGCGATGTCGTAGACAAGCGCCGAACCCGTGATCTGCACCTCGACCGGCCTTGCGAACACCCGGCTCGGCATGCCGCCGCCAGCGCCGGGCTCGAACGAGAATGTCGCGCTGTAGCCGGCAGGGCCGGCATCGAACATGTCGACAGAATTGAAGTCAGCCTGGTAGCGCGACAGCAAGAGTGTCGCCGGCGCGCCATTGCGCTGCGCCTCGAAATAGGCGGCGGCGTCGAACGGCAGCAGCACGGGCACGGAGCTGCGAGCGATGCCGATGAAGAATTGCGAGGAGATCGCGTTCAGCTCCACCAGCGCCGGCATCGCACGCGGATCGTAGCGCGGCACCGAACGGCGGGGCGCGAAGATGAAATCGTCAGCGGCCCGGGGATGGGCGTTGATTTCGGTGCGGAGCTGGTCGAGCGCCGCGCGCCAATCGACGCGCAGGGCCGTGAGCGAGGGGCTGCGGAATTCATCCGCAGCGAGCGGAGTAGCGATGAGGAGCGAAAGCGACGCCAGAAGTTGCGAGACGAAGCGGAAACCCTTCCCAACCACTGTCTCGCCCCCCGGCGGCACCTGTTGCGCTCGCTCCGCCCTCGCTTAGTCCTTGGCGCGCTCGGAGTAGGAGCCGTCTTCGGTCATCACCACGATGCGGGTGCCGACCGCGATGTGCGGCGGCACGGTGGTGCGCACGCCGTTGGACAAGATCGCGGGCTTGTAGGACGAGGAGGCGGTCTGGCCCTTGGTCACCGGCTCGGTCTCGACCACTTCCAGCGTCACGCGCTGCGGCAACGCGATCGACACCACGTTGACGTCGTGCGTCGACAATTTGACCGTCATGCTCTCCTGAAGATAGGCCGCGGCGTCGCCGATGACGTCCTTGGTCACCTGGACCTGGTCATAGGTCTCCGGGTTCATGAAGTGAAAGCCGTCACCGTCTTCATAGAGATAGGTGAAGTTGCGCTCTTCGATCGTGGCCTTCTCAACCTGATCCGTGGTCTTGTAGCGCTCGGAGATCTTTACCCCGTCCGAGATTCGGCGCATTTCGATCTGGCTGACGGGGGTGCCCTTGCCGGGATGGATGTTCTCGGCTGTCACGACGACATATAGCTTGCCGTCTTGCTCGATCACGTTGCCCTTGCGAATAGAACTGGCGATGACTCTCAAAGCTGTATTTCCTGCTTGCTTGGCCCGGCTCAGGCCAGGACGTGGTCAAATTGATGGGGGACCTGGGGCCCCAAATCAGACCACGGCACCCGTTTCGGGCCGCAACATACTGATTTTGCCGTTGGATGCCAGCATTTTACTGGCCTGCGGGGCGGCCGGTTGATGGCTGGGGACAAGCCGATGTCGCCGTTCTGGTCGCCTGGGCGGCATCTCGACCGCCGGCCGTTCCTTCAGGCCAGGGGGGCCATCACCGGGACTCTACGGGGCTTTTTCGCCGAGCAGGGCTTCGTCGAGGTCGAAACCTCCGTTCTCCAGGTCTCCCCGGGTAACGAGACCCACCTGCACGCCCCCCGGACGGAGGTCATGCGGCCCGACGGCAGCCGTGTGAGCCGATACTTGCGGACCTCGCCGGAATTCGCCTGCAAGAAGCTGCTGGCGGCCGGGGAGACCCGGATTTTCGAGTTCGCCCGGGTGTTCCGCGACCGCGAGCGCGGCGACCTGCATCTGCCCGAATTCACCATGCTGGAATGGTACCGGGCAGACGCCCCCTATGACGCCATCATGGCCGACTGCGTCGTCGTCGTCGCCCGCGCGGCGCAGGCGACCGGTGTCGGCACCTTCGCCTTCCGCGGCCGGACCGCCGATCCCTTCGCCGAGCCGGAGCTTGTGACGGTCGCGGGCGCCTTCGAGCGGTTCGCCGGGATCGACCTGCTTGCCACCATTTCCGGCAGCGAGGGCGACCGCGCCGCGCTCGCGCGGGCGGCTGCCGGCAAGGTCCGCGTGGCCGAGGACGACACCTGGTCCGACCTCTTCAGCAAGGTCCTGGTCGAGCATGTCGAGCCGCATCTGGGGCAGGGGCGTTTGACCATTCTGTTCGAATACCCATCTCCAGAGGCGGCACTGGCCCGTGTGAAGGCCGGCGATCCCCGCGTTGCCGAGCGGTTCGAGGTCTATGCCTGCGGCGTCGAGCTCGCCAACGGCTTTGGCGAACTGACCGACGCAGAGGAGCAGCGCAAGCGCTTCACGGAATCCATGGCGGAGAAGCAGCGCCGCTACGGCGAGGCCTATCCACTGGACGAGGACTTTCTGGCCGCTGTCGCCGAAATGCCGGATGCGAGCGGCGTCGCGCTCGGCTTCGACCGGCTGGTGATGCTGGCGAGCGGCGCATCGCGAATTGATCAGGTGGTCTGGACGCCGCCTGCAAATGAAACGTTAAGTGAGACATGACGAAGAGCAATCTTGCACGCACATTGCGCGAGCCGGCCGAACTTGTGGCCGACCAGCTTGTAACTGCCGAAGCGCTACCCGCGCTCGAACGCGTCGCCGCGCGCTACGCCGTTGCGATTACCCCGGCCCTGGTCGAACTGATCGACAAATCCAATCCCGACGATCCGATCGCACGGCAATTCGTTCCGACTGCCGCGGAGCTGGAGATGCAGCCGGGCGAGAACGCCGATCCGATCGGCGATCATCCGCACTCGCCGGTTCCCGGGATCGTGCATCGCTATCCCGACCGCGTGCTGTTCAAGCTCGTTCACGTCTGCGCGGTCTATTGCCGCTTCTGCTTCCGCCGCGAGATGGTCGGACCCGGCAAGGAGAACGCGCTCTCGGACGGCGCCTATGGCGCGGCGATCGACTACATCCGTTCGCACAGCGAGATCTGGGAGGTGATCCTGACCGGCGGCGATCCCCTGATGTTGTCGCCGCGGCGGATGAGCGAGATCATGGCCGATCTTGCCGGCATCGATCACGTCAAGATCATCCGCCTTCACACCCGCGTGCCGGTGGCCGATCCCGCGCGCATCAGCCACGAGATGGTCGCGGCGCTGAAGGCTGAAGGCGCGACCACCTGGGTGGCGCTGCATGCCAACCATGCGCGCGAACTGACGGGGCCGGCGCGCGCCGCCTGCGCGCGGCTCGTCGATGCCGGAATTCCCATGGTGAGTCAGTCCGTGCTTTTGCGCGGTGTCAACGACAACGTGACCGCTCTGTCGGATTTGATGCGAGCCTTCGTCGAATGCCGGATCAAGCCCTATTACCTGCATCACGGCGATCTCGCGCCAGGCACGGCGCATCTGCGAACGACGCTCGCCGAGGGCCAGGATTTGATGCGGCAGTTGCGCGGACGGGTGTCAGGACTGTGTCAGCCTGACTATGTCATCGACATTCCCGGAGGCGCCGGCAAGTCGCCGGTGGGGCCGAATTACGTGTTGCCGATGCAAAATACCGCACCTGATGCGGGTGATGCGGCATCGGAAACGCGCTATCGTATCGTGGATTACTGCGGCGACGTTCACCTCTATCCGCCCGAGACCTGAGCGGTCGCGATGGAGACGCCGGCTTGAGCAATGGAGGAAAGACATGAAGAAGATCATGGTGGCAGTATCGCTCGTGGTCTTGCTCGGCGGCGCGGCGGTTGCGCAGACCGGCAGCCCCAAGGGATCGACATCGGGCGGCGCGACGTCCGGATCGTTGCCACAGGCGCCGGTCGGGCATCGCCAGGTGCGTGCCGCCGATGTGCCCAGCGAGAAGAACCTGAGCGACCCGAACGATCCCCTCAGCAAGGAAAATCAGGCGCTCGACAAGAAGATCAAGAGCATCTGCCGCGGCTGCTAGGCGCCGGAGCAGCGGGCAGGGTGCGACAGCCTCACCCCGCCCGCAATCGTTCGGTCAGGCGGAGCGCTCGTGCAGCCCTGCGCGCTTGGTGTTGCGCCGGATCTCGACCGCGTCAGCGAGCTGCGCGAGCACGGTTGCCGTGGTCGCCCAGTCGATGCATCCGTCCGTGATGCTCTGGCCGTAGGTGAGCGGCTTGCCCGGCACCACGTCCTGGCGCCCGGCGACGAGATTGCTCTCGACCATCACCCCCATGATGCGGCTCTCGCCGCCGGAAATCTGCCCGGCGATGTCGGCCGTCACAAGCGGCTGGTTGTCCGGCTTCTTGCTCGAATTGGCGTGGCTCGCATCGACCATCACGAGTGGCGCGACGCCGGACTTCGCCAGATCGTTGCAGGCCTCCGCGACGCTTGCCGCATCGTAGTTCGGCTTGCTGCCGCCGCGCAGGATGATGTGACAGTCCTCGTTGCCCGCAGTCGAGGCGATCGCAGAGCGGCCGAGCTTGGTCACCGCCATGAAATGATGCGGATGCGAGGCCGACTTCACCGCGTCCGCCGCGATCCGCACATTTCCGTCGGTGCCGTTCTTGAAGCCGACCGGGCAGGACAGCCCGGAGGCCAGCTCGCGATGGATCTGGCTTTCGGTCGTGCGCGCGCCGATCGCCGCCCAGGACACGAGGTCCGCGATATATTGCGGCGTCGTCATGTCGAGGAATTCGGTGCCGGCGGGCAGGCCGAGATTATTGACCGCCGAGAGCACGTTGCGCGCCAGCCGCAGACCCCTGTTGATGTCGAAGCTGCCGTCCAAATCAGGATCGTTGATCAGGCCCTTCCAGCCGACGGTGGTGCGCGGCTTCTCGAAATAGACCCGCATCACGATCTCGAGCTGGTCGGCGAGATCTTCGCGCAAGCACGCGAGGCGCTCGGCGTATTCGAGCGCGGCCCTGGGGTCATGCACCGAGCAGGGGCCGACCACGACCAGCAGCCGATCGTCCTGGCCATTGAGGATCGCATGGATGGCGTTGCGTGCCGCCATCACCACGCGCGTCGCGGTGAGCGTGCGCGGGACTTCCCGCATCACCTCTTCCGGCGTGCTCAGCTCTTTCAGTTCGCGGATACGAAGATCGTCGGTCGTGCTCAGCACGGCGGGCTCCTGTCATTTTGAGAACCTGCCGGCCAATAAAAAAGCCGCCAGGTCTGGCGGCTTGTTCGGACGTTTGCTGCAATATTTCAGATTGAGCGCGATCCTCCTGCCGCCAGCGAGCTGTCGTAGCTAAAGTACCAAAAATAGCTGGTGACGAGGGTGATCATGGCCAGTCATATAGCGCGCGATTGGCGGGTTGTCACCCCCCAATCGACGTGAGAGCCACCGGGCGCCTCAACTGTTGCTGTTGCGTGCCGCCAGCGCCATGCCGATCAGCGTGGCGCCGCCGAACAGCAGGTTGATGCCGACGAGGATGCCGATTGCCCATTCCGCCGAGCTCGGCAATCCCGTAATCACCATGAACGAGATCGCGATGTCGACGAGGCCCGAGATCAGGAGCCACGACCAGCGGCCACCCGGCTCGCGGCGGTGCTCCAGCGCGTACATGATGGTGGCGACGCCCTCGGCGAGGAAATAGGCGCCGAGCACGATGGTCAGCGTCAGCACGGCCTGCATCGGCCGCGCCAGCAGCAGCATGCCGGCGAGCACGGCGAGCGCGGCCGAGATCAGCGACCACCAGAAGCCCGGCGTGCTGCGCGCCCAATAGGTGGCGATCAATCCGCCGATGCCGCTGATCAGGAACATCCAGCCGAGGAAGATCGCAATCGCAAGGCTCGCAAGCGGCGGCAGGATCAGCGCGGCAACGCCGAGAACGGCGAGCAGGATGCCTTCGAACAGGAAGGCTTTCCAATGTGCCTTGACCGTCCGGCTCATGGCGGATTGCAGTCGGGAAAAATCCTCGGGTGATGTCATCGGCAGACTCCAGATCGGCAGGCTCCAGATCGACAGGCGTGTGCTCAATCTAGTATGCGCACACCGCGCTTGCCATCCCGCGGTTCAGCCGCCGCCGTGCGCCGACGAAAAACCTTCCCCGCTGGTGCGGATGCGGTTGCGTCCGAGAACATAGATCGCGGTCGTGACGATCAGAAGGGCGAGGCCGAGCAGGATCGAGACCAAGCCGATCGGGATCAGGGCCAGCGTCAGATTGCGCTCGGGGTTGATGAGCCAGTGATGAATCGAGGTCAGCACGAAGGCGAGACCGAGAAAGCCGACGCCGCCGCCGGCCAGCAGCAGCGCCCACATCCGGCGCAACTGGCTGAGCCGCTCGCGCGCGATTTCGGTCCGGGGCGCGTGATGGCGCGCGACGCGCCGTACCAGCCGGATGGCGAAGGCGATCGAGCTGAAGCCGATCAGCAGGCTCGCGCCGCCCAACCACATCCGCAGCGTCGGGTCGAGATCCGGCATGCGCTGAAGTGTGAGCAGGGGAAAGTCGAAGGCCGAATGCAGGGCGAGCGGGCCTGCGAAGATCAGCAGGCGGCTGGAGAGGCGGGCCCAGTCGCGATGATGGCGGTTTGCACCCAGCGCCGTGCCGGCGCGCGCGATGGTCAGATAGGCGCCGGCGATGATGCCGAGCGCGCCGTGGAACGGCACGGTCAGCACGCTGCGCAGCGCCGCCAGCGAGCGCCACATCTCGGCATGCTGGACGAGATAGGCGAGGTTCTCGTAGGCGGCAAAGCCCAGGCCGACCGCGGCACCATAGACCACGGTGTCCATCGGATTGGCGAAGGTCCGCCGCTTGGTCGAGGCGACCAGCACGATGGCGATCACCTTGACCGCTTCCTCCGGCAGCGCGACGCCGAAGATCGAATGCATCGCCAGCGCCGCCCAGGGATTGTCGGGGGCCGCGACCATTCTGGCGAAGGGCGCGCGGGCGAGGCCCAGCAGCGAAATGCTGGCCGCGCCGAGCAGGAACGCGGTCCAGACCTGGGCCGGCGGTCCCGGACGTTCCTCGGCGGCAATGACAAGCCACAGCATCAGCAGCGCCGGGGCGATGGCGGCCGTTCCGATGACGGTGGGTAACGCTTCAATCAGGTACATCGGCGCCGAAAATAGGTTCCCTTGATCCGCTTATCCACATTCACCGATGCGACCATGTGTCATGCGCTTGCTGTCGGCTCCCTTAACAAGCGCGACAGCCGGCGTTCATCAGGACCGCCGGCGCGGTGTAGAATACGGAGCGCAATCAATCGCATGACAGAACCATTTCGTCAGCCATGGCAACGGTCGCGCGCCCGCCACCGGATCGCGATTTGTAAGTCAGATCAAGGTAATGTGCAGGTTTCTTCGATTCACGATGCACGTGTCGCCTTGGCAAGTCCAGAGCCGGGATGGCGCCGTCCGGGCAGCGTACGGCCGGTCGGGCCGGACTAGTCACGCTTCGTCGCGCGGGATGGTGACGCGATCCGGCGTGTCCGTACCTGCTCCAGCTCCCAGAAGGCGCGTATGAGGCACGTGCCCAGGCAGAACACGATGAGCAGCAGCAGGAAGGCTTGGTCGACGGCAGGGATCTGTATCATGGCGTTGATCAAGCAACGCGCATGCCATGCGTTCCCGCAATGGCCTGCGCTGTGCGCAGCCGCGCCTTCATAACGCGCGGCCTGCGCCGGACAGATCGGCGGCGGAAATGGCTGTTTCCGGCCTTCAATGCGTGGTCAACGGCGGCGGTGCGTCGGGCGCGATGTCGAAGGCGCCGAGATGGAATTTGTCGCCGATGGACTCGTCCGGCTCGGAATGTTCCGCCATCAGCGTGAACGCGGCCTGCGGGTATTGCTTCCAGATTTCGAGATCGCCGGCGGTGATGGTGAGCCAGCCGAACGTGTACATATAGCGTCCGGGCTCGGTAACCCGGCCGACCCTGTCCCAGGTGATCTTGTCGATTGTGATCTTGTCGACTGCCATTCGGTCCCCCGATCGCAAGTCTGCAAATGATGTCCGGCACGAGGCGCGGACCTTCAAAAGCTGATCCCGGAATGGGGCTGAGATAGGGCGGCGAGGCGGAGGATCAGGCCGATTGCAGCAAGGGCGTACGGACGATCAGCCGAACGAGGTCGTCCCGCGACTGCTTTTCGGCGAATTTGACCGCAAAGCCGTCGTCGAATTTGCGGATCACGCGCCCGACGCAGGCGCCGACCGCAAGCGGAGTTCCCATTGGCGGGTCGTATTCGCAGGATATCGCGACACCGGCCGTGGAGACGTCGATGATGAAGCAAGGATGGGTGCCGCCGTCGGCGAGCGTCAGGAAGGTGTGCGCGACCTGCGGAACGAAGCGCGCGTCATTCCGCAGCTCCTCGACGCTGGCGTCCTTCTGCTTCTTCTCGAGCCAGGTCAGCTTTTCCGACATCCAGGCGCGCCGGGCCCGCGTCATGTCGAGCTCCATCAGGAAGCCCGACTTCAGCGTCGCGCTGATGGTGCACTGGAACTCGCCAAAATCCTGGAAATAGGAGGTCACGCGCTCGCCGACCTTGCCGACCACCGGCACGTCGACCATCATGCGGAACGGCGAGACGCGGCTGGTGCGGCAGGCGAAGGTACGGAGCTTGCCCTCGCAATCGTACCAGCGCGGCAACGAGTAGCTGCCACTCACGGTGACTTGCACTGCACGCTGCCTGAGGAAGTCTGCGACGGACATGGGCGCCAATCGTGTTTCGGAGTATTTCCATAATTCCACGGTAGCAATCAAATTCTAAGCAAATGATACCGGCACTCACGAGCAGGGGTAAATTTCCGGTAAATGCACGGATCGGGGCGGGCGGCATAGCGCCGCAATTATGAGGCCCGTGATCTCACAACCGCGTCATCCGAGCAGCACCAGCAGAGCCAACGCGCCAATGGCCATGACGAGCTTGATCGTCGCGCAGGCCAGGCCGTCCGGTCTGCTCTCAAATCCGAACCACGGCAGTGCACGCCGCATCGCGCGCGTTGCGAATGCTTCGACGATGGCGAGCAGAAGAGCGATGCCGGCGAAGGACCATGATGCGTCCGGCAGCATCCATGCCGCGAGCCACGCGGGGACGGACGCTTTCAACGACGCCAGCAGCGCGAACCATCCGAACAGGGATACGAAGCCCTTGATGATCTCGGGCCCGATCGTGTCGGGCTCGAAACGGATGCCGATGTTTCCAAGCGCGCGTTCGATGCGCTCGCTATCGGTGAAGAAGAGGAAGGCGCCGAGGTAGAGAGGAGCGCGCGACTGAAAGAGCAGCGCGACGATGCCGAACAGGACGGCGTAGCCGTAGGCGTCAGCGAGGATGGTCGTGCCGGCCATATGCGACAGCTCCGGCGCGGCCGTCGCCTGGCGCTGCGGAAGCGATCTGGCGCGCGCCACGTGCTCCAGCATTCTGGCGCGCCGCTCCGGCGCGTAAGCTGCCGTACGGTGCATCCATGGCGGCGGCGCCGGCGAGGCAATTCCGGCCTGGTCGTCCGAGGGAGATTTACGCTGCGCCATGGGCCTGCATCCGGTTCCAACAGGACATTGGTCGGAGCCGAGGGGCAGGGAGGTTCATGTGAGGGCGGCAGATTTCGCCACGTCATCCGATGGCCGGATGATGGCGCTCCCTAGCGGAATCGAACCGCTCTCTCCACCGTGAAAGGGTGGCGTCCTAACCGATAGACGAAGGGAGCAAACCCTGGGGCCCCGCCGCTCTTCGCGGCACGGCCGCTGGCCGTCCGAACAGGGCCCGGCGGCTGCAGCGGGCGAACCTATAATGGCCTTTGGCGCCCTGGGCAAGCCGTTCGGGAACGGTCTTTTGGCACCGGTGGATAGCATCCCCCCGGGATCATTCGGGGGGCGAATTCAACGGTTTCTTAGGGTTCCCTCGCTAGCGCTGGAATGGGAGAATTTCAGCCAATGCCACAGCCCAAGAAGCGCGCGGCTCGCAAGTCGTTGTCGCAGCACGCCTGGATCACGCTCGACGGCGGGTTCGCGGCACGGCATTGCCTGGTCCAGGACATCTCGAGCTCCGGCGCGAAGATCACGCTGGACGACGATGCGAGCCAGCTCCCGGGCGTGATCCGGATGGCGTTCGCGCGCGACGCGCGGACCGGGCGGAGCTGCCAGGTGGTCTGGCGCCGCGGCAAATCGGCCGGCGTCAAGTTCATCTGACCCCGGGCGAAGCGACCCCGATGGCGCGCGGCGCCTGTCCAGGCTAGAACGGCGCGCATGCGTGCGCCTCTCCTCATCCTGATCTCGTTGCTGACCACGTCCGCAGCCGCGGCGGAGGCCTTGCGCCTTCCGCCTGCGGAGCGCCCCCAGGCCGGCAAGGCTTTGCCGCTGAAGGGTACCGGCGGGACGGCGAAGGCGGGCTCCTGCGCCTCCTACGGCCGTGGCTTCCATATGGTCGAGAGCACCGGCACCTGCGTCAAGATCGGCGGCTCGATCAGCGTCGAGACCACGGTCAGGCGCTGACCCCAATGCCGCCGGATATCATGTCGTCGGATATCATGCGGCCCGAGATCATCGTCCCGTTCGTGATGTATTGCGCGCTGTTGTTGTGGGTCGGCCGCGGCCTGAACTGGACCGCGCGGCTGGCCACCGCGGCCGTGACGCTGGTGCTGATCGTCTGCGTGCTGCTGGTCGAGCGCGGCTGGCCTTAGAGGCATGATCCGGAAAAGTGCGAAGCGGTTTTCTGAAGAGATCATGTTCAAACAACAGGGCCCCCAAACAAAAAACGCGAAAACAACCCCATGCACAGTAGCCGCCAGGTCCCGGCGGCGCGCGGCAAAATGCCGATTCATCGTGCTCTCGGCGGACTTTAAGCCGCGTCACCGCTTACGACATCGGCGGTGCCACATATTGCGCAAATCCGGGCCGTTTGCCGAGTTCGGCGAGCCAGCGCGTCAGATGCGGCTGCGCGGGCCGGGCGATGCCTTCGACGCCGAGCCAGCGCCGCGCATAGGCGCCGACCGCGATGTCGGCGAGCGTGAACGCATCGCCGTCCATGAACGGGCGCGATGAGAGCAGGCGGTCGGCGATGGCCCAGACCTCGGCGGCGGCATCGGCATCCCGCTGCACCTGGATCATGTCGCGCTCAGTGGGCGCCGTGCGCACGATGCCCCAGAACACCGGGCGGTCGACCGGCTGCACCATCGACAGCGTCCAGTCGAGCCAGCGGTCGACCGAGGCGCGCAGCTTCGGCGCCTCGGGATAGATCGGCGTGCCGCGGCCGTGCGCGAGGCAGAGATAGCGCATGATGGAGTTGGACTCCCACAGCACGAAGTCGCCCTCGACCAGCGTCGGGATCCGCGCATTGGGGTTCATCGCGAGATAGTCGGCCTCGCGGGTCTTGCCGAAAGCCATGCCGGCGTCGATGCGTTCATAGGGCAGGCCGAGCTCGGTAAGGCACCACAGCACCTTCTGCACGTTGACCGAATTGGCGCGGCCCCAGATCGTCAGTTCTTGGTCCGCCAAATCATCCTCCCGCGGCTTTTCTTTCGGCGCGGTGATAGCGGAATTCGCGGATGCCAGCGACGGCGATTGCGCCGGGCCTCTCATGCAGAAAGCTCCGCCGTCGGCGGAGCTTTCATGCAAGGTCGTCAGTCGATCAGTGGCCGAAGAACAGCCACAGCAAAATAATCACCGGGATCGGCACGCCCAGCATCCATAACAACAGTCCTCGTCCCATTGCGTTCCTCCTCCAATCGCATTGTCGGAGAGGAAACGTGACGGACGAGGGCTTGTTCCTATTGGGGTTACCAGTGGCCGGTGTTCGGCATCGACGACCACGGCTCCTGCGGCGCCTTCGGCTCGCCCTTCTGGAGCAGCTCGATCGAGTGCAGATCCGGCGAGCGCACGAAGGCCATGTTGCCGTCGCGCGGGGGACGGTTGATGGTGACGCCCGCCTTCATCAGTTTCTCGCAGGTGGCATAGATGTCGTCGACCTCATAGGCGAGATGGCCGAAGAAGCGGTCCTCGCCATATTTTTCCTCGTCCCAATTCCAGGTGAGCTCGACCAGCGGCGCGCCACGCGTTTGCGGCTGCTTCTTCAACGCCTCGATGTCGTCCGACGAGCACAGAAACACAAGCGTGAAACGCCCCTTGTCATTCTCGATCCGCCGCACCTCCTTCAGTCCCAGCGCATCCTGGTAAAACTTCAGCGCAACATCGAGATTGCGCACGCGCAGCATGGTGTGAAGGTATCGCATGGTTGTTGCTCCCTTGAACGGATGGAGGGTTTTTGGTTTGGGCGGGGGCGATGAATAGCAGCAAAATGCGACAAGGGGCAGGGGGCGCGTGCACGTGTGCATGAGGGCGAGACCGCTGCCGAACGATGCCTGCCTGCGCGGAACCGAAGCGCTTTCCGAAAGCTACATCACTTGGCGGAGCCTGCCGCACTATGGAGGCAATGGCGGGAGAAGAGAACCCGCATTGGGCTGGGCGACGGGTCGGCGAAATAGTTTATAGCACTGTCACCGTAAAGATGGCTCTGCCGAATCGGGTCCATGCGTGGCGCTTGAGCGCGACTTGAGTGCACTGTCACCGCAGTTCCCGATGCTCTCGGCCGAACGCAATGCGTCGAACAGATCCGCCTCCGGTTCGCTCGTCAGCACATCGGCAAAATCCGGGAAGCGGTTCCGGACCGGCGCCAGCGTGGTGACGCCGTCATCCCTGCCATGCAAATGCGCGCGCGTGCTCGACCACCGCCAATCCTGTGCCCGCTTCACCAGACGCGCCCGCACGGGGTTGAGCGACACGTAGCGCAGCGCCGCCGCAAGATGAGGTTCGTCCATGGCGACGGCGCCAAACCGGCCCTGCCAGAAATGCCCGGTGCGCCCGCGTCGCGCCTGGATGGTTCCGGCATAGCTTCGATGCACGCGGGCCAGCGCGCGGCGCAGACCGTCAGGATCGGACGGCACCAGGACGAGATGCACGTGGTTCGGCATCAGGCACCCGGCTGATCTGTAATATCCTGGCAGTCGAGATCAACGAGATTGCCGATAATCGTCAGCGAAGAGCGCGGGCGAAAAATGCATTTCGATTGACAACATCGATATCTCTCTTAGCCTTCGAAGCACACTCGACGAAATTGGCAACCACATCGGTACAGGGGGGACGGGGTGAGGGTATAAATTACACTCCATCAGCCGATTTCAACGTGCTAGCTCGCGCCCAATCATTTATTGGTTTGCTCGCAAGCTCTTGAAGCGGCAAAAGTAGGCCATGGTCATTGTCAATCGCAGCACGCAGATTGGCCGGGACGGACCGCAACAGGCTTTCAACGAGTAGGTGCCCTCTCCATTCCAATAAGTAGGTCACTGGCGCGATTACAAGATTGTTCAAACGCGATCTTTCTGCTTCGTCGAAATCATCCAGTACTCGATCATCCCGGACAATTGAGAGCCATTCTTCCTTGCGTTCAATCACAAGCTGATTATCGATGCCGCGTTTTCCCTCATGATCTGACGCCCACATCTCGGGGGACCACGGACTGTCGCGTTCTATTATCAGGATTATCGTATTCATGGACGAACCGCTTCGATCAACGTTGTTTCACAATTCGATTACGGTGACAGTGCACTAAACATTGGCCGAAGCTCACTCTTCGTCCGGTACGGACGGCTTGGGGCCACGCTTGCCTGGTCTCAGAACCCGCTTGGTCTGGCGCTCGATGCGGGCGAGAAAGCGGGCGTCGCCGAGCGGCCGGCCGATGCTCTCTGCCGAACGCAATGCGTCGAACAGATCCGCCTCCGGTTCGCTCGTCAGCACATCGGCAAAATCCGGGAAGCGGTCCCGGACCGGTGCCAGCGTGGTGACGCCGTCGTCCCTGCCATGCAAATGCGCGCGGGTGCTCGACCACCGCCAATCCTGTGCCCGCTTCACCAGACGCGCGCGCACGGGGTTGAGCGACACGTAGCGCAGCGCCGCCGCAAGATGAGGTTCGTCCATCGCGACGGCGCCAAACCGGCCCTGCCAGAAATGGCCGGTGCGCCTGCGCCGCGCCTGGATGGTTCCGGCATAGCTTCGATGCACGCGGGCCAGCGCGCGGCGCAGACCGTCGGGATCGGACGGCACCAGGACGAGATGGACATGGTTCGGCATCAGGCACCAGGCCCACACCTCGACTCCGGCGGCCTTGCAATTCGCAGCGAGCAGATCGCGATAGAGCGCATAGTCGCCGTCCTCGAAGAACGTGCGCGCCCGGCCATTGCCGCGCTGGGTGACATGGTGCGGATGACCGGGAATGACGACACGAGCAAGGCGAGCCATGCCGCAACATGCGCTGAAAACCGCGCCACGTCATTTAGTGCACTGTCACCGTAATTTCCAAGTGTTCAAAGCCGAACAGTTGGCCTCGCATATTCCAATGTATCCAGTTCATCAGGCGGCGGTCACGCGCGAACTTGTAAAACCTCGAAAGTAGGTCCATCTCGATCTCGTCGAGATTGGCGTCAATATCGTCCTTTCGGATATTCAGGAGGTCGGCCGACAAGTGAAAAGCAAAGCTTTGGGTCTGCGCGGTAGGGTAGTGCATGACCACGATTGACGTGATCCGGGGAGAATGGCCTTCAAGGTTCTCATCGAACAGCATTTCCGACGAGTAGTGTATGATGAAATACTGCACCGGATTCTTGTCGATTGCCTTGAAAAACGATCCTGCGTCCACCATTGAAATCCCTGCCGCCCGCTAGGGCATGGAATTGAAAATGACTCAAATTCCGCCAGCGCTGATAGGCACAACAGCGCCGATTCTCGACACACATTATACCCACGCTGAACTCAATGCTCTGTTTATGCAGGCACGGTTTCCCGGGGATCCGCCCGAAGGAAACAAGACCCAAAAATGCCTTTCTTGGTTGCGGCGCGCAAATGCGGAATGTGCTGATCCGCTTGGTCTATTTGGCACGTTGATTGCGGAGGTGATGGATGCTGAGCCAACGCCCTGGCGGCTGGAGCAGTACGCGAAAGATGGGGATGCCCGGGAGAGGATCAAAACTGTCCTCGAAAAGGAGCAGTTAAGCTATCAGCGCGGCGGCTATATCATCGGAGCGCATCTAAAAGGCCCGTCTAAGTCCTTGGGCGAACGGCTTAAGGCAGGCGGCCTGACCGCGGTAGACCTCGAATACCAACGGGCCTACAACTCGATAGGCTTAGACCCCGGTGCTGCTGTCACAGCAGCCTGCGCGATCGTCGAGGCCGTTTGTAAACACTACCTCGAAACGGAAAATATTCCGCCTCCCAACAAGCAGACCATTGCGCCGCTGTGGACCGAGGTAGCCAAAAACCTTGGCCTTTCCCCAGGCCAGATGGCTGACGATGATCTCAAGCAGATCCTGTCAGGTTTGTTCAGTATCGCGGCTGGGGTAGGCGCTCTACGTACCCATGAGGGTTCGGCGCACGGTCACGGGAATAAAACTTACAAAATTGAAGCCAGACATGCACGCCTCGCTGTCCACGCCGCGCATACAATGACACTGTTTATTCTGGAGACGTGGGAGGCCCGCGGGAGAAAGAAATGACGGCGATGACGTTCGACGACCTGCTGGATTTGTCGGAGTTCGACGGACACTCTAAAATCACTCAATTTGTCCACCAGGACAGCGACATAAACACCTACACGAGTACGTGGGATTTTGTTGCCTACAGCTACCAACGGGCCTTCGAGGAGTTGGCAAGGAAGGTTTTCGAAGAGGGCAGGCACAGGGTTAGCAATATGTCGAACCCGCTATTCTTTCTCGCAAGACATTCGGTTGAACTTTCGATCAAGAGCACAATCGACGAGTATGCGAAGACCGACGATAAAGCCCCTGAACTGACAGGACATCACCTTCTGGATTTGTGGGACCAACTCGCCGGCTATATGGACCGCTGGGGGAGTTCAGCGGATGATGATTGGGGCCGTATTGTGCGAGAGCAGATCGCTCATATGCAGGAATCTGACCCAAAAGGTGACAGGTTCAGATATCCACTAGATGTCAAAGGCAAACCGTTTGAACCGAGATGGGTCGAGATTGAAGGGCTTATACGGGCGCACAACAGCATCACGACATACTTGGACGGCAGTGCGACCATGCACGCCGAAAGCTATCGGGGCTAATCGCTTGCCAACGTGATTCATGAATTAAGGGAATTACGGTGCACTCAATCGACGCTGTCCGCCAAGCATGAACCGGAAGCGCTGGGTTAGCGGATTGGCGATGGCGAATGAATGTACTGTCGCCGTAACTCGTTTCGTGTTCGGACCATGCCGGGTTCGTCACCGGCCAATACATATTCGACGGGGGAAGCTACCCGGGGCATCTTCTAACGCAACGTTTGAGAGGATCCTCGATGACAAGACTTCATGTCCTTGCCCTGCTGGGCACGGCCCTGTTCGGGCTTGCCACGGCGCCGGTCAAGGCCGACACCTATCCGAGCCGCGTGGTGACCGTCGTGGTGCCCTATCCCGCCGGGGGATCCGTCGACGGCGTCGCGCGCCTTCTCGCGCAAAAGCTGGGCGAGTCGTTCGGGCAGAGTTTTATCGTCGAGAACCGCGCCGGTGGCGCCGGAGGCATCGTCGGCGCGAACTATGTCGCCAAGGCCGCACCGGATGGCTACACGCTGATGCTGACCGCGTCGATCCATGTGGTGACGCCGTTCCTGCACAAGGCCGTTCCCTACGACGTGGTCACTGACTTCACGCCGATTTCGCTGGTGGCCAGCGGACCGCTGATCGTCAGCACCAATGCGCAGACGCCCGCCAAAAATCTCAAGGAATTCTTCGACCTGGTTCGCAAGGATCCGAACAAATACACCTTCGCGACATCGAGCTTCGGCTCGGCCGGGCACATGGCGATCGAGCTGCTCAAGCGCGATGCCGGTGTCGACACCCTGGTGGTGCCTTACAAGGGCGCAAGCCCCGCACTGACGGACCTGATGAGCGGCCAGGTGCAGTTGATCGCCGATCCGATTCTGTCCTCGCTGCCGCTGGTGAAAGCCGGAAGCATCAAGGCGCTGGCCATCACCAGCACCAAGCGCGTCGACATCGCTCCGGAGATTCCGACCGTGGCCGAATCCGGCATGAAAGGCTTCGATTTCGGCTCCTGGTACGGCCTGTGGGGTCCGAAGGGCATGCCCGCCGACCTCGTCACGACAATTCAAGCCGAGGTCGCCAGGATCGTGCAGCGGCCGGAGGTCAGGGAACGCTTCGCACTTCTCGGATTCGAACCGCTCGGCTCCACGCCGGATTATTTCGCCGGCTACATCAAGGACGAGATGGCGAAGTATCAGCAGATCATCAAGGACGCCAACATCAAGGCCGAATGACAGCGGCACGTGATCGGGCAAGATTGGTGCACTGGACTGCACCGCTGGAATGAGACACGGCAATTACGGTGACAGGCCATGGGCAAGACTGACTAACACCGCGCCGCCCCCTGAAACCTGCGCGGAATGTCTTCATTCCGTTCGTGCGGGGTAGGCACGCGGCCCCACCGATCTCGGTACCGCCGGCATCGATCGGCGGCTGCGCATCAGACTTACCTTGCGCCCCCAATCGAGGATCGGTGCTTCAACGGCGACGTGCAAGGCGGCGGCGAGACCGATGGAGAGCAGGATGCTGGCGATGATTGTCCCGACGGTCGATAGTAGCCACGGCCCGGCAAAGCTGGCGATCCATTTCACCACCAAATAATGGACGATATACAGCGAGTACGAAATCTTGCCGAGCCATTGCAGGACCGGTGAGAAGGATCGCCCTTCGATCTCGACAGCGACCACAGCATGGATCAGCAATGCCGCGCCAAGACCATAGGTCAGGACGCGTGCGAATTGTGGGTCGGCCGCTCCGTGCACGAAAATCCAATACCAGCCGGCCACGAACAGGCCCGCGGAAACGGCTGGGATGCGGCGCGAAAAGCGCAATCGTCCACGTCTGTGGAGATAGGCGATGACAACGCCGGCACCGAATTCCAGCACCAGCGGATGGAAGTAGATGCCGAGCTCCAGGCCGAAGACGACAGCTGGGATAACCAGGCCGAATCCAGCGAACAATATCTCGAACAGCCGGTCCGGCTTGATCGCCAGGATGACCGCAACGGCGGCATAGAAGTGCAGTTCGAAAGCAAGCGACCAGGCCGGCGCGAGGTACCAGCTCGGATATGTCCATGCGAAGATGGTTCCGAGGTCGAGCGCGGGGCGCTCGCCCGGCGCCAGCGCGATCCAGGAGGAACTGACAAACGCCGCCAGCAACACGAGCCAGTAGACCGGAAACAGTCGGAGGGCTCGTCTAAACGCGAAATCCAACGGGTTGTGCTGGGCCGCCGCCGTGGTTGCGATGATGAAGCCGGAGATCACGAAGAAGATGTCGACGCCGCTCGCAAGAATGGTCAGCACGCCCTCGGCAAGCCCCGGCCCGACCATATCGGGTCGCGCACTTACCGCGTGTCCGCAGACCACCGACAGCGCAGCGACCCCGCGCATTGCCTGTACACCCGCGAAGATCCGCACCAAGCCCCGCCACGCTTATTCCAAGGGTGGGGCAATCTAGGCGAGAAATATATTAAGGAACGGTTGCGCCGACGCGATAGAATAACCGTTGGATGCGTGGGCCCAGTGCCCGATGCCGAACCACATCCCGGTCGCCCCGGCGCGGACGAACTGCTGCGCAATTGCGGGTGTGCACCGATCCCTTGCCAAAGCGGGGACTTATCGCAGTTGAACCCCGGCGAAGCCCGGCGCGACCAACCGCAATGCTTCAAAGCCTGCTCAGCGCGATCGTGGAAATACTCCTGACTGCCGCAGTGGAGGCCGTCGTCAAATTGTTCGGTCTGGAAAACGCCGCCGCGTTGGCAACGGCTATCTTCGGCCTTGGCTGTATCCTGATTGGCTTCACGGCCTATTTGCTTGGCCATTGAAGAGGAATGCCGTGAAGACGATCACACTGCTCGCGGTGGCGGCCATGCTGCTGGTGGAAATCTTCGGGCCGAAGTCGAGCGTCGGCGTCGCGTCGTCGCAACATCCCCTGAAATATGTCGTGGTCGCAGCCATTGCGATCGTCATGGTGGTGGGATCGTGGATGCCGCTATGGGCGGTAAACCGGTTCCGTGACTGAAGAAACCTCTGGCAGCGCCGACCCGCGCGGCTGATCGTGAATTGATAGCTTGCTCGTGGCCCATCCTTCGAGACGCCCGCCTGCGGCGGGCCCTCAGGATGAGGTCCGTTTTGCAGAAGCCGCGTTCCTAAACGGGCGTTCCGGAGGGAAAAAGTCTCGCCCGTGACTAGGCCGCAATCCGCTGGTCGACGGCGGCCGTCAGGTGCTTGAGCACTTCCGCGTGCTCGAGGTCGGGAACCGCGATGGCCGTGTGGCTGTAGATCGCATGGGTTCGTGAGCTTGCGATCCTGTCCAGGATCTCGCCGCCCTTGACGACGTGGAGGCCCATGCCCTCTCCGGACGGGAAGATCGCAAGCACCACGTCGTAGGCCGCGATGACGGCGCGAAGCGCTTCGGCCTTGTCTTCGGCAATGTCGACGAAAACACGCACATCGGCCGCGAGTTCACGCAGCTCGTTAAAATCCAGCACTGTGGGGATACTCCAACGCAACGATACTGCGAGGAGCTTGGCGGCGTTAGGTTACTGAAGTCTCAACGGCGCATGCCCAGTCACAGGTTTCACCATGAGGTGACCCCGCGCGGCCGAGAAACGAGCTGGCGTCGCCGCCTGCTCGATAACTCGCCGGTACGGAAACAACGTTTGAAGCGGGGAGGGATGAAGCGCGCCTCGTGCCACACGGGCGTCAGACGATACGCGCGTTACTTATACGCGTGTTACTTACACGCGGGTCACTTGGCGTATCCCTGGGAACGGAGCCACGCGATCTTGCGGTCGCCGTTGATCCAGTCGTCGGCATCTGCCTTGCTGGTGAAGCCCTTGATTTCGCGCTGTTCGCTGTCCGGGTAATCCGCCAGGATTTTCCAGTCGTTGTCTGCAATGCGGACGGTTTTGAAGGTCACTTTTGTTTTTGCCATGCCGCATTATGCCGGAGATGGCCTGAAAAGAGAACCTGCCTTGTGACGGTCATCCGCGTGGCCCGGGCGCAGACCTCGGGTCCGACCCGATCGGAATTGCACGGCCGGTCCCCGAAAAGGCGAAAGCCCCGCCTGGGGGAAGCGGGGCTCTCTGATGGGGATGAAGCTTGGGGACTTCAAAGAGTTAGACGCCCAGGGAGAAAATGGTTCAACCGGAAAACGGCGCAAGCTGCGGCATCTTTGCCGGGGCGTCCGGGCCCCCCGCAGAACCCCCTGCTTGCGTTTTAGGCCTCGATGGGTTCTAAGCCCCGTCACTTCATGAAAGTTGGCATGAATCAGAAGCGCGTTGCGCGGTTGGACCGCGTCCTGAGCAAAGCCTGCTCGCGCGCACAGAAGGAAATTCAGACATGGCGAAGATGACGAAGACTCAGTTGATTGATGCAATTGCCGAGGGCACGCAGCTGTCGAAGAACGACGTGAAGTCGGTCATCGAGTACATGGCGACGGTCGGCTACAAGGAGCTCAACGAGTCCGGCGAGTTCGTCATTCCCGGCTTCGTGAAGATGTCGGTGGTGAACAAGCCCGCGACCGAAGCCCGCATGGGCGTCAATCCCTTCACCAAGGAGCCGATGCAGTACGCGGCGAAGCCGGCGAGCAAGTCGGTGAAGGCCTCGCCGCTGAAGGTGGCCAAGGACTCCGTCTAAAACGCACTCCGTCTAAAACGCACTCCATCTAAAATGCACTCCATCTAAAGACTCAGTCTAAAATGCGCTCCGTCTAAGGCGCTGGCATTTTCGTTGCGGCGGCGTACTCTGGCGAGGCGCCGCAGCGACTGCCGGAAACGGATAAGGAACTCTCGGGCGTCATCAGGCTTTGCTTCCGAAAGGGAGGAAATCACGTGGCTGGTCTCAGCGAGCAAGAGATTCGAAACCGGGCCTATCACCTCTGGAAGGAGGCCGGCGAGCCCGCGGGCACGATGGACACCTTCTGGTATGAGGCCGAAAAGGAGCTGCTCGCCGAGCGGACCCTGCAAGGCGACGTGCCGCCCGGAATGACCGACAATTTGCCGGTCTGACGGCGGACGGAGGCGGGCACGCCAAAGCCAAATTTGCCGGCGGCGGGAACGTTGTCCTGCGTCCGGCGGTTGAGGCAGCGACGACGGAATCTTGCGCGGAGCGGACAGTCGTCAAAGCAGCCACCCGGTGTAACGCCCGGATGGCTGTTTTGCTGTTCGGGCCAGCGCTCATGTCGCGTCGCCTTTGCCCGGCGGGCGGCTTGCGCCCGCAATGAAAAATCCCGCACTCACGCTCGGGGCTCTCTTGGCTGACGGCGTTGGGATTTCAGCGCCTGGCCGCCAGCGGTGTCTCGAACTTAAGGTTGAAGATCCAAAAAGCAACCGCGCCGCGCCCGAAAGGTCCAAGGCCCTGAAAGGTTCAAGGCGATGTGCCCAGCGAATTTCGCGGGAGGGGCTGGACTTTCTGTTCTCATTTTGTTCTAGTGGAGCAGCTCTTTTGGAGGTGCCCATGACCGTCGAGAAACAACGCGAAGTGATCAGGCTCTGGAATCAGCTCAGGAAGCTCGAGGGTCCGGCCGCGGAAGAGCTCCGCATCCAGATCCTCGAATGCTTTTCGGAGAAGGACATTTCGGAGAAGGACACGGTGAAACGAGCGGCGTGATGAGCGTCGCGCGACGTCGATGACAGCCGGCAACCGCGCCTGCCTTCACCGATCGTTAGCAATCGCCTTGCGCTGATTTTCTCGACTCCGATTCGTTCCCTGCGAACGAAATGGAGTCGGATGCAGAACAAGGCGTGCCTTCTGTGTCGATGCGGGACACGCGTCTCCAAACCAAGCCGGCGTGATGCTTCGCGCAGTCCCGTCCTCGCGTCCTGGTTACGGAATGAGGCGAGGGAGGCGCGACATGGATGCTGCTGGTTTCTCGAGATGTTCGTCGAGATCGCAAAAGTGTTTTGGTGCGACCGGCACCCGCGCTTGCGCAAAGGCAGGCCGTCGGTGCCGCAGGTGCCGCCGCGATCGAAGCCCGGCGACACGATGTGATCGCGCGCTCGTTTGCGTGCAAACGAATTGTTAAGGCTTGCCCGGCGCCGGTTTCTGCGATTCCGATTCGTTCTTTGAGAACGAAAGGCGGGCGAAGCTGGAACAAAGCCGGTCGGCAAACGCACGAACCCTGTCACCATCGTCTCGACGCTCTCCCTGTCCGGCGCTATCGTTGCTCCGGCGGCGGACGCAACATGAAGAACGGGCTTTATTCCATCCACATCCACATGCTCGACGGCGTGAAGGGCCGCGACAGCGGCGTGCTGATCTTGCGGGATGGCGTGCTGCTCGGCGGCGGGCCGTACTTCTGGTCGCGCGGCTCCTACACGATCGGCAACGGCACTTCGAAAAACGGTACTTCGAAAAACGGCACTTCGAAAAAAAGCACCTGGAAAGGCGAGCTTGCCACCAACCAGCATACGCCGTTCGCCAATGGCCTCACCCGGCCGCTGTTCGGCGGAGAGGAGGCGACGAGCGGCTTCTCCGGGACGTTCAGCGACGACGCGGCCGAGGTGTTCGGCACCGTGCTGGTCGCAGGCCATCGCAGCCTCGGCTTTCGCGCGAGCTTGAAGCGGCTCGCCGAACTCTGATGACGCTTGGCGAAGATGACGCTTGGCGAACTCCTAACGGAAGCTTGCCGGGAAGCCGATAACCCTATTCGGTTAGGTTAAAAGCCCAATCGCGTTGCGCTTGGCGCTACTTGGGATAGTTGTCTGGCGAAGACAAGAAACGAAAACAAGAAACGACTTTGCCAACAAGCAACTTTGCCAGAAAGAATTCGAGCACGAATTCATGACACCTTTTTCAGAACCGTCCTTTTATCAGGGCGACCGCCACACCTACCGGCGCGTCGCCATCGTCGGCACGCTGTTCTGTCTCGCTTTCGTGGTGGTCAGCTTCTCGCTGCGGCCGCAGCTCGATAACACGCGCGTTGCGGTCAAGGCCGACAGGCTGGTGCGCACGGCAGGCCAGGCGCCGCACGCGAACTAATGGTCGTCGCCGGAATTATCCGGATACGCGACACCGCGGGTCGCGAGCGCCACGAAACCGGCGTAGGCGGACAGGTTGAGCAAAACTTCGAGCCAAACGGGCATGTCGAGCCTCCTGTCGTCAAGGCAAGCTCAACGTGCGTGGGCGCTCCCCGTTCCCGGTCTGCGCGAGTTCCCGTTTGAGAGAGGGGCGTCAGAGCGGAGAGGAGGGGTCGAGCCGCCGGCCGAGGGTCGCGACGGATGAGCTCGACGGCGTCTCCTTCAGAAACTCGGCAATGGCCCGCGCCAACTCGCCGTCGCTCATCGGCGTCGCCGGCGGGCGTAGCGTGCCGACACCGAAATTGCGGACGATCTCGTCGTAATGATCATCGCCGGATCTGGGAACGAGCCTGCGGATACGGGCCAGCAACGCGGATATCGGCAATCTTTCCTCCTCGGCATCCGCCCCCTTGGCAGCAATGATCGTCCGCTGCCGTTTGCTTTCCGTGAAACTAAAAAACCCCGCCAGCATCGCGATGATGCTGACGGGGTCTTCGTGCTGTTGCCTCAACCCGATAGCCGAGGCTTCCGCACTTGAAGGTGCAATCGCGCCCGATCGATTTCGTTCCCCCGGTTTCGTAATTTTTTGAAGGGGGGCGGTTCCACAGCCTGCGCGCAACCATCGCGCGGCGCCAGCGTTGTCCGGCGAGACGCTAAGGAGGAGAACATGAAGAAGACATTGGCAGTTCTGGCTACCGCCGCTGCCGTCGGCGTGACCGCGATCGCGGCGCCTGCGCCCGCCGAGGCGCGCGGTCGCGGCATCGGTCCGGGCCTCGCATTCGGCCTCGCCGCCGGCGCCATCACCGCGGGTGCCATCGCCGCGTCCCATCCTTACGGCTACTACGGCTACGGCCCAGGGTATGGCTACTATGGCGGCCCGGCCTATGCTTACGGCCCCGGCCCGTACGCCTATTATGGTGACGGACCGTACTACCGCCGCCACCATTATTACCGTCACTGGTAACGGCTGAACAAATGAAAAGCCCGGAGCAACGCTCCGGGCTTTTTTCATGCGTGGTGATCAGGCTTGTCTTACGGCCAGAGCGAGGGACGCTCCACCTTGCGCGCATTGTCGAGCGTCGACACGAAATACTCTTCACGCTCGCGCTTGAATTTTTCCTGCGTGGCACGGAAGGCGGCGACACGGGCAGCGATCTCTTCGCGTTCGCGGATTTTGCGTTGTTCGTCCTCGGTCATGTCAAATCCCCTCTACACGTGAATATGTGTACCCTACCGAACCCAAGCACTGCCGCCGCAATTACGTTGAGTCGCGTCAACACATGCATTGGCGCTTCTGATTGGGGCGTCAATGGGGAGGAGGCATTGCGGGATTGTGATAAAGCGAAGGGCGGAAAAAATTGCCGACCACGTCTTGCGCGGCAGTGGATAAGAGCGTCAGCAATCTTGTCGCTTGCGCATCTTGCGGCTAGCGCAAAAGCAAATCAGCAAAGCCAATCGGCACAACAAGACGGGAGGCCGCGTTGATTGCATCGGATCTTCGCAGCGGCGTTGAACGTCTCGGCGACATGATCGCCGAAGCCAAGCGGATCGTGCCGTTCACCGGCGCCGGCATCTCGACCGAATGCGGCATCCCCGACTTCCGCTCGCCCGGCGGAATTTGGACGCGCAACCGCCCGATCCCGTTCGACGAGTTCGTCGCCAGCCGGGAGGCGCGCGACGAATCCTGGCGCCGGCGCTTTACGATGGAGGAGGTCTTTGCGGCGGCCAAGCCCGGCCGCGGCCATCGCGCGCTCGCCTCGCTCTACCGCGCCGGCAAGGTTCCCGCGATCATCACCCAGAACATCGACAATCTGCACCAGGCCTCCGGCTTCGCCGCGGAGCACGTGATCGAACTTCACGGCAATACCACGTATGCGCGCTGCATCGGATGCGGGCAGGCCTATCCGCTCGACTGGGTGAAGCGCCGCTTCGACGACGCGGGCGCCGCGCCCAACTGTACCGCGTGCGACGAGCCGGTGAAGACCGCCACGATCTCCTTCGGCCAGATGATGCCTGAGGACGAAATGCAGCGCGCGGCCGCGCTGTCGCAAGCCTGCGACCTCTTCATCGCGATCGGTTCCTCGCTGGTCGTATGGCCGGCGGCGGGCTTTCCGATGATGGCGAAGAAATCAGGCGCGGGTCTGGTGATCGTCAACCGTGAGCCCACCGAGCAGGACGACATCGCCGACCTCGTGATCCGCCACGACATCGGCGAAACGCTCGGGCCCTTTGTCGGTAATTGAGGCAGTAATTTGATTCGCGGCCGTGCAAGCTGTTCATAGGTTCCGGCGAATCTCTTTTTTGTCTATGCGTCGCAACCGGGAGTGTTATCTTTTGAGTCGAAAGATTCGCGTCGCGTCGAATTGAGAAGATTCTCTAAAGACGCGTGATTCGGCGCCGCCATTCAGGCGGGTTGCATGGCATGTGTGGGGTCCGGGGTTATGGGGTCGTCGGACGGATTTGAGTCCAAGAAGGTAGGAGTTCCCGCGGTGGGCGAACACGGCGGTGCCGCTCGCGACAGCGCGCTCAGTCCTTTCACCGGACTCGGTGAGGGCAGCGCCAACCTCGTCGAGGTTCACGGCGTCATCAAATGGTTCGACGCCTCAAAGGGCTACGGCTTCATCGTTCCCGACAATGGCTGGCCCGACGTGCTCCTGCACGTTACCGTGCTTCGGCGCGACGGCTTCCAGACGGCTTACGAGGGCGCCCGCATCGTCGTCGAGTGCATCCAGCGCGCCAAGGGCTACCAGGCCTTCCGCGTGGTTTCGATGGACGAATCGACCGCGATCCATCCGGCGCAGATGCTGCCGCCGCGCACCCATGTCTCGGTCACCGCGACCAGCGGGCTGGAGCGGGCCCAAGTCAAATGGTTCAACCGGCTGCGCGGTTTCGGCTTCCTGACCTGCGGCGAGGGCACGCCCGACATCTTCGTGCACATGGAGACGCTGCGCCGCTTCGGCATGACCGAACTGCGGCCCGGCCAATATGTCCTGGTCCGTTTCGGGCCCGGCTCCAAGGGCATGATGGCGGCCGAGATCCATCCCGAGACGGGATCACCGGTCTCGTCCCACTAAAGCCATTTCCATTTCCGTTCCGATGAAAATCGGAACGGGGCTCCAGCTTCTTGTTTTGACGCGTTTTCTTGACGCGAACCGCTATCCACTTCGCTCGAAGACGGTATAGCTCGCCAATTCCCGCAATCGTGAGCAGAGGCGCGCTGGCTGACCGGCGCGCCTCTGGCTTTTCCGGCGACCGCCGCGTAAGGACTGCTCCAGTCCCACGCCTCGAGTGCCATCCATGAATTTCGATCGAAAGGCCGTCTTCGCCATTGCGAAGCGCTGGCTTGCCGCCATCCTCGTCATCGCTGGCGTTGCCGTCGGGAGCGCGCCCGCCGGCGCCGCCAGCTTCCAGCCGCTCGAGATCGTCACAAGGAACGGCGTGCAGGTGTTCTCGGTCGAGATCGCGACGACGGAGGAGGAGAAGCAGACCGGCCTGATGTACCGCAAGGAACTGGCTGACGGCAAAGGCATGCTGTTCGACTTCAATCCCGAGCAGGAGGTGTCGATGTGGATGAAGAACACCTACGTCTCGCTCGACATGATCTTCATCCGTGCCGACGGCCGCATCCTGCGCATCGCCGAAAACACCGAGCCGATGTCGACCAGGATCATCTCGTCCAAGGGCCCGGCCCGGGCGGTCCTGGAGGTTGTGGCGGGAACGGCGCAGAAATACGGCATCCGCGCCGGTGACCGGGTCGGCCATCCGCTGTTCGGCAGCAAGTAGGGCGGCAAGGGGGCTATTGCCCCCGTGCTGTGGCGGTCTTTTGGCAAGCTTGCTGGCGCCTTGGAAAGCTTGCTGGCGCTTTGGGAAGCGTGTATCGACAGGGCTCGCCGGACATTCGGGGTATAGCGCAGCCTGGTAGCGCGGCAGTTTTGGGTACTGCAGGTCGTTGGTTCGAATCCAGCTGCCCCGACCAGTCCCGGGCTTGAATCTCCTGGATTTTTTCTCCTAGGGTCTGACACGCACCGCGCTTTGCCGTCATCGCCGGCCGGGACGCGGCATCGCTATTTCCGGGAAATGTTGCCTCCGTGCAACCGCTGCGTCAGCTTTGCATGTTACGATCTCTACTCGGGTGTCGGGGAATGGGGAAGCTCGGGACATGTTGAAATATTTTCTGCGGGGCGGCAGTCGTCGCCTTGTCCCATCACGACGGCTTCTGCTGCTGACCTTGCGCTGAAGGCAGCTCCACCGGCTACGGTCTGCCGGCGGCGTTTCAACTTCAGAACAACAGCCAATCGGCGATGCGCCAGGCGATCCAGGCGAGGGCGCAGATCCAGCCGAGCATGACGACCCCGGCCACGCTGATGCCGCAGAGCGCGAACAGCGAGCTTCCGGCCTCCGGCACCTCGGAGAGTTTGTCAGTCGTATCAATCCGGCTCACGGAATCCCCTTGTCTTGCCGCCTGCTCTTCATTGGTCTCTGCGCGTTCGCTAGAATTCACCCGCCGCGCTCCACCTCACACGGACGTGAGACGATCTGGCTGTCCGTGCAGGCGCGTCGTCCGATCGCAGCCGCTCGCGGATGCCCGGGTGGGGAAAAAGTTGCAACTCGCGGTGCGGGGATTGGTTGCGACGCTGAGAGCGGAAATTCGCGCTGCACCGAAGGATTTTTTACAGCTCCAGCGCCTGTTCCACACACCCGCCGCGTTGAAGGAGAGGACAGGGCGCGCCATTGGGGCTGCGCCCCAAGTCTACTTGAAGTCTCCCTCGAGCGAGGTCTCCATGTCGGTCAGCGCGATTGCTTCAACCAGTGCGGCGGCGACGACGTCCCCGTCGGCCGCCACAAATTCGTCCGCCGCGACATCGGCGACGTCCTCGACATCAGCCGCGTCGTCGACGTCGTCGTCGCAATCGGCGGGGGCAAGCTCGGGATCGGGAGGCGGCGGTTCGACCAAGACCGTCGTCAGCGAGGTCTCCATCACGATCGACGGCATCACCACCACCACGATCACCTATTCCGACGGCACGACCGAGGTCCAGACCTCGACAAGCGCGCAAGGCGGCCAGGACAGCCAAGGCAGTCAGCCGGGGCAGACCTACAACGCCCAAGGCGCGCTCAGTGCCAATGGCAACGACGCATCAAGCAGTGCGTCCAGCGCAAGCGCCGGCGTCTGAGCGAACCTGATCGCCGGGAAGGGCACGCGGCTTACTGCGCCCTGAAACCAGGGCGAGCCGACGTCCCAAGGCTCTCAAAGCCCCCTCCAAACCCTCGGCACTCATTCTTTACGCAACGCGACTTCCGCGCGATTTTTCAAGGCATTGGACTGGAGCTGCCGGCGCAGAATTTGAAAAGCTTCGTCGAACCTTTGGCCGTCGCGATAGACATATGAGTGTTGGGGGATTTCAGCGCCCAATGCCTAACGGACGCCGCCAAGCGATGATATTCCGCTTGCGCGGCGTTGCGCTTTTGCAAGCATCAATTCGTCGCGTACCAGCCGAACGGAAATGGCAGGAACGGCCAGGCCACCTGATTGTCGTTGGCGACCTTCGGCAGTTCCTGCGCCGGCATCTTCGCGAGCAGCGCAGGCGGCGTCGATCGCAGCGCCAGGCGCAGACATGCACATTGCAAATTCATCGTGGTCGTCCCAGCCCATCAATAGTTTCAAAATTCGTGTCAGCCCAGAAATCACCGCGCGTGCTCAAAACGGCGCGCTCATTCTCAAATCGTGCATCCAGTCTAGAAAAATTGACGCCCGCTTTCAACCGGTCTTGCTGCGCCGTCCCGAGAAGTAAGGTTGATCGGTTAGGTTAAGGACGAGCGATTGTTGCGGCCGGCCTGGCGATCGTTATCAGATCGGTCCCGGCGCGCGACCGACTGCCTGAAATTCGTGCTCACACGAGATCACAGTTCGTCGCGGCGCTCGTATCCTGTGAGTTCTGCATCATGTCTTTCGATCGCAACGTCCGAACCGTCGGTCCGCAGGCGAGCTGGACCGAGATCTGGCACCTCTGGACCGTGCTCGTGCCGCGCCGCTCCATCAACGGGCAGCTCGTTTACGGCAAGGTCTGGCGCCGCCACGACGGCCGCGACTGGATCTACAAGAAATTCACCGAATTCGACAGCGAAGCGGCGGCCTGAAGCGGCATCGCTGCCTTCCGGCGCGGTATCGCTGCCGTCCGGCGCGGGTACCGCTGCCGTCCGTTCAAGCGGACTTCGCTGCCGCTGTGGCCGCCGGCTTGGGCGGCGGCGGCTTCAGCGGCTTGTCTTGCCTCTTCGACCACGAGATGTAATAGGCCACCGTCGTCATGATCGCGATGCCGGCGACGCTGACGAAGATCTGCGCGAACAGCGAGCCCGAGCTCATCGACAGCTCGAAATGTCCGACGAAGGACAGGAATACGCCGACGCAGAACACGGCGAGCGATTGCTGTCCGCAAACGATGATCGGATCGAACCCTTTCCATTCCAGGCCCGGCCAGTCCTTCGGCACGAAGCGGATCACCAGGATCACGATCACGACGAAGTGGATGAAGCGGTAGGGCGCAAGGTTGGTCTTGTCGTTCGGGTTGAACGCCGAGAACAGCCATTCCGGAAACATGCCGCCGAGGGTCGGGAAGCGGCCGGCCATGGTCATGACCAGCGCAAACAGCATGTAACCGAGACACAGCCACAGCGTGACCGGTGCGTTGATCAACGCCATCGAACGCCGCGCGCCGCCCATGGCGCACCAGGCGCCGAACACGAACAGCACCTGCCAGCAATAGGGGTTGAAGTACCACTGGCCGGCCGGATAGGCGTTCAGGTTCAAGCCGAAATGGCGCGCGGTCAGCCACAGCACGATGGACAGGGCCATCGTCAGGTCAGGCTTGCGCAGCATGAACCAGAGCACCGGCGGAAACAGCCCCATCAGCACGATGTAGAGTGGCAGCACGTCGAGATTGAGCGGCTTGAAGCGCAGGAACAGGCCCTGGCGCAGCGTCTCGGTGGCGTTGTCGACGAGGCCGGCGACGTTGAACTCGTTGATCATCTCGGAATCGCCGAAGCGCAGCGCCAGATAGCTGATCGAGGCGATGTAGATCACGAACAGGATGATGTGGGCAACGTAGAGCTGCCAGACCCGCTTGGTCAGCCTTGTGGCGCCGACGAGGAAGCCGCGCTCGAGCATCATCCGCGCGTAGACGAAGGAGGCGGTGTAGCCGGAGATGAAGACGAAGAGGTCGGCGGCGTCGGAAAAGCCGTAATTGCGGGTGGTGATCCAGTTCACCACGTTGTCGGGGATATGGTCGAGGAAGATCGCCCAGTTCGCGATGCCGCGAAACAGGTCGAGCCTGAGGTCACGGCCCTTCTCGGGGAGCGTGGCGTTGATGTTCAGGAAGGACATGCGACGGGAGCTTTCGGAGAGGACGGACAGGTCGGCGTCAACGAGGCTGGGCCGCCGGGCGAGATCCCGGCGCGGAAGGCGGGTACGCAATTGTCACGGTGCAGCATAATGATTATACCCGTCGGCGAGCGACCCTCGGGGCCGGAATCACCGATCAGTTCCCAAAAGGTGTCTCTATACTATGCCCGCGGTTTCCACCAACTGCTACCGTGACGCATCGAAATCGAACGAAAAGACGAAGAAGAGGCCCGGACCATCCCATGACCGCACGCATTTTCAAGCCCGCCAAGAACGCGATGCAATCCGGCCGGTCGATGACGAAGGAATGGCAGCTCGACTATGAGCCCGAGCAGCCGCGCGCGGTCGAGCCGCTGATGGGCTGGACCTCGTCCGGCGACATGAAGCAGCAAATCACGCTGCGCTTCCACAGCAGGGAAGAGGCCGTCGCCTATTGCGAGCGCAAGGGCATCGCCTACCAGGTGATCGAGCCGCAGGAGTCGGTGCGCCGGCCGGCCGCGTATGCGGACAATTTTTCGTTCCGGCGCGGCGAGCCCTGGACGCACTGAGGTCGGGCCTTCCGACCAAGACTCTCGTCATACCGGGTCATGACGCCAGGACGCGCCTGCCGTTGAACCCCTTGGCAGCGATTTTGCCGCGTGCTTCGCTGCCTTGCGTGACGGGCTCATGGCGAGGTGGGGTATGGCGGGGCGTGACCAGCTCGACGGCGTCGATCTGAAGATACTATCCGAGTTGCAGCAGGACGGGCGGGTCCGCAACAACGAGCTGGCGCTTCGCGTCGGCGTGTCCGGGCCCAACTGCGTGAGGAGGCTGAAATCGCTGTTCAGCCGCGGCGTGATCCGGGCGATCCGTGCCGTCATCGACGAGCGGCTGCTCGGCTACGAGGTGGTGTCGTTCGTCTCGATCCAGCTCGGCAGCCAGGCTCAGCCGGTGCTGGAGGCGTTCGAGAGCTCGATCGCCGCGATCCCGCGCATTCAGCAGTGTTGGCGGATTTCGGGCGACACTGACTATCTTCTCAAATGCGTGGCGCCGAGCGTCGAAAGCATGCGCCAGCAGCTCCTGCATTTCGCCGCGATGCCGAACGTGAAGAATGTCCGCAGCTTCCCGGTGCTGGGGGTGGCGAAGGATGTGCCGCTGCCGTTGCAGGGGATCGCTGCAGCAGGATAGATCGGCAGCGACGCGTCCCAAAACGTGGCTCGCGCAACGAGATCCAAAAATCCGAAGGCGCGGGGGTGATTCCCTTACCGGAATACAGGTTCGGATAAGAGGGACAAAAAGATTAGTAACTCACCTAACTGTGACATGTGATTTGGGAAGTCCTGCAATGCGCCGAGCCGTGATTGCCGGTTCATGGCGTCCGCCTACATGCGAGGCGTGAACCTCAGCCTGCGTCGCATGCCGAGGCCTCTTTTGTGGGACCCTGAAGCAGGAAAAGACAACATGACCTCGATCTCGAAGACGTTCGTCGCATCCGCTGCGACGCTGTTTGCATCCGCGTTTCTCATGATGGCCGCGCCGGCCGCACAGGCAGAAGAATACTGCATCACCAACGGCGCCCAGGCCGCTCATGGCTGCGGCTATCCGACGATGGAAGCCTGCCGTGCCGCGGCCGGCGGCATCGGCGGTTCGTGCTCGCAGAGCGGCGGCGCGAAGAGCACGAACGACTCTCTCGCCTATCAGCCGAAGCAGACGCACTCGCGCACCAAGCTCCGTTCCGGCGGGCAGGCCAACTCGAACTAACGCAAAAAAACTGGCGCTCGAAATCGAGGCCGGTTTCGAGACATTGCGGCCTCCGGGTTTGATCCCGGGGGCCGTAAATTTATGACATTGACGTGACGCTGCGCGTCGATGCATGGCGGTCGATTTCCTTGTGGCCATCCTTCGAGACGCCCGCTTTGGGCGGGCTCCTCAGGATGAGGTCTCGTCGCGAGGTGGAATGTCAGACCCTCATGGTGAGGAGCGCCGCCTTGCGGCGCGTCTCGAACCATAAGGCCCTACGCCTCACCGATACCGGCCGCGAAACTCGCGCGGGGAGGCGCCGGTCCAGGTGCGGAAGGCGCGGGAAAAGCTCTTCTCGTTGCGGAAGCCGGCGATCTCCGCAATCCGCTTGATCGGGGTGCGGCCGCGCATCAGCTCCTGCTTGGCGAGCTCGAACTTTGCCTCTTCCTTGAGATCGCGCAGCGAGGTTGCCTCCTCGCGCAGGCGCCGGTGCATGGTGCGGGTGGAGAGCGCGAGCTCGCTCGCGACATCCTCGGCGCCGAGACTGCGTCCGCGCGCATTTCGCAGCACGCGGCGGACGCGCTCGACCAGGAGCCGGTCGCGCCGGTAGGGCAGCACGGTCAGCCGCAGCGCGCCCTTGAGCATGTTGTCGAGATCACCGGGGCTGCGGGTGAGCGGCAGCGAGAGATAATGCTTGTCGAAGATGATCGAAGCGCGGTCCGCATCGAAGCGGAGAGTCCGGCAAAAGATGGTCGGATAGACCGAGATGTGGCCGGGCTCTGGGTAGGGGAATTCCCCGGCGCGGAGCGCGATCCTGGAATCGACCGCCCAGCAGGAGAAGCCCAGGACATAGCGGAGCAGGGTGACCAGGCAGAACTCGCGCAAAGGCCCGAGGTCGCGCAGCTCGCGGATGGAGACGATTGCGGTCTCCTCGCCGACCGCGAGATCGAGCAGCACGTCCTCGGTCAGCAGGCGATGATGCCGGCACCAGCGCTTGAGTGCGACCTCCAGCGTCGGCGCCGTGATCGAGGCGCGGCACAGCATGCCATAGGTGCCGAAGGGGAGCCGGCGCGAGAACCAGCCGAGTGCCTCGTCGTCGAGCTCGCGCATGGCATGGCCCGCCAGCGCCTCGAACTGGCCGGCCGTGACCCGCCCGTCCGGAGAATTGACAAGGTCTGGCGCTACCTGACCCCGGCTCAGCGCCTCCGTGGGATCGCGACCGTACCTTGCGTAGGCGGCAACCACGCCGCGGACGAAGGCGGCCGGGGTCACGGCGCGGCGCGGGATCGCGGTGGCGGCTTGAAAGGGCATCGGAAATCCTTTGGGAAAATCCTCGCCAAGTTTGGCGGAAAATGCAACCTTTTCGACCGCAGAAGGGCCCTGATGCCGCTAGGTTCGGTCCCCAAAATACGGAGAAATCGCCGTGAATATCCCGAGCATCGATTTCGATCTGGGCGAAGACATCGGCATGCTGCGCGATACGCTGCGCGCCTTCGTGGATGCGGAGATCGCCCCGCGCGCCGCGGAGATCGAAAAGGCCAATTTGTTCCCGGCGGACCTCTGGAAGCGCCTCGGCGACCTCGGCCTGCTCGGCATGACAGCGCCGGAGCAATATGGCGGCTCCAACATGGGCTATCTCGCCCATATCGTCGCCATGGAGGAGATTTCGCGCGGCTCGGCTGCGATCGGGCTGTCCTACGGCGCCCATTCCAACCTCTGTGTCAACCAGGTTCGCCGCAACGGCAACGACGCGCAGCGGCAGCGCTATCTGCCAAAGCTGATCTCCGGTGAATATGTCGGCGCGCTAGCGATGTCCGAGCCCGGCGCCGGCTCCGACGTGGTCTCGATGAAGCTGCGCGCCGACAAGCGCGGCGACCGCTATGTGCTCAACGGCTCGAAGATGTGGATCACCAATGGCGGCGACGCCGACGTGCTCGTGGTCTACGCCAAGACCGATCCGGAGGCGGGCCCGCGCGGCATGACCGCCTTCCTGATCGAGAAGGGCTTCAAGGGTTTCACCCACGGCCAGCATCTCGACAAGCTGGGCATGCGCGGCTCCAACACCTATCCGCTGTTCTTCGACGAGTGCGAGGTGCCGGCAGAGAATGTGCTGGGTGAGGTCGGTGGAGGCGTCAAGGTGCTGATGTCCGGCCTAGATTACGAGCGCACGGTGCTGTCAGGTGGCCCGCTCGGGATCATGGCGGCCTGCATGGACGCGGTGGTGCCCTACATGCACGAGCGCAAGCAGTTCGGCCAGCCGATCGGCGACTTCCAGCTCATGCAGGGCAAGCTCGCCGACATGTACGCGACCTGGCAGGCCACGCGCGCCTATGTCTACGCAGTAGGGCGCGCCTGCGACCGCGCCGATCACGCGCGCAGCCTGCGCAAGGACGCCGCCGCGGCGATCCTTTATTCCGCCGAGAAGGCGACGTGGATGGCGGGCGAGGCGATCCAGGCGCTGGGCGGGGTCGGCTACACCAGCGAATTTCCGGTCGGACGTCTGTGGCGCGACGCAAAGCTCTACGAGATCGGCGCCGGCACCTCAGAAGTCCGGCGCATGCTGATCGGTCGCGAATTGATGGCCGAGACGGCTTAAAACCTTCACGCAATTGGAATCAACATGCCGCTCCATTCCAGCATCGATACGTCTTCATCGGACTTTGCGCGCAATTCCGAGGCCATGCGCACCCTCGTTGCGGACTTGCGCGAAAAGCTGAGCCAGGTTGCCGGCGGCGGCGGCGAGGTCTCGCGTAACCGCCACACGTCGCGCGGCAAGATGCTGGCGCGCGAGCGCGTCGACCTGCTGGTCGATCCCGGCACCGCGTTCATGGAGCTGTCGCCGCTCGCGGCCTATGGCCTCTATGGCGGCGACGTGCATTCGGCAAGCGTCGTCACCGGGGTGGGGCGTATCTCGGGCCGCGAATGCGTGATCGTCGCCAATGATGCCACCATCAAGGGCGGCACATATTACCCGATGACCGTGAAGAAGCATCTGCGCGCTCAGGACGTGGCGCGGCAGAACAATCTTCCCTGCGTCTACATGGTCGATTCCGGCGGTGCCTTCCTGCCGCTGCAGGACGAAATCTTTCCGGACGAGCGTCACTTCGGCCGCATCTTCTACAACCAGGCCCAGATGTCGTCGCACGGCATCCCGCAGATCGCGATCGTGATGGGCTCCTGCACCGCCGGCGGCGCCTATGTCCCCGCGATGTCGGACGAAAGCATCATCGTGCGCAATCAGGGCACCATCTTCCTCGGCGGCCCGCCGCTGGTGAAGGCCGCGACCGGCGAGGTGGTGAGCGCCGAGGAACTGGGCGGCGCCGACGTGCATTCGCGGCAGTCCGGCGTGACCGATCATTACGCCCAGAACGACGCGCACGCGATCGGCATCGCCCGCCGCATCGTCGGCACGCTGAAGCCATCGGCGCGGCCGAACCTCAACATGCATCCGCGGCGTGATCCGCTGTTTGCGGCGGAGGAGATCTACGGCGTGGTGCCCGTCGACGGCCGCAAGCCGTTCGACGTGCGCGACATCATCGCGCGCGTCGTCGACGGCTCGGAGTTCGACGAGTTCAAGAAGCTCTACGGCACGACGCTGGTGTGCGGCTTCGCGCATATTTTTGGCTATCCGGTCGGCATCATCGCCAACAACGGCATCCTGTTCAGCGAGAGCTCGCTGAAGGGGGCGCATTTCATCGAGCTGTGCTGCCAGCGCGGCATTCCGCTGGTATTTTTGCAGAACATCACCGGCTTCATGGTCGGCAAGAAATACGAGGCCGGCGGCATCGCGCGCGACGGCGCCAAGCTGGTCACGGCGGTCGCGACAGCGTCGGTGCCGAAATTCACCGTCGTGATCGGCGGCTCCTACGGCGCCGGCAATTACGGCATGTGCGGCCGCGCCTATTCACCGCGCTTCCTGTGGATGTGGCCGAACGCGCGCATCTCGGTGATGGGCGGCGAGCAGGCCTCGATGGTGCTGAGCCAGGTCCGCCGCGACAATATCGAGGCCAAGGGCGATAGCTGGTCGCAAGAAGACGAAGAGACATTCCGTAGCCCGATCCGCGCGCAATATGAGAGCCAGGGGCATCCATATTATGCGACCGCGCGGCTCTGGGACGACGGCGTAATCGACCCGGCCGACACGCGCCTCGTGCTCGGCCTTGGCCTCTCGGCGGCGTCGAATGCGCCGATCGAACCGACGAAATTCGGCCTGTTCAGGATGTGATGCGATGGACCGCTCAAAGCTCTACCGCCGTTTTCGCACGCTCCTGATCGCCAACCGCGGCGAGATCGCCTGCCGCGTCATCCGCACCGCGCGCGCCATGGGCCTGCGCACGGTCGCGGTCTATTCCGAGGCGGACCGCGACGCGATGCATGTCGCGCTCGCCGACGAGGCCGTGCTGCTCGGGCCCGCACGGGCCCGCGACAGCTATCTCAACGTCGAGCGGCTGATCGAGGCCGCGCGGAAGACCGGCGCGGAGGCGATACATCCCGGCTACGGCTTCCTGTCGGAGAATGCCGAATTCGCGCGGGCTTGCTTCGATGCGGGGTTGGTCTTCGTCGGCCCGACCGCCGGGATGATGACGGCGATGGGCTCGAAATCCGGCTCCAAGGCTTTGATGGAGAAGGCCGGCGTGCCGCTGGTGCCCGGTTATCACGGTGAGGCCCAGGACGATGCGACGCTGGCGAAGGCGGCCGAGAAGGTCGGTTTCCCCATTCTGGTGAAGGCGTCCGCCGGCGGCGGCGGCCGCGGTATGCGTGTGGTGCGGTCCACAGAAGAACTTGGGCCTGCGATCGTCAGCGCGAAGCGCGAGGCCAAGGCCGCGTTTGGCGACGACCGCATGCTGATCGAAAAATATGTCGATAACCCCAGGCATATCGAGGTGCAGATCATCGGCGACAGCCACGGCAATCTGCTGTCGCTGTTCGAGCGCGAATGCACGCTGCAGCGCCGGCACCAGAAGGTGATCGAGGAGGCGCCGTCGCCGACGCTCAATGCGGCCCAGCGCGAAACAGTATGTGCCGCCGCGCGAAAGGCGGCGGGGGCCGTCAACTATGTCGGCGCCGGCACCATCGAGTTCGTCTCCGACGGCAAGGACGTGTTCTTCATCGAGATGAACACTCGTCTCCAGGTCGAGCATCCCGTGACCGAGCTCATCACCGGCATCGATCTGGTGGAGTGGCAGCTCCGCGTCGCCTTCGGCGAGGCGCTTCCCTTGAAGCAGGACGAGATCCGCCTCAACGGCCATGCGGTCGAGGCGCGCGTCTACGCGGAAAACCCGACCAGGAATTTCATGCCGTCAGTGGGCAAGATATCAACCTGGCGTCTGCCGGCCGAAACCGGGGGCCTGCGCATCGACGCCGGCTATCGGGAGGGCGATACGGTCTCGCCGCACTACGATGCGATGCTGGCAAAAATGATCGCCTGGGCACCGACGCGGGATGTCGCGATCGAGCGGCTGAACCGCGGGCTGGAAGAGTCCGACGTCCGCGGCATCGTCACCAATATCCCGTTCCTGTCGGCGCTGATGACGCATCCGAAGGTGAGGGCGAACGCGGTCGACACCGGCTTCATCGAACGCGAGCTGGCGGTCTTGACGCAGGCCACGCCGGCGCCAGGCGATCTCGAACTCTGCGCCGCGGTCGCCGCTGTGGTCAACGACGAACGGCAAGTCGCGCAAGGCGACGCGAATTCGCCGTGGCAGACCTTTGGCTGGATGCCAGTCGGCCGCCGTCAGCGCAACTTTGCGTTTCGTGTCGGTCATGGTGCTGGTCATGGGCCTGAGCTGAAAGTCACCTTGAACTATGGCGGCGGCCTGTCGACGCTCGTGATCGGCGAACGCGAGCTGGCGTTTGCGATTGCGCCAAAGGATGGCGGCTTCGATCTCACGCTCGACGGCATCAAATCGTCCGTGGCGGCCGTGATCGACGGCCATGAGCTGTATTTGCGCACGCGCAACGGCCGCTTCGACCTGCACTGGGTCGACCCGTTCGGCGGCGAGACCGAGGAGCACGCCGGCGAGGACAAGATCGTGGCACCGCTGCCGGGTACCGTCGTTGCCGTGCTGGCCGAGGAGGGCGCCAAGCTCGAGAAGGGCGCGCCGATCCTCACGCTGGAAGTGATGAAGATGGAGCAGACGCTGCGCGCGCCCTATGCTGGCGTGCTGAAATCAGTCAAATGCAAGGTCGGCGATATCGTCCAGGAGGGCGTCGAGCTAGCCGTGGTCGAGGCTTCGGAAGAGTGACATGAGCGACCAGGTCCGCATCATCGAAATGGGGCCGCGCGACGGCCTCCAGAACGAGAAGACGGCAGTCAGCGTCGAGGCCCGGATCGCCTTCATCGAGGCTCTGGTCGCGGCCGGCCTCAATACGGTCGAGGTCGGTGCCTTCGTCTCGCCCAAGGCGATCCCGCAGATGGCGAGCTCGGACGCCGTGCTGCGCGGCGTCAGCCACGTGACCGGTGCCGAATTTCACGTGCTGGTGCCGAACGAGAAGGGCTATGAGGCCGCCCGCGCCGCAGGCGCGAAAGTCGTCTCCGTGTTCGCCGCGGCCTCCGAGGGCTTTTCGCGGGCCAACATCAATTGCACGGTCGCGGAGTCCATCGAGCGCTTCAAGCCGGTGCTGGCGCGCGCCAAGGCCGATGGTGTCGGGGTACGCGGCTATATCTCCTGCGTGCTGGGCTGTCCGTTCGACGGCGAGATCAAGCCGAAAGCCGTCGCCGATCTCGCCAACGCGCTGTGGGAGCTCGGCTGCTACGAGATCTCGCTCGGCGACACCATCGGCGTCGGCACGCCTGATAAGGCCAAGGAGATGCTGCGCGCGGTCAGCGCCAATATTCCCGCCGCCAGGCTGGCGATGCATTTCCACGACACCTACGGCCAGGCGCTCGCCAACCTCTATGCGGGGATGGAGGAGGGCGTCCGCGTCATCGACGCCGCCGCCGGCGGCCTCGGCGGCTGTCCCTACGCGCCGGGCGCGACCGGCAACGTCGCGACCGAGGACGTCGTCTACATGCTCGAGGGCATGGGGATCAGGACCGGCGTCGATATGGACCGGCTGCTGGCGGCCACCAACGAGATCAGCGGCTTGCTCGGCAAGCCGCCGGTGAGCCGCGTGGCGTCCGCGCTGAACGCCAAGCGGAAGCGCGCGGCGACGTAAGGCGCCTACGCTGCCTTCAGGCCCACATCCGGCAGGCGCGGCCGGTTCTTGAGCGCCTTGACCATCATCGCCTCGACCTCGGCCTTCTCTCGCGGCAGCAGCGCGAGGCGGGGCGGGCGGGTCAGCGCGGTGCCGCGGCCCATGATGTGCTCGCACAGCTTGATGCACTGGACGAGGTCCGGCCGTGCATCCAGATGCAGCAGCGGCATGAACCATTCGTAGAGCGGCATGGCTTCGGCATAGCGCCCCGCCTTGGCGAGGCGAAACAGCGTCTCGCCCTCGCGCGGAAAGGCGTTCGACATGCCGGACACCCACCCCACAGCACCCATGGCGATGCTCTCGACGATGACGTCGTCGAGTCCTGCGAACAGCACGAAGCGGTCGCCGACCATGTTCCGTGTGTCGATGAAGCGCCGGGTGTCGCCGGAGGAATCCTTGAAGCAGACGACGGTCTCGACGTCGGCGAGAGAGGCGAGGATGTCGGGGGTGACGTCGTTCTTGTAGATCGGCGGATTGTTGTAGAGCATGACCGGCAGGTCGGTCGCGGTGGCGACGGCGCGGAAATGCGCGGCGGTCTCGTGCGGCTTCGACGAATAGACCAGGGCCGGCATCACCATCACGCCGTCGATGCCGATGCGCGCGGCCTCCTTCGCCGTCTCGACCGCGAAGGCCGTGGTGAATTCGGCGATGCCGCACAGCACGGGCACGCGGCCACTCGCGACCGACTTGGCCGTCTCCATGATTGCGACCTTCTCCTTGCGCTCCAGCGAGGTGTTCTCGCCGACAGAGCCGCAGACGATCAGGCCGGAGACGCCGTCGCGGATCAGCCCGTCCATCACTTTGGCGGTTGCGTCGATGTCGAGCGAGAGATCGTCGTGGAATTGCGTGGTGACGGCCGGGAAGACACCTTCCCAGGAAACACGGCGGCTCATGGTTTGACTCCGAGTGGATTTTGCCGGCGGGGGGCTGGATCCGCCGGGTGTTTTGAAGGGGGATGGCGGACGGGTCAGAGCGTGGCGCCGACCTTGCGCAGCTCGGCGAGGACAGGTGCCTTCGGCAGCCAGATTTTGTCGAACTCGGCAATGACAGCTTCGGTGTCGCCGGCCGGGACCTGACGGATCGGGATCGGGGCGTTGCGGAAATTCTCGATCAGCGCGGGCTCGTTGGAGGCCAACTCGTCGATCTGCGCGTCCAGCGTCGACTTGACGGTCTTGGCGATCAGCTCGCGGTCGGCCGCGGGGAGCGACTGCCAGACCCGGCCCGAGACGACCGCGGCCATCGGCATGAAGACGGCGTTCATCTGCAGGATCACCTTCGACACCTTGTCGAAGCGCTGGTTCCAGGAGAATTCGAGATCGGCTTCGAGGCCGTCGACCTGGCCGTTGGCCATCGCGTCGAACACCTGGGGCGTCGGGATCGGCGTTGGCGCGGCGCCGAGCGAGGAATAGAAATCGCGATAGACCGGCGTCGGATTGATGCGCAGCTTCATACCGCGGATGTCTGCGAGGCTCGTCAGGTCCTTGGAGGAGAACACGGCGCGCATGCCGGTGATACCCCAGCCGAGCCCGATCGTTCCGGTCTCCTGCGGCAGCACCTCGAACAGCTTGATGGCCTGCGGATGCCGCACGAATTTCGCGACTGCAGGCGTCGAACGGACGATGTAGGGCGCATTGATCGCGGCGATATGCGGCACGCGCGAGCCGAGCTCTGCGGCCTGGATGAAGCCCATGTCGAGCGCGCCAGACTGCAATTGCTGCATCATCGCGGGCTCGTTGCCGAGCTGGCCGGAGTGGAACACGGTCAAGCTCAGGCGGCCGCTGGTGGCGGCCTTGAGATCGTCGCCGAATTTGAGCGCGGCCTTGTTCCAGGAATGGCCGTTGGGCGTGATCAGGCCGAGACGAAATTCCTTGGCCTGGGCCAGCGCCAGCGATGGCGCGAACAGCGGCGCGGCTGCGCTGGCGGCGAGAAAGCGACGACGTGAAAGCGGCATGGTGGGCTCCTTTTGGACGGGCCTATTTGACGAGGATCAGCGAGAGCGACGGATAGAGCGAGAGCAACACCAGCAGGACGCAGGAGATGGCGAAGAACGGCAGCGTCACCATGAACATCTTGCCCGGCTTGGCACCGGTGACGGCGGCCGCGACGAAGAAGCAGAGCCCGACCGGCGGCGACAGCAATCCGAGCACCAGGTTGATCACCACCACCACGCCGAAATGCCGGGGATCGATGTGATAGACCTCGGTTGCGACCGGCAGCAGGATCGGCACCGTCATGATCAGTCCGGGAATGCCGTCGATCACCGTGCCGATCACCAGCAGGACCACGTTGCAGATCAGCATGAAGCTGATCGGATCCTTGGCAGCCGACTGGATCCAGCTGGCGGTCTCCTGCGGCACCTTGCCGAAGATCAGAACCCACGAGAACACGGCCGCCGCGGCGACCAGGAACAGCACGATCGCCGAATAGATAGCGCTGCGCAGCATCATCTGCGGCAGCTGCGAGAACTCGAATTCCCTGGTCCAGAACTTTCCGACCAGGGCTGCGGCAACCGCGCCGATGGCGGCGGATTCGGTCGCGTTGGCGAGGCCGCCCAGGATGGTGCCGACGATGACGATCGGGATCAGCAGGGTCGGCGACGTCCGCAGGATCGTCGCCACGCGCTGGCGCGGCGTCTGATAATCCGCGCGAGGATAGTTGTAGATGTATCCCATCAGCGCGATGACGACGCAGAACATCACCGTGAGGATGACGCCCGGCACGATGCCGGCGATCAGCATGTCGCTGACCGAGACCTGCGCGAGCACGCTGTAGACCACGAACATCACCGACGGCGGAATGATCGGGCCGAGCATGCCGCCATAGGCGGTCAGTCCTGCCGCAAACGTCTTGTCGTAGCCCTTCTTCTCCATCTCCGGCACCATGATCTGGGCCATGATCGCGACCTGCGCGGTCGCAGACCCAAGGATCGATGAGATGAACATGTTGGCGAGGATGTTGACGTAGGCGAGCCCGCCTTTGAGCGAGCCGACGAACGCCATCGCCATGTCGACGATGCGACGGGTGATGCCGCCGCCGTTCATGATCTCGCCGATCAGGATGAAGAGCGGGATGGCGATCAGGCCGTAGCTGTCGACGCCGCCGAACAGCTGGAGCGGATAGGACTGGAACAGCACGGGATTGCCGGATGCTGCGATGTAGACGAGCCCGGCAAGGCATAGGCAGAGGCCGATCGGCACGCCGACCAGCATGATCGCGACGAAGGCTGCTGACGTGATCATCAGTTGACCCCGTCGAGCTCGGAGAGCGCAAAGCCCTTCGGTGGCGCGCGCGGGACCAGCTCGAGGTCTTCCAGCAAATTGGCGAGACCGTGAATGGTCATCGACACCGCGAAGATCGGCAACGTCAAATAGAGGACCCAGGTCGGCCAGTTCAGCGTCTGGGTGTGCTCGGTGTAGAGGAAATTGAAGGTTTCGGCCGCGAGCTTGCGCCCGTCGAAGCCGGCGCGCGCAAGCCCGATCGGGTCCATCCAGAGCACGCAGGTGATGACGAGGGCTACGCCGAACACGACGACGAGGCCGGTCGAGATCACCTTCGCGATCTTCTGGGCGCGGGGCGAAAGACGTTCCGTCAGCATCGTCACCGCGAAATCGAGCCGCAGCCGCGTCATCGCGGACGCGCCGACGAATGTCAGCCAGACCACGCAATAGACCGCGGATTCGTCGATCCAGTAGATAGGGAAATGCGAGTAACGGGTGACGACGTTGACCAGGATCAGGCCGGTGAGCAGGTACATCAGGCCCATCAGAGCCAGACGTTCGAACGCAAGGAGCGCGCTCGAAGCCATGATCACAATCCGCCGGGCGCTAAACGCGCCCGCATCCGGCATCGTCCCTTCTTCGATCATCAAACCCCCAAGCCCCACGAGATTTCTCGTGCCAATCAAAAATGTATAATTTATACATTTTGGGTGTCAAATGGAGATTGCGGTCATTTCGGCGGCAGGACGCGCTTTTGCTGGGCACTGGCTTTTGCTGAGTGCCTCAACATGCAAGAGAGGGACCGCTTCGTCCGGACGAGTCGCGGAGGTAGACGGAAGATTAGATGAAACAGCCTCTGAAGCATCGCACCCTCTCGGCTGCGATCGTCGACCAGCTCAGGCAGGCGATCCTCGACGGCACCTATCCGGCCGGATCGCAGCTGCGCCAGGATGCGCTCGGCGACGCCTATGGCGTCAGCCGCATCCCCGTGCGCGAGGCGCTGTTTCAGCTCGAAGCGGAGGGCTTGGTGCGGATCGTTCCGCAGAAGGGCGCCATCGTCTCGGAGCTGTCGCTGGACGAGATCAACGACGTCTTCGACCTGCGCCGGATTCTGGAGCCGCGGCTGCTGGCGCACTCGGCGCCTCGCTTCAGCGCGGAGGATTTCGAGGGGCTCGACGACATCCACAAAAGCTTCGAGAAGGCGATCAAGGCGCGCAACGTCAGCGAATGGGGCCAGCTCAACGCCGACTTCCACATGGCGTTGTATGTCCATGCCCCCCAGCCCCGCACCCGGGCGATCGTGCTGTCACTGCTCCAGACCAGCGACCGCTACACGCGGCTTCAGCTCTCCAACACCAAGGCGATGGGCATTGCGGAAAAAGAGCACGCCCAACTGATCGCGCTCTGCCGCGCGGAGAAGGTCGAGGAAGCCTGCCGGTTCCTGGAGCGGCACATCGAGGCCGTGCGCAAGGATCTGTTGCAGGTCGTGGCCGGCAGCACGATCGCGCCGAAGCCACGGCGGAAGAGCGAGTCGTAATCGATGCGCTCGTAGAGTGGGCAAAGGTGCATAGCGCCGTGCCCACCATGCGTGTTGGATGCAACGTGGTGAGCACGCCTCGCTTTGCGCACCCTACGATCTCAATGCGAGAACCAGAACATAAAGGGCGAAAACCAGAATATAAACGCGCATTCAGATGCCAACGACCGAGAGGTACGCTACAGTCGAGTCTCTCAGCCACTTTCGGCGGTTCTTGAGATAGGTGACGTAGATGAAGAGCACCGGCCCCATCAGCAGCCAGATCGGCCAAGTGTAGAACAGGGCCAGTGCCAGCCCGGTCAAGAACGTCAGCGGATGAGGATCCAAGAACTCGAACAACACGGCAAACGCCAATGCCGGCGCCACGACGTAGGCCAGCGTTCCGAACATCACGGATATCGGCCAGACCGAGATCACCTGAGGCCGCCAGCCCCGACGCTTGATAAGCCGCGTGAACGCCACGCCCAGCAATGAGCCAACGACGAACGGCGTCAGCAGGATGAGGGCGAGAACGAGAAAGACGCCGATTCCTGGGTCTACGTGTTCCACCAGCTCCTCCCGTCACCTGCTCCCGTCCGGCCCCATCACCAGATCCGGCAGGGCGGTCGAGATCCCCGGCACGAAGCACAGCAGCAGCACCGCAACCATCATCAGCAGCACGAACGGCAGCGTGCCCCAGATCACCTCGCGCAAGGGGATGTCGGGCGCGACGTTGCGGATGACGAAGATGTTGAGGCCGACGGGTGGATGGATCAGCCCCATCTCCATCACGATGGTCATGACCACGCCGAACCAGATGATGTCGAAGTTCGCCGCGCGGAGCGGCGGCAGGATGATCGGCGCCGTCATCAAGATGATCGAGACCGGCGGCAGGAAGAAGCCGAGCACGACGACCATGACGAGGATCGCGAACAAGAGACCCCAGCGCGGCAGGTGCATCGCGACGACGGATTCGGCGGCCGATTGCGAGATGTGCAGATAGCTCATCACGTAGGAGTAGAGCAGCGACATGCCGATGATCATCATCAGCATGGTCGATTCCCGGATCGTCGATTTCAGGATCGGGGCGAGGTCGCTCGGCCGCCACACGCTGTAGATCGCCGCGATCAACGCCAGCGCCAAGAGGCCGCCGAGGCCGGCGGTCTCCGATGGCGTGGCGTAGCCGCCATAGAGCGCGATCATGACGCCGGTGAGCAGCAGCACGAAGGGGATCACGCGCGGCAGCACGCTGAAGCGTTCCGCGAGCGTGTATTCGTCGCGGGCGAGGATCGCCGCCTCCGGGCCGCCGTTCTTGTAGATCGCTTCGGCGGCGGCATATTCCCGGCGGAAGCGGATCACGGCATAAGTGCCGAACAGCGAGACCAGCAGCAGGCCGGGCCCGATGCCGGCGAGAAACAGACGCCCGAGCGATTTTTCGGCGGCGACCGCAAACAGGATCATGGTGATCGAGGGCGGCAGCAGGATGCCGAGCGTGCCGCCGGCGGCGATGATGCCGGCGGCAAAGCCGCCGGAATAGCCGCGCTTGCGCATCTCAGGGATGCCGGCCGAGCCGATCGCCGAGCAGGTCGCGGGCGAGGAGCCCGCCATCGCCGCAAACAGTGCGCAGGCGAACACGTTGGCGACGCCGAGGCCGCCGGGGACGCGGTGCAGCCAGGCGTGCAGGGCCGAATAGAGATCCTGGCCCGCGCGCGACTTGCCGATCGCGGCGCCCTTCAGGATGAAGAGCGGGATCGACAGCAGCGTGATCGAGGCCATTTCCTCGTAGACGTTCTGCGTCACCGTATCGAGAGAGGCGGCGGGCATGTAGATGCCCATGAACACGACCGCGACCGCGCCGAGCGCGAACGCAATCGGCATGCCCGAAAACATCACGACCAGCGTCGCGATCCCGTAGGCGAGGCCGACACCGAAAACGCTCATGGACGTCTGGCTCCTGCGAAGGGCAGCGCAAGCTGCACGAGGATCTGGACGCAGAGCAGGCTCATGCCGAGCGCCATCAACGAATAGGGGACGGCCAGCGGCGGCGACCACATCGAGTTCGAGACCTGGCCGTCGACATAGGCTTCATGCGCCAGCGTCCAGGATTTCCAGGCGAAGAAAGCGCAGAACAGAAGCGTCACGGCATCGACCAGCCAGAGACGCACCTTGTTCGCTAGCGGCGAAAGCAGGCCGACGAAGGCCTCGATGCCGATATGACCGCGGTTCTGCTGCACGTAGGCGGCTGTCATGAAGGTCGCGCCGACCAGCAGGAACACCGCGGCCTCGTCTTGCCAGTAATTGGCGGCCTTGAACAAGGCGCGGCTGAGCACGCTGTAGCTCAGGATGGCGCAGGCCGCGATCAGCGCGATCGCGGCGAACACGACGATGATGCTGTTGAGGATGGCGAGACCGCGATCGATCGCCGCCGCAAGGCCGGTCCTTGCGGCAGCGTTTGCCTGGTCGTCACGATCCGGAAGCGGACCGTGGCTCATGCGGCGACGTCGGTAGCGAGCTTGAGCAGGTTAGCCGCCGTCGCGGTCTTGGCGCTGTAGTCCTTCCAGGCGGTGTCGCGGGCGATGTCACGCCACTTGCCGACGGTCGCGGCATCGAGCACCGAGACCTTGGCGCCGGCCTTCTCGTAGACCTTGGCGACCTCGACGTCGTCGTCCTGCGCGCCCTTGCGGCCGAAGGCTTCGAGCTCGGTGCCGACCGCGAGCAGGACGTCCTGCTGGTTCTTCGGCAGCTTGTCGAAGATCGCCTTCGACATCATCAGCGGCTCGAGCATGAACCAGTAGGACGCGCCCGCGCCCGAGGTCAGCGATTTCGCGACCTCTTCGAGGCGGAACGAGATCAGGCTGGTCGAGGAGGTGATGCCGGCATCGCAGGCACCGGTCTGCATCGCCGCGTAGATCTCGTTCGAGGGCACCGACAGCACCGAGGCGCCGGCGGTCTGCAGCACCATGTCCATCTCGCGCGAGCCGCCGCGCACCTTCATGCCCTTGGCATCTTCCGGTGCCACGATCGGCTTGGAGCGGCTGGCAACGCCGCCGGCCTGCCACACCCAGGTGAGCAGGATGATGCCCTTGTCGGCGAGGAAGTCGGTCAGCGCCTTGCCGATCGGCTCCTTCTTCCAGCGCAAGCCCTGATCGTAGGTGGTGACGAGGCCGGGCATCAAGCCGATATTGGTCTCCGGCAATTCGCCGCCGGCGTAAGGCATCGGATAGAGGCTGATGTCGAGCGCGCCCTTGCGCATCGCGGAGAACTGCGCGTTGGTCTTGATCAGCGAGGAGTTCGGATAGATCTCAGCGGCGATGTCGCCGTTGCTGCGCTTGGCGACTTCGGCGGCGAACATGCGGCAGAGCCGGTCGCGGAAATCGCCCTTGTCGACGGTGCCGCCCGGGAATTGATGCGAGATCTTCAGCGTGGTCGCGGCATGCGCGGTACCAGTGCCGAAACGGAGAATGGCGGGTGCGGCGACGGCGGTCGCGATCAGATGGCGGCGCGTGAGCATGATGTGATTCCCTTGGACGGTTTTTTGGGTTCTTGTTTGCTGTGATTTTGGGCTGGTCTTTGAGACCGCGCTGAGGCCCATTCTAGCCGGTCTTTCAGACAATGTTCTCTCATCTGATAGTTCGAGACCGAATGCCGCGGCAAGTGTGTCGGTCATGCTGCGTTGCACACTCCTGATCTCCTGCATCCGCCGAACGAAGGACGGCGGCGGGCGCGCAGAAATTTATCAGCGGCCGCGTAACAACGCCCCGTGGCAATCCGTCGAGATCAGATAGCGGCGTCCGTCGCTGACAAACATCATCTCGAAGGGAAGACCAGTCATGACCATTCGTACCCGCATCGCGCTCGGCGTCTCGGCGGCCGTTCTCTCGCTCGGCCTCGCGCTGTCGCCGGCCGCCTTTGCTCAAGACAAGATGGGCAAGGATGACGGCATGATGAAAAAGGACACGATGTCCAAGGACGGCATGAAGAAGGATACCATGTCCAAGGACGACGGCATGAAGAAGGACACGATGGCGAAGGACGGGATGAAGAAAGACGACGGGATGATGAAGAAGAACTGATCTTCAGTCGTCACTGATCTTCAGTCGTCATGGGGGGCGTTTGCGACAGGCAGACGCGCGCCCAAAGTTCTGGGACAAATGCCGGGGCGGTCACGTCGACCGCCCCGGCATAATGCCTCAGCTCAAATTCAAATGAACGTGACTTGCGAACGTTCGACTTGCGAACGTTACTTGCGCTTGGCCTTGCGGGCGGCGTAGCGGGCGTCTCGCTTGGCCTTTTGCTCGGCCTCGGCTTCAGCCGCCTTCGCGACGGCTTCTTCGGCTTCGCGGGCGATCCGCGCGGCCTCGATCGCGGCAGCCTCTTCTTGAAGGCGCTTTTGCTCGGCCTTCTCCGCCTCGCGCGCAGCCTTCGCCTCGGCCCGCTTGGCCGCGAGGGCCTCGCGCTCGGCACGCTTCGCCGCGACCGCGGGATCATCGAGCCCGGGCTGTGACTTGAATTTGTTTAAAAGATTTTTGCGTGCGTCCTGCGCCGCCTTTTGCCGGTCTGCGAAACCGGGTTCCCTGAATCCACTCATCGACGAGCCTTGTCTTCCTCGCTTCCGATCCTACATCAGTTCGGTTGGTACGTCGGCTGGGCATAGCAGGCGCAACGCGACGCAGAAGCGTTTACATCGCCGCGCGTCGCGACGCCACCCATAATCGCAGCCGATCAGGTAGACGAAAAATCGCCACCCCCGACGATCTCTCGTAGCCCCGAAAAACTGCCGAATTGTGATGTCCCTCATAAGGGGCCACGCGGAGCGGCGCCTAGCGTCCGCCCGATACGAGACGGAGCCCGGGTATGACGATCTCAAGACTGAGCCTGAAGGCGCTCGCGATCGCCGTCGCGGTGGCAGCCTTGGCCGGCGCCACGCTGCTCTTCGCCCGTCCGCAGCCGATCGAAAGTGCAGTCCTGGGCGCGGATTGGGAGTGCACCCAGACCGCGTTTGTGCTCACGACCTGCGCACCGCGGGTCCAGCAGGCGAACCCTGCGGTCGAAACCTCGCGCAAGGATGCGATCCGGCCGACCCGGGGTTGAACTGGCCCGGGGTTGAACTGGAGAGGCTGCACCGGGAGGCTGGTCGGGATGTGACGCGACGTCGCAGAGCTGATAAAGCCCTCGTGCCCGAGCGACCAGGTAGCCATGTCCAGCCCCGAGCCCAACCCCGAACTCAAGCCTGAACCGGGCGAGAAGCCCAAAACCCGGCCGAAACCTCAATCCGGTGACAACCGCCGCGGCGCCATCGCCGGCTTGATCATCGCGATTGTGATCCTCGGCGTCGGCTGGTGGCTCGCCCGCGATCTCACCTCGGCCAGCAAGATGCAGGACTGCCTGATGTCCGGGCGGAGCAACTGCAATGTGATCGAGCCGGCGCGCTAGAAGCGCTCCAGCGCGGTTCGCGCGGACGAAAAAATGCCGTGATCTTAATCATTTGTAACGGGACTAGCCGACCAAAGCAGGTCAGTCATGTCAGCCGGCATCAGCTCAGCGCGAGGCGAATCGTCTATCGCGCCAGGCACCACGGCCATTGACGGCAATCGACAGAGCAGGGGTCAAGCACGCATGAGTGCGTCCAGCCGCATGAAGATCATCATTCCCTTGGTTTCGGCCATGTCATTGCTCGCCGTCTCGGCGCAGGCGCAGGACGCCAGGCCACCGAGAGACGCCGGCCAGCCATCGGCAGGGCTGGGCGCCGGTGCGCCGCCGCAGAACATGCGCAACGGTCCGCCGCCGCAGCAGGCGGCCCGGCCCGGGCCACAGCCCGGCGGCCAGCCTCACGCCGGCGGTCCAGGTCATGCAGGTCCAGGTTTTGAAGGTCTAGGTGCTGGCCAGCACAATGCCGGCGGCCCGCCGCCCGGACGTAATTACGCCAGGGGTCCCGCACCGGCGCGCGATTGGGGCGGACACGCCTATCGCGGCAATGTCGCCTGGGATGGTGGACGCTGGCGCCACGAAGTCCACAACGGTCGCTCCGGCTGGTGGTGGGATGTCGGCGGCGTCTGGTATTATTATCCGCAGCGGATGGCGGGCCCGCCGGGCTACATCTCGGAGGACTATTACGACGACGTGCCGGTGGCCTATGCCCCGCCGCCCGTCGCCTACGAACCGCCGCCACCGGCCGATCCCGGCGCAAGCGCGCTTGGCGGTGCGATCGTCGGCGGCGTGCTGGGCGGCCTGATCTCGGGCAATGCCTCGGGTGCGGCCGCTGGCGCCGTGATCGGCGGTGCCACCGGCGCGATCGCCGGCGCCACGGCTGCCTCGCGCCCCGGCTACTATCTGGCCCAGGGCAACTGTTACTATCGCTATCCGAGCGGCCAGTATGTGCAGGCCGATCCCCGCGCCTGTTATTGAGACTTCCGGCGAGATCTGAAGCGAAGAGGCGGGCGAAAGGCTCCGCCTCTTTTTCGTTTCGGCTTTGGCCGAGAATTGAAGAGGGACCGATCGCCCCCTCGGGTCAGGACACCAGCCAGTTGAAGAACGCGATCGCGGCCCAGACCAGGCCTGCGATCCAGGCCAGCATCACGATGCCGATGGTCGCAAGACATGCGATGCCGAGCGGGTCGGATCTTTCGCGTTGCCTCGGGACGGCAATTTCGGCTGCGGCTTCTTGTGTCATGACGGGAACACCTCCCATGCCTTCTCGCTCTGCTGGGAGCGCTAAGGGGCCGTTTAGCGGAGATGCCGGGCGCAGGCTGTGACGCACTTCACAGATCGGTCTGTATCAAGCCAGCCTCACTGCTTCGTGCGGCACGCAACCGGCATCGCCTTTGAACCCGGCGACGGGCCGCTGAGCGACCTCGCATGAAGTGATGGAAATCCGAAAACCGGCGTAGCGATGGTCGCGCCGGTTCTTCGACATGTGCGTGAAGTGGATCGCGCATGACAACTCCGCGTGAGGAGGGGTTAACCCCGCAATCATACGGACGAAATTTGCCATGCGCTTGTCCAGATCGTCCGGTTAGAGTCGGGCTCATGTGTAGCAAGTACGATCCACAGCACGAAGCCGAGGCGGCGATGAAGCGCGCCGTGGCAGCCGAAGGCCCCGACCGGCAACGTCTCATCGAGCTGGCCCTGGCCTGGCATCAACTCGCCCGCGACCGGCGCGAGGAACAGGCGGACTGAGCGCACGCTCTGACGAGAAAAACCCGAACTCACAAGAAAAACCCCGTGCTCGGGGGGACAAGCACGGGGTTCTCCAGAGCCGATCGGGGCTGGCGGATCGGCACCACTCAATTCGCATGTCCAACGCGCTGATCGCGCGTTCGTTCCGCGTCGACGCGAGCCGCCGAAACGCGGCGTTAAGACTCGTTCCGAAGACGATTTTGCCGATCTCGATTCGTTTCAGGGAACGAAGCGGAGCAGGACCGTGAACAAACAACAAGTCCCGAAGGGGCCTCAGTGTGTCAGGCCGCTTCCGACTTCGGCACCGCGTCGGCATTCACCGAAAGCTTGACGACATCGCCTTCGACGGCACCGACATATTTCGTGTCGATGTAATGGTGATGGTCCTTGTGGCCTGCAGGGCTGTCCTTCCGCGTCAGCTTGATGCGGTTGCCCTCGACGCGGTCGACGGTGCCGACATGAGCGCCGTCCTTGCCGATGATTTTCATGTGCTCTCTGATTTCGCTCATGATGTCCTCCTTGTGCAGTGTCAACAGCGAGGACTGGTCTTCGTTGCAAGGTGGTCGGCGCCGATTCTTGGAGCCAATGTGCTCGCCGAACGTTGAAAGGCAGTCGCAATTGCCAAGATTCACATCAAGATTCGCATGGAGACCTCTAAGGCCTATCTCGAACGAAAGCACAGGGAAATTGGGCTGTTGAACGATTGCCTGAGGAGCCCGCTGCGTTTGGCTCGTCCGCAATCGGTCGACGAGGTCGTGACGTCCAAATTTCAGCTCGCCGCCGCGTTGCGCGCGGAGCATGCGCTGCAGGACTGGAAGGCGACGGAGACCGCCTGGTCGCACGCGGCCGCTCCCTCCAGCGGTCCGTTCGCGTTTAGCTACGACTATCAGCGCGCGGATCTCAAGGTGCGTGGTCCTTCGTTCTATGAATTCGAGCACGGCTGCACGAGCGAGACGATCTATACCGCCTCCGGCATGGCCGCGATCTCCGCGCTGCTGTTCGCCTCAGCAGGGATCATTGATAAGGCCGACATCCTGGTACTGCCGGGATCTTACGGCGAGACACTGGAGCTGATCGGGAGCCTTGTCTCCCATTTGCGGCTTGTCACCGCCAGTCTACCGCCGGACGAAGCGTTTGCTCCGGCAGCCTCGCCACAGCTTCTCCTGCTGGATTCATGCGCCTCCGCCGGGGCGTTCGAAGCGGCCTTGCGCCGCGACGGTTCGGCGCTCGATCTGTTGATTTTCGACACGACATGTTTCGCTGGCAGATCGGGTCGGATCCGGCGCGTACTGACATGGGCCGCGCGATGGGACATTCCCGTCGTGTTGGTGCGAAGCCATAACAAGCTGGATTCGCTCGGGGTGGAATACGGCCGGCTCGGCTCTGCTGTATTCGTGCGTTGGAGCGGGAAGGACCTCAAGGCAGGTCGCCTGATGTCCGAATGCCTGGCGGCCGAAACCCGCAATGCCGTGCGGCTGCTCGGCGGCGCGGCGCTGCCGGCGCATTTTCCCCCGTTCGTGGGCACCGCGGCCTATTGGGCATTAACGAGAAGGCGTGTCGCGGCGATCCTGCGCAACGGCCGTCACACGGCGCGATATTTCGCCTCCGCGCTTGCGTCGCTCTCGGCCGAACTGCATTTCACCCACGGTCTCTATGTCACACTTCGCGGTAGGCGCGCCCTCAATGAGGCGACCGCCCGGCAGGCCGCCGAAGACATGAGCCGCGATCTGAGCGGCGAAGGCTTTCCCATTCGCCACGCCGGCAGCTTCGGCTTCGATTTCGCCGCGACGGAGTGGTTTCACGACGCAACAACGGATCGGTACAGCGTCCGGGTCGCTGTGCCGGATTTGCCGACCGAGCTGTGGAAGGATCTTGCGGCGGCGATTGCCGACTGGTGGGCGTCGAATCAATGAAAGCTTGGGGATGGATGAAAAGCCGTGCCAGCTTCGACTGAGTGCGTGACTCCAGGCAATTGATCGACGGCCCGGCCGATTTAGTGCGGCGCCTGTTTCAATCGATCGCCAGGCATTCTTCCAGGGCAGGCTTCTCGTGGCCGCGACGCGCCCACGCCTGAACGGCGAAGGCGAGTTGGTGCTGACTCACCGCCGCGTCCGCGACGGAAGCCCGTGCCGTCTCGATGGGCTTTGTGATCACGCCGGAGTTCACGACTCCTGCGTCGATTGCCAAGAACGATATTGCGACAACCGCCACCGCAGATGCGATAGCCATTCTCGTCCAGTCGGATTGCGGCATCGAAGTCCTTATCGGGCGTACGTCGCTCGGCGCATAGATAGGGCTCGTTTGCCCGGATCAAAGCCCGGGGGCGCGGCTGCCCACGCGTTCGTGAAGGACAGCGGATTTTGCAGGTGCGCGTCGTAGACCGGGCTCACGATGAACGCCGGCGCATCGAGTCCCCTGCGCGCCGGAAGAGCTCGCCGGGCGAGCCAAGAGGATGTCCCCGGAGGATGAGACTGAAAATGGCGATCCCGGCAGGAATCGAACCTGCAACCCTCAGAGTAGAAATCTGATGCTCTATCCAGTTGAGCTACGGGACCGTCTTGAGCCGCCCTGGTTTGGGGCCAGCTGTTCATCTACCATGCCAATATGAAAAATATCGTCTTTCGCCAAGCCTGAACCGAACCGTTTTCCTCGAAGCCGCGACAAAGCGGAACGGCGGGGTGTCAGGGTGCCGGGTTGAGCGGCAGCGTACTGGACGATGGATCACATCGCCGGGAGCGCTGGCCAGCTTCCGGGACACGGCCGCCGGTCGACTGGTTCGGTATTGCTGCGCCATCAGGACGGCGTGCGCGGCGGTATCTTGATCGGTCTCCTCTGGGCTTGCCTTGCCATGGCAAATGCGACGATCTGCACCTTTGGTTCCATCGCCTTGAGTCCGTCACCTTTCCGCGCACTTCATGCGCCAGCGGGCGTTCGTCCGCGATTTCCGGGAGTCCATCCATGATCGGTCTGGTTCGCGCCGTCACACTCTGCGCCACGCTGGCGTTCGGTCTTGTGGCCGCGCACGCGGCGGACAAGGCGTTCAAGCGGGACGACCTCGCTGATTCCGCGATCAAGCTGGAGGCGCAGATCAAGGGCGAGGCCGGGCCGGTTGCGAAGACCACCGCGATGCTGCGCACCGACGCTGACGCCGCCTTCCGGCGCAACGATTACCGCACCGGCCTGTCGGTGCTCGGCCAGATCGCCGCGACCGCGCCGGAGGACGCCGGCAACTGGCTGCGCCTGGCAAAAGTCATCTTCCAGATCACGCCGAAGAGCTCGAGCGAGCAGACTTTCCTGCTGGAGCGCGCCTCGACTGCCGCCTACATCGCCTACCAGCGTGCCGGCAATGCGGGCGAGGAGGCCGACGCGCTCGCGGTGCTCGGCAAGTCGCTGTCCGAACGGAAACTGTGGCGGCCGGCGCTGGATGCGCTGCGGCTGTCGCTTGACATGCGCGAGGTCGCCGACGTCCGCGGCCAATATGAGAAGATGCGCGACGAGCACGGTTTTCGGCTGCTCGACTACACCGTGGACTCGGACTCGGCGAGCCCGCGCGCCTGCTTCCAATTCTCGGAGGAATTGGCGAAACGCACCGATTTCGCGCCGTACCTGGCGCTGGCGGGCCAGGACAAGCCGGCGCTGTCGGCCGAGGGCAAGCAGCTCTGCGTCGACGGGCTGAAGCATGGCGAGCGCTACAACGTCAATCTGCGCGCCGGCCTGCCGTCCACCGTGAAGGAAGGCCTGCCGAAATCGGCCGAGTTCAACATCTATGTGCGCGACCGCAAGCCCTTCGTGCGTTTCAACAGCCGCGCCTATGTGCTGCCGAAGACCGGCCAGCGCGGCATTCCCGTGGTCAGCGTCAATACGCCCGCGGTCAACATCAACGTGTTCCGGATCGGCGATCGCAATCTGATCAACACGGTGGTCGATAGCGATTTCCAGAAGACGCTGTCGAAATATCAGCTCAGCGATCTCGGCGGCGAGCGCGGTGTGAAAGTCTGGACCGGCGAGCTCGCGACCGCGATGACGCTGAACCAGGACGTCACCACCGCATTCCCGGTCGACCAGGCGCTCGGCGAGCTCCAGCCCGGCGTCTACGTGATGACGGCCGCGGCCAAGGGGCCGGGCTCGGACGACGACTACCAGCTCGCCACCCAATGGTTCATCATCTCCGATCTCGGCGTCACAGCCTATTCCGGCAATGACGGCGTCCACGTCTTCGTGAATTCGCTGGCGTCGACCGATCCGGTCGGCAAAGCCGAGGTGCGGCTGGTCGCGCGCAACAACGAGATTTTGGCCACCCGCAAGACCGACGATTCTGGCCATGTGCTGTTCGAGGCGGGGCTTGCGCGCGGCGAGGGCGGCCTGTCGCCGGCGATGCTCACCGTGACCGGCGAGAAGGCCGACTATGCCTTCCTCAGCCTGAAGACCTCCGCGTTCGACCTGTCCGACCGTGGCGTCTCCGGCCGCGCGGTGCCGGCAGGCGCCGACGCCTTCGTCTATGCCGAGCGCGGCGTCTACCGCTCCAGCGAGACCGTCTATCTCACCGCGCTCTTGCGCGACGGGCAAGGTAACGCCGTCACCGGCGGGCCGATGACCCTGGTGATCGAGCGCCCTGATGGTGTCGAATTCCGCCGCGCCGTGCTGTCCGACCAGGGTGCCGGCGGACGCTCGTTGTCCGTGCCGCTCAACTCGGCCGTCCCGACCGGGACCTGGCGGGTGCGCGCCTTCACCGATCCGAAGGGGTCGTCGGTCGGCGAGACCACCTTCATGGTCGAGGACTACGTCCCTGACAGGATCGAATTCGACTTGTCTGCCAAGGACAAGCTGATCAAAGCTAACGCTCCAGTGGAGCTTAAGGCGGACGGTCATTTCCTCTATGGCGCGCCGGCCTCGGGCCTGGCGCTCGAAGGCGACATGCTGGTTGCGCCCGCGTCCGAGCGGCCGGGCTTTGCCGGCTACCAGTTCGGCGTCGCCGACGAGGAGACCACCTCGAACGAGCGCACGCCGCTGGAGAACCTGCCCGAGGCCGACGCCAACGGCGTTGCGACCTTCCCGGTGACGCTGGACAAGCAGCCCGCCTCGACGCGGCCGCAGGAGGCGCAGATTTTCGTCCGCATGGTCGAGACCGGCGGCCGTGCCGTCGAGCGCAAGATCGTGCTGCCGGTCGCACCCGCGGCCGCGATGATTGGCATCAAGCCGCTGTTTGGCGACAAGAACGTCGCCGAGGGCGACAAGGCCGATTTCGATGTCGTGTTCGTCTCGCCCGAGGGCGAGAGGCTTCGCCGCGACGGCCTGCGCTACGAGCTCCTGAAGATGGAGTCGCGCTACCAATGGTATCGCCAGAGCAATTACTGGGAGTACGAGCCGGTCAAGTCGACCTCGCGCATCTCTGACGGTGACGTGACCGTTGCCGCCGACAAGCCGTCGCGGATCTCGCTGACCCCGCAGCCCGGCCGCTACCGGCTCGACGTCAAGTCGAACGACGCTGACGGCCCGGTGACCTCGGTGCAGTTCGACGTCGGCTGGTATTCCGACGGCAGCGCCGACACGCCGGACCTCTTGGAGACCTCGATCGACAAGCCGCAGTACGCCTCGGGCGACACCATGACCGTCTCGGTCAACGTCCGCAGCGCCGGCAAGCTGACCGTCAACGTGCTTGGCGACCGCCTGCTGACGACGCAGACCATCGACGTCAAGGAAGGTACCGCACAGGTGAAGCTCCCGGTCGGCAAGGACTGGGGCACCGGCGCCTATGTGGTAGCGACGCTACGCCGTCCGCTCGATGCGGCCGCGCAACGCATGCCGGGCCGGGCGATCGGACTCAAGTGGTTCGGCATCGACAAGCAGACCCGCACGCTCCAGGTGAAGCTGACGCCGCCGGCACTGATTCGGCCGAATGCGATGTTGAAGATCCCGGTCAAGCTCGACGGCCTCAATCCGGGCGAGGACGCCAAGATCGTCATCGCCGCGGTCGACGTCGGCATCCTCAACCTCACCAATTACAAGCCGCCGGCGCCGGACGACTATTATCTCGGCCAGCGCCGCCTGAGCGCGGAGATCCGCGATCTCTATGGGCAACTGATCGACGGCATGTCGGGTACGCGCGGGCAGATCAAGTCCGGCGGCGACGCCGGTGCCGCCGAGCTCCAGGGCTCGCCGCCCGCGCAAAAGCCGCTCGCGCTCTATTCGGGCATCGTCACCGTCGCCGCCGACGGTACCGCAGAAGTGAGCTTCGACATTCCGGAGTTCGCCGGGACCGCGCGCGTGATGGCGGTGGCGTGGACCGCGACAAAGCTCGGCCGTGCCAACACGGATGTGGTGATCCGCGATCCCGTGGTGCTGACCACGACCCTGCCGCGTTTCCTGCTCAACGGCGACCACGGCACCGTCAATCTCGAGATCGATAATGTCGAGGGGCAGGCCGGCGATTACGTCATCAACGTGAAGACGGGCGGCCCGGTGAAGATATCAGGCAATCCCGCAAGCACGGTCAAGCTCGCCGCCAAGCAGCGCAACTCTTTCTCGCTCGCCATCGACGCGACGGCGGCGGGGCAGGCGACGCTCGACGTCGACATCAAGGGGCCGCATGGCCTGGCGCTGGCGCGCCATTATGCGCTCGACGTCAAGGCGGCGACCCAGGTGCTGGCGCGGCGCTCGATCCGGACGCTGGCGAAGGGTGAGAGCCTGACGTTGACCTCGGATATGTTCGCCGATCTCGTGCCGGGCACCGGTAGCGTCTCGGTCTCGGCCAGCCTGTCGACTGCGCTCGATGCGGCGACGATCCTCAAAGCGCTCGATCGCTATCCCTATGGCTGCTCGGAGCAGATCACCAGCCGCGCCATGCCACTGCTCTATGTCAACGAGCTTGCGGCCGGCGCGCATCTGGCCATGGACACCGACGTCGATCAGCGCATCCGCGACGCCATCGAGCGGCTGCTGGCGCGCCAGGGCTCGAACGGCTCGTTCGGCCTGTGGTCGGCCGGCGGTGACGATTCCTGGCTCGACGCGTATGTGACGGACTTCCTGACCCGCGCCCGCGAAAAGGGTTTTGTGGTGCCGGATGTGCTGTTCAAGAATGCGCTGGATCGAATCCGCAACTCCGTCGTCAACGGCAACGAGCCGGAAAAGGACGGCGGCCGCGATCTCGCCTACGGCCTCTACGTGCTCGCGCGCAACGGCGCGGCGCCGATCGGCGACCTCCGCTATCTCGCCGACACCAAGCTGAGCAACCTCGCAACTCCCATCGCGAAGTCGCAGCTCGCCGCGGCGCTCGCGCTGGTCGGCGACCGCAACCGCGCGGAACGGGTGTATGGCGCCGCGCTCGACAGCCTCGCGCCAAAGCCTGTGCTGGAGTTCGGCCGCACCGATTACGGCTCGCAGCTCCGCGATGCCGCTGCGCTGGTCTCCCTTGCCAGTGAAGGCAATGCGCCGAAGGCGACGCTGACGCAGGCGGTGTCGCGGGTCGAGACCGCGCGCGGGCTGACGCCCTATACCTCCACGCAGGAGAATGCGTGGATGGTGCTGGCGGCGCGCGCGCTCGCCAAGGAGAATCTGTCCATGGAGATCGACGGCCAGCCGGTCAAGACCGCGCTGTACCGCAGCTACAAGGCCGCGACCTTGGAGGGCAAGCCGCTGAAGATCACCAATACCGGCGACGCGCCGGTGCAGGCGGTGGTCTCGGTGTCGGGCTCGCCGGTGACGCCGGAGCCTGCGGCATCGAACGGCTTCAAGATCGAGCGCAATTACTTCTCGCTCGACGGCAAGCCCGCCGATATCAGCAAGGTCAAGCAGAACGACCGCTTCGCCGTGGTGCTGAAGATCACCGAGGCCAAGCCCGAGTACGGCCACATCATGGTGTCCGACTATCTGCCGGCCGGCCTGGAGATCGACAATCCAAAACTGGTGTCGTCGGGTGACAGCGGAACGCTGGGCTGGATCGAGGACGGCGAAGAGCCGGAGGATACCGAGTTCCGCGACGACCGCTTCACGGCGGCCGTCGACCGGGCCTCGGATTCCAAGGCGGTCTTCACGGTGGCCTATGTCGTGCGTGTGGTCTCGCCCGGCAAATACGTGCTGCCGCAGGCCTATGTCGAGGACATGTACAATCCCTCGCGTTATGGGCGCACGGGGACGGGCAACGTCGAGGTGCGGGCGGCGAAGTGAGTGATGGCGAGATGAGCGATGTGGAGAGAGACCACGTGGATGGCCGGGACGAGCCCGGCCATGACCGAGTGAGGGGCTGGGGCCATCGCGTCCTCTCTGGCCTCGCGCTCACGCTCATCCTCGCCGTCTGCGCTTTCGTCGTCTGGGTCTACTCCCTCGACCCGCTGCCTTTCGACGAAGCCCGCCAGGTCTCCACCACCATCATCGACCGCAACGGCAAGCTGCTGCGCGCCTATGCGATGGCGGATGGGCGCTGGCGGCTGCCGGTCGAGACAAAGGCGAATGTCGATCCGACCTATCTCAAACTGCTGCTGGCCTATGAGGACCAGCGCTTCTACGCACATGACGGCATCGACCCGCTGGCGCTGGGGCGCGCTGCGTTTCAGCTTGGGACGCGCGGCCACATCGTCTCGGGCGGCTCGACCATCTCGATGCAGCTCGCGCGGCTGATGGAGCCGAGGCGGCAGCGCTCGCTCTATGCAAAGCTGCGGCAGATGGTGCGTGCGATCGAGATCGAGCGGAGCTTGAGCAAGGAGCAGATCCTCGACCTCTACCTCGCGCTCGCGCCTTACGGCGGCAACCTCGAAGGCATTCGCGCCGCCTCGATCGCCTATCTCGGCAAGGAGCCGAAGCGGTTGTCGCTGGCGGAAGCCGCGCTGCTGGTCGCGCTGCCGCAATCGCCGGAGACCCGCAGGCTCGACCGCTATCCCGAGGCGGCGCGCAAAGCGCGTGACCGCGTGCTCGACCGCATGGTCGAGGAACATGAGGTCAGCCTCGACGATGCGGTACAGGCCAAGGCCGTTCCCGTACCAAAACTGCGCAAGCCGATGCCGATCCTGGCGCCGCATGCCTCCGACGCGGCGCTTGCGACGGTCAAGGACACGCCCGTCATCAAGCTGACGCTCGATGCCAACCTCCAGAAGGTGTTGGAGCCGCTGGCGCGCGACCGCGCCATTGCACTGGGGCCGAACATCTCGGTCGGCATCATCGTGATCGACAATGAGAGCGGCGACGTGCTGGCGCGCGTCGGCTCGGCGGATTATTTCGACGAGCGCCGGGCAGGGCAGGTCGACATGACCCGCGCCATCCGATCGCCGGGATCGACGCTGAAACCTTTTATCTACGGGCTCGCTTTCGAGGACGGGTTCGTTCACCCCGACAGTTTGATCGACGACCGCCCGGTCCGCTTCGGCTCCTACGCGCCGGAAAATTTCGACATGACGTTCCAGGGCACGGTTCCGGTGAAAAAGGCGCTGCAGATGTCGCTGAACGTGCCCGCGATCGTCCTGCTCGACCGCGTCGGCGCGAGCCGACTGGCGTCGCGGCTGCGCCAGGCCGGCGGCAATCTGGTTCTGCCCAAAGACGAGGCGCCGGGGCTTGCCATGGGCCTTGGCGGCGTCGGCGTGACGCTGCAGGACCTCGCCCAGCTCTATGCGGGCTTCGCCCGGCTCGGCACCACCAAGCCGCTGCGCGAGATCATGACTGACAGAGACGACCGCGAGCCGCTGCGGCTGCTCGATCAGGTCGCGGCCTGGCAAGTCGGCAATGTGCTGCTCGGCACCCCGCCGCCGGAGAACGCGGCCCACAACCGCATTGCCTTCAAGACCGGCACCTCCTACGGCTACCGTGACGCCTGGTCGATGGGCTTCGACGGCCGCATGACCATCGGCGTCTGGGTCGGCCGGCCCGACGGCGCGCCGGTTCCGGGCCTGATCGGCAGGGTCGCCGCGGCGCCGATCCTGTTCGACGCCTTCGCCCGGACTGGCAAGACGTTGGCGCCGTTGCCGAAGCCACCAAAGGGAACCCTGGTCGCCAGCAACACCAAGCTGCCGTTGCCCTTGAGGCGGTTCCGCCCGGTCGGGGATCTGGTCCGGACGGGGGGCGAACAGGCTCTGCACATCCAGTTCCCCCTGAACGGCTCGCGGATCGACGTCGATCGCTCGGGTGGCGAGGGGGGCGCGGCCATGCCGGTCAAGGTCGCCGGCGGCGTCCTGCCCATGACCGTCATGGTTAATGGCACCGCGCTGGGCGGGATCGACGGACGGCGCCAGCGGCTGATCGATCCGCCCGGTCCGGGCTTTGCGCGGCTCACCGTGATCGATGCCACGGGCGCCACGGACACAGTTGTCATTCGAATTCAATGAGCCTGCCTCAAGCGGTTGTGGCAATGACGGTTTCAGCGTAAGCGGAACCAATGGCCGAGACCTACCCAACACCCCGTTTTGGAGCTCCCCGCGAGCCGAAATCCCCGGTGAATCCGGGCAGCCGGCTCGTGTCCATGTTCGACATCGCCACAGCCAGCCATGCTCGCGCGGTCGGCTTCCTGCTGCTGTGCGCGCTGCTGCTGTTCCTGCCGGGCTTCTTCACCATCCCGCCGGTTGACCGCGACGAGGCGCGCTTTGCGCAAGCGACCAAGCAGATGGTCGAGAGCGGCGATTATGTCGACATCCGCTTCCAGGAGGACGTCCGCTACAAGAAGCCGGTCGGCATCTACTGGTTGCAGTCGGCTGCGGTTGAAGTCGCGTCTGCGCTCAAGCTGCCGAAGGCCGAATTGCGGATCTGGGTCTACCGGCTGCCGTCGCTGATCGGCGCCATCGGTGCCGTGCTCATGACCTATTGGGCGGCGCTCGGCTTCGTCACGCGCCGCGCCGCGGTGCTCGCAGCACTCCTGATGTGCGCCTCCGTGCTGCTCGGCGTCGAGGCGCGGCTTGCGAAAACCGACGCGATGCTGCTGTTCTGCGTGGTCGCCGCGATGGGCGCGATGGGGCGGGCCTATCTGTCGTGGCAGCGCGCCGAGGACGAGACCCATCCGCCCTGGACCTGGTCCGCGATCTTCTGGACGGCTCTCGCTGTGGGCATCCTGATCAAGGGCCCGCTCATCCTGATGTTCGCAGGCCTGACCATCGTCGCGCTCGCGATCCAGGACCGCGATGCCTCCTGGCTGTGGAAGCTGCGCCCGCTCTGGGGCCTGATGTGGATGCTGGTGCTGGTGCTGCCCTGGTTCGTCGCGATCTTCTGGCGCGCGGGCGATGCCTTCTTCGCCGATTCCGTCGGCGGCGACATGCTGAGCAAGTTAGGGGCTCAGGAGTCCCACGGCGCGCCGCCTGGACTGTACCTGGCGCTGTTCTGGATCACGTTCTGGCCCGGCGCGCCGCTCGCGGCGATGGCAGCGCCCGCGGTCTGGCGCGCGCGGCGCGAGCCCGGCGCCCAATTCCTGCTGGCCTGGCTGGTCCCGTCCTGGATCGTGTTCGAGGCGGTGCTGACCAAGCTGCCGCATTACGTGCTGCCGCTGTACCCTGCGATCGCGATCCTCACCGCGGGCGCGCTGGAGCGGCGCGTGCTGTCGTGGTCCTGGCTGATGCGCGGCTCGGCCTGGTGGTTCGCGATTCCCGTGGCCGGCTCGATCATCGCCGTTATCGGCGCTGTGATGCTGACGCGGCAACCGGCCTTCGTAGCCTGGCCGTTCATCGCGGCCTCGCTGATCTTCGGCCTGTTCGCCTGGTGGCTTCACGACAACAACCACGCCGAGCGCTCGCTGCTCAACGCGCTGGTCGCAGCCCTGATGCTCGCGGTGACGGTCTACGGCATCGTGCTGCCGTCGCTGACGCCGCTGTTTCCGAGCATCGAGGTCGCACGCGCGCTTCGCAACGTCACCTGCGTCGGCCCGAAGGCGGCCGCGGCCGGCTATCACGAGCCGAGCCTCGTCTTCCTGACGGGCACGCAGACGTTGCTCACCGACGGTTCGGGCGCGGCGGATTTCCTGCGGCAGGGGAGCTGCCGTTTCGCGCTGATCGAGCAGCGTTCGGAGCGCGGCTTCGTGCAGCGCGCCGAGGCGATCGGGCTGCGCTACAAGGTTGGCACGCGCATCGACGGCTATAATTTCTCGCAAGGGCGCGCGATCTCGATCTCGATCTTCCGTTCGGAAGGCACCGAGTAGGATGTCGGCGCCAACCGACATCGCGCCGCGCGCGAGCTATCCCGCGCAATTGCTCGCCGTGTCGGGGAGCGCCCTGGCGCAACTCGTTCGTACGCCGTCCCATTCGCGCCGCGCCGAGGCCGCGCGAAAGCTGGCGCGGCATTCGCTGTGGCTCGGTGCGGCAGGTGCAGCCCTGGTCATCGTGCTGATGGTCGCGTTCGATCTGACCGAGATCCAGCTGATGCCGGCGCGTGGCACGCCCGGCCTGTGGCCGATCCGCATCCTCACCGATTTCGGCAAGGACGAGTATGTGCTCTCGGCGCTGGGGGGCGCGCTGGTGATCCTGGCGCTGGTTGCAGCGTGGCTGCACGGAGCAAGCCGCACATTGCTGCTCGGCGTCGGCACGCGGCTGCAATTCATGTTTCTGTCTGTTGCCCTGTCCGTATTCATCGCCGAGATCCTGAAATATCTCATCGGTCGCGGACGTCCGTTCGTCGGCGGCAAGGCCAATCCGTTCAACTTCATCCCATTCGAGGGGACGGGGGCCTATGCCAGCCTGCCCTCAGGTCATGCGGTGACGGCGTTCGCGCTGGCGTTTGCGGTCTCGGCGCTGTGGCCGCGCCTGCGCGTGTTCATGTTCACTTACGCGATCGTGATCCTGCTGACGCGGCTGGTGCTGCTCGCGCACCACCCGAGTGACGTGGTGGCCGGCGCCATGGTCGGCATGGTCGGCGCCATGGCGGTGCGCTACTGGTTCGCGGCCCGCAGGCTCGGCTTTGCCATCCGTGCCGACGGCACCATTGTGCCTCTGGCAGGGGCGGTCTCGGGCCGCCTCAAAAGGGTTGCCCACGGGGCATCGGCCCCATAAAAGCGGCTGCCTGCCGGGACTGCCGGTTCCTCAGGGTGCAGGCCAATTCCAACCACGAGCTTCCGATTTGTCGTCGTCCCAGCCTTCGGTTTCCCAGCCCTCGGTTTCCATCGTCGTTCCCGTGCGCAACGAAGCCGACAACATCGTGCCGCTGATCGAGGAGATCGGCGCGGCGCTCGACGGCCGCTGGGCCTATGAGATCATCTACGTCAATGACGGTTCGACGGACGCGACCGGCGAACGGCTCGGCGCGGTCATGAAGCAGCGGGACAATCTGCGCCAGCTCCGCCATGCCAGATCCGGCGGCCAGTCCGCGGCAGTGCGTAGTGGCGTGCGCGCAGCGCGCGGCGCCATCGTGGCGACGCTCGACGGCGACGGCCAGAACAATCCGGCTTTCCTGCCGGACCTGATCGCGGCCGTCGAGAACGGAAGCAAGGTCGGACTTGCCGCGGGACAACGCGTCGGCCGCAAGGATACCGGTTTCAAGAAACTCCAGTCGCGCGTCGCCAACGGTGTTCGCAACGCGATCCTGAAGGACGGTACGCGCGACACCGGCTGCGGATTGAAGGCGTTCCGGCGCGAGGTGTTCCTGATGATGCCCTATTTCGACGGGCTGCATCGCTTCCTGCCGGCGCTGGTGCGCCGCGAGGGCTACGAGATCGCCTATGTTGACGTGATCGACCGGCCGCGCCGCTCCGGCGTGTCAAATTACGGTTTCTTCGACCGGCTGTGGATCGGCATCATGGATCTCGTCGGCGTGTGGTGGCTGATCCGCCGCAAGAAGCGGACGCCAGATGTGACTGAGGTGCAGGCATGATCATCCAATACGGTCAGGCGTTGAGCAATTATCTCTACGACGTCTTCGTCGCCAAGTTCGATTTCTGGCTGGCGTTCGGCCTCGTCGCGCAGCTGTTCTTCACCGCGCGCTTCCTCGTGCAATGGATCGCGAGCGAGCGCGCCGGCAACAGCGTGGTGCCGATGGCGTTCTGGTTCTGCTCCATGGGCGGCGGGCTGATGACGCTGGTCTATGGCGTCGTGAAGCGCGAGCCGGTGATCATCCTCGGCCAGGCGCTCGCGACCATCATCTATATCCGCAACATCATGCTGATCGTGAAGAACCGCGGCGGGGGCTCGAAGACGGTCGAGCGCTGATCCGAGGCGACTAAAGCGCGATGCGATGAGGATGAATCATCATCGCGCTTTAGGTTGTTGTTTGAGCATGATCTTTTCGGAAAACCGCTTCGCACTTTTCCGGATCATGCCCTAGCGCGGCAGTGCCGAGGCCGCACCTGACTCGGGCAGGGCGGCCGCATCCGCCTCGGGCCTGCGATAGGGCTCGCCGGCCGCATCCAGCACCGGATAGGCGACCGAGCAGATATGCGAGTGGATGCGGCGCAGGTCGCGCAGCACGTCGAGATGCAGCGACGTGGTCTCGATGGTCTCGGGGCGGCCCTCGCGCAGGCGGTCGAGGTGGCGCTCGACGGCGGCAAGCTCGGTGTTGCGCAGCGCCGTCTTCTCCACCAGCAGCTTGCGCGCCTCGTTGGCGTCGCCCGACATGAAGATGCCGAAGGCGATGCGCAGCGAATCCATCGTGCGCTTGTGGAACGCGGCGAGCTCCTCGGCGCCCTCTGGCGAGAACTGAAAGCGGCGCTTGATCTTCTTGGTCGCCAGCTCGCTCAGACTCTTGTCGATGATGTCGCCGATATGTTCCAGATTGATGGCGAAGGAAATGATCTCCATCGCGCGCCGGCCCTCGCTCTCGTCGAGGCTGCCCCGCATGAGTTTTGTCACGTAGAGCTTGATGGCTTCGTCGAGGCCGTCGACGATGTTGTCCATCTTCGAGACCTGGTCGACCAGCGCGCGATCGCCGGTCATCATCGCCGCCATCACCTTGCGCAGCATCACCTCGACGAGATCGCCCATGCGCAAGGCCTCACGCGCGGCGTCGGTGAGCGCCAGTGACGGCGTCTCGAGTGCCGACTCGTCGAGATAGCGCGGCCGAGCCGGATCAGCCTCCTGAACACGATCGGGCAAGAGCCGGGTCAACAGGCGCGACATGGTGTCGAGCAGGCCGATGAAGATGACCGCCGTGCCGACATTGAAGGCGATGTGGAAGGCCGCCGTCATCCTGGCGAGATCCGGCTGCCAGGCGTGCATGTGCGCGGCGATCCCATTCAGGAATGGCAGCACCAGCGCGATCCCGATCATGCGGTTGGCCAGATTGCCGAGCGGCAGGCGGTAGCTCGCGGGATCGTCGCGCCTGGCGCCTTCGAACACGGGGTTGATGGCGCTGCCGAGATTGGCCCCTAGCACCAGCGCGAGGGCTGCGTAAGGCGTGATGAACTGCGAATAGGCCAGCGACATGATCAGCAGGACGCTGGCGACGCTCGAATGCACCGCCCATGTGACGAGCGCGGCGATGACGATGCACAGAATAGGATCGCCTGTTATCGCCGACATCATGACACGAACACCTGGCGCGTTCTCCGCCGGGGCCAGCGTGTCGAGCAGGATGTGCAGCGAGAGCAGCATCAATCCGAGCCCAATGAGGACGCGGCCGATATCCTTCATCCGCGACCGCGGGCCGGAGCGGAAGGCGACCAGCCCGAGCACGAACAGGACAGGCGCAACGGCTGCGATGTTGAACGACAGCACCTGCACGATCAGCGTCGTGCCGACATTGGCTCCCAACATGATGGCGAGCGCGGCGGCGAGGCTGACGAGGCCCTCGGCCGCGAACGAGCTCGTGATCAGCGCCGTCGCCGTGCTGCTCTGGAGCAGGGCAGTGAGGCCTAGCCCGGCCGCGAACGCGTTGAAGCGGTTACCGAGCGCCTTGCCAAGCAGCCGCCGCAGATCCGGACCGAAGGCGCGCAGAATCCCGCTGTGGACCATGTGCAGGCCCCACAGCAACAGCGCTACGCCACCCATCAGATCGAGCAGAACCAACGTTCCCATGCTCCGTATCCGGATTAGAGTCGATTGGTGAGGCTAGCGCCAAATGTCAGCGGATCAAACCCCTTGTTGGCGCATGGCGTTAACGTTTGCGGATGCTGCACGTTCCCGCGGCGCGCGTTGGCGCGTCCGCCGGGCGCGATTGCCGCGTCCCGAGGCGCGATGCCTTGTGAGCAGGCTCACATTGCCGTCTTGAGGGCAGCGAAGCCGCGATCGAGGTCGGCCTTGAGGTCGTCGACGCTTTCGAGCCCGATGTGCAGACGCAGCGTCGGGCCGCCCGGCGACCACTTGGTCGCGGTGCGGTAGCTGTCGCAATCGAAGGGAATCACGAGGCTCTCGAAGCCGCCCCAGGAGAAGCCCATGCCGAACAGTTTTAGCGTGTCGAGCATGGTGTCGACCGCCTTCTGTGGCGTTGGCTTCAAGACGATGCTGAACAGGCCCGACGCCCCGGTGAAGTCCCGCTTCCAGATCGCGTGGCCCGGATCGGTCTCTAACGCCGGATGCAGCACGCGCGCGACCTCGGGACGGCTCGCAAGCCAGCGCGCCATGTCGAGCCCGGAGCGATGATGCTGCGCCAGCCGCACCGACAGCGTGCGCAGGCCGCGCAGCGCCAGGAAGACGTCATCGGGGCCGGCGCAGACGCCGAGCAGGCGGATGCCTTCGGCGATCTGCGGCCAGGCCTTGGCATTGGCCGAGATGGTGCCGAACATGATGTCGGAATGACCGCCGATATATTTGGTGGCGGCCTGCATGCTGATGTCGACGCCCTGTTCGAGCGAGCGGTGATAGAGCGGCGTCGCCCAGGTGTTGTCGTCGATGACGAGCGCGCCGCGCGCATGCGCGACCTCGGCGATCGCGCGGATATCAGGCATCTCGAACGACTGCGAGCCCGGCGCCTCCACCAGCACCGCGCTTGTGTTGGGCCTGAACAGCTTGTCGATGCCGGCGCCGATCATCGGATCGAAGTAGGCGGTCTCGACGCCGTAGCGGGTGAGCATGCCGTTACAGAAATTGCGTGAGGGCCGATAGACGTTGTCGCAGACCAGGATGTGGTCGCCGGCCTTCAGCACCGAGAGCAGGGTGGTGGAGATCGCCGACAGGCCCGACGGCACGATGCCGACGCCGGCGCATTGCGGACCCTCCAGCGCCATCAGGGTCTCCTGGAACGCTCGGGTTGTCGGCGTGCCGTGCCGGCCGTACTGGAACTCGCCGCGATGGGCGTGCAGGTCCTCGGCGGTCGGATAGAGCACGGTCGAGCCGTGGAAGACCGGCGGGTTGACGAACCCCTTCTGCGCCTTGGTGTCGCGGCCGGAGGTGACCAGCCGGGTCTCGGCCTGCTGCTCGGAGGGGTTCGAGGATTCCATGCGTCTGCTTTCAAAAGCGCGTTTCTGCGAGGCGCGCGTGGCACCTTGCGGGCTGGCCGGAGGCCGCTGTCGTTAATAACAGAACACAGAAGAGTCCCGTCAACCCCTTGACCCGGCTCGCCAGTCGTTCTGAGATGCGCAGGTGCTATTCAGTCGCTGCATGTTGAGGGGCCTGCCGCGACCTTCGATCCATCGCCTGACCGGGCCTTGCGCCACAGCCGTAACGGCGGGCGCCTTTCGGCGGGGATTGAGGTAGGGCCTCCCGGGATCGGCGGTGTTCGGCAAGGTTTTCCAGCATGACTCTTGCAAGGCTGGTCTTGATACGGCTAGCCCTGGCAGAGACGATCCCAATGACAACGTTCCTGACCTTGAGACGACTTTGAAAGGCCTAAAGCCCATGAAACGCGTAACCCTGGCTCTCACTCTCGCTCTCGCCGCCGGCCTGACTGCCCAGGCCGCCGATGCGCAAACGCTCAAGACCGTCAAGGACCGGGGCATGCTGTCCTGCGGCGTCAGTCAGGGCCTGCCCGGCTTCTCCTCGCCGGACGACAAGGGCAACTGGACCGGGCTTGACGTCGACGTCTGCCGTGCGATCGCCGGGGCGATCTTCAACGATCCGACCAAGGTCAAGTACGTGCCTCTCTCCGCGAAGGATCGCTTCACGGCGCTGCAATCCGGCGAAGTCGATGTGCTGTCGCGCAACACCACCTGGACCATTTCGCGCGACACCTCGCTCGGCGCCAACTTCACCGGCGTGACCTACTATGATGGGCAGGGCTTCATGGTGAAGAAGTCGCTCAAGGTGAACTCGGCGCTCGAGCTTAACAGCGCCTCGGTCTGCGTCCAGACCGGCACCACCACCGAGCAGAATCTCGCCGACTACTTCAAGGCCAACAACATGAAGTACGAGGTGATCGCGTTCGGCACCAACGACGAAACGGTCAAGGCCTACGAAGCCGGACGCTGCGACGTCTTCACCACCGACCAGTCGGGCCTGTACGCCAATCGCCTGAAGCTTGCCAATCCCGGCGATCACATGGTGCTCCCGGAAATCATCTCGAAGGAGCCGCTCGGACCGATGGTGCGCCACGGCGACGACCAATGGTTCGACATCGTGAAATGGACGCTGTTTGCCCTGATCACCACCGAAGAGCTCGGCGTGACCGCGAAGAACGTCGACGAGAAGACGAAACAGGAAAATCCGGAGCTGAAGCGCGTCCTCGGCACCGACGGCAATTTCGGTGAACAACTCGGCCTGAGCAAGGACTGGGTGGTGCGCATCGTGAAAGCCGTCGGCAATTACGGCGAAATGTTCGACCGCAACGTCGGCGCGGGCTCGCCGCTCGGCATCAATCGGGGTCTCAACAATCTCTGGAACAAGGGCGGTCTCCAGTACGCGCCGCCGATCCGCTGATCCGCGCGCACGCGCCCGCGGCGATGAGCACCGAGGCCCGCAAACCGCCGCCCCAGATCGCGCTGAAGATCAGGCGCGTGCTGGGCGGCAAGACAGGCTGGAACGGCATCGCCGTCCAGTTCGCGTTCGCGGCGATCCTGGGCTGGATTGCCTATGAGATCGTCTCCAACGCCCGCGCCAACCTCGAGAACCAGCACATCGCGGCCGGCTTCGGCTTCCTCGGGAACAACGCCGGTTTCGACGTCAATCAGACGCTGATTTCATATACTGGCTCGGACACGTTCCTGCGCGTGTTCCTGGTCGGGCTCCTCAACACGCTCGTGGTCTCGGTGGTGGGCATCGTCTTTGCCACCGTGATCGGCTTCATCGTCGCGCTGTGCCGGCTGTCGCCCAACTGGCTGCTGTCGCGCGTCGGCGAGATCTATGTCGAGATCATCCGCAACCTGCCGCTGCTGTTCCAGATCCTGTTCTGGTACCTGGCTGTGCTCGCGGCCTTGCCCAATCCGCGACAGAGCATTTCGCTGCTCGGCATCGCCTTCGTCAGCAATCGCGGTCTCGTCGTTCCCCGCCCGATCGGCGAGAGCGGCTTCGAGGCGTTTCTTGCGGTGCTCGCGCTCGGCATCGTGGCTTCGCTGGCGCTGCGCATCTATGCGCGCCGGGCGCTGTTCGAGCGGGGTCAGATGATCCGGATCTGGCCCTATGTGCTGGGCCTGCTGTTCGGCCTGCCGCTCGTCACCATCCTGGTATCAGGTCTGCCCTTCAGCTTCGAGTTGCCGCAGCTCAAGGGGTTCAATTTCGCCGGCGGCTCGCGGATCATCCCCGAGTTCGTGGCGCTGACACTCGCATTGTCCACCTATACCGCCGCCTTCATCGCCGAGATCGTGCGCGCGGGCATCCTCTCTGTCCACAGCGGACAGATGGAGGCGGGATCGTCGCTGGGCCTGAGCCGCGGCACCACGCTCCGCCTGGTCGTCGTGCCGCAGGCGATGCGCGTCATCGTTCCGCCGCTGACCAACCAGTACCTCAATCTCACCAAGAATTCGTCGCTGGCCGTCGCGATCGGCTATCCTGATCTCGTCTCCGTGTTCGCCGGCACGTCGCTGAGCCAGACCGGGCAGGCCATCGAGATCATCGCCATGACGATGGGCGTCTATCTCCTGATCTCGCTGATCACCAGCGCCGTCATGAGCGTCTACGGTTGGCGCGTCAGCCGGAGTCTCGGCGCATGAGCGATGTCACCTCGTCCAGTTTCGTCCGCCAGAACCTGCTCAATGAGCGTCCCGCGCCGGTGAAGACCACCGGCTTCATCGGCCTGGTGCGGACGCGCCTGTTCAACTCGCCGACCAACATCCTGCTCACGATCGTCGGCGCCTTGCTGCTCTGGTTCACCATCATTCCTTCCGTCAAGTTCCTGATGGTCGATGCGGTCTGGATCGGCAAGGACCGCACGGCCTGCCTCGCCGAGAACACCGGCTTTACGGTCGGTGCCTGCTGGCCCTACATCCAGGCCAAGCTGCCGCAACTGATCTACGGCTTCTACCCCGAGGCCGAACGCTGGCGCGTCAACCTCACGCTCGTCCTGGCGGTGGTCTTGTTGTTGCCGCTGCTCATTCCGCGCCTGCCCTCGAAAGGACTGAACGCCGGCCTGTTCTTCTTCGCGTTTCCGGTGGTTGCATTCTTTCTGCTGCACGGCGGCGGCATCAAGGGATTTGGCCTGAGCTGGACGGCCGGCCTGCTGCAATTGTTCGACGACAGCATCATCGGCGCCGGGCAGGCTCTGCTCAGTCTCGGCAAGACGTCCGCTGCCGCACAGCTGTTGTGGGTCGTTGGCAATTTCATCGTGCTGGTCGGTACCGCGATCTACTGGCTGATCTTTCCGCTGACCTGGCTACGTGACCAGCTCCAGGGAACGGGCCAGTCGGTCTGGGCCGATTTCGCCATCACGGCCGCGATCGTCTCCCTGGTCGCCTTCGTTCTCGGCGGCGGCGTTCGCACCGGCGGGCGGGCCCTGACATCCAGCATCGCCACCTTCGTCGCCATCGCAATCGTGATCAAGCTGATGGGGCTCGATCATGGCGGGCTGCCGATCGTACAGACGAACCTGTGGGGCGGGCTTCTGGTGACGCTGGTGGTCTCCGTCACCGGCATCGTCACCTCGCTGCCGATCGGCATTGCGCTGGCGCTTGGCCGCCGCTCGACCATTCCGCTGATCCGGATCTTCTCGATCGCCTTCATCGAGTTCTGGCGCGGCGTGCCGCTGATCACCGTGTTGTTCTTCGCCACCTACATGCTGCCGCTGTTTCTGCCGGGCAATTTCACGGTTGATGGTCTCGTGCGTGCGCTGATTGGAATTTCGCTGTTCACGGGCGCCTATCAGGCCGAGAACGTCCGCGGCGGGCTGGCCGCGATCCCGCGCGGGCAGGGCGAGGCCGCGGCGGCATTGGGACTGTCCTGGTGGAAGACGACCTCGCTGATCGTGCTGCCGCAGGCACTGCGCCATGTCATTCCGAACCTCGTCAACAGCTTCATTTCGCTGTTCAAGGACACTTCGCTGGTCTCGATCGTGGCGCTGTTCGATCTCCTGGGCTCGCTCCGGGCGTCGTTCTCGGATCCGAAATGGTCGTCGCCGTCGACCGCGTTCACCGGGTTCGCATTCGCCGGGATCATCTACTTCATCTTCTGCTTTGGAATGTCGCGCTACTCGCTCTTCGTCGAGCACCGCCTCAACGCTCACCGTCGCAACTGATCGAGCTCACCATGTCCGACCCCATCGTCAAGATTTCCGGCCTGAACAAATGGTACGGCGAGTTTCACGTGCTGCGCGACATCGACCTCGCGGTCGGGAAGGGCGAGCGCATCGTGATCTGCGGCCCCTCAGGCTCGGGCAAGTCGACGCTGATCCGCTGCATCAACGCGCTGGAGGAATTCCAGGAGGGCGAGATCGTCGTTGACGGCATCGAGCTCGGGCCGAACCTGAAGCACGTCGACGCCGTGCGGCGCGAAGTCGGCATGGTGTTCCAGAGCTTCAACCTGTTCCCGCATCTGACCGTTCTGGACAATTGCACGCTGGCGCCGATCTGGGTGCGGAACATCCCAAAGAGGGACGCCGAGGCGGCCGCGATGAAGTTTCTGGAGCGGGTCAAGATCCCGCACCAGGCCAACAAGTTTCCGGGTCAGATGTCCGGCGGTCAGCAGCAGCGCGTCGCGATCGCGCGCGCGCTGACCATGAATCCGAAGGTGATGCTGTTCGACGAGCCGACCTCGGCGCTCGACCCCGAAATGGTCAAGGAAGTGCTGGACACCATGGTCGACCTCGCCGAGGAGGGCATGACCATGCTGGTCGTCACCCACGAGATGGGCTTTGCCCGCGAGGTCGCCAACCGCGTGGTGTTCATGGATGCCGGGCAGATCATCGAAGCCAACACGCCCAACGAGTTCTTCGCGGCCCCGCAGCACGCCCGCACAAAACTGTTCCTGAGCCAGATCCTGCGCTGAGCACCCGCAATCCGGTGGCGTAGCTGGTCTAACTGACCCGCCAGCTTGGCACCATGCGAATCGGCTAGCCTCTTTTCGGGCCACACTCCGGAGAGAGACTTTGCAGAGCAGCGCCGGCGCGCGCGCATTCCAGAACGCGCGATTGCAAAAGAAGTTGAAGAAGCAGGCGGACGCCGTCATGTCCCTCGCGGTTCAGGCACTCGGGCAGGGCAGATATGCAGAGGTCGAGACGCTCTGCCGCGAGATTCTGAAGGAGGTTCCGGATCATTTCGACGCCGCGCACCTGCTCGGCCTGCGCGCGTATGATGGCGGGCGGCTCGAAGAGGCGCAACAGCTGCTCGAGCGCGCGACCGTGCTCGATCCGCGTTCGCCCGATGCCCATGGTAATCTCGGGGCAGTGTATTTCAATCTTCAAAAATTTCAGGACGCCCGCGCATGCCAGGAGAAGGCGATTGCGCTGAAGCCGAATTCTCCGATCGCCTTGACCAATCTCGGCAATACGCTGCTGCACATGGGCCTCGGCGAGCAGGCTATCGAGCTGCACGATCGCGCCATTCGGCTGAAGCCGGACTATGCCGATGCATTTTGCAATCGTGGCATGGCGGAGCTGATCAAGGGCCAGTTCCAGCGCGCCAAGGAGAGTTTCGACCGCGCCCTCGTGTTTCAGCCACGTCATGCGGAAGCGATCGCGGGCAAGGGCATGGTGTGCATCGAGCTCCGGCACTACGAAGAGGCGGCGGCAGCCGTCGCGGCGGGGCTGGCGATCAAGCCGGATTCACCGAAGATTCTGGCGCAGCGCGGACGGCTCAATCTCGATCTGTCGCGGCTGGAGCAGGCGCTCGCGGACTTCGATGCGGCGCTGGCGCTTTCGCCAAGGCTCGAAGTGGCCTTGCAGGGAAAGGCGCAAGTCAACATTCTCAAGGGCAACACGGCGGAGGCGATTGCGGCCGTCAAGACCTTGCTCGAGGAAAATCCGCGATCCGACATCGGAGTTGCGCTCCTGGCTTCCTGCTATGCCAGCCAGGGAGACATCGCGACGGCGCTCGAACATCTCGACGCGGGGCTGGCCATCGCGCCTGATTATGCGGACTTGATCGGGCGGAAGATCTTCTTTCTGGACTATCTCCCCGACGCCGATTTTGCGGTCCAGCAGGCCGCGCGAAAACATTGGTGGGAAGCGATCGGCGCCAAATTGCCGCAAAGGGCGCTGTCGCCTCGCAAGCTCGATCCGGACAAGCGGATCTTGATCGGATATGTCGCTTCCGAATTCAGGAACCACTCGGCAGCGTTCGCTCTGTTACCGGTGCTGCGCCATCATGATCACGCCAGGTTCGAGATCGTCTGCTATTCGTGCTCGCCGCTACGAGATGAGATAACCGACAAATTCAAGTCGATGGCGGACATCTGGGTCGACGCCTGGCAGCTTTCGGACGATGAGCTGGCCGATCGCATCCAGGCCGACGGGATCGATATTCTGATCGACGTGTCCGGGCATTCGACCGGCAACAGGCTCCATGTCTTCGCCCGCAAGCCGGCCCCCATCCAGGTCACGGGTTTCGGACACGCCACAGGTACCGGCCTTCAGACCATGGACCATGTGCTCGCGGATCCCATCTTCATTCCGCAATCGGCTCGCCATCTGCTGGCCGAAAAGGTCTACGATCTGCCGTGCCTGATCACGATCGATCCCATCCTGGACGTGCCGCCTTCGGAGCCTCCCATGCTCTGCAACGGCTATGTGACCTTCGGCGTGTTCAACCGCATCTACAAGATATCGGACGAGGCCATCCGCGTGTGGGCGAAAGTGATGCGCGAGGTGACCGGATCAAAGATCGTCATCAAGCATACCCTGCTTGACGATCCCTTGCTGCGCGACAGCCTGGTCGCGCGGTTCGTGGCGCAGGGCATTGCCGAGGAGAACGTCATCTGCCTGGGCTCGACCTCGCGTCACGCGCATCTGCTCGCCTTTGCGAAGGTCGACATATCGCTCGATACGTTCCCGCAAAACGGCGGCGTCAGCACCTGGGAATCGCTCTATGCGGGCGTTCCGGTCGTGGCCAAGCTCGGCAACGGCGCCTCGTCGCGTGCCAGCGGGTCGATCGTGGCTGCCATTGGTCTCGACGACTGGGTCGCAGAGGACGACGACGGCTATGCCGCGATCGCCTGCAAATATGCGGCACAGCCGGCGCATCTGGCAAAGTTGCGCGCGGACCTGCCGTCCCGGATCGCGAGTTCGCCCGCCGGCAACGTCGAGCTCTACACGCGCGAGGTCGAAGCGGCCTACCGCCGGTTCTGGCGCGACTATTGTGCCGCGGCTCCGGAGCCCCGGGAAATCCCGGGGTATCACCGCGCCAGCTGACCGGCCGGCCAGGCTTGCGAATCAGTTAGACTCTCGCCGGGCCATCCTCCGGAGAGACACCTTGCAGAGCAGCGGCGCCGGCGCGCGCGCATTCCAGAACGCGCGATTGCAGAAGAAGTTGATGAAGCAGGCGGACGCCGTCCTCTCCGCTGCGGCCGCCGCCTATGGCCAGGGCCGATATGCCGAGACCGAGGCGCTCTGCCGCGAGATCCTGAAAGCGCTGCCGGATCATGTCGACGCTACGCACCTGCTCGGCATGTGCGCGCATGACGGCCGGCGCCTGGAGGAGGCGCAACAGCTGCTTGAGCGCGTGATTGCACTCGATCCGCGTCTGCACGATGCCCATAACAACCTCGCGACCGTGCATTTCGACCTCGGCAACTACGAAGAGGCGCGGCGATGCCAGGAGAGGGCCATCGCGCTGAAGCCGAATTTCGCCGTCGCGCTGACCAATCTCGGCAACACGCTGATGCATCTGGGGCTGTTCGGACAGGCGATCGAGCTGCACGAGCGCGCGATCAAAGCCAAGCCGGACTGTGCCGATGCGTTCTGCAATCGCGGCATGGTCGAGATGATGATTGGACAGTTCGCGCGCGCCAAGGACAGTTTCGATCGCGCCCTGCTGTTTCAGCCGCATCACGCGGAGGCAATCGTCGGCAAGGGCATGGTCAGCATGGAGCTCCGCCACCACGACGAGGCGGCAGCCAAGTTTGCCCTGGCGCTCGCGATCAAGCCCGGCTCGCCGAGGATTCTGGCCCAGCGTGGGCGGCTCCATTTCGAACTGTCGCGACTGGACCAGGCGCTTGCGGATTTCGATGCGGCGCTTGCGATTTCGCCCAAGCTCGAACTGGCCCTCCGGGGCAAGGCGCAGACTTGCCTCCTCCAGGGAAAGACGGCGCAGGCCATTGCGGCCGCCACGACCTTGATCGAGCAAAATCCGCGCTCCGAGATCGGGGTGGCACTGATGGGATTCGCTTATTCAAACCAGGGAGAGATCGACACCGCGATCGAATATCTCGATGCTGCGCTGGCGATAAGGCCGGACTATTCGGACGCGATCAGGGGCAAGATCTTCTTGCAGGACTACCGCGCCGAGGCCGATTTCGTAGTCCAGCAGGCGGTGCGAAGAGATTGGTGGGACTTGATCGGCGCCAAGTTGACGCAAAGGCAACTGCCGAAGCGACCGCTCGATCCGGAAAAGCGGATTGTGGTCGGCTATGTTGCTGCTGAATTCCGGCAGCACTCGGCGGGGCTCACCCTGCTGCCGGTGTTGAGCCATCATGATCACGCCAGATTTGAAATCATCTGCTATTATTGCTGGCCGGCACAGGATGAGTACACCGCCAAGTTCAAGTCGCTGGCGGACGTCTGGGTCGACGCCTGGCAGCTGTCGGACGACGAACTGGCCGATCGTATTCAGGCCGACCACGTCGATATCCTGATCGACGTTTCGGGCCACACGACCGGTAACAGGCTCCATGTTTTCGCGCGGAAGCCGGCCCCCATCCAGGTCACGGGCTTCGGACACGCGACGGGCACGGGTCTTCAGACCATGGACTATGTGCTCGCGGATCCCATTTTCATTCCACCATCGGTTCGGCATTTGTTTGCCGAGAAAATCCACGATCTGCCGTGCCTGATCACGATTGAACCCATCTCGGATGTGCAGCCTTCAGAGCTGCCGATGCTCCGCAACGGCTACGTCACCTTCGGCGTGTTCAACCGCATCTACAAGATTTCGGATGACGCGATCCGTGTGTGGTCGCGCGTGATGCGAGAGGTGCCGGGATCCAAGATCATCCTCAAGCACGGCTTGCTCGACGACCCCTTGCTGCGCGATAGCCTGATCGCGCGTTTCGTGGCGCAGGGCATTGCCGAGGAGAATATCACCTGCATGGGCTCGACCTCGCGCAATGACCATCTGCTGGCCTTTGCCGACGTCGATATTTCCCTCGACACGTTCCCGCAAAATGGCGGCATCAGCACCTGGGAATCGCTCTACAAGGGCGTTCCGGTCGTGGCCAAGCTCGGCAACGGCGCCTCCTCGCGTGCCGGCGCCTCCATCGTGGCCGCCGTCGGCCTCGGCGACTGGGTCGCCGAGGATGACGAAGGCTATATCGAGATCGCCTGCCGATATGCGGCGCAGCCCGCTCATCTGGCGAAACTGCGCGCGGATTTGCCGGCCCGGATTGCGAATTCGTCCGCCGGCAATGTCGAAATCTACACGCGCGAGGTCGAAGCGGGTTATCGCCAGTTCTGGCGCGACTATTGTGCCGCGGCTTCGGAAAGTGGCGACGTTGCGTAGGCAGCCCGCACGAAGCTGTTCCTGACCCGGTTCCTGCGGTGAGCACCGGGACATCCGGACGCTGCCGGTCGGGCTGACCGGCCGGCCAGGCTTGCGAATCAGCTAGACTCTCCCGGGCCATTCTCCGGAGAGAAACCTTGCAGAGCAGCGGCGCCGGCGCGCGCGCATTCCAGAACGCGCGATTGCAGAAGAAATTGAAGAAGCAGGCGGACGCCGTCATCGCTGCCGCGGCGAGCGCCTATGGCCAGGGCCGATATGCTGAGACAGATGCGCTCTGCCGTCAGATCCTGCAAGCTGTTCCCGATCATTTCGACGCCACGCACCTGCTCGGCCTGTGCGTGCGTCAGGGCGGGCGCCTGGAGGAGGCGCGACAGCTGCTCGAGCGCGCGATCACGATCGATCCGCGTTCGCACGAGGCCCATAACAATCTCGCGACCGTGCACATCGACCTCAGGCAATTTGAGGCCGCCCGCGGTTATCAGGAGAAGGCGATCGCACTGAAGCCGAATTTTACGCTGGCCCTGACCAGCCTTGGCAATACCTTGCTCCACATGAGCCTGCCCGAACAGGCCATCGAACTGTACGATCGCGCCATTGCGCTGAAGCCGGACTATGCCGACGCGCTTTGCAATCGTGGCATTGCCGAGCTGGCGCTGCACCGGCTTGATCGCGCCAAGCAAAGTTTCGATCGCGCTTTGTTGTTTCAGCCACGTCACGCGGAAGCGCTCGTCGGCAAAGGCACGGTCAGTATTGACCTCAAGCACTACGATGAGGCGGAAGCCGCGCTCGCAGCGGCGCTCGCGATCAGGCCCAATTCGGCCAAGGCCCTCGCGCACCGCGGACGGCTCTATCTTGAGCTGTCGCGGTTGGAGCAGGCGGCCGCGGATTTTGATGCGGCACTTGCGCTTTCGCCCAAGCTCGAGGTGGCCTTGGAGGGGAAGGCGAAAGTCTCGCTCAACGCAGGGAATACGGCGCAGGCGATCTTGGCCTGCACGACCTTGCTCGAGGAAAATCCGCGCTCCGCGATCGCGATGACGCTGCTGAGTGCCTGTTTTGCACAGCGGGGAGAGATCGCATCCGCGATCGAACATCTCGACGCCGCGCTGGCAATCACGCCGGATGCGGACTTGATCGCGCGGAAGATCTATTTTCTGGACTTTCTCGCCGATGCCGATTTCGCGGTCCAGCAGGCCGCGCGAAAACATTGGTGGGAAGCGATCAGCGCCAAGTGGCCGCAAAGGAAGCTCTCACCCCGGCAGCTCGATCCCGATCGGCGGATCGTGATCGGTTATGTTGCGGCCGAGTTCTGGTACCATTCGGCGGCATTCGGCCTTTTGCCGGTGCTGCGTCATCATGATCACGCCAGGTTCGAGATCGTCTGCTATTCGTGTTGGCCGACGCAGGATGAGATGACCGCCAAGTTCAAGTCGATGGCGGACGTTTGGGTCGACGCCTGGCAGCTTTCGGACGACGAGCTGGCCGATCGTATCCAGGCCGACAAGGTCGATATCCTGATCGACGTGTCCGGGCATACGACCGGCAACAGGCTTCAGGTCTTCGCGCGGAAGCCCGCTCCCATCCAGGTCACGGGTTTCGGACACGCCACAGGTACCGGCCTTCAGACCATGGACTACGTGCTTGCGGACCCGATTTTCATTCCGCAATCGGCTCGCCATCTGTTGGCCGAAAAGGTTCATGATCTGCCGTGCCTGATCACGACCGATCCCATCCTGGATATGCCGCCTTCGGAGCTTCCCATGCTCCGCAACGGCTATGTGACCTTCGGTGTGTTCAACCGCATCTACAAGATCTCGGACGAGGCCATCCGCGTGTGGTCGAACGTGATGCGAGAAGTGACCGGATCGAGGATCATCATCAAGCATACCCTGCTTGACGATCCCTTGCTGCGTGACAGCCTGGTCGCGCGGTTGGTGGCACAGGGCATTGCCGAAGAGAATGTCACCTGCCTGGGCTCGTCCCCGCGCCACGAGCATCTGCTCGCCTTTGCGAAGATCGACATTTCCCTCGACACGTTCCCGCAAAACGGCGGCGTCAGCACCTGGGAATCGCTCTATGCGGGCGTTCCGGTCGTGGCCAAGCTCGGCAACGGCGCCTCATCGCGCGCCGGCGGCTCCATCGTGGCCGCCGTCGGTCTCGACGACTGGGTCGCCGAGGATGACGAGGGCTATGCCGCGATCGCCTGCAAATATGCGGCACAGCCGGCGCATCTGGCGAAGTTGCGCGCGGACTTGCCGGCTCGGATCGCGAGTTCGCCCGCCGGCAATGTCGAAATCTACACGCAAAGGGTCGAGGCCGGTTATCGCCAGTTCTGGCGCGATTATTGTGCCTCGGCTTCGCAGGGCGGCGAGGGCGCCTGACCCTGCCGTCCCCGGCGAAGCCTCAAATTGCGCAGGCCAGCTTAGTCTTCCGGAAACCATGCGCCGGCGCGCGCCCGTATCGGTTCATGGCTGCGAAAGCTATTTCTGTGCATATGGCGCCCAAAGGGTGCGCCAATGCTCGGTTTCGTCTTCGGCTTGAACGCGCGGCTCGGGCGATTGCATTTCTTCCTCGCCTCGGTCGCGCTTGCGATTGTGATGACGGCGATCTGCTTTGCGATCGCGATGGCCGTGCTGCGCAACACCTCGCCCGGCGCGATCCGGCCGGAAGACCTCACCAGGAGCTGGGCGATCATCGCTGCGATCGTCTTCTTCGGAGCTGCGACCTTCACGCTGCAATCGATGCGCATCCGCGACATCGGCTGGGATCCGGTCTGCGTGATTCCGGCCTGGTTCGCGTTCATGATCGTCGACCATGTCGTCGCGGGCCGGTTTCCGGCCTGGGCGATCGGGCAGGAGCACCAGGCAACGGCGGTCGGCGCGCTCGTCAATCTCGCGCTGATGCTCGCTCTCACGTTCTGGCCGAGCGGCGACAGCGAACACTCCTACGGCACTCCCCTCCCGCCGCGCATGCGCGAGGTCAAGCCCTCGCTATCGAACGAGCGTCTCGCGCGGGTGTCGCAGGGATCGTCGCGGCCGACCTGGAGCTAGACGGCCCGCTTTCAGAACGTTTCAGACGAACGGCAGCTTGATGTTGCTGCGCTTCTCCAGCCATTCCGGCACCGGAAGGTTCTTGGCGCGCATGAAGTCCGCGTTGAACAGCTTCGACTGGTAACGGCTGCCGGAATCGCAGAGCACGGTGACGATCGTCTTGCCGGGCCCGAGCTGTTTTGCGAGACGCATCGCGCCGACCACGTTGATGCCGGTCGAGCCGCCGAGGCACAGGCCTTCGTGCTGGAGTAGTTCGTAGATAACCGTGACCGCTTCGGCATCAGGAATGAGATAGGCGTCATCGACCTTCGCGCTCTCGACGATTGCGGTCGCCCGGTTGAGGCCGATGCCCTCGGTGATCGAGCCGCCCGGCGTCGCCTTGGCATCGCCCGTTCTGAAGTATTCATACATGCCGGCGCCATGCGGATCGGCGCAGGCGATCCTGACGTCCTTGTTCTTCTCTTTCAGATAGCGGCTGATGCCGGCCAGCGTGCCGCCGCTGCCGACCGAGCAGACGAAACCGTCGACCTTGCCGCCGGTCTGCTCCCAGATCTCGGGACCCGTGGACTCGTAATGCGCTTTCGCATTGTCGAGGTTGTTCCACTGGTCGGCGAACAGCACGCCGTTCGGCTCGGTCTTGCGCAGTTCGTCGGCGAGACGGCGGCCGATATGCTGGTAATTGTTCGGATTGGCATAGGGCAGTGCAGGCGATTCCAAGAGCTCGGCGCCGCACAGCTTCAGAAAATCCTTCTTCTCCTGGCTCTGCGTCTCAGGGATCACGATCAGCGTGCGGTAGCCGCGGGCGCTCGCGACGACCGCAAGGCCGATGCCGGTATTGCCGGCGGTCGCTTCCACCACGAGGCCGCCGGGCTTGAGCTCGCCGCGCTTCTCGGCCTCCAGGATCATCCATTTGCCGGCGCGGTCCTTCACCGACTGGCCCGGATTCATGAACTCGGCCTTGCCCAGGATGGTGCAGCCGGTCAATTCCGAGGCGCGCTTGAGCTTGATCAGCGGGGTGTTGCCGATGGCTTCGACAACGTCGTCTTTGATGGTCATGTCAGGGGAAATCACTGGCAAAGGGGTTGATCAGGTTGGCCAGAACCTAGTGCTTGGGAAGCCAAAGGGGAAGGCTTTTGCGCTGCGGCGAAGCGGACCGAAATGTCCGCTGAAGCAGTGATTTTGAGAGGAGAGGGCACCATGGCAGTGCTGGGCCGCGCGACGGGGTATCGGTAGATGGATATGACCGGCCTCTGCCGGAACATGGAAGATAACGGTCGTCGTCAGCACCCCTCACGTTCATTTCTCGCCTTAGACGGGACGCGTCGATGTCGACGAGCGTGGATAGCGTGCGGAAGGCGGCAGACATATCTGCACGAGCAATGCCTATTCGTTTTCGACGATCGACGAGCGCGTGAGATCGACTTGGCCAGGACTGGGTTGAAGCCGCATCGCGAGCGGTGGCATTGGATTGAAGGGGGCGGCGTCGGTGTGGCCGCAATATCACATGAAATCTTGGTAAGCTTGAACGCACGCTGGAATGGCTATGTAATCCAAGAAACTCCTGCAGGACAGCAGCCTTTTGCATTTTCATAGTTTTACGATCGTCGGGCTTTGGCGGTCATTTCGCACCTGCGGGACTGTCCCGCTGTTCCGCGCCCGGCTAGTATGGGCGTCAGATTGCGCAGAAAGCATCACCTTGTGAACGAGTTGTCCAAAGCCCCCCGACTGCCCGGCCGCGAATCGGCTAATCCGACTGCGCGGTGGCGGCTCGATCTGCCCGGCGGGGGGTGCATGTGACACAGGATGTTCCTGCGGCCGCCGCGCGGCGGTCTCCAGGCGCCACGTCCCGGACGCGTCGTGCGGCGCGCTGGCTTGCGGTCACTTGCCTCGCCGCGGGCTCAGGCGCTTGCGTGCTGACGCAGGATCTTCCGGATCCCGCGCTCGACGTTCCCACGCAGTACAAATACGCCGGCAAGGCCGATGCGCCGCCCGCGCTGGATTGGTGGCGCAGCTTCCGCTCGGCGGAGCTGACGCAACTGATGGAGGAGGCGCACACCGTCAACCTCGACATCGCCGCCGCCGTCTCGCGCATCGTCGAGGCCGACGCCCAGGCGCGGCAGGCGGGCGCGGCGCTGCTGCCGAGCTTGTCCGGCACTGGGCAGGAGGCTTATTCGCGCACCTCTGGCTCCTCCGCCTCGGGGCTCACCAATGGCGGCCGTGAGGTCGTCAACTACCAGGCTTCGCTCAGCGCGAGCTACCAGCTCGACTTCTGGGGCCAGAACCGCGATGCGCTGCAAACGGCGGAAGAAACGGCGAATGCCAATCGCTTCGATCGCGACGTCGTTGCGCTGACGACGCTCGCCGGCGTCGCCAACGCCTATTTCCAGGTGCTGGCCTCGCAGGACCGGCTACGCACCGCCCAGAATAACATCGCCAGCGCGCAGCGCATCCTTGATGCCATTCGCGAGCGCCGCAAGGCCGGCACCGGGACCGACCTCGATGTCGCCCAGCAAGAGAGCGTGGTCGCCAACCAGAAGGCGCTGGTGCCGCCGCTGCGCCAGACGCTCGACCAGAACATCAACGCGCTCGCCGTGCTGGTGTCGCGGCCGCCGGAGAGCGTACGCGTGCTCGGCGGCTCCCTGAACAAGATCGCGATCCCGCGCGTGACGCCGGGCCTGCCGTCGGAGATTTTGACGCAGCGGCCCGACATCCGCCGGCAGGAGGCGCAGCTTGCCTCGGCGACCGCGAATATCGGCAACGCCCGCGCGCAGTTCTTTCCGACCATCCAGCTGACCGGCAATGGTGGCTATCAGAGCTCGGCGCTGGTGTCGCTGTTCCAGCCGCATGCTGCGTTCTTCCAGCTCGTCGGCAGCGCGACGCAACCGATCTTCGACGGTGGCAAGATCCTCGGCAATTTCGAATTCGCGAAGGCGCGGCAAGATGAATTGCTCCAGACCTACCGCAAGACCATCGTCCAGTCCTTTGCCGACGTCGACAATGCGCTGTACTCGATCAAGCAAACCACGATCAAGCTGCAATTGCAGCGCGATGTCGTTACCTCCTCGAAGCGCGCGTTCGATCTTGCCGAGCAGCAATTGCGCGCCGGCACCGCCGACATCGTGACCGTGCTGAACGTCCAGCAGACACTATTTCAGGCGGAAGACGCGCTGTGGCAGGCCCAACTCGCACGGCTTCTTGCCATCGTCAGCCTGTATCAGGCGCTCGGCGGCGGCTGGGAGCCGCGAATGGAGAAACCGGTCAATGCTCTTTAAGCCGGATACGAAGCAAGGCGCGAAGGAGGGAACGGCGAAGAAGTCGCGCGGGCGCGGCTTCATCATGATCTTGATCACGCTGGCGATCCTCGGCGGCCTCGGCTATCTCGGCTGGACCGTCTGGCATCAGCAGCCGCAGCAGGCGAACGGTCGCAATCAGCGCCCCGATTTGCCGGTGCCGGTGCTGGCGGCAACCCCGCGCGTCCAGGATGTGCCGGTCTATCTCGACGGCGTCGGCGCGATCCGCGCGCTCAACACCGTGACCGTGCGCTCGCAGGTCGACGGCAAGCTGATTGCGGTGAATTTCACCGAAGGCCAGGACGTCAAGAAGGGCGACGTGGTCGGCGAGATCGATCCCGCGCTGTACCAGGCGACGTATGACCAGGCCGTCGCCAAGAAGGCGCAGGACCAGGCCCAGCTCGCCAACCAGCGCATCGACCTGACGCGCTACGAGCAGCTCGCGGCGTCCAATGCCGGCTCCAAGCAGCAGGCCGACACCCAGCGCGCCGCGGTCGCGCAGACCGAGGCGCTGGTGAAGGCCGACCAGGCCGCGATCGACAACGCGGCGGCGACGCTGAGCTACACCAAGATCGTGGCGCCGCTTTCGGGCCGCGCCGGCCTGCGCCAGGTCGACCAGGGCAACATCATCCACGCCGCCGACACGATCGGTCTCGTGGTGATCACGCAATTGCAGCCGATCGCGGTGTGGTTCAGCCTGCCGCAGCAGCAGATCATGCGCGTCAATGCGGCTGCCGCCAAGGGTGCTCTTGCGGTCGACGTGTTCGGCAATGACGGCGTCACCGTGATCGATACCGGCAAGCTGACCGGCATCGACAACCAGGTCGACCAGACCACCGGCACGCTCAAGCTCAAGGCGGAATTCCCCAACGCCAATTACCAGCTCTGGCCGGGCCAGTTCGTCAATGTCCGCCTCAAGGTCGAGACGCTGATGCAGGCGTTGGTGGTGCCGACATCGGCGGTGCAGCGCGGACCGATCGGCACCTTCAGCTATGTGATCGGCGAGGACAATGTCGTCTCGGCCAAGCCGGTGACGGTGACCCAGCAGAACGAGCACGACGCCGTCATCGCCAGCGGCCTGTCGGCGACAGACAAGGTCGTCACCACGGGCTTTGCCAATCTGTCCGACGGCTCCAAGGTGGTCGTCGGCCGCGACGACCAGACCCCGTCGGCCGATCTCGCGCCACGCAAGCGCTCGCGCGGGCCGGACGGTCAGAAGAAGGATGGTGCAAAAGACGGCCAGAAGGACGGACAAGGCAAGGACGGCGAGCACCGCGCGAAGCAAAGCAGCAGCGAAGGCGACCAGAAGGGCCAGACCGGGCCGGCACCGGGGCCTCCGCCAAGTCCTCCGCCAAGTCCTCCGCCAAGTCCTCCGCCAAGTCCTGGGGCAGCGGGAAGTGGAGCCAAGCAGCCATGATCCCGACAACAGCCGCCTGAGCGGCAGGCGTATCCCATGGGCGTCTCCGAACCCTTCATCCGACGGCCGATCGCGACCTCGCTGCTCGGCATCGCGCTTCTGATCGGCGGACTGCTGGGCTATTTCGCGCTGCCGGTCTCTGCGCTGCCGCAGGTCGATTTCCCGACCGTGCAGGTGACGACGCAGCTTCCGGGCGCGAGCCCCGACGTGATCGCCTCGCTGATCACCGCGCCGCTGGAGCGGCAGCTCGGCCAGATCCCGTCGCTGTCGGCGATGAACTCGACGAGCTCGTTCGGCGTCAGCCAGATCTCGCTCCAGTTCGATCTCAACCGCGACATCGACGGCGCGACCCAGGACGTGCAGGCCGCCATCAACGCGGCGGCCGGCGTTTTGCCAAAAACCCTGCCTTATCCGCCGACCTACGCCAAGGTGAACCCCGCCGACGCGCCGGTGATGACTTTGGCGCTGCGCTCCGACACGATCTCGTTGCGGGCGATGAGCGACATCGCCGACACGCTTCTGGCGCAGCGGCTGAGCCAGATTTCGGGCGTCGGTCGCGTCTCGGTCCTGGGCGGGTTGAAGCCGGCGGTTCGTATCCAGGCGGATCTGGCGCGGTTAGCTGCCTATGGCATCGCCATGGAGGACCTGCGCACCGCGATCGCCAATGCCAACGTCTCGGGGCCGAAAGGCTCGCTCGACGGCGCGCAGCAATCCTACATCATCGCCGCCAACGACCAGATCGCCGCCGCCGACGCCTACAAGCCTGTTATCATCGCCTACCGCAACGGCTCGCCCGTCACCATCGCCGACGTCGCGCAGATCGTCGATGGCCTCGAGAACGACCGCACCGGCGGCTGGTATCAGGGCTCGCCGGCCGTGATCATCGACATCCAGCGTCAACCCGGCGCCAACGTGATCGACGTCGTCAGCCAGATCCGCGCGGAAATCCCAAAGGTCCAGCGCGCTATCCCGGCCGGCGTGAACCTCACAATCGTCTCCGACCGCACCGTCACCATCCGTGCCTCGGTCCATGACGTGCAGTTCACGCTGATCCTCAGCGTCGTGCTGGTGACGCTGGTCGTGCTGCTGTTCCTGCGGTCGTTGCGGGCAACCCTGATCGCGGGCGTGGCGCTGCCGCTGTCGCTGATCACCAGCTTCGGCATCATGTATTTCGCCGGCTTCAGCCTCGACAATCTGTCGCTGATGGCGCTCACCATCGGCACCGGCTTCGTCGTCGACGACGCCATCGTGATGATCGAGAACATCGTCCGCCACATGGAGAACGGCGACAGCGCGATGGAGGCTTCGCTGAAGGGCGCCAGCGAAATCGGCTTCACCGTGATCTCGCTGACGGTCTCGCTGATCGCGGTGTTCATCCCGCTGCTGTTCATGTCGGGCCTCGTCGGCCGCATGTTCCGCGAATTCGCGCTGACGCTGACGATCGCGGTCGTGACCTCGGCCGTGGTCTCGCTGACGCTGACGCCGATGATGTGCTCGCGCCTGCTGCGCCATGCGCATGAGGAACTGGCGGTACCGGGACTGGCTGCGATCAGCCGCTTCATCGACCGAACCGTCGAGGCCTATCATCGGACGCTTCTGTGGGTGCTGGAACGCCAGCGCGCCACGCTGGTCGTGACCTTCGCCACACTGGTTGCGACCCTCGTGCTTTACGTTGTTGCCCCCAAGGGCTTCCTGCCGCTGCAGGACACCGCCTCGATCACGGCGGTGACGGAAGCCGGGCCCGACGTGTCGTTCGCGGAGATGCAGAAGCGGCAGGGCGAGGCCGCCGACGCCATCAAGGTTGACCCTGACGTGACCGCCGTGGTCTCGGTCATCGGCGCCGGCTCGGTCAACCCCACCACCAATGTCGGGCGTCTTGTCATGACGCTGAAACCTCGTGGCGAGCGGCGCGACGATGTTAGCGTGGTTATCACCCGACTGAAGGAGAGGGTGTCGGGCATCCCCGGCATGACCGTCTATTTCCAGCCGGTCCAGGACGTACAGATCTCGACCCAGTCGAGCCGCTCGCAATACCAGTACACGCTGACCGGCACCGACGCTGCGCTGGTGTCGGAATGGGCGCGCAAGCTGGTCGCCGAGATGCGGCGCGATCCGCTGTTCCGCGACGTCTCCTCGGAGGCGCAAGAAGGCGGATTGCGGGCGCAGCTCACGGTCGACCGCACCCGCGCCGGGCAGCTCGGCGTCAGCCTGCAGGGCATCACCGACACGCTCAACGACGCCTTCGCGCAGCGCCAGATCTCGACCATCTACGGCCAGGCCAACCAGTACCGCGTGGTGCTGGAGGCGCTGCCGATGTACCAGCGCGATCCCGCGATCCTGTCGAAGCTTTACCTGCCGGGCGGGGCGAGCGCGACGGTCGGCGCGCCTAACGCGCAAGTGCCGCTGTCGGCCGTGGCGGCATTGACACGGACCACCGCACCGCTTGCGATCTCGCACCAGGCGCAATTCCCGGCGGTCTCGCTCAGCTTCAACCTCGCGCCGGGCGCGGCGCTCGGCGATGCCGTCGAGGCCGTGAAGACGATCGAGACCCGGATCGAGATGCCCAACAGCATCGTCGGCGTCTATGCCGGCGACGCCGCCGAATTCGCCAAGGCACTCGCGGGACAACCCTGGCTGCTGCTGGCCGCGGTGATCACGATCTACATCGTGCTCGGCGTGCTCTATGAGAGCTACATCCACCCGATCACGATCCTCTCGACACTGCCCTCGGCCGGCGTCGGCGCGATCCTGGCGCTGATGCTGTGCGGGCAGGACCTCTCGGTCATCGGCCTGATCGGCATCATCCTGCTGATGGGCATCGTCAAGAAGAACGCAATCATGATGATCGACTTCGCGCTCGAGGCCGAGCGCCGGCAGGGGATGTCGCCGAATGAGGCAATCGTGCAGGCCTGTCTCCTGCGCTTCCGCCCCATCATGATGACGACGCTGGCCGCGCTGTTCGGCGCGCTGCCGCTGGCGATCGAGAGCGGCACCGGCGCCGAGCTGCGCTTCCCGCTCGGCATCTCCATCATCGGCGGATTGCTGCTGAGCCAGCTCCTGACGCTCTACACCACGCCCGTGATCTACCTGGCGCTCGACCGCATCAACCGCCGCCTCGAGCAGGCGCTGCCGCCGGCGGAGTCCGGCGGGCCGCCTGTCGCGGGCGCGACCGAGGGGATGCAGTGATGGCATCGATCTCGGAGCCCTTCATCCGCCGCCCGGTCGCGACCACGCTGCTGTCGATCGGGTTGTTCCTGCTGGGTGTCGTCGCCTACGAGTTCCTTCCCGTCGCCTCGGTCCCGAACGTCGACTTCCCCGCCATCTTCGTCTCGGCCAGCCGTCCGGGCGCCGACCCCTCCGTGATGGCCGCGACGGTTGCCTCGCCGCTGGAGCGGCGGCTCGGCGAGATCGCGGGCATCAACCAGATCACCTCGACGTCGTCGCTCGGCACGACCAACATCCAGCTCCAGTTCGACATCGGCCGCAACATCGACAAGGCCGCCCGCGACGTGCAGGCGGCGATCAACGCGTCGCTGGTCGATCTGCCCAGCGATTTGCCGACGCTGCCGCGCTTCCGCAAGGCCAACACGGCCGGCGCCCCCGTGTTCGTGCTGGCCCTGACCTCGAAGACGCTGTCGGCGAGCGCGATCTACGACGTCGCCGACACGGTTTTGGCGCAGCGCATCTCGCAGGTGCCGGGCGTCGGCGACGTCACGGTTTCCGGCGCCGATCAGCCGGCGGTGCGGGTGCAGCTCAACCCCGTCGCGCTGTCGAACGCGGGCATCGCCACCGACGACGTGCGGACCGCGATCATCAACGCCAACCCGCTCGGTCCGGTCGGCATCTTCAACGGCGAGCGCCAGAGCGAGACGCTGTCGCTCAACAAGCAGATGCGGACGGCGAAAGAATTCCGCGACATCGTCATCAAAAGCTCGAACGGCAATTTCGTCCGGCTCTCCGACGTCGCCGACATCGAGGACTCCGTCCGTAACGCCCGCTCCATCGCCTGGTTCAACAAGCAGCCGGCGGTGCTGATCCAGATCACCAAGCAGGGCGATGCCAACGTCATCGACACCGTCGACCGGGTGAAGGCGCTGATCCCCGAGCTGAAGCAATGGATTCCGGCCGGCGTCGATATTTCCACTTTGGTCGACCGCACCAGCACGATCCGCGCCAGCGTGCTCGACATGCAGTGGACCTTGCTCGCGACAGCCATTCTGGTGATGGTCGTCGTGTTCGTGTTCCTGCGACGGCTCACGCCGACGATCGCGGCCGGCATCTCCGTGCCGCTGGCGCTGGCCGGAACCTGCGCCGGCATGTGGGTCGCTAGCTTCTCGATCGACAATCTGTCGCTGATGGCGCTGGCGATCTCCGTCGGCTTCGTGGTCGACGATGCCATCGTCATGATCGAGAACATGTACCGCAATCTCGAGCAAGGCATGCGGCCGCTCCAGGCGGCATTGGACGGGGCCCGGCAGATCGGCTTCACCGTGGTGTCGATCAGCCTGTCGCTGATCGCGGCCTTCACGCCGCTGATCTTCATGGACGGCATCGTCGGCCGGCTGCTGCGTGAGTTCTCGCTGACACTGACCTTCGCGATCCTGGTCTCGACGCTGGTGTCGCTCACGGTGACGCCGATGATCTGCGCGCATTACATCCGGCAGACCACGTCCGGGACGGCGACCCTGTTCGACCGGATCATCGAAGGCTCGCTGTCGCGCATCGTCGCTTTCTACACCCGCACCTTGCGTACCGTGCTGGAATATCCGCTGCTGACCCTGCTGGTGTTCTTCGCCACCATTGCGCTTACGGTGACGCTCTACATCAAGATCCCCAAGGGTTATTTCCCGACCGACGATTCCGGCTTCGTCATCGGCGCGACCCGCGCCTCGGCCGACATCTCGTTCCAGTCGATGCTGAGCCTGCAGCAGCGGCTCGCCGATATCGTGATGCAGGATCCGGCCGTGGCCGGCATCGGCTCGACGGTCGGCAGCGGGGGCGGCGGGCCGGGCGCTGCGACCTCGAACCGCGGCACCATGTTCATCAGCCTGAAGCCACCGGAGGAGCGCGATCACGTCTCGACGCAGGTCGTGATCGACCGTCTCAGGCGCGCCCTGTTTCCCGTGCCTGGCATCCGTCTCTTCATGTTCGCCGCCCAGGACGTGCGCGCCGGCGGACGGCAAAGCGATTCCGACTATCAGTACACGCTGACCAGCACCGACCTCGGCCTATTGCAGAAGTGGGCGCCGATCGTGGCCAAGCGCATGGAGAGCGTCGAGGGCATCACCGACATCTCCAGCGACCGCGATCCCGGCGGCCTTCAACTGACCTTGTCCATCGACCGCCAGAAGGCCTCGGCGCTCGGCGTCCGGGTCCAAGATATCGACAACGCGTTGAACAACGCGTTCTCGCAGCGGCAGATCGGGATCATCTACACCCAGCGCAACCAGTACATGACCGTGCTGGAGATCGACCCGAAATTCCAGGTCGACCCGTCCAATCTCGATCGCATCTATGTCGCCGGCGCGGGCGACGCGCAGGTGCCGCTTTCCGCCGTGGTGCATGCGACGCGCGGGCTCGCCGCGCTCGCGGTCTATCATTCGCAGTCGTTCCCATCGACCACGGTGTCGTTCAACCTGTTGCCGGACGCACCGCTCCAGGCCGCAACGCAGAGCATCCAGCGCGCGGTCGAGGAGCTGCACATGCCGGAAGGCATCCGCGGCAGTTTTGACGGCAATGCCGGCGATTTCGCCAAGACCAGCGGCCGCCAGCCGCTCCTGATCCTCGGCGCGCTGGTGGCGATGTATATCGTGCTCGGCGTGCTCTATGAGAGCCTCGCCCATCCGCTGACGATTATCTCGACGCTGCCCTCGGCGGGCCTCGGCGCTCTTCTTGCGCTTCAGATCACGAATACGCCGCTGACGGTGATCGCCTTCGTCGGCATCATCCTGTTGATCGGCATCGTCAAGAAGAACGGCATCATGATGGTGGATTTCGCGCTCGATGCCGAGCGCCAGCGCGGCCTGTCTTCGGCGGAGGCGATCTTCGAGGCCTGCCAGGCGCGCTTCCGCCCGATCCTGATGACGACCATGGCGGCATTGTTCGCCGGCATTCCGCTGGTGGTCGCGACCGGGCCCGGCACGGAGCTCCGCCGCCCGCTCGGCATCACCATCATCGGCGGGCTGTTCGTCTCGCAGATCCTGACGCTCTACACCACGCCGGTGATCTACCTGCTGATCGACCGGCTGCGCCGGCGCTCCGAGCCGCGCCCGCTGGCCGCGCCGGCTGAATAGGCGGGTTGTTGAACCGCCGTGCAAAGCGTATAGCGGCAACCATGTCGAACCCCACCGCCGCTGCGCCGGCCGATCCGATCCCCGAATGCCCGCACTGCCAGAAGCCGATGCCGCTGTGCATCTGCGACAGCGTCACGCCGATCGAAAAGAGCCGGCTTGGGCTCCTGATCCTGCAGCATCCGCAGGAGCAGGACAGGGCGCTCGGCACCGCACGGTTGCTTGCGAAGCATTTCGCCGGAGCCACGGTGCGGGTCGGCCTGTCCTGGCCGAGCCTGTCCAAGGCGCTGGGGCAGCCGATCGAGAACGCCTCTTACTGGGCCGTGCTCTATCTTGGATCGGCACGCGCCGCCGATCTCGACGCCGAGGGCGAGATATTGGCGCTGAACCGCAAGGGCGAGATCGCCGAGAATCAGCGTGCGATCCTGGGCAAGCTCGAAGGCGTGGTGCTGCTCGACGGCACCTGGAGCCAGGCCAAGGCACTGTGGTGGCGCAACCCCTGGATGCTGAAATGCCAGCGCGTCATCCTGAACCCGGCCGCCCCCTCGCGCTACGGGCGCCTGCGCAAGGAGCCGCGGAAAGACGGGCTCTCGACCATCGAGGCCGCAGCGGCGATCTTGGCCAGTCTTGAGAAGCGTCCCGACATCGCCGAGACGCTGAATGCGAGCTTTGAGCGGATGCTGGCGCGCTATCGCGAAGTGCAGGCGGAGATGCCGGAATTGGCGCCAAAACCGGTGGTCAAGGACCGTCGGCGCGGTGTCCGGCGCGGCAAGCGAGCCTGACTTCGGCCCAGATCATCCGTACGGTTGATTGCCCCGCGCGGAGCGGGCGGATAGAGACGATCGGCCAACAGGCCGCGATCTGCTATCCTGTCGCGCCATCGGAACGCCGGAATCGGAAGGGGCCGTCGAATTCAGCTTGCAGCGAAGGAGGTCCTTGCCCAGGCGGCGCGGTTCGATCGTTGGGGCACGCTCGCCCTGATGGACATTTCGCTGCGCTACCGGCGTACCGTGATCGGCCCGCTCTGGATCACGCTGACACTCGCGGCGACGATTGCGAGCGTCGGCACGGTTTATGCGGCACTGTTCAAGCAGGACATCACGAGCTTTCTGCCGTCCTTCGCCGTCGGCCTGATCGTCTGGACCCTGATCGCGACGACGCTTCAGGAAGGTTCCAACATCTTCGTGGCGTCAGGCCATTTGATCAAGGCGGTGCCGGCGCCGCTGATCGTGCATGTGCTCCAGATGATCGCGCGCAACGTCCTCATCTTCGCGCACCATCTGGTGATCGTGGTCCTGCTCTATCTCGTGATGCCGTGGCCGCTGTATGGGAGCATGCTGCTCGCGGTGCCCGGCTTTGCGATCCTGCTTATCGTGCTGCTCGGCGGCTCGGTTACGCTCGGCATGCTCTGCGCGCGGTTTCGTGACATCGGCTCGGCGATCGTCAGCGGCCTGCAATTCGTCTTCTTCCTGACGCCGATCATCTGGACCGAGGACACCGTGCGCGGCACCGCGTTCCAATGGTTGATCCGCGCCAACCCGTTCGCGACGCTGCTCGATCTCGTGCGCAGGCCGCTGCTGTCGCAGCCGACCGATCCGGAGCAATGGCTGCTCGGACTGGTCTATGCGACCGTCGTGGCCGTCATCGCCCTCGGTTGCTACGCAAAATATCGCCACCGCCTGGCGTATTGGCTGTGAAGCGCGCATGAGCACCGCCGCTCACATCGTCCTGCGCAACGTCTCGGTGAGATTTCCGGTGCTGTCGTTCCGCGACCGCTCGCTGCGCAGCCGGTTCGTCAGCGCCGTGACGCTGCGGCGGAAGACAGCGGTCCTCCACATCGTCTCCGCGTTGAACGACGTCAGCCTCGACATCCGTGCCGGCGACCGCGTCGCCATCATCGGCGCCAATGGCGCCGGCAAGACCACGTTGCTGCGGGTGCTCGCCGGCATCTACCATCCGACCGCGGGCAGCGTGGGCGTGCTCGGCCGCTGCCTGCCGCTGTTCGATCTCTCGGCCGGCTTCGACGAGGAAGCGACCGGCTACGAGAACATCATGCGGCGCGGTCTCGTGATCGGCGCGCGGCGCTCCGAGATCGACGCCCGGCGCGCGGACATCGCGGAATTCACCGAGCTCGGCGACCGGCTCGACATGCCGCTGCGCACCTATTCCAGCGGCATGATGCTGCGCCTGATCTTTGCGGTCGCAACCGCCGTCGAGGGCGAGATCGTGCTGCTCGACGAATGGATCGGCGTCGGCGACCAGCAATTCCGCACGAAGGCGCGGCAGCGGCTCGACGAGATCGTCGCGCGCGCCGGCATTTTGGTCCTCGCCTCGCACGACGTCGATCTGATCAAGAGCACCTGCAACCGCGCGATCCTGCTGGAGGAGGGACGGATCGCGGCGGCCGGCACGATCGACGAGATTCTCGGGAGATACCTCGGCGGCGCGAAGGCCTAGCCGCCCGGTCGGGGTTGCCTAAACCCTTGATCCCCTATATTGCTCCGCCCTCGTTGGGGCCACGTGGCGGAGTGGTTACGCGCCGGTCTGCAAAACCGTTTACTCGGGTTCGAGTCCCGACGTGGCCTCCATCACAAGTTCCTGATATCTCAGCAAATATTCGATTGCGAAGCGGGTGCCATCGCGCGCGCGCAGGCGATGCCGGCTGGCAGCGCACACCGGGTTTGCCCGGGGCTTGGCGGAAACCCGCGATTCAGCCCGCTGGCATAGTCTTCGCATCTGCGAAGTGATGCATTCCCCGAGCGATCGAGCGCTGGAGAGCACGTGAGTGAAATCGTCCGATTTGTCCCGAAATCCGAGTTGGAGCGGGCTCGCCTCATTCGCGAGGCCCGTGCGATCTATGACAGCATCTTTCCGTCGGCCGTACCCGACCGGGCGCGGCAGGACGGCGAGGAGCGCGTCGAGACCTGATCGCGGCCGCGCCGGGTTTTCGGCACGGGGCCTATAATTTAGCAAAACGCCCGCAGAGCGCGGGCGCATCAGCTCACGGTGAAACTGGCCTCAGCAGGCCGCGTACCAGCCGTCCGGAAACGGCAGCAGGGGCCAGGCGCCCTCATTGTCATTGGCGGCCTTGGGCTTCGCGTAGTACGTCCACGAGCGGGGCACGAAATCCTCCTCCGGCGCGAACGCCAGATCTTCATGGACCATGGCGTCTTGGACGGCATCCAGCAGCAAGTTGAATTCGGCTTCGCTCATCACACCCTCCGGACCGCGGATGGCGCAATGTCGCAAAGTCGGTTTGTTTCCCGATTGAGCCGATCGTTCGCATTTTAACGATCCGCCAATCGGGTCCCGATTGGTTAGCGATTCATGAAAATCCCCTTGGGGACCTTAGGTTCCTGCCAGACGCCCTCGGTGTGAAGAAGATCACATCTTCCGCTGTTTATTTCTCCTACCCCTTTGCACGCCGGCCAGTGCAGGCCGGGCGGGCAGGGCAGAACGGGAGACTGGTCATGAAGGCGAGGTTCTTGCGGTTTGCGGCTGTGAAAAGCCGGGCGCGTCGCGCCTCGACGGTGGGGCTGTTCCTGACGCTGTTTGCCTCCGCCGCCCATGCACAGCAGGGAACGCCCGAGCAGCGCCGGGCCTGTACCCCCGACGTCTACCGCCTCTGCGCCAGCGAAATCCCCAACGTTCGCGCCATCACAGCGTGCCTGCGCCGTAACAGGCTAAGCTTGAGTGAGGCTTGCCGCACCGTGTTCGATCAGGCCGGCGGCTGACATACCGGGCCTGTGGGTTTGTGCGCAGCAAGTGGCTCGCGCGGGCTCGCGAATCCGGCATAGTCGGCCTGTGGATATACTGTGGGTATGCTGCGGACAGGCTGTGAACGACGGTGATGTGCTTCGGATGTCGCCCGTAGATGCGTCCTTCGATTGTCATATCTATGTCAAATGACCTTATCAAATGATTCCCTGATCGTGCAGATCACGGCGTCGCGCAAGATCATTTGGTTCTCCCGAATTCGGAATTGCGTGCCGCGGGCATCCCTCACGCACGAACAGTTTTTGTGCAGCCGCGTGCCCAAATGACGGGCTCCCTCCGTCCAATTTTTTGTACGCCCGCGGACAAGCTTTCCGGTCCGCTCTCCTCCTAGGCTCGCTTCCGAGATCTGGAACATGGCCATTGCCATGACAATTCGAAGGAGCTGGAGATGAAGAGACCGGTATTGCCCCAGGCGCGGGGGATCGCGCGTGCGACGCGGCCTTGGCGCAAGGCCGCGCTCGGCGCCGCGGTCGCCTTCGGCACGCTGGCAGCCGCGCCCCTGAGCGCGCAGGCTGCGGCGCCCGCGGCCTGCGCCGCGCTTCAGGACAAATATCCGGACTGGAAGGGCAAGACCCTCGTCAGCGCCATCAACCCGCACACGCCGGGCTATGAGACGATCGACCCGAAGGACCCCAGCAAATATATCGGCTTCGACATCGATCTCGGCGAAGCCATCGGCGAATGCCTCGGCTTCAAGCTGACCTACAAGCCGGTGACGTTCGCGGCACTCCTGACCACGCTCGCCGCTGGCCAGGCCGACATCGTGATTTCCGACATCTACGCCACCAAGGAGCGCGCCAAGGCCGCCGACTTCATCACCTATTCGAAAGTGTTCGACGGCGTGCTGGTCGCCAAGGGCAATCCGAAGGGCATCAACGGCATCAACATGTCGATGTGCGGCGCCGCTGCCGCCGAAAACACCGGCTATGTCGAGGTGCCCCTGATCCAGGCGCTGATGCCCGAGTGCAAGAAGGCCGGCAAGGCCGAGCCGACCGTCCAGCTCTACGACAACAACGCCAACTGCATCCAGGCGATCCTTGCCGGTCGAGCCGACACCTATGTCAACGACGTCAACACCGTCGACAGCGCGGTCAAGGCCTATCCGGACAAGCTGGAGAAGGCGACCGCGGTGACGATCCCGTATTCCGTCGGCATCGCCGTGCCCAAGGACAAGCCGAAATTCCGCGACGCCGTGCTCGCCGCGCTGATCGAGGTGCAGAAGGCCGGCACGCATATGGAGCTTCTGAAGAAGCATGGGCTCGACGTGAACAACTTCAAGGAGCCTGACATTCTGACGGCCGATTGATGTCGCTGTTCCTCCATTACCTGAGCATGCCGTATCTGCTCGAGGGCATCGAGCTCACCCTCGAGGTGACTGCCCTCGGGCTCGGCGGCGGATTGATCCTTGGATTGATCCTCGCCGGCATGCAGCTCTCCCGCTTCTGGCTGCTGGCGGCGATCGCCAGGGCCTACACCGTGATCTTCCGCGGCACGCCGCTGATCCTGCAAATGGTGTTCGCCTACGACGCGTTGCCGCATATCGGCATCAAACTGCCGGCGGTGCTGGCCGCCGGCCTTGCGCTGGCCTGCAACGAGGCGCCGTTCATCGCCGAGATGCTGCGTGCTGGAGTGCTCGGCGTCGATCGCGGGCAGGTGACGGCCGGCCAGGCGCTCGGCATGACGCCGCGGATCCTGATGTGGCGGGTGATCGCGCCCCAGGCGATCCGCACCATGATCCCGGCCTTCGGCAACGAGGCCGTCAGCGCGCTGAAAAACTCCTCGCTGGCCTCCGTCGTCGCGGTCCAGGAGCTGACCCTGCGCTCGACCCAGCTTGCGTCCTCGACCTTCGACTTCTTCTCGATCTTCTTCGCCTCGGGCTTGCTGTATCTGGTGCTGACCTTTGCCATCAGCATCATCCAGCTTTTCGTCGAATGGTTGCTCGATCTCGATCGCACCAAAGGTCGCCAGCGCAAGCTCGCCGATTATCTGCCCTGGCGCCGGGTCGATCTTGCCACCAAGCTCGAGCTTGCCGAGGCGACCGCTGTTGATCCCGAGCCGGTAGAGGCGGAGCAGCTTGCCGAGACGCCGCCGCTGGCGTTGACTCGCGAGGAACGCACCCGGCGCGCGGCGACGATCGCGCGCAACAACATCGCGGTCGAGGCCAAGGATCTCACCAAGAGCTACGGCGCGCAAAAAGTGCTCGGCGGTCTCGATCTCACCGTGCGCGTCGGCGAGGTCGTCGCGCTGCTCGGGCCCAGCGGCTCCGGCAAGAGCACGCTGCTCCGCTGCCTCAATCATCTCGAAAGCTGGGACGGAGGCACGGTGCGCGTCGGCGGCCGCCGCCTCGGCTTTGACGACGACGGCAAGCTGCTGCCGCCACGCGCGATCGCCAATGAGCGGGCAAGCGTGGGCGTCGGCATGGTGTTCCAGCAGTTCAATTTGTTCGCCCATCTCTCGGCGAAGGAAAACATCGCGGGGCCCTTGCGCTGGGTGCACGGCATGACCCGCATCGATGCCGATCGCCGCGCCACAGAGCTACTCGACCGGGTCGGGCTGTCGCACCGCGCCGACGCGCTGCCGCGGCATCTCTCCGGCGGCCAGCAGCAGCGCGTCGCCATCGCGCGGGCCCTTGCACCGAACCCCAGCGTGCTGCTGCTGGACGAGCCGACCTCGGCGCTCGATCCCGAGCTCGTCAGCGAGGTGTTGGAGGTAATCCGACGGCTCGCCATCGACGACGGGCTCACCATGATCATCTCGACGCACCAGATACGCTTCGCCGACGAGGTCGCCGACCGTGTCGCGTTCCTGAGCGGCGGCACGATCATCGAGGAAGGGCCGGCGCATGAGGTTCTCTGCAACCCGCGCAATCCGCTGACCGCGCGTTTCCTCAGCGTGATGGAAGCCGACAAAGTTCCGGAGGCGGTGCGATGAGAGCCGCATCCACAACGTTCAAGACCGCGTTCCCCACAAAGGCCACGTCATGAAGCATTTCACACTGCCGGTTTCGCCGAAGACCGTCCACTGGGGCTATTTCTCCAAGAAGGTGGCGCCGGCCCTGACGCTGCGCTCGGGCGATCGCGCCACCATCGAGACGTTGACCCATCACGCCAATGACGATTACGAGCGCATGATCCAGGGCGATCCCGGCGCCGAGAGCGTGTTCCAGTGGACGCGGGAGCACAAGGCAGTCGCGCGCCGAGGCTCGGGCCCGACGGAAGGCCCGTTCATCCGCGGCGCAGGCGAGGGGATCGGCGTGCATCTCCTCACCGGACCGGTTGCAATCGAAGGCTCCGAGCCCGGCGATATCCTCGAAGTGCGCATTCTCGACGTCCGGCCACGGCCAAGCTGCAGCGCCTGCCATGCCGGGCGCTGCTTCGGCTCCAACGTCGCCGCCAACTGGGGCTTCCACTATCACGATCTGATCGAGGAGCCGAAGCCGCGCGAGGTCGTCACCATCTTCGAGCTCGACGCCTCCGGCGAGCCCTTCGCCAAGGCGGTCTACAACTACGTCTGGACGCCGCAGACCGACCCTGACGGCATCGTGCATCCGACCATCGATTATCCCGGCGTGCGCGTCGATCACGCCACCATCAAGAAGCGCGAGAACATCCTCGCAAGCGTCAAGGTGCCGGCACGGCTGCATTTCGGCACCATGGGGCTCGCACCGTCGGAAGCCGATTTCGTCAGCTCGATCCCGCCGAGCTATACCGGCGGCAACATCGACGACTGGCGCATCGGCAAGGGCGCGCGGATGTTCTATCCGGTCGCGGTCCCCGGCGCGTATTTTTCGGTCGGCGATCCCCACGCCGCGCAAGGTGACAGCGAGCTTGGCGGCACCGCGATCGAGACCTCGCTGACCGGCGAATTCGAGTTCATCCTGCACAAGAAGGCCGATCTCGCCGGCACCAGCCTCGAGGGCCTCGATCATCCGATGCTGGAGACCGATCAGGCGTGGTCGTTCTACGGCTTCACCTATCCGAACTATCTCGCGGCGCTCGGCGCCGACGCGCAAACCGAGATTGCCAATCACTCGAGCCTCGACCGTGCGATGCGCGATGCGTTCAGAAAACTCCGGCGGTTCCTGATGACCGTGCACGGCCTCAGCGAAGACGAGGCGATCTCGCTGCTGTCGGTCGGCGCCGATTTTGGCGTCACCCAGGTGGTCGACGCCAATTGGGGCGTCCACGGCACGATCCGCAAGAACATCTTCCGGTGCGACTAATGTGCGTTGAGATGAGGGAGGTTCGCTGCGGTCCATCCTTCGAGACGCCCGCCTTGGCGGGCTCCTCAGGATGAGGTCTTGGGGAGTGGCGAAATCTTAGACCCTCATGGTGAGGAGCGCCGCCTTACGGCGCGTCTCGAACCATGAAGGCCGAGCACTTTTAGGCATTATGCGTTGATTCACACCTGTTTTCGGGATGAGCACGTGACCAGCGAACCTCATCTGCGCCCCGTCGCTGTGACGGATGACCGCGTGCGTCTGGCACAGAGGTTGCTTCGATCCACAGCAATCTGGGTGGATCCGATGAGCTTCCGTCCCTTCACGAGCGAGTCCTACGCGCAAGACGACCGCCCGGAAGCCTGGCGGGACGTGCTGGCCGCGGTCGGCCTGCAGCCGGCGACCGGCCATTCCTTCCTCGACGGGCACGCAACGGCGTCGCATCGCCACGCCGCGGGCGTCGCGCTGACGCGCATGGCAGCCGGCGCCCAGACCATCGGTCCGCTCTCGCAAGCCAATGAAGACCTGCCGATTGCGCTGATGCCGGTCGAAGACGGCATGGTGCTCAAGAGCGCCGGCGGCCATCGCATCGTTCCGGTCGGCCATCTCGTGCTGCTGCCGCGGAGCGGGGACTGGAGCATCGTGTTCCAGCGCGACATGCGCGCCATCGTGCTATCGGTGACGTCGGAGGCGCTGCACGGCCGGCTCTCGGGCAGGCCGCGGCTCGGCGAACCCCGGGTCGTTCCGCCCAGCGGCTTTGCCGACGTCTTCGCGCGTTTGATGGACGCGACCGCGCGCACGCTCGATACGCTGGGCGATGCCGAATGGAATGCGGTCGCGCAGTCGCTGGTCGATCTCCTGCTGACACTCGCTCATCAACTGGCGGCTTCGACGTCCGACGCCGGATCGAGCGCGACGCAGTCAGCACTCCTGCACCGGATCTGCCAGACCATCGAACGCCGCCTCGACGATCCCGAACTGGTGCCAGCGCGCGTCGCGCAGGCCGAAGGAATTTCCGAGCGCTATCTGCAAAAGCTGTTCGAGACTGTCGGCGACAACTTTACTCACTACGTTCGCGAGCGGCGGCTCCAGCGCGCATGGGCCGATCTGTCCAATCCGTCCGAGGCGCATCGCTCGATCTCGGAAATCGCCTACGCCTATGGTTTTGGCGATTCCGCGCATTTCAGCCGCGCCTTCCGCCATCGCTTCGGACTGCCGCCGCGCGAGTTTCGCCAGCAGGAGGCGGAGCGGGCGACGACGCAGCATGGGATAACCGGTCAGCGCGGCTGGCCGCAGGAAGCGCTGGCGCAGCTTCGCGTGCACCAGGCGAGTGCGGAGGCGCGCAGCAATCTCGCCCGTACCGACATCGACGAGCCGAGAACGGCCGAACGCAAGCATCATCATCTTCCGATCGAAGCCAACCGTGTTCATTGGGGCTATTTCAGCCGCTCGTTACAGCCGCAGCTCGAGATCACCTCGGGCGATACCATCACCATCGAAACGCTGACGCAGCACGCCTCCGACGATCCTGAGCTGATGATCGCGGGCGATGCCGCCGCCGAAAACGTATTCGGCTGGACCAAGGCGAGGAAGAACGTGGATCGCCGCGGCGCGGGTCCGATGGATGCCAGCGTATTCGGTCGCGGCGCCGGGGAAGGCTTTGGCGTGCACATCTGCACGGGGCCCGTGGCGGTGAAGGACGCCGAGCCCGGCGACGTGCTGGAAGTGCGGATCCTCGACATCGTACCGCGCGCAAGTCGTCATCCGAAACATTCAGGGCGCGTGTTCGGCTCCTCGGTCGCGGCCTGGTGGGGCTATCATTACAACGAATTCCTTTCAGGGCCGAAGCCGCGCGAGGTCGTGACGATCTACGAGATCTTCGACGACACCGATGCGCCGCACGCCCGCGCGCTGTATTCCTACCGCTGGGAGCCGCAGACCGACCCGTTTGGCGTCGTGCATTCCACTTACGATTATCCCGGCGTTCCCGTCGCGCCCGGCAGTGTGAAACGCCGCCACGCCGTGCTCGACGGCATCCGCATTCCCTTGCGCCCGCATTTCGGCGTGATCGCGGTGGCGCCGCGCGAGGTCGATTTCATCGACTCCGTGCCGCCATCCTATTTCGGCGGCAATCTCGACAATTGGCGCTTGGGGAAGGGGGCGTCCGTCTATCTTCCGGTCTCCGTCCCCGGCGCATTGCTCTCGGTCGGCGATCCCCATGCCACGCAGGGCGATGGCGAATTGAGCGGCACCGCGATTGAATGCTCAATGACCGGAACGTTCGAGGTGATCCTGCACAAGAAGGCCGACCTTGCCGGCCAGCCCTTCGCCGATCTCAGCTATCCCCTGATCGAGACCGCGACCGACTGGGTGCTGACCGGCTTCAGCCATCCCAACTACCTCGCCGAGTTCGGCGCGCAGGGCCAGAGCGAGGTCTACGCAAAGTCCTCGCTCGACCTCGCCATGAAAGATGCGTTCCGCAAGATGCGGCGCTTCCTGATGAACGTGAAGGGTCTCAGCGAGGACGAGGCGATCGCGCTGATGTCGGCCGCCGTCGATTTCGGCGTCACGCAGGTGGTCGACGGCAATTGGGGCGTGCACGCGATCATCAGCAAGCGCCTGTTCCAAGCCTTCCCTTAGACAAGCCTTCCCCTAGACAGGCCTTCCCTTAAAAGACGCGCCGCAACGAGGAAACCCCAGTGAAATTCCACATGATCAGCGGAGGACCGACGCCGGTCGCGCCCTTCAGCCACGCTGTCGAGACCGACGGTTTTGTCTTCGTCACCGGCCAGATGCCGGACACGCCGCAAACGCCGGGCGTCTTACCCGACGGCATCGTCGCGCAGACCCGCGCGGTGATGGAGAATTTGAAGGTGGTGCTTGCCGGCCTCGATATCGGCCTGGAACACGTCGTGATGGCGCGGATCTACCTCACGCGCTTCAAGGAAGACTACACCGCGATGAATGAGACTTACCGCGCGTTCTTTGCGCCCGGCCGTCTGCCGGCCCGCACCTGCGTCGGTGTCACGGGCTTAGCCTATGACGCGCTGATCGAGATCGACCTGGTGTGCCGGCGACCATGAGGCGATGTTACAATCCCTTGCGTTCCCGACGGGCAAAACACACAAATAGCGGGTCAATCCGCCCAAGCGAAAATATTCCACTTTACCGAAATTCGGCTTTGGCGTAGTCATGCGCCACCTCATCCCTGTCAGAGGGGCGTATCGCGATCGTCACGAAACGCGGGATGAGCTGCGGTGGACGCAGGCAGCATCGGCGCGAAGGGCATCGCAGGGCGGGCAACCGTGAGCGAAGGCGTCGCGCGCACGACCGGTGCTATCAGCGTACGGCAAAACCGTGTCGTCCTGACGCCCGGGGTCTGTGCGTCAAGTCTTGTGGTGATGTGGGCTGCCCGACCGGGCTCGCGCATCAGCCATCCGCAAGGCGACGGGGGCAATAGTGCATCGCTCCCCGGGGAGAACACGGCATAAGCCGTAAAACCACTGCGCAGGGAAGGCCGTGTGTTGGGCTTCACCTGTATGCCGCTGTGCAGCCTCTTGTAGCGCAACCTTCCGCACAGTGGACCGTGGGTGCCAGCCGGCACCCGGTCTTCCCTGCGCCCTGACAATTGGGGCGGCGCCAAAAAAGCAAAGCTCGGGCGAGATACGTCGCGAGGATGCGGAGGTGCGTCTGCGCGTTGAGATTCGAGTTGGTGAAGAAAGCTGTTGCGTCAAACTCCGTCGTTCCTAAAGCGCGATGAGATGAGGATGAATCATCATCGCGCTTTAGGTTGTTGTTTGAGCATGATCTTTTCGGAAAACCGCTTCGCACTTTTCCGGATCATGCTTTAGCGCAGCTGTGCCCGCTCTGGAGACAACAAACGGCGCGGAGCTATGAACCCCCGTTCATTGCTCCGGAGAATACGAATCAATAAGAACTGGCTCGTTGTGCGTCTCGCGTCGCGCAACGAGCCGGAGCCGCGGATGGATCGTGTCTTGAACCTTTCGATTACGCTCCGGACGAATCCTTCAAGGCAACGCCATTGGTTGCCGCTGCGCCTGCGCCGATCGACGTCAGGCGCCGGAGCCTGTTTCGATCGGGGGAATTTTGTATGAAGTATTTTCTGTCTGCACTGATCGCGGTCGGTCTTTCGATTGCCGCCGCGCCGTCGTTCGCGGCTGACGCCCGCAACGTCACCGTCGTCAACGAGACCGGCTACGCCATCAAGTTCCTGGGCTTCAACGCCCCGGACGATGGCATGGACGAATGGGACAACGAGCTCGACAAGGTTTTGCAGAACCAGGCGAGCACCTATGTCGAGTTCGACGATGACGACGAGGGATGTGTCTGGAACATCCGCGTCGACTGGCAGAACTATGACGAGACCGTGCTCTGGAAGAACGTCAACCTCTGCAAGTTCACTGCGCTTCGGCTGCGCTACGATTCCGGCACCAAGACCACCTCGTTCGTCGCCGAGTAACTTGACCTGACGTGGCCGGAGGGGCCTCAAGCCCTTCCGCCGCAATGTGCAAGATGGCGAATTCGTCCTTTGCAAGCGCAAGCGGCTTTGTTATACGCAGCCGCGCGCGAACGACGGGTTCGCCCTTTTCCTCGGTAGCTCAGCGGTAGAGCATCCGACTGTTAATCGGATGGTCGCAGGTTCGAATCCTGCCCGGGGAGCCATTCCATCGCAAATTCAATGAGTTATGCCCGCGCCTTCGCGTGATGCACGATCTCGTTGCCGCGATCTCTGAACACCGCTTCCTCGATCTCCGCGTGGAATCACATTCACCCGGAGGTGCGCGATGGCCCCGTCGCGCCACGGGAGCGGCGCCAAATCGACTCAATTCGAATCGAGCTTCGCCGTGCCGGATTTTTACGGAGCTGATTCCCATGCCAGACGTCCAGGTCCACCGTTCCGAAATGGCTCCCTCGATTCTGCCGGCAGACGTTCCCGAGCTCAGCGACGATGAATGCCTCGCCTGTCTGGCGCGTGCGGTCGAGACACACGATTCGGCCCGGCTGGATGAAGTCGCCGCACTGATCGGCCGCCTCGCGGTCACGATCGAATAAGCCTCGCCCTCGACGCAGAGTGGCGGAAGGCCCCGATCCTCGGGGCCATGGCCGTGTTGCGTTTTCGCCGGGCATGTTCCAAAGATGCGGCCAACTTTCGTCCGCGGCATCGTCCGCTTTGCAGGGTCCGCAAATGTCCGGTTTCTCGACCGCGCGCCTAAAAATGGTCGATGGCCAGGTGCGCACCAATGACGTCACTGACCGTCGTGTTCTCGACGCCATGCTGATGGTTCCGCGCGAGGCCTTCGTGCCGGCCGGCAGGCAGGCGTTGGCGTATCTCGACCTCGATCTCGACGTGAGCGAAGGCACCGCCAAGCGGTTCCTGATCAAGCCGCAGCTGACCGGCAAGCTGCTCCAGGCCGCCGAAATCGGCGAGGGTGACAACGTGCTGGTTGTCGGCTGCGCCACGGGCTATCTCGCTGCGCTGACCGCCAAGCTCGCGCGCCAGGTTACCGCGACGGAATGCGATTCGGCCTTGGCCGCGAAGGCCAAGGACGCCTGCGCCGCCCTCGGGCTTACCAACGTGGCCTGCAAGGCCGCGGCCTGCAGCGAGGGTGATGCCGCTGCTGCTCCCTATGATGTGATCGTCCTCAACGGCGCCACCGAGGTGACGCCGGCGGGGCTGCTCGGGCAGCTCAAGGAGGGTGGGCGCCTGGTGGGGGTCTCGGCCGAATCCAGGCCGCCGCGAGCCATGATGGTGACCCATAGCCACGGTGAATTCGGCCATCGGGCGCTGTTCGATGCCGCGGCCCCGGTCCTTCCGGGGCTGGAACGGGCCGCCGCCTTCGTGTTCTGACGGCCCGATAGCCGCTTTGGCCCGTTAAAATCCCATTCTGAATCAGAAGTGTGGCCGGGATGCTGCACGTGAAGAGTTTCCACCGAGAACCACCCTCAGGTAGTTCCGTCGCGCTTGACCGCGTCCTATGTTGCGACGGGGCAACGACTCCACTCGTAGACGGTAACCCAGCTCGCGGGCACGAGCCGGGCGTTAGAATGAACGGAATTTTTGGGATGCATGGGGTGAAGCTCTTCACCGGAGCAGCGGTTTCGGTCCTGCTGCTGGCGCTTGCCGGGCCGACGCCTGCCTTGGCGGATACGATCGAGGCCGCGCTGGTGCGCGCCTATCAGAACAACCCGCAGCTCAACGCGCAGCGCGCCCAGGCGCGCTCGACCGACGAGAACGTGCCGCAGGCGCTGTCGGGCTACCGCCCCAAGGTCAATGTGACCCTCGGCACCGGGTATCAATATCAGGACGTCCAGGCGACGCAGAACGTCGTCCCCCCCACCCCCAAGTCGATCTCCGGTTTGCTTCAGCCCAACAGCGCCAGCCTGACCGTCAGCCAGACGCTCTACAACGGCAATCAGACCGCCAACAGGACGCGCGCGGCGGAGAGCCAGGTCTCGGGGTCGCGCGAGGCGTTGCGTGTGCTCGAGCAGACGGTCCTGCTGCAGGGCGCAACCGTCTACATGGATTATTTGCGTGATTCGGCGACGTTGGAAGTTCAACGCAGCAACGTGCGCGTGCTCGAGCAGACCCTCAAGCAGACACGAGACCGCTTCAACGTCGGGGAGGTGACCCGCACTGACGTCGCCCAATCCGAGGCGCAGCTGGCAGCCGGCAAGACGCAGGAGCTCACCGCCGAATCGAATCTGACCACCACGCGCGCAAACTTCCGCCGCATCATCGGCAATGAGCCGGTAGCCCTCGCCCCGGGGTCGCCGGTCGACCGCTTCCTGCCGCGGACGCTTCCCTCTGCGGTCAGTCTCAGCCTGGTGGAGAACCCCAGCGTCACGGCGGCGATGTACGGCATCGACGTCAACTATCTCCAGGTCAAGATCAGCGAGGGCGCGCTGCTGCCGACGGTCACGGTCGCGGCTACTGCCAGCACAGCCTACCAGCAGCAGCTGACGATCTTCCGAACGAGTTCCGCGTCCGCCCTCGCGACAGTCGCTGTGCCGATCTATCAGGGCGGTGTAGAATATTCGCTCATCCGCCAATCGAAAGAGAATCTGGCGCAGCAGCGATTGAATCTCGAAACCACCCGCGATCAGACCCGCGCCAACGTTGTGCAGGCCTGGGGCCAGCTGGAAGCCGGCAAGGCGCAGGTGCAGTCCGCGCAGGCGCAGGTCACGGCGTCCGAGATCGCACTGAACGGCGTGCGTGAAGAGGCCAAGGCCGGGCAGCGCACGACCCTCGACGTGCTCAACGCGCAGCAGGCGCTGGTGAACGCGCGCGTTGCGCTCGTCACTGCCCAGCATGACCGCGTGGTGGCGTCCTATTCGGTGCTCAACGCGGTCGGTCGTCTCGCGCCGCAGGTGCTTGGCCTTGCGACCACGGTCTATGATCCCAGCGTGCACTACCAGCAGGTCCGCGACAGCTGGGCCGGTGTGCGCACGCCTGACGGGCGCTGATTCCCGTAGCGATCCGGTCGGCCTCGCGAATAATCGGGGCCGACCGGCGCTTTGCTTGCAATCGTCAAATTCCCTGACATAGCCTTGCCAAGAAGTTGCGGCTCGATTCGCCCCGCATCTGATGTCGTTTGCGTAAAGCTCGGGGCCGGGGGTAGGGCGCACGGCCGTACGTTGAGCCGTGATCTGGGGACAAGTCTGGCTGTCACGACGAAAATGTCGGGCCGCCAGTCCGGAACCGGCCAATCCTGACGTGCTTGGTGTAAAATAACGCATGCGAGGGCGTTGAGGATGTGGAGTCGGAGATGACGCAGCCTGCAAAGGTCACAGAACCCTCGATGGAGGAGATTCTGGCCTCGATCCGGCGCATCATTGCCGACGATGAGGCCAAGCCGCCGCCGGCTGAGGCTGTCAAGCCCGAGAAAGCTGCCGCCCCCGCCGCGCCGCCGAAGCCGCAGGCGATCAACGACATTCCGCCATCCAAGGTCGCGCCGGCCAAACCGGCCGCCGAGAAGCCCGCACCGCCTCCGGCCGCAAAGCCGGCACCGCCCGCACCTGAGGCGGATGCATCCAACAATCAGGACGATATCGACGCGCTGCTGGCCGGGCTCGACACGGCCACGCCTGCGCCGGAAATCCGTGCTCCCGAGCCGGAGCCCGAACCTGAGCCCGACGTGCTGGAATTGACCGACGAGATGGCGATGGAGCCGACGCCGCCTCCGCCGCCGCCGAGCTTCCGCAAGGTCGAGCCGCGCGACGATCTCGAATTCGCCGAATCGCCGCCGCCGCGTCCGACGCCGGCGTCCTATGCGCCAGTGGACTTCGATGCGCCGCCGCTGCCGCCCCAACAGCCGATGCTGGCACAATCGACGGTCTCGGCGGTCGAATCCGCCTTCAATTCCCTGGCCCACACGGTCCTCAGCAGCAATGCGCGGACGCTGGAGGATCTGGTCAAGGAGATGCTGCGTCCGATGCTGAAGTCCTGGCTCGACGACAATTTGCCGGGCCTCGTAGAACGCATCGTGAAGGCCGAAATCGAGCGGGTGTCGCGCGGCGGCAGGTAGATCGGGCCGCAGAGCCCTCATAAGGCCCTGCTTGTGCTTCATATTCGGCCTCCCGACCGGACCGGAAAGCCTTGTTGCCGCCTGGCTTTCCTTTGACCTTTCCGTTGACTCGGACCCCGCGCGCGGCTTTCTAGCAGCCCCATGATCGAGAAAAATTACCAGCCCGCCGATATCGAAGCCCGCATGTCCGTCGTGTGGGAGGACAGCCTTGCCTTCAAGGCCGGCCGCCCCGACCGCCGCGACGCCGCGCCCTTTACCATCGTGATCCCGCCGCCGAACGTGACGGGCTCGCTGCACATGGGCCACGCCCTCAACAACACGCTCCAGGACATCCTGTGCCGCTTCGAGCGCATGCGCGGCCGCGACGTGCTGTGGCAGCCCGGCACCGACCATGCCGGCATCGCCACCCAGATGGTGGTCGAGCGGCAGCTGATGGAGCGCCAGCAGCCCGCACGCCGCGAGATGGGTCGCGAGAAGTTTCTGGAGCGGGTCTGGCAGTGGAAGGCCGAGAGCGGCGACACCATCATCAACCAGCTCAAGCGGCTCGGCGCCTCCTGCGACTGGTCGCGCGAGCGCTTCACCATGGATGAGGGCCTGTCCAAGGCCGTCGTCAAGGTGTTCGTCGAGCTGCACCGCGACGGCCTGATCTACAAGGACAAGCGGCTGGTGAACTGGGACACCAAGTTGCTCACCGCGATCTCCGATCTCGAAGTACAGCAGACCGAGGTCAAGGGCAGCCTCTGGTACCTGCGCTATCCGATCGAGGGCAAGATTTTCAGCCCCGACGATCCCTCGAGCTTCATCGTCGTTGCCACCACGCGCCCGGAGACCATGCTCGGCGATACCGGCGTTGCCGTGCATCCCGATGACGAGCGCTATCAGAAGCTGGTCGGCAAGAACGTGATCCTGCCGCTGGTCGGCCGCAAGATCCAGATCGTCGCCGACGACTATTCCGATCCGGAGAAGGGCTCGGGCGCGGTCAAGGTGACACCGGCGCACGACTTCAACGACTTCGAAGTCGGCAATCGCCACGGCCTGGGCCGGATCAGCGTCATCGACAGGGAAGGTTGCCTCGATCTCCTCGACAACGAGGATTATCTGCGCGACCTGCCGGAAGGCGCCTCGCAGTTCGCCGAGGAGTTCAACAAGCTCGACCGCTTCGCTGCGCGCAAGCGCATCGTCGAGCGGCTGGAATCGTTCGGCTTCGTCGAGCGGATCGAGCCGCACACCAACATGGTGCCGCATGGCGACCGCTCCGGCACGGTGATCGAGCCCTATCTCACCGACCAATGGTATGTCGACGCCAAGACGCTGGCGAAGCCCGCGATCGCCGCGGTGCGTTCGGGCGAAACCACCTTCGTGCCGAAGAACTGGGACAAGACCTATTTCGAGTGGATGGAGAACATCCAGCCCTGGTGCATCTCGCGCCAGCTCTGGTGGGGTCACCAGATCCCGGCCTGGTACGGTCCTGATGGCAAGGTGTTCGTCGCCGAGACCGAGGAGGAGGCCGTCAGCCACGCCCTCGGCTATTACGTCGAGCAGGAAGTCATCTCGGTCGAGCAGGGCCGCGAGATGGCGCTCGACCGCAACAAGCGCGAAGGCTTCATCACCCGCGACGAGGACGTGCTCGACACCTGGTTCTCCTCGGCGCTGTGGCCGTTCTCGACCCTCGGCTGGCCCGAAGACGCGCCGGAGGTGCAGCGCTACTACCCGACCAACGCGCTGGTGACCGGCTTCGACATCATCTTCTTCTGGGTCGCCCGCATGATGATGATGGGCCTGCACTTCATGAAGGAGGTGCCGTTCTCGACGATCTACATCCACGCCCTCGTCCGCGACGAGAAGGGCGCCAAGATGTCGAAGTCGAAAGGCAACGTCATCGACCCGCTCAACCTGATCGACGAATATGGCGCGGACGCGCTGCGCTTCACGCTGGCCGCGATGGCGGCGCAGGGGCGCGACATCAAGCTCGCCACCAGCCGTGTCGAGGGCTATCGCAATTTCGCGACCAAGCTCTGGAATGCGTCCCGCTTCGCGGAGATGAACCATTGCGTCGTGCCCGAAGGATTCGAGCCCGCGAAGGCGAAGGAGACGCTGAACCGCTGGATCGCGCATGAGAGCGCGCACACCACGCGGGAGGTGACCGAGGCGATCGAGGCTTATCGCTTCAACGATGCCGCAGGCAGCATCTACCGCTTCGTCTGGAACGTCTATTGCGACTGGTATGTCGAGCTCGCAAAACCCGTGCTGCTTGGTCCGGACAGCCCTGCCAAGGCAGAGACCCGCGCCATGGTGGCCTGGGCGCGCGACGAAATCCTGAAGCTGCTGCACCCCTTCATGCCCTTCATCACCGAGGAGCTGTGGGAGGTCACGGCCAAGCGCAACGGTCTGCTCGCGCTGGCACCGTGGCCGCTGAAGCCGTCCGCACCGTCGCCGGAGCAGCTTGCGATGCTCGCGGCGACGACGGGCTCGACTGACGCGTTCGTCTCGCCGGCTTGGGTGCTGCCGATCTTCGACCATGCCGACTTCACCGATCCCGCGGCCGAGGCAGAGATCGGCTGGGTGATCGATCTCGTCACGCAGATCCGTTCGGTGCGCGCCGAGATGAACATTCCGCCGGCAACGCTGACGGCGCTGGTGCTCGCGGGCGCCTCGGCCGAGACCAGGGAGCGCGCGCAGCGCTGGAGCGACGTCATCAAGCGCATGGCGCGGCTGTCGGACATATCCTTCGCCGCCCGCGCGCCCGACGGCGCGGTCCAGCTTCTGGTGCGCGGCGAGGTGGCTGCGCTGCCGCTGAAGGGCGTGATCGACGTCGCCGCCGAGCGCACGCGCCTCGACAAGGAGATCGGGAAGGCCGACGCCGACATCAAGCGCGCCGAGTCCAAGCTGGCGAACGAGAAATTCGTCGCCAACGCGGCCGAGGAGGTCGTCGAGGAGGAGCGCGAGAAGCGCGAGGCCGCACTCGCCCGCAAGGCCAAGCTGCTGGAGGCGCTGGAGCGGCTGAAGCTGGCCTCTTAGGCCGACTTCGGAAACGGCTTGCTGAGGAATTTCGAGCCCTTGACGCCATAGCGCCAGGGCAGCTCGACGGCCTTGGTGATGCCGATCCGGATTCCGGCCACCACCTCCAAATCCTCCGTCCGCGCATGCAGCGCGATCGGCGGACGGTCCAGCGGCAGGGCATTGTGCGCGATGGTGATGCCGAGCGCTTCGGTCAGCTTGCCCGGGCCCGAGCACAAGGTCTGCAGATCGACCGCATGGCGGCGGCGACGCATCGCGGCGATGCCATGCGTCGGCTCCAGCGCGCGGATCAGGACGGCGCTGGCCGAGCCTTCTTCCTCGCAGACGAAGTTCACGCACCAATGGATGCCGTAGGAGCGGTAGACATAGGCAAAGCCGGGCGGGCCGAACATCACCTGGTTCCGCGGCGTCGGGCCGTTGTAGGAGTGCGCCGCCGGCTCGGTATGATGATAGGCCTCGACTTCGACAATGAAGCCGCCGACGCCGTCGACCAGCATGGTCGCGCCGATCAGGTCGTGCGCGACCTCGTGGACGTTGCGCGCGAAAAAGGCACGCTTCAAGGCTTTGCCGAGCCGGGGAGTAGAGGTCTTCGAGACTGGAGCCATTCGAGGTGAGAATCGCCAGAGAACAGAGCAGGATATTGCCCATATCTGCCATGTTCCCTGAAGCAGGGCGAGCCGGGTTGCGATGCGTGGCGAGACCGACTAGGTAGGACCTGAACAGACCGGACACCCCATGGTCGTTATTGTCGATACCATCTCGAACCCGCTGCGCCCGCGTCACCCCGAAAAGGTGAATCGTCCCGATTCCGCTTCGCCGCCGAAGCCGGACTGGATCCGCGTGCGCGCGCCCAACACCCGCGGCTATGCCGACACCCGCAACATCGTGCGCGCCAACGGCCTGCATACGGTGTGCGAGGAGGCGGGCTGCCCGAATATCGGCGAGTGCTGGGACAAGAAGCACGCGACCTTCATGATCATGGGTGACACCTGCACCCGCGCCTGCGCCTTCTGCAACGTCAAGACCGGCATGCCGAATGCGCTCGACGCGGCCGAGCCGGAGAACGTCGCCGAGGCCGTGGCCAAGCTCGGCCTTGCCCATGTCGTCATCACGTCCGTCGACCGCGACGATCTCACTGATGGCGGCGCCGAGCATTTCGCCCGGACCATCCGCGCGATCCGCGCCGCGTGCTCCTCGACCACGATCGAGATCCTGACGCCCGACTTCCTGCGCAAGGAGGGCGCGCTGGAGGTCGTCGTCGCGGCGAAGCCCGACGTGTTCAACCACAATCTCGAGACCGTGCCGTCGTGCTACCTCACGGTGCGGCCGGGCGCGCGCTATTTCCATTCGATCCGGCTGTTGCAGCGGGTCAAGGAGCTCGATCCCACCATCTTCACCAAGTCCGGCATCATGGTCGGTCTCGGCGAGAAGCGCCACGAGGTGCAGCAGGTGATGGACGATCTGCGCTCCGCCGACGTCGATTTCCTGACCATCGGGCAATACCTGCAGCCGACCCGCAAGCATCACGCCGTGATGCGCTATGTGCCGCCGGACGAGTTTTCGTCCTACGAGAAGGTCGCCTACACCAAGGGCTTCCTGATGGTGTCGGCGAGCCCGCTCACCCGTTCGTCGCACCATGCCGGCGAGGATTTTGCGAGACTGAAGGCCGCGCGGGCCGCGACGGCCCGCTGAATCGCCATGCCCAAATTTTCGAGCAAGCGCCGTGTCGATCACAGCGCGTCCGAGATGTTTGATCTGGTCGCCGACGTCGAGCGCTACCCGGAATTCGTGCCGCTGTGCAGCGCGCTGAAAGTCCGTCAGCGCATGGCGAAACCCGACGGCACCGAGGTGCTGGTCGCGGACATGACGGTGTCGTTCAAGCTGGTCAAGGAATCCTTCACCAGCCGCGTGACGCTCGACCGTGCCAATTTGAAGATCCTGGTCGAATATCTGCATGGTCCTTTCAGCAATCTGGAAAACCGCTGGACCTTCGAGCCCAAAGGCCAAGAGGAGGGCAGTGGCGTGTGCGACGTCGGTTTCTTCCTCGCCTACGAGTTCAAGAGCCGCATGCTGGCGCTGCTGATGGGCTCGATGTTCGACGCCGCATTCGCGCGATTTTCCATCGCGTTCGAGAAGCGGGCGGACGCGATCTACGGCCGGCGGAAGCTGGCGTCGTCGTAGGATCTGCGGCCAGGGCACACTCTCTCCACCGTCTTTGCGAGGAGCCCTTGCGACGAAGCAATCCAGAATCCCTCCGCGGAGAGACTCTGGATTGCTTTGCTTCGCTCGCAATGACGAAGATGATCAATCCACCGCCTTCACCACATCCGGCGGCTGCGAGGCATAATACGGCCGCGGCCCGCTCGATCTCCTGCGGCATCATCGCACGCGCAATGTTGCGCATCTGCAAACACAGGTTTGCAGTCTCGCGACGTATCTCGCCCGAGTTTGCTTTTTGGCGCCGCCCCCAATTGTCAAGGGCGCAGGGAAGACCGGGTGCCGGCTGGCACCCACGGTCCACTGTGCGGAAGGTTGCGCTACAAGAGGCTGCACAGCGGCATACAGGTGAAGCCCAACACACGGCCTTCCCTGCGCAGTGGTTTTACGGCTTATGCCGTGTTCTCCCCGGGGAGCGATGCACTATTGCCCCCGTCGCCTTGCGGATGGCTGATGCGCGAGCCCGGTCGGGCAGCCCACATCACCACAAGACTTGACGCACAGACCCCGGGCGTCAGGACGACACGGTTTTGCCGTACGCTGATAGCACCGGTCGTGCGCGCGACGCCTTCGCTCACGGTTGCCCGCCCTGCGAGGCCCTTCGCGCCGATGCTGCCTGCGTCCACCGCAGCTCATCCCGCGTTTCGTGACGATCGCGATACGCCCCTCTGACAGGGATGAGGTGGCGCATGACTACGCCAAAGCCGAATTTCGGTAAAGTGGAATCTTTTCGCCTGGGCGGATTGACCCGTTATTTGTGTGTTTTGCCCGTCGGGCAACACAACGGATCGTAGCCCCGGATCGCGCTTGCGCTCCATCCGGGCTACCTGTGTTTCCTCCACGACAATCGCAGGGATCATTTCGCGCCGCCACGAGTTCTCTCGGGATTGTCCCGGGTTGGAGACCTCATGACCATCAATTTCGACACGCTGAAAGCATCGCTGGTCCTGTACGGATTGAATGCGATCTACGCGATCCTGCTGCTCGCTGTGGGCTGGTATCTGTCCGGCACCATGCAGCGTTTTGTCACGCGCGTGCTGAACATCGGACATCGGGTCGATCCGCTCGTGACGTTGTTCGTCTCCAGCGTGACGCGCTATGGCGTGCTGGCAGTGGTCGGCATCGCCGCACTTCAACTGTTCGGTATCCAGACCGCGAGCCTCGTTGCCGTGCTGGGCGCGACATCACTCGCCATTGGGCTGGCGTTACAGGGCACGCTGTCCAATCTCGCCGCCGGCGTGATGCTGCTGTTGTTCCGGCCCTTCCACATTGGCGATGACGTCGAAGTCGCCGGCAAGGCTGGGAAGGTGAAGTCGCTGTCGTTGTTCATGACGGAACTGGTTGCGCCCGACAACACGCAGATCCTGTTGCCGAACGGGCAGGTGTGGGGCGCAGCCATCGTCAACCACAGCGCCTATCCCGGCACCGGCGAGGTCACCGTGGCGTTTCCGGTCCCGGCAGGTGCTGCCAATGCGCTAGCCGACCGGATCCTGAAGGAGTTGCGCAGCGAATCTCGCATCGACGATCAGGCAGAGCCTGCCGTCCGCGTCTCCAAGGTCGTCGACGTCGCCAATCCGGCGGCGCCGATCCTGGAATTGACGGTCAGCGCAAAGGCGAAACCGTCCGAAGCCGAAGCGGTCAAGCAATGCGTGCTCGATCATGCGAGTGCGTTGCTCGCGGCTGCGTGAGGGATCTCAACCCCGCGGCGAGCGCGGAGTCCTGCGCTTCACGGCGTGCCGGCGCGGCGAGCGCGTCACACGTGGTCGCAGGCGGGTTGCTGCGGCGGCGCGTTTCGGCTTGGCTTGGGCTGGCCCGCGGGCGAGGTCCATCAGCATGCGCAGCGCCTCGGCCACCGAGCGGGCGCGCACCGCGGTACGGCCGATGGCGCCAAAGCGATGCTCGCGGTGGACGATGCGACCGTCGCGCGCGGCGACGGCAAAGTGAACGAGGCCGACCGGCTTGCCCGGCGTGGCGCCGCCGGGGCCGGCGATGCCGGTGATGGCGACGGCGAGATCGACGCCGGCCCGCTCCAGCGCGCCGACCGCCATTGCAGTCGCGGTCTCCTTGCTGACGGCGCCGAAATTCGCGAGCGTGCTCGCCTCGACCCCTAGCATCGCGCGCTTGGCGTCGTTGGAATAGGTGACGAAGCCGCGATCGATGACGTCGGAGGAGCCGGGGATGTCGGTCAACGCGCCCGCCACGAGCCCGCCGGTGCAGGACTCAGCGGTCGCGATCGTCAGCTTGCGCATCCGGCACAGATCGAGCAGCGAACGGGAAAGGGCGCGTGCGTCGCTGCCGCCCATGATCCTACATGCTCCAATTCTTGTCGTTGAATGGCAGGCGGATGGTGGCGCTCGCGGTGGCCGCGATGCCTTCCTCGCGGCCGGTGAAGCCGAGCCGCTCGCTGGTGGTCGCCTTGACCGCGACGCGGGAGATGTCGACCCCGGAAATCTCGGCGATGCGCGCCCGCATGGTGTCGCGCAACGGGCCGATCTTCGGCCGCTCGCAGATCATCGTCACCTCGAGATTGGCGATGCGGCCGCCGCGCTGGGTGACGCGCTCGATGGCGTATTTCAAAAACTGGTCGGAGGAGGCGCCCTTCCATTTCGCATCGCTCGGCGGGAAGTGCGAGCCGATGTCGCCGTCGGCGAGCGCGCCGAGGATGGCGTCGACCAGCGCATGCAGGCCCACATCGCCGTCGGAATGGGCCAGGAAGCCCTTGGTGTGCGGCACGCGCACGCCGCAGATCATGAGATGGTCACCCTCGCCGAAGGCGTGCACGTCGTAGCCCGTGCCGGTCCTGATGTCGCCGAGCAGGCTGGCCAGGCGCGCTTCCTCGCGCACGAAATCCTCAGGGGTGGTGAGTTTCATATTGGCAACATCGCCTTCAAAGGTTGCAACCGTCAATCCCGCCCATTCGGCAATCGCAGCATCGTCGGTGAAATCGCTGCGCCCGTCCTTGGCCGCGCGACGATGCGCCTCGAGGATGATTTCGAAACGAAAGGATTGCGGCGTCTGCGCAATTCGCAAGCGGGCCCGGTCCGGCGTGTCCTCGACATTGCCGTTCTCGCCGGTGAGTTTGATGGTGTCGGTGACGGGAACGGCGGGGATCGCGGCGCCGGTGCGGCTGGCCGCATCGATCGCGCGGGTGATTACGCCTTCCGAGACGAAGGGGCGCGCAGCGTCGTGGATCAGGACGATGTCGGGCTTGTGCTTGGCGAGGGCTTCGAGACCGGCGAGCACCGAGGCCTGCCGGGTCGCGCCGCCATTGGCCGGGACCTCGTGCCTGAGCCCTGCGACCGCTGCCGTGAATATGGCGCTGTCGTCGGGGTTCACGACCGGCTGAACCGCAAACACGTCCGCGTGGCGGCTGAAGGCCTCCATGGCGCGATAGATCACGGGCACACCGCCGATCTCGCGATATTGCTTGGGACCACCGGCGCCTGCGCGCAGGCCGCGTCCGGCCGCGACGAGAACGACTGCGGTGCGCTGTGATTTCGCCATAGGACTCAAATACTCATTTGGTGATGAAGAGAGTCGGGGAGTGGGGTGATTGCCGCATGCCTCTAGCACGGCAGGCCCGCAAAAAAAGGGGGTTTCCCCGGATTGTGGGAAACAGCATTTTGTTGCACTGCACTTGAAAGCTTTGCAGAACTGTCTAAACTGTAGGCATGACGCTTGACTGCACAAGAATTGTGCGCAAGATAGGTCATGGCAGGCGCGATGATGCCCTGCCTACGTAACGAGATCCCTGTGACCGGTTCGGCAGTATCAGGCTCTAAGCCGCTGAAAATAGGCGACATTGATGTCGCCACTCCGGTCTTCCTGGCGCCGATGTCGGGGGTGACTGACTCGCCCGTCCGCCGGCTGGCCGCCGAGCTCGGGGCCGGCCTGGTCGTGTCCGAAATGACGGCCAGCGACGAACTCGCCAACGGCCATCGGATGTCCCGGTTGCGCTGCGAAGCCACCGGAATCGGTCCGCACGTGGTCCAGCTCGCCGGTTGCGAGACGCATTGGATGGCGGAGGGTGCCCGGATTGCCGAAGCCGAGGGCGCCGACATCATCGATATCAACATGGGCTGTCCGGCCCGTCACGTCACCGGCGGCCAGTCCGGCTCGGCCCTGATGCGCGACCTCGACCATGCCGTCAGCCTGATCGAAGCGACGATCGCGGCGGTGAAGGTGCCGGTGACGCTGAAGATGCGGCTCGGCTGGGACGACCGCAGCCGCAACGCGCCGGAACTGGCGCGGCGCGCGGAAGCATCAGGCATCAAGCTGGTCACCGTGCACGGCCGCACCCGTTGCCAGTTCTACAAGGGCGAGGCCGATTGGGACGCGATCCGCGCCGTGCGCGCGGCCATCTCCATTCCGCTCGTCGTCAATGGCGACATCACGACTTACGAGAAGGCGCTCGCGGCGCTCGAGGCCTCCGGCGCCGATGCCGTGATGATCGGCCGCGGCGTGCAGGGCCAGCCCTGGCTGCCCGGCGAGATCGGCCGACGCCTGAAGGGCGGGGCCGCCGAAGCCACACCGTCGCTCGAGACGCAGCTGCATTATGTCCGCATGCTCTACGAGGGCGTCTGCGCGCTCTACGGCCTGCGCATCGGCCTCAGGCACGCGCGAAAACATCTCGGCTGGGCGCTCGATGTCGCGTCCGATGTGAGCCGTGCGCCGGCCGAAAAGCTGAAATCCTGGCGCCAGAAGATCCTCACCTCGGAGGATCCGCGCCTCGTCCACCGGTCACTGCAAGATGCCTTCGACGACTTCGCATGGAGCGCCGCTGCATGAGCTCAGCCGCTGAACATCGTCGGCCGCTTCCGTCCGACAGCGACGCCATCCTGGACGCACTTCCCAATCCCGTGCTCATGATCGGGCCGGACGGCAAGATCGTCGCCGCCAACATCGCAACCGAAGCCTTCTTCGATATCTCGACGCAGTTTTTGAAGCGGCAGTCGCTGAAAGAGCTGGTGCCGTTCGGCAGTCCTTTGCTGGCGCTGATCGACCAGGTGCGCTCGTCGAACGCGCCGGTCAACGAATACAAGGTCGATCTGGGCACGCCGCGCATGGGCGGAGACCGCCAGGTTGATCTGCATGTGGCCCCGCTGACGGAGCGGCCCGGCCATATCGTCGTGATGCTCCAGGAGCGCTCCATCGCCGACAAGATGGACCGCCAGCTCACCCATCGCAGCGCCGCGCGCTCGGTGATCGCGCTCGCCGCGATGCTGGCGCACGAGATCAAGAACCCGCTCTCCGGCATCCGCGGCGCGGCCCAGCTTCTGGAGCAGCAGGCCTCCTCGGAAGACCGCATGCTGACGCGGCTGATCTGCGACGAGGCCGACCGCATCGTGACGCTGGTCGACCGCATGGAGGTGTTCGGCGACGAACGTCCCGTGGTGCGCGGTCCCGTCAACATTCATTCGGTGCTCGATCACGTCAAACGGCTGGCGCAGTCCGGCTTTGCCCGCAACATCCGCTTCGTCGAGGACTACGATCCGTCGCTGCCGCCGGTGCTGGCGAACCAGGATCAGCTCATCCAGGTGTTCCTCAATCTGGTCAAGAACGCCGCCGAAGCCCTGATCGACGTTTCCGACGGCGAGATCCAGCTCACCACCGCGTTCCGCCCCGGCGTGCGCCTGTCAGTCCCCGGTCAAAAATCCCGTGTATCCCTGCCGCTCGAATTCTGCGTGAAGGACAACGGACCAGGCGTGCCGGACGATCTTCTGCCCAACCTGTTCGATCCCTTTGTGACCACCAAGCAGACCGGCTCGGGTCTGGGACTCGCCTTGGTCGCAAAGATCATCGGGGATCACGGGGGCATCATCGAATGCGAATCTCAGCCGCGTAAGACCACCTTCCGCGTGCTGATGCCGATGTATTCCACATCGGTGAAACATGCCGATCAAAGCAGTCGCGACGGCTCTGCCGGGAAGTCGTCGTCTGCGTCACAGGGGGCAAAATGAGGATTAACGATGCCCGCAGGTAGCATTCTCGTTGCTGATGACGACACCGCCATCCGCACGGTTCTCAATCAGGCACTATCCCGCGCCGGCTACGAAGTGCGGCTGACCGGCAATGCCGCGACGCTGTGGCGCTGGGTCAGCCAGGGGGAGGGCGACCTCGTCATCACCGACGTGGTGATGCCCGACGAGAACGCGTTCGACCTGTTGCCGCGGATCAAGAAGATGCGGCCGAATTTGCCGGTCATCGTCATGAGCGCGCAAAACACCTTCATGACGGCGATCCGCGCCTCCGAGCGCGGGGCGTACGAATATCTGCCAAAGCCCTTCGACCTGAAGGAGCTGATCGCCATCGTCGGTCGCGCGCTGGCCGAGCCGAAGGAGCGGGTCTCGACGCCGAACGAGGACGCCGAGATGGAGGCGATCCCGCTGGTCGGCCGTTCGACGGCGATGCAGGAAATCTATCGCGTGCTGGCGCGCCTGATGCAGACCGACCTCACCGTGATGATCACGGGCGAGTCCGGCACCGGCAAGGAGCTGGTGGCGCGCGCGCTGCACGACTACGGCAAGCGCCGCAACGGCCCGTTCGTCGCGGTCAACATGGCGGCGATCCCGCGCGACCTCATCGAGTCCGAACTGTTCGGCCATGAGCGCGGCGCCTTCACCGGCGCCAACACCCGCGCCTCCGGCCGGTTCGAGCAGGCCGAAGGCGGCACGCTGTTCCTCGACGAGATCGGCGACATGCCGATGGAGGCCCAGACCCGCCTGCTGCGCGTGCTTCAGCAGGGCGAATACACCACGGTCGGCGGCCGCACCCCGATCAAGACCGACGTGCGCATCGTCGCGGCTTCCAACAAGGACCTGCGCGTGCTGATCCAGCAGGGCCTGTTCCGCGAAGATCTGTTCTTCCGCCTCAACGTCGTGCCGCTGCGGCTGCCGCCGTTGCGCGAGCGCATCGAGGATCTGCCCGATCTCATCCGTCATTTCTTCGCGCTCGCCGAGAAGGACGGCCTGCCGCCGAAAAAGCTCGACTCGCTGGCGCTGGAGCGGATGAAGCAGCACCGCTGGCCGGGCAACGTGCGCGAACTCGAGAACCTCGCCCGTCGCCTCGCAGCACTCTATCCGCAGGACGTGATCACGGGCTCCGTCATCGACGGCGAGCTGGCGCCACCCACGATCAGCCCGGGTGCCGCAGTCCAGCAGGGCGTCGACAATCTCGGCGGTGCCGTGGAGGCGTATCTCTCCTCGCACTTCCAGGGCTTCCCGAACGGCGTGCCGCCGCCCGGCCTCTATCACCGCATCCTCAAGGAGATCGAGGTGCCGCTGCTCACGGCCGCACTCGCCGCCACCCGCGGCAACCAGATCCGCGCCGCAGATCTGCTCGGCCTCAACCGCAACACGCTGCGGAAGAAGATCCGGGATCTCGATATCCAGGTCTATCGGAGCGGGGGCTAAAGCATGATCCGGAAAAGTGCGAAGCGGTTTTCCGAAAAGATCATGCTCAAACAACAACCTAAAGCGCGATGATGATTCATCCTCATCTCACCGCGCTTTAGTCTTCGCGGAACGGACGGTGGCTCAGCTCCCCCTACCAAAGCGGAGCTGAGCCTGTCCGGATCGCGTTGGCCGTTGTGGCTGACGCGGTGGACAGAAGTCCTGATCAGACTGAAATGTTCCGCTGGAACATTCAAATGGTCATCCAGCCGCGGGACGGGGGCCCAGCCCTATCTGACAAGCCGGCCCGATACCGGCATCGCGCTGGCGACATGCGCCGACGGCTCCTGCAGACTGGGGCCGTTGACCAGAAGGTCGGCGGCCACGATCAGCAGCAGCACGGCCGACACCATTACCGCGAGAAAGAATCTATCCATGCCGGTCAAGCCGCCGGGGCGGACATCCGTTCCCGCAAGCTAGGTCTGTCAAGGGAGCAGCCTGTGGATGCGCCGGTCGGTCGCGGCGTGGGCGCCGCGGAATTGTCGCAATTCGGCAACAATGTGGTACGAATACATCAGTGTCCGCCCCGCCGCGGCCCCCCGTTTTCAGCACCCATTGCCGGAATGATCAGCGCAGACACCTCGGCCGCATCCTTTGACACGGCCCCAGCGGAAGAGCCCCGGCGTTGGTCGGCGCGACGCTGGCTGGCGCCGTTCGCCGTGGCGCTGGCACTGCTGTCGGCCTTCCTGACCTTCGTGGTCCTGACCGGACTGACGAACATCGAGCCGACGCCGGCGGTTGTCCGCTCGTTCTATCTGATCAATGCGGGCACGATCCTGCTGCTGGTCGGGATCATCATCCGCGAGCTCTGGCAGCTGATCCTGGCGCGACGGCGGGGCAGGGCGGCGGCGCGCCTCCATGTCCAGATCGTCAGCCTGTTCTCGATCGTGGCGGTGCTGCCCGCGGTGCTGGTCGCCGTCGTCGCCAACGTCACCATCGAGCGCGGCCTCGACCGCCTGTTCTCCGGCCCGACCAAGGAGGTGATCCAGAACTCGCTGACGATCGCCCGGGCCTACATGCAGGACCATGCGCAGCTGATTCGCGGCGATATTCTCGGCATGGCCAACGACATCGCGCATGCGCGGCCGCTCTACGACCAGGATCGCCGCTCGTTCCGCGAGCTGCTGACGTCCAGCGCCGGCTCGCGCAATTTGCCGGGCGCGATGATCATCGACAAGAACACCAACATTCTCGAATCCGCCGACACCGGCATGCGGCTGGCCTATTCGCCGCCGGCGCCGGACTTCCTCAGCAACGTCAACGAATCCGAGCCCGAGATCGCGGTGCTGCCCGATGCGAGCTTCGTCGCCGCGGTGGTCCGCTTGCGCGCCTTCAGCGACACCTTCCTCTACGTCGCGCGACCGCTCGATCCCAACGTCGTCAACCAGCTCAAGCAGACCGAGGTCAGCGTCGCCGAATACGCCCAAATCGAGTCGCGCCGGCTCGGCATTCAGGTCGCGTTCGCGCTGATGTTCGCGGTGATCGCACTGACCATCCTGATGGCCTCGGTGCTGATCGGCCTCAACTTCGCCAACTCGCTGGTTTCGCCGATCCGGCGGCTGATGAACGCGGCCCAGACGGTCTCGACCGGCGATCTCCATGTGAAGGTGCCGGTGCACCAGTCGGAAGGCGACCTCGCCCAGCTGGGCGAGACCTTCAACAAGATGACGGAGGAGTTGCGCAGCCAGCGCGACGAGCTCGTCAACGCCAGCGACCTCATCGACAGCCGCCGCCGCTTCATCGAGGCGGTGCTGTCCTCCGCAAGCGCCGGCATCATCGGCGTGGATACCTCAGGCAGCGTCGGCATCCTCAACCGTTCCGCCGAAAAGCTGATCGGGCACTCCGAAGCCGAGACGCTCGGCCATCCGCTCTCGGACGTGCTGCCGGAGCTCGAGGAGATGATGAAGACGGCGCGGGAAGGGACCCAGCGCCTGGTGCAGGGCCAGATCACGATCACCCGCGACGGGCAGGAACGCAATCTGTCGGTCCGCGTCAGCGCCGAGAAGACCAGCCAGCCGCACGACAGCTACATCATCACGCTCGACGACATCACCGAGCTGGTCTCGGCGCAGCGCACCTCGGCCTGGGGCGACGTCGCGCGCCGCATCGCCCACGAGATCAAGAACCCGCTGACGCCGATCCAGCTCTCGGCCGAGCGCATCCGCCGCAAATTCGGCAAGGCCATCACCGAGGCCAAGGACAAGCAGATCTTCGAGCAGTGCACCGATACCATTGTGCGCCAGGTCGACGATATCCGCCGCATGGTCGACGAGTTTTCGCGCTTTGCGCGGATGCCGAAGCCGGTGATGGAGGGTGAGGACGTCGTGGACACCGTGCGGCAGGCGGTGTTCCTGATGAAGGTCGCCCATCCCGAGATCGATATCGAGGCCGAGTTCAAGGAAGACCCGCTGCGCGCCCAGTTCGACCGGCGGCTGATCTCGCAGGCGGTCACCAACATCGTCAAGAACGCCACCGAGGCGATCGAGCAGGTCCCCCTGGAGGAGCTCGGCAAAGGCCGGATCGACGTCGTGGTCTCGGGCGAGGGCGAGGACGTCCTGATCGACGTCGTCGACAACGGCATCGGCCTGCCCAAGGTGGCGCGCTCGCGCCTGCTCGAGCCCTATGTGACAACACGCGCCAAGGGCACCGGCCTTGGGCTCGCGATCGTCGGCCGCGTGCTGGAAGACCACGGCGGGCGCATCGAACTGAAGGACGCTTCCGACTTCCGCGAGGGCCAGCGCGGCGCCTGGATGCGGATGCGGTTTGCGATCTCCGGCGCTCCCGCGAAAAGCGAGGAAGCCGAACCGGCCGCCGATGCAACGACCAAGCCGGAAATCAAGGAAGCGGTCACGGAATCCGTCAAGGCACCGGAAACAAAAGAGCCGGCCGCCGAAACCAAAGAGCGGGCTGAAAAGACCAATGATTCAACGAAGATCGAAGCCTCAACAGGCAACTGAGAAAACAGGCGCGACCCATGGCAAGTGAAATTCTGATTGTCGATGATGAGGCCGATATTCGGGATCTCGTTGCGGGCATCCTCGAAGACGAGGGTTTCGTGACCCGGACCGCGCGCGACAGCGATACGGCGCTCACGGAGATCGCCAACCGCAGGCCGCATCTGGTGTTCCTCGACATCTGGCTGCAGGGCTCCAAGCTCGACGGCTTGCAGCTGCTGGAGCAGGTCAAGAAGGACAACCCCGATCTGCCGGTCGTGATGATCTCCGGCCACGGCAACATCGAGACCGCGGTCGCCGCGATCAAGCGCGGCGCCTACGACTTCATCGAGAAGCCGTTCAAGACCGACCGGCTGATCCTGGTCGCGACCAGAGCGCTGGAGAACTCGCGGCTCAAGCGCGAGGTCAAGGAATTGAAGCAGCTCGCGCCGAGCGCAAGCTCGCTCGTCGGCCGCTCGCCCAGCATGAACCAGCTGCGCCAGACCATCGAGCGCGCGGCCAAGGCCAACAGCCGCATCCTGATTGTCGGCCCCGCCGGCGCCGGCAAGGAGCTGACCGCGCGCACGCTGCACACGGCCTCGGGCCGCGCCGAAGGCCCCTTCGTCGTCATCAACGCCGCCGCGATCACGCCGGAGCGGATGGAGCACGAGATGTTCGGCACCGAGCAGTCCAACGGCGAGCACGCGCGCAAGTCCGGCGCGCTCGAAGAGGCCCATGGCGGCACGCTGTTCATCGACGAGATCGCGGACATGCCGCGCGAGACTCAGAACAAGATTTTGCGCGTGCTGGTCGAGCAGTCGTTCCAGCGCGTCGGCGGCACCGCCAAGGTGCAGGTCGACGTGCGCATCATCTCATCCACCGCGCGCAACCTCGAAGAGGAGATCGCGGCCGGCCATTTCCGCGAAGACCTCTATCATCGGCTCTCGGTGGTGCCGATCCGCGTGCCCGCGCTGTCGGAGCGGCGTGAGGACATTCCGGAATTGATCGACTACTTCATGGAGCAGATCTCGGCGGGCAGCGGCCTGCCCAAGCGCCAGATCGGGCAGGACGCGATGGCGGTGCTGCAGTCGCATGTCTGGCCGGGCAATGTGCGCCAGCTCCGCAACAACGTTGAGAGAGTCATGATTCTGGCCGCGGGCGGGCCGGAGGTCATCATCACTGCCGATATGTTGCCGCAGGACGTCGGCTCCATGGTGCCGGCGATGCCGACCAGCAACAATGGCGAGCACATCATGGGCCTGCCGCTGCGCGAAGCGCGCGAGGTGTTCGAGCGCGACTATTTGATTGCACAGATCAGCCGTTTTTCAGGAAATATTTCTCGTACGGCCGAGTTCGTTGGCATGGAGCGCTCGGCGTTGCACCGGAAATTGAAGGCGCTCGGTGTCGGCTAGCGCCGCGACGTCGCGGGGATAGGCGAGGAAAATCATCGATTTCCGTAGTTTTTCGGGGCAATACGGCGTGGGCTGACGCGTGAAGCGGCTTGCCTAATAAGCTCACCTGTCCTCTAATTGCACAGCTGTTCCTTCCGAGGGGGATCTCATGAGGGACGGCAACCGGGAGAGGCTCCGAATTTCACAAAGAGGGCCGCAACCGGCGCAATAAAAAGAAACTCAAAGCGAGAAAAAAACAATGGCGGCAGACCGCGCACAAAACCTGCAGGACACCTTCCTTAATCACGTTCGCAAAACCAAAACGCCACTGACGATCTTTCTGGTCAACGGAGTGAAGCTCCAGGGCATCGTGACCTGGTTCGACAATTTCTGTTTGCTGCTTCGGCGCGACGGTCACTCGCAGCTCGTCTACAAGCATGCGATCTCGACCATCATGCCGGGCGCTCCGATCCAGTTGTTCGAAGGCGGCGAGGATCAGCCGGCTTGAGAGTGATCTGATTGGAACCCCGGAATTTCGACGGGGATGCCGACCGTCCGCGGTCGGCAGGGGATAAGCAGACGGGGCGGGTGCTTGTCATCGGCCCCTATTTGCGGGTGCGCGCAGGCAATGCCGACGCGCAATCGGAGAGCCATATCCTGCGTGACGCCGAGGCCCGGCTCGATGAAGCCGCGGGCCTCGCGCGCGCGATCGATCTCGTCATTGCCGACGCCATCATCACGCCGATCAGCCAGATCCGGCCCGCGACTTACATCGGCAAGGGCAAGGTCGAGGAGATCGCCGGGCTCGCCAAGAGCCTCGATGTCGACCTCGTGGTGATGGATTGCGCGCTTGCGCCGATCCAGCAGCGCAATCTCGAGAAGGAGTTGCACGCCAAGGTGCTCGACCGCACGGGCCTCATTCTGGAAATCTTCGGCCGCCGCGCCAAGACCAGGGAAGGCTCGCTCCAGGTCGAGCTCGCCCACCTCAACTACCAGCGCTCGCGCCTCGTCCGCTCCTGGACCCATCTCGAACGCCAGCGCGGCGGCTTTGGATTCATGGGCGGTCCCGGCGAGACGCAGATCGAAGCCGACCGCCGCCTGATCCAGGAGCGTATCTCCAAGCTTGAGGGCGACCTGAAGAAGGTGCAGGCGACGCGGCGTCTGCATCGTGCAGGACGCCAGCGCGTGCCGTATCGCGTGGTCGCGCTGGTCGGCTACACCAATGCCGGCAAGTCGACGCTGTTCAACCGCCTGACCCGCGCCGACGTTCAGGCGGCCGACATGCTGTTCGCCACGCTCGACCCGACCCTGCGCGCGCTCACCCTGCCGCACGGCGGCAAGGCGATGCTGTCCGATACCGTCGGCTTCATTTCCAACCTGCCGACGCAGCTCGTCGCCGCCTTCCGCGCCACGCTGGAGGAGGTGCTGGAGGCCGACGTCATCCTGCATGTGCGCGACATCTCGCACGACGACGCCGAGGCGCAGCAGAGCGACGTCGATGCCGTGCTGCGCCAGCTCGGCATCAATCCTGATGACAGTGGCCGCATCATCGAAGTCTGGAACAAGATCGACCGTTACGACACCGAACAGCGCGAGGAACTTTTGAATATCGCCGCGCGCAGGCCGAAGGATCACCCGGCGATGCTGGTCTCGGCCGTGTCAGGCGAGGGCATCGACGCACTGCTTGCCGCGATCGAGGAGCGGTTAGCGGCAAAACGCACCACGCTCGACCTCTCGATCGACGCCGCCGACGGCGCCGGCATCTCCTGGCTGCACCGCAACGCCGAAGTGCTGGCCAAGGAGCTGCACGACGGCCGCTTCGACATGACGGTGCGGGTGGACGAGACCAAGCGGGATATCGTGGTCAACCGCTTCGACGCCGTGCCGCGTCTCTCCGCATAGTTGGTGTCGTCCCGGCGAAGGCCGGGACCCATACCGCGTGATCTATCGAGCTAAAGCGCGATGAGATGAGGATGAATCATCATCGCGCTTTAGGTTGTTGTTTGAGCGTGATCTTTTCGGAAAACCGCTTCGCACTTTTCCGGATCATGCTTTAGTGTGGTCTTCGTCCCGACGAACATGCAACTCTGAATCTTCGCCGAACTCCTCCCTGTGATTATGGGTCCTGGCCTTCGCCAGGACGACGGCGGAGTTAGCGGCGCGCTTGATTGCTTCGTTCAACAGCGCGAGGCGTCTTCTCTTCCCCCTTCGCCGCATTCCACAACGCGTCCATCTCCGCCAGCGACGCCTGCTCGAGGGTCCGCCCCTGCGCCTCCAGCGCCCGTTCGATATAGGCAAAGCGCCGCTCGAACTTCGCGTTGGTCGCACGCAGCGCGGCTTCGGGATCGGCATCGACATGGCGGGCGAGGTTGACGAGTGCGAACATCAGGTCGCCGGTTTCTTCCGCGAGGCCTTTGCTGTCGTTGCGATCGAGGGCGGCCTCGATCTCGTCGGCTTCCTCGCGGATTTTCGCCAGCACCGCGCGCGGATCGTTCCAGTCGAAGCCGACGCTGGAGGCCTTGCGCTGCAGCTCCATGGCGCGCGTCAGTGCGGGCTGGCCGGCCTTCACGCCTGACAGCAGCGATTTGTGCGAAATCTCCTCCGGCGGCCGGCGCGCGGCGCGCTCGGCTTTCTCCTCCGCCTTGATGCGGTCCCAGACGTGCTTGACGTGGGAGGAGGCGAGGTTGCCGTCCTTGTCGGCGAAGACGTGAGGATGGCGCCGGATCATCTTGCGAGTGATGGCCTCGACGACATCGCCAAAAGCGAACGCGTTCCGCTCCTCGGCCATCCGGGCGTGAAACACCACCTGCAACAGGAGATCGCCGAGCTCCTCGCAGAGATCGTCGAGATCGCCGCGGCTGATGGCCTCGACCACCTCATAGGCCTCCTCGATCGTGTAGGGCGCGATGGTCGCAAAATTCTGCTCGAGGTCCCAGGGGCAGCCGGTCACCGGCGTGCGCAGCGCCGCCATTATCTCGATCAGACGGGAAATGTCGCGGGAAGGGGTCATTGCGGGGCAGTCTCCTAGCTCTCAAGCCTTATGCCAAAAGCGGCCCGCCGTTCCCAGCGGCATGCGGCGGAACAGGGTGATTTCCACCGATTGGCGGGCCAGATTGGCGAGCAGCGTGCGCAGTGCTAAAGCGCGTCCATGAGTGACGCATTTTCACCCGAAACCGCGCTGGTGCTGTTTTCCGGCGGCCAGGATTCCACCACCTGCCTCGCCTGGGCGCTGAATCGTTTTGCGCGCGTGGAGACGCTGGGGTTCGATTACGGCCAGCGCCACGCGATCGAGCTTGCCTGCCGCGACCAGCTGTTCGACGGCATCAGGGGCCTGCGCGCGGATTGGGCTTCCAGGCTCGGCGAGAGCCACACGCTGTCGATCCCGACGCTGGCGGCCGTGTCCGAGACGGCCCTGACGCGCGACGTTGCGATTGCGATGGGCGCCGACGGGCTCCCCAACACCTTCGTCCCCGGCCGCAACCTCGTATTTCTGACCTTCGCCGCGGCGCTGGCCTACCGGCGCGGGATTACGCACATCGTTGGCGGGATGTGCGAGACCGACTATTCCGGCTATCCCGACTGCCGCGACGACACCATCCGCGCCATGCAGGCCGCGTTGTCGCTCGGCATGGCCCGCAAGTTCGAGCTGCATACGCCGCTGATGTGGATCGACAAGGCCGCGACGTGGCAGCTCGCGCACGATCTTGGCGGCGATGGGCTGGTCGATCTCATCCGCGAGCAGTCGCACACCTGCTATCTCGGCGAACGCGGCGCGCAGCACGATTGGGGCTATGGCTGCGGCGAGTGCCCGGCGTGCAGCCTGCGGGCGAAGGGGTGGCGGGAGTATGTGGCGGGACGGTGACACGATAGACTCGGTGTCATCACCCGCGAAAGCGGGTGATCCAGTATTCCAGAGACGGTGCTTGAGCCGAGAAGCCGCAGCGTACTGGATTCCCCGCCTGCCGCCTACGCTAAAAGCTTCGGCGCCCCTGGACCTCAACCTCGGCGAAGCCTTGGCGTAGCCGGGTCGCGGGGAATGACTGTGTTGGTTGGGACAACGTGGGCCCACACAGCGCGCAACCAGCTTACCGAAAATCCTCCGGCCGCAGCTCGATCGGCTTGCCGTGCGGGGTGCGATCTGCCGCATGGTCCCATGCGTCGCGGTAGCGATGCAGCGTGTCGGTCGAGGCAACGCCTTTGCGCGCAACCAGTCCTTCCAGCGTGGCGAGCCAATGCAGATAATAGGTCTCGCCCGTATCAGGATCGCCGGCGGCTTGCGCGCGCTTGATCTCGGAGGCCAGGGCTGCTGCCCATTCGGGCCAGGTGAACACGCCGCGCTCGTGCAGGGTCAGCGCCATCGCAAACGCGTGCGCCTCCCAGGGCGCGCGGAACACCGGGCCGTCGTCATCGCGGGGAATGCTCGGGATCGCTGCCGTCGCGGCCGCAGCAAGCGTGCTGCCCATTACGCCGGGTCCAGATAGGGTTCGAACGCGTCGATGGAAACCTTCAAGGTCGGGTCACCGTCCGCACCCCAGAGATCGCGGCCCTCAAACACCACCGTGTAGAGCCATTGCGGATTCTCGCCGAGCTCCATCGCCGCCGAATCCGGAAACACGTGACAGCCGTGGTTGAGCTCGACGACACCGACATGGCCGCGCACGTAGCGCGGCAGCCGCGTGTGCGTCGCCGGGTGGATGTTTTTCGCGCGCACGCGATCGCCGATCCCAAACTTGGCCGGCGCCGGAGCAGGGCGGGCGAACTTGCCGCGCACCATGGTGCGCTCGACATCGTCGCGCTCCAGCCTGCCGTGCTTGAGCGCCTTGGCCGGATGCACCGCATGCCCGGCGGCAACGTCCTCCCGGGTGAGATAGCCCTTCTCGATCAGCATCTCCTCGAGCCCGAGGAACCATTTCTTGTAGTAGGAGCTCGAGAGATAGACGTGCGGCGGGATCGTCTCCCGATAGAAGCGCGAGGTGTCGATGTTGAAGGCGCCGGCCGCGCCCATCGCGCGCACCATCGCCAGCACCCGCGCTTCCCATTCCGCATGGAACACCGGCTCGTTCGGCTCGGCCTCGACCTTGCCGAACCCGTCCATGCCGCCCATGTCATGCACGCCGTTCATGACGGCGATCCGGGAAAGCCGGTGCCGATCATGGAATCGCGCGTGACGAGCCCGGCGAGCCGTTCCTCGCTCCAGCCGTCGGTGCCTTCGGGGCGCATCGGCAGCACCAGGAAGCGGGTCTCTGCGGTGGAATCCCAGACACGGATCTCGATGTCCTTAGGCACCGCGACGCCGAAATCGGCGAGCACGCCGCGCGGGTCCTTCACCGCGCGGGAGCGGTAGGGCGCGGCCTTGTACCAGACCGGCGGCAGCCCCAGCATTTCCCAGGGGTAGCAGGAGCACAGGGTGCACACGACCATGTTGTGACGCTGCGGCGTGTTCTCGACCACGACGAGATGGTCGCCGACGCGGCTGACATGGCCGAGCGTGCCGATCGCCTTGGAGCCGTCCTCCAGCAGTGCCTTCTTGAACGCCGGATCGCTCCAGGCCTTGGCGACGACGCGCGCGCCGTTATGGGGGCCGATCCTGGTCTCATAGGCCTGGATGATGGCGTCGAGCGCGGCCGGCTCGACATAGCCTTTCTCGGTCAGGATCGTTTCGAGCGCACGCACGCGCAGCTCGGTCTCCGACAGCTCGGAATGGTCGTGATCGTGGTGATGATGATGCTCGCTCATGGGGCAAAGATAGTCCCAGAATCCGGGCGTTGTCGAGGCGAAGACTCTGCTAACATCGCACCATGGGCTGGGCTGCAAGAACCGGAATGGCCGCCGCAATCGCGGCTCTTGGCGCATTCGCGGCGCAGGATGCGCGCGCCGCGAATGGCGCCTATGCGGTCGATGCCGCCGACATTTCCGAGGTCGGCTCCTGCAAAGTGGAAAGCTGGATGTCGAGTGCGACCAACACCGATTTTTCCGCGGTCGCCAATCCCTCCTGTGTCGTCGATCCCTTCAGGCCGATCGAGCTGAGCATGCAGACCATCCGGGCCCGGAGCGATGGCGACTGGAGCACGACGGTCGCTCCAAAAGCCAAGACGAATTTCGTCCCGACCGGAATAGGCCGTTGGGGATTGTCGGCGTATGGGGGCGGATCATTCGACGCGGCGACCGGCGATGCCCTGTCCGCCTTTGTCGTCATCCCCGCGACCTTCCGCCTGTCGGAGACCATGCGCATCAACGTCAATGGCGGCTGGCTCTGGGATCGCACGGTGGATCGCCACTACCTGACCTGCGGCATCGGCTTCGATTGGAAATTCACCGACACCTTGCAATGGACGATCGAGGCGTACGGGCAAGCCGGCGCCTCCGAGATCGCAAGCGTCGTCCAGCCGCGTTTCCAGACCGGCGTCCGCTACCGACCGAACGAGATATTCTCCGTCGACGTGATCTACGGCCACAACATCAGCGGCGAAAATGCCAACTGGATCACCATCGGCACCACGATCCGGTTTCCGGTCCGCGGCGGCGAGCCCGAGCACCGCACCGGGCATCTGTGAGCACGAGGAAAATCAGGGCCGGGGAGGCAGAACGTCGGCCAGGGCATTGATCGCGCCGCGGACAATCCGTATACGCCGCGTTGGGACAAAAGCGGCTCGTTCAACGGGCCGGTAGAACACGACGGCAATCGAGGGGGAGGGCCCATGACCGCTAGCTCGCAGGCGCCTGAGGCGAAAGGGTTTCGCTGGAAGCTGATCGCGCCGATCGCGGTGTGGCTGGTGATCTATCTGTGGCCGGTGCCGACAGGGCTCAATGTCAATCAGTGGCACTATTTTGCTGTCTTCGCGGCCGTCATCACCGGGCTCATCCTGGAATCGATGCCGGTCGGCGCGGTCGGCCTGATCGGGCTGACGGTTGCCGGCATCAGTGGCTATATCGATCCCGATCCGACCAAGTCGCTGCGCTGGATGCTGGCGGGCTTTGCCGAGAGCACGGTGTGGCTGATCGTCGGCGCCTTCGTGTTCTCGATCGGCTATCGCAAGAGCCAGCTCGGCCGGCGCATTGCGCTCGTTCTGGTACAAAAGCTCGGAGGGAACACGCTTGGCCTCGGCTACGCGGTCGCGATGTCGGACTTCCTGCTGGCTCCGGCGACGCCGTCCAACACCGCACGTAGCGGCGGAATCGTCTATCCCATCATCAGCAACATCCCGCGCATCTATGGCTCCGAACCGGGGCCGACCGCCGGCAGGATCGGCACCTACGTGATGTGGACCGCGTTCGCGTCCACCGCCGTGACCAGCTCGCTGTTCTTCACCGCGCTTGCGCCCAATGCGGCGGCGCTGGTGATCGCCAAGAAGACCGTCGGGGTCGAGGTGAGCTGGGCGCAGTGGTTCATGGGCTTTGCGCCGCTCGGCATCCTCCTGATGGTGCTCGTCCCGCTGCTCAGCTACGTGGTCTGCCGCCCCGAGGTGAAGCGCAGCCCGGAAATTTCCGAATGGGCGGCAAGGGAGCTCGCGGAGATGGGCCCGATGTCGCGCAACGAGTGGATCATGCTGAGCCTGATCGTGCTCGCGATGTTCCTGTGGATCGCGGGCTCGAGCCCGGACATCCGCGTGCCCGTGCTTGGCTCCAACTTCGTCAACGCCACCACCGTGGTGTTCATCGTGATCTCGCTGATGCTCGTCACCGGCGTGATCGAGTTTGCCGACATCGTCAGCGAGAAGAGCGCCTGGGAGGTGTTCTTCTATTTCACCTCGCTGTTGACGCTGGCCTCGGGCCTCAACGAGATCGGCTTCATCAAATGGTTCGCGACCGAATACGCAAAACCGCTCGCCGGGCTGTCGCCGTCGACCGCGATGCTCCTGCTGGTCGCGCTGTTCTTCTGGATCCACTATTTCTTCTCGAGCATCACCTCGCATGCCGCCGCCGTGCTGCCCGTGGTGCTCGCGGTCGGATCCGGCATCCCCGACCTGCCGGTCACGACGCTCGCCATGCTCTGCATGTATTCGCTCGGCCTGATGGGCGTGATCTCGCCTTACGCGACGGGTCCGGCGCCGATGTATTTCGGCAGCGGCTATATCGGCAAGGGCCAGTTCTGGGGTTTTGGGCTGATCTTCGGGGTGCTCTATTTCGCGGGGCTCCTGCTGATCGTCCTGCCCTGGTTGCAGATCCGCTGAGCCGGGCTGGTGGCTGATACCCCGGCAGATGAATTTTCTTCGCCGGGGCGGGATTTGGAAAACTTCGTCCAAACCCCCGCAAATATCTGACATTGCAAGAGAGACCTGAAAGGGCGATGGTGCGTGCTGCGGTGCGGCGCGCTCGACCCGAGCCCTCATCGCGGTTTCACTCTCCGTCGCTCGATGCGACCCGGTTCCCGGATGCCCCAGAGGCAAGCGGAACTATTGTGCATGAAGGCCGCCTCCATGAACGCTCACCCGTCGCTCGCGATCGGACAGCCGATCGACACGCTTGACGCAATCTCACCCGCCGCGACTGCGCCTGACGATGGTCCGATTCGAAGGCATCTCGAAGATCTATCCCGCCTATCGCGGCAAGCCCGGCGTCAATGCCCTGCAAAACATCGACTTCGCGATCCCGCGCGGTTCGATCACCGGCGTCATCGGCCGCTCCGGCGCCGGCAAATCGAGCCTGGTCCGGCTGATCAACGGGCTGGAGAAGCCGACCACGGGCCGCGTCGTCGTCGATAACAGAGATATCTCGGCGCTGGCTGGCCGCGAGCTGCGGCTGGCACAGCGCTCGATCGGCATGATCTTCCAGCACTTCAATCTGCTCTCCTCGCGCACGGCAGCCGCCAACATCGCGCTGCCGCTGGAGATCGCCGGCTGGGCCAAGGCCGATATCCGCACGCGTGTGGCTGAACTTCTCGCTCTCGTCGGTATCGCCGACAAGCACGACCGTTATCCGTCCGAACTCTCCGGCGGCCAGAAGCAGCGCGTCGGCATCGCGCGGGCCTTGGCGACGCGGCCGAGCGTGCTGCTGTCGGACGAGGCGACCTCGGCGCTGGATCCGCAGACCACGCGGGCGATCCTCGATCTGCTTGCGAACATCAACCGCGAGCTCGGGGTGACCATCGTGCTGATCACCCACGAGATGTCCGTGGTGCGCCAGCTCGCCAGGGACGTCGTGGTGCTCGACGCCGGCCACGTCGTCGAGAGCGGCCATGTCGCCGACATCTTCACCCACCCGAAGCATCCGATCACGCAATCCTTCCTGGCCGAAGCGATCGGCGACAGCCTGCCGGTGTCGCTGGCGAGCCGGATCGTTTCGGAGCGGCCTGCTGGCGGACAGGCCGTGATCCGCGTCCAGGTGCGCGGGGCAGGGGCCGGCGACACGCTGGTGGCACGGCTGGCGCGCGAGCTCGGCCTCGACGTCTCGCTGCTGTCGGCCCGCATCGACGAGATCGGCGGCCAGCATGTGGGCTCGCTGACGCTTGGCATTCCTCTCAGCATTTCTGGCGGCGACGACGCGACGACGCGGACGCTCGCCTGGCTCTCACAATATCAATTCCCCGCGGAGCGTCTCGGCTATGTCGCCTGAACTCATCAACCTGATCATCCAGGCCACCGGCGAGAGCCTGTACATGGTCGGCATCGCGGCGCTGATCGGCACCGCCTTCGGCCTGCCGCTCGGCGTCTTTCTCGCGACCAGCCGGAAAGGCGAGCTGTTCGCGGCGCCCGTCGTCAATCGCGTGCTCGGCATGGTCGTCAACGCGACGCGGTCCACGCCCTTCATCATCCTGGTCGTGGCCATCATCCCGTTCACACGCCTCGTTGCCGGAACCTCGATCGGATCGACGGCCGCGATCGTGCCGTTGACGATCGCATCGGCGCCGTTCATCGCGCGCCTGGTCGAGGCCGCGATCCGCGAGGTCGATGGTGGCCTGATCGAGACGGCGTCCTCGTTCGGGGCCTCGCCGATCCAGATCGTGCTCAAGGTGCTGATCCCCGAAGCGCTGCCGGGTCTTCTGCTGGCGCTGACGCTGGCGGTGGTCAGCCTGCTCGGCTACTCCGCCATGGTCGGCGCCGTCGGAGGCGGGGGCCTGGGCGACCTCGGCATCCGCTACGGCTATCAGCGCTTCATGCCGGAGATGATGCTCGCCGTCGTCGTGGTGCTGATCGCGCTGGTGCAGCTCGTCCAGAGCGCCGGCGATTATCTCGCGCGCCGGGTCAATCGCCGGCTGCGGCATCGCTGACACGGGTTGGGGTCGGCCTCACATCCGGTATTTGATGAGGTTCTGAAACACCAGTGTCGCCCGGGCGAGCGTCGCGCCCACCAGGCCAGAGCCCTATGATGGCGCAGGCTCGCGACTGAGGAGATGCGCGCGATTTCGCGATGAACCGAGCCAATTGTTTCCCGGTATTGCCAACGAACGAGAGCGCCGTCCGTTTAGACTCATTCCACAGCGCAGATGAGCGCATAGGTCGCACGCACTGTGCGCACCTCTGGAGAGATTCTAACGCTGTTCCTATCGCACTCCCAAACCGCCTGAGTTAGGGCGGGGCGTCAAGAACGATCCCCCTGCGATGGCCTTGGCAACGGGGAAGCCGGACCAGTGAGATGAGACCATGAGAGCGATATTCGGCAGGCTGCATCGCTGGGCCGGACTGCTCACGGCCGGCTTCCTGTTCTTCTCCGGCATCACCGGCGCGATCATCTCCTGGGATCACGAGATCGACGACGTCCTGAATCACCACCTGTTCGACGTCAGCAGCAAAGGCCCGGCGATTCCCTCGATCGATCTGGCGAAGATGATCGAGCAGCGCGATCCGCGTGCGCGCGTGGTCTACCTGTTCATGACGCCGGAGGAGGGCCACTCGCTGTGGTTCTTCATCATGCCGCGGATAGATCCCGCGACCGGCAAGCGTTACGCGCTCGACTACAATCAGATCTTCCTCGATCCCAACACCGGCATGGAGCTCGGCCGGCGCTATTGGGGCGCGGTGTGGCCGGTGACGCGAGAGAACTTCGTCTCGTTCCTCTACAAGCTGCACTACACCATGCACATCCCGGAATTCTGGGACAGCGACCGCTGGGGCATGCGCGTGCTCGGCGTGATCGCCATCATCTGGACCATCGATTGCTTCGTCGGCTTCTACCTGACGCTGCCCTCGCGGCGGAGCGCCAGGGCGGCGCGGGCGCCCCAAGTCACGCGACAGCTCGAACGCGGCTTCTGGGCGCGCTGGGCGCCGGCCTGGACCATCAAGACCTCGGGCAGCACCTACCGGATCAATTTCGACATCCACCGCGCCTTCAGCCTCTGGACCTGGGGCGTGCTGTTCATCATCGCCTTCACGGCGTTCTCGCTGAACCTCTATTTCGAAGTGTTCTCGCCGCTGATGAAGATGGTGTCGAACTACACGCCGACGCCCTATGAGCAGCGGCCGTATCGCGATCTCGACGATCCCATCGAGCCCAAGGTCACTTTCGCCGACATTGCGGCGCGCGCGGCGGCCGACGGCAAGGGGCGAGGGTGGACCATCTCGGTCGGCTCGATCAATTACGGCCCGGCCCATGGTGTCTATGCCGCCGCCTTCTTCCATCCGGGCGATGATCACGGCGCCGGCGGCGTCGGCCCGGCGCAGCTCTATTACGACGGCGAAGACGGCCGCCCGATCGGCGAACGGCTGCCCTGGGTCGGCACCGCCGCCGACATCTTCGTGCAGGCGCAATTCCCGCTGCATTCGGGCCGCATCGTCGGGCTGTTCGGCCGCATCCTGATCTCGATCATGGGGCTGGTGGTGGCCGCGCTCTCGGTCACCGGTGTCGTGATCTGGTGGCGCAAGCGCCGCGCCCGCGTCCGGGTGCAGGAGACAACGGCGATGCGCCTCGGCCGGCAGCTCACGCCGGCGGAGTAGAGCTCAGGCCCTAGCGGATGAACCTTCCCGCCCGGCACGGGCACAAAGACTGGAGATCGCTCCCAGTCTTGCCGGAAATCGCATGAGATCGCTTGCCTTGCTCTACCTGCTCGTCTTCGCCACGCCCGCACATGCGGCCACGCCCGAGCAGCGCTATCTCGACCTGCGCGATCGCTACATCGCAAAGTTCTCGAAAGCCAAGGAGAGCGACGATACCTCCAGGCAGCACGATGCGGCGCTCAAGGAATTGACAGGTGCACTGCGCGGCCTGGTGGGACCGGTCACAATCAAGGGGCTGGCCGCAGACGGCAAGTCGAACGCCGACACGCTCTTCAAAGGCGACTCCGGCTTCGGCCATCTCGACGGTCTCGGCTTCGCCTCCGAAGGCGACAAGATGCAAGCCGTCGTGACCACGACGGCGCTGCTCAAGCACTGGCTGCGCGAGCACGGCGAGGACGGGATGCCGCGGGAGATCGGCGCCGCGTTCAAGTCAGACCGCTTCTACTATTATGCCATCCAGGACTCCGCCTTCGCCAAATACGCCGAGCTGCCGATCACAAAACCCGCGGGGGCGAGCGCCGCGGTCGCCGTACTGGGCGTGCGCGGCAATGGCGATCTGAAGGGACCGCCGCATGAAATCGACGTCGTCGCGATCCAGGGCGAGAAGGTCTTCTTCATCGCTGCAAGCGACGCCGTGAAGACCGCTGAGATCCCGGCCTGCGAAACAATCTGGAAGCAGATGATGGCCAGGAAGACCCCGCAGGACGCCATGGCCCGCGAAGATCAAGCGATGGAGGCCTACACAAAGTGCTTCGCCAAGGAAGCACCAAGCCAGAGCTGGTTCTCCGCCGCCGTAAAGAAGGCCCAGAGCCAGTTGGAGCTGCTGCCGCTGCGCTAGTCTCACTCCTTTGCAAACTCCGTTCCTCATCCTGGGGCCTCACGGCTGACCAAACCCATGCCGCGGGCGAGGAAATCGGTGCAGTCACGCTGGTAAGGAGAGCGGCAACTTCCGACGCGATCATCCAGTTACTTTTGAGCCCTACAGCTTTGTGGGGTGAGCCATGGCTCAAGAATGCGCAATCGGAAATTGCAGATCGTCCTGCAGGCGCAACCGAGGCCGGAGCAGCGCGAAATCGCCCCAGGCCCGCATCGCCGAGGTCGTCGGCACAAGGTGCTCAGATTCGTCGGCGCTCATGGAACTCGGTCGCGACGAGGGGGTTGCATTGCGGTTGGAACCGAACGGGTAGAACACTTGAATCGCCGACAATTCCTGGAAGCATCGGCATTGACGCCATTGGCGACATTACTACCTGGCGCAGTCTCTGCGGCATCGGCGGCGGAGTTGCCGTTTGGGCCCTCCTATGTCCGCGACCTTGCCCGCAATTTGGCGAGTAAGCCCTTTGCGCCACCAGAGGAAAAGGTCCCGGACGCGCTCAAGGATCTCACCTACGATCAGTACCGGTCAATTCGCTTTCTGCCGGAGCGCGCATCTTGGCGCAACGAGAAGCTGCCCTTCGAGGTCCAGTTTTTCCACCGCGGCTTTTTCTATAAGAACAAGGTCGATATTTACGAGGTCTCCGGCGGACGAGCCGTACCGATCAGGTACCGGCGCGACGATTTTGCATTCGGCGACAATATCGGCCAGGTACCGGACGCCGATCTCGGATTTGCCGGCTTTCGCATTCATGCCCCGATCAATCGGGCCGACTATTACGACGAGGTTTGCGCGTTTCTCGGCGCCAGCTACTTCCGTGCCGTTGCCAAAGGCGAGACCTACGGCCTTTCCGCGCGCGGTCTGTCGATCGATACCGGCGAGAGCAAGGGAGAGGAATTTCCCCTCTTCAAGGCCTTCTGGCTGGAGAAGCCCGCGCCGGGTGCCACATCCGTCGTGGTACATGCGCTACTTGACAGCAAGAGCGCTTCGGCAAGCTATCGCTTCACGATCAGGCCGGGCGCACCGACGGTCTTCGACGTGGAGATGTCGCTCTATCCGCGGATCGAGCTGCAACATGCCGGCCTGGCGCCCATGACGAGCATGTTCTTTTTCGGTCCGAACGACCGACACGATGTCGACGATTTCCGCCCTGCCGTGCACGACTCCGATGGGCTCGCCGTGTTCAATGGAAAGGGCGAGCAACTCTGGCGTCCTCTCAACAATCCACGCGATCTGCAGGCCAGCACATTCAATGACCTCAATCCTCGCGGCTTCGGCCTGATGCAGCGGGAACGAAACTTCTTTGCCTACGAGGACATCGAATCGCGCTTTGAGCGTCGCCCGAGCCTCTGGGTCGAACCGATCGGAGATTGGGGAGAGGGCAGTGTGGTCCTCTTTGAGATCCCGACCAAGGAGGAAGTTCACGACAACATCGCCGCCTTCTGGCGCCCGAAAACTGCTCTCCAGGCCAAGAGCGAAAACAACTACACCTACCGTCTGCACTGGGGTCCGGACGCGCCGAAGCCCAATTCACTGGCCCGGTTCACCCGCACAGGCGTTGGCGCGCGGGGCGACGACAGCAAATTGTTCGTGCTCGAACTCCTCAGTGACAAGCTGAAGGAGGTCGATCCTGACAAGGTGAGGGGCGCCATCAGCGCCGACAAATCGGAGATCAAGAACGTCGTCACACAGCCAAACCCGGAAACCGGCGGCTGGCGCCTGAGTTTTCAATGCGCCGTGAAGGACGCACCGATCGAGTTGAGGGCGGTCTTGATGCAGGGCGATCAACCCATCTCCGAAGTCTGGGTTTACCGATGGGCGCCTTGACCTCGTCGCCTGCGCTTTCGCCCGACCTCGGCGTTAGGTATCTTCCCGATGAAACGCCTCTCCCGATGCGGCCTTGCCGATTGGACGGGACCGATCGTGCCGATCCCGCGCGACTGCGGACCACCCCTGCCGTTGCAGCGCGGCGCCTGTTCATTCTCGGCGGAACGGCCGCGATTACCGCCGCCGGCGCCCTTGAGATGTACGATGTCCTCAAGGTTGGTGGCGTCACAGTCCTCGAAGGCATGGTGTTTGGACTGTTTCTCGTGCTGCTCGCCTGGATCGCGTTTTCGTTCGTGTCTTCATTAGCCGGCTTTTTTGTGCTCCTGCGGGGCCGACCGGATGTGCTGCCAATTGACGGCGACGGTCCGCTGCCCGCGATCACCGGCCGAACGGCCATGCTGTTGCCGACCTATAACGAGGATCAGCATCATCTCATGGCGCGACTCCGCGCGATGTACGAGGCGGTCGGCGAAACCGGACAGGCTCCGTTGTTCGATTGGTTTCTGCTCAGTGACACGACAGACCCGGACATCTGGATTGCCGAGGAGCTTGCGTTTCTGGAACTGCAGCGCAACTGCGGTTCGGGCCATCTCTACTATCGTCACCGATCCGACAACACCGCCCGAAAGTCCGGCAACATCGCCGAATGGGTGAGGCGGTTCGGTGGCGCCTACGACTACATGATCATTCTCGACGCGGACAGTCTGATGAGCGGAGAGACCATCGTTCGGCTGGCGGGCGCGATGGAAGCAAACCCGCAAGCCGCGCTGATTCAAACGCTTCCGGTCGTCGTCAATGCGCGAACCCTGATTAGCCGGCTTCAGCAGTTCTCGGGTCGTTTGTACGGTCCGCTGATCGCGGCCGGGAACGCCTGGTGGCACGCCTCAGAGGGCAACTACTGGGGACATAATGCCATCATCCGGGTGCAGGCTTTTGCGCAAGAGGCGGGCTTGCCCGAATTGCGCGGGAGGAAGCCTTTCGGCGGCCATATCCTCAGCCACGATTTTGTCGAAGCCGCACTAATGCGACGGGCGGGGTGGGGGATTTTCATGGCCCCAGGTCTCGGCGGGAGTTTCGAGGAGGTGCCACCGTCGCTGCTGGATTTCGCGGCCCGTGACCGCCGCTGGTGTCAGGGCAATCTCCAGCATCTTGCCGTTCTGCCGGCCCGAGGCCTGCACTGGGTCTCCAGGCTTCACCTGTTGACCGGGATCGGCTCCTATCTAACGGCCCCCCTGTGGTTGCTGTTTCTATTGCTCGGAATCCTGATCTCCTTGCAGGCCTATTTCGTCAAGCCGGAGTACTTTCCCAAGGGCTTTTCGTTGTTTCCAACGTGGCCCGCACAGGATCCCGTGCTTGCCGCCTGGGTCTTTGCCGCGACAATGGGGCTGCTCATCGTGCCCAAATTGCTGGCCTACCTCGTTCTGCTCACCAAGCGCGCGGAACGGCAGGCATTCGGCGGCGGATTTCGCGTGCTGCTGGCGGTGGTTGCCGAGAGCCTGCTTGCCGCCCTGATTGCCCCATCGATGATGATCTTTCAATCGACCGCCGTGGCGGAGATCCTGCTGGGGCGTGACGCGGGCTGGCAAGTGCAACGGCGAAGCGATGGCAGGATCACGCGCGATGAAGTCTATCGCAAATTCACGGTGCCGACCCTATGCGGTCTGGCCATGGCGGCAAGCGCCTATGCCGTGTCGCTTCCGCTGCTGCTCTGGATGTCGCCGGTGATCATCGGCCTGGTTTGTGCCATTCCGATCGGTGTCGTCACGTCCACGGCACCACGAATGGCGCGCCTGTTTGCGACCCCCGAGGACAATCGCGCGCCGGCACTGCTGCAGAGGGCGAGAGAGCTTGCCAGCCTGGCTCGGATCGAGGCCCACGGCGCTCTGATCGAACTTAGACAGAACCCCGTGTTGCTGGGACCGCACCTGCAGTCCCTCGAAGCGCCGCCTCGCAAATCGGGCCAGATCGACATAGATCTCGCGATCGCCCGTGCCAAGATTGAGCAGAGCGACGATTTCGATGAAGTCGTCAGCAATCTCAGCGCACGCGAGACCCTTGCCGTGCTGAAGCACCGGCATGCCCTTGAGCAAGTCATGCGAATGCCGCGAGCTACCGCTTCCGCAGAAGTCTAGGTCATGGTGTTGTAGGTCACGGCGTTGACGACCCGGCTGGCTCGGGCCGAGGGCGAAATGTCTCCTGTAAGCGCGGTGGGTGGTGCCAGCCTACAGCGCACTGCTCCCCAAATTCCAGCCGCGCCCACCCTCGCCGAAAATCTCGTATCCCGTCGCCGTCACCGCGACCGTATCCTCCAGCTTGATAAACCCGCGGCTGGGATGCTTCATCGTGGTCTCGATCGACACCACCATGCCGGGCTCGAGCGGCAGGCGGGCGTCGGTGTCGTCGTAGGGGATTGGGCCCTTGGCGGTCAGGCGAGGGGCCTCGTGGCTGACGAGGCCCATGCCGTGGGCCAAAAACTCCGTGCAGTCGCGTTGGGTGATCTGGGCGAGCTGCCGCTCGGCCGCGACGTAGATGTCGCCGCCCATGGCTCCGGGCCGGACCGCGGCAAAGGCGGCGCGCTGGACCGCCTCGATCTCGGCAAGACAGTCCTTCAATTCGGCGTCGGGATCGCCGAGCACGGCCATGCGCGCGAGATCCCCGATATAGCCGTGATAATTGCCGCCGGAATCGAGCGACAGCACCTCGCCTTGCTCCCAGCGCTGCGCCGACGGCGCGCGGTTGTGGCTGTTGCCGCAGGCGAGCAGGCAGTATTCGAAGGTCAGCCCGCGGTTGGCTTCGGAGATGCGCAACGCATCCGACAATTGCTGCTTGGTCGTGCCCGGCCCGTGCCCGGCGATCACCTCCAGCATGGACGCGATGACGAGCTCGGATGCCGTCTTGAGTTTTGCAAGCTCGTCCGCCGACTTCACCGCGCGCAGTCGTTCCAGCACCAGCAGCGCGTCCTTGAGCTCGGCGCCGGGCAGGGCATCGACGAGCGCCTGGCCCGCATCCATCGGCAGGAACGCCATCTCGACCCCGACCCGCTTCAAGGGTACGCCGGCGTCGCGGATCAGGCTTACGGCCCGCGTGACCGCATCGACCGAGCCGTTGGACTCGGTCCGGACCTGCGCCACCCATGGCGGCGCAACGCTGCGCTGATGGGTCTCCAGCCGGTGTCCGATATAGACGGCTTTCTCCGGCGCGCCCTTGGGATAGACCAGGACCGGCAGATAGCGGCTGACGCCCAGCGCATCCATGTAGTCGAAGAAGATCGCGCGCTCGGCACCCAGCAGGTACTGCACATTGTGCTTGGAGGTCGCGACCAGGACGTCGAGGTGAGCTGCCTCCATCAGACGGTCGAGCTTGGCGGCGTCGAATGGAATGGCGCGCGAGCGGTCTGCGCGGGCGACGTGCTGCGGCATGATGAACCTCCCAATGCTGCCGTGGCCTCAACCGCTGCGTCGGTTTGCCCGGGGCTTGTTGGCGGCAAGTGTGAGCCGAGAGAGGGGTTCTGGGTAGGTGCGGATTTATCTGGCCTGATCTGCACAGCCATATCCATGATTCGCATAAGGTATATTATGGAATATCTTTATATACAATCAGATCAGTTATTTAGCGAGAACTCCTACCATCGCTCCTTCGCTCGCCGCCCGTTTGCTGCCCGCCCGTCACACGTCGTCCCAACTCTCGACGCCTACTGTGCATGGGGTTGTTTTCGCATTTTTGAATCCGGCCCATGCCTCCGAAAGCCGATATTGCCGTGACGATGTCCGGCTGCAATAAGCGAGGCTTCGCGAGATCGCAGATGACCTTCTGACTCGACGTCCGTATAGGTTTGCATCTCAGAACAACAACAAACCTCCCGAGGAAGCAGACCCATGAGCTTTTCCCGCCGCACGCTTCTCAAGGCCTCCGCCGCGACCGCGGTCCTGGGCGGCCTCAGCGCGCCCCATGTGGCCCGCGCCCAGAGCGCCGAGTTCACCTACAAATACGCCAACAACCTGCCGGACACCCATCCGCTGAACGTGCGCGCCAAGGAGATGGCCGCGGCGATCAAGGCCGAGACCAACGGCAAGTTCGACCTCCAGATCTTCCCGAACAACCAGCTCGGGTCCGACACCGACATGCTGAGCCAGATCCGGTCCGGCGGCGTCGAGTTCTTCACGCTGTCGGGGCTGATCCTGTCGACCCTGGTGCCGGCGGCGTCCATCAACGGCATCGGCTTCGCGTTCCCGGACTACGACACGGTCTGGAAGGCCATGGACGGCGATCTCGGCGCCTTCGTCCGCGGCGAGATCAAGAAGGCCGGGCTCGAGGTCATGGACAAGATCTGGGACAACGGCTTCCGCCAGACCACGTCGTCGAGCAAGCCGATCACCGGTCCGGACGATCTCAAGGGCTTCAAGATCCGCGTGCCGGTGTCGCCGCTGTGGACCTCGATGTTCAAGGCCTTCGATGCGGCGCCCGCCTCGATCAATTTCGCCGAGGTCTATTCCGCGCTCCAGACCAGGATCGTCGAGGGCCAGGAGAACCCGCTGGCGATCATCTCGACCGCCAAGCTCTACGAGGTGCAGAAATATTGCTCGCTGACCAACCACATGTGGGACGGCTTCTGGTTCCTGGCCAACCGCCGCGCATGGAGCAGCCTGCCCGAGGATGTGCGCACCATCGTCGCCAAGAACATCAATGCCGCAGCGGTCAAGGAACGTGAAGATACTGCCAAGCTCAATGCTAATCTCCAGCAGGAGCTCGCGGCCAAGGGTCTGACCTTCAACCAGCCCGCGGTCGCGCCGTTCCGCGACAAGCTGCGGTCCGCCGGCTTCTATGCGGAGTGGAAGGGCAAATATGGCGACCAGGCCTGGGACCTGCTGGAAAAGGCCGTCGGCAAGCTGTCGTAACGCGTTGGAGCCGTCATGGCTCATGTCGAGGTCGAGGTGAACGGAGTGGCGGGCGAGGCGACTGTTCGGTCCCCTCGCCGATCTTCGTTGCTGGCCTCAACGGAGCGCGCACTCGGCCTCCTCGTCGAAATCCCAGCGGCGATCCTGGTCGTCGCCGAGATCGCGATCCTGTTTGCCGGCGTGGTCGCGCGCTATGGCCTGCACCGGCCGCTGATCTGGTCCGACGAGCTCGCCTCGATCCTGTTCCTGTGGCTCGCGATGCTGGGCGCGGCGGTCGCGTTCCGCCGCTCCGAGCACATGCGCATGACTGCTGTCGTCGCCAGCGCCAAGCCTGCGATGCGGGCCTGGCTCGATCTGGTGGCGACCTGCGCGGCGCTGGCCTTCCTGGCGCTGATCGTCTGGCCGTCCTGCGACTACGCCTACGAGGAAAGCTTCATCACCACGCCGGCGCTCCAGATCTCCAATATGTGGCGCGCCGCGGCGCTGCCGGCGGGGATCTGCCTGATGGCGGCGTTCGCGCTGTTGCGGCTGCTGCGCGCAGCCGATTACCGCATGGTGCTGACGGCCGTGGTGTCCGTTGCCGTCGTCGTCGGCTTGTTCTGGCTGGCGCAGCCTTATCTGCGACCGCTCGGCAACCTCAACCTCGTCATCTTTTTCGTCGGCGTCGCCGGCTTCTGCGTCTTTGCCGGCGTGCCCATCGCGTTCGGCTTCGGGCTCGCCATCTTCGGCTATCTGGCACTGACCACGCGCACGCCGGTCATGGTGCTGGTCGGGCGGATGGACGAGGGCATGAGCCACCTCATCCTGCTCTCGGTGCCGCTGTTCGTATTTTTGGGGCTGCTGATCGAAATGACCGGCATGGCGCGGGCCATGGTCGCGTTCCTGGCGAGCCTGCTCGGCCACGTCCGCGGCGGGCTGCATTACGTCCTTGTCGGCGCCATGTACCTGGTCTCCGGCATCTCCGGCGCCAAGGCCGCCGACATGGCGGCGGTCGCGCCCGTGCTGTTCCCGGAGATGAAGCAGCGCGGCGCCAAGCCCGGCGATCTCGTCGCGCTTCTTGCCGCCACGGGCGCGCAGACCGAGACCATTCCGCCGAGCCTCGTGCTGATCACGATCGGGTCGGTCACCGGCGTCTCGATCGCCGCGCTGTTCACCGGCGGCCTGTTGCCCGGCGTGGTGCTGGCGGTCACGCTGTGCATGCTGGTGTGGTGGCGCTACCGCCACGAGGACATGAGCCATGTTCGCCGCGCCACAGGTGGCGAGATCGGCAAGACCTTCGTCATCGCCCTGCCCGCGCTCGCACTACCCTTCGTGATCCGCTACGCCGTGGTCGAGGGCATCGCGACCGCGACCGAAGTCTCCACCATCGGCATCGTCTATGGCGCCCTGGTCGGCCTCCTCGTCTACCGCCGCTTCGACTGGCGGCGGCTGTTTCCGATGCTGGTCGAGACCGCGGCGCTGTCGGGCGCGATCCTGCTGATCATTGGCACTGCCACCGGCATGGCCTGGGGCCTGACCCAGTCCGGCTTCTCGCGCTCGCTGGCGTCCGCTATGACCGGATTGCCGGGCGGCGCGGCGACCTTCATCGCCGTCTCGATCCTGGCCTTCACCATCCTCGGCAGCGTGCTGGAGGGCATCCCGGCGATCGTGCTGTTCGGGCCGCTATTGTTTCCGATCGCCCGTGCCGTCGGCGTGCATGAGGTGCACTATGCCATGGTGATCATTCTCGCCATGGGTATCGGGCTATTCGCGCCGCCCTTCGGCGTCGGCTATTATGCCGCCTGCGCCATCGGACGCGTCGATCCGGCCGAAGGCATCAGGCCGATCTGGGGCTATTTGCTGGCGCTGCTGGTGGGATTGATCGTCGTCGCTGTCTTCCCGTGGATCTCGATCGGATTCCTGTAAGCCGGCGCGTGAGGGAGGTGTCGATGAGCAAGCGGCAGAACCAGTACAATACCGGCCTCGACAAGACGCCCGCCAACTACGTGCCGCTGAGCCCGTTGAGCTTCCTCGCGCGCAGCGCCGCCGTCTATCCCGATCACGTCAGCACGGTCTACGAGGGGCGCAGCTTCACCTGGCGCGAGACGCATGAGCGCTGCAAGCGGTTAGCGTCCTGGCTCGCGAACAAGGGCATCGGCGCCGGCGACACCGTGGCGGCGATGCTGCCGAACATTCCGGCAATGAACGAGGCGCATTTCGCCGTTCCCATGACGGGTGCCGTGCTCAACGCGCTCAACATCCGGCTCGATGCGCCCTCTATCGCGTTCCAGCTCGACCATGGCGGCGCCAGGATCATCCTGGTCGATCCGGAATTCTCTAGCGTGATCACCGATGCGCTCGCGCAGATGACCGGACCGAAGCCGTTCGTGATCGACGTCGACGATGCCGCATTCAACGGCGGCAAGCGCATCGGCGAGATCGAGTATGAGGCCGCCGTCGCGCAAGGCGATCCGAATTTCGCGGCGATCCTGCCGGGCGATGAATGGGACGCGATCGCGCTGAGCTACACTTCGGGCACCACGGGCAATCCCAAGGGCGTCGTCACCCATCACCGCGGCGCCTATCTGAACGCCGTCAGCAACATCCTCGCGGGCAATCTCGGCCAGCATCCGGTCTATCTCTGGACGCTGCCGATGTTCCACTGCAACGGCTGGTGTTTCCCCTGGACCATTGCGGCCGCCGCCGGCATCAATGTCTGCCTGCGCAAGGTCGAGCCGACCAGGATCTTCGAGCTGATCAAGCAGCACGGCGTCACCCACATGTGCGGCGCGCCGATCGTCTACAACACGCTGATCAACGCGCCCGATGCACCGAAGGGCGCCGCCGCGCGCCGCGTCGTCGGCTTGATCGCCGGTGCCGCGCCGCCCGTTGCGGTGCTCGAAGGCGCCGAGAGCATCGGGATCAAGCTGACGCATGTCTACGGCCTGACCGAGGTCTACGGCCCCGCCTCCGTCTGCGCCGAGCAGCCCGGCTGGGATGATCTGCCCGCAGCCGAGCGCGCCAGCCTGAAGCGGCGGCAGGGCGTGCCCTACCCGCTCGAGGAAGGCGTCACCGTCATCGATCCGCAAACCATGAGGCAAGTGCCGCGCGACGGCGAGACCATCGGCGAGGTCATGTTCCGCGGCAACATCGTGATGAAGGGCTATCTCAAGAACGACAAGGCGACCAAGGAAGCCTTCGAAGGCGGCTGGTTTCACACCGGCGACCTCGGCGTGCTCGACGCGCACGGCTACGTCATCATCAAGGATCGCTCCAAGGACATCATCATCTCCGGCGGCGAGAACATTTCCTCCGTCGAGGTCGAGGACATCCTCTACAAGCACCCCGCCGTGCTGTTCGCCGCCGTGGTCGCAAAGCCCGATCCGAAATGGGGCGAAGTGCCCTGCGCCTTCGTCGAACTGAAGGACGGCGCGAGCGCGAGCGAAGCCGATATCATCGCCTTCTGCCGCTTGCATATGAGCGGCTTCAAGACGCCGAAGGCCGTCGTGTTCGGGCCGATCCCGAAAACGTCGACGGGAAAGATCCAGAAATTCCTGCTGCGCAACGAGGTGGGCTCCGTGAAGGCGATCTCGGCCTGAGCTGATTCCATGGACCTGCCTACGCATTGAGGAGTCCCTGCCCGCCCTAGTTGCTTGATAAAGCTGGACAGGCAAGGCAATTTCCGGCCGGAATCGCATCAATCCGACGAACCATCCCGCTCAGCCTTCGCGCGTGAAGGCAAAGCTCCCCATTGAGGCTCTATGGCAGCCACGTCCGCCGACAAGCTGAAACTTTTTCGCATCCGCCGCGCGCCAAAAGGCGGCCGCAAGGCGGCGCCGGGCCCGGACATCGAAGGAAAAATCCTCGATGCGGCGGAGTTCGTCTTTGGGCATTTCGGCTTTCGCGGAGCGACGACGGCACTGATCGCTAAAAAGGCCTCGATCGCGAAACCCCACATCTACTACTATTTCGAGGACAAGGAGGATCTGTATCGCGCGGTGCTGGAACGCGCGATGAACATGTGGGCACGAGACATGGATAGTCTCGACATGACGTCCGATGTCGAGACCATCCTCGTGCGCTACATCAGCAGGAAGATCGATTTCTCGCGAGATCACCCGCATCTGTCGCGCATCTATGCCAACGAAATCATCAGCGGCGCGCAATTCATCGGCAGCTTTATCGAAAAAGTCTCGACCCCGTTGCTGCTCGACAAGGTCAAGACGCTCGACCAATGGGCCGCGAGCGGAGCGATTCGGCAGATCAGCGCTGTCGATCTTTTCTTCTGCATCTGGGCGATGACCCAGGCCTATGCGGATTATTCCAGCCAGATGATCATCATGAAGGGCAAGAGACAGCTCGAAGAGGCTGACTACGCCGCGGCCAAGGCGACGATCATCCAGCTCGTTCTCGGCGGACTTGGCCTTCCGGGCCACGCCGGGCCCGGCGCCTAGCCCATTGTTCGGCCGCTCGTTTTTCGCGAGCGCACCTGTTTCCCCTACCGCCGCCATTTCGCTCATGCGCGGGACATCCTGGCGAGAACCGCGTCACGACCTCCGGCTGCAGCGAGGCGTTTGCGCCAATAACCCGGCGCAAGTTCGAAAATTCGTGTTTGTAAAAATCTTTTATCGATCGTAAAATAGTTTTATCGATCGTTATAAAAATGGCATGTCGCTTGCTTCGATCCGATCGTCCGCAAAGTGCGGGCATCAACAGCGGGGTTGCGGCTTCCCAACGAGGGCAGTTGCTCCTGCGCCAGCAAATTCGAGGTAGAGGACATGTCATCCAAGAGCGGCGACGTTCCCACGCTGATCATCACGGGGGCCCATCCAAAGCTTTACAATCACGACCTTGCTCCAACCGCGCCCGAGGGACGAACCTGGGGTGTATTCAGCCTGTTTGCGATGTGGATGTCGGACGTCCACTCGGTCGGCGGCTATACGTTCGCCGCAAGCCTCTTTTTCCTCGGCTTGACCGGATGGCAAGTCCTCATCTCGATGACGGTTGGCATCACGGCGGTCTATTTCCTGATGAACCTCATCGGTCGTCCATCCCAACGCTACGGCATCCCCTTCCCGGTCATGGCGCGCGTGTCGTTCGGGGTGATGGGGGCCAATCTTGCCGCCACGGTGCGGGGCGTCGTCGGCATCGTCTGGTACGGCGTGCAGACCTACTTCGCCTCGAAGGCGGTTCAGATTCTCATCGTCACCCTAGTTCCCTCGGCGGCCGATCTCACACATAACAGCATCGTTGGCCTGTCGACCCTCGCATGGTTCAGCTTTCTCTTCATGTGGCTGTTCCAGCTGATCATCTTCCTGAGTGGTATGGAGCGCATCCGCCGCTTCATCGATTTCTGCGGGCCGGTGGTTTACGTCATCATGTTCGCCCTTGCGATCTGGATGCTGTGGCAGAGCGGTCTTTCGAGCCTGTCGCTTCAGCTCAGTCCTCCCGCGGCCTCGAACACGGCAACGGTTGGAGTGATGGCCAATGCCGCGATGCTGATCGTCGCCTATTTCTCGGCTCTCTTGCTCAACTTCGGCGACTTCGCCCGGTTCGCCAAGGACGAGGATGCCATGAGGAAGGGAAATCTGCTCGGCCTGCCGGTCAATTTCCTGGTGTTTTCGATCATCACTGTGATCGTGACGGCCGGTACGCTGAAGGTTTTCGGGGAAGCGATCATGGATCCGGTCCTGATCGTCGAGAAAATCGGCAATCCGATTGTGGTCATCGTCGGCTCGATTACGTTCATCGTCGCCACCATGGGCATCAACATCGTCGCCAACTTCGTCTCGCCCGCCTATGACATCTCCAACCTCAATCCGGAGCGCATCAATTTCAGGATGGGCGGCCTTATCACGTCCATCCTGTCGGTGCTGGTCTGCCCCTGGCTGTTCGTCGCGAGCCCCTCGGCCATCACGCTGTTCGTTAGCGTCTTCGGCTCAACGCTCGGACCGATGTTCGGCATCATGATCGCCGACTACTATCTCGTGAAAAAGCAGATCGTGAAGGTCGAAGACCTCTACACGATGTCGCCGAGCGGCGCGTTCAACTACGAAGGGGGCTGGAATCACAGGGCGCTGATCGCGCTCGCCCTCTCCGGTACGCTGTCCATCGGATTGTCCCTGTTCGGTGCCTATGGACTGATCTTCAATGTCGGCGACTGGGGATGGCTCATCGGGGCGAGCGTCGGCGGATTGATCTATCGAGCCCTCTCGAAAGAGCAAAGGTCGCTTTCCGTCATCGTCGGAGCGGGCGAATGACATTCGGAGTTGCGGGTCGACCGCCACTTGGGCGGCGCTCTCGCAACACTCTGAGCATGCGCGTTCGGTCGAACGCGCATGCAAACCCGATACGACGTCGCAGTGATCGGTGGCGATGTCGCTACCCGTTGCCAGCCCCCTCGCCGGTCTCGGCTGGTCGCAGATCTGCAACCGCTCCCTCCAATATCGCAGCAACCTCCAGCAGCGAGATCACCAGGCGCGGCGTCCGCCTGAGCCTCTCGTCGACCGCGACGGCGAACAGATCGTTCCGCTTCCGGCTACCGAGCAATCGCCATCGTCCAAAGGCGATCTTGTGGACGTTACCGGAGACAAATCCGACAGACGCCCATAATTGCTTGGATTCCAGCAGGAGCTCGCCGGCCATCCGATCCATCACCGTGACGATCGCGATCAGATCGTCGGTCGCGCCCGCTAGACCGTGTGCGCGGCTGCCCGGCTCGATGTCGTGGGATCTCCGTTCGACCGGAGGCTTCGGCAACGGCCTCGCTTGCAATTCAGCAAGTCCGTCGAGCAGCGCGGCGAACCGGGAGCGGGCAGCGCGAACGAGATCCTCCAGGAAGGACAGATTGGTCTGCGCCGACACCGACATGGCGTGCGGTTTGATCGTTCTGAAATGCATCAATGCTCCGGAGGCAACCAACGTGAAAGTTGAAGTGTTGCCGCAATCTAGGGGGGCCGGCCCCGAGACGCTTGAACGTCCTGAGCCACGATTGATCGAAACGAGCCTGCAAGGAAATCAGGCAAGGGCATCAAAACGGAGCGCAGACCGGGTCGATCGTGTTCGGCCGCGCATTGGGAGCACATCATGACCGATGATGGCCTCTACGGCGATCGGCTTGCGAAGCTATTTCCAATGATTCGCGACCCGAGCTTGGGCCTGGTCAAGTCGCTACAAAAGGGAACGTTCGCCGCGGTGCGGATGGCATATTCCGGACCGGTCGGCGGCCCGACGTTGCCGTCGCCTCCCGACGAGGCCTTCGCACTTTGCCTTCGGCTGCGGCATCAGAGAGCCGAGACATGGCTGGATGGCCGATACGCGCCCAAGGGCGCCTTGAAGGACGAGACGAGCATATACGATCTGCGATGTGAAACGATCGTTCACTTCCGCGATCCCTTTGACTTTCTTTACCTGTATCTGCCCCATGGCACGCTAAATGAGCTGGCGAACCAGCTTGATATCGGTCGCGTTGAATATGATGTTGCCGCGGGCGCGAACTTCCTCGATCCAGTCATGGCTCATCTCGGCGGTTGCCTTCTGCCGTTGCTCGAAAGACCGCATGAGGCCAACGAGCTGTTCGTGGGCCACGTTGCGATGGCGCTGAATACTCATTTCCTCAAGAAATATGCCGTCGGCCGGCCTCGCGATCGCTCTTACCGCAGCGGATTGGCGCCATGGCAACTTCGGACGGCGAAGGCACTCATTCGCGCGAATCTCGATGGCGAGATCCCGTTGGCACGGATCGCCAGCGAATGTGGCCTGTCAGCCGCCCACTTTGCCCGCGCTTTCCGAGTCAGCACAGGAACACCGCCGCACCGATGGTTGATGAATCAGCGGATCGAGCAAAGCAAGGTCCTGCTGCTAGGCTCGCCGCTGTCGCTCACGGAGATTGCCATCAAATGCGGCTTCGCGGATCAGAGCCATTTTACCAGAGTATTCTCAACCGCAACGGGGGCCACACCAGGCCGCTGGCGATTGGTTCGCAAGGGCTAATATCCAAATGTGGAGCGACGCCATGATTTTAGCGCGGGGCAGTCGATCCCAGCGGCGTTCCAGTCCCTCCCTGGTCAGGGCTTCATCATCGGCGGCACGGCGTTGGCGCCGAACGCGGCGCTGACAGGCGTGGCGCTCGAACTGCGGGACCTGAGGGGCTGGTCGGCCTCAGCGAATGTCGACAGCGAAGTGTCGAGCCTGGTGCGCTCCTACACCGGCAAGGCCATCCTGCGTTACGCCTGGTGACCCTGCCGCGAGATCGAGCGAAATGCCTTTGCGTCGCTACATCTTCTTATAGGCGTCAATCAGCGCCTGGCCGTCGGGCCCAGCTTTCTTGAGCCAGTCGGAGGTGAGCTGTTCGCCGATCTTCTGGAAGCCGGCCTTGAGTGCGGGGGTCGGCGGCTCGACAGCCATGCCCTTGGCCTTGAGCTGGTCGATGTACCAGGTGCTCTTGTCCTCCCAGGCCTTCCAGCCGCGCGTTTCCGCGGTCGCGGCGGCCTTGAGGATGGCCTCCTGGGTCGGCTTGTCGAGCGCGTCGAACGCGGCCTTGTTGACGAAGGTGTAGTCCTTCGGGATCCAGGCCTGCACGTCATAGAAGTACTTCAGCGACTCCCATGCCTTCGCATCGTAGCCCGTGCCGCCCGACGACATGAAGGAGTTCACGACGCCGGTCGCAAGTGCCTGCGGCAGCTCGGCGGCCTGGATGGTGACGGACTGCGCGCCGACCAGCTCGCCAATGCGCGCGGTTCCAACGTTATAGGCCCGCCATTTCAGGCCCTTCATGTCTTCGATCGTCGCAAGCGGCTTGCTGACATAGACGCCCTGCGGCGCCCACGGCACGACGAACAGCAGCTTGAGGCCCTGCGCATCGAGCTTCTTGGCAATCAACGGCTTCGACGCCTGATACAGTTTCATCGCCTCCGGGAAGCTGGTCGCGAGAAACGGCACCACGTCGATCCCGAACACCGGATCCTCGTTCTCGTGGATCGACAGCAAGACTTCGCCCATCTGCGCCTGCCCGGTCATCACCGCGCGCTTGATATCGGGTGCCTTGAACAGCGAGGCGCCGGGATGAACCGTGATCTGGAGCTTTCCGGACGTGGCGGCTTCGACGTCCTTGGCGAACGCGACCAGATTCTCCGAATGCGGATTGTCGGCGGGATACGCTGCCGGCAGATTCCATTTGGTTTGAGCCAAAGCGGGTGTTGCGGCCAGCACGGCGCTGGCGATCAAGGATGCGCGGAATAAACGAGACATCATCGGGCTTCTCCTCACAGTCAATTTCAAAACCGGTACGCTCAGTCTGGGAAAGCGAGCTTGGGCAAGAACATCACGATCTGCGGATATTCCGTGATGATGAACACGGCGGCGAGCAGGAGAACAAAGAACGGGAATGCCGCTCGCGCAACGGTGAAAGTGTCGCGCCCGCTCATGTTCTGGAGCACGAACAGATTGAAGCCGACCGGCGGCGTGATCTGCGCCATCTCGACGTGAATGATGAGGTAGACGCCGAACCAGACTAGGTCGAGACCGGCCTGCTTGACCATCGGCAGCACGATCACGGCGGTCAGGACGATCATCGAGATGCCGTCGATCAGGCAGCCGAGGATGATGTACATGATGCTCAGATACAGCGCGAGCATGCCCGGCGTGAGCTGTTGGCCCTGAACCCAGGTGGCGAGTGCCGCCGGAATGCCCGTATAGGCCATCGCAGCCGTGGTGTAGGCCGCGCCCGCCAGGATCAGCATGATCATGCAGGTCAGGCGCGTCGCGCTCATGATGCTTTCGAGGAAGTTTCTGCGCGTGAGCGTGCCGCTCCACCACGCCAGCAGCAGCGCCCCGGTGACGCCCCACGCGGCGCATTCCGTCGCGGTCGCAAAGCCGAGCACGAGCGAGAGGAAGACCGCCAGGATCAGCAACAGGCAGGGCGCAAGCCTGGCCGACTCGCGCAGCTTCAGGCGAAACGACATCGGGGGATCACGCGGCGGAATCTTCTTCGGGTTCAGCAGCGACCAGATGATGATGTAGCCTGAATAAAGCACCATCACCAGCACCCCCGGCAGAAAACCGCCCAGGAAGACCTGAAGCACCGAGACATTCGCCGTGACCGCATAGACCACCATCGGGATCGACGGCGGGATCAGGAGTCCGAGCGTGCCGGAGCCCGCGAGCGAGCCGAGACTCAAGCCCTTGTCGTAGCCACGCTTGTCCAGCTCGGGCAGCGCGATCTTGCCGATGGTCGCACAGGTCGCCGCGGACGAGCCCGACACCGCCGCGAAGATGCCGCAGCCGATCACGTTGACATGAGTGAGGCGCCCGGGCAGCCACTGAACCCAGGGCGACAGGCCCCGGAACATTTCTTCCGACAATTTGGTGCGGAAGAGGATCTCGCCCATCCAGATGAACAGCGGCAGCGCGGCCAGCGTCCACGACGAGCTGGCGCTCCATGTCGTTGTCGCGAGCACCGCGCCGAGCGGCAGACTCGTGGTCAGCGCCATCGCCACAAATCCGACGAGGCCGAGCGAGACCGCGATCCAGACGCCGCTTCCCAACAGCAGGATCATGACGCCGAGCAGGACGAACGACAGCTCGATCATGCCGAGATTGGCCATGGTCAACCTCCGCCGCCCTGCGAGATGCGCTCGATGAATTCGTCCGGGGTCTCGTCCGGCGAGCCCTTCTCGTAGATCGGCCGGTTGCCGCCGACCACACTGACCATTTCATCGATGAGCGCGATCGACAGGATCACAAGACCGCCGGCAAAGCCGAGCTGCGGAATCCAGAGCGGCAGCGCGACGACGCCCTGCGCCATGTCGTTGAAGCGCCAGGAATCGTAGGTCATCTGCACGGCATGCCGGGTGAAATAGAGAACGAAGGCAGCGGCAATGCCAAGCGCCACGATCTCCGCCATCTGCTTGGTCCGACCGTGCAGACGCTCCAGCAGCAGGCCGACGCGGATCATCTCTCCACGCTTGAAGGTGTGTGCGAGGCCGAGGAAAGCCATCGCGGCCATGCACCAGGAGGCGAAATCATCGCCGGCGGGAATGTTGATCGCAAACTGGCGCCCGACCGACATGATCATCATGATTGCGAAGATCGCAACCATGAAGGCGCCGGCGGCGTAGCCCGCACCGAGATAAAGGAGATCCAGAGCGCGTCGCACCAGTCCCCGGTTCGTTACATCGTCCCCTGCCAACGCGATCCCCAATCCTCACACGCGGCGATTCAAACGGTCCCGGCGATCTTCCATCAGGCGCCGCCCGTTCCGCTTGAATATCGCCCCTGCCCAGCGCCTGTCTTTCAGACGTTAGATCAACATGATGGGGTCCGCGTAAGCAAGGAGTATGCCGGCTCGTGCCGGAATTTCCACCGCAGGTTCAGCGCGTCTCCAGCCGCAGCCCGTCATAGGCCGGCACCACCCCCGCCGGCAGCGACTGCCGGATCACCTCGTAATCGACGTCGGCGGTCATGTTGGTGATGACGGCGCGCTTCGGCTTGAAGCGGTCGATCCAGGACAACGCATCGTTGATGCTGAAATGGCTGACATGGCTGGTGTAGCGCAGGCCATCGACGATCCAGAGGTCCAGATTTTCCAGTGCGCTCCAGCTCTCGCGCGGGATGTCGTTGAGGTCGGGCGTGTAGGCGGCATCGCCGATGCGATAGCCGAGCGCGGGAATGTTGCCGTGCTGCACCAGAAAAGCGGTCATCGTCACCGCGCCGCCCTTCCCCAGGATGGTCTGGCTTTCACCGGCCTCGATCGAATGCCCCGTCAGGATCGGCGGATAGTCGCTGCCCACCGGCGAGACGAAGCAATAGGAGAACCGCGACATGATGTCGTTCGCAGTCGTCTGATTGAGATAGGTCGGAATCCGCCGGCGCATGTGCATCACGACCGAACGCAGATCGTCCATGCCGTGAGTCTGGTCGGCGTGCTCGTGGGTCAGGAACACTGCATCGATGTGGTCGACATTGGTCGAGAGCAATTGCTCGCGCAGGTCCGGCGAGGTGTCGATCAAGATGCGCGTGGTGCCGTCGCCCGAGGTCTGCTCGACCAGCAGCGAACAGCGGCGGCGGCGGTTCTTGGGATTGTTGGGATCGCAGGCGCCCCAGCCGAGTGCCGGGCGCGGCACGCCGGCGGAAGAGCCGCAGCCCAGGATCGTCAGCGTCAGCGTCATGCGGCTCCCAGTTCTAAGCTTTCACCCTGGAGAACAGGCGAAAGAAGTTTTCGCTTGTCTGGCGCGAGATCTCGTCAAGCGACACGCCGCGTGTTTCGGCGAGCACTTTTGCGACCTCGACCACATAGGCCGGCTCGTTGCGCTTGCCCCGGAACTTGCCGGGCGCAAGATAAGGTGAGTCTGTTTCAACCAGAATACGGTCAGACGGCAGTTCGGCCGCAAGCGCGCGCAAGGCTTCGGACTTCTTGAAGGTCAGGATGCCCGTGAAGCCGATATAGAGCCCGAGCGACACTGCCTTCAACGCCAGTTCGCGCCCGCCGGTGTAACAATGCAACACGGCGCGAAACGATCCCTTCGCAGCCTCCTCCTCCAGGATGCGGCCGCAATCCTCGTCCGCCTCGCGGGTGTGGATCACCAGCGGCAGCCCGGTGGCGCGAGCGGCGGCGATGTGGGCACGAAAGCCCCTCGCCTGCGCCTCCGGCGAGCCGTTATCGTAGAAATAGTCGAGCCCGGCTTCGCCGAGCGCGACGACCTTGGGATGCTGCGTCAGCGCGATCAGCTCGTCCGGCGCGATGCCGTCTTCCTCATCCGCGTTGTGCGGATGGGTGCCGACCGAGCAATAGACGTCGTCATAGCGCTCGGCGATGCTCAGAAGCTGGTTCAGATTTCGCACTCGCGTCGAGATCGTGACCATGCGGCCGATGCCGGCCGCTCGCGCGCGCGACACGATCCCGTCGAGATCTTCCGCAAAGTCTGGAAAATCCAGATGACAGTGGCTGTCGACCAACATCAAACGAACGCCCTAGGCTGCCGGCTCGATGTAACGCGGGAAAGCCGGCGTCGGCGCCGGCAGCGTCGTACCGGGCGCGATGCGCGTTGCACCGCCGAGCGCGGCGAAGTTGCGCTCCCCTTCGGGGATACCGAGGCTGTCGAGCAGCAATCCCGAGGCCGTCGGCATCACCGGCTGGGCCAGGATCGCGATCTGGCGCACGACTTCGGCGGTGACGTAGAGCACCGTCTTCTGCCTGACGGGATCGGTCTTGGCCAGCGCCCACGGCGCCTCGCCCGCGAAATAGCGGTTGGCCTCCGCCACCACGGCCCACACGGCGTTGAGCCAGTGATGGATCTGCTGGCTCGCCATCGCTTCGCGTGACGCGGCGATCATGCCGTCGGCCATCGCCAAAATCGCCTTGTCGTGGTCGCTGAATTCGCCGGGCTCCGGGAGCAGGCCGCCGAGTTGCTTGGCGATCATCGACAGCGAGCGCTGCGCGAGGTTGCCGAGATCGTTGGCGAGATCGGCATTGATGCGCGCCACGATGGCCTCGTGATTGTAGTTGCCGTCCTGGCCGAACGGCACCTCGCGCAGGAAGAAATAGCGCATCTGGTCGACGCCGTACTGGTCGGCGAGGTTGAAGGGGTCGACCACGTTGCCGACCGACTTCGACATCTTCTCGCCCCTGTTGAACAGGAAGCCATGCGCATAGACCCGCTTCTGCACGGGAATGCCGGCCGACATCAGGAACGCGGGCCAATACACAGCATGGAAGCGGATGATGTCCTTGCCGATGATGTGCACGTCGGCCGGCCAGTAGCGCCAATTCTTGTCGCTCTCGTCGGGGAAGCCGACGCCGGTGATGTAATTGGTGAGCGCATCGACCCAGACATACATCACGTGCTCTTCGTCGCCGGGCACCTTGACGCCCCAATCGAAGGTGGTGCGCGAGATCGAGAGATCGCGCAGGCCGCCCTTGACGAAGCTGACCACCTCGTTCTTGCGGGAGTCAGGCCCGATGAAATCGGGACGATCCGCGTAGAGCTTGAGCAGCTTATCCTGATAGGCGGACAGGCGGAAGAAGTAGCTCTTCTCCTCGACCCATTCGACCGGCGTGCCCTGCGGCCCGAGCCGCACACCGTCATCGTTCAGGCGCGTCTCGTCCTCGGCGTAGTAGGCTTCGTCGCGGACCGAATACCAACCGGCATAGGTGTCGGCATAGATGTCGCCGTTCGCCTCCATGCGGCGCCAGATCTCCTGGCTGGAGCGATGATGCTGGTCCTCTGTGGTGCGGATGAAGCGGTCGAACGACACGTTCAGACGCTCGTCCATTTCCTTGAAACGGGTGGCATTGCGGGCCGCAAGCGCGGACGGGGTCAGACCCTCGTTCTGCGCGGTCTGGATCATCTTCAGACCGTGCTCGTCGGTGCCGGTCAAGAAGAACACATCCTTGCCGTCGAGCCGCGCGAAGCGGGCCAACGTATCGGTCGCGATCGCCTCATAGGCGTGTCCGATATGCGGATGGCCGTTGGGATAGGCGATCGCGGTCGTGATGTAGAAGACGTCGTCGCGCGCGGGGGCAGCCACGGGCGTGGTGGCCTGCGGCGCTGCAACGGGCTTCGGTGCGCGCGGCACCCTGGGTTTCGATACTTTGGGCTTCACAGCCGGCGTGGCGACAGGAGCCGGCGCGGCGGTCATGGCAGGCGCCCCCCCCCTCGCCTTCTTGGTCACCTTCTTCGCAGGAGCCTTGACCTGCTGCTTGGCCGGATTGCTGGCGGCCCTCTTTTTCGAGACCTTCCTGGCAACGACCTGCTTCTTCGCAGCCTTCTTTGCGGACTTCGCCGCGCTCTTCTTCACGCGCTTCTTGGCGACAGTCTTTTTGGTCTTCGTGGCTTTCTTGACCTTCTTGGCAGCTTTGCGCGCGAGCGCCTTCACAGCCTTCTTCGCGGATTTCTTTACGGGCTTCGTGGCAGCCTTCGTCTTGCTGCTCTTGCCTTTAGCGGTCTTCTTAGCTCGCGTTGCCACGACGAATTCCTTTTACCGGCTTCTCGAAATTTGGAAACGAACCTGCGCCTAGCGCGTTGCGTCCGCCAGCCAGCCGAACACCGAGAAAACCAAGGGCTTTCGCTCCAGATTGTAGGTTTCGGTGTCGCGCGCGGCGCGGACGATCTTTTCCCATACCTCAGCTAGGCGCGCAAGGCGCGGCAGGTTCTGGTTGGCATTGGCCTCGTCGGCATGCAGGCGTTCCGCGATCCAGCGATCGATGCCGTCGATGAAAGCGGCAAGCGCAACGCGGTCGCTGGTGCCGAGCGATTCGCCGAGCGTGTGCAATTCGCGCGGATCGACCTGCGGCAGTCGCGCCAGCAGCGCGGCCGTGCGCTGCTGGAGCTTCAGGGCATCACCGCCGAGCAGCGTCAGCGCCCGCGCGACGCTGCCCTCGGAGGCCTCCGCCGCCTCGCGCAACGCCGGATCGTTCGGATCGAGGTCTGCGGTTGCAGCGGCCGCACCAATCACATCGTCGGCTGCGAGCGCGCGCAGACGCAGCTTGCGGCAGCGCGACTGAATCGTGGCGAGCACGCGCGCCGGCGCGTGGCTCACCAAGAGGAACAGCGATTGCTGCGGCGGTTCCTCGAGAATTTTCAGCAGCGCGTTGGCGGCATTCGGATTGAGCTCGTCGACGGTGTCGACGATGCAGATCCGCCAGCCTTCGGCCGCTGCGGTCGATCCGAAGAAGCCGATCGTCTCGCGCGTCTCGTCCACGGTGATCACGGTGCGCATCACGCCGCGATCGTTCGCGGTGCGCTCCAGCGTCAACAGGCCGCCATGCGAGCTGGCCGCAACCTGCCGCGCCACGGCGTTCTCAGGATCGATCGCGAGGCTCTCGGCGCGCTGCACGGCGGGCGCCAGCGGCTGGCCGTGGGCGAGCACGAAGCGCGCCATCCGATAGGCCAGCGTCGCCTTGCCAATGCCTTGCGGTCCGCCGATCAGCCAGGCATGCGGGATGCGCCCGCTGCGATAGGCGGCAAGCAGCGCGGTCTCGGCCTCGCGATGGCCGAACAGACGGCTCGTCTCGCGCGGATGCGGAATGGCGGGTTCGCGCTCGGTCTGACGCGGGCTCATATGGACACCACCGATGCCGGCGTCGGAAGGAGGCGATCGCGCAGCGCGGTCCAGACGCGTCCGGCAACCGTATCGGGGTCGGAATTGGCGTCGATCAGCACGCAGCGCGCGGGATCGTCGGCCGCGATCTTGCGATAGGCCTCGCGCAGACCCTGATGGAAACCGAGCTTCTCGGCCTCGAACCTGTCTGGCGTGCCGCTGCCGCGGCGTGCGGCCGCGCGCTGCAGGCCGATCTCGACCGGCAGGTCGAGGATAAGGGTGAGGTCCGGCTTGAGATCGCCGATCGTGACCCGCTGCATCGCGTTGATCAGCGCCGCCGGCACGCGGCCGACGCTGCCCTGATAGGCCCGCGTCGAGTCGGCGAAGCGGTCGCACAGCACCCAGGTGCCCTGGTTGAGCGCGGGCTGGATCACGGTGCGGACATGGTCGTCGCGGGCGGCCGCGAACAGCAGCGTCTCGGCCTCAGGTCCCAAAAGCTTACCCATGCCTGACAGCACCAGATGGCGCATGATCTCGGCGCCCGGCGAGCCGCCCGGCTCGCGCGTGACGAGGATGCGCATCCTTGCCGCCTTGAGACGGTCGGCGAGCTTCTTGATCTGGGTCGACTTGCCCGTCCCCTCGCCGCCTTCGAAGGTGACGAAGCGTCCGCGTCCGGACGGCCACTTTACCGCGCTTTCACTCATGATCAGAGCTTCTCGGCGCCCGCGCGGAACATGCCGATCACGAGCTCGCTGGCGCCGTCGATTGCACGCCGCATGGTCGAGCCGGTACCGATCGCGTCAGCGGCATAGACCGGCGTCTCCACCGCGATGTTGCCGCTGCGCCAGACCCTGACCACGCCGACCTTCTGGCCGGCCTCGACCGGCGCGCGCACCGGACCACTATAGACGACGCGCGCGATCAGCTTGTCGCTGCCGTTCTTGTGCACCATCACCTTCACGGGCGTCTTGGCGACCAGTTTCACCGAGCGGCTCTCGCCGCCGAACACCTTGGCGTAGCCGACCGGCTGGTCGGCCGCCATCAGCGTACGGGTCTCGAAATTGCGAAAGCCCCATTCCAGCATCTTCTTGGCTTCCGTGGCGCGGTCCTCGGGGTCTTCAAGCCCGTTGACGACGACGATCAGCCGCGTGCCGTTCTGCACCGCCGAACCGACCATGCCGTAACCACCTTCCTTGGTGTAGCCGGTCTTCAGACCGTCGGCGCCTTCCATCGAATTGAGCAACGGATTGCGGTTGGGCTGGCGGATCTTGTTCCAAGTGTACTCTTTCTCGCCGAACAGTTTGTAGAATTCGGGGAAGTCGAGAATGATGTGCCGGGCAAGGATGCCGAGCTCGCGCACCGTCATCTTGTTGCCGGGGTCGGGCAAGCCGTTGGAATTGCCGAAGGTCGACTTCGTCAGGCCAAGCTCGCGGGCGCGCTTGGTCATGAAATCGGCGGCGAAGATGCGTTCATTGCCGGCGATGCCTTCGGCCAGCGCAATGCAGGCGTCGTTGCCGCTCTGGATGATCGCGCCGTGCAGGAGGTCGTCGACAGAGACCTTGCTGTTGATGGCGGCGAACATGGTCGAGCCGCCCGAGGGCGCCCCGCCTTTGCGCCAGGCATTCTCGCTGATCCGGTATTCGTCGGTCGGCTTGACGTCGCCCTTCTTGATGGCGTTGAAGACGACCTCCGCCGTCATCAGCTTCATCATGCTGGAGGGCGCGCGCAGCTCGTCGGCGTTCTTCTCGAACAGCACGCTGCCGCTGGAGGCTTCGATCAGGATCGCGGTCGGGGCATCGCCGTCGAAGCCGGAATCTTCCGTTTTCTTGGCGCCCTGAACGCTCTGGTTGGCGGCGTAGAGCGCCCCGCCCCAGCCAATGCCCGCGATCAGAACCGCAGCGATTAGCCCGCGCGCCAGCGCTCCGGCGGTGAACCGGGTGCGACCAAACGAAGAAAGACGAAATACCATGGCCAGGCCCTGAGAGCGGCGTTCTAACAGTTGGAACCGGTGCGAACAACACGGGGTAGCCGCTTGTCCCGAGATTGCACGATTCTCGTCGCGCCCCTATCGTGGCACCTTATAATTCCTGACCAAACCCCTGAAACAAGGCGGAAAAGCGATGTCCTCCACCCGTGTGATCAAGGCCAACGGGATCGACCTGTTCATCCGAGAAGCCGGTCAGGGTCCGCTGGTGGTGCTGTGCCATGGCTGGCCGGAACTCTCGTACTCCTGGCGCCACCAGATCCCGGCGCTGGCCGAAGCCGGGTTTCGCGTCGTCGCCCCCGACATGCGCGGCTATGGCCAAAGCTCAGCGCCGCCCGACGCGACGGCCTATTCGATCTTCGACACGGTCGGCGACGTCGTCGGCCTCGTGCAGGCGCTCGGCGAGAGCAAAGCCATGGTGGTCGGCCACGACTGGGGAGCACCGGTGGCGTGGCACGCGGCGCTGTTTCGGCCGGACGTCTTCACGGCGGTCGCCGGCCTGAGCGTGCCGCCGCCGTTCCGCGGCCGCGGCAAGCCGCTCGACCTTCTGCGCCAGGGCGGCGTCACCAATTTCTATTGGCAGTATTTCCAGGCGCCCGGCGTTGCCGAAGCCGAGCTCGAGCATGACGTCGCGCGCACCATGCGCATCGTGCTCGGCGGGCGCGGCCTGGCCGATCCCTCCGGGGCCATGTTCGTGCAGGAGGGCAAGGGCTTTCTCGGCCATGCGACCGCCGAGGAGCCGCTGCCCGACTGGCTCAGCGAGGCTGATCTTGCCTATTTCACCGAGACCTTCCGCAAGTCCGGCTTTCGCGGCGGGCTGAACTGGTATCGCAATCTCGACCGCAATTGGGAGCTGACGGCGCCCTGGCAGGATGCCCAGATCCACCAGCCCTCGCTCTTCATTGCCGGCTCGAAAGACGCCGTCATCACCGGCCTGATCGGGGCCAAGCGCATCAACGAGCTCGAGCGCGTGCTGCCCAACCTGACGCGAAAGCTGATCATCGAGGGCGCCGGCCATTGGGTCCAGCAGGAGCGGCCCGAGGAGGTGAATGAGGCGCTGGTGAAGTTTCTGCGCGAGCATACGCAACGCTAGCACGTAAAGTGCTTCCGCATTTCGATATGCGCAGGACTGCTTTCGCCGTCCTCGACAAAGCCGAGCCGGATATAGAGACGCCGCGCCGCCGTGTTGCTCGCGAGGACTATCAACGTGAGCAACATTGCGGACTGTTCTCGCGCAGCCGCTTCGACGGCGTTGATGACCTTGGTCCCGATCCCCTGACCGCGATCGGACGGCAGCAAGCCGATGTCGATCACATGCCAACGCTGACTCGCGCAATGCAGCAGTAGCCGTCCGATCGCCTTGTTCCCTCTGACAATGATGAGTGAAACGGCATCGGGATACTGCGTGGAATAACCGGTGCTCTGGGCGCGAAACTGCTGGTCGAGCACGCGATCGAGCATGGGGTTGGTCAAGCCCGCAGCGCCGAATGCGTCCCCGCGTATCCGGCCGACGAGATGGCGGAGGAAAGCCTGGTCGGCTGGCGACGCCGGTCGAAGCTGCAGGCTTGCGTCGTCGGGAAGGATGCGAAGCGCTGAGCCCTGCCCTGTCGCCATTTGCTCAACTGAAAGACGGAAAGATGCCGGAGTAGGCGATGCACCACACGATGGCCAGGGTCGGCTGCATGTTGTCGTGCGGAAGTCCTTGTCCGGTCATCGTGACGGTGCTGAACGTCAAGTTGAGAGTGGCCGGCGGAGGCACGAAGCCGTTGAAGCCAGGATCAATCGCCACCATGTTCGAACTCGTTCCGGGTCCAGCCACCGCATTCTGCGCCGTTCTGCTGCCCAGTTGCAGGGTGTGGGTATGTGTTGCCATCTGATCGCTGCTCAAGCTTACAGCGGCACTGCCGAGCGCCTCGCCGACGACCCGCTGCGTCAACCCGGGTCCTTGCCCCTGGCTGATCGTGACCGAGCCGTTCAAATTCGGCAGCGCGAAATTGGTCGTGCCGTTTCCGCCGTAAGCCGTGCCGATCAGCGCAAACAGCGGGGTGAAAGCCTGGACGGAGACCAGCTGCCCGAGGCAAGGCAACCACATGTTGTTGAAGCCGCCGGTCGCCCAGGGGAATGGAAACGCCTGGATTTCCCCGATAAAGGGATCTGACATGATGTCTCTCCTTGAGACTGAAGGGCGGGTGCGGACGGACTAACCTGTCGCGGGGAAGATGCCCGAATAGCAGATGCAGTAGTTGGCGACGACGGTCGGCATCATGTTGTCGTGCCCGAGGCTGTTGCCTGCCGTGGTCACGCAAGCCGCCATGATCTCATACGGAGCAGCGTTCGCGATCGGCGCGTAAAGTGTGCCGGATGAAGCAGTCGCCAGATGCACGGTCGGTTCTGGCGTTGCCGTCGTGGCTGTCGTGGTCGAGGACAGCAGCGCATGACTATGCGTCGGCATTTCCGCCTCGGTCAGCGTATGTGCTTCTTCGCCCGCGATCTGGCCAAGTGCGAAATTCGGAAGCGTGGGGCCAGCGCCTTGCCCGATCGGAACACGACCGCGAAGATCAGGCAGGTTGAAGGTCTGCGCTCCGTCTCCGCCATAGGTTGTGCCAATCACGGCATAAAGGGTGTCGTATGACGAGATCGGCAAAGATTGTCCGTTGCACGCCAACCAGCCGTTGGGCACCCGCGGAAAACCGAACAGCCGAAGCTCGCCAATAAACGGATCTGCCATCGCGTTGGATCCTTCTGTCTCGCACGCTGTGGACGAGCCGGGTGCGCAAATGCCTGAAATCTCGAGGCGTCGTATTTCGTTCGCGAGAAATTCCTCGCAGAGCGCTTAGTTTCGCGATGGATACACGCCCTGCGTCGCGATCAGATAGTTGATGACCAGGTAGGGCTGAAGATTGTTGTGCGGCTGGCCGTTACCCTCGTTCGCCAGATTTGTACCCGCAGCCAACGGCGTCTCGGTAATATTGGCTGCCAGGAAAATATATCTGTCCGCCGGCGCAGTGGTCGTTGCGAAGATATTGTTGGTGGGAGCAGCGCCACGTCCCTGTCCGTTGGCATCCGTCGCCTGAACGAGGTGATTGTGCTGTGGGAGCTGAAGTCCCGTCATGTTGACCGACACCGATCCGCCGGTCACGCCGACAGGGTATTGCCCGCCCTGGCCGCTCGAACCGAGAACGGCGCGCCCGCGAAGATCGGGAAGCGCGAATGTCCTCATCCCGTCGCCGCCATAGTAGGTGCCAAGCAGTGAGAACAACGCCGAATTGGTCTGGATCGCGAGCAGCGCGCCGTTACAAAGCGCCCAGCCTCTCGGCACGTTGACACCAGCAAAGGGCATGATCTGCCCCAGAATAGGCTGGTACGGCATGGCCCCTCCCCAAGGACACGCGGCTCATCGCGTGGTGATGCGTTGAATATCCACCGCGGCGAGTCATGAAATCATAGGATGAATTCGTTTTCGTGCGCCCGCAAAGATTGTCAGACATTACATTGCCCGAGTCAAGCGCAGCACGAGCTATCAATCTGTCTCTCACGGTTGGGTTGAATTCCGGGGTTTCTCCGTGTGCTCGCGTCGGAGCTCCGCCAAAACCCACGATTGTTGCACGTATGCAACGAACCAGATGAAAACACGCGTGATGGTGGCGCAACGGCAGGTTTCATCCGCCTTGCAGCTTGCCGCATGATAAGCCCGTGGCCTAAGTGGTGGTACTGCAAAATAACAACCATTACGCAACAACACTTTATGCAGCATTTGAGACGGGGATTGGCGGCAAGGGCGGTCCGCAGAGCGTCCGTTGCAGGGAGGACTGGTGGCGTATTTTGCCGCGATGAGTCTTGGCTGGCGTTCGAAGGGGATCCGCGCGGTTACGCGTAGTGCCTTGCAGCTAATATGCGTGGTTGCGGCCCTCGTATTGGGTTCGACGGTCGCACAGGCAGCCTGCAATTTCTCGAGCGGCTCGGGAACTGCCGCCACGATCACGATGACCGGGACCGGCGCGGGGAACGCGGTTGGTCTCTGCGTGACCAACCCTACGGTAACGTGGGGTCTCTTCGGGACCTCGAACGGTGCCAATCCGGGCATCGACGCCTTCAACAACTATCCGATGACTAACGGAGGTTTCGCTTTAACGAACCTGAGCTATACGTCGACCAAGGCCACTTACACCCTGGTTCCCGTCAACAATGGGAGTAACAACTTACACACGGACGAATACGACATCCGGATCGACTCGCTGTCAGGAGGCGGCACCGACACGATCACGGTTTGGTACGCGAGCGCCTGTAATCCAACCAATCAGTGCGGTTTCGCAACTCAGTTCACGGATACGTCGTTCACGATCACGGTCAACCTGCCTTCGCCTTCGGTGACATCGATTTCACCGACGTCGGGTCCGACGGCGGGCGGTAACAGCGTCGTCATCACCGGTGCCAATTTCACCGGGACGACCGGCGCCGCTGGCGTGAAGTTCGGCGCCAACAACGCAACGAGCTACGTCGTCAATTCCAATACACAGATTACCGCGGTCGCGCCGGCCGGCTCCGTCGGCACCGTCGATGTCACCGTGACCACAAATGGCGTGACATCTGCGACATCGGCCGCCGATCAGTACACTTATGTCAGCGCACCGACGGTGACCTCGGTCTCGCCGACCCAGGGCCCGCAGACCGGCGGCACGACGGTGGTGATCACCGGCACGAACCTTTCCGGCGCGACCGCCGTCACCTTCGGTGCAACGGCGGCGACAGGCTTCACTGTCAATTCGGCGACCCAGATCACGGCAACCTCGCCGGCCGGCACCGGCACCGTCGATGTCAGGGTGACAACAACGGGCGGCACGTCGCCGACTTCGGCGGCTGATCAATTCACCTATGTCGCCGCACCGACGGTCACTTCGGTATCGCCGACGACAGGACCGTCCACGGGAGGCACCACGGTCACGATCACTGGCACCGGCTTCACCGGCGCGACAGCGGTGGTCTTCGGTGCAACGGCTGCAGCAGGTTATACGGTTGTCTCCCCGACCACGATCACTGCGACGTCGCCGGCGGGCAGCGCTACCGTAGACATCCGCGTGACCAATGCGGGCGGCACGTCGGCGACATCGGCTGCCGATCAATTCACCTATATCCCCGTGCCAACTGTCGGCTCGATCACGCCGACATTCGGTCCTGCAGCCGGCGGCACCACGGTGACCATCACCGGCACCAACTTCACCGGTGCGACGGCCGTGACCTTTGGCGCGACGGCGGCGACAGGCTTCACTGTCAATTCGGCGACCTCGATCAACGCGACCTCGCCAGCCGGGACCGGTGTCGTGGACATCAGGGTGACCACGACGGGCGGCACCTCCGCAACCTCGGGCGCAGACCAGTTCACCTATTTCGGCACGCCGACGGTGACGTCGATCTCGCCAGCGGGCGGTCCGCTCGCCGGCGGAACGTCGGTGACGGTCACCGGCACCAATTTCACGGGCGCGACCGCCGTGAAGTTCGGTGCGACCAACGCAACGGGATTCACGGTCAATTCGGCGACCTCGATCACGGCAACCTCGCCCGCGGGGACCGGCACGGTTGACGTCACGGTGACGACGCTCGGCGGAACGACGGCCACATCGGCCGCGGACCAGTTCAGCTACGCCGCAACGCCGGCAGTGACATTGGTTGCACCGAATGCGGGTCCGGCGACGGGTGGCACATCGGTTGCGATCACCGGCACAGGGTTGTCGGGCGCGACCGTGGTGAAATTCGGCGCGACCAATGCCACCAGCTTCACGGTCAATTCGGCGACATCGATCACGGCGGTCTCTCCGGCCGGTGCCGGTACGGTCGACGTGACCGTGACGACAGCAGGTGGAACGTCTGCCACCTCGGCGTCGGACCAATTCATCTACACGCCCGCGCCAACCGTCGCCTCGATTTCGCCGACCACCGGCCCCGCGCCTGGGGGCACCTCTGTTGCGATCACGGGCGCCGGCTTCACAGGCGCGACGGCGGTGAAGTTCGGTGCCAATAATGCGACCAGTTTCACGGTGAACTCGGCCACGTCGATCACGGCGACCTCGCCACCCGGCGCGGGCACCGTTGACGTCACGGTGACGTCGGTCGGCGGGGCGTCGTCCACCTCGGCCGCCGACAGGTTCAACTATCTGTCCGCCACGACCGCGACCGGGCTGGCGTCGTCGCAGAATCCAAGCAGCTTTGGCCAGTCCGTGACGTTCACGGCGACCGTGAGCAGCCCGGGCGGAACGCCGACGGGCACGGTGACGTTCAACGATGGCGGTACGCCGATCGGTACCTCCACGCTGTCGGCCGGCGCCGCCACCTTCGCGACGACAACGCTCACCGTCGGCAATCACACGATCACGGCAACGTATAACGGCAGCCCCGCCTTCAATGCTTCGACCTCACCATCCCTGAACCAGTCGGTCGACATTCCCGCCGACAGCGCCAAGCTGCGCGCGCTCCAGCTCAATGTCACCAAAGTCGTGGCGAACAACTCCGGCCAAGCGATCTCCGGCGCGATTGATACCGCAATCTCCGAAGGTTTCAGCGAGGGCGGGCAATACATCACGCCGGGCGCGGGCGGCCTGCGCGTCAACTTCGCCGCCGCGCCTGACGGTGACGAGGACGACAAAGCCCACTCGGCTTCGCAAGGTCCCAACGCCTATGCCGGTGATGGAAGCTCCGGCCGGGGCGGCCGCGCCGGGCGCGGCTCTCCGCGGATCGACGACGCGTTCGCCGCGATCGATCGGGCGTCTCCGACCAAGGCCCCGCCGATGGCGCGTTTCAAGCAGCAGAAGGACTGGCTGTTCTGGGTCGACGTGCGCGGCACCGGCATCGACCAATGGGGCTCGTCCGGCAGCATCGGCCAGGGAGCAACCCAGGCCACGCTCTACGGGCAGCAGCTCAACCTGCTGTCGGGCCTGACCTACCGGGCGGCGCCCAATTTGCTGCTCGGCGTGGTCGGCGGCTATGAGAATTTCAGCTACACCGAGACCGACATCAACGGGAAGCTCAAGGGCGACGGCTGGACCGTCGGCGCCTATCTCGGCTGGAAGATCATCCCGACGCTGCGCTACGACGCGGCGGTGACCTATTCCGGCATCGGCTATGACGGCACCGCCGGCACGGCGCAGGGCAATTTCAACGGCCATCGCTGGATGTTCGCGACCGGCTTCACGGGCAGCTACACCTGGGCCAACTTCAATATCGAGCCCTCGGCCAAGGTCTACGCGCTGTGGGAGCGTGAAAACGCCTATGTCGACTCGCTCGGCACCCCGCAGGCCGCCCGCACCTTCTCGAGCGGACGCGCCTCTGGCGGCAACAGGGTCTCCTATCCCGTGCCGTGGCTCGATAGCATGCTGCTGGCGCCCTATGTCGGCGTCTACGCCGACTACTACTTCACCCAGGACGACGCCGCCGCGATCGTCGCCGCGGGCGGCATCCCGCTGGCCTCCACCCCACTGCTCCAGGGTTGGTCGGCGCGGGTCACCGGCGGCATCGGCGCAAGGCTGGCGAGTGGTACCACGGTCGGCTTCGGCGCCGAGCTCGGCGGCATCGGTGGCAACACCCAGATTTGGACATTCACGGGACGCGCGCGCATCCCGTTCTGAACCGCAGCGCAACGATGCCGCGTCGGTGGCCGGATCTGGCTGCTCAGTAGAGGCCGCGGCCGCTCAGGATGCCGCGAGCCTCCGCGGCGCCACCATCGGAGACATAGGCGGAGGACGGAGTGCTCTCCGTCGCGTAGCGGCCGTCCTCGTCATAGGACACCGCGCGCGCGTTCTGGAGCGCCCGGCCCCGGCTCCGGCTCGAGGCCGACATCTCCGAGGTCGCATTGAGCGAAGCCATGTCGGCGGAGGTGTTGCCGAGATTGTAGGGGCGTCCCTCCGGCGTCGGAACCTCGCCGCGAATGGCGCCGCGGTTCGACGACGGCAGCTCCGGCACGAACGGCCTGGCGGAGGCGACCCGGCCCATCGAGGGTGACGGCGCCGGGATCCCGGTGCGCAAGGTGGCCATCAGCTGGCGGTCATCGGAGCCTTCGAGCGGCGCCCGGCCGACATATTCGACACGAACCTTGGCGACCCCATTGCCTTTGAATTCAAGAAGTTCGGCGGCTTTGTTCGAGACGTCGATGAGCCGGTTGCCGTGATAGGGCCCGCGGTCATTGACGCGGACGATCAGCGACTTGCCGTTCGAGACGTTGGTTACCCGCGCATAGGATGGCATCGGCAGGGTCGGATGCGCCGCGGTCAGCGAGCCCATGTCGAACACTTCGCCATTGGCGGTCAGGCGGCCGTGGAAATCGTCGCCGTACCAGGACGCCATGCCCTCGGCGCGGTAGTTGACGTCCTCCTCGGGCACATAGGTCCGGCCGCCCACCACATAGGGCTTGCCGATGCGGTAGGTTCCACCGCCCTTCGGAACCGGATCACCCAAAGCCACGACCCGGGGGCTCGAGGACACGCCGTATTTCGGATCGACTCGGCTGGCGAATTTGTTGGAGGAGGCGCAATTGGCGAGCGCGAGGCAGGTTGCAGCCGCCGCAACAGCGCGCGAGACCCGCAAAACCGAATCTGACCGTCGGATCCCCATTCGCCCCAAATACCATTTCGCCGGAGGCGTACCCAACCCGCTTTGGCTACGGGGAAGCGCTGTCCGGTCCTTTTTGCTCCGAGGCGGCCCACCACCGCGTCGGACGTCATGACGATATCGCAACCCGAACACGGCGGAAATGGGGAGCCCACAGCGATCACGCCGGGATGGTAAACGGGACGTTCGCTTCTGCCCGTTGAACTACGGGGCGCGGGCACCCTGCTCTGTGCCACCCCCGGACATTCTGTTGCGCCAAATCCTCACTCCACCCCGATTGTCGAGCCGCTCACTGGAATTCTTTTGACTGTGCAAGGCCGCCCGCGTTTTCTCGCGTGCAGGGCGGAATGGAATGAGACGATGATCGAGACGGTTTCGGCACTGATGGGTTTGGTAAGCGCGGGGATCTTCCTGGCCCATGCGTTTGAAGGTTACCGCACGAGGGCCTGAGGCGCTCGCGCGGGCGGCAAGCATCACCTCTTTCAAGACGGCGCGTTCGGCCAATTTTGATCAATCCGATCGAGCATCGAAGACAAGAGCGGCAGGTGTCCCATGCGCAACCATGACCTCGTATCCGATAGCTTCCTGGTATTGACCGCCGGCGGTTTGGTCCTGCTGTGCTCGAGCCTCGTGGCATTGGCGTTCGGCTGAGCACCACCATCACTTTCCTTTTTTCTAACCACAACTACACCGCGATGCAGCACGCGATCTGTTTTGGATTGCCCTGCTCCCGTTTAGTTGATTGAATTTCTGCGTTCTGCGCCTCGACTTAATTTCAAGAGGCCATCACCAACGAAGGTGACGCAAATGCTTGCTGAGAAATTTTTCCTGGTTCTGGAATCGCTGATCCGCGGCGACCGCACCTATCCGGACGGAAGCCCCCGGGTCATCAGCACTTCCCCGCACCTCCCGATGAAGCTGCCGAGCCAGACATAGCCGGCCCGCCCACAGCCCCGGGCAGGTACGCCTAAAGCGCGATGAGATCAGCATGAATCATCATCGCGCTTTAGGTTGTTGTTTGAGCATGATCTTTTCGGAAAACCGCTTCGCACTTTTCCGGATCATGCTTTAGCGCAGCCCCAACAGCGAGCGGCGATAGAGGCCGTCGCGGGCCTCGCTCAGGCAGACGAAGCTGCCGTCAGAACCCTGGCCGTACCGCTTCTGGCCTTTGCCGTAGTAGACGCCTTTGCTGAAATCGAGCCAGACGACCTGGTCGTGCGGGCAATGACGCTGCGCCTGCGCCTCGTAGCGAAACGGCGTCAGCGGCGTCGCCGACACCTCAGCGCCGCTGCAGCCGACCAGGATCGCAGCAGCGAGCGTGATCGCGCCGGGCCGTTTGCCGAAGCCGCTCCAAGACACTCCCCGGCTCCACGACACTCCCCGCCTCCCGATCCCGGCCGTCACCCGATGGCCGCTCGGCACGGTAGCACGAAACGGCACGGAGGAGCTCTGGCACCTCTCCTGGCACGCGATCGACGTCACCGAGCAGCAGATCATGATGAGCGTGCTGACGCTGATCGACCTCGTGATGATCTCCAATCTGCTCGTGATGGTGATCGTTGGCGGCTACAAAATGTTCGTCTCGCGGCTCGACCCGCAGGGCCATCCCGACGAGCCGGAATGGCTTGGCCACGTCAATGCGAGCGTCCTGAAGATCAAGCTCGCCATGGCCATCATCGGCATCTCCTCGATCGCGCTGCTGCGCACCTTCATCGAGGCCGGCAATCTCGGCTCGAACCGAGCCGGCTACAACGAGACTGTTGTGATGTGGCAGGTGCTGATCCGCCTCACCTGCGTCGTCTCGGCGATCGGCATTGCCTACGTCGACAGACTGAGCGCCTCCGGGGCGCGCAAGCATGCGGAGTGAGGCTCAAGGGCCGACTTTCATTCACTTGTCCGCTTCGAGTTGCTGCAACGCCTGGTGCAAGCATTCCTGAAGCTTGGCTGCGACCTGTTCGCGCGCGACGCCCCTGGCGGCAAGGTCGCCTGACACCTTGTCGAGGATCTCGTCCATCGTCTGGTTCACCAGATGGTCCGTCACCAACGCCGTCGCGTAGCTGGCCGCGGCATCGCCGCTGAAGCCGAGCTGGCTTGCGGCCCAGAGCCCGAGCAGCTTGTTGGACCGCGCCGTAGCCTTGAACATGAGCTCCTCGTCGTGGACGAATTTGGCCTCAAAGCCCTGCTCGCGCTTGTCGAACGTGGTCATGGTCAGCTCCATTCTCGCTTTCGCTGATCGGGATCGGACTGGCCGGAAGCGAACGTCTCCGTGGTTCACGTCAGGATCATTTGAAGCTTCCGGCGGAAGCCAAACGCCGTCAAGCCCGCTCGTGGCTGCTCCGCAGACCGGGTGCACCAGCCCGCCGCCAGCCAGCCCGGTTAGGCAGGGGCGTTTACCATTCATTAAGCAGACTCAGTGCCGCATGGCCCGAGGACATCGAGAGCTGACGCATGAACAAAGAGCTGCGGGAGTTTCGACGGCTTGAACGGGTTTGCCTGGAGCAGGCAGCCCTCTCCACCATGGACCTCGCGCGAAGCGGGTTGCTCAAGGTCGCAGACGATTGTCGCGTCGCAGCCGAAGCGATCGAGGCGCAATCGCCTCGGAGACCTTTCGCAACCGCCGTTCAGGCGCTGAAGCAGGCGTTGAGCGTGACGCGCGTCCCTAACCGGCACTAAGAGCATTTTCGGTTCTGATTGAACCAGAACCGAAGCTCCAGATTGTTGTTTTGACCCGTTTTCCTCACGCGAACCGGTATCCACTTCGCTCGAAAACCCTCTCTACGCCGAAATCGGTCGAGAAATTCGCGGCGCGGTGACCGGACCGCCGGTCAGCCCTTCGCCTCCATCGCTTCCCGCGCGAGACGTTCGGCTCTGAGCCGCTCCCGGTTGGCGTAAAACGCCTTCTGCGCCTCTTCGTGATCGCGCATGGCTTTTTCGGCCTCGATACGGCGTGCCGCATCGCGCGCCTGGCGCTGTTCGGGGGTCAGAGGTTTGCGTCGATAGGAAAGGTCTTCAGTCATGCAGGAACAACGCGGAGGCGGCAAAAGAGTTCCACAAGTCGAACCAGACGGATCGGCACATCCGACTAAACTCTTTATATATCAATCAGTTAGGCGGAGTACTCGACGGCTGACCTGACCTATTGCTTCGACCCCGACGGTTTTACGCCGACGAGAGGGCACTGCGGCGCCGGAGGAATCGCGCTGCGAACGGGCGGGTCCGGATAGTATTGGGTATTTTGCTGAACCTCACGCGCCAGCTCCGTGCCGCCGAGCAGCGTGATCAGCATCAGCGCCTCGTCCAGCCCGGCCGAGATTCCACCTCCGGTCAGGCGATTGCGATCCAGCACGAAACGTGGGTGTCCGTCGGCAACCTTCACCTTCGGGAAGAGCGTCGGGAAGCATTGCAGAAACGCCCAGTGCGTCGTCGCAAAGTAGCCGTCGAGCAGACCAGATGCCGCAAACAGCATCGCCCCCTCGCAGACCGAGCACATGTACTTCGCACCGGCGGCCTGCTTGGTCAGAAAATGGAAGTAGGTCCGGTGCGGATCGTTGATGATCTCAGTGAGCGCGGGCGGATCGCCGCCGGGCACCCAGATGGCATCGTACTGGGTGCATTCCGCGAAGGATTTTGTGACCTCAAACCGAAATCCCCCGCGAAACCGTTTCAATCCCGGCTCTGCGGCGACGATCTCGACGTCGAACTTCGCCCAGTCGAACATCTCGAAGGGGCCGGCGACGTCGAGCATGTCGACGCCGTCGTAGACGGGGATGCCGATCTTCATCGCGCGCAATCCTCCCTGCTGACTTCGGCCGTCAATGTTTATGGCTTGCCGGCGTCGCTGCCGGCGCAGCCGTGGGCTGCTTGGCGTGGCGCATGCCCGCCATCCCCAGGCCTCCGCCCGGCGCGTTGAGGTCGGGAACGATCGCGATGTTGGCCATCATGCCCGCGTCCTCATGGTCCAGGATGTGGCAATGCAGGACGTACTCGCCGATGTAGCGATCGTACCGCGTCCTGACGCGGATCTGATAATTGTTCTCGACGATGATCGTGTCGCGGAAGGTGTGCCACATGCCGCAATACTGGTTGGCCAGTTGCTGCTTGTCGGCATACGCGATGTCGGGCTTGCAGGTGCCGTCGGCATTGTAGATCGAGATCTGCTGACCGTTGGCGTTGGTCGTGACGACATCGATGACCTCAAACGGATTGACGTGGATGTGGAAGATGTGCGGCTCGCCTTGCGCGGAGAGCAGCCAGTCGTCCGTGGTGTTGACCTCGCGCGTGAAGTTCACCACGTTGGGATCGTACGAATTGTTATTGACCGTGAAGGCCGGGAAATTGATCGCGAAGGCAGCCTGCTGCTCCTGGCTGCCGGCAGCCGGCGGCGCGAGGTTTTCGAACGGCGCCCACGGTCGCAGGTCGCCGTCACGCAGTCCGGTGCGAACGGGGTCCGGCAGCGTCGGATTGGCGTCGTACAGCGCCTTGCCGACATAGGCCTGCAGATCGCCGGTCACGGGCTGGCCACCGCGCACATGGACGTAGGCCAGCAATTGCGGCGTCGTGGGTCCCTGCCCGCCGCCATTGCCGTTGGAGACGCGCTCGGCCTTCGGTGCCGCCTGGTTGAGCAGGCAGTAGTCGCCGTCCGATGGGAATACGACGAGGACGTCGCTGCGATAGCCGGGCTGCATGTAGTTCGATTCAAGGACACCGCCGACCTGAGAGACGCCGACCTGAGAGACGTGCACGGTCCGCAGCCTGGTCCGGGTCAGACCATCGGATGCGATCTCGAATTGCGGAATCAGCGTCGCGGGCGAGGCATTGCAGGCGGCGAGAAGATCGGCCTTCTGCTGCTGGCGGTTGCCGCTCAACGCCGAAGCCGCGATCAGATTGGTTGCGCCCGCCGGCGTCGCGCGCACGATTTGAACGTTGACCGTGTCGTGAATGCCGGCATGCACGAAGCGCCAGCGCTGGATCTCCCCTGCCGGCAAGGTAAGCGTCGGTTGCACGACGCCATTGACGCTTGTGAAGCGGCCGTTGGTGTCCCAGATCGACGAGGAGTCCAGTTGCAGGCCGAAATTCTCGACGACGCCGGGGCTGACCGGATTGCCTGATGTCGCCAGCGGGCACGTCCACGGCGCGTTGGCGATATTAGCCGGACTGTTGGCGTTGTAGAGGCCCTGCGTGGTGTAGATCTGCTGCCACGGGCCGCCGGCCTGGTTCGGCTGATTGGCGAAGCACGCGTAAGCGATCTGCTGGAACAGGAAGAGCTGCTCCTTCAGCGGCGCACCGTTGACGTCGTGCAGCACCGTGTCGATATCAGCGATCGGCTTCGGGTTTTGCGTCGTCGGCGGCGTGTAGGCGCGCTCGCCCTTGACGACCAGCACACCTGAGGCGCCGCTCGCCACCTGCACCGCCGTCGAGCCATGGCGGTGGGCATGGTACCAGAACGTCCCGGCCGGATGGTCGTTCGGGATGTTGATCTCGTACGGAAACTTCGTCTGCGGGGCGATGTTGAGCAGCACGTTATCGCTGTTGCCAGCGGGCGAAACGTGCAGGCCATGGGTGTGCAGATTGGTGGTGTTGAAGCAGTCGACCAAAGCCGGCAGGCCCAGTCCCGACGGCGGATTGGGCAGGCAGCTTGGATCATCCTTTGCGAGCTGATTGATCAGGTCGACACGCAACGTATCGCCCGGCTTGACGAAGATCGCCGGGCCCGACTTGCAGCCACCATAGGAGCGCAGCTCGACCGGATCGAGGCCGTCCGGTTGCGGGTCGGTCGGATCCGGGTTGTTGATGAAGAAACGGCCGCGCACGAAGTTGAGCACCACCGAGACGATGGAGCCGCTGCGCGAGATCGATCCTTGCGGCCGGCAGCCGCCGACGGCCGGCGCCACGGCGGCATCCAGCGTCACCACATTGCCCTGTCCGGGCAGCGTCGGCGGCGGCTCGAAAGCACGCGGAGCCGGTGCCGCAAATGCCGAAACGCATGGCCCGAGCGCGGCGATGACAAGACCAATTCGCGCGAAGCTCTTCATCATGTTGTTCGCCCCTGTTGTTCCGAAAGACTGCTTGAGGAATTGCGTGAAGACATGTCGGCACGCCGGCGCCGCCAGAACGGCCGCTCGGTCCATCGTGAAACGCTGCCGTAATGCTCGCCCAGCGCCGTCGCGTAGACCGCGGCTTCGCGTGCGACCCACGCGCCGTAACGATCAAGGGCGCCGGCATCTCCGCGTGCAAGGCAGTCGCTGGCTGCATAAGCGGCGAACACGCCCGAGCGCATCGCCTTGACTACGCCGTGGCCCGAGATGGGATCGAACGCGCTTGCGGCATCGCCTGCACACAGGAAACGGAATCCGACTGTCGTTGCTGCGTATCGGCTGCCCGCGGCCACCAAATGGTGCGTTTCGAACTGAACGACCTTGCTCGCCAACGCCGCGACGAATTGCGTCCTGGCGAGCGCCGTGCGCCAGCCATCCGGCGTGTTCAGGCGGAGACCGCGCGCGAGATCCGCGTCGGTCATGCAGGCAAAGGCTCGCCTGCCCTCGCCCAGCGCCATCGTGTACCACCAGCCATCCTCAAAGGCCTCGACGAGCAGTTCCGGCGCGGCCTGGCCGGACGTCGTCGCCTCGGCATAAACTGCAATCAGGCGGTCCTGCGCTCTCGCCCGCAAACCCTGGCGGTGGGCGAGCGCGCGGCCGCGGCCGGTCGCGTCGATGATCAGCCGGGCCGAATGGCTGTTGCCGTCGTCGCAAGCGACCGACCAGCCCTCCGCCTCGCGTTCGAGATGAGCAATCCTTGCATCGAAACGCTCCGCTGCGCTGCACGCCTCCGTCGCGATCCAGCCGTCGAACCTGGCGCGGTCAACGCGCCACGACGGTCCGCGGGCATCGAGCAGCAATTCGCTCGACGTCAGGCCGGCCTCTTCCCATGACGTCAGCGTACGATGCGACGGCGCAAAGCCTTGCGCAAGGAACGTGGGCCACAGACCGAGCTGGCGCAGCACCGGCTGGACCAGCGGTGACAATACCTCACCTCGTCCTTGGCCCCGCCCGCGCCGCTGGTCCGGCGCGATCACGGCCACCCGAAGCTCCGGCGCGCACATCGCGAGCGTGCGCGACGCGGCCGCGCCGGCCGGCCCTGCGCCTGCGACGATGATGTCGAACGCGGCCAAGGTCAGTCGACCCGGACGGCGTAGAACGACGCCACCACGCCGGCTGGTGCGACCGTGCCCGGCGAACCGCCGCTGTGCGGGATGGTCCGGATCACCGAGCCGACGATGGCCGGACGCTGGTCGACGCCATTGGGCCAGGCCGGCACCAGCGAGCCCCAATAATCGTAGATCCATTCCTCGCCGCCGACGACACCGGTGCCCTGGAAGCGCACCTGCATCGGCGAGCCGTAGGCGCGCGATCCTTTCAGGGCGAGCGACCAGCCCGGACCGCCGATCGTCCCGGCCAGGAGTTGCATCGGCCCGTCGACGATCTCGATCGTGCCGCGGCCGAACTCGAGATTGTTGAAGGCGGTGTTGACGTCGGGATCGTTGAGCAGGCTGCGGTAGGTCCAATGTCCGACGAATGGATTGTCGCTCATGATGCCTCGCTTTTGGGATCGGGTTTCGACCCCGGTGTTCGCTCGACGCTGATGTATTTGTAGGTGAGATCGTCGGCCGACTTGGCGCCGGGCTGATAGGGATTGCGCACGATGAAGCCGAGCTTGGACCACTCGGTGACCATCTTGAGATCGCCGACCGGGATCTGCGGAATGCCGCGGCTCCACGTCGTCCAGACGTAGTTGGGGCTTCCGTTCGAGATCGAGGCGATCTCGAAGGACTGCAATGGCCGGTGCGCCGGCCACCACAGGGTGGTCCAGGTCTTTTCGTCACGGCTCAGCCGCTCATCATTGTCGCTGCCAGGATAGAGGTTGTTCCAGTCGGCGTAGGTGATGTTGATCGGCTGTGTCGTGCACTCGTTGAAATCGGACTGCCAGGGAAGTCCCATATATTTGGTGAGATCGCCCGGCTGAAGCCCGGTCTCGAAGTCGTTGTCCTGGCTGAGCGGCGAGTTGACGTTGAAGGTCGGGTCGGCGATCACGGTGCCGTGGTCTTGATTGGCCTGGGCGGCGCTCTGGAGAAAATCCGAGACGCTGCGATCGGCGTTGACGCGATACGGCGCCCAGTAGATCGAGGGATTGCGCATCACCCAGCCGAGCTCGCCGCCCGGACAGAAGGCGCCGCCCAGCACGTTGCTGAGCACGCCGCGGTCGAGCTCGCGGCCGGTCTTCGGCGGCATCTTCGGGTAAGGCTCGAAGGGTGAATAGCCGGCGGGCAGCCAGCCCTCCTCCTTCTCGTTGATGAACCAGCCACGCGCCCATTGGCCGAGGATGAAGAGCTGGTATTCGGTGAGATGGAGAAATTTCGATGGCGTCTCGTTCGACAGCGGATTGTCGCCGCATAACAGCGGCATCAGCGGCAGGGAGTGGACGCGCGACGACGCGCGGTCCTGCACCCGGAATGAATTCGCCTCGCCGGCGCGGCGCAAGAGGTCGAACAGGAAGCGGCGCATCGGTCCGTAGGGATCATCGGCCTTGGCATGGCGCGTCGGACCGGCGACCGCCGCCACCGCCATGACCGCCTCGCCCTGGCTGGCATCGCGCAGTGGCGCTTCCGACGGCGTCTCCGTCTCGGTCGACACAGCCGTCCGCCTTGGCGTCTGCGACAGCTTGTTGGGATCGAACGTGCCGCGCTGCGCCTGGTCGTGCGGGTAGTTCGATTGTTGAAGGATATCGCTCAGATATCGAAACTCGTCGGGCCGGAACAGGATCGGCCAGATGTCGCGATAGAACCACGGCCGGTAATTGCGATTCCACGCCAGGCGGCCGGCCTGCCAGTGGCGTAGCGCCGCCTCGTCGCGAAACGGGATCTGCTGCGGATCGTCGTAGGTGCCGAGCGTGCCGTAGATGCCGGTGTCGGTGGCGAACTGGCGCACATAGAGATCGTACAACACCTCGTCCATCGTGATCATGTCGAGGATCTGCGGTACGAAGCGCGGATAGCCGACGACCACCCACGCCGGAAACTCGACGTCGACGTAGCGGGTCTGGCCGACCTGCTTCGAATACATGATCAGCCGCGCCATCACCGGGCCGTCGGAGATGTCGTCGTACCAGCCATCGGTGTTGGCGTAGTCCTCGATCTTCGGACCGCCCGAGCCGCTGACGTCCATGCCCGAATTGCCGTGACCGCCGAGCACGACGAGGCGGCCCTTATTATCGGTCATCATCTCGCCCAGCGTGTCGATGTCGAACGGCTGGAGCCCCTTGGGCGGAAAAGTCGTGGCATAGCCGCCCGGACCGCCGAAGCGGTCGAAATGCGCGCGGCGATTGGTGGTCGCGTTCACGCTGCGCGGCCCGGGATCGGTGATGAGGAGGTCGCGGTCCTGACCGGTGACGTCGGCGTTGCGGCGCGCACTGCCGGGCGCGTAGCCATGCTCGCCCTTGAGCTCGCTGAACGGGTACCAGGAGGACTTCTTGTTGGCGACATAGACCCGCCACTGGATGTCCACGAGCACACCGTGATTGCCGCCGCCCTCTACGTCATCGCCGAGCGCCAGCGGCCGGCCTTCGGGGGACTGGTCGTCATAGACGAAGATCTGGAAGCGCGCGGCCTGACGCTTCACACGGCCCTCCGCGTCCTTGAACGTCTTGACCGGAACGGGCGTGACGCCGTCGGGGCCTTGCAAGGGATTGCCGAAGCTGTCGCACGCCAACGGCATCGCCGCGGGCGTCTCCGGCGCGAGGTAGAATTCGCTCTCGCTGTTGCCCAGGCGCGCGATGCCGATGCCCGGATGGATTCGATACGTCGCCATGACTTCCCCGCCACCTTCTCAATCCAGGAAACTGATCGACACGCCTTCCAGCTTCAGAAGCTCCCTCTCCTCCCGGTAGTCGCCGCCGATCACCACCAGCGTGATCTGCAACGGGCCCTTCTTCTTGAGCGCCTGCCTGGCGGCGGCCGTGACGTCGATGCGATGGACGCGCGGCGTGTTGTGGCTGCGCCCGCGCTGGTCGAAGCGCCGTGGCTGCGGCGGCGGGATATCGCAATGGCCGGGACCGCCGTAGCAGGCGCCATGTCCGAAGATCGAGATGTAGCCGGCGTAATGCGGGTTGCCCTTGATCGGTGTCGATGCGTCGGCGCCCGGCTCGTTCAGGAAGGCGCGCACAAAGCAGGAGCGTGTCAATTGCGGCACCTGGTGCAGGCGGATCTCCGCGCGTTTGAAGCTGCGCGCGGCCTGCGGCACCGTGATCGGCTGCGACACGAAGCGGCTGACCGGCGCCTCCAGGCCAACCGGCATGAAATGCGAACTGCGGACGTGTTCGTAGCCGAATGGCGCGATGTCGAGCGTGTCGCGGATGGTGTAGTTCCACGGCGACAGCACGGAATCGAGGTCGGCTGGCAGCGCATTCGGATTGAGCTTCTGCCACTCCCACCAGATGCGATCGATATTGACGTGGATCGGCCAGAACACCGGATCATAGGACGCCGTCAGGTTGCTGAACATGTCGCCGAGGCCCGGCTGCGAATAGAGATCCGAACGGGCATGGAAGCGGCGCCCGCCGACCTGCGCGGCATCGTTGCGGCGCGTCGCGAGCGCGCGCACGCGCTCGGTCTCGGCACCCGGCTGCGGCGTCGTTCCGGTCGCGGTGGGACCGTCCTTGCAGACATAGGTCGCCTGCCCGGCATCGGGATTCTGCCCACCGGTCCAGATGTGCATGGTGTTGTGCGGATTCTGGTCGAGAAATCCGAACGCGGCGTCGTAGATGCTGCCGCCGCCGAAATCGCGGAAATTGTTGAGGCTCAGGATCTGGGCGATGTCGTCGGCCGAGGGGTAATGATAGTTGATGACCTGGTTGATCGTGCCGCCGCCGGCATATTCGGCAGGATAGCGCAGCGGGTACCAGAGCGAGTTCGACTGAAGCAGCGCGTCGATGAAACGCTGGCGGTTGGCGTCCTTGGGATCGGGCGTGATGGACGAATATCCGATGGTGGAAATCAGATAGCAGAAGAAGGCGTGCTGCGACGTGAAGTACATGCGGTCGCGTGCAAGCGCCAGGATCGCTTTCTTCTGAGCCGCCGTCGGCGCCGGGTCGAGCGCCGCAACCAGCGTCTCCGCCGCCTCCTCGGTGAGATAGGCCTTCATCGACGTCGGAATGATGCGGCCCTTGTCCGGTTCGCCCGGCCGGTACTCCGGCATGGTGAAGTCCCAGTACGGCAGCATCAGCCCCGGCTCGAAATCCTGCAGGTTCTGCTCGAACTCGTAGAGATAGGCGCGATGCCAGGGCAGGAACCGCTCCCAGCCATGCTGGCAATGGTTTTGGTGGATCAGCGCCTGGTTGTTGTAGCTGCGGCGATCTTCCGGCCAGCGGTTGAGCGAATAGAGCTGGCGAAAGCCACGGCGCAGGCGCTCGAGCTGCGGCTCGCTCATGCAATCGATGTTCATACGCCGCCTGGGCTCGCCGACACCCGCGGCCGGCGAATAGCCGTCGGCGGCCACCGCAAATTCGGCGATCTCGCTGACCTTCACCGTCGCGGTCTTCGCCGGCTTGCCGGGCGCAAGCTCGACCGCGACGCTGGTCGCATCGTCCGGGCAGCCGCCATCGATCCAGTCGGCAATGCGATCGATATCGGCGGGTGCAACCGCGTGGCCGCCCCACGGCAGCGCCGGGAACCGGCCGCCATCGAATGGCGCTTCGCCGCGCAATCCCTTGATCAATCCGGATGCGTCGCTGCGCGCATGCGGCGGTACACAGCAGGCGTGGCCCGCCGGCACGGGAGCGACCATCTTGATGCCGAAGATCTCGGCGCCTTCCAGCGCCCGCGCGCCGTTGTCCCAGAACCGTCCCGCACCACCATAGTCGGCAGTGCTGTCACCGGCGGCTTCATCCAGGATCGCCTTCACACGCGCATAAGCAACGGTCAGTGCTTCGGTGTCCATTCCAGCCCCCGGGGCAAGCAAGACGGAGAAGGCGGGCGGAGACTAACCACAACTTTTGGGTGATGTCATCTAAACACGCACCTTCGAGCCGAAGCGGACAGTGAATATTTTTGGCAGGTAGCGTGATCTATTTCATACAACCGAAATGGATGGAGTCAGCACGGTCGCGTGCGATGCGTTCAGCTTCCTTTGGGAGTGGTCCCTGACTGCGACCCGCCAAGGCCGGGATTGATGGCCAGCGACGCGCCGGCGGCGCCGCCGGCTTCATAGGCCGTCATCGACACCATCCGGCTGGTGCTGCGCTGGGTCCGGAGCTTGAGGTCGAGCTTGCCGAATTCTGCATCGACCACTGAGGTCTTGAGGACGACCAGCCCGCGGCCGGTGCTTTCGTTGACCTGATCGCGACTGGCCTTGATCGCCACCAGCCTGTCCGCGATTGATGCCACCATCCCGAGCGCGAAGGAGGCATTGGCCAGATGGCGCTGCTGGTGCCGGAACCTGCTGTAGTCGACCGAGGTCTTGAAGCGGCCAAGTTCGGCGCGCACGGCGCCGTCGATCAATTCGGCCAGATAATGCGCGACCTCGACATCCGCGCCGAGACCGAAAAACACATAGCTGTTCTCACCGGCCGCATTCTTCTCGCGCCAGACCCGACAATCGCAGAAATGAGCGATCGCGCCGATGCAGTCGTCCAGAGGAATTCGCTTCTTGCGATGGGTCTCGTAGACCCTTCGTTCGCAGGGCGACGCCCGCAGTTCGACGTCGGAGAGCGACAAATCGTGGCGATCCAGCAGCTCGGCGACCTTGGCAGCGGCAGACAGCGCCTCGTCCTCGGTGCAGCCATTGGCAATGGTCTTGGCACGCAACGCCTGAATGCGGAGCTTCAGCTTGTCGAGCCCGGCCGGATTGAACGTCTGATTCACCGATCACCTGCCCGGGAAAGCCCAACCGACAGACCCCGGTCGGATCAACTGGCGGAAGGGGTGTCCGCCGATCTAGATTGATTTTACATCACAAATCACGTCTAGTCGCTTCGTACCCCTGTTTTGGCCCCTGCCAAACTTCGGAGCGCCGTAGATGCCGCCTGATGCCCCTGCCGCCCCCGTAGCACCGGCCGCCCCGATAGTCACCACGCCGCCGGCGAGCCCGCAACCGCCGCAGCCCGCCAAGGTCGAGGCACCGGCTGCCGCCCGCCCTGTCCCCGGCTCGAAAGCATGGGCTCAAATGACGCCCGAGCAGCGTCACGCGCAACTCAGAGGCCCGGAAAATCCCCGGGCGCGCGGATACTCCCCGGCCATCGAGCAGCGGGAGGCCGCCGCAGCCGCCCGGGGCAAGGCCCCTGATCCGGCGGCGATCGACGGCACCGCGCTGGAGCCGGCCGCGCCCGAAAAAGTCCAGGTTGGCAAATACGAGGTCTCCGAAGACGAGCTCGCCGCCCTGCTCGATCGGCAAGCGCAAGACGATCTCCGGAAGGCCACTATTCCGCCGACCCCCGACGCGTACAAGCTGGAAATCTCCCCAGACGCCAAGCTGCCGGGCAGTGCCGAGTTCAGATTTGATGCGACCGATCCCTCGCTGGCAGCCGCCAGGAATTGGGCTCACAGCAAGGGACTCGATCAGGGCGCCTTTTCCGAGATGCTCACGCTTTACGCTTCGCACATCGCGCAGCAGAATTTGGTCATTGCCGAGGCCAATCGCGCCGAGATCGCCAAGGCTGGCGTGAACGGCCCTCAACGTGTCGATGCAATCAGCAAATGGATTAGGGCCGAAATCGGCGACGCGGACGCAAAGCCAATCCTCGCAACGATGGTCACCGACGCGCATTTGCGTTTCTTCGAGAGGATGCAGCAGAAGGTCACGAACCAGGGCAGCGCTTCGTTCTCGCAGTCGCACCGCGTACCAGCGGATACCCGGGGAATCCCCGGCTACGAGAACATGAGTTTCGAGCAGCGTCGTCACGCTCAGGATCAACAGTTCGCACGACGAAACGGGGGCTGAGATGGCCGAGCCTTTCTTTCATTTGACCTTGTCGCGCCGCACTGGATCGTTCGGCGAAACCGCGGCGTCCGAGGCGCATGAGGTCGCTGCGCTACTGCGTCGCGCGGCTCAGGTCATTGCCAGCGGCGCCCCGATCGAAGAGCCGGCTCAGCGCGAATTGAAATGCTCGGGCGGCCCGCCGTCGGATCTTTTAAATTCTCGGAAGACGCCATCAAGGGCCCGGGCACTGGATACGACCGAACGCACATTCGGATGCCCTCGCCGCTTGAGCTCGCCAACCCGCCGAGGCGCGCATGACCTCCCTAATTGAACCGACGACGATCTATCACGTCGCCATGGGCGCCGCGACGATGAACGCAGTCGACGCGAACGCCGCGGTCAGCTGCCACCCGCGCGAGTGGAGCCGGGTCCCATGGTCGCCTGAAGTGGTCGAGCGGGTCGAAGCTCTCATCAAACGCGACGAGGAACTTAACCACGTGCCGGTCATCGGCGCTCTACAGGAATAGAACCCGATGCCGCACAAGATCGTCCGCCGTACCGATCCGCCGAAAGCTCCATCCCGCCAGATCCAGCGGTTTTCGAATGACGGCCCGCAACGTGGTCCCCATCACCGCCCCGATGGTGATGGTGGGTCGACCAAAACCTCGCGCGACGCTGAGCGGATTGCGCGCAACCCCGGCGAAATAAACCCGCGCCAGCAGCACAACTAGGCGAGGACAAATGAACGCGCCGTTCAGCCGTTTTATTGGGGACTACGACGCCCTCGTTCAGACGCTGCGCGAACGGTCCGAGCTGATGGAGATTTCTCGGCTCGAGCTCGATAGGCTCAGCGGCCTTGCCGACGGCTATGCCGGCAAGGTACTGGCGCCGGCGCGGATCAAATCTATTGGCAGCAGCCTTGGGCCTCTGCTCCAGACGCTCGGTTTGATTTTGATCGCCGTCGAAGATCCCGCGGCGCGCGACAGAACTCTGGCGCGCCGTACGCCATTCGACGCCTCCAACCGCCGCGTAGGCAATCATAGCAACTCGAGAAAACCAGATCCCGAGATCGAGCCAGTCGCGGAGATTGCACCGTCGCCTCCGCCGCGCCCCGAACCGGTCTCACGTACTCACCTGCGCGTGATTGAATCGCGCAGCAAGGGTAGCGCGCGGTGGGGAGGAGCACTATGACGAATTACGAACTGTACGCGATGCAGCTCGCACTCAATGGCGGAGAAGGCGGCCTGGCTGCATATCTGAATGGCCCTGTCGTCGTCGATCTTGCGGCAGGCCGATCTCGTCGTCGACGTCACGCCGAACCCCAGCTCATGAAAACCGCGCGTCATCGGCCCCGGAGCCGATGCGGCTGATTGAGCACAAGCCAACGCAGGTCGAACGAGGCGCAACGCGCAGACCGCGAAAAGCCTGTAAGGCTATTTCTTTGCCTTCAGCATTTTTCTTCGCAAATGCCGCAGCTTCGCGCGAATGCCCTTCTCAGCAGCTCCCACGTCTTGAGGATCGCGGATAGTCTTCTTCGGTGGGAATGGCCAGAAATAGCGCACCTTCATATCGAGCCGCAAATACTCCAAGAAAAGCGGTGCGCCGTTTTTGTAAAAGGCAATAATCCGATTCAGTCGCTCATATTTCTCGTCGATCAGTTGAGATCTGTTTTGAGATTGGTCTATCACCGAATTGGTAAAGGCGATGAGCCAGGCATAGTCGGCGTGCAGACTATCGAGATAGTTGTTCACGTCATCGCCGAACAGAAATCGGCACTCGGCCTTAGCCTCGAAGAGCATTCTAAAAGCGTCATCTGCCACTTCGCCTTCACGAAATACCGGACGTATAGCCGCTTCGACGAGTTCAAAAGCTTTGCGCCGCCGATCAAATAGATCGACAACGACTTTTTGGTGCGCTGTTACCCACTGGAGATAGGCAATGAGCGCCGCGATGCTGGCGATCAGCACGAGTCCGAAATTGTCGAGAGTCATATTTCACCCCAAGTCCGGTGAAGCACTATTCATCGTCCTCGGTTATTGATGGCTCTTCCTGGAGCGCCTTAGCGAACATGAGCGCGTCGATTTTTTGCCTGATGAGATTTACGCAGCCGATAGCTCGCCTACGAAAAACCTCTTCGTTACCGAGTTCACTCCTCCAATTCGAGAGCTTGCGGCATTCATGGTCGATATGATGACTTTCGAAGAAGACGTAGCGGGTCGTGTGTGCGAACTTGTTGCGAATGCTTTTTATGACCTGAAGGTCGTCACGTGCAGATTGGTCTATCAGTTCGAACATGAAGGCAATTTCGATTTTGGCTGAGAAGCCATGAAGTGGCCCCATGGCACCAAAGATGTCCTTCGCCGTCCTGTTCTCCAGCGGGCGTCCAGCCGAGAGCAATAGCTTCTCAAGTTCGTCTTCAATGAGCCCTGCCGTGACAAGCACACTTCCTGCCTGACTTTGGCGATGGAGGATGCGAAGCAGGTCTTCCTGCGTTAGAGGAGCGACAGGAAGCTTCGTCATCGATGGCCCCCCATGCAAACATGCACCGCGAATTTCATCTTACGACCTCAACTCTTAGCGGAACTCGATCGCGGATGTCGATCGCGCCATCGATTTTAATAGGTCCGTCATTGCGTACGCGTACAGGTGCATCATCGTCGACGCGCACCGACCCCCGAACTCGCAAGTACCCGCTGTCCACGACGACCTTCGGTGTGCCTAGGGCGATGTATAAAACGCCCAGCATCGTGACGATATTTGCCACGCAGGACGCACCGAGCATCCATGCAAGCGGTGAGATATTCCGAACCCATGGCTTGAACGGCATGGTTACCCCCGCGTATTCTCCCGCAACCAAAGGGCGAGCGCAAGCTATGGGCGTAGCACCAAGCGGTGGGTTAACACCAATCAACCTTTGACCCGCCGCGACTCAGGTGCCGCCTTCGCAATGTGGAGGCGAACGCCTCGTGCTCAACCCGTTACCGTCTGACGTCCTCCGGCTGCTTACTTGCAGCCCGGCGGCTGGGCAACAAGTGTCCATGACGGGGGGCACGGTTCGGCAGCCAACGGCGGCAAAATCCGCCGAGCAATGACAAAGGTTTTTATATTGTCTTGCTGCTCAGCAACCCGAACCCGAACGTCAAATCGCAATTCAAGCCCGGGCACAAACCTGTCGTCCTTTCCATCAGTCGCTCCAAACAAGCGAGCTTTCAAGCTGCCTACGCCCTTCGGTGCCACCGTACCCATCGAAGCCAGGCTCAAGGACGTTTTCAGGCTATCGGCGCTTTGCTGTGCCGATGAAAGATAGAGCTCGCCGGCTTCGAAGGAGTGTTCAGCCGTTATGTCTAAGGGGGCCAAGTTGACCTCACCACGATTGGCTATTGAGATCGTCAACATGGCGCTGGTCGCCCCGTCGGGGCGCACTTGCACATCAATTGCCGGCAGCTTGTCCGCCAGCTCCCGCTCGTCTCTCGCCGCGGAAAGATCGTATGAGCGCTTTGAGTACACCAGGCTTGCAGCCGAGATGCCGATCGCGATCATAGAGAAGACTGTGGCGGCTTGCGGAAACCTCCAAGCCATCTATTTGCCCTTCGCCTTCAGCCCAATCTCGACCAGGCGGCGGATGGCCTCAGGACGCGTGAGGCCAGGCTCCTTCTGCTTCGCAATCCAGGCGTCAATGCCGGCCAGCTGATCGGGGATAACCCGCAGGTGTATGGATTCCGCGCCTGTCGGAGGACGTCCCCTTGATTTTCCGGTACGTGATATTGATTTGCTCATGAATTTCATGTACCGGAAAAGCGAGCCGAGCGGAAGGTGACGCTTCCGGACTCGGCTCTAACCCCAACCACGAAGGGCACTTATCAACATGATCGAAGCTGACAGCGTGCATAGCACGCCACGGGCGAACTCGCCCATAGAACGGCACGCGGACTCCGCTGGTGAGCTTTACCGTCGCACCGACATTTCCCCCGAGCAGTTCTTCCAGGCGCTGGGGCGACTCCGCAGCGAGGCTGAGGACGAGATCGAACGGCTGCTGGCCTTCCTCGATCGCACCGAGCCGGATCCTGACCTCGAGCCGGAGGAATCCGGCATCGGCGACCTTGACGGCCTGTTGGAGCAAGTCGGGACCCAGAGCTGGCAACCCGGAGCGATGGCATGAGCAACGTCCTCACGTTCCCCAGCGCCCGGCCCGCATCGAACATCCGCGAGCTGCACAATCCGTCATTCGATGACGACCGGGCGGCGCGGTGGCGGTCGCCAGGCTATAAATCCTCCGGCCGCCCGAACATGCACACCTTCGTGTTCCGGAGCTATGGCCTGATCGTGGGTGCGTCCGAGGCCGACCTGGTCCGCGATGTCCGGCTCGACCTCGCCAAGGCCCAGACGAAGCTCAAAACCATCCAGCAGCAGCTACAGCGCGACCGGGAGCATGCCGCCGCCCGGGCGGATCTCTTGACCAACGCTGAGACCAAGCTGCGCGCCGCGATCGCCGCGGTGCAGGCCAGCCGATCGGCGGAGGCCTGAGCCATGACAAAAGCAAAGCAGAAGCTCAGCCGGCAGCGTGCCGTCATCACCCGCCGGCGCAACGCCGCCAGACGCAAGCGCAGGGAAAGCCCCATCGGTCGACTGAGCACGGACGGCGCCAGCAGCCCACGCAACATCAACAGGCGCCTACAATGGCTCGCTGTCGAGTGGATGCTCGATGCGCCGCCAAAGGTCGTCCGATCCCCATCGGAAGCTCTGGTTGGGTACTGTACTCGCCACGGTATTAGCTTCGACTGGATGCTCGAGGGCTGTCTCAAGGGCCTCAAACGGATGATGGATGCTCGGCGCGGGCGAGCGGCGGCTGTACCGAGCACCGCGGCTATGGTGGCCAAGTACGCGCAGCTCTCGCCCGAGGATCAGGCGATCGTGACGGCCGAGATAACGCGCATCATGGCGGAGCGGGATCAATGAAGGGCCGGCGCCGACCGATCAGGAAAGGTGACAGTCAGCGGCTGAAGACTCACGTTGCCCAACTAGCGTGTTGAAGCACTTACGGCGCGGGACTGAAGAGCCTCTGCGCCGTAATATTTCTGCGTCAACAATGGCCCTGATAATCCGGCATGCTGATATGCCAAACAACCGGATCGACGTCATGAAGATCCAGCGGAAGGGAGCCAACGGAGCGGACTTTTTGCCAGCCGCAGCGGCGTCCTGATTGCTTATCTCCAATGCTATCGATAAGGGCATCTCTGTAAGGAATAGGACCGCCAAATACCAAATAAGGAACGGTTCGGAGCGCTCTGTCGTCCTGAACTCGGTTGAACACACGATATTCCAGTTCGTATTTCAATGTTTCGCTGGTCCTCGACTTGATGTAGGTGATTGACAATACGACGCTGTCGATATCGCTCACATCGTTGTGCTGACCGTCGAATAATCTGAATGGCACGTCCGCTGGCGCCATAATATATCTCGAAATCTCAACGAGGGGCTGACCAGGCTTTGTCGGAAGTGTAAAGCGCTTATCAAGGAAGAAGGTGGCGTCGTTGCACGTCGTAAGTCCGTTATTCCAGCAATTGGGATTCCAAATCGCTGTTGGTTTAAGATTTCCAAATTTTCGGTGAGCCTTAGCGCCGGCTGCGGCGGGCCAAAGAAGAGCAAAAAGAATCAACGCTGATATGATCAGGCTGGGTCGTTCGCGATTCATGAGTATGACTTTCCAGTAGGTTCTGCACGCAATGCAATTATTTGGTCGGTGCGCGCGTGCCGACGGCGCCCGTGTACGGGTTCACATTGCCGGTGGTGCTGTAGTTGTCGCGCTGGGTCCCGTTCGGGTTAGTCGCGACGTAGGGCGCCACATAGGTGCCGTTGCCGCGCGTGTAGCCCGACGAGGTGTGCGTGCTCGAATTTGATCCGGTGCCGGTCTGGTATTGCGCCTGGGCAGCGGTTGCTGCGAGTGCGAACGCAAAGGCGAAAGCAAAGGTCTTCATTCCAAATCCCTCCCCAAATGGTTTTATCAAACGATGCATGCAACCACGGGCCCGCGGCCAGGTCGAGTCCGACCAAGGGATTAAGGGGCCCATCGGTTCACGCTGGCGGGCCGATGTGTTAGGTCCTCCGGCGCGCCGCGCCGATTGCGCGTAACGTTGCGGCGCCGGCCCGCAGAACTGGGGAGAGACTTAATGATGAGGCTCAAGTTCGACCCCTTTGACGCCCGCAGCCAAGTCCGTTGGTTCAATTCGGACCAACGCAGTCGGTCGCAACGGCGGAGGAATCGACGTCTCTTTGTTTGGTGGCAAATATCGAACAGAGGTGAAGTCTAAGGACGAATGCCGAGGGTTCATTCTCGGAGTACAGGCTGTTCTGAACCACATGACGCGTGGTGAATGACAGGGCCGCCTCAGTGGCACCCCCCTTCACTGATCCCTCTTCAGCTTGCGCCGGCCCCAGTGCGGCTCTTTGCCCTTCGGATTGAGCTCCGGAACGTAATGTCGGTTCAGCGCCCGCATGATGCCGATCCGGGCAAACATGGTCGGGCCGCCGCTTTCCGCGACTAGGATTAGCGCTTGCATCGCGGCTTGCCATTCCGGCGCGCTGTGCTCTTTCTTCGGCAGCGCAGCGATGTACCCGCCGGCATCGAGCAGCGTCACCAGTTCGCGGCCGTCGGGCAGCGGTATGGGCTCGTCGAACGAGCGGGACCAGGTCATTTCTTCCAGACTGGCGCGCCTGTCCGGGCTCGCTCGCTACGGGCGATCGCCTTGGCGATCTCTTCCGCCTGCTCCTTGCTCGGGTGACCGGTTATCGAGCGCCTGCCAAGGTTTTCATCGAACTGCACAAAGGTCGAGACGCGAATCTCATATCGATGGTTGAGGCCGTCGTCGTCGGTGCAGATCAACCGGACGTGGGTATAGGGTTTTGGATCGGGCATGCCGCTATCGGAATGCGGCCGGGGCCAGAGTCAAATTATCAATCCCTTGGGCACCGGAGCGCGCGCGAACTACAGCCCGTCGTGGGTGTGACAGGCGCCAGTTCACGCTGGCGGGCCCGCTCGGCACCATCGAAAAGAAGGCCCCAGCCGGGGGGCTCCCGCTAGGGCCGCAGTTTCCCGGCACAACCGTTTGGATAGAAGTGCCAGCTCTTCAAGACTGAACATCACCAATCCGGCCACCGCACGGCAACAGTTTGCCGAAAATAATCTAAGCTATGGCGCTCAGGCCAATGTGTGATCCTCCGCGACTCAGCAGCCGCACAAGGGTGCCGCTGCGGGCCGCGCCAGCCAGCCGCGCGCCAGTGAGAGCGACCATTCGAGCAGCCGGCCGTTATTTGGTCGTAGCCGGCAGAAAGCTGCCTCGCCTCCCACAAGGAGCCTCCGGTTCGCGCTGGCGGGCCTGTTCGATCTAGGAACCGTCTAACCCACGGAGAGTTGGACCACAGCCTCGGGCTTCGTTTCGCGTATAGGCCGGAGGCACTTAGGGAAGGTAATCTGCGGGCTCAGGTCTCTCCCTCCTGAGGCCGCGTTTTACGGAGTAAGGCCGTCTCAGTGAGCGGCCTCTTTCTGTGCGCCGGTTCACGCTGGCGGGCTTTCATGCTACGGCGGCCTGAAGCGACTGGTGCCCGCCGGTCTACAATCTCAGTCCAACTCCCGCCGGCTCACCAGGTCGGCGGGTTTTCTTTGGACATTGGGAAATTTACCGTCGCGTCGGTTCACGCTGGCAGGTCTGTTCTAGCTTCGTTTTGCACCGAACATGTCGCGAACGCGAGTGTTCCGCCAGAAGAACACTCCTTGATCTAGCTCAATAGAACCCGCCTGGTTCCGCGCCGACCCTCGCGGCATGAAGAGGCCCGAACAACCGGCCCCGAAGGAGAACGGGCGGCCCTCGAAGCCGTCGCGCATAGAGGAGGCTCGACGCCTCATCGAGGAGTACGTGGCCGACCTGCGCGAGATCATTAAGAAGCTCCGCGGCCGCCTGAATTGAGTGAAATTGTCGATCCCTAGTCGCTCGGACCGCGCGCGAGCTACAGCCCGTCGTGGGTGTGGACAGGCGCCGGTTCACGCTAGGCGGCCCTAATCTCCGTTATCAGAATGTTTGGGGGCGCCTAAGTTCGTTCCGCCGTTGGAACTGAACGTAGGTTTTCTGATTTTGGAGTCGTTATTAACCGCCCGAGGAAAGCGCCATGACGGAGCGCCGCAGGGTGAAGCAGACCCACTCTCTTGAGGAACGATTGGCCGAACTGGCAACAAAGTACAAAGAGCAGGCCAGCGCATTACCGGCAGGCGCAGAACGCGAGGCCCTTCTTAGAAAAGCACGGCTAGCCAACACTGGCGCGCATATCAGCGATTGGCTGATCTCTCCCGGCCCTGCAATCTCCGAAGTAGGCCGCCTCAGTGGGCGAGTTTCTTTCATTCACGCGGGCACGCTGCACCGTAGCATTACGGGCATAGAGTTGGATGCGGGCTGCTCGTCGCGGGTGTAATACACCAGGCATGGTGGAAACATTCGACGACCGATCGCAGCTGCCATTCCAGCTGCTTGCGAAGGTGGAGCAATGCCGAAGGCTCGCACGCCAAATCACTGATCAGGGTACGGCTCAACGCCTTCTTGATCTCGCAAACGAATACGTGCAGCAAATCAAGAATACTAAGGGCAACTGAGGCCACCTGAGTTGGCGCCGCCCTCTCATACTGGCATGTGACAGGAACGACTCTCCACGCGAGAGGTTCAGAGATTGGTCTGTGGCGCGATGCCTGGATCCGTCCAGGTCCGCACCATCCACCCGGGACGGCCCATTGTCCGACGCGCGTTTGGCGATGGGCCGATCTCTGTTACGCCCATGGTCGTCGACGCCAAGCCGAAGGCGAATAGCGCGCTGCCTTTGAATCGGTCGAACTCCGGCAGCTACCGACTTGGGGAGGGCGTTCTACTCTAGCGGCTTGCCGTCTTTCCCTACATCGCGTCCGATCTCGTGTCCGCACTTGCCGCATTGAAAGGTCTGGGCTTCGTGATCCCACACCTTGTCCAAGTGAGGTCCTCGTCGGGTCAGGCTCATTCGGCTGCCACAGGCCGGGCACACCAAAGTGTCGTCTGCGCCGTGGCTTCTTTTTGGAACCATTACTTCCTCTATGGAAACCCGGCTGCGAACGGAGGGGCCTTACTCACGCAAGGGGCCTCTATAGTTCGCGCGCTTCTCAGCTTCCCCTGCGAGCTTTTGCCACTCAACCGCGAGGCGTAGCCAAGCTTCCTTGTCCAGCGGGTTGACCGCAGAGGCGGCGAACTCGAGACATTCGTTAGCTTCCTTGCGGAACCTGTCTACATCAGTGTCGGTCATCGCGATCGGATAATGCACAAAAGTGGACTTAGGCCACTCGCCAATTCGAATTAGGACACCGAGGGTCAAATACGGACAGAACCCAACGGAACAAGTCGCCCTTGACGGAGACCCGGCCGCCGGAGTCTGATCGGCGCCCATGGGGCAACATCAGCACGATATCGACGAGCTCGCGCGCATGGAGCGCATCGGCTTAGGGCCCAGGCATTACCCCGTCATGTAGCAGTGCGTTGCGGCACGGCCTCGCATGGCGTCATGGTCGACCATGACAAACACGCCAGCCAAGCGCGCCCTCGCCGCCCTCGACCGCGAGCCGGCCGAAACCCGCGTCCCCAGGCACCGCATCCCCGCGAAGATCTCCGCTGCAATTGACTTGCTCGTTAGCAGCGAGTGCAAGCAGGTCAAGGATGCCGCCGAGCAAGTCGGCCTGCGACGCGAGACGCTGAGCCGCGCCCTCGCTAAGCCTCACATCGCCGATTTCATGCGCCAGGAAGTGGTCAAAAACCTCAACAAAGCCACCATGCGCGCCGGCGCGGTGAAGGTGGAACTCCTCGACAGCCCGTCGGAACTTGTCCGCGATCGCGCCTCAAACTTCGTGCTCGGCCTCGCGGGCATCGCCCCCGCGGAGCAGCCGAGCATCAATCTCAATGTGGAGATCCGGGCCGGCTACGTCATCGATTTGTCGGACGATCCAGCGCCGGCGCCCAGGACAATCGATCATGTCTGATTTCCCCACGCCGGCCAAACAATTCCCCACCCGACAGGCCGCAGCCATCGACGGCCGCTCGCGCTGCGGTGCCGTGACCAGCAAGCTCAAGGCCGCAACCGACCTGAGCAGCCCCCGGTCCCATCGCGCCCCTTGAGATCATCCCCGCGACCTGGGCCGCCCAGCCGAGATATATGCTCGGCACGCCCCCCGAACCGCGCCAGACTCCACAGCAGCCCGCAAGGCCGTAAACCGCACTCCGCGTTCGGGCCCCGGACGCACCACGGGCCGCCTAAAGCCCGCCTAGACGTGCTCTAGCGTGTCACCTTCGGGCATCACCGTGACGCAGGACGCATAAAGGTGCCAGCCTGCGCCCGCCGCTCAACCCGCAAAATCGAGGCAGCACGTGCGCGTCACGTCAGGGAATGAGGGCTGTGGGATGTGTCCAGATCCCACGATTACGGCCGCCGATATCCTCGCCGGCAGCGGCACGGCCGGGCCAGTTGGAACCGGCTCGAAACCCATCGGAAGGTATTTCACGCGCGCGCTCTCTCAGAACCTTAAGCACTCTCTGAAGGAAAGACCCGGGCGGACGCGCGCGAGGTAACACGGGTGAGCACAGGGGTAGCGATCAGGTCGAGGCACAAAGACCAACGATTTCAATGGGCATCGGAGGAAACTCCATCCGCCGGCCAGGTCGACCGGTGACGGTGACCGCACGTGAAGCACCCCCCGGGGGTCTCGCGATCAGCAAGGGGCCTCCCCCCGGCGGCGCCGGGGGGCAAAATTGGCGCCGCGCTGGGCCAGTGGAGATCCGAGCCCGCGACTGACCAAGAGAACACCCCCGAACAGAACAGGCCAAACCCCTGCCCGTTTTTTTGAGGCTCGAAAAGGGTCTCGGCGGGGAAGTGAGACACGCCGCGGCTACAGTGTAATAGGATAGAATATACTGTAGCCGTGGGATGTCTCACTTGGATGTGGACGCGTGATCGAGGCGCTCAAGATCATCGGCCTTGTCCTGGCGGGGGCCGCTATGACCTATGCCGTGGTCGCGATCCTTCTCATGGCATGCAGGTGCGTGATCGAGCTCGTTCGGAGGGCCAGCCGGCCGAAGTGACCCGGTTCTAAGCGGCGCGCTGCCGGCGGCGATACCAAGTTGAGCGGGGAATTCCAGCCTCGACCCATGGCTCATTGCGGCGGCTCGCGGCGCGGATTTCGGAGATGGTGGGGATTCCGGCAGCGCGGCGCTTCTGTTGCTTTGCAAGGCGCTGCTTCTCGCGGCGTTCCTCGGCCCGCTGCTCGGCCGTCTTGTCGATCGCGCCGATGGTTTGCAGCTTCAATTCCGTCCGGACTGCAAAGGTCATCCCCAGGCGGGCGGCGACCGTGTCGGCCAGCATGCGGCGCGGCTTGGCGGCGATCCGAGCGGCGAACGCCTCAAGATCGGCGGCGGGATACCAGGGCGCCCAAATCCGGGACACCTCGAGCATTCGGCGGGCGGCATCTCGAGTTGTGCTCAGGACCTGAAAGACCAGCTTTAAGTCATCCCGGCCGGCGTCGTCGTTGGGCAGCGGGGCGCCGCCGTAGCGGTGAACGAACACCCGGAAAAGTTCGGCCATCCTCAACGTCGTGAGGAAGGCGTCACTGCCGGGGAAATACCGACGGCGCTTGCGAGCACGCGCGGCGGCACGTTCCTCGCGGCGGACCTTGTCGGGATAGGTGGTCATGGCGTGCCACCGCCAACCATCATTCCGCCCCGCCGTGCTCTGCCTCTGCCTCTGCCTCTGCCTCGAGCGTCTGCAGCATCGCGCGGCGTGCTCGCCACTGCACGAATTCGGCCGCCGTCCGCTTGGCTGCGTCTGGCGCCGGCGCCCCGTCTCGTTGAGACGCTTTGTTACGGTTAGAGACGCTTTGAGACGTAGCAGGCGGTTGCGCAGGGCGCGCGGCCTTGATGAGCGGCGCCATGATGCCGGGCAAGCTGGCGGCGTTCTCCGTGCCCTGCCGGCGCATCTTGGCGCGCATCCGCACGCCGCGGTAATTGGCTCTCCGTGACATTACGGAGCCTCCCGGGTCAGGCGGCGGGCTTCTGCGGATGCTTCCCGGGCGAGAAGGCGAAGCCGCTCCGTCTTTGCACATCGGGCCTTGCGACCGAGCCGCGCGATCTCGCGCCGCTGACGACGCGGCAAGCCTTCCATGGCGCAGACGAGTTTCGCCAGGGCCGGCCGGGGATAACCGATCAGGTCCATGCTCATGGCCGCACCGGGCCGTAGCCGACCGGTTCGGTACGCACGCTATCGGGCTCGTCCCCGTCCTCAAGGTCGACGCAGCCGCCGCCCTTGACGTAGGCGAAGATGCCGACCGACTTGAAGCCGGCGGCCCAAAGGATCCGCCGCGCCAGCGCAACCGCATTGCGGGGGGCAACGTCGATCCGCTGGTCATCGTCGGGCCCGAGCTGGCCCTTCTGCCAGATTTCCACCGTGCCGTCGTTTGTCGGGCGGCATTCGATCAGGGCTTGATGCGGGATATGCCAGCACAGATCCGTGTCGATTTCGGGCTCGTCCGGCGCCAGGCTGATCTTGCCGGTGGCGACCGCGGCGTCGACGGCTTCCTCTGCCGTCGTGCCGTCATGCTGCTCGGGATGCTTCGCCATGAAGTCCTCGGCGCCCGCGATCAACATCGCGCGCCGTTCGGTCGGGGTCGGTGGGGAATTCCCCAGGTGGGTCGCAATGCCCATCCGCTCCCGCGCCGCGCCGACCGTCTTGTGATCGATCGCGTTCCCGACGGTGCGCGCAATCTCGCGGTCCGAGCGGTTCGGGTCGCTGCGAAGCTCCTGCTCGATCAGCGCGCGCTTGCCGGCTGTGTCGAGTTTTGCTTGCGGCTCAAGGTCCAAGGTCTCTGTCATCGTCTTCGTCCTTTGCTCTGTCTCACCGGTCATGCTCGATGGTGAGGGTGAGTGATCCGGACAGACCAAACCCATCCCCGCGGCAAAGCGGAGTGAGCGGCCGTCCGGGGGAAGTCCTGCTCGACGGAGCCGGGCTCGCTTACCGGAGGCGCCAGGCGTGGAAGCGCTGACGGCCGCAGGACTTATTCGTCCATTTCCAGACGGTGACGTGGGCACCCTGCTCTCGACCAGACCCACCAGCGCTCAGTCACAAACCATCCATCGCGCTGCTTCAGCGACGTCTGCCGGATCGGTTTCCGCTTGGGCAGACGCGTAGTGCGTCGCGCGGGGAGTTGCTTTTTCGGGGATGTCGGACTATGCGGGAGGTCTTCGAGGTCTACCGCAATTGTTCCGATCGGCCCGTGTGGCAAGCGCCGCGCGGGTCGTTCTTTAGGCGGCCTCGGCCATCTCCAGCTTAAGGCCGCGTGCAATCATGCGATCAATGGTGGCACTGCTCAGACCGGTGAGCTCCACGGCCCTTTTGCGCGTGACTGTCTTGGGATCTTCCGGGCTCGGCTCGCATTCGAGCACATCGAGCAGGCTCTGATACTGGATCAGGCGCCGCTCGCCGACCACAACGGTACGGAGAACGCAAGGGCGCTTCGGCTTAGCAACAGCGGATGGTTTCATGTTTGCCTCGTCAAAAACGGCATCGCGCCGTGTTGACGAGAGGTGATCAGGTTTGGGGCGAATCGTCCGCTACATCATCATGGAGCGTTCAACTCAGTACTACTGAGTTGCCTTAGCTCGAATTCGATAGCTCTATTTTCTCTGCGGAAATTCGTGGACGTTGTGCGGGCGCAATGCACCAAGCACCTCAGTTTCAAAATGCCAAAACATCGGCGCTAGATCGGCGGACAAGTCTTGTGGAAGCGAACTGCGCCAGTAGCGCAACAGTTCGGCGCCCGTCGGATGAGCCTCGATTTCAGCGATTGCCGAATAGTATTTCGTCGACAAGCTGTCCGGCGACAAGAGCCGGCCCCCGATCTTCTGGCCCGCCACTCGTCTGATCGCCTCAGCTTCGTTGATTTGCTCAGCAGCGGCGAGCCCTTCGATCATGGTGACAATCTTGAACCGCTCGGCCTTCTTGCGCGGGCCCGGCTTAGTGCCGCTTCCAACATTCACCGCAAAGCCGGGAACGTATCTCTCGGCAATCGCAAGGGCGAGAGCCGAAAAGTTTCCTTTCGGTATGCCGAGATGCTCTCGGAGAACGTCAAGCCGCTCGATGCCAGCGGCGGCCTGTTGGGCGACGATCCGCGTAAAATCCTCTGATCGTATCTCGGCCCTTTCGGCGTCGGACAGCAAAAGCGAACCACCACCCGGCCGCCAGACTTCAATCTCGACCGGCTCGAACTTCGGAGCGTGCGGGCGTTTCGCTTTCGACATGATCACCAATCCTCCGGAGAACAATAGGCCGTATTATAACAGCAAGGTCACTGCGCCGCTCGGAGCTCGAAAACATTGTCACCGGTTTTTGCGGAGTCGCTGCCGGCGAACGTCGCCCAATCGTCCATCATCTTTTTGCGAAGCTCGAAGAACGTTGTCCGCTTGTATGCCGCAATGACTGCATCCGAAACGACGTGCGCCAGGGCGGCCTCGGCAACCGCATCAGGATAGCCGCGCTCGGCTGCCCAATCGCGGAACGTCGAGCGGAAACCATGCGGGACAATTACTCGATCCTGCTGCGGGTCTATCCATTGAGGCTTTCCAGTAGCTGCATTGGTTTCGTTCATTCGATCGATCAGCGCGCCCGACGCCGCATCGCTCAACGCGCGACCGTTTGCAGAGCTGTAAAAAACAAACTCGCCACCGTTCGCTATCTTCTCCATGCGGTCGAGCACGGCCAGGGCGGCCTCGCTCAGCGGCACCTTGTGCTCCTGACCGCCCTTCATGTTCTGCCCGGCAATCGTCCAAACAGCGGCCTTTCGGTCGATCTCGCTCCAGCGTGCGCCGAGCGCGTTACCCGGGCGGGTTGTAGTTAAAATCTGAAACTCGAGCGCTGCGGCCGCGATGCCGTCTCGCTGGCGAAGATCCTGCATGAAGGCGGGGAGATCGGCATAGGCCAGCGCGGGATGATTGCGCACCTTGCGGACCTTCGTTCGCTTCGGCAGCAAGTTTTCAAGGTGACCTTTCCAGCGGGCCGGATTTTCACCGGCATACTCGCCGCGAGCCTTGGCGGCATCGATCACGGTTTCGATGCGACCGCGGACTCGGCTTGCCGTCTCGGACTTCGTCGACCAAACCGGGTCGAGAACCTTCATCACCAGCGCCGTATCGATCGCCTGCACCGGCAGCGCGCCGAGCAGCGGATAGGCGTAGGTTTTCAAAGTCGCTTCCCATTGGCCGGCGTGCTTGATGTTCTTCCAGCCCGCGCGGTTCGCGGCGATGTAGCGCGCGCAGGCCTCTTTGAATGTGATCGCCTTGGCGCGCTCCATGGCCTTTGCAGCGTCGTCGATGCGCCGCTGCTCGATCGGGTCAATCCCCTGCTTGATCAGCTTGCGCAGCGCGTCGCGCTTCTCCCGGGCCTCGGCAAGGGTGAAATCGAACGCCGAGCCGAGCCCCATTTCGCGGGGTCGCTTGAACAGGGCGAATTTGAGCAACCAGGATTTCGAGGTCTCGTTGCGAACCTGAAGGTAGAGGCCCCGCCCGTCGAGATAGTCGCCGGGGCGCTTTTCGCTTTTGACCCGGGCAGCGCTGAGAAGATCAATCTTGGCCATCCGACTTTCCCCTGTTCTTACCCCCTTTTATAGGTTGATTTGGGGTGCGTCAAGGTGATGGGAGGTGATGGCGCATTTCTGCCAAAACCCCTGCAATTCCAGTGGCTTTTGCGGCGATATGATGTGGCGTGATGTGGAAAGGGAGCGGAAGGGGTGGGATTCGAACCCACGGTACCCTTGCGGGCACGCCGGTTTTCAAGACCGGTGCCTTAAACCACTCGGCCACCCTTCCAAACTCGGAATGGCTGTCGCTTAACGCAGTCGGCGGCGCATGGCAACGCGAAGTTGGCGCGAACCCTCCTCTGAACCCGATCCGTCAGGCGAGCGTCAGCCTGTTCCCTTAGCCTAAGCAACGGGTTCGGCCACCCACACACGCCGATCCCTCAGCAATCCCAGACACTGGCGACATCTCCCAGGGCGTCGCTGGTTGCGGGGCCCGGTTTGGATTCGCGTCTGTTTCCGGGCCTCGTTTGCTGCCTGCAAAGAAAAACGGCGCCCCGCGAGGAGCGCCGCTAGGAATTCTTCGTTGCCGCGCTGGCTCAGTAGCCGCAGGAGGCGCAGCCCATCTGCACCGGGGCGTAATAGGAATAACCCGGCTGGACCATCTCGACGCGCTGGCGCGTGGCGTATTGCGGCGGGATGCGTTCGTACTGGACGCTCGGCGGCGCCACCATCACGGTCTGCGGCACCATCACGGTGCGGTACTGCGCCGGCGCGCGGTGCGCCACGACCGAGCCGGGCGAAACCATCACGGTCTCGTCGACAGTGCGGTATTGCGGCTGCACGTATTGCTGCTGATAGCAGGTCGTGCACGGCGGCGGTGCGTAGCAATTGTAGCAGCCTGCGGAAGCCGCGCCCGTCATCGAAATTGCCGCGACGACTGTGGAGAAAACGACAGCAAGAGTACGAGACATTATTGTGGTGCCCCAGTTGCCCGAAATGGATTTGCGAAGGTCGCCGCAATATACGCCGCAAAATCCCGGGCCGCCGAACTTCGTCGGGGCATCCTTAATGCAACTGCCGAGGCGCGCCCGATCGCTAAGGTTTCGTTGACCATGCATCCTTGAGGACACACAACCTGGATCGTAGCCTGGATGGAGCGCAGCGCAATCCGGGGCCGATCTCTCGTCTGGTCTCGCACTTGCCCCGGATTACGCCATTGGTCGGCACTTCGCGCCAACCAATGGCTCCATCCGGGCTACAAGAAGCTCAGTTCGAGCGCCGCTTCACTTCGCGCACCGCGCCGCGCGCGGCACTGGTGGTGAGCGCAGCGTAGGCCTGAAGAGCGGTCGAGACGTTGCGCTTGCGGCCCGTCGCCTGCCAGGCGGCATCGCCCTTCGCCTCTTCCGCAGCGCGGCGCTTGGCCATCTCCTCGTCGGAGACCTCCAGGCCGATGCTGCGGTTCGGAATGTCGATGGCGATGCGATCGCCGGTCCGCACCAGACCGATGTTGCCGCCTTCGGCCGCTTCCGGCGACAGATGGCCGATCGACAGGCCCGACGAGCCGCCCGAGAAGCGTCCGTCGGTGACGAGCGCGCAGGCTTTGCCGAGGCCCATCGATTTCAGATAGCTGGTCGGATACAGCATCTCCTGCATGCCGGGGCCGCCGCGCGGGCCTTCGTAGATGATGACGACGATCTCGCCGGCGACGACCTTGCCGCCCAAAATACCTTCCACCGCCGCGTCCTGGCTCTCGAACACGCGCGCGGGCCCGGAGAATTTCAGGATCGAGGCATCGACGCCGGCGGTCTTCACGATGCAGCCGTCCTGCGCGAGGTTGCCGTAGAGCACGGCGAGGCCGCCGTCCTTGCTGAAGGCGTGCTCGAGGTTGCGGACGACGCCTTTCTCGCGGTCGGCATCGAGCTCGTCGTAGCGGCGCTCCTGGCTGAACGCGACCTGGGTCGGGATGCCACCGGGCGAAGCGCGGAAGAAGGTGCGGACAGACTCGCTCTTGGAGCGCTTGATGTCCCAGCGCTCCAGCGCGTCGTTCATGGTCGGCGCGTGCACGGTCGAGACCGACGTGTCGATCAGGCCGGCGCGGTCGAGCTCGCCCAGAATGCCCATGATGCCGCCGGCGCGGTGCACGTCCTCGACATGCACGTCGGCGACCGACGGCGCGACCTTGCAGAGCACGGGCACGCGGCGCGACAGGCGGTCGATATCGCGCATGGTGAACTCCACCTGCCCTTCGTGGGCGGCGGCGAGCAGATGCAGCACGGTGTTGGTTGAACCACCCATCGCGATGTCGAGCGTCATCGCGTTCTCGAACGCCTTGAAGTTGGCGACATTGCGCGGCAGCACGGAGGCGTCGTCCTGCTCATAGTAGCGCCGCACGATATCGACGATGGTGTGGCCGGCTTCGACGAACAGGCGTTTGCGATCGGCGTGGGTTGCGACCACCGTGCCGTTGCCGGGCAGCGCCAAGCCCAGCGCTTCGGTCAGGCAGTTCATCGAATTGGCCGTGAACATGCCCGAGCACGAGCCGCAGGTCGGGCACGCCGAGCGCTCGATCACCTTGACGTCCTCGTCGCTGACCTTGGAGTCGGCGGCTGCGACCATGGCGTCGATCAGGTCGACCGCCTTGGTCTTGCCCTGCAGCGTGACCTTGCCGGCTTCCATCGGCCCGCCCGAGACGAACACGGCGGGAATGTTGAGCCGCAGCGCCGCCATCAGCATGCCGGGCGTGATCTTGTCGCAATTCGAGATGCAGACCATGCCGTCAGCGCAATGGGCGTTGACCATGTACTCGACGCTGTCGGCGATCAGCTCGCGCGACGGCAGGCTGTAGAGCATGCCGTCATGGCCCATGGCGATGCCGTCGTCGACCGCGATGGTGTTGAACTCTTTCGCCACGCCGCCGGCCTGTTCGATCTCGCGGGCCACCAGCTGGCCGAGGTCCTTCAGATGAACATGGCCGGGCACGAACTGGGTGAAGGAGTTGACGACCGCGATGATCGGCTTGCCGAAATCGGCGTCCTTCATGCCCGTCGCGCGCCAGAGGCCGCGGGCGCCCGCCATGTTGCGGCCGTGGGTGGTGGTGCGGGAGCGATAGGCTGGCATGGCGGTTTCCGTCCTGGTTGGGTCAGCCCGGGCGAGAAATATGGAAGCCGCCTCAGGCCTTTCCGGCCGGATAGCGCACGGGATGGGCGCGCGCAACGGGAACTTGGGCCTGACAGAGCCGGATCGGCCCTGCGCAGGCCTCCCCTGCTCCGGGCGCGGTCTATTGGAGGGTCGGATCGAGGCGGTCGCGCAGCCAGTCGCCGATCACGGAGACCGCGAGCGTGGTCACGACGATCGTGGCCGCCGGTGCCAGCATGATCCAGGGAGCCCGGGTCAGGTACTCGCGGCCGTAGCCGACCATGTTGCCGAGGCTGGTCATCGGCGGCTGCACGCCGAGGCCGAGGAAGGACAGGCCCGACTCCATCAGGATCACCTCGGGGAAGACCAGCGTGGTCGAGACGATCAGGGTCGAGGCGATGTTGGGCAGGATATGCCTGAGGTAAATTCGCGACGGCGTGGCGCCGAGCTGGCGGACCGCGGCCGCATACCCTTGCGCATTGGCCGAGATGGCAAGTCCCCGCGCGATGCGGGCGTAGCGCTCCCAGCCGAAAAATCCCATCAAGCCGATCAGGAGCGGCAGCGAATTGCCGAAGAAGGCGAGCACCGCCAGCGCCATGATCAGGAAGGGCATACTGGCCTGGAAGTCGGATAGCATCAGGACAAGCTGCTCGACGGGCCCGCGGAAATGGGCGGCAAGAAAACCGAGCGTGGTGCCGACGATGGCTGAAATGGCCGTCGCACCGAAAGCAATCAGGAGCGAGATGCGGATGGAGACGAGCAGCCGCGACAGCACGTCGCGGCCGAGTTCATCGGTGCCGAGCCAGTGCGCGACATTGCCGGGCGCCGACAGCCGGTTGCGCAAATCGAGCTGGGTATAGCCGTAGGGGGCGATCTTCTCGGCGAAGGCCGCGATCACCAGCATCGCGACGATCCAGCCGATCGCGAGTGCGACCGAGACCGGGATCGCCGGCAGACTGATGCGGCGGCGGACGCCTGCGTCCTTCAGCGTTGCGTCGGTCATGCGCGGGCTCCCTTCATGCGTGCGCCCCTTTGGCGCGCAGCCGCGGGTCAAGGAAGCCGTAGAGGAAGTCGACGATCAGATTGGATGTGACCATGGTCAGAGCGACCAGCAGGAGGATGCACTGCACGACGGCGAGGTCGCGATTGGCGACGGCGACGACGAGCAGGCGCCCTACCCCCGGCCACGAAAACACGCTCTCGACCACGACCGCGCCCGCGATCAGCGTGCCCACCATGAAGCCCAGAATGGTGACGGTCGGAATCGCCGCGTTCGGCAGTGCATGCGACGTCACGACCTTTCGCCACGGCACGCCCTTCGCCGAGGCGGTGCGGATATAGGGCTGGCCCAGCACCTCCAGCATCGCGCTGCGGGTGAAGCGCGCCAGCACCGCGGCGCCGCCAAGGCTGAGTGTCACGATGGGCAGGATGGCGTGACGCCAGCTGTCCTGCCCACCCGACGGCAACCAGCCGAGCTGAACCGCGAAGACAAGGACCAAGATCAGCGCAAGGACAAAACTCGGCACGGTGAAGCCCGCCACTGCCGTCATCATCACGGCACGGTCGATCGCGGAGCCCCGATGCAGCGCGGCATAGATTCCGGCGGGAATGCCGAGCGCGACCTTGAATACAAATGCCGGCAGCGTCAGCGCCAGCGTTGCCGGAATCCGCTCCAGCACAAGCTCGATCGCAGGCCGCCCGTCCCGCATGGAACGGCCGAGCTCGCCTTTGGCGATGGCGCCAAAATAGTCGAGATACTGAAACCAGATGGGATCATCGAGGCCCCAGGCTTTGCGGAAGGCGGCGAGGACTTCCGGCGGCGCCTCCGGTCCCAAAATCATCAGCGCGGGATCGCCCGAGAGACGCAGCACCACGAAGGCGAAGGTGACGACGAGGACGATCGTCAGGGCCGCGCGTCCGATACGAATGGCGAAATAGCGTCCCATCACGCCGCGTCACGCGTCTCGGCGAGCGGCCCAGTCACGAGGTGGCAGGCGACCTGCCTATCGCCACCGACGGCGGACAAGGTCGGTACCTCGCTTGCACAACGCGCGATCGCGCGCGGGCAGCGCGGATGGAAGGCGCAGCCTTGGGGACGCGCCGCCGGGTTCGGCGGATCGCCTGCCAGCACGATACGGCCTGCGCTGCGGCGGCCCGGCGCGGGCGAGGCAGAAACCAGCGCCTGGGTATACGGGTGCTCCGGCCGCGCGAACAGATCGTCCGCACTGCCGACTTCGACGATGCGGCCAAGGTACATCACGGCCACCACGTTGCTGATCTGCCGGACCACCCGCAAATCGTGGCTGATGAACAGCAAGGTCAGCGCAAGCTGCGCCTGGAGATCGGCGAGCAAATTCACCACCTGCGCCTGGATCGAGACATCGAGCGCGCTGACCGGCTCGTCGCAGACCAGGAAATCCGGCTTCGTTGCCAGCGCCCGCGCCAGCACGATGCGCTGGCGCTGTCCGCCGGAGAGCGCGCCCGGATAGCGCGCACCATGCGCGGGCGTGAGTTCGACCGCGCGCAGCAATTCGCGGACACGCTCCTCGCGCTCGGGGGGCGTACCGAGACCGTGAATGTCCAGGGGCTCGCGGATTTGGGCTGCGACCGGCAGGCGCCGGTCCAGCGCGCCCAGCGGATCCTGAAAGATCATCTGCATGCGCGCCCGCTGCGCGCGCCATGCAGGCGTCGCGGGTGTGGCCATCCGCTTGCCGTCAAACCGCACCTCCCCGCTGTCAGGCGGCTCGAGGCCGAGCACGATCCGGCCGGTGGTGGATTTACCTGAACCGGACTCGCCGACGAGGCCCAGCGTCTCGCCCTTGGGAATGGTCAGCGACACGCCATCGACCGCATGAACGGCGGTACTTCGGCCGAACATCCCGGAGCGCATGCTATAGCTGCGCGAAATCGAGGACACTTCGACGAGCGGACCGCTCATTCGGCAGCGATCCCGAGCAGCGCGCGACGCGAAGCCTCGGCGCGGACGCAGGCGACGGCGCGATCCTCCGCGATGGGCGCCAGGCTCGGCGCGGCAAGGCCGCACGGCTCGGCCGCCAGCGTGCAGCGCGGCGCGAAGGCGCATCCATCAGGCATCATCGCGGGATCGGGCACGGTGCCGGGAATGGCCGTCAGGCGCCGCCGCGGTCCGTCGAGCGGCGGCAGCGCACCTATCAGGCCCTGCGCATAGGGATGCACGGGATCGGCGAAGAGCTGGTTGGCCGGCGCCTCCTCGACGATGCGGCCGGCATACATCACGGCAACGCGGTCGCAGTTTTCCGCGACCACGCCAAGATCATGGCTGATCAGGACCATCGCCATGCTCATCTCGCGACGGATCGATGAGAGCAACTCCAGGATCTGCGCCTGAATGGTCGCGTCCAGCGCGGTGGTCGGCTCATCCGCGATCAGCAGATCGGGATTTCCGGCGAGCGCTATCGCGATCATGATGCGCTGGACCTGACCGCCGGAGAATTCATGCGGATAGGCGGAGAGCCGCCGCGCCGCATCGGGAATGCCAACGAGATCGAGCAGCCGCCGCGCTTCCGCCTTCACCGCGTCGCCGGATAGATGGCGATGCAGCGCCAGGGCCTCGCAGAGCTGCTTGCGGATGGTCAGCACCGGATTGAGCGCGCTCGCGGGGTCCTGAAAAATCATGGCGACGCGCCCGCCCCGCACCTGGTCGAGCTCGACGGCCGGTGCACCAAGGATCTCGCGGCGCTCGAGACGAACGGAGCCCGAGATGCGCGCATGCCGCGGCAAGAGCCCCAGCGCGGCAAGCCACGTCACCGACTTGCCGGACCCGGACTCGCCGACGAGGCCAAGGGCCTCGCCCTTCTGCAAGGTGAGATCGACACCGCGCAGGACCGGCACGCCGTGGAAGGCGACGCTGAGGTCCTTGATGCTGATCAGCGGTGTCACGGCTCAGGCCTCGAAATTGCCGGCGCGGAAATCCATCGCAAACGCTGGCGACGCCTTCCACTTGATCGACTTCGGCTTGGCCGTGAAGGTCGCGTTCTGGTGCAGCACCGTGTAGGCGGGGTCCTCGCGCTCGGCGATCTCCAGCATGCGGCGGAACGCCTTCTTGCGGGCGGCCCGGTCGATCGAGGTTTCCAGGAACTCCGAGAGCGTGTTCAGCTCGGCATTGGTCCACTCGCCGATCTGCTGCTGCTGGCCGTTCGGGCCGTGCTGGGCGACCAGCGACGACACGGGATCGTTGAAGGCCGCCGAGTTCGACCAGTCACGTACAGCGCGGCTTGGCGCACGCTCCATGATCTGCGACCAGTTTTCCTTGGTCTCGATCTGGACGTTGAGGCCGACCGACTTCCACATCTCGACCAGCACCTGCGCGGTCGCGACCTGGTTGGTGTAGTAATTGTTGAGCAGGCGATAGGGAATGGGATCGCCCTTGTAATTGGCCTGCTTCAGCAGGTCCTGCGCAAGCTTGGGATCGTAGGCCGGCACGTTCCAGTCGGCGTTGAACATGTCGCCGTAAAATTCCCACTGAAGGCCCTTCGGCACGCGGGTGCGGCCGGCCCACAGGCTGTCGACGATGGCCTGGCGGTCGATCGCGTGGGTGAAGGCGCGCCTTACAAGCGGATTGGCGAGCTGGGCGTGGTTCTTGTCGAATACGGTCAGGCGATGATTGAGGATGGTGCCGCCCTGCACTTCGAAGGCTGAATTCTTCTCGATGCCGGCGATCTGGTCTGGCGGGATGTCGCAAGCGAACTGGTACTCCCCCGACAGCAGCCCGTTGATGCGGCTAGCGACCTCCGGGACTTCGAGGAAGCGAATGCGCTTGAGCGGCGGACGGCCGCCCCAATATTCGTCGTGCGCTTCGAGCGTCAGCGACACGTCGGGCTTGAGCTCGACGACCTTGTAGGGCCCGGTCGTCACAGGCTTGCGCGCCCAATCCAGATAGCTCGCGGATTCGGCCCAGGCGCGGCGGTTTGCGATGTCCGAGCCGTAGCGCGACAGCCGGCCCTCGATCGTGACGTCGGGCGTCGCGTTGTAGAAGCGCACCGTGTACTTGTCGACGGCATCGACGCGGACGAGATCCGGCCAGATCCGGCGCGCAACTGCCGGAACGTCCGGCGGCAGCTCCTTGCCCGGCCGCGGCGTCGGGATCTTCTCGAAAGCCTGGATCGTGCTACGGCTTTTGGCCTCGGTCTCGCCGAACATGCGCTCGCGGCTGAAGGTGAAGACGACGTCCTCCGCCGTCAGTTCGTCGCCATTGTGGAATTTGACGCCCTGGCGCAGCTTCACCTCGACGGCCTGGTCGTCGATGCGGCGCCACTCGGTCGCGAGTCCCGGCACGGCCTCCAGGCTGCCGCGCCAGTTCTTGGAGATCAGGCCTTCCCAGACCGAGGAGAAGAACACCCGCTCGCCGACATTGGACTGCTCGCGCAGCACGTCGAGCACGTTCGAATTGGTCACCTTCTGCACGGCAATCGTCACCGAAGGACGGTTGTCGACCTGCGCGATGGCAAAACGAGGCAGAAGCAGTGTGCTTGCGGCAACGCCGCCAGATTTCAGGATGGTGCGACGGGTAAGCTTGCTCATGACGGAAACCCCTGCCCCTGGATGATACGGCTATTCGGCGAGGCCAAGCGCGGCGAGATGGGCTGCGCCGGCGCGGACGTCGTCGTTGTTGCGAAGTTCGAGGATCAGCCGCGGATTGGACGTCAGCCGGCCCAGCGCGCGGAACACGGCGACCCACGGGATGTTGCCTTCGCCCGGGGGCCAGTGCCGGTCGGCAAAGCCGTCGGTGTCCTGCAGGTGGACGTGCGTCAGCATGTCGCCGGCGGTTTCGACATAGTAGTCGACCGGCGGCGCGCCGGTGGAGATGTGAGCGTAGTTGGCGTGGCCAGTGTCGAGAGAGACGCGGACCTTGCTGCTTTCGAGCGCCTTGGCGAGACGCACGCGATCGCGCGGATCCTTGTCCTCGATGTTCTCGATGACGATCTCGCAGCCCATGGTTTCAGCGCGCACAATCACCTCGGCGAGTGTCGCCTTGACGCGTTCGACGAGATTGCCGCGATTATCCGGATAGAGATCGAGATTGTTGTGGTCCCAGGTCGTGAATGGCGAATGTATCACCATCTGCGTCGCGCCGAGGAATTCGGCGGCATCCAACCCCTGAAGCAGGCGCCTGGTCACCGCCTGACGGATCATGGGATCGTGACTGTCGATCTTGAAGCCCCAGAACGGGCCGTGAATGCCGAGCCGGCCGGTATGGCCCGAAAGCATCTGCTTGATCTCGCCGGCCGTGCTCCGCCAATCGCTGTCGAGAAGATCCGCGCGAAAGAAATCCTGAATTTCGAGATCGCGTTGCCGGTCGAGAAGCCAGTCGCGATGCGCAGGGATCGATTTGATGGACAATGCGGCGCCCAACACCGGCTTCGACATGACTTGCTCCTTGGCAGTCAGCAATGACGGGAGCAGCGCTAGACCAGTTCAATGACAGGCCGGTGAAATGCAGGTTCCGAAGCGCTGAGGAGATGTGGACATCCCAAAGGCGTTGCCAAAAGCGCTGCCAAGAGTGCTGCCAAGAGCGTGTGCATCGAATTCAGGCAGCATGATCGAAGCGAATGCGGACGAACGCATAAGCCTGCAGCATCAGCACATTCGTCTCCGTAGTGATCCGGAATGGTATCCTATTCCGATCTCGCGTACATCGCGGGACATCGATCGGCGGCCACTTCCAAGGGCATCACCCTCTGATCGCGCTGCATGGGGTTGGGGGACCACATGGGGCGGGGATTGAAGGCTGGGCAAGGTGACGAGGTCCGGACTCCTAGGCACTCCGGACCTCGGACTTTTTTAAGTCGAACGCGATTTCGCGCCGCCCGGCACTTCAGCTTGGCGGCGCGTTTTCGTGTGCAGTCCTGCCGGTTCGGGCGATTACCGCGTCTGCGGCTCGATCGTGACGGTGCAATCGCCCTGCCCTTGCGTGGCGACGACGATATCGCCAGCCGTAGCCCCGAGCGCGATGGGGGCGGACGAACCGCCACCGGGCAACTGAACAGTCACGCTCAGCGAATCCGGGCGCGCACTCGAGCCCACCATTGACGGTTCTGCTTCGGCGACGTTACCGGAGGAATCGCGCCGCATAATCCGGCAGTTCACGTTGCTGCCAGCGGCTGTAGCCGTGCTCGATGAGGTACCGGCACTCATTTGCGCGCGGGCTCGCGAAGGATCGCGCGGCACCTGGCTGACGATGCGATGCGAGCGCGGCTCCACGATGACGACGTCCTCATCCATTCGTAGTCCCGATATTCAGGCTCGATCGATACGATTTCCGGCAGCAGACGATGAAGCCGCAGGCGCGGGGGATCGTCTCTCCAACCCGGATCGAGATGTTCAGATTGCGCTCCGGTTCCGCCACGCGCCCGCGGCTCAGCGTTTCGGAGATGCGCACTTGCGTCTCGGAGGTCACGTGGGTCTGCTGATTGACCTGCGTGTTGGATTGGGTTGTCTGATTGGCTTGATTGGTCTGCGTCCCGGTTTGAGACGGGGCGCTTTGTGCGCTGTTGGCCGGAGCCGTCCGGCTCGAGTCGGTTGCCGTTGCCGGACGGTTGCCCTGTTGCGCAGGAGGCTGCTGTTCTGCATTGCGCGGTGGCTGGTTCTGGTTGCGCTCATAATTTGCCAACGCGAACGTCGTATTGGCGTGAAGGTTCCTGAGGGGAACGGCGGCCGTGCGCCTCACCGGCGTGCCAGATCAGGTCGAGCTCACATGGCGTCCTTCAGTGTGAGCCGCGCCGTGAATGTCACGCTGGTCTTGCCAACCAGCGCCATGCCTTCGACCTCGGCGCCGTCGGCAGAGTAGTCGCCCGAAAAGCCGCAGGTCACTTCCCTGCCGCCGAACGCGAGTGGCTTGCCAACGGCCTCGGTGTGCTGATTGACGGTCATATCGCCGCGCCATTTCCCGTTCCGGAAGGTGTAGCTGCCGCTGTAGTAGAAATAGCTGTCGCCGCCCATGATGCGACCATCGCAGAGCACGACGACACCTTTGGCCTGGCCGCGCTTGCCGTCGCGCATCTCAATCTCAAAAATGTAGAGGCCGTTGAGGACCTTCTTTGGATCGCCGCCCTGCTCGGGCCCATCGCCGGCCGACATAACGCATCTCCCGCTCAAACCGGTACATTCCGTTCGAGATCTTCAAGCCACGCCGCCGCGCTCGAATCCGACGGCGCGCGCCAGTCGCCGCGCGGCGACAACGAGCCGCCGGCCGAGACCTTAGGCCCGTTCGGCATCGCCGAGCGCTTGAACTGGCTGAAGGCGAAGAAGCGGCGCAGGAACACCTCAAGCCATCGGCGGATCTCGGGGAGATCATAGGCCTTGCGCCGATCGCTCGGGAATGCCGGCGGCCATTCGCCCTTGGCGATGTCCTTCCAGGCCTGCAGCGCCATGAAGGCGATCTTAGACGGCCGCATGCCGAAGCGCAGCGTGTAGAACAGGTTGAAATCCTGGAGCTCGTAGGGACCGATGGAGGCTTCCGTGCTTTGCGGCTTCTCGCCAGGCTTGACCGGAACCAGCTCGGGCGAGATCTCGGCCGACAGGATCGAGACAAGCGTCCGGTTGACGTCGTCGCTGAACTGCTTCGAGGCAATCACCCAGCGGATCAGATGCTGGATCAGCGTCTTCGGCACCCCGGCGTTGACATTATAGTGCGCCATCTGGTCGCCGACGCCGTAGGTGCACCAGCCCAGCGCGAGCTCCGAGAGATCGCCGGTTCCAATCACGATGCCACCGTGATGGTTGGCGAGCCGGAACAGATAGTCCGTGCGCAGGCCCGCCTGCACATTCTCGAATGTGACGTCGTAGATCTTCTCGCCATTGCCGAAGGGGTGGCCGATGTCCTTCAGCATCTGCGTCGCCGTCGTGCGGATGTCGAGTTCCTGCCAATTCGTCTGCAACGCCTTCATCAGCGCCAGCGCATTGGTCTTGCTCTCGCTGCCGGTGGCAAAGCCGGGCATGGTGTAAGCGAGAATGTTCTCGCGCGGCAGGCCAAGGAGATCGACGGCCTTGGCGGCGACGATCAGGGCATGGGTGGAATCGAGCCCGCCCGATACGCCGATGACGACGCGCTTGGTGCCGGTCGCGCGCATGCGCTGCACGAGGCCCGCGACCTGAATGTTGTAGGCCTCATAGCAGTCCTGCTCGAGCAGGCTCTCGTCGCTCGGCACGAACGGAAAGCGCTCGACCTTGCGCAGGAAGCCGATATCGGCGGTCGGCGGCTTCAGGGCAAAAGTCACCTTGCGGAAGAAAGCCTCGCGCTGGCGGCGATTGTCGTCGAACGTCCCCATCAGCGCGCGTTCCTGCCTGAGCAGGTCGAGATCGACATCAGCCAGCGTGATCTGGCCGCCCTGGCGGAACCGCTCGCCCTCTGCCAGCAGCACGCCGTTCTCGTAAATCGAGGTCTGGCCGTCCCAGGCCAGATCGGTGGTCGATTCCCCTGCCCCGGCGGCGGAATAGACGTAAGCCGCGAGGCAGCGCGCGGAAGTCGATTGGCATAGCAGCGCGCGCGAGCGAGCACGGCCGATCGTAATCGGGCTGCCCGAAAGATTGATCAGCACGCTCGCGCCCGCGAGCGCGAGCTCGGAGGCTGGCGTCACCGGGATCCACATGTCCTCGCAGATCTCGACACCGATCGTCAGGCCCGGAACGTCCTCGGCCGCGAACACAAGGTCGGTGCCGAACGGGGCATGCAGCCCGCCGAACGCGATCGTCTCGCCGAGGATGCCGGCGCCGGATGCGAAATGCCGCCCCTCGTAGAATTCGCGATAGGTCGGCAGATAGCTCTTGGGGACGACGCCGAGGATGTTGCCGCGATGAATGACGACGGCGCAATTGTAGATGCGATGGCCAAAGCGTAGCGGCGCGCCGACGATCAGCACGGTCATCAGCGTCGAGGAGGCCTGGACGATCGCGGCAAGTCCGCGCTCGACCGCATCGAGCAGCGGATCCTGCTTGACCAGATCCTCGATCGCATAGCCGGACAGGCACAGCTCGGGAAACACGGCAACCGCCACCGACTGTTCGTGGCACGCATTGGCCGCCGCCAGCACGGCCTTCGCGTTGGCCGAGGGATCGGCCACATGGGACGTGGTGACACAGGCCGCCACGCGCGCAAATCCGTGGGCGTAGATCGAGTGAAAACTCATCGAGCGCAGTACCTTCAATTCAATCTGTCTGCGGCCGGCCGCAGCCGTCAGTTCCGGACCATATGTAACCCATCGAGCCGGTCCGGTGCAGGCCATCCACCTTCATGCATAACGGATTTGCAGGCTCGTCCGCCCGGTGCCCGGCGAAGTCAGGCGCTACGGGCCAGCACGCCGGACAGATCGCCGCGTAGCCACCCGGCAATCCGCGGCCAGGCATGGGCGTGAGTTCGCGCGCCCATGAACAGGCCGAGATGGTTGCTGGGCTCGGAGGCCGCCGCAATGAAGGCCGGTGGCGTGCCGAGCAAACCGGCGGTGGCGAGCGCCTGCGCAGCCGGCACGACGTCGTCATCGAGCCCGGCCAGCAGGAAGACCGGCGCCTTGACGTGCTTCAGATCAATCACGCGGCCGAGTGCCGTGAATTGGCCGCTCGCGATCCGGTTCTCTCGGAAGATCCAGTTGATGATTTCGAGATAATAGGCGCCGGGCAGATTGAGAGTCTCGGCGTTCCAGCGCTCGAAGCGCGCCAGCAGCGCCGCACCTTCCTCGCCGAAGAGTTCCCTCTGCAGCGCCGTCACAATGTCCTCGCGGCTCGGCGCCTTGGACCAGACACGCAGCATCTCCTCGCCGCTGACATTGCCGCCGCCGCGCGCGACGAGCTGGTCATAGACCATCTCCGGCGCGTTGCGGGCGAGTCGAGAGAGCGCGGACTCGGTCGAGAGATCGACGGGAGCGCCAACCAGCACGAGCCGCCGCACCTTGGCCGGAAAGCGCGCCGCGTAAAGCAGCGATAGCCAGCCGCCCTGGCACAGACCGACGAGATCGACCGGTGCGCCGATCTCGTCAATGGCAACGTTGAGATCGGCAAGATAGCTGTCGATCGAGAGATAGCGCATCTCGGGCGTGGCTGACCGCCAATCGGCGAGATAGATCCGGTCGATGCCGCCATTTTGCAGCGACTGCACCACGCTGTGGCCGGGTGCGAAGTCGGCGATCAGGGCTCGATGCAGCGCATAGGGCGCGCAGACCAGTGCCGGCTGGCCGGCCCCCGTCCGCGTGCAATCGCGCAGGCGCATGGTCGCGAGCTCAAGCGCGACCGAGCTGGGCGTCGTCCATGGCAGGCTGCTGTCGCCCTGCTCCGCTGGAGCGCGGTCCAGCCACCCAAACCAGGCGTCCATGGCAAGACGGGCCGCAGCGAACGGCCACAGCAAAGGATCCTCGGGGACATGCCCGGGTCCGTTTGGCTGTTTGCCGGTCTTCGCCGCCATCGTTACCTCGTGATCTTCACAAGAACGCCTCCAGGCTGACGACCGAGATGCCAAGCTGCCGAAAGCTTTGGTGGGTCGCCGCGACCGAGCCGTCGAGATCGATGCCGCGGCAGGCGTCCTCGATGACGGCGACCTCGAACCCCGCCTTGCGGGCATCCTCCGCCGAGAAGCGGACGCAGAAGTCGAACGCGAGGCCGGCGACGAAGACAGTGTTCAACTCGCGCTCGCGCAAATATCCGAGCAGGCCGGTCGGCGTCTTGTGGTCGTTCTCAAACAGTGCCGAATAGGAATCGATGCCGCGCCGAAATCCTTTGCGCACCACGAGGCTGGCGCGGGTGATGTCGAGATCGCGATGAAATTCGGCGCCCGCCGTGCCCTGCACGCAATGCCTGGGCCAGAGCACCTGGGCGCCGTAGTCAAGCGCGATGGTCTGGAACGGCTGTTTGCCCGCACGGTTGGGGGCAAAGGAGACGTGATCACGGGGATGCCAGTCCTGGGTCAGCACCACATTGGCGAATTTTTGGGCGATGCGGTTGATGGCGGGCACCACCTTCTCGCCGCCGGGAACGGCGAGCGCCCCACCGGTGCAAAAATCGTTCTGGACGTCGATGGCCAGCAGCACGTCGCGGTCGGAAATCTTCATCGCAAGATCCATTCCAGCCGTCCCGCGCGACCGGCGCCGAACGCTCTCTCCAATGTCGATCTTCCTGCGCTGTTTCGCAACCACCGACAACATACGGCGATCTGCGCGAATGCCCCGCCGTTCCCAGGATGCAACGGTTTGGCCTCGTGCGTGTTGACTAGATCCACCCGAGGACGGATTCTGAAGCCGTTCGCATCTTGCGATCGGACAGAGCGGAGGGGGCGGTTCCCGCAGCCGGCAAGGCAACGGCAGCCCAATGGACATGGCCATCGGCAAGACAGGACAGATTCTTCTCGCCGATATCGGCGGCACCAACGCGCGCTTCGCGCTCAGTCGGGGCAATCAGACCGGACCGATCGACTATGTGAAGGTGGCAGACTTCCCGACCGTCCGGGAAGCCGTCGTCGACGTTCTCGCGCGTCAGTCTGGCGGCGAACCGCCCCAAAGGGCCGTACTGGCCGTGGCGGGTCCGGTGACCAACAATCGCTGCGTCATGACCAACAGCCCGTGGGTCATCGACGGCAACGAGCTCCAGCCGGCTCTCGGCTTCGACAGCGTTCATGTTCTCAACGATTTCGAGGTCGTGGCCTGGTCTCTGCCCGCCCTGCAGCCCGCCGACCTGATCCCGCTCGGCGGACAAGATGGCCTTCCCGGCGAGCCGTTGCTGGTGGTCGGGCCTGGAACCGGCTTTGGCGTTTCCTGTCTGGTCGAGCGCCATGGCGCGCGGCTGGCCGTCGTCACCGAGGCCGGCCACGCGACCCTGCCGGCGGAGAACGAGCGCGAGGAACGCGTGATCGCGGCCTTGCGCCGACGCCTCGGCCATGTCTCCATCGAGCGCGGCGCGTTGTCCGGTGCCGGCCTGCAAAGCCTCTACGAGGCGCTGGCCGAGGTCGACGGCGCTCAGGTGCCGCATCGCGATGCTGCTGCCATCACGATGGCGGCCTTGGCGGGCAGTTGCGAACTCAGCCGCGCGACGCTGGAGATGTTTTGCGCCATTCTCGGCTCGGTCGCCGGCAATCTCGCAGTGACCTTCGGCGCCCGCGGCGGTGTCTATATCGCCGGCGGAATCGTGCCGCGTTTTCCGGAGTTCATTGCAGCCTCCGCGTTCCGGGCGCGTTTCGAAGCCAAAGGGCGCTTCCAGGACTATCTGCGCAACATCCCGACCAGGCTGGTTACGAAACCTGATGCAAGTTTCGTCGGCCTGAAGATGTTTGCCGAGCACAACCAGCCTTAAGGCGCGCCCCTCCCTCCGCGCGGGTTCAGTAATTCACAGCTGATTGCACCGCACGCGCGGTTCCATGCCGGATCGTGCTTGCGCGCACGTTTCGGATGAGAAACAATCCGGCTTGTGCGGCGTAGTTGCGGGGGCGTGACGTGCGTAAGCAGGATTTGGGTTTCGACTATCACCGCTATCACCGCCTGCTGATCGAGGCGGACGACGAAGACAAGCGGCTGGCCCTGATCGAGCTCTTGATCCAGGAAAAGGCGCAGGACCGGCTCGCCGCCCAGCGTGCTTCGGACCGTGCGGCCATGACAGCTCACACCATCGCCACGGTGCTGAAGAACGGGCGCCACTGAGGCGTGATCCCGTTGCTGCGCTCGCGAACGCGGGACCAGTTGCGATTCCGTTAACGATCCCTCGAAAGCTCGCGTCAAACTTTTTGCTCTAAGAGTTCCCTCACCTGATGCAATTCAGGGCAATAAAGGGGGGAATGAATATGAGCATGACTTCGCTCGTCGCGATGCCGGCCGCCGTCGAAACGCGTTTGGCCGATTCTACGTTCAAGACCATCTTGCTGTTCTGCTGCACGGGCCTCGTCGCCTCGTTCGGCCTGATGGCGCGCGGCATCGATCTCAGCGCCGGCCTGATGTGAGACCGGGACGAATTCCGTCGCCAAATGGCCGCCCCTGATGGGCGGCCATTTTCGTTGGCGATCTCAGCGCGGCGCCTTCGCCGTCGCTCAGCGTAGCGCCTTCGCTCAGTGCGGCGTCTTCGCCGCCGCTTCCGGAAACATCGAATCGATCATCGCCTTGAGCTGATCGATCGTAATCGGCTTGCGCAGGATCGGCCGGCGCCGGAGCAAGGACGGCAGCAGCTCGGGCCCATAGCCCGTGGCAAATAGAAACGGCTTCCCGCGGCGCTCGATCAGGTCGGCGACGGGATCGACGTAGACGCCCATGAGATTGATGTCGAGAATCGCGAGATCGTACTGCGCGGTCATGGCAAAAGCGCTGGCGTCCCGGACATTGTCCGCTTCCGCGACGACGTGGTGGCCGAGTTCCTCGACCATGTCCGCCATCATCATCCGGATCAACGCCTCGTCTTCGACCAGGAAAACGGAGAGTCCGTCCGCCATATCAACCCCGCAATCAGCCCACGAAGCTAAGCATAACCGAATTGCGAAGAGGATTCACGAATTCGTGGCGGGCGCCGTTAATTCAGACGCGCCCGATCCGATTCAACTTGATCAATCCAATCCTCGTTCATGGCTGAGCCGCACCATCTCCTGGATGAAGACCTGCTTCTGCTTGTCATCGAGGCTCGAGAAAAGCGGCTCGGCGGCGTCGGCGACATTGCGCTGGTCGGCAGCGCGATCGATCAGGAATTGCGACTCGTTGCGCATCTGCTCGATGATGTCGTCCGGTGGATCCCGCTTGGCCCGGGTGATCCGCAGGTTGAGCCGCTCTGCACCATTGTGCCCCAGGTAGTGCATGGCGCTCGAGAAGCCGAACCAGTGCTTCTCCTGATCGGGCGTGAGGTTCAGTTCCGTTTTGATCCGCTCGATATAGGAATCGCTGTTGGCAACGATTTGCTCGGCGGTCTGTTGCGGCGCACCGGCTTGAGTGAGGACGGGGACGTCCTTATTGTCCTGCGGCGCATTCTTGGCTTCCTTGCTCGCCTTGGCGCCCTTGCCCGCCTTGGCGCTCTTGGCATCCTTGTCCTTGCCGGCGCCCGGCTTGGAGTCCTTGCTGGCATCCTTGCTGCCGTCCTTGCCAGCATCCTTGGCGGCCGGCCCCTGACTGCCGTTATTGTTGTTGACGCCGAGTACGCCGGTGAAGACGCCGACCACACCGCCGATCGCGCCGCCGAGCACGCCGCCGACCGGACCTGCCGCCTTGTTCCCGGCCGCCGCTCCTTCCTGAACGCCTTTGACCAAACCTTGAGCGTTCGCCACTGCGGCTGCGCCGAGCAGCAACACGAAAACGGACCCCAGCGCGAACCATCGTCGCAGGTAAAGCCGCGCGGGCGGCGCCGGGTTGATCATTCTGGTCTCCATGGTCGGTCTGATTGGCCTATTGGGGTGAGAGCCACCCGCCAGTTGCAACTCTATCGTTTTCGCCGCTTCGAGGTCTAGGTGCGGACGATTGCTATCCACGCCCGAAAAGTGTTTGGCGCGAGGCGCTTATGCAGGCTCATTCGAAACTGCGGCGTAATTGCGCTCGTGTCGCTCCGGCGGATCTGCGCAAAGTGTGCGTCGCAAAACGACCGGGCGGTGGTTCACGGCCGGCGCACGACACCGAAGGCTATGCCGCCTTCCCGGACACAACGTTAGTTCTAGGCGCGAGGCGTTCGGTTTTCTCGACAGACGCGGTCAATCATGATCTGATCGCGCTACCAATTTGCAAGAACGTCCAACAAGAAACTCCCAACAAGAAAATCAAAAGCAAAACTCGGAAGAGTTCAGAGGAAACACCAAAGCAATAAAACACCCAAGCGAGGAAACGAGATGTCACGCAAGACACTGACGCGACGTCAATTTGTGGCTGCCACTGCAATGTCCTCCGCGGCGCTGATCACGGCGCCCTACGTCCGAGGCGCTTACGCCGCCGGCAAGCTCTCGATCGGCTTCTGGGACCACTGGGTGCCCGGCGCCAACGATGCCTCCACCGCCCTCGTCAAGGAATGGGGCGAGAAGGAGAAGGTCGAAGTCTCGATCGACTACATCACCAGCAACAACAAGAAGATCGAGCTGACCGCGGCGGCCGAAGCCCAGGCCAAGTCCGGTCACGACATTCTCCAGATGCCGAGCTGGTGGCCGCACGCCTATTCCGAGAATCTCGAACCGCTCAACGACGTCATGGAGCCGCTTATCAAGCAGAACGGCGAGGTGAACGGCACCGTCAAATATCTCGGGCAGTCGGGCGGCAAATGGCTGGCGGTGCCCGCGACGCCGGGAAGCCAGATCAAGGGTCCCTGCTCCCGCATAGATCTGATGAAGAAGCACGCGGGCATCGACGTGCAGGAGATGTATCCGGCCGGCAGTCCGCCAAAGGCAGACAACTGGACCATGGAGACGTTCCTGAAGGCCGCCGAGGCCTGCCACAAGGCCGGCTTCCCATTCGGCATCGGTCTCGGCGAGACCACCGACAGCGTCGACACTGCCGGCGCGATCTTCCAGTCCTTCGGCGCCGAGCTCGTCAACGCCAAGGGCGATGTCACCGTCAAGACCGACGCAGTGCGGCAGGCGCTCGAATTCTACAAGAAGCTGATCGCCGTGCTGCCCACCGACGCACCGTCATGGGACGATGCGTCCAACAACAAATGGCTGATCTCGGGCCGCGGCGCGATGATCCTGAATCCGCCGAGCGCCTGGGCCGTCGCCAAGCGCGACGCACCGCAAGTCGCCGAACAGTGCTGGACGCACGGCTTCCCGTCCGGTCCGAAGGGACGTTTTGCGCCGTTCCTGCCTTACTTCTGGGGCGTCTGGAGCTTCGGGAAGAACAAGGAGGCGGCCAAGAGCCTGCTCATCCATCTGTCCTCGCCCGCGGCGATTGAAAAGTTCGTCGCGGCGAGCGGCGGGTACGATCTTCCGGCCTACGCGAACATGACGAAGTTCAAGACCTGGGCCGAGGAAGGGCCGCCGAAGGGCACGCTCTTCCACTATCCGGATCCCTACAAGCAGCAGACGATGTCGATCGCCGCGTCGCCTGCGCCGCCGAAGATCGCACAGCAGATCTACTTCCAGGCGACGCTGACCAAGATGGCGCTGCGCTTTGCGCAAGGAGAGAAGATGGAGACGGCGCTCGCCTGGGCCGAGGGCGAGTGCGAGGGCTTCATGCGGACCTGAGCCGGGTGTGTGCCATGGCGGTTCACGCCTTGTGCGTGAGCCGCCGAGGCCCCCCTCGATCGATCCGCATGCCGAATGAAGCCGACAGCTGCGCCGGCTTCGCTGTTCTACACGTCCTGCAAAGAGGCTAACGTCATGGCCGATGTCGTCGTTGAGCAAGGCCGTCTCGCTCGTGCTGCCAGCCCGCGCAAACGGGCGAGCCTGCGCAATGCAATGGGACGAAAATCGACCGTGGCGTTCTTCCTGACGCTGCCGCTGATCCTCCTGATCGTCCTGCTCGTGCTCTATCCCGCCTTCTATTCGGTCTACCTGGCGACGCTGAACAAGGCGATGACGAAGTTCGTCGGCCTCGGCAATTTCACCTTCCTGTTCAAGCGCGAGACGTTCTGGATGGTGGTGAGACAGTCCTGCATTTTTGCGATCACCGCCGTGGTCTTCAAGGCGCTGATCGGCTTCATCGTCGCGCATTTCGTCCACAACATTCCGGGCAAAAAGCAACGTAAATGGCGCGGCATGCTGCTGGTGCCCTGGGTGATCCCGCCGGCAATGAGCACGCTGGCATGGCTGTGGCTGTTCGATCCCTCCTACAGCGCCTTCAACTACACGCTCTCGTTCTTCGGCGTCGGTCCCATCCCCTGGCTCGGGGACACCTTCTGGGCGCGTTTCTCCGTCATCCTCGTCAACGTCTGGTACGGCGCGCCATTCTTCCTGATCATGTATCTGGCCGCGCTGAAATCCGTTCCTGACCAGCTCTATGAAGCCGCGGCGATCGACGGCGCCAATTGGTGGCAGAAGATCTGGCACATCACCTTGCCGATGATGCGCAACATCATCGCCATCACCACGCTGTTCTCGTTGATCGTCACTTTCGCCAATTTCGACATCGTGCGTATCCTCACCTCCGGCGGTCCGCTGGACCGGACGCATCTGTTCGCTACCTGGGCGTTCCAGGTCGGCATCCAGAGCAGCGACATTCCGCTCGGCGCCTGCGTCTCGCTGTTCATGGTGCCGATCCTCGCCGTCGCAGCGATCTTCATCCTGCGCGATGTCAACAAACGCGGGAACGAAGCCTGATGAGCACGCTTGCGATCGACAAAACCGGACCGACACGTAAGGTCAAGCTTCGAAGCATGAGCCGCGACCGCACCTGGGCGCTGCGCTGGTCCTACTTCTTCCTGGTGCTGTTTGCGATCTTCTTCCTGGTCCCGCCGGTCTACATGCTGATCACCTCGCTCAAGAGCAGCGCGGAGATCTCGGCCGCCACCAATCCCTGGTGGGTCTTTCATCCGACGCTGTCGAACTATGTCGAGCTGTTGACCTCGAACCAGTTCCTGCGATTCTTCTGGAATTCGTCGATGATTTCGATCGTGGTCGTGATCGTGACGATGCTGATCAGCATTCCGGCGGCGTTTGCATTGGCGCGGATGAAGTTCTGGGGCTCGGCGACACTCGCGACCGGCGTCTTTCTCACCTATTTGATCCCGGACAGCCTCTTGTTCATTCCCTTGTTCAAGATGCTCGCGGTGGTTCAGGAGTTTACCGGCATCCCTCTTCTCAACCGCTGGTACGTGCTGGTGTTCATCTATCCGACGCTGACCGTGCCGTTCTGCACCTGGATCATGATCGGTTATTTCGCCTCGATCCCGAAGGAGCTGGACGAGGCTGCTCTCATCGACGGCGCCTCCTGGCTCCAGACCTTGACGCGGATTTTCATCCCGGTCGCCCTGCCCGGCCTGATCGCAGCGACCATCTTCGCCTTCACCGTGTCCTGGGCGCAGTTCCTCTATCCCCTGGTGTTCACGACGTCCATCGACCAGCTCGTGCTGCCGGTCGGCATCACCACCACGCTGATCAAGGGCGACGTCTTCAACTGGGGTCAGATCATGACCGGCGCGCTGCTTGGCGCAGCCCCGCCGCTGGTCATCTACGCCTTCCTGATGGACTATTACATTGCCGGCCTGACCGCCGGCGCGACGAAGGGTTGAGAACGAGGGGTTGAAGTGCAATGGCCGACGTTTCCCTGCGTAAGGTGATCAAGCGTTACGACGATGTCGAGGCGGTGCGCGGCATCGATCTCGACATCTCCGACCATGAGTTCATCGTGCTCGTCGGCCCCTCCGGCTGCGGCAAGTCGACCACGCTGCGCATGATCGCGGGACTTGAAGACATCACCGACGGCGACATCATGATCGGCGGTGACGTGGTCAACGACGTGCCGCCGAAAGACCGCGACATCGCCATGGTGTTCCAGAACTACGCGCTCTACCCCCACATGACGGTCGCGGAGAACATGTCATTCGGGCTACGTCTGAAGCACTATCCCAAGGCCGAGATCAAGGCGCGGGTGACGGAAGCCGCCCGCCTCCTCGACATCACCGACCTGATCGACCGCAAGCCGAAGCAGCTCTCCGGCGGCCAGCGCCAGCGCGTCGCCATGGGGCGGGCCATCGTGCGTAACCCAAAAGTCTTCCTGTTCGACGAGCCGCTGTCCAATCTCGATGCCAAGCTGCGCGTGCAGATGCGGATCGAGATCAAGAAGGTGCACCTGAAGGTGCGGACCACCACGGTCTACGTCACCCACGACCAGGTCGAGGCGATGACGCTGGCCGACCGCGTGGTGGTGATGAACAAGGGCCGCATCGAGCAGATCGGTACGCCGAACGAGCTCTACCACAAGCCGGCGACGCGCTTCGTCGCGGGCTTCATCGGCTCGCCCGCGATGAACTTCCTCCCGTGCCGGCTCGAGGATGCCGGCGGCACGCTCCGGATCCGCCTGACCGACCGCATCGCCTTCGCGCTGCCGCCGGCCCGCGCCACGCGCTACAACGCACTGCCGCGCACCGACAAGCTCCTGCTCGGCATCCGGCCCGAGCATCTCACCGAGGCGCATGCGCATCTGGGGCCGGGCGTCGAAACCTTCGACACCGTGCTCGACGTCACCGAGCCGATGGGCATGGAGACCCTGGTCTATTTCGGGCTCGAGGGCACGCCCGTCTGCGGCCGCGTCGATCCCAATGCGGGCGCCAAGGACGGGGCACCCATGCGTTTGGCGATGGACCTCAACAATATGCACCTGCTAAACGAAGAGACCGGCGTGGTGTTGTGACGCCGGTCCAAGAAACGCGAGCAGGCGGGGAGCAATGGCGACCAACAAGAAGAAGATTTTCGTTACACAAACTTTGTCGCAAGGGGCGCGCGCCCTCCTCACCCAGCGAGATGACATCGAGCTCATCGAGTTTCCGAACCTGATCTCCGCCAAAGACTTCGAGGCCTTGCTCGAGAGCCATGCGCCGGTCCACGGCGTGGCGCTTGGTGCCACCGCCTTCGGCGAGACTGAGCTCGAAGCGTCGAAAGATATGAAAGTGGTGACGCGGATCGGCGTCGGTTACGACGCCGTCGACGTCCCCGCTCTTTCCCGTCGCAAGGTGCCGCTGATGGTCGCGGGCAGCGCGAACTCGCCCTCGGTCGCAGAGCAGGCGCTGTTCATGATGCTGACACTGGCAAAACGCGCGCAGGAGATGCACGCCTGCGTCAAGGACGGCAAATGGGCCGACCGGCTCGGCATGCTGCCGTTCGATCTGTACGGCAAGACGGTCCTCGTCATCGGCTTCGGCCGCATCGGCACCCGCACCGCCAAGCGCTGCCTGGCGATGGACATGAAGGTGCAGGTCTATGATCCCTACAAGCCCGCAGCCGAGATCAAGGCGGCCGGTTGCGAGCCCGTCGCCGATCTCGATGCCGCACTGCCCCACGCCGATTTCGTCACCATCCACTGTCCGAAGACGCCGGAAACGGTCGGCCTGTTCGACGCGGCGCGGATCGGCCGGATGAAGCCGAAATCCTATCTCATCAACACCGCGCGCGGCGGCATCGTGAAGGAGACGGCGCTGTACGACGCACTGGTCTCGGGCAAGCTCGCCGGTGCCGGCATCGACGTTTTCGAGGTGGAGCCCCCGCCGGTCAGCAACGCGCTGTTCGCGCTGCCCAACGTCATCATGGCCCCGCATGTCGCCGGCGTCACGGTCGAGGCGGTGAGCCGCATGAGCGAGCAGACCGCGCGCAACATCCTGAGTGTGCTGGACGGCGACCCTATCAGGCAAAACATCATCAACCAGGACGTCTTAGTATAGTTAGCAAACCCATGATAAAGCTATATTTTGTTGCCTTTTAGCGAACTTACAATTCCATCGGGGTAGCTCTGGGGTAACAAAAAAGGCCCGCCGAGAGGCGGGCCCTTGGTCGTTAAAGCGGAATGGGGTTAGGTTGAATCGATTTGGGATTCCCAAATCAGCTTGTTTCTGATTCACCATGCTGGCTGGGCGGAGGCCAGCATGGATGGGCAAGCCTTATTCTCTGGATCTTCGCAAGCG